>NZ_JAIBLJ010000099.1 GCF_020179385.1 Alkalihalobacillus sp. YIM B00296 | reverse complement strand
GTTCATGGGAACCGAATTATGCTACTCTGTAGACGAAGCTACCGTTATATTCAGAGATGCGTGAGGAAGTTTCCCCCCATTATTCAGGTAGTGCTTTCTCATTTTATTAAAGACGAATAAGTGGCTTATAAAATGGAGACGATCGGTTCTGTGGCGTGTGTGAAAAGGGTGTTTCGCCCGTCAAAAGGAGGCCAAGATGAACGAAACAGCATTAGAGCTTCAGTTATTTGAGAACTTAAAGCCTGAGTTAACATCGTTCTGTTACAGAATGCTAGGATCCATCGATGACGCAGACGATGCTGTTCAGGAAACCTTTATTCGTGTTTGGCAAAGTTGGCATTCATTCAGGCAGGATTCCTCATTCAAAACATGGGTTTATCGTATTGCATCAAACTTATGCCTGGACAAGCTAAGACAAGCCAAACGCCGCACGCGTCCCGTTGACCTATCCGACCCAGCGGTAAACATCGTCGAACTCCGCGAAAAGTTTCCTGACTCAGCTTGGATTTGGCCTGCCCCTGATTTCTCGGGGAGTCCGGAAGATATTTTCATTCGCAAAGATACCCTTGAACTCTGTTTTATTACACTCTTACAGATCTTACCCCCCGTCAACGTGCGGTTCTTATTTTGAAGGATGTATTCGAATGGTCCTCCAAACAGATCGCAGAAACTTTAGGAATATCGCCGGCAGCGGTTAACAGCGCCCTGAAAAGAGCCAGAGAAACGATGGACCGAGCGAAACTTCATTCTAACGAGTTTAGCATGATGGATGTCGAACCTGATCGTGAGCTGCTATCACGGTATGTGGAAGCCTTCGAACAATTTGATATCAATGCGCTGGTAGCGTTGTTTCATGAGGAAGGCCGTCTGTCAATGCCGCCTTTCGCAATGTGGGTACGCGGCAAAGACGATTTGTTCAAGTTTTTTGCGCTTACACGCTGGCATTGTGAGGGATCCCGGTTTTTGCCGATTACGGCGAATGGGGGTTATCCTGCTTTCGCACAGTATGTGCCAAGCGGTGAAGACTCCTACTTGGTACCCTGGGGTATTCACATTATTGAAATAAAGGACAAGCAAATATACCACGTCCAAAATTTCATTAATACAAAATTATTTTCCCGATTTGGGCTTCCTGCACAAATACACCGATGAATATCGTAATCTAATTTCGTCTAAATAAATGAGAAACAAAATTACGATTATCAAAGATAGAAAGGACGATAGTTCATGCGTAAAATCATTCTATTCATTCACAGTACTTTTAATGGAGTTGTCACTGGCGACCCAAGCGAGGACAAAACCAACTGGGGGGTCTGGAGAAATAGCGCTGGCATTGAGGAAGGTTCTCAGTATCTATTAAATATTTTCGAGACAGCTGATACCATTTTGCTTGGCCGCGGAACCTACGAAGACCTCTCTAGAAAGTGGCCGACTATTCGAGGGTCCAAACGGGACGATGGAGGTTCAAGCCTGGGTGATAAGATAAACAACGCCCACAAACTAGTTGTAACAAGCGCCCGCCCGCTCGACAAGCTAAAATGGGGAGAATTTGAAGCTCCAAAACAATTGACCGGCAGTAATATAGAAGAGCAAATTAAGGACCTAAAAAATGGTGACGGTGGCGACATTGTTATTTTCGGTAGTCCAACGCTCGTGCGATCACTTGCAAACGCAAATCTTATTGACGAATATCAGATAGTCATGCACCCGGTTGTGGTCAACGTAGGTGAGCATTTGTTTGACAATCTTAAGGAGCAGAAGGAATTCCATCTCGTGGACGTCAAAACACTTAAGGTTGGTTCCCTCTTGGTAACCTACAGACCCGCTAAAGCTTAGCTCAACCGGGCAGATCATTACTGTCAACACAAACAGCTACCCAGTTGATAAAGTGCAATGGACCGTCTGTTAACACAGCACGCCGACAGGCAGCTCACCTTGACTACCTACGAAGGAACCTTTGATCAAAAACACGAACATACGCCCAGTGAGTGATCGCGCATGCTATGAAAAAGATTGATGTTATGTTGTCGCAAGCTTTAGCCTTTAGGCATAGTCGTATCCAAAATGGCCAGGAAGCACATATAGTTAACCCTTCAACGTGTTCAACTAATGATGGGTTTTGGCACTATATAGGTCGAAGACGTCCTGCCAAGTTTTAATGGTTCGCATGTAATCCCTCCTAAAAAAAATGACCCCCTCGAAAAGCAATGTCATTAAGTTAAAATGGAATCCGAAACGGCATGGGAAAAAGCCCTGTGCCGTTTGTT
>NZ_JAIBLJ010000098.1 GCF_020179385.1 Alkalihalobacillus sp. YIM B00296 | reverse complement strand
AAACCGGACAATTTGGGGAAGTTATAACCGGCCTTGACACGGGAACATTCACAAGAAGCTTCTTTAATATTTAACTTAAGAACTAATTAATTCATTATTACTGTTTAACAGTGATTTTCTTCTTTTCACCACAATTAGCTTTTTTAATTTAGCTACCCTCCTAATTGAGTAACTTAGAGGTTCTATTTATAATGCTAAAAGGATCTTCCTGTCGAAGATCCTTTTATACTGTTTATTTTATTAAATCACTCGTTAATTGAATAAGGACTATAGGGATTATTTAATTTCAAAAAACTCAATTAACTCTTTCTTAGATTACTTCTATTGCTAAAGATCAGCTTATTGGTGGAAACTACTTATTCATGGGTATAAGGGGACCCCTATTTAAAACAAAAGTTTAAAATTTAGGCGAATTATTAGTTTTCAATGTTTTCCACCAACGTTTAGGACCCACCTTCTGCTCCTTCAATCAGATGTTTGATCTTGTTTATGTTTTCCGAAAAGTCATTTTTTTCAACCAACTTTTATGAAATTCAATACTCTCAAATGTCGTTATCATAATTGTCTTGTTACTATCGACAGAACGGTGCCAACGACTACTAATCCAACCAGGTACACCCTTTCCCGTAAAGTTAAGTAATTCTTCAGCTTGGGTAGCGACCAATTCATCTAGTTTGCCTGGTTTCGCGGTAAATACATTAATCCACACTATCCTACCTCCTCTTAGTAAGAAAACGTTTACATTAACCATGAAAACAGTCGAGAGCCAAGGTTGTTTTGCTACCTTAACGCAAGATAATATATAAAATACCCTAGCTATAAAAGCATAGGGCATTTTCAAGTAATTTTGTTTTTTAATAGTTTCGAGGTTACTTTTTGTCTTTTAAGTATGAATTTATTATTTTTTGTTCCCATTCATCTTCTGGATGTATATCCCTTTCCATCTTCTATTAAACTAGCCCACTCTCTTTCAAGTGATTTAAATGCTCCTCTATTTAAGTTTGAATGCATAGGAACAATATTGTCAATTTCCCCTGATCCTTTAAATATGCTGGCAACTAAATGTCCACCGTCATCTGTAGGAAGCCTGTGTTCCCCACCAATAGTACGCTGTGCGTAAGGATTTCTTTTTCCTTGCCCTTTGATTAAGGAACCTTCTATACTTTTTTTACGATCTGAATGTATATGGCATTTAATCTATGAATGATTTGGCAGTATGTTTATTAATAAATGAGTATGATTACACATTTAGGCAATGAATGAATTGTTATTTTTATTCATCATTAAGAAATGAAGTATTCCGTTAAAGGGCCATATAATTGAGTAAAGTTGTTCGATCGATAGTATTGTATGAGTATTATTATTTGACTTTAAAAATCCAAAATTATAGTATTTTGTAAAATTGAAATCAGTTCTTTAAAGTTATAAAGGAGGTTGTTAAAATATGGAGAGTATTATAAAGGCTGAAGTCAATGGACGTCCTCCCCAGATTGAAGATTTTCAAATTCTTAGTCTGTTTAATTATGGTCACTTTACCTCTACAATTGCTGTGAATGGGAAGATTAGAGGAATAGACTTTCATTTAGAAAGACTGCATAAGAGCTCTCGTTTGCTGTTTGGAAATTGTATTGATAAACAACGCATCCGTGATGACATAAGACACGCTATGAAAAATATTATATATGCTCTAAAGGATTGATTTGATATGCATCAGAAAGAATTGAATTTAATCTGGGATTGATCGAAAACTCGTAATTATCAATACTTGACACTGCTTGAGAGCCTATTGAAGAATTAGTAATAAATGCTGATTTAAAATCCGGTAGGTCTTTAGGATAAATTTCACATGTTACTGTCTTGATATTATTTTTATCTAAGCCTGCTTGAATAAGTTGCATGGCTATACCAGGAAGAATTTCAGCCTTGGGCCAAATAATTCGATCTCCATCGAAAAAACCAATATTCCATATTGATCCTTCCGAAATTCGTCCTAATGAATCTAAAAAAAGAACATCATCGAATCCATTCATTCTTGCTATACGACCACGGTAAATTTGTCCAAATGATCCTACGTTTTTTACCTGAGGGATATCCCGTTCAAACTCAGTTATTTGTAAACGTAAAGAAGATAATGTTGGAATTTGGGCTTTCATTATCGTTACTAATATGTCGGGTTTTAAGGTGTTCCCTAATTTCACTAAATCGGTTTCTCGAGAAAACACATTAACTCAATAAGATGCATTTTTTTAGCAGACCACCTATGTATTTCTGTTGCTCAATACCGTATAACAGTAATTAAACTGTTTATTCCAGAAAAGGGTGCTAATCTTGAAGATCCTTATAGCAAGATCGTAAGGTTTCAATCTTCAGCAATACCAGCTAATATAAGTCAATACTTTTTGCTTAATATTGA
>NZ_JAIBLJ010000097.1 GCF_020179385.1 Alkalihalobacillus sp. YIM B00296 | reverse complement strand
AAAAGAATCTGATTGACCTTATAATACGATCGGGCCAGATTGTGGAATTACACTAAAAGGGAAATTAGGTATATATGTTAAAATAATTAGAGATTGTGAAGGATTGTACTTAAAGTAACGGGAGAGGGGAGATTTGAATCAATGCAATACATTGTTACAGCATATGATGGAACTGATGAAAAAGCAATGGATAGAAGATTAATGGCTAGAGAAGAGCATTTACAATCAGTAGAAAAAAGAATGAAAGATGGTCAGCATTTGTATGGTACAGCTCTACTTGATGATGAAGGGACAATGATAGGGTCTGTCATGGTAGTGGAATTTTCTTCAAGAGAAGAGTTGGATAATTGGCTAAAGGTTGAGCCTTATGTTGTTGCCAATGTATGGAAGAAAATAGAAATACAGCCTTGTAGAGTGGCACCTATATTTATGAAACTTTATGATTGAAGAAATACGTATTTGAAGACATCATTCCAGTATCAATCCTGATTACATTTACTTTTTCAGCCTAACTACCCATATAGTTATTTCGATGGGATTATTAAGTGTCTTTCTTGAAAATTTCCATTAACAAGCTTAGCTTAAGCTTGTTAATAGGATGCTTTTTTTACGTTTAGACAGGTAACCAAAGGATGTTGCTTATATTATCGAGGGTTATAGAGTCATGCCATTACGCACATCGCCATGAAGAGTACGGGTGTTTATGGAAGCCTGTAAATAACATCTTAAAAGATTATTTCGATATTACACTTGCCAATGCGCAACGTATTAAAAACGTGCCGAGACGCAAAACGGATGTTGCGGATGCAGAGTGGATTGCCAAACTTTTCGATATGGACACATTGAAAAAAGGGTTCTAGTGCAAACTACAGCTACAAACGGGCAGGACACGAAATTTATTCCTGCTGTGTGAAAGAAAAAATACTATATATAAAATAGTCTGCAGGGGGAAAGCAAATGAAAGCTATTCAGGTATCAAAATTTGGGGGACCGGAAGTCTTAAGATACACAGAAGTTGATAAACCTACACCAGCTAGAAACGAAGTGCGTGTTAGATTGTATGCTGCGGGTGTTAACCCTAATGAAACATATATTCGTACGGGAACATATTCTTTTTATATTCCGGAGTTGCCATACACACCTGGGTTTGATGGATCTGGAGTTGTAGACGCAACAGGCGATGGGGTAAAACACCTCAAAATAGGAGACCGAGTTTTTGTAGCAGCATTGCTTGCAAAGCGAAATACCGGAACATATGCTCAAAAAGTTGTATGTGATGCGAATGCTGTCCATAGACTGCCCGAGTTAATATCATATCAAGAAGGTGCATCGGGATTCCTGCATTAACTGCTTATCGAGCATTATTTCAAAGAGCAAAAATTAAACCGGGAGAGACAGTTTTAGTACACGGAGCAAGCGGTGGCGTTGGTTTGCTGGCAGTTCAAATGGCTAAAGGAGTTGGAGCGAAAGTGATTGGAACTGCGAGTACTGCAGAGGGGAAATCATTAGTTAATGCTTCCGGTGCCACATATGTACTAGATCATATAACAGAGGATTCCATTAATAAAATAGCTTCTCTGACAAATGGTAAAGGACCAGATGTCATTATTGAATTTTTGGCAAATGTTAATTTAGAGATTGATCTAAAAGTTATCGCACCTTATGGTCGTATTCTTATAGTTGGTAGTCGGGGCAGCTTGGAAATCAATCCGAGATTGGCAATGATAAAAGAAGTAGATATCTTGGGATTGGCTCTTTGGAATGCGCTACCTGAAGAGTATAATGAGAGTTTACATGGAGTTGAAGCTTTCCTAGAATCTGGCATTTTACATCCGGAAGTAGGCGAAATATTAGCGTTAGAGGATGCTGAAAAAGCACATGATCAAGTTATAAACAAAAAAGCATATGGAAAGATAATACTTTCTATCGATTAAAGGGTAAGGGAAACAGAGCAACATTGGGCGCTTTAGTTCAACAAGACATAGTAATTAAGACCTTCAACAAACGGACGCGATTGTTGAAGATTTAATCAATAAAAATAAACCATCATACATAAGTAATCAATCATAATCTTGTATATGATGGTTTTCTTTATTCAAAAAATATACTGCCACTTCATACATAAGTATAGTTGTAAGAATTTAATTTGAACAAACTGGCCATATTTTTGAGTAAAGAAGGGTTTTAATGGGTGTATATTGAATCCCAAGTAATTCAAGAAAAGGGCCATTTAATTGAAGAAAAGGTTGTATAAAAAAATGGGGTTTTATTCTCCCCTTCCTTATCGATCGTAATAAAGGTCATATATGGAAATTTCCTCGAAACGAATAAGTTTATCTATATCACCGGTTTTGTTGGAACATAACCTAATAATAGGAACATAACCTAATAATAGGATTCTTAATGAGTCTTTAAACAATTTTCATTAAGGAAGAGGAAAAATCATGTCCA
>NZ_JAIBLJ010000096.1 GCF_020179385.1 Alkalihalobacillus sp. YIM B00296 | reverse complement strand
CAAACCTGTCCCATAATTGAGCTGAATCTATATCCTTTGAAAATGTTCCTGTTAATGATAAGAAAAAGTATTTAAAAGTCCAGCCCACTACTACGGAATAGTAAAAGGTAATCCCGATTAGAATGATTGTAACGATGGGACCAAACCAAGAAAATTTTTCACCAATGAATTCTTTAAAAGAACCCATTGTTCCCATCCTTGTCCTTCTTCCGATATAGATTTCAACCATAATCAATGGCAAAGACCATAGGATTAAGAATATCGCCCAACCAATCAGGAAAGAGCCGCCACCATGCTCAGCAACCATTCTCGGAAACCTCCAAATGTTTCCGGTTCCGACAGCCATTCCCATTGCAGCTAAAATAAATCCAAGTCTCGTCGTGAAATGTGCTTGATTATTTTTCAATTGTCTCATCCTTCCATAATAAAAGCAATTTAATTGTTTGAAAATTCCGTCTTTTCATTACGTAGACAATTTCATTACGTAGACAAAATGAAGTTTTCCTTCTTATCCTTGTCTGACAATGGGAAAAGCTTGAACCTGAATTTCATGGAAAACGATCATAAATGGCTTTTGAAATAAATTAAAGTTAAACCTATAGACTCTAAGATTGTTCTCTTGGTCATTCCATTATCATATAATTATCAAGGCAATGTCACCTAGTTCAGCATAATCCCTCTCGGACAAGAGTGGTCAAATTCCTCAAGAGCGGTTTTTAGATTTGGGATGGGAATCTCATGTATCTGGTCGCATGGATAATGGGTATCGATAGGGGTACGCTTTGCTTTGTTGTAGTAAAAATAATGTCGTCATCTCACGTGTTCGTTCCTGCAAGTTGACCTACCATTGGTGCAAATATTGTGTTACCAGCCCCAAGAAACATTGCTAATAGCATAAGACCGACGGCAATAAGTTGTCCTGTCGATAAAGTACTTTTCATTAAAAGTCCTCCTAATAATTTAATAGAAACTTACTGTATATTCAGTCTTTTACCTAATGTACACATGTAACCGTTTTTAAGCTGAGAGAAAACAAAATATACAATAGCGTCGGCCATTACTGCTTCTTAATCTACAAATATGGTGCGGTTGGCCACAATCGCTTCTAGTGATACCCCTGTTTATGGCAATACATCATTTGTAAACCCTTGTAAGGTCTTAAGCCAAGAAGATTTAACCCCCCAATTAATTATTTAATTAATACTACAGTGTCAATATTAAAAATTTAAGTGACATTTAAAATATTTACTAAAAAAATAACCTAAACTCAAATAAGATATTTGAAAATTAGATAACTCTACTTCTCGAGTTAAAAAAATTTGTCTTATCAATTCAAATAGAAATTAAGTGTCACTTAAAATTTTAAAACTATAATGTTATTATACTTAATATTTTCTTAACATTCAATCATTTTATTATTTTCTTGAAATTCAATTAATTTATTAGGAAACCTTCCTTTTAATGTTATTCCCCCCTCCCAATTAATTTAATAATAAGTAGTTATAACCATAAAATTTAAATATATTTAATCTGAACTCAAAATATAGTATTTAAAAATTGATAACTTCACTCCCTACGTTAATATGTTAAAATTAACTTATAAAATTTAAGGAGAAATTAAATATTTTAAGTGATACTTAGATTTTAAAATGAAACTAATCCAAGTTATCAATAACTTATATAACACATGATTTAAATTCATAATTCTAAACCCTATGCATTAAGGCTTTCAAGAAGCCTTGTTTAATAAACGTAATTCATTTAACCTATATCCTCTCTAACGTTTACAAGAAAACCAGTGTATTTCCTATAATTTTTAACACTATCTATATTTGGGGGTATAAAATGGATCAAGATTTAGGGGATTTAATAAGAAGCTTCCGTAAGGAGAAAAAAATGACATTGAAGGAAGTCTCCGAAAAAACGAATTTATCTATAAGTTTCTTATCTCAAGTAGAACGTTCTCTTTGTTCCATTACGTTACTTTCCTTACGGAAAATATCTGAAGCTCTTGGTGTTAGTCCCAGTGATTTCTTTCCTGACACTGTACAAATTGACAAAGACATAATCAGACGAGCGACTGAGAAAAAAATGNATTACCTGGAGATAAAAAAGGTACACCTTTTTCTCATGAAGGGCAGGAATTTATTTATGTTATCGAAGGTACCATGACTATCATTCTTGATGACACTGAATACGATCTCTACCCTGGGGATAGTATTCATATGGATTCAACCAGACCTCATAACTGGTTTAACAAAACAGACAAACCTACTAATTTTTTATTTATTAGTTCTGCTACCTCTCGATCTTAACTGGGTAGCCATTTTGAATATATTTTACACCATTGATCTCCGTCCCTGTTCAAAAAAAAGATAGATAAATGTTAGTTTATAAAGAGTTTGATCATTTTTTGTATTCCTTCTACACAAGTACCTGATTAAGTGAAAATCTTCACAATTTTTATGCTATATTTTAACATAAATCTCCAATTGATTTGAAAACGTTCCTCAACAATCTGGCCCTTTAATTGAATAAGAAATTTACTTCATAAAATTAT
>NZ_JAIBLJ010000095.1 GCF_020179385.1 Alkalihalobacillus sp. YIM B00296 | reverse complement strand
ACAAAAGTCTATTGTGTAGACTTTTGGGACAGCCCCTTTTTGACCATATTTATTTTTTTTCATCAATTCACTAAATTTTTCAGCGTCATCTTCAATGACAGCTTTCGTTGTATGAAGATAAACTTGAGTAGTTGTTTTGTCATCTTTATGACCTAATCGTTCCATGATCCTTTCAAGAGCTACTCCAGCTTCGCAAGCAATGATGTATGGGTATGTCGGAGTGAATGAGGTGTCAGGTCCTGATTTAACCCGGCTCTATAACCCTCGGTCTGAAAATATCGTGATAGTATTAATGCAATTAGCTGCGGTAGTTGCTCGTTTAGGTTTTAGGCAAGCAATAATTTTCCTTATTTCTTATTCTCCGCACAAATTCCTTCACCAACTCCACTTCTTCATCTATTAAACCTTGCCATGATTGTGTACTTTAATATTTAGTGCCTAGATTTTTTAATTAAATATTCAAAAAAAAACCAAAAATCCCTTCATTTCCTATATAATAGTTTACGAGAATAATATAGGAGGGGTTGTTTTGAAGAAACTTTTTTCATTTTTATTAGTCTTTTCATTAATGTTTTCATTACTGAATAACATCGAGGTAGAGGCACATTCACATTTTACAGATTTAGATAAGGTTCCGTGGGCTGAAGAAGAAATATATTATTTAAGTGATCTTAATATTATTAATGGTTATGGAAACGGAAAGTTCGGACCAAAAGATAATATTACTCGTGCTCAAGCCGCTTTAATGCTTGTCAAAGCATTGTATCCAGGTGAAACTGCAACAAAGGACCCAGGATTTAATGATTTATCTGAAGATAACTTTTACTATGATGCAATTGCATTGGCTGCAGAAAAAGGGTTAGTTAATGGTTATCCGGATGGAACATTCCGTCATAATGCTTACATAACTCGTGCAGAAACGGCTGTTATGATTGACAATGCCTATAATATTAACCGTAAAAGAAGCACCAATGGATTTAAGGATCTAAGTAATGTACCTTGGGCATTAGAAAGTATTCTCGATCTATCCTCACACAAAATACTCAATGGATATACAGATGGTACATTTCGTCCAAAAAACAATATTACTCGTGCAGAATTTTCAGTTGTTCTTGCATATACTATCAATCCAGACTTTAGACCTTTAGATGATCTGTCAGTACATTTTATTGATGTGGGGCAAGGAGATAGTATACTTTTAAAATCTCCTTCAGGGAAAACAATTCTAATTGATGGTGGTAGAAAGTCTGCAGGTCAAGTTGTTGTTGATTACCTTGCACAAGCTGGTATAACATCAATTGATTTAATGGTAGCCACTCATCCCGACGCTGATCATATTGGTGGCCTTATCGATGTATTAGAACAGGTTCAGGTTCAAAAAGTATTGGATAGTGGTAAATCTCATACAACAGATACTTATTATGAGTATCTGAGCTTAATTGATCAGAAAGATATACCGTTTGAAACTGCAGTTGAAGGCTCTATTCTGGAATTTGATGATGTATTAAACATCAAGGTATTAAATGCTTTAAATAGTAGTAGTGATCTAAATGAATCATCTGTAGTATTAAAGGTTTCCCACGGTGAAATAGATTTTATGTTAACAGGAGATGCAAGTGTTGATAATGAAGCTGAAATGATTCAAAAATACGATGTTGAAGCAGAAATTTTAAAACTTGGACATCATGGATCATCTACTTCAACTTCTCAATCATTTGTTAATGCAGTTAATCCAGAAGTAGGAATCCTTTCTTATGGAAATAACAGTTATGGTCATCCGAATTCTGAAGTAGTTAACCGTATGTGGGATTTTGGGTCAACATTATATTCAACCTGTGATGCAGGATCGATTATGGTGACAACAAATGGAAAGAACTATAATGTGGATGCAGATCCATTTACGGGTAATGACAGTTGTGGAACTGATGTAAATCCAGAGCCTGAACCAGAGCCAATCCCTGTAACAGGGAATTTGGATATTACTGATTTAAGCCTAAGTGATGAGTATGTAACGATCAAAAATATGGATACGCAAGATATTCCTATGGGTGGATGGAAATTAGTAAGTGTAGAGGGGAATCAGACATTTTACTTTCCGGGTGACTTTGTGTTAAAGAAAGGGACAACTGTGAAAGTTGTTGCTGGTCGGGGAGCTACTCATAATCCTCCATCTCAATTACTTTGGTCAAACGCCTATATTTGGAACAACTCAGGGGATGCAGCTAGATTATATGATCCGCAAGGGAAGTTGATAGATGCACTCGCAAAATAAATACACAGTTGATCGCTTTGAGGGTGATCTGGTTATTTTATTAATGAAAGGAAATGAGTCAATACAAAAAGATGTTCTGATTCATCAGTTTCCAAAAGATATAGCTGAAGGAGATATTGTGAAGGAAGAATCATTTAATGGAAAGACTAGCTATAAAATACTACATGATGAAACTGTTGATACAAGAAAAAAAGCAAATGACCTGTTAAATAAGCTAATAAATAAAAACAAAAAATAAACTTATGCCCATCTCGTGTCAAGGCCGGTTATAACTTCCCCAAATTGTCCGGTTT
>NZ_JAIBLJ010000094.1 GCF_020179385.1 Alkalihalobacillus sp. YIM B00296 | reverse complement strand
TCTCGACACTTACTTCGTCTGCTACATCAATTTGGACAGCTATTGCTTCTCCGCTTAGTTCATTATTGATTTTATTAGCCACCCTTGAAGCTGTTTCCTCATTAATATCTGTAACCACCACTTGATAATCTTCTTTAGATAAACGATAACAAAGGTGTTCACCTAAATTCTGACCTCCACCCGCTACGATTGCTACTTTATTTCCCATTTAGTATTCCTCCGTTTTATCTAATGATTTCTAATACATCGCCCTGATGAATTTCAGGTACTTCTACATCTTCTAGAGACAAAGTTCCAGGTAGGTCAGGTTCTTGGCTGCCATCAAACTTTAAAGTAATATGACCTAATGAGGCTAAGTTTTTGTTAACGGCACTCCCAACACCAGTAATGATATATTCATTGTCATTCACTTTTAACGTATCATTTGCTTGAATATCTTCCTTCAATTGATTGATCACATGAGATACACAAAACTCTTCAAGTTCAGCTGGAGCGCCTTGCTTAAAAAGAATAATCATCTTTTCTTCATAAAACTCCCTAACCATTTCTCCTAATTTGGAAACTTCTGTATAATAAATCTGTTTCATACTTTCTCTCTCCCTATTCGTTTATTCATACATGCCAAAGCTGGCTAACCATGCTACAAATACCGTAGGCGCCCCTGTTAAGAAGCGTCCATATAACACTGCTGGCACGCCAACTTCGACAGTTTCTGGCTCTGCTTCTGCTAAACCTAATCCAACAGGGACAAAATCTGCAGCTGCTTGAGAATTAATGGCAAATACGGCTGGAAGAGCGAACTGCGGTGGAATATTTCCTCTTCCAATCTCTACTCCAATTAAGGTACCAATGACTTGCGCAATGACAGCTCCAGGTCCAAGAAACGGGGAGAGCAATGGAAAGGAAACAATGGCTGAAAGTAATAACAGCCCCCAAATACTCCCGGATAATGGAGACAGTAGATTTGCGAACACATCCCCAATTCCGGTTTCTAGAATGAGACCGATGAGCATAGATACAAATGCCATAAAAGGTAGAATCGTTTTTAGCACGGTGTCGATTGCATCTCTTCCTGCTTGATACAAGACGCTAATCACATTTCCCATCATGACGCCCACTTTAGTCATGATGCTGTTGGACGACTGTTCACTAACCTTTTTACTTGAATCATACTTTCCAGCAGGTTTCTGTTCGTCGACTTCTTCTTCCAGAATATCTTTACTTGGTTTCATATCTTCTAATTCGCTCCCACCTTCAGAACGATCGATGGATTCGATGTTGCTTGGTGTGACACCAGATACATAAATATCCTCTTTGATATATTTCGCCATCGGACCACTTTGCCCAGTAGGCATAACATTTATAGTTGGGATCCGTTTTTTTGGATATAATCCAGCTCTTAGCGTTCCACCACAATCAATAATGACACAAGCTATTTCCTCTTCCGGCACAGAAGTTTTAAATCCATTCACCAGTTCAGCGCCTGTTAATTCAGCTATACGTTCAGCAGTTGATGAAATCGGTCCACCGGTTATATTGACGATCTTATTTTTCGTTTCCGTAGGTGTGATTTCCAAAGGACCCCCAAATCCTCCTGATCCTTTATTGACTCTTACACTTTTATAAAGAGTATTAGGCATGGGCATTTCCTCCTTTCATAGATTCAGAGAGAGTGGTTTTTAATTTTGTCTTTTGCTGCTTCTCCACAAAAGTGACACAGATGTCGGTCACCCATCCTCGAATCATATTCATAAGCAGGCCGACTAAAAAGTAACGTAAGGCTAACTCTGCGGTAGAGAAACCTAACTGTTCGATACCGGCAGCCACACCCAAAAAGACAAATAATTCAGCTGGGTTTACATGGGGAAAGAGACCATTCATCGAGTGACAGGAATAACTTGCTGATGCATAATATCCAGGTTTAAATTTCTCAGGAAGAAATCTTCCAAGAGATAACGTCATAGGGTTTAATAAGAAAAATGTTCCTAAAAGGGGAAGCACTAAATACCTTGTAAAAATGTTCCCCGAAGACTTCATCGCCAGCCTTTCAATTCTTTCTTGTCCCACCATTGCTACCACCGCATTCATCGCTACTAGCAGCATAATGAGGAGGGGAATAATATCGGTAACAAACCCCATAAACGTTTCTCCGCCTCGTTCAAATAAGCCAATGAATCCTTCTGCAGCTTTAATTAGGAAATCCATTATGAACGACTCACCTCACCTTTCTTTTTAAATAAATTTAATAGTTTTTCAACAGGACTAGCAGGCTTCGGAGGTTCTCCGCCAGCTTGGACAATTCTGTAAGTTTGCTGAGCATCATTAATCGCCTTTTTTGTAAATCGATCCACTTGACCTAATGTTTCTTCATCGATTTCCAGGAGATGTTTCCCATTCAGTTTTTCGAAGCTCTTAAATCGAGCAAAAACCGTAGTTCCTTGCATTTTCCTTGTTTCTATAATCCGTGCCTTCTTATCGATCCTCATCAACAAAACGACACCCGTAGTCACTAATCCTTTACTTCGTCCAATGGAAACTTTATGTTGAGATCGCATATCATTATAGTTTTGATTAAAGTCTTTTAACTGTCCGTAACCCAGAACGCTTTGAAGGATAAACATGATCGCTACTAGACCGAGTAATGTGAAAATCAATTCTCTTTTTCACTCCCTTCAGAAAATTCCAAAATCGATTTGGCTGTTATGTCGTTGGTCACTAGATGAGAGAGGTATCCTCCGCTTAGTGCCCCGACAATCGATTCTGTTTTCTC
>NZ_JAIBLJ010000093.1 GCF_020179385.1 Alkalihalobacillus sp. YIM B00296 | reverse complement strand
TGTTCTAAGCATTCATTGGTGTTAGCTTGATGGGCATGTGGCGGGACCCCAGTTAGGATGGAGCTTAAAACTCTGGGTATAATAACTATTCATACAACAATGAATAGGAGTGGTAAGATGACCGTCAATGATAAGAAGAAACAAAAAACAGTATTTAGAGATAATCAAGATTTAGTTCCAGAAGGTAACCTACCAGGTAATAGAGAGGATCGAAGTGATAAAATGGGTACGTTAAATTCTGAAGAAATTCGATTCGACAATGCTGACGATATATATGATGAGTATTAATAAAAGGGGCAAAAGCTTAGCCTCGTTCTTTAGCAATCGGACGCGATTGCTAAACAATAAGCAGTCGTATTTTTTTACTAGGTGGAACCGAATAGTTCCATAAATAATTAAGAAAACCAGTTAATCTTCATGTGAAGGTAGCTGGTTTTTCAACTTAAAATATACGCAAATTATCGGTCAAAGTGACATCTTTGACTAAATAGCAATTTAGTCGAAGAACCAACTTCTCGATATGTCACCTTCATGCCCGCGATACAAAAGTAATTCATAAATATTCGAAATTGAACAAGGTAAGGACTTTCCCTATTCATTAGTCCGCCTAAAAGAACGTTTAATGAACAAATAATCAAGGAATGGAGAGGAAAAATGTCTAAACTCAATAAAATTCAACAAAAAATAAAAGAATTGAACGGAGGTAGTTTTCAAAAGTTAGCAGATAGTTATTTAATAGCTTCTGGATATAACGGTATTGTAATTCTGTGATCATTTTGGGAAAGGCTGGAGTAGGTAAATCAAAATTAGTAAGAGATAGTCTCAGCAACTAGAATATCTCAAGGTTCTCTATATAGGGCAATCAATCGAAGAAAACTAGGAGAAATAACTAATAAGGAGTATTTTATTATTTCTCCACATTTACTTTGCGGTCTAGAGCAGCAACCCTGTCATTAAGACTATCATATCCTCTTCTGTTTGGTAATGTTTTCTGGTCAAATACCAAATGATGAGGTTTTTTTTCATGCTTATCTCTTGTGTCAAGGAACATACTTCAGGAACTACAAGCACTTCATTCGATTAGGCACATCATAATTTTCCAGGTGCAAAAGTTGAGTTATTAAATAAAAAAATAAGTGTGCAAATAGAGATATAAGTCAAAGAAAAAAGCGAAACCCTTTTTCTTCTCAAGGATTTCGCTTATGTTTAATAAACAAGGGATTCAAAAGTCATTTCTACACGTTTTTGTCATTCAAACGGTTAACCTCTATTATCAAAAAGAATTAATGTACTGATTTAGCACCAATCAGCGCTTCTTGATACCTAGGATAACTTTTTGCCATTTCTACCGCAGCTTTCGCTTGAATGTACCCGGGTTGAACCCCAGATAAGGGCTGTGCTGTCGTCACCAAAATACTTTTCACATCATTAGGACTGAGATAGGGGTTGGCTTCCAACATTAGTGCAACGACTCCAGCGGTAATTGGAGTGGCCATGGACGTCCCGGACAGGCGAATATAATCTTCCCCCACGAGTTGTTCGGGTAATTCCTTCTCTAGGGGGGAACCCGGCACGGTAAGAGAAGTGATATCGGTCCCTGGCGAATAAATATCGGGCTTCATCCTTAAATCAATTGTCGGTCCTCGGCTGGAATACCGAGCAACCTCATCATCCTCACGTGTAAGCGTATTCTCGTCATCCATAGCTCCGACGGTGATAATGAGCGGATCAATACCAGGCGTACTAATGGTAAATGGATAAGGCCCGCTGTTTCCAGCTGCCGCACAAACAGTAATCCCATTATGCCAAGCTTTTTCAACAGCTTGTGCCAAAGGATCATCCCGATACGATTCAAAGGCCGGTGCACCCAAAGACATGGAGATCACTCGAATATTCAAATCGTCCTTTTGTTGTATACACCAGCTGATCGCTTCGATAATGGTCGATAACTGTCCACTTCCGTCTTTATCCAAAACCTTCACACCAACCAATGAGGCTTCCGAAGCGGGTCCAATAAAACGGCCTTCCGAACGATTACCGTTACCCGCTGCATCACCTGAACAATGAGTACCGTGCCCCTGATCATCGTAAGGCTCTTCTTGATTGTTTATAAAATCTTTAAAAGCAATGATCCGATTATTCGGTTTGGTTAAATCATCGTGGGGATAAATCCCGGTATCAATAACAGCAATCGTTACCCCTTTCCCGGTGTACCCTAGATTCTTTTGTACATCTACTGCCCCAATTTCCCTCGTGGCCACGTCAAGCAACGCAGTAACCTTACGGTCGTAGTAGATGCGATTCACTGCATCGTAATCTTTGATTTGACGAATCATTTCTGGATGGAGATGCCCGTGTACAGCACCGATGATGTCCAATTGACCTTCTATCGAACTGTGGGGGTCTTTCTGACAGGTTTGCAATAGGTGGTTCTTGTGTTCATCCTTAATATTATCCTGGAGAGAAACAATCACTGGAATCAGCGTTTGATCAATAGGATCTGTCTTGCGTAGTCGCCTTAGTTCCTCAACTAAGCCCGGGTCTAGTACCCCGCCTGCTTCTTCGAACCATACTCGTTTTCCTTGACTCATGTCGCAAAGACCTCCTTGAATCTTTTAGAGGGAACTTGATAAACAGTCTGAGAAAAAGGAAAAATAGGATTGGGAGCTTCACAAAGGAAATGGTATACTACACTAATAGAGTGTGACGGTACAAGCCCCTCTTGATCAAGCATAGCGGATTTTAAATATACGAACAATAGTTCGAAATTATCATTTTTATCGAAACACCTATTAGATCTTTGAAATGACCCTGTTAGATCAGGATATTATATAAAGTTGATTCGTATAAAGGTTGGAAAATCAACATAGCACAACTGAACGTACCATTAGGGGTAACAACAGCGTCGCTGTCATTACCCGCAATAAGATGTATTAAATTGGAAAATTATTATTGATGCAAATCGTCTACTACTTTTATCGTCTTCAACTTGAGCCTAGAATGGACTGCTTTACAGATTTTCCGAATGGGAAAGCCCATACAGGGCGTTGCCCGCCTTTAGGCATGGGATGAGAGTGAGGTCGGATACGG
>NZ_JAIBLJ010000092.1 GCF_020179385.1 Alkalihalobacillus sp. YIM B00296 | reverse complement strand
AGATAGAGATAGGTAATATCCGTCAGTAATACCATTCCTGGATCCGTTTGGACAAACTGGCGGTCAAGCAGGTTTGGACAGGTGCGATGTTCTTGTGTCGCTTTGACCATCCTTCTATAGGGATTACTATGCCTAATCTTGGTTTG
Source organism: Alkalihalobacillus sp. YIM B00296 (assembly GCF_020179385.1). Classification (GTDB taxonomy): domain Bacteria; phylum Bacillota; class Bacilli; order Bacillales; family Fictibacillaceae; genus Pseudalkalibacillus. Next base: position 3,022 of record NZ_JAIBLJ010000092.1, on the reverse strand, counting down.
AAGGTTGAACTTCTTCATAAGCCGATAAATTTTCTTGAGGTTCATCACAACTCCATACTCGATTTCAAGAATCATTCTGATAGCTCGTCCACCTGATTTCCCGTGTTTAGAATTGTGTATTTCCTTGAGAAGCTTGAAATCTTCTTCATCTTGCCGTTCTCTCTCCAGGCGTTTCGTCTCTGCCTTAAGCCATGCATAATAACTGTTCCGATTTACAGATACCAACTCACAAAGATAAGTAATCATTCCTTTCATATTATGTTTCCGTACTGTTTCCTCAATGAGTTCAAACTTCACTGATGTCGTAATTATTTCTTCTTCTTCGCCTGCCTCTCCAGTTCTTCGAGCTTTTTTAAGAAGTCATTCTCTGCCTCCAGAAACTTGATACGAGCTTCTGCTTTCTTGAGCTTTTGTTCAGCTGTCAGTTCCTTCGAAGATGGACATATCCATAGGACCTTTTCCTTCAAGGTTCTCCTTCACAGCTTTAACTTTAAACTCTGGCTGAAAAGTAATAGAACGATCTGAGACATGGCTAACATTTGGATTATTTTCTAATTGTTTACGTTGAAATTCGTTATAGATTCGTTTACTCATACTTTCATACTTGATTCCCCGTTCTCTCCATTTGTTTTGATTATAACGGGTTTTCTGTGTAAGTTAACACAAAAAATCCCGAATAATGGACTTTTTTATAAGTGTCCATTATTCGGGATACAGTTCAATCAAAGCATGGAGGGGTGTTTTAATTCCATTTCTTATACCAATTTGTGAGCAGTGTTTGAAATTCCTTGTGCTTCTTCTCGGGGTACGGAAACGATTATTTGGGCCACCTTTTTAATTAAATCGGATCTGACGCTTATTTTGCATAAAATTCTGTATAAAGAGAGGGTTCCATCCTAGATTTAAAACAACAAATGTTGTACAGAGGATTTAATAAAACATTTGTTGTTTTAAACGTTATCGGGAATGAGAGCGTATATGCTCAATGATGGCGAAAATCACCTGTTCTTCTAGATTTTCAAAGTTCTTATCGAGTAAGAGGCGTTTCCCCTCAAAGCCAAATGCTTCAAGTAAATAGAAAACACGAGGCTTCTTGTATGCTTGGCTATTTGCTACACATCGCTGCCAAACCACAGCTTCAAGATCTTTCGAATAGTGACGCTGTTGGATGCATTCATGGATGCGTGCCAGTTTTAACTTAGGTCATTTTGATTATAACCATACTTTTTAAAATCCTTTTTAAATAGATCTCTAACTAAATTTTTTGTTTCGTAATCATAGAAGTTCTTATATTGTGGTAAAGGCTTATTAAATGACTCCAGAGACATCTTAACATCAGCGAATGTGCCCTCATTTATATCTTTCATTCTTTGTGACATATTATGTGGAGAATTAATGATATTTTTAATAGGAGATTGTAATAAGTTATATTTATTTTCAATAGCTTTAATGTTAGTACTGAAGTGTTCTAATTTTATATAATTTTGAATAAATACTTCTTCTTTCTCAATGTACTGTTGAGCAATATGCGCATTTATTAAGTCTCTGTTAACCCCAATATCTTTAACTCGATATAAGAATTGTTTAAACGATAAGCCGTTATTACTATCTGGGGCTACCTCATTCATTATTTGTTTATTAGTTAACGTATTTAAAAATGAACTAACAGCTCTTTTATAAGGATTTCGAACAAGTTTATAAATATCTTTTTTGCCATTCAAAAGTTGATTTTCTACTTTAATTTTGTAATTTCTTTGTCTTTCATATACTTCCATTCTATAAAAGTGGACCCAAGGATTATAATCAATTGCTTTTTGAAGTAATCCTATTTGAAAAAAGTACCATTTAATAAGTGAAGTACAACCACTCTTGGGACTCCAAAAAAATATTATCGGAAACTCCTCCTCATATAATGGTAAGGCTGGCGTTATTAATTTTTTAATAAGAATTTCTTGTTCTTTTTTTAGCATTAACGTCTTTTCACCTCTATTTTTCTTTTTATTATTATATGTGTGTATTGCAAAGACAAAATTACGCTGCAACTTTACATGGAGAGATAGGCATGCTAGCCTTCGTGGATAGCCAAGCCCTATGGCTTCTTGGCTAATAAAGCATGCTCATAGAGGGTCCATGTCAAGTTGCAATACTCTGCATTTGCAATTGCAACTATGTGTATTTTTACACTGCAAAATACAATATGGCCTTCCACAAACGGGCGCATTGATAGAGTTTTGATATATTCAAATAACCCATAAACATGTACCGAAATCGTATTGGCGGTGAACCATAACCTACTCAACAGCTTTATAAAAGAGTCGGGTTCCTCAATACGGGCAGGACGAAGATGGGGAGCATCGGCACAATTTATTTATAGCCTCCTAATCAGATGAGTTAAACTAAATAAGAGTTAATTGCATTAGAAACATATTCCCACCATCCATTTTTTAACTTTTATATCATCTCGTGTCTTTCCTTCTTTTTACTCCAAAACTTTAATGTAATCCTGTACATTTCAACGATAGTAATCAAAGGTTTTTGATAACCCTTCTTTTATGTCTATTCTAGGCTGCCAATGCAGGATATCCGTTGTTTTTTTAGTACATAACAAACTGTGTTTGATGTCACCAGGACGGGCAGTAGTGTAGATTGGTTCAAGTTCCGATCCACTAATTGTTTGCATGTGTTGATATAATTGATTGATTGATGTTCTTTTACTATAAGAAACATTTAAAATTTCACCACTTCCATATGTGAGTGCTTGGATATTTGCTGAAACGATATCATCGACAAAAACAAAGTCCCTCGTTTGTTCACCATCTCCATAAATTGTTGGACGGATACCTTGTGCAATGGCAGTCGAAAAAAGGGATACAACTCCACCTTCATTGGTGGCATTTTGCCTTGGACCATATACATTGCCGTATCTTAAAATCGTAAAGTCAATATTGAACAGTTTTTTTGCAAGTACTTTGGTCGGACTCTTGTAAAACCTACAATCACTGTATGAGGATTTAAAATTTTT
>NZ_JAIBLJ010000091.1 GCF_020179385.1 Alkalihalobacillus sp. YIM B00296 | reverse complement strand
TGGACAACACGCTTTGGCTTTTGTTTAGTTTTGAAAGAGCTTATTCTCTTTCAAAACACTGTTCCTTGAAAACTAGATAATGAAATTCTTGAAAACAAGACATCGAAATGTAATGCGTCAATTTTATTGACATCAACGAAACGTTGGGAAATGAGGCGCGAGAAGCCCCAGGCGTTGAGTTTTCGAGCGGCGGAGTGTAGATGAACCTACATGAGCAGCGGAGAAAACGAGAACAACGCAGGGATTCGACGCGAATCGTTTGCCAAATGGTTAAGTTATGAAGGGCGCACGGTGGATGCCTTGGCACTAGGAGCCGAAGAAGGACGGGACGAACACCGATATGCCTCGGGGAGCTGTAAGTAAGCTTTGATCCGGGGATTTCCGAATGGGGGAACCCCCTACCCGTAATGGGGTAGGATCCATACCTGAATCCATAGGGTATGAGAAGGCAGACCTGGGGAACTGAAACATCTTAGTACCCAGAGGAAGAGAAAGCAATTGCGATTTCCTGAGTAGCGGCGAGCGAAACGGAAACAGCCCAAACCAAGAGGCTTGCCTCTTGGGGTTGTAGGACACTCTATACGGAGTCAGAAAGGAACGGCGTAGGCGAAGTGGTCTGGAAAGGCCCGCCAGAGGAGGTAACAGCCCTGTAGCCAAAATGTCGTTCCCTCCAGAGTGGATCCTGAGTACGGCGGGACACGTGAAACCCCGTCGGAAGCTGGGAGGACCATCTCCCAAGGCTAAATACTCCCTAGTGACCGATAGTGAACCAGTACCGTGAGGGAAAGGTGAAAAGCACCCCGGAAGGGGAGTGAAAGAGATCCTGAAACCGTGTGCCTACAAGTAGTCGGAGCCCATTAACGGGTGACGGCGTGCCTTTTGTAGAATGAACCGGCGAGTTACGATAACGTGCAAGGTTAAGTCGCAAAGACGGAGCCGCAGCGAAAGCGAGTCTGAATAGGGCGCATGAGTACGTTGTCGTAGACCCGAAACCGAGTGATCTACCCATGTCCAGGGTGAAGTTCAGGTAACACTGAATGGAGGCCCGAACCCACGCACGTTGAAAAGTGCGGGGATGAGGTGTGGGTAGGGGTGAAATGCCAATCGAACTCGGAGATAGCTGGTTCTCCCCGAAATAGCTTTAGGGCTAGCCTCGTGGTGAGAGTTCTGGAGGTAGAGCACTGATTGGACTAGGGGTCCCCACAGGATTACCGAATTCAGTCAAACTCCGAATGCCAGGAACTTGTCCACGGGAGTCAGACTGCGAGTGATAAGATCCGTAGTCGAGAGGGAAACAGCCCAGACCATCAGCTAAGGTCCCCAAGTATACGTTAAGTGGAAAAGGATGTGGAGTTGCCCAGACAACCAGGATGTTGGCTTAGAAGCAGCCATCATTTAAAGAGTGCGTAATAGCTCACTGGTCGAGTGACTCTGCGCCGAAAATGTACCGGGGCTAAACGTATCACCGAAGCTATGGATTGTACCGTTCGGTACAGTGGTAGGGGAGCGTTCAAAGGGCAGAGAAGCGGGACCGGAAGGACTCGTGGAGCGCTTTGAAGTGAGAATGCCGGTATGAGTAGCGAAAAGAGAAGTGAGAATCTTCTCCATCGAAAGCCCAAGGTTTCCTGAGGAAGGCTCGTCCGCTCAGGGTTAGTCGGGACCTAAGCCGAGGCCGAAAGGCGTAGGCGATGGCCAACAGGTTGAAATTCCTGTACCACCTCCTTTCCGTTTGAGCAACGGGGGGACGCAGGAAGGTAGGGAGAGCGCGCTGATGGATATGCGCGTCCAAGCAGTTAGGCCGGTGGATAGGTAAATCCGTCCACCATACGGCGGAGCTGTGATGGCGAGGGAACTAGAGTACCGAAGTCCCTGATCCTACACTGCCAAGAAAAGCCTCTAGCGAGGAAAGAGGTGCCCGTACCGTAAACCGACACAGGTAGGCGAGGAGAGAATCCTAAGATGCTCGGGAGAACTCTCGTTAAGGAACTCGGCAAAATGACCCCGTAACTTCGGGAGAAGGGGTGCTCTGATAGGGTGCAAGCCCGAGAGAGCCGCAGTGAAAAGATCCAAGCGACTGTTTAGCAAAAACACAGGTCTCTGCGAAGCCGTAAGGCGAAGTATAGGGGCTGACACCTGCCCGGTGCTGGAAGGTTAAGAGGAGGGGTTATCCTTTTGGAGAAGCTCTGAATCGAAGCCCCAGTAAACGGCGGCCGTAACTATAACGGTCCTAAGGTAGCGAAATTCCTTGTCGGGTAAGTTCCGACCCGCACGAAAGGTGCAACGACTTGGATACTGTCTCAACGAGAGACCCGGTGAAATTATAGTACCTGTGAAGATGCAGGTTACCCGCGACAGGACGGAAAGACCCCATGGAGCTTTACTGTAGCCTGATATTGGATTTTGGTATCGTTTGTACAGGATAGGTAGGAGCCAGAGAAGCCGGACCGCCAGGTTCGGTGGAGGCGTCGGTGGGATACTACCCTGACGGTATTGAAATTCTAACCCAGGACCGTGATCCGGTCCGGAGACAGTGTCAGGTGGGCAGTTTGACTGGGGCGGTCGCCTCCTAAAGTGTAACGGAGGCGCCCAAAGGTTCCCTCAGAATGGTTGGAAATCATTCGCAGAGTGTAAAGGCACAAGGGAGCTTGACTGCGAGACCTACAAGTCGAGCAGGGACGAAAGTCGGGCTTAGTGATCCGGTGGTTCCGCATGGAAGGGCCATCGCTCAACGGATAAAAGCTACCCTGGGGATAACAGGCTTATCTCCCCCAAGAGTCCACATCGACGGGGAGGTTTGGCACCTCGATGTCGGCTCATCGCATCCTGGGGCTGAAGTAGGTCCCAAGGGTTGGGCTGTTCGCCCATTAAAGCGGTACGCGAGCTGGGTTCAGAACGTCGTGAGACAGTTCGGTCCCTATCCGTCGCGGGCGCAGGAAATTTGAGAGGAGCTGTCCTTAGTACGAGAGGACCGGGATGGACACACCGCTGGTGTACCAGTTGTTCCGCCAGGAGCATAGCTGGGTAGCTACGTGTGGACGGGATAAGTGCTGAAAGCATCTAAGCATGAAGCCCCCCTCAAGATGAGATTTCCCATCGCATCAAGCGAGTAAGATCCCTCAGAGATGATGAGGTTGATAGGTCTGGTGTGGAAGCGTGGTGACACGTGAAGCTGACAGATACTAATCGATCGAGGACTTAACC
>NZ_JAIBLJ010000090.1 GCF_020179385.1 Alkalihalobacillus sp. YIM B00296 | reverse complement strand
GTGCAATGGACCAGGTGGTCCAAGAAGAATTAAAGAAAGCAGCGGAGAAATATGGGAATGAAAATGTCATTGTACTTCTAGGATCCCCTGATGAAGACAGTGCAGATATCTTTGCGGAAACTGTTACGGTAGGTGATCCTACGTATGCAGGTCCCTTGGCTGGCGTTTCGCTGGGACTTAAAGTCTATCATATATTGGAAGATGAAATAAAAGAGCTTATTCCAGAAGGTGTCTATCAAGATCAGGTAGGGTTGATGGAACTTTCTCTAGACAAAGACCAAATCTGTAATGCAATGAAGAGTGCCAGGGAAAAGTTTGTTCTTAATTGATTGATTTTTCAGGAAGGGGAAGAACAGTGAACAACCAAAAAGTTTACGATGTGATTATTGCAGGGTCAGGACCTGCTGGCATGACGGCAGCTGTTTACACTTCACGTGCCAAAATGGATACATTAATGGTTGAAAAAGGTCTGCCAGGTGGACAAATGACGAAAACAGAAGATATTGAGAACTACCCCGGCTATGAACATATATTAGGACCGGATCTGTCGACTAAGATGTTTGACCATTCCAAGAAATTCGGGGCTGAGTACGTTAGAGGTGAAATTAAGGAAGTTAAAGATACTTTTCCGTATAAAACAGTGGTTATCGATGACCAGGAATACCTTGCAAAATCAGTGATTATGGCAACAGGCGCTCAACACCGTTGTATCGGTGTCCCCGGAGAAAAAGAATTATCCGGTTTTGGTGTTTCCTATTGTGCAGTTTGTGATGGTGCCTTTTTCCAAGATCAAGAGCTAGTTGTTGTTGGTGGTGGCGATTCCGCAGTTGAAGAAGCGATTTTCTTAACCCGGTTTGCTTCCAAAGTAACGATCATTCATCGCCGAGATCAGTTACGCGCGCAGCAAATCATCCAAAAACGTGCATTTGAAAATGAAAAAATTGATTTTATTTGGAATCATACCGTAGAAGAAATACGTGGGGAAGGTATGGTGTCAGGAGTACTGATTAAAGATAGGTTGACAGGAGAGACACAAGAATTTCCATGTAGTGGGGTCTTTATTTACATTGGAATGGATCCGTTGACGAACTGTGTAAAGGACCTTGGAATTACAAATGAAAGTGGTTACATTTTGGTTGATGAAAACATGAAGACATCGGTAAAAGGAGTCTTTTCTGCTGGTGATGTGAATGAAAAAAAATTACGTCAAGTCATTACAGCAACAGGTGATGGAAGTATTGCAGCTTTATCAGCACAGGAATATGTAGAAAATTTAGAGGATGAACTGAAGGAGACGAATGTGGAGGTGCAATATGGCAGTGCCAGTTATTAAAGGAGCTTCATTTATTATTACACATACCCCAAGTTTAGTCAGACATGGATCGAAGCCAGTTCGGGAAATTGAAAAGGATGAAAAGGTGATAGATCGAATTTTGGGTGGTTTAAGAAGTTACGACGATGCGGTCTCTTATCCACCGAACCAGGTATTTATCGGTAATATGAGGCCTGAATTGTTAAAAGACTACGAAAGACCGTGGACAAATGTGCAAATAAAAAATGCAGAGAGGTTTAGTCCTTGTGGTGAGATTCTCCCTGAAGAGGAATTTTACGGCTGGTTAAAAATCGCTGACGGATTTAACTTGGTTTTTTTAGAAGAAAACTTTTTAAACGATCAAGTAAAAGCCAGATTAGAAAACCATCCTCTTATTACATCAGAGGATCTAAATACATTAGGTAATGGTGTAAGTATGGAGGAAATTCAAGAAAAGTTGTCTCAAAGCGGCTCCCTTCCGCTTCATGTCAATAAAGATCAGTTAATTGGAGTTATCGTCACAGGACATAAAGAAGATAAATTTTTGTCGTCACATATTTTATTAGAAAATTTGTGTAACAAGGCATCAGGAATCGTTGCCATGCGCCATGCTCTTCGCTCTTTTGATGTTCAACCTGAAAAAATTGATTATGTCATTGGTTGTGACGAAGAAGCGGTTGGTGATCGTTATCAACGTGGTGGCGGTAATATGGCAAAGTCAATTGCCGAACATGCAGGTTGTATTAATGCATCTGGATCTGATGTAAAAGCATTCTGTTGTGCACCTGCCCATGCGATAAGTGTTGCAGCGTCTTTTGTTCAATCTGGAATTCATGATGAAGTGCTTGTAATCGGGGGAGGATGTTTAGCAAAATTAGGTATGAAATTTGCCGGAAACCTTTCTAAGGAGATGCCGATTACAGAAGATCAAATGGGGGCAATTGCTATCCTTATTGGAAAAGACGACGGAAAAAGCCCAAAAATTCGTACAGATGCGTTTGGAAAACACGAGATTTCCGCTGGGTCTTCCGCCCAAGCAATCTATCAATCTCTTGTGGTAAAACCACTTGAAAGAATCGGTAAGAAGATTACAGATATCGATAAGTATGCGGTAGAGCTCCATAATCCTGATGTTACAGAACCAAACGGAAATGGAAATGTACCACGGGCCAACTACCGTACACTTGCTGCGATGGCCGTATTAAGAAAAGAAATGGATCGCTCTGAAATGGACTCATTTGAAGATAAGCATGGTATGTTAGGGTTTTCTCCTACACAAGGCCATATCGCATCGGCAATACCATTTGTAGGCCATGCAAGAGAGATGATTCTAAATAACCAAATAGAGAATGCAATGTTTGTTGGAAAAGGGAGCCTATTTTTGGGTAAAATGACTTCACTTTCAGATGGAATGTCATTTGTAATCGAAAAAAATGATGGAGGGAAGTAACATGATTGAAGTAGATAAGAGCACTTTTGAGACTGAGGTATTACAAGCAAAGCAACCTGTTGTTGTCGATTTCTGGGGTCCAAGTTGCGGGCCATGTCTTAAATTAATGCCAGATGTAGAAGCATTAGCAGAAGAATATGGTGAGAAAGTAAAAATTGTTAAACTTAATAGTGCAGAAAATCGAAGAGTTTGTATTAACTATCGGGTTATGGGGCTGCCAGCCTTCTTAGTATTTAAAAATGGCGAAGAAGTAAAAAGAATATCCGGCGGAGACTTAACAAAAGACAATATTGAAGATCTCATTAAAGAAAATATTTAATTTTCACTATTAACGAATAAGTCAATAATAAGAAAGGATGGTACAAGTATGATTTTAAAAAATAAAAAAGTATTTGTTCTTGGGGAAAGAGATGGTGTGCCGGCTCCAGCGATTGCTGAATGTGTGAAGGCGGTTGATGA
>NZ_JAIBLJ010000009.1 GCF_020179385.1 Alkalihalobacillus sp. YIM B00296 | reverse complement strand
AGTCATTCAAGAATCCCACCCGTCACACCGTAAGGTGTAGGTCTTGCGGCTTTAGCCGTGGGAGTCTCAAAGCAGATAAAATTACCGTCAATGCAATCTCTCCAGGCTGGATCCAAACCGAAAATTATGAGGAACTCAGAGAGATCGACCATGAACAGCATCTATCCAAGCGGGTCGGAAAACCGGAAGATATTGCACGTGCTTGCTTATATCTGACTGATAACAAGAATGATTTCATTACCGGGGCTAATCTCGTCATCGACGGCGGCATGACGAGAAAAATGATCTATGAACATTGAAAAGTAAAAAGATGATCCCGAAAAAGGATCATCTTTTCTTACACATTGAGAAAGTATAACTGGCGTAGCAGAAAAGTTTACGAACGAAGTATCAGTGCAACTAAGGCTCAGCCTTCGCCAAGGCTTGGCCAAGTTTTCCTTAAAGGATAAGAAAGAAAGTATAAAAATTTTGGTTGCGGTGAAGAAATGACTAGCTCCACCGCCCAACCACTTGGATCATTTCAGTCCTCCTGCGGCGGCGACAGCCTCCTCGTCGGACTTCCAGTGCCCTTCATGGTTAACCAGGGCGATTTCCCTTTTCTTTATAAATCAATCACCATTCAATACGTTGAAATAGCGTGCTTCCGGATGTGCGAATACGATGGCTGATACTGAGGCTTCCGGTTCCATCATACAGCCGTCCGTCAACTCTATTCCAATTTCTTCAGGACGGATGAGATTGAACAACTTTTTCTGATCCTCCAATTCCGGGCAGGCAGGATAGCCGAATGAGAAACGCTGACCCTGATATCGGGCCGCAAACCGCTCTCTCATCGTGAAATCGACAGAGTCCGGAAAGCCCCACTGATCACGGATCTGCTGATGGGTGAGTTCTGCAAACCCTTCAGCGGTTTCGAGTGCAAGGGCTTGGAGAGCATGGCTTTCTAGATATCGGCCTTCTTTTTTCATCTGAGTAGCGAGCTGCCGGATGCCCTTTCCAGCCGTAACAGAAAAGAAGCATACATAGTCCATGATCCCGCTGCCCTTTGTTTTCAAATAGTCAGCTAGGCATAAATACGGTTCTTTCGGCTGCCTTGGAAACTTGAATTGCTCGATGACTTTCGTATGGTCCTTTGGATCATAAATCAATACGTTTTCGTCGTCCGCCTGAGCCGGAAAAAATTGATAGACTGCAGCTGGCTTGATCAGTCCTTCCTTTTTTGCTTTGAAAAGGAGTCGATCAACGACTGCCTTGACGTTGATCGTCTTCTCATCCTTTTCTTCCAGTAGCCTTGAAATCTTGCCTTTAACCCCGAGATGATGTCCCAATAGCATTTGCCAATTGATGTACGGCTCGATGTAGGAGATGGAGTGATTCTTCAGAACATGTCTCTTTGTATCCCTCGGAGTGAACACTTGGACATCTTGCGAAACCTCGGACCTTACTTTCACCACTACCCCCGCACCGCCTCCTGGATCTGATTGGAGGACTTGCTCCGTATTGTTCCTTTTTTTTGCCTCATGGTCACCGATAAGCATTTCGAACCCGTCTGGTGTTTGAATTTGGTTTGCGAGGGATAGTCCTGTCATCGCATCTTTTGCATACAAAACGAGTCCATCATACCCGTTTGAAATTTTCGTGTCCGTGAATTTTCTTGATAATGCAGCACCTCCGACCAGTATCGGTGTTGAAATGTCGGCTTGCTTCATGTCACTTGCCGTGATCACCATTTGCTGCGCGGATTTGACTAACAGACCTGAGAGGCCGATGATGTCCGGTTTTTCCCTTCTGACAGATTCAATCAAATCTGCAGGGCCTACTTTGATCCCTAGGTCGACTACGTCAAAGCCGTTGTTACTGAGGATGATGTCCACCAGGTTTTTACCGATATCATGAACATCACCTTTGACCGTCGCTAAAATGATCTTCCCTTTCGATGAAGAATGATCGTTCTTTTCCATATAGGGCTCAAGAAAGCCGACGGATGCTTTCATCACTTCAGCACTCTGGAGCACCTCGGCGACGATGAGTTGATTGTCGTTGAACAGTCGGCCTACTTCCTTCATGCCGTCCATCAATGGCCCATTGATGATGTCCAATGGCTTTTCATATTTGTCCAACGCTTTCGTAAGATCCGGGATTAGACCTTCTTTCGTTCCCTCGACGACATAATACGAAATCCTCTCTTCCAGTGTCATTTTTGGAAGCAGTGATTGAACTTCTTTCTTTTTCCCTCTATAAAATTCAGTGAATTTGGCAAGTACCTCATCCGTCGTTCTGAAAAGCAGATCTTCTGCCATCTGGACTTCTTCCTGTGGGATCGAGGCGAAGCGTTCGAGTTTCTCTGTATTGACAATCGCATAATCAAGTCCAGCCTGTGTACAGTGATAAAGATATACAGCATTCAACACCTCTCTCCCTACAGGAGGGAGCCCGAATGAAACATTACTTACCCCTAAGATCGTCAGAGAGTCAGGGAACTGTTCCTTGATCAGCCGGATTCCCTTGACGGTTTCGTTGGCTGCCCCTATATACTGCTCATCTCCGGTACCGACTGGGAAAACCAATGGATCAAAAATGATGTCGGTCGGTGAGAGGCCATATTCATTTACCAGAAGGTCATAGGAACGCTTTGCGATTTCAAGCTTCCGTTCTACCGTCACACCCATGCCTTTCTCATCAATCGTACCGACGACAACTGCCCCTCCGTATTTATGAACGAGAGGAATGACACTCTCGAATCGTTCTTCACCGTCCTCAAGGTTGATCGAATTGATGATGGATTTACCCTGGGAATGTTTCAACGCGGTTTCGATGACATCTTCGTCTGTCGAATCGATGACGAGCGGGACTTTGACTTTTTTGACGACCTCCTGGATGAAAGCCTCCATATCTTCCTGTTCTTCGCTGTCTGGATCCGCCAGGCAAATATCGATGACATGCGCACCTCTTTTTACCTGGGATCTAGCAATTTCCGCTGCTTCTTCAAATTTCTTTTCAGCAATCAATCGTTTGAATTTCCTTGATCCAATCACGTTCGTCCTTTCACCAACCATGATTGGACGTAAATCGGGACTATCATATAAGAATGGCTCGATGCCGGAAACCATATGAACTTTTTTTTCAGGCAAAACCCGCGGTTCATAGTTGGCAAGCTTGGCAGCAATCATCTTGATATGTTCAGGTGTAGTGCCGCAGCATCCGCCAACAATATTAAGCCACCCTTTTTCTGCAAACCCGGCTAGCTTTATAGCAAGAGATTCAGGTGTTTCATGATACTGCCCCTCTTCGTCAGGCAGTCCTGCGTTAGGGTAGCAGCTGATTGCAGAGGTCGATAAATCTGAAAGAGCCCTTATATGATCCTGCATGAATTCGGGTCCAGTTGCACAATTCAAGCCGACCGCGATCGGATTCATATGTTTTACGGAGATATAGAACGATTCGATCGTCTGGCCCGCTAGAGTCGTTCCCATAGGTTCGACCGTCCCGGAAATGATTAAGGGGACCCTCCGATCCGTATCTTCAAACGCTTTCTGGATCCCTGAAAAACCTGCCTTTACATTGAGCATATCCTGGCTTGTTTCAAGGAGCAGCAGGTCAACGCCTCCGTCTAAAAGCCCTTTTGCTTGTTCAGCGTAAGAATCGGTCAGCTCATCAAAGGTCGTTCCGCCTGTAACACTCAGTGTTTTTGTCGTAGGGCCGAGTGCTCCAGCGACAAATCTCGGCTTTTCAGCGGTTGAAAGCTTATTTGCAGCTTTTCTAGCGATTTCGGCACCAATTCTATTGATTTCATAAGCCCTGTATCCAAGTTCGTATTCATCCAAAACAAGACTTGTACCGCCGAACGTATTCGTTTCGATGATATCCGCTCCTGCTTCGAGATAGGTCGTATGGATGGATTCGATCAGTTCAGGTACTGTTATATTCAAATACTCATTGCACCCATCATAAAATTCACCGCCAAAATCATCAGGGGTCAATTGTGCTTCTTGAAGCATCGTTCCCATCGCGCCATCCATGATCAGGATTCTTTCTCGTAAATGGTGTTCGAATTGTTGATTAGACATTTTGTAACCTCCAGGATGAATGTTTAGGATGATGTGTACGGGCGTATTTGACAAGTTCAACTGTCATCGGGTAGCGCATGAACGGTGTGACCAGGTAGATTCCGTTAAATAATCCGATCGCGGTATCCAAAAGCGATTTCGCTATCCGGACACCTTCTTCGCTTGCACGTCCAGGATCATCCTTGTATCTTGCCATCGCTTCTCGGACGTCTGGCGATAATTTGATTCCAGGCACTTCATGGTGTAGAAAATCAGCATTTTTACTGCTTGTTAACGGCATGATCCCGATATAGATCGGAACGTCCAAATGTTTGACAGCATCATGGATTTCAATCAGTTTTTCTTCGGAAAAGACTGGTTGGCTGATGAAATAATCTGCTCCACATTCGATTTTCTTTTCTAAACGCTGGACTGCTTTTTCAATGTGACGGACATTGGGATTGAATGCAGCCCCGATGGAAAAATCCGTTTTTTGGCCCAGCTCCTTACCAGATAAGGAGATTCCGTTATTGAACTGTTTGATGATTTTGATCAGTTCAAAGGAGGTTGCGTCATAGACTGAAGAAGCACCAGGAAAATCGCCTACCTTCGTTGGATCTCCGGTCACCGCAAGGATATCACGTATTCCGAGGGTGTGGAGCCCCATAATATGGGATTGCAGCCCGATTAAATTCCGATCCCTGCATGCAATATGGATAAGGGGGCGAAGACCGAACTTTTCCTTAACGATGGATCCGACGGCAGTGTTGCAGATCCGCGGGGAAGCCAAGGAATTATCTGCAAGTGTGATCGCATCGATTCCTATTTCCTGCAGTGCCTTTGCCCCTTCCATAAAACGTGTCGTATCCAGTTTTCTTGGCGGATCCAATTCGACAATGATCGATTGTCTTTCTTTCACTTGTTCATGGAGTGGTGCAGGACCAGGTTTTGCAGTGGATGGCACCGTCACCTTAGCCGTTTGCCGTGGTGTGATGATTTTTTCCTTTACAGGAGCTAATGATTTCAGCTCTTTGGAAATTGCCTGGATATGTGCTGGAGTTGTCCCGCAACACCCGCCTAATAATCGGATACCTTGATCCCGGAAGGAACGGGCACATTCTTTAAAGTAATCCGCATCGCTTTCATATTGGAGTTTTCCGTCCACATAGGATGGAAGACTAGCATTTGGATACGCTGAAAGATAACCATGTTTCGGAAGCGGCACTTCTTCCAATGTAGAAAGCATATGGTAAGGGCCAAGCCGGCAGTTGATCCCGATGATATCGGCTCCATGATTTTCAAGTCTGTCGAAAGCTTCTGTAATGTGTGTCCGGTTTTGCATATAGCTGGTTTCTTCTAAAGAAACCTGGGTGATGATCGGTAATGAAGTTTCTTTCCGTGCAATCTGCAATACGGTTTCCAACTCCTCCAAATCATAAAAGGTTTCTAGTAAAATGCCATCAATGTTTTCAGAGAGGAGGCAATACAATTGCTCACGGAAAGTTCGCTTGATTTCATCCATGGTGATCATGTGGGGCTTGATTCCTCTGATCCCTCCGATCGTTCCGACGACATAGGCATCGTTACCTGAAGCTTTCTTTGCTAAACGGACTGCGGCAGTGTTGATTTCTTTCACTTGATCCTGCAAGCCATAACGATCAAGTTTAAGGTAATTGGCAGCGTATGTATTCGTCTGGATGATGTCCGCACCGGCATCGATATAAGCCCGGTGGATATTGAAGATTTGTTCGGATTGGGAAAGGCTCAATTCTTCAAAACATCGGTCTGAACCGTATGAATGAAGCAGTGTGCCCATCGCTCCATCACCGATCAATATCTTATCTTGTTTCAATTCGTCTACAATTCCCATCTGGATCCCTCCTTGATATATTTGTTTTTTCGTAGCCTGGCCGATTCTCAAAAAAGAAAAAGCCTTCTATAAGAAGAAGACTTTAAGGATACATGTCATTCTTCTTATCTCACAAGTGCAAACCACTTGTTGGAATTAGCACCTTTTCAATGTTCGGAACACTGAAGGTTGCTGAGGTTTCATAGGGCCATTCCCTCCACCTCTCTGGATAAGAAACAGAAATTTTAAATTTTATTAAACGTACAACAAATAGTAGGGAAGTTCAACCCCTTTTTTCAAAAAAGCTGAAAAGCTTCATTTTCTCTGAGGGTGTTTCTCATAAAAAACACAAAATCACTCTTTGTTTTTGTCTGCGTAAACGGCCATTGCATCCCGCATGAATCTCGCGAGCCCTTTCCCGAATTGATCGATGTTCTTGGTGAACCGTTCGTCATCTACATACATTTGCCCTAACCCTTTGAAGGCTTCAAGTGAGTAATGATTGCCGGAGTCGCTGTTCAAGAAATTGTACCATTCTTTGATGGCAGCTTGTGCTTCCTCAGATTCGGGTGAGGTGTCCCGAAGATCAGCGAAGTTGCGATAGATTTCATTCATCCTATCACCCAATGCTTTCCGTTCCTCTCCCGTTATACTTACCAGTTTTGCGTTTGATCGATCGACAGCTTCATCACCCCAGCGTTCGCGGGCTTCTTTTTCATAAGGATTTTGGCTGAAATCGAATCCTTCGAATTTCTCTTTATTCGTCATCTGAATTACTCCTTTCTTGTGTTCAATCGTTTTATCGATGGTGGAAATCATCCTGTCGAGCCGGGTACGTTTTTCCATTAGCATCTTCCGGTGGAGTTTCAAAGCCTCCTGCCGATCGAAGGATGGACTGTTGATGATTTCCTTTATCTTCTTCAAAGGGAAGCCAAGCTCTTTAAAAAATAGAACCTGTTGCAAGGTTTCAAGATTATCATCCGAATAGAGGCGGTACCCGGCCTCTGTCGTCTCATCCGGGGTCAATAATCCGATTTCATCATAATGATGCAGTGTGCGCACACTGATACTGACCAGGTCTGCTACTTCTTTCACTTTCATGGCTTTATAACCTCCCTTTAATGATTACTTTAAGGTATCACGTTACGTTAGAGTCAACAAGAATATGTAAATTTATTTATTTTATTTAAAAAATGGTCAAAAGCCTATGCGAAAATGAAGTGAATTTAATGTGGGGAGAGTAATGGGGGATTTGGAAGTTCACTCCGTTTTTGGATATCATCGCGCGGAAATTTCCATATTCGCACGGATCACCTCGATAATCACGCCCAAACACTGAACAATTTGTAGTTAATTGGGTATTGCGGGGGAAATAAATCTGTTTGTAGAGTCGTAGAATGAAGGAATTGTGTCGAATAAGCTAAGGGTTCATCGATGATTAACGGTATTTCAGGAGAATAGTAGCATGGAAGGAGAATCAAAGGAAAATAGCTGGAGCATTGAGGCCATTTCACAGTAAAAAAGGAGAGAAAGGTACCTCATACCGTTTTTTCTCCAGCAATCCGCTCATGGTTATAAAACTCTTTTATGATTCTTTCAATGTATTCCACCAAGTGGGTTTCTTTATATGTATTCCGATAGCCCTCTGAGCAAACTCTCGAAATTCCTTCAACATACTCCAAAGTTGTTTCTGTACAACCATCCCATCATTCCCCTTGTCAATTTACTTCGTTAAAATTATATATCAATCTCTTCGAAAAGACGATAAGTTGCTCTACTGTCGATTTTTTGCTGTCCTATTGGTGAATTGTTATCACGGCCGGGTTGGTGGTTTATAATAGGGGTAAATAAGGAGGGGAAGGGTATGGATTCAGAACAAGTTTTCAAATCGGTGTACGAAACGATTTTATCTCGTGATACCCGTTATGATGGAAAGTATTATGTTGGAATCGTCACTACAGGGATTTTTTGCAGACCGTCCTGTCGTTCCAGGACCCCAAAACCAGAAAATGTCAAGGTTTTCAAAAGTATTGAAGAAGCGCAGGAGGCAGGTTTCCGTCCATGCAAGCGATGCCGTCCGGAAAACCCGAGTAAATATGGACCTGATGCTGAAATTGTAGAGACAGTAAATAAGATGATTCAACATAAATATGCGCAAAATCTGACGCTCGCCTACATGGCTAAAGAGCTGAACATGAGTCCATACCACCTGCAGCGTATTTTCAAGCGTACGACAGGGACAACACCTTCGAAAAAGCTTTTGCAGAAACGAATGGAAACAGCAGAAGGGTTCCTCTTAAAAGAGGAGATGCCGATTACGGAAATTTCAGCACTAGTAGGATTCAGAAGCGTTTCCCACTTCTCATCGGCCTTTAAAAAGACGACGGGTTGTACCCCGATCGAATATCGAATGAATAATCAATCCGTTACCAGGAGGGAAAAATGATGACAACGGTCTATTGGAGCACTTTTACACATCCGACTTTCCAAAATGATTTACTCTTTATCGCAGCGACTAAGGCAGGCTTATGCCGGATCACCTGGCCGTCTGAAACGTTCGAAATGTTGAAAATGTGGGTGGATAAACAGATTCCGGAGGCGATCCTTACAGAAGACGAAGAATTCGTTTCACCTTATATTCTTCAGCTTAAGGAATACTTGGATGGGGAACGGGAGGAATTCGATGTTCCGCTCGATTTCAGAGGCACTACTTTTCAAACGTCTGTATGGGAGCAATTGACCAAAATACCTTACGGTGAGACCCGCAGCTATTCACAAATTGCAGAATCCTTAGGGAATCCGAAAGCAGTCAGGGCAGTCGGGACAGCTAACGGGGCAAATCCGGTCCCGATCATCGCTGCTTGCCACCGTGTCATCGGAAAAAATGCAGCACTGACGGGATTCGCAGGAGGATTGCGCATAAAAGAAAAATTGCTTCAACTGGAGGGGTATCATGATTACACAAAACAAGGACACGCTCGCTTTCAATTCTGATCTAGGTTTGAAACAGATGAAAATCAGAATGCCACAAGCATTCAGTTTTGCTGAAACACTTCATTACCTGAAAAGATCCCCTTTAGAATGCATGCATGTGGTGGAGGAGGAAAGGGTTTATAAACTTCTGATGATCGAAGGACGACAAACAATCATTGAAGTCCAGGAAAATGAAGAAGGCATGATCCAGGTGGACTTTGTGATGGATCCCCCCAATACGGAATCCGCCTATAGAAAAGTTGCAAAATACATCGTAGAATGGTTCGATCTTGAGACAGACTTACGGCCATTTTATGAAATGGCTGAAAAGGATCCGTTCTTAGACGGTTTGACAAAATCCTTCCATGGACTCCGGGTGATTGGTGTACCCGATTTGTTCGAAGCCCTTTGCTGGTCCATAATCGGCCAACAGGTGAACTTACCATTTGCTTATACGGTTAAGAGAAAGTTTGTTGAAGCGTATGGAAAAAGTGTTGAATGGAATGGACATACATTTTGGCTGTTTCCGGAACCTCACGACATCATCTCTTTAAAGGTTGAAGATTTGAAACAGCTCCAGTTTACAGGTAGGAAAGCGGAATATATCCTCGGCCTTGCAGAGATGATGGCCAATGGATCGTTGACGAAGGAATCGCTTTCGGAAGACCGACAATATGCAGAACAAAAGCTTCTGTCTATACGTGGAATAGGTCCCTGGTCCGCCCATTATGTAATGATGCGGTGCTTGAGGGATCATTCTGCTTTTCCGATTGGTGATGCAGGATTACAGAACGCGTTGAAAAAACTCCTTGGGAGGGAAAAGAAACCATCTCCTGAAGAAATCCGGAACCTTTTTTCACGTTGGGGGAATTGGGAAGCTTACGCTGTATTTTACTTATGGAGAAGTTTATCTGAATGAAAGGGATTGAATGATGCCAAAACTTTCTAATGAAAGTAGCATAGATATGAGTAAAAAAAGGAAAAAAAAGAGGGGGGTCTGTGATCGATTTCATTTCAGATTATAAATGGCTTTTCCTCATTATCGGTGAGATCATTTTTTGGTGCAGTATCATCGGTTTTTACTTGTGCGCTACTTATTTCATTTGGAAAAGTTCGGTAAATATCTGGTCATCATTTGGCTCATAAGTGATTTATGGTTATTGACGATTGGTATAATGAATTACAGAAAAACGGGTGAATTCGCTACGTTCCAGTTTGTTTTTACAGCTTTCCTTATCTATGCTTTGACTTTTGGAAAACGGGATTTCAAAAAGCTTGCTTGACCGTTTCATTAAAAAACTAAAGGGTGAGCCTCTAGAAGCAGAGGACTATGACGAAAAACTTTATGGAATGAAGCATGCGCTCCACCAATTGAAGGAGCTTTCCATCCATGTAATCCTATATGCCGTTGTCATCTTTTTGATTTCTTTGAATATAGAGTTCAGGGATTTAAGTATAATGCTAGCAACTGACGATAAAGTGGGACAATCGAAAGCCTGATAAGCAATGGATTGTTCGAACATCCTGTTGCAGGCCAATTGACAGGAATCTGGACACTGGTCATGATCGATATCATCATTACACTGTCTTATTTTATATTTCCTAAAAAAGAAAAGAAGAGGCAGAAGACGGCTTCGTTCTGATAGAAAGCACGGTGGTAAATTTGACAGGATTCAAAGCATTAGGAATCTCACAAAAGTACATACAAAAGTTGGCTGATCTGGGCATCGACCATCCTACTAAAATACAAGAACAAACGATTCCTCTTTTCATAAAGGGGGAAGATACCGTCGCGCAGGCTCAGACAGGTTCAGGTAAGACATTCGCTTTTCTTCTGCCCATGCTTGAAAAAATCCGTCCCGATCAAGATTTTATCCAAGGGCTGATTATCATGCCGACAAGAGAACTGGCGCTACAGGTGACAAATGAGCTGTACAAGTTAACAAAGGATGAGAATATCAATGTTTTAGCGGTTTATGGAGGTCAGGATGTGCTTCAACAAGTCCGAAAGCTTGAAAGTTGCGTACATATCGTAATCGGGACACCTGGCCGGATTTTGGATCATATTCGAAGAGGGACAATCGATTTTTCGAATGTGTCGGTACTTGTTCTGGATGAAGCAGACCAGATGCTTCAAATCGGATTTTTGCAGGATGTCGAAGCAATCATCAACCATACGCATGAATCAAGACAGACGGCGCTTTTCTCTGCAACGATGCCGGATGACATCCGCCGGCTCGCAAACCGTTATATGCAATCCCCTAAACAAATAAACATAATGCCAACAACCACAACTCTTCCAGAGATCAAACAGTATGTAGTGGAAATGACAGACCGCCAAAAGCAGAATGCATTTTTGAAAGTGGTCAAGAAGACGCAGCCGTTTCTAGCGATTATTTTTTGCCGGACGCAACGAAGGGTGAGCAAACTGCACAACGCATTATCAGCGAAAGGTTATTTGACAGATGAACTGCATGGCGGGTTGTCCCAGGCAAAGCGTGAAGAGGTTATGAAACGGTTCCGCAATGGCGAGATCCATATGTTGGTTGCGACCGACGTAGCTTCCAGAGGCCTTGACATCGCAGGCGTTTCTCACATTTTTAATTATGATGTACCACAGGAGGCGGAGAGTTATATCCACAGGATCGGCAGGACTGGGCGAGCCGGGGAAAAGGGGATGGCAATAACTTTCATTGCTTCCAAGGATCACAATACCTTGAAGATGATTGAAGCGGCTATTGATAAAAGGATAGACAGGATGGAAATAGACATTTAATCCAGTAATAGATAGTCAAGAAAAGAGAGGCCACAAATGAAGTCAAGTCTGTCGATGTAAATTTGAAAAATGCATTACGGCTATTTCCAAAGCGAAAAAGCACCTATCTCAATAAACTCATTAAAACAAAGTGGTTGATACAAAGCTTCTAGCAATGGAAGTGAATGGTCAACCTTTTTTTGTATATCCCATTATGGCTCTGATATTCTTCATTGTTCAGCGAATTCACTCTTTCCGTGGGCGAACCTCATGTCTACTCGCTTGTTTCCCGATTCAAGGTTTCGTTTGGATCACCTTTCCCGCAGGAGCGCACATTTTTCCCTGAAATAAAAATCAAGGAATTTTATTTCATACTTTTAGCCTATTTATGAAATTTTAGAACTATTTTACAGATTTTTTTGATATATATGTGTATGTTAGGTATTATTTTCTGAATATTTCTAATAGTAAAAGGAGGATTGATTATGTTAGGATTTTTGCAACGTATTGGGAGGGCATTGATGCTGCCGATAGCGATTATGCCGGCAGCCGCATTGCTCTTAAGGCTGGGACAAGATGATTTGTTGGGGATTCCATTCATTGCAGCTGCAGGTGCGGCTATCTTTGACCATCTTCCATTGCTTTTCGCAATCGGGGTGGCCATCGGTTTGGCAAAAGATTCGAATGGAGCGGCAGGGTTAGCTGGAGCGGTAGGTTTTTTCATTTTAACTCAGGGGACACAGGCGATAAATGAAGAAATCAATATGGCCTTCCTTGGTGGGATATTGTCTGGAGTGGTGGCAGGATTGCTTTATAACCGTTTCTATGACATTGAACTCCCTGATTATCTTGGTTTTTTTGGTGGAAGACGATTCGTTCCAATCATAACAGCTGGGGCGATGGTTTTACTTGCGGCGATTTTCGGTTTTGTTTGGCCGCCGATCCAAGACGGTATCAATGCAGTCGGTCAATGGATCATCGATGCGGGAGCAGCTGGAGTAGGAATCTATGGTTTCATGAACCGTCTCCTCATCCCAATCGGTCTGCATCATGTGCTCAATAGTCTCGTCTGGTTCGTATTCGGCGAATATAACGGCGCTACTGGAGATCTCCATCGTTTCTTCGCAGGTGACCCTGAAGCCGGTATCTTTATGGCTGGGTTCTTCCCGATCATGATGTTCGGACTTCCTGCAGCATGTTTTGCGATGATTGCAGCAGCTAAGAAGGAGAAGAAGAAAGCTGTTACAGGGATGTTGATCGGTTTGGCTTTCACTTCATTCTTGACAGGGATCACAGAACCGATCGAGTTCTCATTCATGTTCTTATCACCTATTTTATATGGTGTACATGCATTTTTGACTGGAAGCGCGATGGTGGTAGCCTATGTCCTGGATATCCATCATGGATTCGGTTTCTCAGCTGGCGCAATCGACTTCTTCCTTAACCTGGGCATTGCCAAAGGGGAGTGGCTGCTGTTCGGTGTCGGCCTGGTATATGCTGCAATCTATTTTGTCGTCTTCTATTTCCTTATCAAAGCGCTGGATTTAAAGACGCCGGGACGTGAAGATGATACAGAAGAGGAAGGTGAAGAACCAGAAACCGGAACACCGACTGGCAATAAACATGACGTGATGGCTCACCATTTTCTTCAAGCACTTGGGGGCGGACAAAACATTCAAGCACTTGACAGTTGTGCGACACGCTTGCGTTTGAAGGTTGCCGATATGGATTCGGTCGATGAAAAAGGATTGAAAAAACATGGGGCAAGGGGTGTCATGAAAATCGATCGGACCAATCTCCAGGTCATCGTCGGTACGAATGTCGAATTCGTCGCCACATCGATGCAGAGGCAAATGGCTTGGGGAACATACGATGAAGCTGCCAGTCCATCAAGCGGCGAGGAGAATCCAAATGAGAAGACAGGTGTAGAAGATGATGATTTTACGATCCCGATCACTGGAAACATCATCCCGATAACCGAGGTAGATGACCCTACCTTTTCGGAAAAAATGATGGGAGATGGCTTCGCAATTGAGCCGACTGGCAATCTGATCACTTCTCCTGTTGAGGGGAAGGTCGTCAATTTATTCCCTACCAAACATGCAATCGGAATCGAATCCAAACAAGGTTATGAGATTCTCATCCATATCGGACTTGATACGGTCGAGCTGGATGGTCAAGGCTTCGAAACATATGTAAAAGCTGGCGATGAAGTGAAACAAGGGCAGAATCTGATCGAGCTTGATCTCGATTATCTGGTTAAGCATGCTCGCTCGGTGGTAACACCGATCGTATTCACCAACTTAGAAGAAAACGAAAAGGTCGTCTTGAAGAAGACGGGCAAAGTCCATCAAGGAGAAGGCGGCGTCATCAACATTAATTCGTAGTATTGGAAGAGTAGGAGGCTGACATGTAAAGTCAGTCTCCTTTGTCTATTGTCGGTACAATTAACTAGTTATCGATGCAATAAAACTTGTAATAATGTATAAATTCATAAGACTGGGCAATTCATTTTAAAAGTGATGCAATTACTCTGTAAAACGGTGCAATAATTTTCAAAAACGGAGCAATAAAGTTATAACGGCTTTTCTTTAAGTCAACTCTCAAGTATTTTAGCCCAATCTTAAAGGAAATCCATAAAAATAGTTGTCCAAGGGTCGCTTTTAACCAAAAAACGATTCGTTACTCTCCATTCTTCTCATGTACCTCTGCTTTACTCATCCTAAGGGACATTATGAAACAATACTTCTGTGCATGGGCTAAGATATGTCATAATATTTCAAAAATAATGACATTTACCTAATTCCAATGTCACGATTAACGGTCGATGATTGCTTGTCAGGGACTTAAGTGGTATAGACAACCAGTTTCAAGCTTAGGTACTCTTAAACTACATTTTACAAATTCAAGGAGGGATGGTGCTGAACTGTTCGATCACAATCTTGACAAGGAGGAGCTATGGAAAAGAAATCATTACCGTTTGCTTTGGCCGTATTGTTAGGAGGGACAAGCCTATTTGTGAGTGGTCATGTTTCAAATGCAGAGGGACAACACCCCATCAACCAGTCGATTGAAAATCACGAAAACAAAACATCTATGAATCAAGCACACCCTGTTTTTTCGTGGGGGGAACCTGGGCCGATCTCGCCAGTCCTCCATCCAGGTTCAGCGAAAGGAGCAGGTATGAGAGAAGCCCCTCTACATGAGATCGATACAATCATGGAGACGATGATTGAAGAGGAAGTCATGCCTGGGGCAGTCGCTTTCGTTGCCCGAAGAGGTCATATCGTCAAAGAAGAAGCTTATGGTTATGCGGCCCGTTATACCGATGACAGCAAAAATGAAATGGAAGCCCCGGTCACGATGCAGGAAGATACCATATTCGACCTTGCCTCTATCAGTAAGATCTTCACGACTACAGCTGCAATGAAGCTATATGAAGAAGGTGCGTTTGAACTGGACGACCCGGTTTCAAACTATATCCCGGAATTCGCCCAAAAGGGAAAAGATGAAGTGACGATCAGGCAACTGATGACCCACACCTCAGGATTCACCGCATGGATTCCACTCTATACACAAGGGAATGACAGGGAGGATCGATTACAGATCGTATTCGCCCATCCACTAAAGAATGAGCCGGGCACGACTTATACATACAGTGACCTGAACATGATTACGCTCGGTGCACTCGTTGAACGTCTTTCCGGGAAAAGATTGGATCAATATGTAAAAGAGAATATCACTGATCCATTAGGAATGGAGGATACGATGTATAACCCGCCTTCCTCTTCAAAAGGGAGGATTGCTGCAACGGAATATCAGCCATGGACAGACCGAGGACTTGTATGGGGGAAAGTCCATGATGAAAATGCCTGGTCATTGGATGGAGTAGCAGGTCATGCCGGTGTATTCTCGACAGCGCAAGACCTCGCTAAACTTGCCCATATGTATGTGAATGAAGGGCGCTATGGAGATGAACAGATCCTTCAGCCGGAGACTGTAAAATTACTCGTTGAAAACCAGATTCCAGCTTTTCCTGGAAATGATCATGGGTTAGGCTGGGAGATCCAGCAAGGATGGTTCATGGACGCCCTCTCGTCGGAATCGACTGTCGGCCACACTGGTTATACAGGGACCTCTGTCGTCGTGGACCTGAATAACGCTACGATCGCGATCCTGCTGACAAACCGTGTGCATCCAACAAGGAATACAGTTTCTACCAATATAGCGAGGCGCGCGTTTGCTAGAAAAGTTGCTGATTCCATACCGGTTTCGATGAATGACAAAAGCCCTGCATGGTTTTCCGGTTATGGAGATAGCCTTGGACGTTCACTTTCTGCACAAGTGGATTTAGTGGAACCTGCCACATTGACCTTTGACACTTGGTACAGGATTGAACCGGATTATGATTTTGGCAATATTGAAGTTTCAGAGGATGGTGAAAATTGGACCCAAATCCATGAACCGTTGACCGGGAGCAAGGATTGGAGCGGGTTAGCAGTCCAGATTCCTGCTGAAGCAAAACATATCAGGTTCATCTATAAAACGGATTCTTATACGAATGGGCGAGGCTGGTATCTGGATAACTTAAGGTTGACACTTCAAGATGGAACGGTATTAACTCCTGAGTGGTCAGGCGAAGGATGGAGCCAACGTCGTTTCTAACCCTCGGCTTTGGAAATTCCGTAAAACGAATTCGTTACACTCCAGCGGAAAAAAGCGAGCCAGCGTGACCCCTCAGCGACCTGCAATTTAGGTTCTTCGACTAAAAACCACCACGTCTGTGGTGAACGTCGAAGCCAGCACATCCTGTGCAAGTGAGGTAGCTTGCGACCCCAGGGAACGGGTGTGAATTTTGGATATAACACCAATGAACTTAACAGAGCCTAAACATTAAAAGTACACAGGAAGTTTGCCTTGAATCTGAAAAATTGGAGGGATTGACGTGAAAAAATGGTTGGTCATTGTGCTTACTACCGTTCTTGCCCTATCTTCACTCACAGGCGCACTTGCTCATGGTGACAAGAGTAAAGGGAAAGATAAGTTCAAACTTGGTGTAGAAAGGTTGCTGGACGATCAGAAAAACCTGATCGAAGGAAAGAAAGTAGGGCTGATCACGAATCCGACTGGGGTCGATCAGGAGCTTAACAGTGTTGTAGATATACTCCATAATGACCAGGATGTGAACCTTACTGCCCTTTATGGACCTGAGCACGGTGTTCGTGGAAGTGCGCAGGCAGGTGAATATGTCGAGTTTTATATGGACGAAGAAACAGGGCTTCCGGTTTACAGCCTTTATGGACCTACTAGAAAACCGACGCCAGAGATGCTTGAAAACATTGAGGTGCTTCTGTTTGATATCCAGGATGTCGGAACTCGTTTCTACACGTATATCTACACGATGGCTTACGCTATGGAAGCCGCCGCTGAAAATGATATTCCTTTCATCGTATTGGACCGTCCGAATCCAATCAGCGGGACGAAAGTGGAAGGACCAGTTCTTGATACGGATTACAGTTCATTTGTCGGTATGTATCCGATTCCTCTCCGCCATGGTATGACCGTAGGTGAACTGGCCAAATTGTTTAATGAAGAATTTGAAATCGGTGCAGATTTGACAGTAGTCGAGATGGAAGGGTGGAAGCGTAACATGTATTACGATGAAACACCACTCGAGTTTGTCCCTCCTTCACCGAACATGCCGACACTGGAAACAGCACTCGTCTATCCGGGGGCAGCCTTGATTGAAGGAACAAATGTATCGGAAGGAAGAGGGACGACGAAACCGTTCGAATTGGTTGGAGCCCCGTTCATCAACAGTACAGAGCTGGCTGCGGAACTGAATGCGTTGAACCTGCACGGGGTTACCTTCAGGGCAGCGTCATTTACGCCGACCTTCTCTAAACATAGCGGCAAATTGAGTCATGGCGTCCAGATCCATGTCACAGATAAAAAGGCATTCTCACCTGTGGAAACGGGGCTGCACCTTGTGAAAACGATCCATGACTTGTATCCTGATGACTTCGAATTCCGTGCCGAAAACAGTGCAGGTGTTTCTTTCTTTGATCTGTTGATCGGGAATGGATGGGTCCGTGAAGCGATTGAAAATGGCCAATCTGTTGAAGAGATAGAAGCCCAATGGGAGAATGAACTCGATCAGTTCAAAGAAACACGTGAACAATACCTGATTTACTAGAATCCTTGTATTGGGACGACCTCGACTTTTTCATCTGCTATGCATTATGAGAGCAACGGATCGACTCCTTTGTTCAGAAGATTCAGTTTAGTAATAATATTTCATAAATAGGGTTGATTTACGGAATATTATTTTTTGCACTTAATATCAATAGTAAGGATAGATTAGGAGATTTGACTATGTTAAATGGTGGTTTGATCAGGATCCAGGAGTCTATGCCTTCACTCAAGCCTTCAGAACGTAAAGTGGCAGAGTACATCTTGATGAATCCTGCCGAGGTCGTCAATCTGTCGGTCCAGAGGCTGGCAAAAAAGACGAAAGTAAGTGAAGCGACGATCATCAGGCTTTCGAGGACACTCAGCTACAAAGGGTTTCAGGAGTTGAAGCTTCGGATTGCTGGCGATCTGGCGCAGTTCAATAACAACAATCATTCCTATCAAGAAATACCGATAGACGGTTCGATATCGTCCATCATGACATCGATATCCCATAACAATATTCAATCGATCAACGATACCCTGTCCGTCCTTTCACCTGAACAATTGGAGAAGGCTGTCTCGGTCATGAGTAATGCAAGGAAAATAGCCGTCTTCGGAATCGGAGCTTCAGCAGTCATCGCTCAAGATTTCAAACAAAAACTGACAAGGGTCAATCGGTGGTGTGAGGCAGCTTATGACTTTGATACACAAGGGACGATCAGTGCGAACCTGACCAGAAAAGATGTTGCTTTCGGCATTTCTTATTCGGGACGGACAAAGGATATCATCGAGTCACTGAAGATTGCCAAGGAAAATGGAGCTGAGACCATTTCACTAACTAAATTCGGAAGTAATCCAGTAGCTGATCTGGCTGATGTAAATCTTTTCACAAGCTCTTTAGAAAAAAGCATTCGGAGCGGGGCGATGAGCTCGCGAATATCGCAGTTGAATGTGATCGATATTTTATATATCGGGATAACAAGCCGTCATTATGATGAAAGTATTGATGCTCTTGAACGGACAAGAAAAGCTGTACAGGTGTCAAAAGAAAAAGACTAATATGGGCTTGTCCCTCGTTAATGAGGAGATATAAAACGTATGAAAAACAGGAGGGGTCCAATGTTATGAAACGGATGTTGAGTTTGTTTCTAGGGGTATTGATGGTCCTGTCGATAGCTCTTACAGGATGCAGCAGTTCAGGTAATGATACTGAGGATAATGGAGAAGGCAATGGTGAAGTATTGACGATCGGAAGCTGGAGGACGGAGGATAATGCTGCTTACGATAAAATCATCGAAGCTTTCAATGAAGAGCATCCGGATATCAAAGTCGAGTTCAAGCCTTCAAAGAACACAGAATACGATACGATCCTAAACACCGCCCTGCAAAGTGGTGAAGGCCCTGACATCATACAGCTCCGCCCTTATGCACCTGGAATGGAGCTTGCGAAGGCGGGGTATCTCGAGCCCCTTGATGATCTGGACGGAATCGATGTATTTACAGAGGAAACCCGGTCTGCCGCAACTTCTGAGGATGGAAAAGTCTACGGTGTCCCTCTCTCACTGAATTCTGCACAGATGTTCTATAATAAGAAAATTTTCAAGGATCATGGACTGGAAGAACCTAAGACGTGGGATGAATTCATGGAGTTAAACGAGAAACTGAAAGAAGAAGGTGTCACCCCGATCGCGCTCGGAACGAAAGAAGGCTGGTTGCTATCGTTGGCACATTCGATTGTCGGTCCGGCGCATTATGGCGCGAATGAATTCGTGGATCAGATCACTGCAGGGGATAAAACATTCACGGGCGACGAATTCGTTTCTTCCCTTCAAGCAATGGATGAACTGAAACAATACTTCCCAGAAAATTATGAAGGACTCGGAATGGAAGATATCCGTACCCTCTTCTTCACCGAGGAGGCTGCCATGTTCCCGTTAGGAAGCTGGGAGATCGAAGTGCTCCGTGAAATGAACCCTGACTTAGAGATCGGATTTTTTCCGATGCCGTCTGCTGAAGGAAAGGATCCGACGATGACGACATGGGTGGATGGTTCATATGGGATAAACGCAAACTCGAAAAATAAAGAGGACGCAAAGAAATTTCTTGAATTCATGACGACTGAAAAATTCGCGAAATTGTTTTCGGATGAATTGGCTCGGATTCCAGCAGTACCAGGGGTCACAACAGACGATGAACTCGTCACAGCGATAGCTGAGGCCACCAACGAATATTCGACCTCTTATATGATGCTCGTCCATTTCAATAAAGGGAACCCGACAACGAAGGCGACGCTTGAAACAGAACTCCAAGGGATGTATCTCGGTAAGCAAACACCTGAAGAAGTTGCCGAAAAACTGCAAGGGAATGCGGAAACATACTTTGCACCGTTTCAATAATCATTGATTGTATATAAGGTGGCGAGGAAAAGATGGAGCTAGAAACGAAAACCCATACACCAGTAAAGCAGAAGAACAAGAGGGATTGGAGGAAGATGGCGATCCACCTTTTCCCGATTCCTGCCCTCGTCATATATGTCACGTTCATCATCTATCCGCTTTTTGCCGCTTTTTCTTACAGTCTCTTCGATTGGCAAGGTCTCCGGAGAGGGGCTTTCATCGGAGTCGAAAACTTCATAGCACTTTTTACGAGAGAACCCTTCAACAGCATGTTCTGGAATGCATTTGAAAACAATATCGTCTACTTCCTGTTGGAAATGGTCGTTCAAAACGGGATTGCATTCATGCTTGCCTATATCATCTATAAAAAAATCAGATTTGCAGAGTTTTTCAAGGCGGCTTATTTTTTGCCCCGGTTACTTTCTGTCATTATCGTCGGGTTTTTATGGAAGCTGATTCTCAATCCTAATTTCGGCGCCTTGAATGTTCTTCTGGAAAAGGTGGGGCTCGGAAGCTGGACGAAGGCATGGCTTGGTGACCCGGATACTGCTTTGATCGCGATCATCCTCGTCAATTCCTGGTTCGGTCTCGGTTTTGCGGTATTGATTTTCCTAGCTGGCTTACAAGGGATTCCTCATGACCTGATAGAAGCAGCGCGTTTGGATGGGGCAAATGGATTCAAGCTGATTTGGAAAATCATCCTCCCATTGATGATTCCGTCGATCACCATCATGACTGTACTGACCTTCATCCATGCTTTTGAGGCTTTTGAACTTGTTTACGCCATGCAGGGATCGATGGGGGAACCTTATTATTCTACCGATACATTGGCGGTCTATTTTTACAGACTCGCATTCGGTTCCGGCGGCGCAAACTCAGCAGCCATCGGTTTAGGGTCAGCCTTGGCAGTCGTCCTGTTCATGATCATCGCAACCATATCAGCGCTTTTCTTGTTTGTGTTGCGTAGGCGTGAGGTCCAACTATAAGGCAGATTTGTGATAACCGTCGAGCTTCGTTGTCAGCTGTGTTCGCTCTCAATGTCATTTACCAATTTTTTTATGTAGGGAGGGAAGAATATGAAAAATCATATCACATCCAGGTCCATCTATTATTTAATCGCCTTCATATTTGCTGTCATCAGCATATACCCGATCCTTTTGATGATCTATTCTTCCTTCAAGACCAATGCGGAAATTTTCAAAGATCCACTTTCAATCCCTAAATCCTTCAGTCTTGAGCCTTATCAAAAACTTCTGGATCAAATACCGTTCTTCACTTTTTTCTGGAACAGTGTGTTCGTCAGCACAGTATCTGTCATTTTCATTTTATTATTCGGTTCGCTCGCCGCATTTTACATCGCCAGATATACGTTCTGGTGGAACAACTATTTGTTCTTCTTCTTTTTGATCGGAATGATGATTCCGATCAAATTAGGAATTGTCCCATTATTCATGCTGATGAAAGATTTGAGTCTCATCAATTCCCTTTGGTCTCTTGTGTTCATCTATACCGCAACTGGGATTCCGTTATCCATCCTGATTTTGACCGGATTTTTCAGGACGATGCCAAAAGAACTCGAAGAAGCAGCTAGAATTGATGGGGCGACGGATATCAAGGTATTCTGGCATGTGCTGCTGCCGATCATGAGACCCGCTTTAGGGACTGTCATGATCATCAATTTCATACAATCCTGGAATGATTTCTTCTTCCCGTTAGTATTCATCACAAATGAAATGAAGAAGACGATTCCAGTAGGGATGCTTTCTTTGTTCGGAGAATATTCGGCGGATTGGGGAGCGCTCTTTGCTGGCTTGACGTTATCTTCATTACCAATGATCGTCTTGTTTTTCATTGCATCGAAACAGTTCATGGAGGGCTTGACGGCCGGTGCGGTCAAATAAAGGTCAGTAGGGGAGAGGGGATTACTTCAGCCGTTTTTCTATCCAGGTGTAGAGACAGAATCCTGGAATGAAAAAATTGGATAGGATGACCAGGAGGGTATTTATGATCAACAAAAACATGGTGACAGAACAACGGAATAAGGAATCAGAAAAGTTGGATACATTCTCTGTCCAACAAATCATCCAGGTCATGAATCGGGAGGATAAAACGGTTGCTTATTCTGTTGAGAAAAGTATACCTCAAATAACAAAAGCGATTGAAGCGATCGTAAAGGTGATGGAAAGAGGAGGTAGATTATTTTATATCGGGGCTGGTACGAGCGGCCGTCTAGGTATACTCGATGCATCTGAATGCCCGCCTACATTCGGTGTTGATTATGACTTGATGAACGGGATCATTGCAGGCGGAGACCAGGCGATTAGGACGGCAATCGAAAATGCTGAAGATGACATAGAGGCTGGGGAGAAAGATGTCATGTCTGTTGTTACCGACCAAGATGCCGTAGTCGGAATTACGTCCAGCGGCAGGACACCTTATGTTATTGGGGGAGTCAGGAAGGCATCTAAGATCGGAGCGTTGACCGTAGGTGTATCTTGTAATCCAAGTACAGATTTGAGCCAGTATGTCCAGTGTCCGATCGAGATCCTGGTCGGTCCTGAAGTAGTGACCGGCTCGACAAGATTGAAGGCTGGCACTGCTCAGAAGATGGTTTTGAACATGATTTCTACCGCCGTCATGATCAAGCTTGGAAAAGTGTATGGCAATCTGATGGTGAATGTACAAGCGACAAATGAAAAACTGAGACACCGCGTTGTCCATATCATCAAAGAAGTGACTGGAGTTGACGAAAAGACAGCATTAAAATATAGCAATTCCGCTAATGGAGATGCACGTGTGGCAATTTTAATGATCATGTTTCAAATTACGTATGAGAAAGCTAAAGAAACACTGCAAACCCATAAGGATCATTTTCCAAAAGCGATGGAAAGTTTGAAAAAGTAAGAATGTAAGATGAAGGGTGATTTTTGCAAGACATGTTCACGATTTTGCAAGATGATCGTACAGTTTTGCAAAACAAACCCTCAGTTTCGTATGATAATTCACTGAGATTCCGTGGATATGAGGCAGCATTGGAGAAGCATGGTCTGCCGTATTCACCAAAATGGAAAATCTCTGGAGATTTCACCAGGGAGAGCGGTTATCGGTCGACGAAAATGCTGATCGCGTAGAATGACCTGCAGACGCTAGAAGATAAAGGAAGCCTATCGCCAGTAGGCGATAGGTTTTTTCGAAGTGAACAGATTAAT
Organism: Alkalihalobacillus sp. YIM B00296; assembly: GCF_020179385.1. Classification (GTDB taxonomy): domain Bacteria; phylum Bacillota; class Bacilli; order Bacillales; family Fictibacillaceae; genus Pseudalkalibacillus. Next base: position 120,802 of record NZ_JAIBLJ010000009.1, on the reverse strand, counting down.
CAGGGAAGTGAACAGATTACTCGTGGAAGTGAACAAAATAATTGGAAAAGTGAACAGTATAAACTAACTTTCACCAATCAGAGAGGAGTTATTTACACTACTATAGAATGAACTAATACTGTATAGATAGAAAGGAGAGATTTTTTGAACAAAAAAATCCAATTTACATCACTTAAGATTGAAAAACTGGAGGCGATATTAAGAAGATTGAACCAAAACCATCCTTTAAGGGCAATAGCGGAAAGTTGGTTTGATACTAGTAAAGCGGGTGAGAGGGGAGAGCGTTCTTTGGATTTTCATATGGACTTCCTTGTCAACGAAAAGCATCTTCTATTTGAAGGTACCCGCATATCAAGTGGTAAGTATTACTTTCAAATTGATGCTTTGGTAGTCCATTCGAATTTTATCCTCATTTTAGAAGTGAAAAATTTGGCAGGGTACCTTGATTTTTGATACGGATCATAACCAGCTTATCCAACAATTTGAAGACAGAGAAGTCATACATAGAGACCCAATTCAGCAGGTCAACCTACAACATTACAAGTTCAAGCAATGGCTGGAAGAAAATAGACTGTTAAAGGATATCCTCATCTACTCCTGTGTTGTCATCGCTAATGATAAAGCCAAGATCATACCGAAAAATAATAATGGATTCCTTGCAAAGGATGTTATCCGTGCTACAAAAATAAGAGAAACTGTAAATAATCTCTTCACCAGACACAAAAATGAAATCCTCTTAAGTAAAGACCTGCAAAAAATAAGAAAATGGCTGATTAAACAGCATACCCCTAGCAACCCCGACCTTTTAAACAAACTTCAAATCAAAAAGGAAGAATTATATACTGGTGTTAAGTGTCCACGATGTTTGAAACTTCCAATAAAAAGAAAGTACGGCAAATGGGTTTGTCCGGACTGTTATTCCACTTCAAAAGATGCTTATCTTACTGCTCTTCGTGATTACTTTCTCCTGATCAATCCTTCTATTACAACCATGGAATTGAAAGATTACTTACATTTAGAATCCAGAACGACATCCCAACGGTTGTTATCTTCTTTATACCTTAACCATGAAGGAACCACCAAAAATCGGATCTACCACCTCAATTCCCATTGACCTAAGAACTATAAATGAATAGTAGCGATCGTTAAATATATCTGGTTTACATTTAAACACCAAATCTCCAATAAGCCCCCAGCCTTCCCATCGCCTAAGCCTCTGGCCGTATTGAAATCCCCTTCTTGAGCCAGTTACTGTTTCCGTTTCGTGCCGTTACAATGAACGATGGAGCTAAACGTAATAAGAAAGGGGAGAGGACATGAATTCGTTGATTCGATTCAGTCTGAAAAATGTTGCAGCAATTTTCATCATTACTTTTTTAATCATTGTCGGAGGTCTTTATGCCATTACCAACCTTCGGATCGAAATGTTCCCGGACATCGAAGATCCGACGTTGACGGTAGAAGCCGTTTATACAGGAGCATCGCCCGACGATGTGAACAAAAATGTCACCACAAAATTGGAGGAAAAGTTCAATTCACTCGATGGCCTGAGGAAGGTGGAAAGTTCATCTTATGAAAGTTTCGCCTTGCTGTCATTGGATTTTCCGCACAAGACAGATCTTGATAAAAAAGAACAGCAAGTAAACAAATTGATTGAGGAAGCGAACTTGGAAGATTCTGTCCAAACGGATGTCAAACGCTTTACGATGGATATGATTCCGATTTACGATATCTCTGTTTTTGCAAAAGGTGAAACAGACCTGGATGCTTATCTCGAAAATGAAGTCATTCCTGATATCAAAAAGATTTCAGGAGTCAGTGACGTACAAGTTTCTGGGCAAAAGGATCAGCTTGTCCAGATTACAGTCGATCAGGAAAAAGCGATACAAAACGGATTAACTCTTGAAAGCATCAAAAAGCAAATCAATGAAAAATACTTTTCCTTTCCTGCTGGTCAGGTAAAGGCCGATGAATTCCAAATCCCAGTACGTGTCGAGCAGGATATTGGCACGATTGAAGCACTTGAAAATATGCAGCTGTCCAATCAACTCGATCAGCAACAAGCCAACGCCAACCCGATTTTGTTAAAAGATATCGCAACAATCGAGGAAGTGACAGATCAGGCTGAGATGACGAGGTATAATCTGAAGGATTCGCTATCTATAATGATTACGAAAAAACAGGACGCGAACACTGTAGAAGTAGCGGATCAAGTGACCGAAGTTTTAAAAGAACATGAAAAGAAAATCGATTATTATATAGGTTTTGATACTGCCAAAGGCGTAAAGGATTCTGTACACACCCTTGTACGGGAAGGGTTACTGGGTGCATTATTTGCGTCGCTTGCCGTATTACTTTTCTTAAGGAACATCAGGGCGACGATCATCGCCATCATTTCGATCCCGTTTTCGTTGCTGTTTTCATCGATCTTCTTATTGCAACTTGGAATATCGTTGAACATGATGACGTTAGGAGGCATGGCTGTAGCAGTCGGAAGGGTCGTCGATGACAGTATTGTCGTCATCGAAAACATCTTCAGGCGTGTTCGGAAATCACCTGACAAAAAAATAACCGATGAGATCATCACGGATTCGACGAAAGAAATTTTCAAAGCGATTGTCTCTTCGACACTTACCACCATCGTCGTCTTTTTACCGCTAGGATTGGTTGAAGGTGATACAGGGGGATTTTTCTTGCCGTTTGCCCTGGCGATAACCTTTGCACTTATTGCATCGCTTTTGATCTCGATCACGCTTGTGCCCATACTGGCGAAGTATTCGTTCAAAAAAGCACCGAAGGAAAAAAAGGAAGGAATATTGCAGAAGGTATATGGAAGGATGATCGAACATTCCCTTAACCATAAGGTGACCGCAATCCTGGTTTCAATTCTATTTTTGGGCGGGTCATTTGCCCTTGTGCCATCGCTTGGATTTACTTTCATCCCGAATGAAGAACAGAAGATCTTGAATACGACGATCGAACTGCCGGCAACCACATCAATGGAACGGACGAATGAAGTGTCGCTTCAAATGGAAGAGATGTTTGTCGATAAAAAAGAAATTGAAAATGTGACCGCAGCTGTTGGAAGCAAAGATTTCTTCACAGGTGTGAAAAAGGAAAACAAAGCAACCTACTATTTGACATTGAATGAAAATACTGATGCTACTGAATTCCTTGAAGAGGTTCGCACAGATATGGAAGGGATCATGGATGCTGAAGCGGAAGAAGGTGAATTCAATGTAATGGAATTCACAGCAAGCGGACCGCCAACAAACAATTCTGTGTCGATCGATCTCTATTCCACAGATCTAGATCAATTACAAATGGCAGCGCAAGAAGTTGAGTCCTACATGAACAAGAACAACGACTTGAAAGACATCACCAACAATTTCTCTGAAAAACAAAAGCAATACCTTGTTGAGATCGATTCCGAACAAGCTAGCGAAAAAGGGATTGCAGGCATGCATATACTAGGAATGATTACAGATCAGACCAAACCAGTCCAGGTTGGGGAATTGAACCTGAATGATGAAAACAAAACAGTTCAATTGACATATGAGGATACCTTGACTGCTGAAGCCCTTGAGGAATTTGAAATATACAGTCCTCAAGCTCCGGTGCAATTGAAAGAGATTGCCGACATTAAGGAAACGGACAGTTACACAGCGATTCAAAAGCTGGACGGAAAAGTTTTTGCACGTGTGACTGGACATGTAATAGGGAACGACATCCAGGCAGTAACGAATGAAGTCGTTAATGGCGTCAAAACGGAGATTGAACTTCCGGAAGGCGTTTCATTTGAAAGCGGTGGCGGAAGTGAAGAGACCACAGGTGAGTTCCAGCAAATGGGGCTTGCAATGATAGCAGCAATGGGTCTTGTTTATTTGACGATGCTCATCACATTCGGAAAGGCACGCATTCCACTTATCATTTTATCTTCTTTAGTTTTCGTACCGATCGGTTCATTCACTGCCTTGTATTTAGCGAAAGAACCTTTATCGATCAGTGTCATGATCGGATTCTTGATGTTGATTGGAATCGTCGTAACCAATGCAATTGTTTTGACGGACAGAATAACAAGAAATCGTGATGAAAAAGGCATGCATGTCCGTGAAGCATTGATAGAAGCTGGAAAAACCCGTCTAAGGCCGATAATGATGACCGCTTTGGCAACGATTGCAGCTTTGACTCCGCTCGCTTTTACAACATCAACTGGTACGTTCATTTCGAAGGGATTGGCATTGACAGTTATTGGTGGTCTGACTTCTTCTACTCTCCTGACATTGATTTTAATCCCAGTGCTATATGAGGTGTTCTTTTTCAGACAAAGTAAAAAAGAACGGACAGAAACGCACGGACTTTCAGTTTAAAACTGGATTAACTTCTGAACAAGCTTATTTTACACTATAAAAAAGTATAAATACTTTCTTAGGTATAAGTGCAACTAAGTCTCAGCCGTCGCCATAGGCTTGGCTTTGCCAAGTTTTCTTTAAAGGATAAGATAGTATAAATTCGATGAAGTGATGTCTAGCTCCAACGCCCAACCACTTGGATCACTTCAAACCTCCTTCGGCGGTCAACACATTGATTTAGGTCGAAGTGTTACCCACGCAGAACCGAACTTTGTTTGGTTCGAGCCTTCCTCGTCGGATTTCCAGTGACCTTCGTGGCTGGTCAGGGCGCTTGCGCTTTTCTTTATCTCATGAAAAGGAAGTTATTTTTCCGGAATTTTCCCTCTGCACCAAGTGTTACTCAGGGTTAAATGATACGTATAGGCAAACATTAAGAAGGCATAAAAACCTTCATAAAGGAGATAGATGCATGAAAAAACGTATCCTAACCCTGAGTCTGACAGCCTTTCTTTCAGCTGGTATGCTAGCTGGTTGTAACATGGAGGACACAGGCCGAGAAAACGAAGAAGGTATGCAATACAACACAGTAAGGTATGATCGTACAAATGACAGGGCGGGAGTCCGTCAAAATAATCGATTCACACCGATTTGGGGGAACGATCGAGGTTTCCAATACTATACACCAAATGCTCAAGGTCCTTATGGTCAGCAATACGGTGGCGGATTCCAAAGTGCTCGGCCAGGTACTCAGCAACCAGGTACTCAGCAGCCTGGCGATACCGCTCAACAACCTGGCGATACAGGTCAACAGACTGGTGCTGGACGAATGAGTGCAGAAGAAAGGAAAGTCATTGAATTGACCAATCAAGAAAGGGCGAAGAATGGCCTTCCCGGATTAAAAGGCGATAGGGAACTTGCCCAAGTCGCTCAAACAAAGTCTAATGATATGACCAACAAAGGTTATTTCTCCCACAACTCACCGACCTATGGATCACCTTTCCAGATGATGCAGCAAAATGGGATCGATTATCAATCTGCAGCTGAAAACATTGCAGCAGGGCAACAATCACCTGAAGAAGTTGTCCGACAATGGATGAACAGTCCTAGTCATCGACAGAACATTATGAACCCCAAGCTGACAAACATTGGAGTGGGACATACAGAAGGCGGACAACAGGGTGAGTATTGGACTCAAATGTTCACTCAGGAGTAAATTTGTAGTGTCAAGCATCTCTTAAAGGAGTGCTTGGCACTTTTTTATACGTTAAGAAAGTATAACTTTTCAGCGATGTAGCTAACCGACGTAGCAGAAAAGTTTACGAACTATATAAGTGCAGTTAAGGCTCAGCCTTCGCCAAGGCCTGACTTTGCCAAGTTTTCTATATATCCAATTAAAAAGGCTGACCACTTGTGTCAGCCCTCCTATCTACATATATCCTAATAGTATGCCGCCTAATGCACCTGTCATTACCACGATCCATGGAGGGAGTTTGTAGTACACCAGCATGCTGAACAATACAGCTGCAAAAGCAAAATCGATTGATGAGGTTATTGAACTCGTCCAGATTGGTTGATAAAAGGCAGCAATCAGAATCCCTACCACTGCAGCATTGACACCGAGCAACGCGCCTTTCATTTTCCGATTTTTCCTTAGGCTATCCCAGAATGGAAGGGCTCCGAAAATCAACAGGAATGCTGGAAGGAAGATCGCGACAGTGGCGAGTAAACCGCCTTTCCAACCATTGATCACAGCTCCTAAATAGGCTGCGAAAGTAAAGAGTGGACCGGGAACTGCCTGGGCTGCACCATAACCCGCAAGGAATTCTTGTTCATTCAACCATCCAGTCGGTACGAATTCGCGTTCCAATAACGGTAAAACGACATGCCCGCCGCCAAACACGAGCGCACCTGCCCGATAAAAACTGTCGAACATCGCAATCCAATTAGCTCCGGTGATTTCCCTTAAAAATGGAAGCAACGCTAAGAGTCCAAAGAAAAGGATGATACAAACAGTCGCAAATCGTTTTGATAACGGCAGTCCAAAATGTTCGGTGTCCTCTTCTGCTTTTTTATTGAATAGGAACAAACCGACGACGGCAGCAATTATAATAATGCCGACTTGCGTAAAGGCGGTTTGCCAAATGAGTGTGATGATTACTGCAAACAAGGCAAGGGTTTTTCGACTGATATCTGGTGTAAGTTTCGACGCCATTCCGATAATCGCATGAGCAACTACTGCAACAGCCACCAGCTTCAACCCATGAATCCACCCTGCGTCTGCAATATCCATTTCTTTTAAAAGGAGTGCAAACAGAATCAGTGCAATGACAGATGGCATGGTGAATCCTAAAAATGCAATGAATCCACCGAGCGCGCCACCCCGAGCGACACCGATCCCGATCCCGACCTGGCTGCTGGCAGGTCCCGGGAGGAATTGGCATAAGGCAACGAGGTCGGCATAAGTGCGTTCGTCAATCCATTTTCGCCTGCGTACATATTCTTCATGAAAATAACCTAAGTGGGCGATAGGGCCGCCGAATGAGGAAATACCTAAACGCAAGGATATGAGGAAAATATCCAATGATGTTTTCAAATTTCAGGCTCCTTTCTACTCATTGATCTCTTTGAACAATTCATAAGCACGATTTCTTGCTTCATTCAGCACAGTTTCACCCGTTTCAGTTGTGGTGTAATACTTTCTAATTTTACCCTCCACATTGCGATCTTCCTTGACTAACAAGCCGTCTTTTTCCATCGAGTGGAGTATGGGATACAAGGTTCCGGCGCTGATATCGTAACAATGCTCCCGTAACTCTTCGACCATCCAGGCTCCATATACCGGATGCTCTTTCGCATGGTGTAAAATATGGATTTGAATGAAACCTAAGAATAGTTTCCGCAATACTTTATCTGTCATTTCTGATGAACACCTCCAGAAATCGAATTTCAATATCGGAAATCGAAGTCGTAAACCGATATCATGATAACAATCTCATTTTCTTTTGTAAACCATTTAACTTCATTTCTTTCCAGAATAGTTATGCTATATTAATCACTTTGAGGTTCATACTCGTTTGTTATCCGAAGAAAAGTGGTGGTTGTAGTTAATTGGATAGCCAAGTCAGCGTTGTCGTTCTATGGGCTTTCGCTGCGGTTAATACATGAAGCATATAAAAAAGGTGTTGGACATTTAGCCCAGCACCTTTTTCTTAGTGGTTTGCGATTTTCGCACCTGATTTATTGTAGACAGCTAATTTCTCGACCAATTTATGGCTGTCTGCATTCAGTCCGATGATTTTCACTTTTGTACCGTTTTGCTTATATTTCAATACAATTTTATCAACAGCTCCGACGGCTGAATCATCCCAGCAGTGAGCATGTGTAAAGTCGACGATTACAGTGTCCACTTCTTCTTTAAAGTTAAACTTGGACACGAAATCTGTAACGGAGGCAAAGAATAGTTGTCCTCTTACTTCGTACGTTTTCGTATTCGATTGTTGTTCGATCTTCGTATCTACATGTACCTTCGAAATCTTAGCAGCAAAGAAAATTGCACTCAGGATGACCCCGGCAAGCACTCCTTTAGAAAGATCGTGAGTCACTACGACTGTCACAACGGTCACGATCATGACTGCTGCATCTGTTTTCGGCATAACATGTAATTTTGTCAATGAGGACCAATCGAACGTTCCGATTGCGACCATGAACATGACTCCAACCAATGCGGCCATCGGGATTTGGACCAACACGTTGTTGAATACAAGGATCAATAATATGAGGACAGTACCTGCGACTAATGATGAAAGGCGTCCTCGGCCACCAGATTTAACGTTGATGACGGATTGTCCAATCATCGCACAACCAGCCATACCTCCGAAAAATCCAGCAACGATGTTCGCTGCTCCTTGACCTTTTGCTTCTTTATTCTTATCACTTTCCGTATCGGTCATATCGTCAACAATTTGAGCAGTTAACAATGATTCGAGTAACCCTACGATCGCTAATGCGAAAGAATATGGGAAAATGATTTTCAGCGTTTCTAGGTTAAGTGGGATTTCAGGGATTAGGAACATCGGTAGGGCTTGTGTCAGCTGTCCCATATCACCTACTGTCCGTACACCCAGGCCAGATGTCACTGTAATGATTGTCATCACGATTATGGCGATAAGTGGGGACGGAACAGCCTTCGTAAACTTCGGTAAAATATATATGATTGCTAAAGCACCAGCGACCATTGCATACATAACCCAAGTTTCACCGACAAAGTGTGGAAGTTGAGCCATGAAAATCAAAATAGCTAAAGCATTTACGAAGCCGACCATGACGGATTTAGGAATGAATTTCATCAGTTTTCCTAGCTTAAATACACCCATCAAAACCTGGATGATACCAGTCAATACGGTTGCAGCCAGTAAATATTGCAATCCATGGTCGGCAACCAGTGTCACCATAAGCAAAGCCATTGCACCAGTTGCAGCGGAGATCATTCCTGGTCTACCACCCATAAAAGCAATGACAACTGAGATACAAAACGATGCATAAAGACCGACCATCGGATCTACCCCAGCTATGATTGAGAAGGCGATCGCTTCAGGAATCAAAGCTAGTGCAACGACAATACCTGCAAGAACATCTCCTCGGACGTTGCTAAACCATTCTTGTTGTAATTTTTGTACGTTCAAAGACTTAAAGCACCTCTCTATTAGTTTATTTTTAATCAAACTGACTTTCAACTCTCATGAAAGTCGGGGCCGTTGTGAACATACGGATTATAACACCGTTTCATAAAGGAGTGTTAATGACGGGAAAGCGCATTCTTCTCTCCAATACTTCGATTATCGAGCAAATCCTTCGATTAAGAGGGTGATATAAGAAATTTGCGTGAAAACCAAAGTTAGAAAATTGTAAATTTATATAAAAAGTGAGAAAATTAATATAGCATAAATCGCTTTTACTTGAGGGTAGTTAGGAGGAGAACATGTTCACAAAAATTCTACTTGCATCCGATGGATCTGATCACGCAATGAGGGCAGCAGAAAAAGCGAGCTTCATCGCAAAGGGTGACGAAACAGCTAAAGTTACGATTGTCTATGTAATTGATGGTGCAACTTCAAAAACAGATGTTTTATCTGAGGGAAGTAAGGAAGCGATCGAAGAAAAACGCAATAGAAGGCTGCAAAACACTGAGGAAATCTTGATAAACAATAATGTCCCATACGAAATAAAGGTCCTTAGGGGCGAACCAGGACCATCGATTGTAAAATATGCAAACGAAAATTTGTTTGATCTGGTTGTGATCGGCAGCAGAGGACTGAATACGTTCCAGGAAATGGTGCTGGGGGGTGTCAGTCATAAAGTTGCAAAAAGAGCCCAATGTCCCGTCATGATTGTGAAGTAGCTTCACATTGTTCAATAAATAAAATAAAGGGGTATACACTTACCCCTTTATCCTACTACCAACATCCACCACCAAAGAATCCGCGGCGTCGCCTTCTTCTAGGAGTAAATGCTGCTCCTACTATTACAAGAAGAATGAACAATATGATAATCAAAACTGCCAACTTTCTTGAATCGATACCTCCAACTAAATCACTCATAAAAAAAACCTCCTTATTTACCATAAGATAGTACTATCCTATGCTTGTACAACAATGCTTGTTTGGGTAATTGGACGAGCGTTCTAAAAATTGGACATTTGCCTCTCCTTCCTGGATGTGACAGTATTACAATAGTCCAAAAATACTGGTTGATAACGAATTCTATGTCAGGAAAAATCCGTTCCTATCATATCTTTTTAAATGAAGATATCTAAACAGAGAGAGGTTTTTGCTATGCAAATCACATCTCCAAATCCAGCAGGGCAGGTCGTCACGAAATCAGATCAATTGGTCCGAAAGCCACCAGAGTTTACTGTAATCGGCAAAGGAAGAAGTGCGTTCGTTTTTAGAGACGAAAGAAGTCATCATGCTGTAAAAGTTTTTTTCGACCAATTTGCAGATTTAGCGAAACAGGAAGGCGATATTTATAAGAAGCTTGGGGATTGTTCATACTTCCCTAATATTCATGAAGTAGGCCCGAATTATATTGTAATGGAGTATATAGAAGGAAATACGTTCTACGAATGCTTGCAAAAGGGCATTCCGATTACGGATGAAATGATAAAGGAAGTGGATGAAGCGCTGGATTTTGCACGCTCAGTAGGCTTGAATCCATCAGATATCCACCTGCGCAATCTTATTTTGACAAATGAGGGTATGGTAAAAGTCATTGATGTCGTCCGATTCACCCAGAATAAGAAATGTCGGCAATGGGATGATCTGAAACGTGGATACCACCGTTATTATAAAAAGAGTTTCCTGAAAAAGATACCAAAATCAATCATTGAACTTGTTGCCTTCTATTATAAAAAAGTGATTGTGCCGTTCCGAGCGAAAGAAATGACGGAGTGATCAGAGACGTTAATTTTTCATTAGCGTCTTTTTAATTTGCATAACTCTTCTAACCGCTACAAAACCTATGACCATGAAATGTTAGAGGAGTTGTTCTATGTGAAGAAATTGCTGATCGTATTATTTTCGTTTTCGCTGATCCTGACGGCTTGTGCCGGGAATAACAATAATAATCCTGGAGCGAATGAGGGACAGAAAACGACGGAAGTGAATCCGCATCCGAAACCTGAGTCTAATGGGGCTAAAATCCAGAAAATCAATCCGAAAGACACCCAACATGGGAAGAAGCAAATCGAAACGATTGGATTCCTTGAGCCGATTGATCCTAATAAAGCTGTTAATCAGGTTAAAGAAGTGGAGAATCATCTATCCAACGTCGCTTTTTTCAGCTATCAGGTCAAAGCTGACGGCAGCCTTATCCCTATCAAGGATGAAGCAGCGATTGCAGAAGTGAAAAAGGCGGGCGGTACCCCGATGATGGTGCTGACAAATTTCACTGAAGGAAATTTCTCCCCGGATATCGCCCATACGATTTTTACTGACAAGAAAGCGAATAAAGCGCTGATCCAAAACGTCCTGAATACGATGAAAGAAAAAGGATATGAAGCGTTGAACATTGATTTTGAGCATATCCGTGAAAAAGATCGCAAGCTGTACAACGGATTTCTCGAAACCATTCTTCCGCAGGTACGAAAGGCTGGTTACACAGTTTCTACTGCCCTTGCTCCTAAAAAGAGTGATGAGGAAGCAGGTCCCTGGCATGGGGCTCATGATTACAAACGTCACGGAGAGTTGGCGGACTTTGTCATTCTGATGACGTATGAATGGGGTTGGTCGGGTGGTCCTCCGATGGCGGTTTCTCCAATTCCTCAAGTGAGAGAAGTAGTCGAATATGCCTTATCAAAAATTCCACCGGAGAAAGTTGTCATGGGAGCACCGCTTTATGGTTATGATTGGACTTTACCTTATGAAAAGGGAGGCAAATTTGCAAAACGCTTATCCCCTAAAGAGGCTGCAGATCTAGCCATCAAGCAAAATGTAGAAGTCCAATTTGATAACAAATCTCAAGCACCGCATTTCAACTATACGGATGACCAAGGAAAAAAACATGAAGTCTGGTTTGAAAATGAACAGAGTATGCAAGCGAAGTTCAATCTGGTGAAAGAGTACAATCTGCGGGGCATCGCCTATTGGGTTCTTGGAGAAGAATTCCCTGAAAATTGGACGATGCTGGAAGATCAATTTACGATTAAGAAAAAGTGAATAACCCATAAAGAAGGTGGCCTGAGGTCACCTTCTTTTATATGTAGGTCTTTTAAATTTCATTGATATAGGCAAAATTCACTCCCTTTCCGCAAGCGAAAGAAAAGTGGAAGCGGCCCGTCTAGTCACGTAGGTCACTGTAAAACTGACGAGGAGGCTGTCGCCGCCGCAGGAAGTTTGAAGTGATCCAAGTGACTGGTCGCTGAACTAGACATCACTTCTCTGAATTAGCCTAATTCCGCAAGCCTCCTCGCTCACTTGCACAGGATGTCAACACAAAAATGAAATCATTTTCGTGTCTGCGATGAGAATTCTTAGAAGCTTTCCTTATGCTGGTTTCGACGTTCACCACAGGACGTAGTGGTTGTTAGTAGAAGATCCTTAAATCGCTGCGGGGGTCTCGCCTGGCTCGCTTTTACCGCTGTCGCGAATTTCGATTTAGAAAATTTCCTGCAAAAATCAACATTACAATTTAACAAAGCCTATATGAAAAATCCGATGGCAGCAAACGTTACACTAACAATTACAGACGATAGGACATAGATGGCAGCGCGTCTTATCTGCTGTGTTCGTATCATTTCGAGAGCTTCAACACTGAAAGTTGAAAACGTCGTATACGCCCCGCAAAAACCGATACCAAAAAAAGCCCAGGCCCATTCTGCAAGCTGTTGAGACAAGAAAAGATCAGCAAGGATACCAAGGATGAAAGAGCCTGTGATGTTAGCAATCCAGATTCCGTTGATAATGCTGTGTTTGGGCATGGCCATACCAATCCAGTATCTTGTGGCAGCACCTAGTGCTCCGCCAATACCGATCAATGCGATCATTGGGGACTACCTACTTTCTTTTTCTTGTAGCCAGCTATCTTATAGCCGGTGTACGCGAATCCGATACCGGCAAATACGCTGATCAGTATATATGTAATAGCTGTCAAAATCATCTGCTGCTCGATTAGTTGGACAGTCTCAACAGAAAATGTAGAAAACGTGGTGAAAGAACCGGTAAAACCTGTTCCGATCAGTAAAGGGATTTCTAATCTTATCTTTTTTCTTTTCATGATGAATGCGGTGAACCAGCCAAGAAACAGACAACCGACCAAATTGACTGATAAAGTGCCGATCGGAAAACCGTTCTCCATAGATAACCATTCACCTAACGTGTATCTGCTGATCGAACCGAAAAATCCTCCGATCATGACAAGTAAGAGATTCAAATCCGTGCACCCCATTCATTTATGAAGGACCTTTGTTAAATACTATCCCTAATGTACCATAATATGAGGCAATTCAATAATTAACGGTTGCACATATAAGTATATACTTATATAATGATTTTGGGTTGGAGGTGAATCCCTATGGAAACTACGATGCTTGAAACGGAGAGGGCTGCTCAAATTTTAAAATTGTTAGGCGATAAAACCCGTCTCACGATGATCGCTCTAGTCAATGAGCAGGACTGTTGTGTATGTGAATTCGTCGAGATTTTGCAAATGAGCCAACCAGCAATCAGCCAACACCTCAGAAAATTGCGGGATGCTGGGTTGGTAAAGGAACAACGAAGAGGACAATGGCTCTTTTATTCCATCAACAAAGCGTTTGAAGGTTATTCTATGATTAAAGAAATTTTGAAACATGTCCCTGATGGTGCCCATCATTTCGAGGCACTTGAAAAGCAGGGCTCCGTATCCGATGCAATTGAAGAAGATACAAATATATTCTTCGGTATAGGTGCACAAGCTGGTAGCTTCGAATACAACGCATTGCCCGTGCCTATTCTAAGGAACTACAGCTCGACCTTCTAATCGTTGGTCCTATGAAAATTGGAGGTTTTGAATTGTTATCGGTCATTTTAGCATTATTCATATTTATCATTACATTAATTCTCGTCATTTGGCAGCCGAAAGGATTAGGGATCGGCTGGTCAGCATGCGGGGGAGCCTTTTTAGCACTGCTCGTCGGAGTTGTTGATTTCGGCGACGTTATAACCGTCACTGGTATCGTTTGGAATGCAACGCTTGCCTTCATCGCAATCATCATCATTTCCCTGATCCTAGATGAAATCGGTTTTTTCGAATGGTCGGCGCTACATATGGCCAGGATTGCACAAGGAAACGGGCTGAAAATGTTCGTCTATGTGACGATTCTCGGTTCAATCGTAGCTGCATTCTTCGCTAATGATGGCGCAGCATTGATTTTGACTCCGATCGTCCTTGCGATGGTAAGAGCCCTCAACTTTAAAGAACGTATGATATTGCCGTTTATCATGGCCAGCGGTTTCATTGCAGATACGACATCCTTACCGCTGATCGTGAGTAATCTGGTGAACATCGTATCGGCGGATGTGTTTGACATCGGATTTGTCGAATATGCTTTCCGCATGATCGTGCCGAACTTTTTCGCCATCGGGGCAAGTATCCTAGTCTTGTATCTTTATTTCAGAAAAGACATTCCATCCGATTATGACTTGAGTCAACTGAAAAAACCAGTGGAGGCGATCAGGGATCATAAGATGTTCCGTCTTTCCTGGCTGGTACTGGCAATACTCTTGATTGGCTATTTTGCCAGTGAATTTTTCCGGATCCCAGTATCAATCATTGCAGGTGTCGTCGCCCTCTTCTTCCTGTTCATGGCGCAGAAAAGCCCGGCTGTCGCAACAAGGAAAGTAGTTAAAGGGGCACCTTGGGCAATCGTCTTTTTCTCGATCGGTATGTATGTCGTCGTTTACGGACTACGGAATGAGGGTTTGACGGATGTATTGGCTTCTGTCATTGAAGCATCAGCTGATCAAGGCTTGTTCATTGCAACCATTTCCATGGGGTTCATTGCTGCGATTCTTTCATCGATCATGAATAACATGCCGACTGTCATGATTGATGCCCTTGCCATTCAAGACACCACGACATCAGGTACAATACGTGAAGCATTGATTTATGCCAATGTCATAGGATCTGATTTAGGACCGAAAATCACACCGATCGGTTCATTAGCCACATTGTTATGGCTTCATGTTCTTTCGTTGAAAGGGGTCAAAATCTCCTGGGGCCATTATTTTAAAATCGGTATCATCCTTACCATACCGACATTGTTCATTACCCTGACCGGACTTTACATCTGGTTGTTGATCATATCCTAAAAACCTTTAAAAGGAGTTAGTAAAATGGCTAAACCAATCATCTATTTTCTATGTACAGGGAACTCATGCCGGAGTCAGATGGCTGAAGGGTTCGGAAAAAAACATCTTGGGGATCAATATGAGGTTTATTCAGCAGGGATAGAAGCACATGGCTTGAACCCGAATGCAGTGAAAGCGATGAAAGAAGTAGACATCGATATCACTGATCAAACATCAGATACCATCGATCCGGAATTGTTGAACAAAGCGGATTTTGTCGTTACGCTATGTGGAGACGCAAATGACAAATGCCCAATGACGCCTCCACATGTAAAACGTGACCACTGGGGATTTGACGACCCTGCAAAAGCAGAGGGCACAGAAGAAGAGAAGTGGGCATTTTTCCAACGTGTGCGTGATGAAATCAGTGAACGGATCCATAGGTTTGCGAAAGAAGGAAAATAATCACTCTTTATTGGAAGGAGAATCGTCATGATCAATCGGATGCATGTCGCTGTGAACTGCAGTGATTTAGAAAAATCTATTGAGTTTTACAAAAGCTTTTTCGGGGCAGAACCGACGAAAGTGAAGGACAACTACGCGAAGTTCGAGCTTGAAGAACCAGCATTGCATTTCTCATTGAATGTCCGCGATTTCAACAAGGAAGGCGTATTGAACCACCTGGGCTTCCAGGTGAACAATACCGATGATGTGTTGAAAATGGGCGAACGCCTTCGTGAATCAGGATTGCTTTTAATCGACGAAATAAATACGACTTGCTGTTATGCGGTCCAGGATAAAGTCTGGGTATATGATCCAGACGGCAATGCCTGGGAGATCTTTTATACAAAAGAGGATTCCGAATTCGAATCGGCTGGTGACGCACGTGATCTTTCCTTATGCTGTGCACCACCACAACCACAACCGATCACAATTGAAATGACGTCACCTAAAAAGTAGACAGTAACGGTTGAGTATGGTACAGGAATACTCTAAACTAAGGTATGAAATGCTTTAATTGGAAGGAAGAGATTGATGCAAATTACAGATCGTGCAAAGCAAGCCATCGAGGGCATCCTCCATCAGCATGATGCAAATGGGATTCGTATTTATTTTGCAGGCATGGGCTGAGGCGGTCCCAAATTGGGAATGGCTCTGGATGAGCCTCAAGAGAATGATAAGGTAAAGGAATTGAATGGAATCCGTGTATCTATCGAAGAACGGATTACTTCAGTGACTGAGGGTATAACAGTGGATTTTCAGCAAACGCCTCAAGGAGCTGGCCTGGTATTCCTTGGCCAGGATGAATGCTGTTAGTAATAAAGACCGCATCTCAATGAGAGAGCGGTCTTTTTTGCAAGACGAACCATTAAATTTGCAAGACATTTAGCCGATTTTGCAAAATGACCGACTTGAGTACCTTTTTCAAACTTAAACCAGATAGAACACGAAGCCGGAGATTGTCGACATCACGATGACAGAGAGGACGAAAGTGATGACGAGCTCCTTTTTAAAGATCGATTTCAGCAGTATGACCTCTGGAAGACTTGCTCCTGCAGAACTGATCATCATAGCCATCACAGGCCCAAGAGCCATCCCTTTTGCAATCAATATTTGAGAAATCGGAATCATGCTTGATAATCGAATATAAAGGGGAACCCCGATGATGGCAGCTAAAGGGATGAGCCACCAGGCGTCTTTTCCGAATGCGCTTGAAATCCATTCTGTAGGTACTGTTCCGTGAATGATTGCTCCGATCGCTGCACCAAGTAGCAAATAGGGATAGACACTTTTCATGAGGTCCCATGTTTCCTTGAACGCCAACTTGAAATTGAACTTCTGATTCTTCTCATTATACCCTGACATCACTACGTTTTATTAATTAAGAAAAATTGATTAACTTGGTAAAAAGAAAACCTTCTATCAGCAAGAAGGTCTGAATAAGCAGCAAAGCTCAGCTGATAACAAGTGATTCACTTCGTCTTGATTCAATTTGTAATAACTCCAAGTCCCTCGTGTTTCTCTTGAGATGAGGCCGGCATCCAGTAGGATCTTCAGATGGTAGGAGAGCTTAGACTGTGGCATTCCCATCATATCAACGAGGTCACACACACAGATTTCACCAATTTGAGTGAGCAGATACATCAACTGGAGTCTTTTTTTATCAGCGATCGCTTTGAATTTCGTTTCATATCTTTCGAAAGTACGAGGAAGGGATTCATCAACAAGTTCAATTTCCTTCACGTTCAATCACCTCGATCAAAAATGTTTGATTAATCTCAGTATATTATGGGAAAATTGGAAATGCAATTATTAAATCAAAAAAAATTGATTTTATAGTTGCAAAATTGAAATCGGAAGAATATACTACAATTAATCAATAAAATTTGATTTATGGAGGCCTTTAAATGCTGAATTTCTACTCGATCGAAACAGAAGTAAAGTATCGTATAGAACAAATGAACAAAGCTTTACCAAGGGTTGAAATTAATCAGAAAAATACGGTCTGGTCCATGTTTAAGGAATTGTATACGAGATTTATCACTCCAAAAACACCTGTCGATTGCCGTACAAATTACGAATGTCAGTGCACCTGCTAATTTTTTGGATATATAATCAAAAAAAATTGATTTAGGAGATGAAGATGATGATTCAATTGATCAAAAAGGTATCAGGAAAAGGGCAAGAGAAAAACAATGATTGTTGTGGAGTCGAAATCAAGGAAATACAGCCAGAAGAAGAGAACAATGGCTCTTGCAGTGGAAGCACAGATTCATGCTGCGACAATGATAATGAAGAGGTTTGTTGCTAAGTAAGGACATGTCGGACTTGTCCTATGAGGCCCTCATACGTTGAGCGTGAGATTAAAATAGCAGAAAAGTTTATAAACTTGGTATAAGTGCACGAGCTTGTAACCTCAAAAGCAAAGCATCCTACAAAGGCATTGCTTTTGAGGAATTCATAAGGTGCCACTTCGCCAAGTTTCTTTTTTATGCAAAAAGTCCCATATCCAGTATTTCGAATATTTTGTATAATATAATGAAAACGGTTGCACGAGGTTTCTCAATGATCGCAGCCATTCTTTTTACATATTTGTGCAAACGTTTTCACAACAAGTGTGACGTTTTTAGTCCAAAGATTGAAAGGAGTGTTAGTATGGGAATACGAGGTTCGAAGACTTTCTTGTTGTTCATGGTTTTTCTCCTGATGGTGCAGATGTTTTCAGGTGTGCAACCGACAAAAGCTGATGCCGAAGAACGGACTGTTCGTGTAGTCGGTAGTTTTGGGGAAGAGGGTGGCCCTACTTACTGGAACCCCGTGTCGGATGATTTTAAGATGACTGATGCAGAGAATGGAAAATATTATTTGAAAAAGACATTACCGCCTGGCGATTATGAATTCAAAATCGCGATCAATGGAAGCTGGGATGAAAATTACGGTGAAAACGGTGAAGCGGGTGGTCAAAACATGGTTCTCAACTTAGATGAGGAAAAGGAAGTTCTTTTCGTCTATAATGACGAGACACATATAACGACGATGATGACCGAGGACCGGTTACCAAGGTTGGCTGGATCCTTACAACCTGCTATCGGAGCAGGTGAGGCCTGGTCGCCAGGGACATCGACGGCCATTTTAGAAGATCAAAATCACGATAACATTTACGAATATACAGCAAATGTTCCAAAGGGTGAGTTTGAGTTCAAGGTTGTGCTTGGAAATGAATGGGGCGAAGAGTACCCTGCCGAAAACGCGAAATTGAACACAATAAAAGATCAAGAGGTGACGTTCTACTATAATCACGAAACAAAGGAAGTGACAACAAGCAACGCAGGTTCAGGACCGGATAGCACCATAAAAGCAGACAAGCTATATCATGATACGTGGAATGAAGTCTACCGTAAACCATTTGGTGCGATCAAATCCGGTGAAGAAGTGAAACTGCGGTTGCAGACAGAAAAAGGCGATTTGTCGGGAGCAAACCTTCTTTTAAAGAATCAAACCACTGGCAATTCCAAGTTGATCAAAATGGATAAGATCGGCTGGACTGACGTCGAGGGAAAAGGAGAACGTGAGTTTTGGGAAGCGAGGTTCACACCTGAAGAAAAAGGCGTCTATGGCTATAAATTCATCGCTTTAGATGGTAAAGCAGTCAAAGAATATGGAGAAGACACGAAACAAGGAAAATCGGGGCGTGCTGGTGATTCCGTGCTTGATTTCTTCCAGCTTACAGTATACGAGCCGGATTACAAAACCCCTGATTGGATGAAAGAAGCGGTTGTTTATCAAATATTCCCTGACCGTTTTTATAATGGTAACCTGGAAAATGATGATGCAAAAGAAAATGCGCGTGGTGTCGAGCCGATCGAACAACAGGAATGGAGTGAACTTCCTGATAATCCAAGGCTTGAAAACACCTCAGGTTACGAAGGGGATGGGATCTGGAGTAATGATTTCTTTGGAGGAGATATAAAAGGTATTTATGAAAAGCTTGATTACATCCAGTCACTTGGTGTGAACACCATTTATCTCAACCCTGTGGCCCATGCTGCTTCCAACCACAAATATGATGCAACAGACTTCAAATCGGTCGACCCGATGTTCGGTTCACCGAAGGAGTTCAAGAAGTTTACCCAAGAATTGAAGAAACGGGATATGCATCTCATATTGGATGGGGTGTTCAACCATGTAGGAGATGACTCGATTTATTTTGACCGGTATGGAAAATATGAAACAGTAGGAGCTTACGAGTATTGGGCGAGAATCTATGATTATATGAATGAACAAGGTATGTCCAAGGATGATGCAATAGCCAAAGCTGAGAAAGACTTTTTAGCAGAAGGACAAGTGTTCAGCGAATATGGTTTCCACAACTGGTTCAACATAGAGAATAATAAGGTGGAGGAAGGTACACCGAATGAGCGTTATGATTACCAGGCTTGGTGGGGATTTGACAGTTTACCAGAAATCGCCTCGGTTCCTGGTGAGGCAGTTCCTTATGATTCAGAGCTGAACAATGAGGAATTTGCGGATTATATCATGTACGACGTGGATTCCGTTTCAAAATCATGGTTGAAACGCGGAGGGTCCGGCTGGCGATTGGATGTGGCGAACGAAGTGGATCCACAATTTTGGCGAGAATTCCGTACAGAGATCAAAGAGACCAAAACTAAGACGAATGATGATCCATTGATTCTCGGAGAAATCTGGGATGATGCCTCCAAATACTTTCTTGGCGATCTCTATGATTCCGTAATGAACTACCGATTCCGTGGGGCGATGCTCGATTTTTTGCGAAACGGGAATGCGCGCGGAGCTGCTGAGCAACTGACCGCCATCCAGGAGGATTATCCGGAAGAAGCATTCTATAACTTGATGAACTTGATGGGATCACATGATACAGCACGAGCGGTCTTTTTACTTGGAAATGGATCAGAAAATGCTGAACGCGCGGAATTGGATCAAAATTATGACCATGAGCTTGGTTTAAAACGACTGAAGCTAGCAGCGATCTTCCAGTTCGGGTACCCGGGGGCTCCAACGGTTTATTATGGGGATGAAGCTGGCCTTACAGGTTCTAAGGATCCAGATGATAGGCGGACATACGCATGGGGGAAAGAGAATGACAAGCTGATCAAGCACTATCAGAAGCTTGGAAAGATACGCACGCAACATCAGGACCTTTTTGCCTATGGTGATCTGAAGAATCTTCATGCGGATGGTGATGTATTCGTCTACGGTCGCAGTTTGGATAAAAAGCATGGCCTTGTGGCAATCAACCGCGGTAGTGAAGAGAAAACAATGGAACTAGCTGTGAAGGGTTTCGCTCTTAATGGCGTTGATTTTAAAGATCAGCTATCAGATAAGAATGCTGTGAGAGTGAAGGATGGAAAAGTAACATTGACGATTCCAGCGATGAGCGGACAGATGTTCGTCGCAAAAAATACGAATGTTAAAGCACCTACACCGGTCAAAGATTTGAAAGCTGAGGAAGGCATTGGAAAAGCAACCCTTTCTTGGAGTGGAAAAAGTGCCGGAAAATACAATGTCTATGTGACGAATATTGAAGGGTCACTTTATAAAAAGGTGGAAACGACAGAGGACACCACTGTGAAAGTCGATGACCTGGATAATGGCCGGAAATATTACTTTACAGTTGTCGCGGTCGATCGATATGGGAATGAATCGGAAAAGACCGTTACTGGTGAAGTCATTCCTCACATTCCGTTGACAGAAGGATCGTACTCGATTGAAGGTATGACGGAACTTGAATCTTCCGATGTGGATTTGGCTGAGTCGAAAACAGTGGAAGCGACCATTAAAGTTGGAAATCATTCGTCAGAGGGTTTAGTTGAAGGTTTAGAGGCGGACTTGCAAGTACTTTCTCCTGGTTCTGATAAGTGGGAAAGAGTTGATGCTGGATATTCAGGTCAAAAGAATGGCGGAAATACGTTTTCTGCTGAATTTTTACCCTTAGAAAGCGGGGACTATCAATACCGTTATGCATTTGCGACAGACCTTGGCCGCAATTGGGTGTATTCTGATATACAGACAGTTACGATTACAAAAGCGGAAGATGAAACAGTGCCGGTAGATGTAGTTCTTTTAGAGGAACCGGTCCAGGAGTCTGGCCAGGTCAACTTGGATTGGAGTTTAGAAAACCCAGATGATCCTTATATGATTTCGATTGTACGTGATGGATTAGTGATCGATAAAATTTGGGATCCAGAAGTGACGAGCTATCGAGATTTGAGTGTGAAAAACGGCAAGGAATATACGTATGTGGTACGTGTTTATGATCGTCATGGAAACTATGTGGATTCCAATTCTGTTGCCGTAAAGCCAGACATCGTCATGGTCGAAGTCACGTTCAAGGTGAAAGCACCCGATTATACTCCGCTGGATACAAAAATTACGATGCCGAACAGCTTGAACGGTTGGAATACAAGTGCTTGGGAAATGAGCCGCAATGGAGCTGTAACACCTGATTGGGAATATACAGTGGATATGCAGGTCGGTGAAGTATTGACTTATAAATATGTGAAGGGGAATTCTTGGGATCAGGAAGGCCTGGCTGATCACACACCATATGACTCAACTGATGATGACATCAGTTATTATGGTTATGGTGCTCCTGGAACAGACATGAAGGTGGTCGTTGAAAACCAGGGGAATAATAAAATGGTTGTAAAGGATACGATCCTCCGCTGGATCGATCAGCCTGTCGTCATCACCTCACACGCCAATGGTCAATCTGTAACAGATGACAAGGTCGTTTTGAGAGGAAATGCGATCAAAGAAGGTGTACTTACAATCAATGGTGAACGGGTTATTATCAATCACGATATGACCTGGAGCCGAGAGGTTGATCTAACTGATGGCGAAAATGTGTTTGATATCCACATCGAACCTACGGAAGAAAACAAGTCGAAGATCTTCAATAACGATGCAGGCGCGATCAATAAAAATACCAAAGATCTCAAATTCAAACTCATGAAAAATTAACTATTGTATTAGTACCATCAGGCACCGTCATCCGTGACGGTGCCTCTTTCAGTGCCAGGTACACTATGAAAATCCTTATATATCAACGGTTCATATTGTGTACCTGGCACCGTTTTACAACCGTTGGGGGAGAAGGCTTCCAGATCGGTGCCAGGCACCGATAGAGATTCGGTTTCAAACTTTTGAGGATTGGGAAGTATTATAGAGGGTAAGCGGAGTTTTAACCAGTCTAAAGGAGCATGTGATGGACAGTTGGTATACAGCAATCATTGAACAATACGGTTATTTTGGAATCTTCTTCATCATGGCCCTTGAAAATCTTTTTCCACCGATTCCTTCTGAAGTGGTGCTGCCTTTCAGTGGATTCGTGACGACAACGACAGATCTTCATGTCATCGGCGTCATTTTAGCTTCCACTGCTGGTTCGGTTTTTGGGGCAATTGTCCTTTATGGTGTTGGCCTGTTATTGGACGTGGAAAACCTCGAGAGAATCATCGATCGTTGGGGCCGTATCATCCGATTGAAAAAGAAGGATGTACATAGAGCTGATCAGTGGTTCGACCGTTATGGGAAATGGACTGTGTTTTTCGGAAGGATGATGCCGTTTTTAAGGAGTGTCATCTCTATCCCGGCAGGCATGTCTAATATGCCTTTTCTTTTTTTCATCGTCCTAACAACACTGGGTACGATCATTTGGAACATCCTCCTCGTCAGCATTGGCGCGGCACTAGGTGAAAATTGGACGGAGATCATACAGTATGTAAAGCTATACTCCAAAACGATCTATATCATTCTAGGTATCGTTGCGATGCTGTTGATTGTTTGGTATACGTTATATAAGAAAAGAAAGAAATCGGTGTGATTCGAGTAGATATTTTCCCTTTTACCTCGAAAAAAGTCAGCCTGACGACTACAGTACGATAAATTATAAGAAAGGACTGACCACAGTCTTCGTTTAAAGAAGGGTCAGTCCTTTTACACATGTCATGAGCCCAGTTGTTCAAGCTGATCCTTTATATTCGTCAATTGATTGATCGTTTGAAGGATTTTATAATCTTCAAGCAGCTTCGGGTCTACTTCTCCGTTTTCAACCTTACTTAAATAACCGTCGATGCCTTGCTCGAGGGTGTCGTTGTAACCGACTATTTTCTTATGAACACCTTCACCTATCCCTGGTGGATCCAACTCATTGAAGGCTGCAATATCTGATTTCATCTGATTGAGTCTTTCCTCGAGTTCGGTGCGTGCATTCTTATCTGAGACTGCTTGTTCAGCAAGTGCAGGGACTTCATCGGCAAAGGTGCTTGCCGTATTGATATATTCCGTAGCCCCGTTTACATACTCGACTGTATTGTTGACCCCTTGAAGTAATGAGCATCCACTTAGGACCATGATCGACATGAACGCCATCATACTGTAATACAACCAATTTTTCATGACATTTTCTCCTTTTGAGCTTTTTTATTTTCAATTGATGGGTTATTTTATCTTTTCCGTCGTTTCTTAAGTTCTCTCTTTGCTATAGGGATGATATGATTTTTTGCAAACCGATATCCCTTTTTCAGGATGAGCGCTTTGATCAGTTTTTTTATAGCCATTTTTTCCTCTCCTCTCCTTTCATGGAATAAAAAACGTGACCACCTTATCTGGTGACCACGTCAATTTAAAAAGAGACCACCAGGATTTCGAACTGGTAAAGGTCTCGCTAACAACAAATGTTGCCAACAAAGCCGAGGAATGGTTTCCTGTAATGACGACCTTGTTGTGTCAAGCTACTCCCCTTTAAGGAATGAGCCTATAATGTTTTCTTATTTATAGTTTAATGATTGTTTCGTATAAAATCAAATGATACCTTAGTATTTGCTGTACTTTTCTAGTAATCCGTACAGCTTTTCCAGAGGGTTGCTTTGCTCGCTCCGCTGCATACTACCTTTATAATTGTCCCGTTCATTGTATGTTTTCTCGATCGACTGATGAAGGGATTCGTCCGTAACATCTTCTTCTTGTATCACCTCAGCGAAACCTTGCTTTTTAAAGGATTCAGCGTTCTGGATTTGATCACCTCGGCTCTGACTGAGAGGCAGCGGAACAAGAATCATCGGGATTTGTAAATCGAGGAATTCATAAATTGAATTTGAACCCGCTCGTGTGACGACTAAATCTGTTATGGCTAGAATGTCCGGTAATTCTTCTTTTATATATTCAAATTGCTTATATCCATGGGCACTCATTGTTTCATCGATTTTACCTTTTCCACAAAGATGGACGATCTGGTATTTTTTCGTCAAGGTAGGTACCAGGCTTCTGATCGCTTCATTGATTCTCTTCGCTCCCTGGCTTCCGCCCATTACGAGGATGACTGGTTTCGAATCAGTGAAATCGCAGAAATGGAGTCCTTTCCGTTTCGACCCTTTACTCAGTTCTTCCCGCACAATTGATCCGAGTAAAATCCCTTTATCTTCAGGAAGATGCTTAAGTGTTTCAGGGAAAGTTACACAAACCTTTGAAGCAAAAGGCATTGAAATTTTATTCGCAAGACCAGGGCTCATGTCTGACTCGTGAGAAATGACGGGTGTCTTCGTAATGCGAGAGGCGAGAATGACTGGCACAGAAACGAATCCGCCTTTTGAGAAAACAATACTTGGCTTTACCTTACGGATGATCCGATAAGCCTGGCCAATCCCTTTGATGACACGGAACGGGTCCTTAAAGTTATTGATGTCAAAGTACCTTCGCAGCTTCCCGGTGGAGATCGGATAATAGGTTACTTCAGGTATAGGTTCAATCAGTTCACGTTCAATCCCGTTGTGTGATCCTATATAATGGATTTCCCATTCGTTACGTTTCAAGTGAGGGATTAAAGCAAGATTGACAGCAACATGACCGGTCGAGCCGCCACCCGTTAATAAAATACGCTTCATCTACATCATCCTTTATTAAATGCTACGGTTCCTGTACCAGGCACCGATTTAGAAGTCAATGGTGTACCCCAAATTCTTCTGAGTACCTCAAATTCCTTTTTTCGCGTTTTCAGGACCTCAGAAACCTTCTCTGAGTACCCCGTATTCGTTTTTTCGTGTTTTCAGGATCTCATGAAAGACTTTCCTGAGCGGTACCTGGCAGAGAGGTTCACTGCCTTTATTATATATGGAATGGGTCGATGTTTCATCTGACAAATGGTGTACCCTTTTGTCGGACTGTTGTTTTATTCGCATGAATGATGACCTGAATAGGGGTTGACCCGATGATTTCGGATCAACCCTTATGTTCAAAACCCTTAATATCATTAGAAATGATTCTGATAATCTCAGCTTTCAGCATTCTTGATATGGGCAAGCCCCCCTAAGTCACTAAATACTTCAAGGTCGCTCAATTCACACCATACTTTGCTGATCAGATCTCCATTATAAGCAAAAATCAATACGCCTGTCTCTTTTACCGGCTCTTCACGTGCAGGCAAATCAAGCCATCCACCTGCATAAATACTTGTCCCAGTATAGCGGATGACAACCTTTCCATCTCCTGTGATGATGTCATGCAATTCCCAATGACTGTCCGTGAAAGTCGCTCGGTACCACTCAAGGAAACCAATAAACTCCTGTTTTCCCACTAAATGACGGCCTGCAGTTTCAATTTTCACTTCCTCAATAGCAATTTTATCTAACCGATCAAGGTCTCCACTTTCAAAAACGTCCTGAAACCAAGATTTCGCATGCTCGACTCTCAATTTGCTCATTCTGATGCCCCCATATCAATTTCTTCTGACCTTAGCCAACAGTCTTAGCATCTCAAGATATAACCAGACGAGTGTAACCAATAATCCGAATCCGGCATACCACTCCATATATTTCGGTACTTGTTGTCGAGCACCTGCCTCAATGAAATCGAAGTCCAGGACTAGATTCAATGCAGCTACAGTAATGATCACCAAAGAAATGATGATACCCACCGTTCCTGTGTCATGGAGAAAAGGAACGTTCATTCCGAAAAACCTCAAGATGATATTAATCAAATATACGAAAAAAATCCCCATGGTAGCAGATATGACCCCGATTCTGAAATTCTTCGTAACTTTGATAGTACCCGTCTTATATAACAAAAGCATCGCTAGTAGAGTACTGATCGTCAGTAGAGCGGCCTGTAAAGTGATCCCGCTATATAGTGATTCATAGATTGCAGAAAGAGAACCAATCGCCAATCCTTTAAGCAAAGCATAGACCGGAGCTGTTATAGGGGAGATTTTAGGAATGAATATTGTAACGAATGCCATTATCAGTCCGCCAATCAAGCCAATCCATAACAGATGTTGAACAGCTTCCCCTGAAAAATACTGGTTCCAAGAATAAAAGGCACTTCCCATCAACACAACCAGAAGAATGAAGGTTCGATTTACTGCACCACCAATTGTCATCGTATTCCCTTCAGAAGCGGTTCCTTGGAATCTACGGAATGTTTTATCGTTCAAACTAGGATTTGAACTCCTCATATGATCACCTCTCGGATATATTTAACGTTGAGTAAATAGTACTATAAACTTTTAAATAAAGAGAGGAATGTGCATATGAAAAAGAGAATAATAATTTTTAAATAAAAAAACATATATTCAAAATGTATCATTATTATAAAGGTGGAAAAGAGAATGAAAAGAGTTGAGGCAAGAATAGGCTTTTCAAAATTAGCTGAGTTGAGGGAAATGGATCCAAATTTATGGCAGGAATTAAAAAACGACGAAAACATCGTCAACAATTTGTTTTGTGTTCTTTTTAAATTTATTAAACGTGATGATGGGAAATTCATCTATACTTTCGCAAATGGGAAATTATCAAAACAAAACCGATTAAACGGCTTTTCTCTTGTGGGACACTCGGTAGAGGAAATGTTCCCACAAGATACAGCATTGATTTTGAATAGAAACTATGAGTTGGCATATGAAGGCGAGCTAGTCACTTTCAAGCTTTATTTTAAAGATCATTACTATTTCACCGTATTGTCACCGATCATGGACGAGGGAAAAACGATTGAAGTAATTGGGACAGCTATTGACATTACTGCTCAAAAAACGAAAAAAAGCGAGAAGGGTAAGTTCACTGCGATTTTTAATGAGGTACAGGATGCGATCATTTTCTTTGATGACATGGGACTACCTATCGAAGTGAATCAGGCAGCCAGCGAGTTATTTGGCGTATCTATTGAAGATTTTAAGCAAAGCTCATATCCAGCTGATTTAAAGAAACATCTGAACAGGTCGCTTGAAAAATTGAATACGGATGGAAGCATGAAAGAGGAAACCGTTCTCAAAAGAATGGACGGCAGGGACTTGCATGTCGACTTTTCAGCAAAGGCTAACATCGCCCAGGGTGTCCATCTCGCCATTTTAAGGGATATAACCGGTAAAAAAGAATTAGAGGAATCTTTACGAAAATCCGAGACCTTGCAAGTAGTCGGAGAATTGGCTGCAGGAATCGGCCACGAAATCAGAAATCCGATCACCGCAATCAAAGGATTCATCCAGCTCTTGAAAGAAGAACCTGGTAATCTCGACTACCATGATGTCATTTTGAATGAATTCGATCGCATCGACAAGATCATATCCGAGTTTATGATTCTTTCAAAACCTCAAGCTCACCATTTCTCCAGGGAAGAGATAAGTACAATCATGAATAGCACAATTACGTTGATGGCTCCACAGGCCAATTTGAGGAATGTATCCCTTCGGATATTGATAGAGGAGAATTTGCCAAGCATCTTATGTGAGAAGAACCAGTTGAAACAAGTATTCATCAATTTAATCAAGAATGGTATCGAATGCATGGAAAGCGGAGGTAACTTATGGGTAATGATAAAGAGTGGAAATGCGGACTCCCTTACCATTGCTATAAAAGATGAAGGCTGTGGAATCCCCCCTGATATCATTGAAAGACTCGGAGAACCTTTCTATACGTCGAAGAGTAATGGAACAGGCCTAGGTCTGATGGTCAGTTATCGAATCATACAAAACCACAAAGGGACGATCAAGGTGGAAAGTGAGCTTGGAAAAGGGACCACCTTCATGATCAAACTCCCATTCAATCAGTAACAGCCTGTAAAGGTTGTTTCTTTTTCTTTATTTTACAAATAAATGAAACTTTTTACATACCGGGACACAGGGGTGCATATCTGGCTGATCAAGATCATTTCAGGGCTTTTAGCCTTCCTTTCCGTCACGCTCTTGAACATTTTTGTTTTGATTCCGCTTTCTTCAGCGGAGGAATCAAATACGTATGCAATGGAAGACTTGCAAGGTCGGATCGGTAAAGTTATTACTTCCATTCCTTCTGATGGTTATGGTGAGGTCTTGATCAGCGGGAACAGCGGAAATATTGCAAAATCTGCAGTCAGTCTTGACAACAGGCCGATAGAGGCTGATTCGGAGATTCTGATCATTGAAATTAAAGATGGAGTCCTGCACGTTACTCCATATGAGTCATCCTCTTTCAACGTGTAATATTTCAAATTTCAGGAGGGAAATATGAGTCTAAGTCCACTTTTCATTGTAATTGGAATCGTAGTATTCTTATTAATTGCTTTAATTGGGGTTTTTGTTTCAAAGTATCGTACTGCTGGTCCAGATGAAGCCTTGATCGTTACAGGTAGTTACCTGGGTTCAAGGAATGTCAACATTGACGAAGGCGGTAACCGGATCAAAATCGTACGCGGGGGTGGTACATTCGTGCTTCCTGTGTTTCAACATGCTGAATCGTTGAGTCTGTTGTCCAGTAAAATTGATGTACAAACACCAGAAGTATACACAGAGCAAGGCGTACCAGTCATGGCTGATGGGACGGCCATCATCAAAATCGGCGGTTCAATCGGGGAGATCGCTACTGCTGCAGAGCAGTTTTTAGGGAAGACGAAAAGTGACCGGGAGAATGAAGCGCGTGAAGTGCTAGAAGGACATCTGCGATCAATCCTTGGATCGATGACAGTTGAAGAGATTTACAAGAACCGTGAAAAATTTTCTCAAGAAGTGCAACGTGTCGCTTCACAAGACCTTGCTATAATGGGTCTGAATATTGTTTCATTTACAATTAAAGATGTCCGCGATAAAAATGGATACTTAGAGTCCCTTGGTAAGCCAAGGATCGCTCAAGTGAAACGCGATGCTTATATTGCAACTGCTGAAGCCGAAAAGGAAACCCGCATCAAACGTGCAGAAGCGGATAAAGATGCGAAAAAATCCGAACTTGAACGTGCAACTGAAGTGGCGGAAGCAGAAAAGATCAATCAGTTGAAAATCGCTGAATATAGGGAAGAGCAAGATAGGGCTAAAGCACGTGCAGACCAAGCATACCATCTTGAAGAAGCACGCTCGAAGCAAGAGGTTACCGAGCATCAGATGCAGATAAAGATCATTGAGCGTCAAAAACAAATTGAACTTGAGGAAAAAGAAATTTCCCGGCGTGAAAAGCAATATGATTCCGAGGTCAAGAAAAAAGCAGATGCCGATCGTTATGCAGTTGAACAATCCGCAGAAGCGGATAAACGTAAACAAATCGCTTCTGCAGATGCTGAACAATATCGCATTGAATCAATGGCAAGGGCAGAGGCTGAGAAAATTCGGATAGATGGTATTGCAAAAGCTGATTCGGAAAGAGCCCAAGGTGAATCTGCAGCTGAAGTCATCCGTCTGAAAGGTCTTGCGGAAGCAGAAGCGAAACAAAAAATCGCAGAAGCATTCGAACAGTACGGCCAAGCTGCAATGCTCGATATGATCATCACTATGCTGCCATCTTATGCAAAAGAAATTGCAAGCCCGCTGTCTAACATAGATAAAATTACAGTCGTTGATACCGGAAGCGGTGAAGGTGGAGGAGCCAACAAGGTTACAGGATATGCTACCAACCTGATGTCGACCCTGCAGGAGTCATTGAAAGCTTCGTCTGGTTTAGACGTCAAGGAACTCATCGAGAACTTCTCTGGAAAAGGAAATGTCCGTTCTAGCGTTGATGAATTGACGAGAGAAATTACCCGAACAAGAGAAGGGTTTCCAACCAATCAAAAAGAAAACAGTGAAGAAAATGAATACGTAAAAAGCGAGAAATAAGAAAGTGGGGATGCTCCGAGTGGATCATCCCCATTTTTTGTCACTCATCGTTAAACGGTTAGATCTCTCTCTTTTTGCCTTGCTCGCTCATTGCTAATTTCTTATGATGTGTCAATGTTTTGATATAATCTACATGTCTGAAACGAAGTGCGGACCAATCTTCATTGATGGCAATTTGCCTGACACCTTCAAAACCAGAATTCCCTAATGGTTTCCATCCATTATCCCGTGACAAATCAGAACTATACCTTTTTGAAGATTTCTTCGGGTAGGCGAACCATACGACAGCATCTTCCCCAAGTTGTGGAAGCAGTTCATCAATGAATGGAGCGACCTCGGCTTGTTCGTATGCGAACACGAGGACGAAATGGATTTTGTTACCAGCTTTCAGATCTTCTATGATCGTCACTTCATCAGCCATATCCTTCATTACAGCTTCAAATTCTGCTGGTGCTTTGATCATCCAGATTTCAGATTGATTTTTATAATTCAACTTTTTCTACAAGGGGTGGATAAGGAATATCCTCCATACGATTAGTATAGGAGTTTTTAGCCTATAAATCGAGGTGGCAAAAAAGAAGAGATGAGGTTAAAAGGTTGACCCGATATGGATCAACCTTTAATAATTTCTTCAATAACACGGTAATTAAGCCCAAAGTATTGGCTTAGTAAAGTTCTTTTATTTATTATAGAAGCTGCCTAACCCTGGACTTGTCCTGCTTGATCGTCTTCTTCATCAGCCGTATTTTGCAAAAGGTCTCCGGTACGTTCTTCGTCTACCCCTGGGTGTAGAGTATGCTCTTCGACTTCCCTGATATGTGGATGTTCGATTTCAATCAATCGGTTCTTTTTTCTTTTCATCATTTTCCCTCCTCACTTGAATAGCATTCCCTATCATATGGTCCTGCTGATACTGGTAAATCAAACCCTTTTGGTACAAAAATTACCTGTTATACTGTTCCATGCCTCCATGCCACACTATACTTGGAGAGGAAATATCTTCGAAACGGAGAAATTGAGATGAAACGAACCTTTATGATACCCGTAGTGGTTTTTTGTGGACTTCTAACTAATCTTTTCCCAATAGAAGATGCTTTAGCTAAAAACATCAAAGTGGAGTATTTGCCTTCGATTTTTGATGATGGTACACAGGTACCCCAACGAATCGGATGGAGGACGTGGGAAGAAACTGATGAGATTTTCCCAAGGAAAAGTACCTTTGAAGTTGTGGATATTGAAACAGGTTTATTTTTTACTGTCCAGAGAAGGGCAGGGGAACATCATGCTGATGTGCAGCCTCTTACAAAGACCGATACGGAGATCATGAAAGAGATTTATGGCGGGAACTGGAGCTGGAAGAGGAGGGCCATATTCATACGGAACGGCTCTGAGATGATCCCAGCCTCTATGCACGGAATGCCACATGGTGCTGGCACATTAACCAATAACTTTCCGGGACACTTTTGCATTCATCTACCGAACAGTACAACCCATAGGACGAACAGAGAGGATCCATCTCATCAATTGATGATTTTGAAGGCATCGGGCAAGCTGGACGACTTTATTGAAAATGCAGCAAGTGATGAGCTGGCCAGTATCTTCATCCATGCTGTGAACCAGGAGGACTTTATGATCATCAACAAGTTGGTCAGCCAACCTATTAAAAAAAGGATGCTGAAGGAACTATTCTTTGTTCATCCAAACAAGCCTTTATCAGACAAAGAACCCTCTACATTGCTTGTTACCGAATATTCAGTAGAAGTCATTACAAACAATAGAAAAGGGCTTGATAAGCATGATGCCATCATGCGGTTGGAAAGAGATAGCTTGACCAGTCGTTGGACGGTGGATCTTGAAACCTTGCTTGAAGCAGATGATTGAGTAATCACCAGACAAGCACAAAGCTTAATGCGACGAATCCAAACGTAACCAAAAAAATCGCTAATATGGAGCATATCAATGTAAAAGACCACCAGGGGATCGAACTCATCAATTTCTCTTCAACCGTGAAGAAAACAGAAGCCTTTTGATCACGGAACCTCGCTTCATCTGCTACCTTCCTTAATTTTTCCTTCTCCTTCTCAATTAGACGGAAAAGAACTCTTGGGCTTGCTGCGACAAGTGTGCCAACAAACCAAAAACCAATTGGAAAAATCCATCCCATACCTGTATCCTCCTATACAAACATCTTTTGTTTAGTATGCACGGAATGGAATTTATATTTCAGAAAAAGGCTGCCATTATGTTTTGTCAGCCATTCATATTCAGGTTTTCGCGATTTCATGGTCTCATGAAGCGTTTATTAGTACCTCAAAATACTGCTTCGTATCAAGTTATAATACCGGCGAAAATAATCGACAAAATGATTCTTTTGTCCGTAGGAACAGACCCCGCTTTTGATGGGTTTCCACCTCAATCTCCATACTGTATTCAAGGTCCTCTTGATATTGCGAAACCAACGTTTCGATCGTTGGAGTTCGGAACATGAAGACATTCACCTCAAAGTTTAGATGGAAGCTCCGTAAATCTACATTAGCTGTACCAAGCGTAGCATAATTTCCGTCAATGATAATCGTTTTTTGGTGATGGAACCCTTTCTGATACAGATAAACCTTCACCCCATAATGCAACAATTCACTAAAATAGGAACGGGTGGCATATTGCGTCAAGAAACCATCATTCGTTTCAGGGACTATAAGCCGGACATCGATTCCTTTTGCGGCGGCGATGAGCAGGGCAGTACGAATTTCCTTACTCGGTATGAAATAAGGTGTGGTGATCCATACTGATTTTTGAGCGGAGGTAATCATACTGTAGTATAAGTAGCTCATGACCCCTTGAGAAGTATCTGGACCACTGGGTACGACCTGAACACCCCCACTTTCTTCACTTGGCTCCATTGCCAGATACCGTTCTACAAATAAAGATTCGTTGTTGACGTAACTCCAATCGATTAAAAACACACGTTGCAAATCACGTAAAGCTTCGCCTTTTACAAGGAGATGGGTATCACGCCAATAGCCGAACTTTATACCCTTCCCGAGATATTCATTGCCGACATTCAATCCCCCTACGAAACCAATCCTATTATCGATTACGACGATTTTCCGGTGGTTCCTGAAATTGAATTTTTGATTGAAAAATCCTTTCTTTATAGGAAGAAAACTATGAACCTGTACACCCGCTTCTCTCATCCTTGATACATCTTGATCAGATAGTTTCAGACTCCCGATCGCGTCATAAATGAAGCGTACCTCAACACCCTCCGCCGCTTTTTCACACAAGATGTTCATGACTTCCCGGCCGATATCATCTGAACGGAAAATGTAATATTCCATATGGATATAATCTTTTGCCTTTCTTAATTCAGCTAGCAACCGGGGGAATTTTTGAGCCCCATTCCGTAAAACTTCCGTATAAGAGTGGAAACTGATCGTCTGATCACTGAGGGTCGTAACCAACCTCGAAAATTCCCGTTCTGTATCATTCAGGTGTGTCCATTTTTCTGAAGGTTTGTTTTCGAGCTGCATTTCCTGGGCTTTTTCATAGTTATCCATCCGTTTTGCCTTGAATAGATGGCCTTTTACTTCCAACTGTCCAGAATAAATGAAAAAGATGTAGCCAAGGATCGGGACGAACAATATGGCATACATCCATAAGAGTGTTTTATATGGTGAGCGGTTTTCAAGCATCAATACATAACAAACCGATAATCCAATACTAAAATAGATGACCCCTGCAAGTATTTTTAAATCTGACGATTGTTTAGCAGTAAGGATGATCCCGACGCAAAGGATCATAATCAAGCACAGGAAAAACTGTCTAATACGTTTCATACACATTACCCTCTCAGATTGCTATCCTTTATAATACCCTTAAAAATACCTGGAAAAACGAGGGGGGAGAAATCGATAGGACAGTGCTGATTTCAATCGTATCCTTATTTGCTGTTAAAATATGGCGAAACGATCTTTACGGAACAGCGTTATCATAGGGAAGTTCTACCTTCATTTGATTGGGCGCATAAAGACATCGCTACGCTGACGATCGATACGAGCGGCGAAGGCCTCTATAAAACGTGGTTACCGTTATTTGCATAATGAAGCACCATTGAAGTTGTTCAAGGTAAAACCAGTTGATATTTACCTGAATATAAAAAACGGAGCTAATCATTGTCAGCTCCGCCTTTCGTTTCATGCTTCGTTTTTTTCCCAGATCACACTTGCGCAATACTTGATGATATCCCTGCGTCGGATGATTCCGATAAAATGTCCATTATCATCCGTAATCGGAATGAAGTTCTGGTCTGTGGCCAATGTAATGAGATCTTCCATATTGGCATTGATGGATATCGGGATGTTCTTGACTCTTCTTGGCACATCCTTCAATTTGATTCTTTGAATTTCATCATAATCTTCATCTCCATCAAGGTCTTCTTTCAATCTCCAAAGAAGATCGCCTTCAGTCAAGGTTCCTGCATATTTACCCTCATCATCGACAAGTGGAACAGATGTATACTTATGGTAAGACATCTTTTCCAAGGCTTGCCGGATGGTCGATTCAGGATTCAAGTATTTCACTTCACTCTTCGGTAGTAAGTAAAAGCCAATATTCATATGACTCTTCCTTTCAAACAAAACTACATTAACAGTATAGTATAAATCCATCAAAATTGATAATAGAAAGCTATGCATTTTACGAATTTTGCATAAATATACTTACCATGAAGGAGGGTTCAATTCCTTTTTACTATTCTAAACAATTCCAGTGGTTTTAATATCACTTATTATCTGATATACTTAACCTGGTTAACTAAATGTATAGATTGTTAGGTGTAGTGTAATGAATAATCGACAACAATTAATATGGAAGTTGGAAAAAAGCTTTCGAACGACATTCAGGATGTTTCGGAAGGAAATCAACAACCTTTTTGAAGATGAATGTACATCAACTGAATTTACTTATATGAAATTCATCATGGAAAAAGAAGAGGTCATGACCTCGATGCTTTCTCAAGAATTCAATGTGGCTACAAGTCATATCACAGCGGTGACTGATCGAATGGTCAAGCGCGGGTTCGTCACAAGGAAAAGAGCGGAAAATGATCGAAGAGTGATTTATCTTTGTATGACCGAAAAAGGACGGGAGCTAGTGAATTCCCTTGAGGAAAAAAAGCATCACTACATGGAAGGAAAGTTCAAAAACCTCTCTGATGAGGAAATGCAGACTCTTGTGCATCTTTTCTCGAAAATCACTGATTCCTCTAAACATAAATAAACAAAGAGGTATGGATTTGAGTTGAAAAAGAATGAAAACATTGGAATATCCCAAAGTTTTCTTTTTTGTTATTGATTCACAAAGTGAACTACTCATTTAATGAAAGTTAGGGGTAGCGAAATATGGAACATTTACCTTTCAAACAGAAAATTACGATTATGGTTGCGGTGTTAGCGTCCATGTTATTTGCTGCATTGAACCAGACCATCATTGGTACGGCATTACCGAAAATCGTCTCCGATCTTGGAGGGATGAATTACTTCAGCTGGATCTTTACAATTTATATGCTTGCCTCCAGTGTAACAGCGATTCTAGTAGGGAAATTGTCTGACATGTATGGTCGTAAACCATTCATATTGCTCGGATTAGGTTTATTCATCATTGCGAGTTTCTTATGTGGAACAGCCCATACGATGACAATGCTCATCATCTATAGAGCTTTCCAGGGGTTGGCAGGCGGGATGATCTTTTCCACATCTTTTGCTTCGATCGGCGATTTGTTTTCCCCACGCGAGAGGGGGCGTTGGCAAGGACTGATGGCTGCCGTATTCGGTCTGTCAAGTGTATTCGGCCCGACACTCGGTGGGTACATTGTCGATCACTTTTCATGGAAATGGATTTTTTGGATCTTCCTTCCCGTCGGATTTGTCGCGTTCATTTTGATCATGCGTTTATTTCCTAGTGTACCGCGTAAAGACTATGGAAGAATCGATTATTTCGGTTCGCTTTTTCTCGCAGGTACGATCATTCCATTGCTGCTCGCATTTTCGTGGGCAGGGAACCAGTATACGTGGGGTTCCTTGCAGGTGAACGGCCTGCTTGCAATATCTATCATGGCTTTGCTCGCATTCTTATATACCGAACGAAAGGTCTCCAATCCGGTCCTCCCGTTGGATCTTTTTAGAAACAGTGTCTTTACGATATCTAATCTTATCGGATTATTGATCGGCATAGCCATGTTCGGTGCCATCATGTATATGCCATTCTTCATCCAAGGCGTAATCGGGACATCTGCCACGAAAACGGGCTTCATCATGATGTCGATGATGTTGAGCATGGTCGTTTCAAGTACGATTATTGGTCAGTTGATCACAAAGACTGGAAAATATAAAAAACTAGCTATACTCGGTTTAATGACGATGGGGATCGGGATCTTCTCATTGACTACGTTAAACGTCAATAGTACGAACCTTGATGCTATTTATCGATTGATGATCATCGGTCTTGGACTGGGTTGCAGTTTTCCGATTTTCACGATAACCATCCAGAATTCGGTCGCTTATAAATACCTTGGTGTTGCTACCTCATCTGTCCAACTGTTTAGACAGCTAGGAGGTACGATCGGGGTATCGATAATGGGGGCTATCATGAATATGATCATGCGTTCTAATATGAAAAATATAGAAATGGCTGGTTCTGCAGGAAACATGGAAGGAGCATCGGATCCTAAAATTCTTATGGATCCTGAACAACTACAGACTTTTAAAGAACAAATTCCTGCTGAACAGAGTGAATCAATGAACCAGTTACTCGGTGCGATGAGAAATACGTTAAGTGATGCCTTGGGTGGTGCATTCCTTTTTGGTGCTTTTACAATGATTTTAGCAGTCATTCTTGTCGTATTTTTAAAAGAAGTAAGATTGAAGACTTCGAACCATGAAGATGAGGATGTGGAAGATAATATTTCGTTAGAAGAAAAAAGACGTTCGACCGTGTAAAGGAATAGGGAAAGGGGCTGGCGATCTTGTCACCCCTTTTTCTCTTTTTATATTACTTAATGAGACGTATTTCCCTGTTTTTCCTCCAAAAACATAGGAAAGTCGACGATAATAACAAGAGAGCAGGGATTGTGTAAAAGTAACTGACGCTAATTAACCCCCAAATCGCACAGATGGCAATGCATATGGCGAATTTCCGTGTTTGATAATCTACAAGCTTCAGGCACATAAATGCTGAAAATGAGGCGATAACGCCTGAAAAACTGCCAGCGATTGCACTATTCAGGTCAGTTGGACTACCAAAAACATGCTCAAATAACACAAAATAGAGGGACGATGAGAAGAATCCGATCAGGCTTCCGATGAAGACAAGCTTGTACTCAACCTCTCTAGTCGGTTTTGTTAAAATCCGTTTACGCGGTTTTTCCATTAACCACTTCAAGTAACCACCTCAAATGTTTTCAAAGGAAATTATTTTTCTGTGATGTTGTTATTTCTTGTTAACTTTTTAAAATCCCTTCTTTAATTTAAAACTGGAAAATCTTTTCTTTATCTATAGCAGCGAGATTTTCATGATAAAATACTATTATTTAGTGACATATCGTCTTATGCAGGTTTACAGGTAAATGGGCGCTTTATTGAGCAGTTCGGCTCATTCTTTAAATAAAAGCACACAGGATACATGGGGTATGGAAGGGGAGATTCGGTGGTTGATCTCAATACATCTAAAACAAAAAAAGCATTTGAAAAAATCAGTCTTGAATTGATAGCAGGCATTATCGCTGCATTGGCTTTTATATGGGTTTTTGCCGGGCTGTCGAATGAGCTTTTGGAAAATGAGTTGCAGGGATTCGACACGTTCATTTCGAATGTTATTTATAGCTTGCAAACACCGTGGCTGACAAATTTCATGATTTTCATGACACATGCAGGTGATACGTATACATACGTCGTTTTGGTCTTGAGCCTACTTATCTTCCTTTTAAGAAAACAATTGAAGTGGGAAGCGTTTACCCTGCTCATTGGAGTACTTGGAGCGTGGGGATTAAATACAGTGCTCAAGGGGTTTTTCCAAAGGGAAAGGCCGGGACTTGAACATCTCGTTGAGGTTGGGGGATACAGTTTTCCAAGTGGTCATGCAATGGTTTCGATTGCAGCTTATGGAATCATGGGCTATTTGTTGGTCCAGTATTTACGAAGAAAAGGGAAACAATATTGGCCTGTTGTCCTGGTGGTAGGTTTATGGATTTTTCTGATCGGATTGTCGCGGATATATTTATATGTCCACTATCCTAGTGATGTGATCGCGGGTTATTCAGCAGGAGGAGTCTGGCTTTTGTCTTGTATTTATGCCCTTACTATCTTGAATCGACGAACTGAACGCAGAAAGGTGAATGAATAATATGGAATCATTTCCTGAATTGAACACGAAACGACTTCATTTGAAAGAAATTAAAGGTGAACATGTCGGAATCCTATATGATCTTTTTACGAATAAAG
Source organism: Alkalihalobacillus sp. YIM B00296 (assembly GCF_020179385.1). Classification (GTDB taxonomy): domain Bacteria; phylum Bacillota; class Bacilli; order Bacillales; family Fictibacillaceae; genus Pseudalkalibacillus. The sequence goes on along the minus strand of NZ_JAIBLJ010000009.1, from coordinate 81,546 downwards.
AAATCCTGAAATTTTACGGTTCGGACCCGATGACCGACATATCTGAAGCTCAAGAACTGATTCAGAAATTTCGTGTCGGCTTGAAACATAATACGGTCATCCGATGGGGAATCTTCTTAAAGTCGAATGGAAGATTGATCGGGACATGCGGTTTCCATAATTGGAACCATCGTTATTACAGGGCTGAAATCGGTTATGAACTTTCCCCGGAATATTGGGGCAATGCTTATATGAAGGAAGCCATTGAAACGATTATCGAGTATGGATTTGAGCATTTGGACCTCCACCGGGTAGGCGCCCTCATCTCGCCTCATAATAAAGCTTCCTCTAGTTTGATTGAAAAATTGGGATTTGAAAGGGAAGGCGTCTTGAAGGATTATGCCTATAGTGGTCAAGGATTCATCGATTTGACCATGTATGCAAAAATTAAAAACGATTGAAAAAGGACTGGGACTGCACTGACGGGTTCTGCCCAAGAATCAACGTAAATAAAATTCCAAAAAATAATAATGCAATGATCCAATCGAACCAACTATTAGAATAACTCATGTTTTGCGGACATGGGTTTTTTTGTTGCCGTGATTATAATCTTTAATACGATATAGTCGTTCTACACTAATGCCGAGAATATTCGTTATCAACAAAGCAATTGTATCTGCTGATTCCTGCATACCGGTCTCTATCCAATGAAGAAGAATACTAAGGTTGGATGCAGCAAAATATTCTACCATATAATCTTTTGGCAGAATGGTTTCTGCCAATTCCGGCTGAATATTGAGAATTTTTGTGATGTGATGCTTTTTTAAAAACTCCTTGATAAGCACGGGAAATGCTGGATCTCCCTTCGGACCGAGAATGACTCGAAAAAAATCAGCATGCTCTGCATAGTATTCGAAAACCTTAACCATCATAGGATCAGGTTCGTTTCTGGTGGCATAAGACAAGTAGTCATAAGGATTCAGTTTCTCCATCCTTTGCTTTAATCCGTCCCACATCTCCGTTTTTACCTGCTGGAGCATAGCAGGTAAATCCGTATAGTGTAAATAGAAGGTTCCCCGGTTAATATCCGCTTTGTCAGTCAGATCACGAACGGTTATACGTTCAGGTCCTTTCTCTTCCATCACTTCAATTAAAGCTTTCCGAAGAAGCGCCCTGGTCCTTACTTTGCGGCGATCCATTGACATTGTAAAACCCTCCTTATATAAAAAATAGAGAAAAACAACAGGTTCTCATTCATGTGTTGAATTCTCGACAGGTTCTATAAGTTTTGCTTATTGAATCCGATACTCTACTCTCCTATTATAATATACAAACGTGATCATTAATCAACATGAATGTTGATTAATGATTGATGATGGAGGAGGTTTGGGTAATAGTTAAAATCAATTTGCAAGTAGGAGGATTAAGTTGTGGTCTTTGCGCTATTACCATCGAAAATGCTTTACAAGTACTAGGAGTCAAAGGAAGCGTAGATCTAAAAAGGGCTACTGTCAGTCTTGAGTATGATGAACATCATGTTTCTTTGGAAAAAATCGAGACAGCCGTTAAGGAGTGCGGGTATCAGGTGTTTCATGAAGGTTGATCGTACATGAGGAAAGACATTCCACAAATTGAGGTGAAAAGTATGGGTGTTTGGGATTACTTCACGCCTGAACAACAAGAAAAGCTAAAGAAAAGAATAGAACAGTTCAGCCATGAGGAATTGAAGAAAATGAGGAAAGAGTCAAACGAAGTCCTCTCTAAATTAATTACAGGATTCGACCAGGGGATACCTCCAGAAAATACAAAGATTATAAGGTTAGCCAAACTTTTAGCGGAGTCACAAGCTGTTTTTAATAACGAGGATCCTGAGATTGAAAAAGCCATAGAGCGGTTCCATCTTGAAAATCCGACAAAGAAAGATCATGGGATTAACTTGGAGATCTATCAATATATCGAAAAAGCGAAGTCATATAGCTCCAAGACTTCATTATGAAGGAGTGGTTTCCGACCACGTTAAAGAAGAAGCCTATCAACCTTCGGAATCTTGTCCCCAATTCCAGAAAAAGAGCGGATTTAATCCTATATTACTTAATAATTTTGCCTGGGGAACCATCTCTTCTATGTACTATCTCCTGTTTTTCACGTGGTAACGCATATAACAGAACTTATCGTACCTGCCTTTTTCTTGAATAATGATTGGTTCTGATTCATACCTATTTTAAATATTTTTCTAGTGTCCTTTGGCGCTCGCATACAAAATCACATTGCAAACCTCGAAGAATTCACACCCTCTACAATATTTATTTCTTACCCTGTGAATTGCATTGTGAATTTGGAGTGGTTTTAAAACTAAGATCTTTAAATATCAAGTAAAATCGCAGGTGATTTCCTATGTGAATCCACCTGCGATTTTATTTATGAATTGTACCCTGTGTGTACTCTAAAATAGAACCCGTTTGGGACTGTTCCCCGCTGAAAATTATGAACGTTATTTTTCAGCCGATGCTTTGAAAAAGATGGCTACAGAACGATTGGATTACTTGGGAGAGTTCGATTTTCCGAATTTCGATTTGAGGGACAAATTAGGAGATATCACAACTCCAACATTGGTCATATGCTGGGAACAGGATGTCCAATACCCGATCGAGTGCACTGAAGAAATACATGAAGGACTGAATGAGTCCACATTTTTACGATGCCAGTACAGTAACCACTACCCTTTCCTGGATGTACAAGAGAGATTCCAACTTGCGGTCCGGTTCAATATAGTAAAGATATGTGAATAAAGTAGAAACAGGAATGCACAGGTGGTAAGATGGATTCGATAATTGAAAAGAAAGGATCGAACATCTTATGCACAAATATTTGATCATTTGTTTTGTAATCATTTTGACAATGATGAGCAATCCTTCATCTTCATATGCACATTCTTCTCTTCAAAGTTCATCGCCTGAGGACGGAGAAGTTGTAAAGCATTCTCTTGATATCATCACTTTCAAGTTCAATTCAACAATTAAAGAAGGAAGTACATTCACGGTTACAGATCAAGATGGAGTCTCTAAAGAAGTTGAGTCAGCGGACATCCAGGATGATGTCATGCTTGGTCAGCTATCTGAACCTTTGCAAACCGGAACGTATACTGTTTCATATGAGATCGTTTCAGAGGACTCCCACGTTGTTGAGGGAGAATTTTCATTTTCAGTAGAAGCAGGAGAGCCAGAAGAATCTGAAAAAGAAGCGGGTGACCCTGAAGAAGATCAAGATACAGATAAGGAACAAGCCGAACAACAGCCTGACAAAGCCGATGATTCAGCAACAGGGGAAAAGAACAAGGGTGAAGTAGAAAATGGATTATCCCCAGTCATCATCGGAATCGCTTCGATTGCTGTTCTTGCGGGAATAGGCCTGATATGGTGGCTACTAAGGAAGAAGGCTGGAGAATGATCATCTTTTTCAAAGGAATCTTGTATTTAGCATTCTCTTTGCTTTTAGGTGGTTTATCGCTTCAGTCAATCCCGGAAAAACACAAACCGAAAGTGGTGGTTCCAAAAGAACTGCTGTTATGGATCATCGTCTCCATTCCGATTCTTATGTTCGTCCAGCTTCTGCAAATCATCCAGTATCTTTCTAAAAGCATCGGTTATTGGGAGACATTTACCTCCGTGTTGTTCAACTTCAGCGTCGGAAAAGCATGGTTTGCAAACCTTTTGATTGCTGGCGTATTGTTTTTGCTTGTCTATAAGAATGATTTGAAGAATACAACGTTTTATGCCCGACTTGGTTTGTTTTTAAGTGTCATTTTGATCAGTTCGTTCTCGTTTGCCAGTCATCCTGCATCCCTCTACCCTGTAGTCGGGTTTCTCGCACACTTCTTTCATGTGATCGCGATAGCAGGGTGGATCGGTATCCTTTTATACGTGTCATGGGGTTCTGCCCGTGATTCGCATTGGATTCCGTTCTTGAATTGGTACACACCATTTTCAATCGGCGCTGTTCTCATATTGACCGGCGGCGGTCTGTTGATCAATGAAATCGTAGCACCACAATATGTGGATTCCTGGGTCTTGCCATACGGTCAAGCTCTTGTGATCAAGCATCTGTTGTTGATCCCGGTTCTTCTATATGCGTGTATCCATGGCTTTTATTTGAAAAAGTCGATTCAACGGAATGGAAATAAGCATGTAAAACGGTCGCTTCAAGGTGAAACGATCCTTGTGCTTGTTGTGTTTTCGGTCACGGCATTTTTGTCTCAGCAGGTTCCTCCACATGAAGTGTGGCGGACGATTCAGCAAGAGCCGCCTTCACCTTTATTCTTGTATTTTTTTAACGGAAAGATTGATCCTCAATCAGTGATTTCCTTTATGGTCACTAATGAAACGTTGTTGTGGGGCGCAGGAGGAATCGTTATGGTAGGGGTGACCTTGTTCAGTCTTATCAAACAGCTTCCAGTTGTCATCAGTGTAGGACTTGGTCTGATTACCTCTGCCTTATTCTACTTCGCATTAATGTCGGGTGTTGTCTGATCTCTACAACTTTAGTCTCAGGAATCGTAGAGATTCTTACAACTATTTGATGAGTGATAATTCAATCCATAAACGGATGAGGAAACATGCCATTTTGTTTAAACTGATGATAAATAATATAAAAAGGTGTGGTCTTTTGTGAATATCTTAGTGATCAATGGGAGTCCGATGGAAAAATCGAGGACTCGCGGCATTGCCAAGCTTGTGAAAGAACTACTAGAAGAGAAAGGTGTCATGGTGACTTACTATGACCTTGGGATAGAAAAATTGCCGCTTTTCCCTGGGGATGAAGAGAATGAGGAAAATGCTCCTCTTCAAAAACTCTATAAAGGTGCGCAAGAGGCAGATGGATTTTTCATCACATCTCCTGAGTATCATAATGGAATGAGCGGCGTTTTGAAGAATGCATTGGATTTCCTTGGTGGTACTTACTTCAAACATAAACCAGCGGCCATTGCGGCAGCCTCAGGTGGCAGTAAAGGCGGCATAAACGCATTGAACAATATGAGAACAGTGCTTCGTGGATTATATGCTGTCGTGTTGCCTGATCAATACGTTTCTAACCCTGAATGTTACGCTGAAAATGATGATCTGGTCGATCGTGAATCAGTGGAACGTTTGCAAGTGATTGCGGATCTGCTTGTCGATTTGACAGAAAAACTTGGTGTCAAGCAGGAACAGGATGTTCGATAACAGAATATAAAGAGAGCGTTCAAATAGATGTATCGTCGCTTTTTGGACCTACTTTTAAGCAAGGATCCGTCTTTTTATGTGAGGGCATAGATGGGCGGATTTTCATATATCGTCCAGTACAAATTTTCGGATAAAGAGAAAGCGGGTAGGGTGTCATGTCGAGAGTCCATACATTGAAAGTGATTGCCGAGACGTTGAATCAATCAAATGATTTGAAAGAGATGCTCCAGTCTGTGTTGGAAAAGCTGCTGGAAGTGACAGGGTTGTCCACTGGCTGGATTTTTTTGACCAATGAAGAACCTAACTATACATTCGTTGCGGATGTGAAGCTGCCTCCAGCTTTATCTCGGGATGAAAAGAAGCCGATGTGCCAGGGTGGTTGCTGGTGTTTGGATAAGATATGGGATGGCCGTTTGCAAAAGGCGGTCAACATCATCAATTGCAAGCGGATTGAAGATGCGATCGAGTTTGATTATGGTGATACGAAGGGGATTACTCATCATGCGACAGTCCCTCTTATTGCTGGTGGAGAAAAATTCGGCCTGTTGAATGTGGCGGAACCTGGAAAAAACGAATTTACGGAAGATGAATTGGACCTGCTGCAATCAGTCTCCTTCCAGATTGGAACAGCGATCAAGCGGACAAAATTATTTGAAGCCCAACAGAAAAAAGCAGAACAATATGCGAAGCTGGATGAATTCAGCCGCGCTATTTGGAAAATGGATGATATCCATCACCTGCCTCAATGTGCGGTCGAACATTTCGGGCGCTTATTTGATCTGGATTCACTGGCTTTGTTCATAAAAGAGGAAAATGTCCTTGCTTTACGGTCGACCTATTTTCAAGGCACGTCACAAAAAATACATAAGCGATATCCGATATCTCCTAATGAGGAGTTAGAAGACACCCTTCACAATCATAAAATATACCAAGAATTGAAGGACTATGGATTATCCATTGGCAAGCCTTTCATTATTCCTTTATTGATCGGAGAAGAGTGGATCGGTTGTCTGATTGGAAATCTAGAAACGGATAACTCAGACGATATTGATGAAGATGTGCTCAGGGCGTTAGGTGATCATTTGGCACTTGTTTTGGAAAAAGCGCGCCTGTTCGAGAGAAGCAGAGAACTTGCATTAATTGAGGAAAGGAACCGTTTAGCACGGGATCTACATGACTCTGTGAACCAAAAACTGTTTTCGTTGAGCTTGACTGCACGGGGGCTCAAGGAATACGTGAAACGATTGCCAAAAAATGAAATGATTGTTGAATCGTTAAGTGAAATGCAGACTTTATCCCAAGAGGTCGTCGGTGAAATGAGAGCGATGATCTGGCAATTAAAGCCTGCAGGATTGGAAGAAGGGGTCATCGTATCCCTGAAAAAATATGGTGAATCTTTAGGGTTGAATGTCACCGAACAGATTGAAGGAGTAGGGAATATTCCTAGAATGGTTGAAGAAACGTTGTGGCGTGTCGGCCAAGAAGCATTGAATAATGTCCATAAGCATTCACGGGTAAATGAGGTCCATCTGTTCTTAAGCCGAAAAAAAGATGAAATCATCTTGCGCGTCCAGGACGAGGGATGTGGCTTCACCATTCGGGAAAATAATTGGTCGTTCGGTCTTTCGAGTATGAAAGAACGTACTGAAATCATGGGTGGCCAGATGAAACTCGAAAGTGAACCAGGTACAGGGACGACAGTTGAAGTAAGATTTCAGATCAAGCAGGAAAGAGGGAGTTTCAATGGGGATTAAAGTATTGTTAGTGGACGACCATCTAATGGTGTTAAAAGGGCTCAGGTTCTTTCTCGGCACCCAGACTGATATTGACCTGGTCGGGGAAGCCTCGAATGGGGAGGAAGCGATCCAACAAGTAAGAGCTTTACAGCCTGACGTTGTGTTGATGGATTTGACTATGCCTGTCATGGATGGAATCGAGGCCACAAAACAGATAAAAAGCGAACATCCCGATTTGAAAATTATCGTTCTTACCAGTTTTTCAGACCAGGATCATGTCGTCCCTGCATTGCAGGCAGGAGCCGATGGTTATCAATTGAAAGATATCGAGCCTGATGAACTGGTCAAATCAATCAAAGCTGTTTATTCAGGTCAAACCCACCTCCACCCGACAGCTACCTCTCAACTGTTGAGCCATGTTTCGAATGGCACAAAAACGACAGAAGCAGAACGAAGCTTCAACCAATTGACTGCCAGAGAAAAAGATGTCCTCCGGCAGATCACCCTTGGACGGAACAATAAGGAAATATCCAGCGAGCTTTTCATTACAGAAAAGACAGTTAAAACCCATGTCAGCAATATCCTCGGAAAGTTAGGATTACATGATCGTACCCAGGCTGCGATCGTAGCGATGAAGAATAAATGGTTCGAAGCTTGAGCTGTTTTTATAAAAAGGTTTCCTATGATAGAATGGCAACAAACATGGAGGGCGGTGATTTGATTATGGATCAGAAACTTAGGGAACAGTTCGATGGATTGCTTACCAAATATACAGAGTTGTTGTTAGGAGAGGCAGACGATGAATTGAAAGAAAAGGTTCAGATGTGGGCGCTCTATACGTATATGTCAAAGTCGATGCCGCCCCTTGTGAAGCATTGGAACGATCAATATCCTGATGCAAAAGAGGGAATGAAAGAACTCATCCAGGAAATTCGGGAACATAATGAGGAATATCGGAATGAGCAGAAGAAGTGAACAAGTACTGTACAGGATCCTGCTTGGAAAACACGATGTCTTGCGTAATTAGAGGACACAGAGACCTTATTTGCAAAAGGGACATTGAAAATCCAGGCTTTTTATCCAACAACGGAACAGATGTCCATAAATAAAAGTTCACCAAACCAAATGGCATCTCATAATAAAAATCGAGTAGAAACCCTTTAGAGGTTTCATACTCGATTTTTTATATTCCCACTAGTTGAAGAGATTTACTGCAGTGTTCCTCCGTTAGGAAGTTGGTTCTTATAACCGGAAAATTGTTGGTAGGCCTGTTGGAGTTTTTGTGGCTGGGCTTGTTCGAATGAATACCAGCCCTTTTGGAACATCACATTCAATACATTCCGCTGGCAATCTTGCGTTTCTTTCGCAATCGATGAAATATCCTGGTAAAGTGCTTGATGACTTGCTTCATTCATTGCGGTCGAATAGGCATCTGTCATATATTTTTCTGTCGCCAGTACGTCATTGATGAAGTCCCGATCATTCATTTCTGGTGTTTTCGGTATATTTGTTTCTGGATTTTGAATTTTCATCTTAAAACCCCCTTATTGTGACATGTTTTGGTTTTGCATTTGATCTCCTAGATGGCTTTGAAGATGTTGCAATAGTTGATCATAGTGACGAGTATGCATCTGTGCGGCTTGTTCGATTGCTGCTTTCACTTGTTGATCCTTGCACTGTTTTGCAAAGAAGCTGCACTTTTTTGCTGCAAGCAGGTTCCAGTCCATCATGTCTGTAACATATAGCTGATCCTTTCCAGTCATGACATCCGGAGGTTGAGGCAAAATGCCCTGTTGATTTTGAGGTGATTGTTGTGGTTGTTGTTGCACGGACTTCCCTCCTCTTAACATTTTCCTAATATCGAGGTTAGGTTTCCACAATGTCTGAATGTTATACAAACTAGGAAGCATCAAGACTTTACTAATTCATTCAAACGTTCGTAAGCCTCCTCTATATCAAACGAACTGTACCAGCGGTGATTATCATCGTCCAGAATTCTATAATGCTTGCTGATCAAATTCTGTTGAAGGCGGAACCCGTTCTCATTTTTCATATCCTTCCACCATACCTTTCCGCCTAACGTTTGTTCTTTTGGTCGTTCAATTTCCTCGTGCGCCAGAATTTCAACAAGTTCAACTGGATCCCCGCCTAATGCGGTTTTCAATATTTCACTATCACGGAACAATGCAGCTACTGCTGCTACAGTCGTCCAGTTCGCTTGCGTTCTTTGCTTTTCGACCTGTAATAGCGTTTTCTTAGAGATTCCCAATGTGGACGCCATTTTATCCTGGGTGTACCCATATTCGATTCGAATTAATTTCAATTTCGAGGAAACAATTTCAATCATCTGATCCATATTCATAACGAATTACCCCTTAAATGCTTTTGTGTAATTTTACACTTTAACAAGAATGATTACAATTTTAAAGTAGAAAAAATTAAATTTTGAAAAAAGTAAAAATGTTGTCGAAAAAATGTTAAAATACTGTTGGAGTTTAAGAAAGTTAGTTTTCGTTCACATACAGTCTAATAATCTTTGTATTTGTTTTTAGTATAGGGGGGTTTTTTATGGAAAAGATTCTGAAAAATTTCTTTTTATTCATGGCAAAAAACAAGGTAGCAACCAAGTTGGCGAAGAAATACGGCCTCCGCTTTGGTGCAGGGCGATTTGTTGCAGGGGCATCGTTAGAAAGTTCAATAGAAGCCATTAAAAAGTTGAATGAGGAAGGGCTTTACGTTACGATCGATCACCTTGGTGAGTTTGTCGATAATGAGCATGAAGCTAAAGTGATGACCGATCACTGTATTGAAGCGATCGAATCGATAGCAAAAGAAAAGTTGAACTCTCAGCTTTCATTGAAATTGACTTCTATGGGGCTGGATATCGGCCGGGAATTAGTATTAGGAAATATGAAACGTATCATGGAAGCAGCAGATAAGAATGATGTCTTCGTTACTATTGATATGGAGGACGAAGCACGCTGTCAGGCTACCATAGACATATTCAAGGAACTGAAATCAGAATTCGAAAATATCGGCACGGTTTTGCAAGCTTATTTGTATCGAACAGTTGAGGACATCCAGGATCTCGATTCCTTTAATCCGAATTTGCGATTGGTGAAGGGTGCTTATAAAGAATCCCCTTCTGTTGCTTTTCCAGAGAAAAAAGATGTAGATGAGAACTTTAAGAAAATCATCAAAATGCATTTATTGAATGGTAACTATACGGCTATCGCTACACATGACGACGAGATCATCTCATATACGAAAGAGCTTGTGAAAGAGCATAATATTCCGTATGACCAATTCGAGTTCCAGATGCTTTTTGGAATCCGTATCGACAGACAAAGGCAGCTGCGTGATGAAGGTTATAAAATGCGCGTTTACGTACCCTACGGAAATGACTGGTATGGCTACTTCATGCGACGCCTGGCAGAGCGCCCGGCTAATGTAGCTTTCGTGCTGAAGGGTGTATTTGGAAAGTAGATCGTATAAAAGGAGCAGGCGATGACGCCTGTTCCTTTTATTTTTAAGATAAGAAAGTATGAAAATTTTGTTGCGATGAAGTAATGTCCAGCTCCAACGCCCAACCACTTGGCTCACTTCAGTCCTCCTGCGGCGGTCGACACATTGATTTAGGACGAAGTGTTTTGTTTGCCCACCCAGAACCGAACTTTGTTTGGTTCGAGCCTCCTTATCTTTTCCTCGCTTGCGGGGTTTCGCTTACCTTGCTTTACCGTAGGAGTCTTGTATAGTTCCACTGTTATAGGTTTTTATCTCCTTATCAGCATTCAATTAACAACAAACTTTTAGAAAACAGACTTTAGATAAACATTGTCCTAATACCATTTCCAGACATACGAGCATATTATATAAAAAAATAAAGGGATTTCATCGGGTGTTTGTCGAAGATTGGTATCGTGGACATCAAATCGTTTTTTGAGGAGGGATGAGCGTGTCCGTTTTTGAAGAAGGCAGGAAAGAATTGATGGGTGTTATTGGTGAAATTCCAGAAGATCTGGTTCAATCCCGTGTCTCGGTGAATTCTTGGTCTGTCCTTGAAGTATTGGAACACCTTGTTTTGATCGAGAAGGTTATTACCAAACAATGTGAACACTTAATCTGTCAGGGAGTCGATACAGAAACACCCGATCATCCGGTTTATCGTTCCGGAAAAAGGTACCCGGTTGTGGAAGCACCGGAGTATGTGCGCCCGATCGGACGGTATCAATCGAAAGATGAAGCGAAAATCGCTTTACAGCAATCCAGAAATAAACTTATCCAGGTTTTAGAGGATATTGAAGACCCTACATTACTTGAAAGAAGGGCATTTTCCCATCCGGTTTTCGGGCCTATGAAATTGACCCAGTGGATTGACTTTATCGGTTATCACGAGCGTAGACACATTGATCAAATCAAGGAAATCATAAAAAGGAATCGGCCATCAGCCTGAAACAAGCAAACTGAAAAATATAAGACAAAATCATGAAAATTTTCAGAAATTTGTGTTGCGGTTTGCCTCGAAATTTCTTATAGTATTTATAGAGTGGTTCATTATTGAACAAATACTTTTGGTTAGGCTCTATTTTTTACTCAAAAAATGAATGAGTATTCATTCATGTGAAGGAGGTTCATCATGTCGTATCAGATTCGTAAGGTAGCAGTCATCGGCTCTGGGGTCATGGGTTCAGGTATTGCCGCTCATCTAGCTAATGTTGGAATTCCGAGTGTGTTACTGGATATCGTCCCGAGAGAACTAACTGAACAGGAAAAAGCAAAAGGGCTTACTCTTGAGCACCCGCTCGTGAGAAACAGATTGGCAGAAACAGCCAAACAGAAACTGTTGAAACACAAGCCGGCTCCGTTAAGCGCTAAGGATCACCTAGAGATGATCGAGGTGGGGAATTTAGAGGATGATCTCGAGAAGTTAGGTGAAGTGGATTGGATCATTGAGGTCGTTGTAGAAAACTTGACGATCAAAAAGAAAGTATTCGAACAAGTTGAAGAATATCGAAAGCCGGGAACGATTGTAAGTTCCAACACATCAGGTATTTCAATCAACGCGATGGCAGAAGGAAGAAGCGAGGAATTCAAAGCTCATTTCCTTGGAACGCACTTTTTTAACCCGCCTCGTTATTTAAAGCTTCTGGAAGTGATACCGACGAACGACACGAAACCTGAACTGCTCGAGTTCATCAATCAATTTGGTGAAGACGTACTTGGTAAAGGGGTCGTTGAGGCAAAGGATACGCCAAACTTCATCGCAAACCGGATCGGAACCTATGGGTTGTTGGTAACAGTTCAAGAAATGTTGAAGAACGGTTATTCAGTAGGAGAAGTTGATAGTGTAACAGGGCCTGCGATCGGGCGTCAGAAAAGCGCCACCTTCCGTACACTGGATGTAGTTGGTCTCGATACCTTTATTCATGTTGCCAGGAATGTATATGAACTCGTTGAAGGAAAAGAAAAGAAAGTCTTCGAGGTCCCGGCTTTCATGGAGAAAATGAATGAAAAAGGGTGGATTGGAAGTAAGGGTGGTCAAGGTTTCTATTTTAAGAAGAAAGCCGATGGAAAAAGCGAGATTCTTGAACTTGACCCTGAAACACTCGAATACGGTCCAAGGAAAAAGTTGAAAACTGCGTCGACCGAAACGAGTAAACAAGCGAAAACGTTACCGGATAAAATGAAAGCGCTTGTATATGCAGATGATCGTGCAGGACAGTTCATCTGGTCGATATTGAAGCCAGTCCTGTTATATTCAGCTGAAAAGGTGTCCGAGATAGCAGATGACATCAAAGCGATTGATGACGCAATGAAATGGGGATTCGGCTGGGAGTTGGGTCCGTTTGAGACTTGGGATGCAATCGGTGTTGAAAAGTCAGTTGAACGCATGAAATCAGAAGGAGACACGATTCCTGAATGGATTACTGAAATGCTTGAATCTGGCAAGAAGAAATTTTACCTGCAAAAAGGTACGGCTCTTGAATTCTATAACAGGGGTGAGTACAAACAAACTAATGAGAATGAAAAAATCATCCGTCTAAGCCGATTGAAAAATGAAAATCGTGTTATCAAGAAAAATACGGGTGCGAGTCTCATAGATTTAGATGATGGGGTCGCCTTGCTCGAATTCCATTCACAAAACAATGCAATCGGGCCTGATATCATCCAAATGATCCATTATGCGATAGACGAGGTAGAGAAGAACTATAAAGGTCTTGTCATCGGGAACCAGGGCAAGAACTTCTGTGTCGGGGCCAACCTGATGCTGATCATGATGGAGGCACAGGATGATAATTTCTTTGAACTTGATTTCATGGTCCGTCAATTCCAACAAACGATGGCTCGAGTGCGTTACAGTGCAAAGCCAGTCGTCGTTGCGCCTTTTAATATGACACTTGGAGGCGGTACCGAAGTATCGTTGCCTGCTGCAGGGCTTCAAGCATCCTTTGAAACTTACATGGGCCTTGTCGAAGTCGGAGTTGGAATCATTCCAGGCGGAGGCGGCAACAAGGAAGTATATACTCGCCTCTTAGAACAGGTTCCGAAAGGTATGAAGCCTGATCTTCAGAAGCTCGCCATCCAGACATTCGAATCGATTGCCATGGCGAAGGTTTCAACCTCTGCTCATGAAGCAAGGGAAACTGGATTTTTACGGCCACAGGATGGCATCAGTGTGAATGCTGACCATCTCATCTATGATGCGAAACAACAAGTTTTATCTTTATATAACCGGGGATATCGTCCGCCTCAACGTAAGAAGATCCCAGTAGCAGGTGAAGCGGGTTATGCGACGATGCTTCTCGGGGCTCAGACGATGAAATTCGGGAATATGATTTCCGACCACGATTTGAAAATTGCTAAAAAATTGGCGTATGTCATTGCTGGCGGAAAAGTGCCTGAAGGAACACTCGTTGATGAACAGTACCTCTTGGATCTTGAACGTGAAGCATTCTTGAGCCTTGCAGGGGAACCGCTGACACAACAACGCATGCAGCATATGCTTGTCAAAGGAAAACCACTACGCAACTAAGGAGGGGTGAAGATGCAAGAAGCAGTAATTGTAGCAGGTGCAAGAACACCTGTCGGAAAAGCAAAAAAAGGGACGCTCGCTAATGTTAGGCCTGATGATCTTGGTGCATTGACTGTGAAAGAGACCTTGAAGCGTGCTGGAGGCTATGAAGGGCCTATCGATGATTTGATCATCGGGTGTTCGATTCCTGAGGCAGAACAGGGGATGAACATGGCCCGCCTGATCGGTGGTCTCGCTGGATTGCCGGATAATGTTCCAGCTATCACGATCAATCGCTATTGTTCCTCCGGATTGCAGAGTATCGCATATGGGGCTGAACGGATCATGCTCGGTCATGCTGAAGCGATCCTTGCCGGAGGAGCAGAATCCATGAGTCTTGTCCCTGTTCCCGGGCATGTCGTCAAGCCGAATGCAGTCCTTCTGGATTCCAGACCTGAATACTACATGGGGATGGGCTATACGGCTGAAGAAGTAGCTAACCGATTCGGGATTACACGTGAAGAGCAGGATCAATTTGCGTTGCGAAGCCACCAAAAAGCGGCGAAAGCCATCCAAGAAGGTAAATTTGAGGATGAAACCGTTTCTGTAGAGGTAACGAAGCGCTGGGTTGATGAAAACAATAAATTGCAAGAAAAAAAGACTTCCTTCACCACGGATGAAGGAATAAGAACAGATACATCACTTGAAGTTCTCGGTAAACTGAAACCAGCATTTTCTGCAAAGGGAACTGTAACAGCGGGTAACTCATCCCAAATGAGTGACGGAGCAGCATCTGTGCTCGTCATGAATCGTGAAAAAGCTGAAGCAGAAGGTTTGAAGCCGATCTTGAAGTTCCGTTCCTTCGCTGTTGCGGGAGTCGCACCCGAAATCATGGGTGTCGGACCGGTCGAAGCCATTCCTAAAGCATTGAAGCTTGCGGGACTTGAGCAATCTGACATTGGATTGTTCGAACTGAATGAAGCATTCGCATCACAATCGTTGCAGGTCATCCGCCAGCTTGGCCTGGATGAAGAAAAAGTCAATGTAAACGGTGGAGCAATTGCGTTAGGTCACCCGCTTGGCTGTAGTGGTGCAAAACTGACATTAACGCTAATGCACGAAATGATACGGAGAAATGAGCAGTTCGGCGTTGTCACCATGTGTATTGGCGGGGGTATGGGAGCCGCTGGAGTATTTGAACTAATCCATTCATAAGAAGGAGGTAAAAGGTATGTCTAGCAGTGTTGATAAGAAAGCAGCAAAAGGTGGAAGCTTCCTTATAGAAGAAGTTGAGGCGCAGAGTATTTTCACACCTGAGGATTTTAACGAGGAACAGATTTTAATGGGGAAAACAACAGAAGATTTCGTCGTAAAAGAAGTCGTACCACAGCTTGAGAAAATTGAAAACCATCAGTTCGACATTTCAAGAGACTTGTTGACAAAAGCAGGGCAGTTAGGGCTTTTAGGGGCTGATGTCCCAGAGGAATACGGCGGTCTTGCTCTCGATAAGATCAGCTCCTCTCTCATCACTGAAAAGTTTTCAAGAGCACGATCGTTTTCATTAAGCTATGGTGCCCATGTTGGTATCGGTTCCTTGCCGATCGTCTTATTTGGAAACGAAGAGCAGAAACAGCAATACCTGCCTGACCTTGCGACCGGAAAGCGCATTGCGGCTTACGCGCTGACTGAACCAGGATCAGGGTCTGATGCATTAGGGGCTAAAACGGTCGCTAAGCTGAATGACGCAGGAACTCACTATGTTTTGAATGGTGAGAAGCAATGGATCACGAACTCTGCTTTTGCAGATGTGTTCGTAGTCTATGCCAAGATTGATGGCGAGCAATTTTCAGCGTTCATCGTAGAACGTGATTTCGAAGGTGTATCTACTGGACCAGAGGAAAAGAAGATGGGGATCAAAGGCTCATCTACCCGTACTCTCATCCTTGAAGATGCGTTGGTTCCGAAAGAAAACCTATTAGGTGAAGCTGGGCGAGGGCATGTCATTGCATTCAACATTTTGAACATTGGTCGATATAAGCTTGCGGTCGGTTGTGTAGGGGCAGCTAAACGTGCGCTTGAAGTGTCGATCAAATATGCAAATGAACGCCAACAGTTCAAGCAGCCGATTTCACGCTTCACCCTCATCCAAGAAAAACTTGCGACGATGGCTGCAAAAGCGTATGCATCCGAGAGCTCCGTCTATCGCACAGTCGGGATGTATGAAGACCGCTTAGGTACCTTATCGCCGGAAGAGCAAAAAGATGGCTCGCTCCTTGCAAAGGGAATTGCTGAATATGCCATTGAGTGCTCACTTAATAAAGTATTCGCTTCAGAAGTCCTTGATCATGTTGTCGATGAGGCTGTGCAGATCCATGGTGGTTATGGCTTCATGTCTGAGTATGAAGTTGAAAACATGTATCGTGACTCAAGGATCAACCGTATTTTTGAAGGAACGAATGAAATCAACCGTTTGTTAGTGCCAGGCACGCTTCTCCGGAAAGCAATGAAAGGTGAATTGCCGCTTCTCCAAAAAGCTACAGAGCTTCAAAACGAGCTTATGATGCTTATGCCGGAAGAGCTTAGTGATAAGCCGCTCGCACAAGAAAAACAATTTGTGAAAAATGCGAAGAAAATTTTCTTGATGATTGCCGGTCTTGCTGTCCAGAAATATGGAGAAAAACTCGAACACGAACAAGAAATCCTTTCGAATGTCGCGGATATTGTGAGTGAAGCCTATGCAATTGAATCTGTCGTCTTGAGAACAGAAAAGGCGATTCAACAAAAAGGTGCAGAAAAAGCTTCCCAAAAAATCCGATTGGTAGAAATTTATTGTCAGGAAGCATTCGAGCGCATTGAAGCGCACGCAAAAGAGTCCATCGTCGCGATTGAAGACGGTGACCAGCTCCGCATGATGCTTTCAGCACTAAAGAAATTGACCCGTTATACTCCAATCAATGTTGTCAAAAAGAAACGTGAAGTTGCTGCTGTCTTGTTAAAAGAAGAAAAATACGTCGTTTAGATAGGAAGTTCAAATCCTATTCAAACTTATGTACGGTCACTGCATCTTTCATTAAAACTCTCTTTTCCAGATAAAAACACACTCTCTCAAAAAGAGGTCCTTAATGCTGATGAGGGCCTCTTTAACGTATATTGTTGAATTTTTAGAAGGAGAAGAGCAGGAGCTTCAAGAAAAGAATATATAGCCATTCGCCGAATCCTATATATTAAGCTTTTTACGTTTGTCCGCGAATGACTTGTGATAGAATAGAACTGAGCTCTTCAGAAGATACAGAATTTGACGAGTAAGGAGTGTCCCTATTGTCGCTAACAGTTTATGAATATCCAAGCTGTTCAACATGTAAGAATGCAAAGAAATGGCTGGATGCAAAAGGTGTTTCTTACGAAAACGTACATATTGTGGAGAACACCCCTTCAAAAGAAGAATTGACAACTTTATATGAAATAAGCGGACTTGAGCTGAAGAAATTTTTCAACACGAGCGGGAAAAAATATCGTGAACTTGGGATGAAGGACCGGATGAAAACAGCTTCTGAGGAAGAATTATTGGAATTGCTTGCCTCAGATGGAATGTTGATCAAGCGTCCGATTGTAACAGACGGTGAAAAGGTGACAGTCGGTTTTAAGGAAGATCAGTTTGAACAAACTTGGATATAGAACAGATTGCGCGAACAAACTGTTTTATATTACTATTACATTAGAATCGTTTTAGAAACTAAACTTTAGATGAAATTTATGGAGGGATAAGAATGGAATATCCAAAGGAACTACGTTATTCAGAAGAGCATGAATGGGTAAGAGTTGAAGGGAACAAAGTTTATATCGGAATTACAGCATTTGCACAAGATGAGCTTGGGGATATCGTTTTTGTTGAGCTTCCTGAAGTAGATGATGAAATCGAAGTGGACGAGCCATTTGGTAGTGTTGAATCTGTCAAGACTGTATCTGAGTTATATGCACCAGTCAGCGGAAAAGTTTTAGAGGTTAACGAAGATCTCGAGGATAATCCTGAATTTGTCAATGAATCACCATATGAAAAAGCATGGATGATCGTTGTAGAGCTTTCTGATGAATCAGAGCTCGGGAAATTGATGTCAGCAGATGACTATCAAAAGATGGTTAGTGAAGAATAGTTTTTCAACAGTGACAGAACATAACAATGATGCATGACTTCTACAAATTTTAGAAGGGTGTGATCTGTTTGGACCAAGATATTCGTAGAACAGATATTACGGATAAGGTTTATGGGAAGATGGACCAGGGTTCTATGTCTCTGTACTTGCACAAAGATAAGATCGGTAAAATTACGTTCACTAATCAAGGCAATCTGTACGAAATGGGAGATGGTTTCGAGTTTGACTCGGACAAGTTCTATCGTCATGATTCGAACCCGCCTGCTCAAAATCAACAACTAGTTGATGATTGTGAATTTGGTTGGTGCTAAGCAGCGGTCCACTGTGATCCGCTGCTTTTTTCTTTTACTCTGTGAATCAGGTGGCTTTTTCAATCGTTTTTTTAAATATAGACTTTGTTATTCTTCATTGTTGATATCCTGAGGAATTCACTTCCATTCCATGGACGATCCGCAAGTCTCTTCGCTCACTTGCTCAGGATATGCTGGCTTCGACGTTCACCACAGGACGTGGTGGGTTGCCTTAAATCGCTGCGGGGGTCTCATCTGGCTCTCTATTCCCGCAGGAGTGCCGCGAATTTCTCTAACAGAATGTTCTTTAAATCAACATCAAGATGTAATAGATCCACTATTTAAAATGGCTATACGATAAGTGAACAGGTGGGAATAACAAATGGAAAGAGATACAAAAGTACTGATTGTCGAGGGGAAAACAGACCGTGAAAAAGTAAGAGAACTTTTAAATGAGCCTGTTGAAATCATCTGTACACATGGGACGATTAGTTTTGAGAAACTTGAAGAGCTTATCGAATCTATTGAACATAGGGATATCTATATACTGGTGGATGAAGATGATGCGGGTCATAAGCTTAGAAAAACCTTAAAAAGAGAACTCCCGAATGCAAGGCATCTCTATACCCAAAGCATTTACAAGGAAGTGGCAGAAACCCCGCATATGTACCTTGCTAAAATTCTAATGAATGCTGATTTTGAAATCAACCGCGGCTATCTATTGAATGGAGGTACCACATGAAATTATTGATACCAGTACTATCCATCTTAATGTTATTTAGCTGTACGGATAAGGACTCCACAACGCCTGATGAGAAGACATCCGATCCTTCATCCGAACCTGTTAACCAAAACCGAGTGGTTGAAACATTGGCTACACAATTGGATGTCCCCTGGCAAATCAATATCGTTGAAGATACTGTCTATTATTTGTCTGGCCGTCCAGGCGAAATCATAAGGATCCAGGAGGACTCTAAAGAAACCCAAACAGTGGATCTTACTAAGGACGTTGTCTCGGAAACGGAAAGTGGATTACTTGGATTTCATATTATAGATGGGGGCCGAGAGCCGTTAGAAGCTTTTTTATATCATACCTATGAAGATGGAGGAAGGCTTCTTAACCGTGTAGTGAAAGTCCAACAGGAAGGATCGACTTGGAAGGAAACCGATATCCTTATTGAGGGGATCCCAGGTGGGCCGATCCATGATGGTGGTCGTTTAGCTGTCGGACCTGACGAAAAGCTATATATAACGACAGGGGATGCAGGTGAATCAGGCCTTGCACAAGATCGCTCGAGTTTGGCAGGTAAGATATTACGCTTGAATTTGGATGGATCCGTTCCGGCTGACAACCCATTTCCAAACTCTCCCGTCTACTCGTATGGACACCGGAATCCACAAGGGATCGACTGGACAGAAGATGGGAAAATGTACAGTACTGAACATGGCTCTACCGGTCATGATGAAATCAATGAAATTGTTGCAGGAGGAAATTATGGCTGGCCGGTCATCCAGGGTGATGAAGAACAGGAAGGGATGATCAAGCCTTTATTCCATTCTGGTGAGAATACGTGGGCTCCTTCTGGTATAGCAATATCAGGTTCAAAGATTTATGTGGCCTTTCTAGCAGGAAAGCAAATCAGGGAATTCGATCTTGATGAAAAGGGAAGCCGAACCTTTGCAGATGGATATGGCAGAATGAGAGATATAGAAATCGTAGATGGGTCCTTATATGCGATTACCAATAATCGAGATGGAAGAGGTAATCCGGCACCTGAAGACGATCGGTTATTAAAATTCCAGCTTAAAGAGTAATTTTAAAGAAAGGAATCTGGATTTGATACAAGAAGTGAACCATCAACAATTGATCGAACGTATTTTTAAAAGGGGGCGGACGGTCATTTTTTTCTACACCCCGTTGTGTGGAACATGTAAACTGGCCAATCAGATGTTAGAGGTTGCATTAGCTGTCTTCCCTGTTCCCGAAAAATTAGATGTCATTTCTGGCAATATCAATCAAATGCCAGCTACTGCAAAGCAATGGAGGATTCAAAGCGTGCCGTGCCTGGCATTTTTAGATGATGGAAAAATGGTGAAAAAGCTTTATTCATTCCGTACTGTGGATTATATTTATCACGAGATAAAAAAATTTTATAAATAACCCTAATTTTAGGTGGTTAATTTTACCTGTTATATTTCAAACCCGAACTTATCTCTGATGGGCTAGAGATGAGTTTTTTTACTGGCAAACACGCAGGAAACGCTTACACTCTAATAACGCAGACAATTGTCGAATGAACCGGGTTTAACTTGAAAAAGTTTGAAAATTTAGTCAAGTCAGTCAGAATAAAGTTATGTTACAATTATTAAAGAGCTTGTAACATTGTTATCAAATTGTATCCTCCAAACAGCTGAAATAATGATATAAATGAGTTATGGATTTCTTGTCCTTGCATAAAAAATTCTAACTTTTGATATATATTCAGTTTGGATATCCTCAAACAAAAAAGTATAAAATACTTGTCCGTAGTGAGGTGGATATAATTATGACATCTATGAACATGAATTTACTAATTAAACCAAAATTCAATAAAACAGTAGCAAACAAAACAGTTACGATAGAAGATAAGGTAAAAAGGATTGCGCGAGGTGATGAAGACCTCCGTAACGAATTACTTGAAAATTATCAACCATTTATCAAAAAAGTGACGTCTAAAGTTTGTAACCAATATATTGATCACTCTCGTGACGAATACAGTATAGGATTGACAGCCTTCAACGAAGCAATCAATCAATATCAAGAAGGACAAGGCAGCAGGTTCCTTACATTCGCCGATATGGTTATCCGCCGACGTGTGATCGATTTTATCCGGAAAGAAGCTCGACAAAACAGGTATGTCTTTCTCGAGCCTGAGGAAACCGATGAAGAAGGTCGTATCGAAGACAGTTTTGCCGAGCAGCAAGCCGCAATCAGCCACTATGATCAGCAGTTGCAAGTTGAGAATCGTGTGTATGAAATCGAAGAGTATCAAGAATTGCTCAAAGATTATGGCATTACTTTCAAAGTCCTGAGCAAGAACTGTCCTAAACATATTGATGCTCGCGAAAATGCAAAGCAGATCGCCCAACTTTTAGCGGAAGACGATAAGCTGGCTGGATATTTAACGGAGAAGAAGCAACTGCCGATAAAAGATTTATTAAATATGGTCTCTTGCAGTCGTAAAACGATTGAACGAAATCGAAAGTATATAATAGCGATTGCATTGATTTATATTGGAGGGTATACATCGCTTAGATCTTATATTGAGCCCTCCTGATATCCTATGAAGGGAGGGACCAATGAGTGAAACGCGGCATGATCATGAAAGTTTCTAGGCGAAAAGCTGTAATTTTGACAAAAGATGGCAGCTTTGAGCGTGTCCGTTTGAAAAAAGGGGAAAAGCCTGAGGTTGGACAGGAATATATATGTCCACCTGAAGTTTGTGATGCGCTTTTTCAACCTAAAAAGGGACTAATACCTTCATTTTCTCTTTCTTTAGTAGCAATCATCGTATTCGTGTTATTTGCCGGGGGCATGCCTTTCGAACAAAATAAAGCATCGGCAGCAGCATACGTGAGCTTCGATATTAATCCAAGCGTAGAAGTAGTAGTTGATAAGGAAATGAATATCATCAAGGTTCGAACATTGAATGAAGATGCGCAAAACCTGCTTGATGATTCAACTGACTATGAAAACTCGTCTTTATTGTTATTTTCTGATTCATTATTCAAAACACTGGAAGAATACGGTTACTTCGATACTTATGAAGATTTGCTGATCACATCATCCTTAGACGATGATTATGTATCACCTGAGATACGTGAGCGATTGCAAAATTCGATCGAGAAACTCAAATCCAATAAATATATCAAAAATGCAGGTGTTATTCTATCTGTATTGGAAACTACAGAAGCGACAAGAAATGATGCAAGGAAAAATGGTTTATCCATGGGGAAATTTCTTGTTTTTAAAGATGTTTTGAAACAGGATGATACACTCACGATCCAACAGGCCAGTTTATTCTCTTATTCTGAATTGAAATTGAAGGCTAAAGAAAGAGACATCGCTGAAAACGCAGAGAAAGCCTTAAATAATAATAGTCCTAAGTCTATTCAACCACCGATTAATCCAAGCAATACTAAAAATCCCCCCTACACAAATACAAAAAATACAGAGACTTCTGATACAGAAGATAAAGTAGAAACTGCAGCTAAGGATACTGGGGATATCAAAGAAAAAATGGATTTTTCGACTGGAACCGTTGGTGAAAGAGAGGAAGAAAAGAATCCATCCTCAACAGAACCTTTGAATGAACCACCAGCAAAAAGTACAGTTCCTCCTAAAGATGAAAATAAAAAAGAAAACGAGAAGGAAAGCCGAAGTGAATCCGACAAAGGAAAGACTTCTGAAAAAAACGACGATGAAGATGATTTGCAGGTGAAGATTAAATCAAATCTTCAGGGAGTGGATAAAGATGATTTATCACCTCGGGAATTGAGGTTAATTGAAAGCCTGCAAATCAATATTTTCAGTGCCGATGGGAACTCGAAAGGCAATGGGAAATCGGAAAAGAATAAAATACATCCCCAACAAGATAAACATAAAAAAGGAAGTCATGGTAAAAAACCATGACGCTTTGCAGTGTTTTATACATAATAGTCGGATAGATGCAGTGCCAGACAAACTCCTTTATTGATGGAGGTCTGGCTCTTTTTTGTATCCAATGAAAGTATTGTGAGTTTGATAAGAATGTAAATCCACAATCTGAAATATAAAAATATTCCCCAAAAGGTTAAATGATTATCGAAACTTGCGAGAGAAACTGTCGAAGGATTATGAAAGGACAATCGGTTTTGTCTATAGAAATCATTTACATACAGAATCATCTTTTTTGGAACTTTTAATAAGTGAGGGAGAAGAGAATGCAAATCAACGGTCTTATTCACTTGTTTTCAAAAAGGTTTGAAGAACAATCCTACTTGTCCCCTTTTTTTCGATTAAATGATTATTTTGTTTCCCTTTCCAATGAGGAGGAATGTGTATCGATCCATTTGCGTAAACGCTCCTGCAAAGTGATCATGAAAGAAGAAATAGACCAAGAAGTCGTCCGGATAAATGGTGGTTTGAACGCGCTTAAATCCCTTGTTGAAGGTGAAATGAAACTAACCGATCTGATCTCTCAAGGCAAGATAGAAACAGATGCAACGTATAGAACGGTTTTAAAGCTGGAATCGATCTTCTACCTAATGAGAAAGCAATCGAGGGATGCCGGTTAATATGTCTTGGAAAGAATCTTGATCAGTGTATCGAGATTGAACCTTATGATGTTCATCCAATAAAATTGTGGTCGGTACAGATTGGCAACGGAAATGATCGTAAATTTTGGTTCCTTCATCCAGTAAAACTGGAATGGCAATATTATTTTTTTCGATAAATTCGTCCCTCTGTTCAAACGAACCCTCCCTACCAGTTACATTGATCGATAATATAATAATTTCTTCCGTATTCATCGATTTATGAAACTGATCAAGAAGCGGTAACTCTCTCATACAATCAGGACACCAGGCTACCCAAAATTGGATGATTACAGGTTTACCTATAAAATCTGAAAGGCTTAACGTATGCTCCGTTTTATACTCCTTTAGCCTGAAGGACATGGCTTTACCCATATGATTTTTCATCTCCTTTTCCAGTGTGAGATTGAATGTCTATATTGAACTTAACATAATTTTTTATAAGGTGTAATGATCAACGTTTTTTTGCCAATTGACATGAATTTGTCACAATATGGGCTTTTTAGGCAGGAAGATTAGTATTTTAATGATTGACACATAAAAATATCCCATGCTACAATGCATTCATGCTTAAATAAAGTACAGCGGTAAAACATTTTTGATATATAAAGATCTTATCGAGAGCGGCGGAGGGACTGGCCCTGTGAAGCCCGGCAACCAGCAAACCTATTTTGTTATGCGAAGGTGCCAAATCCTGCAAAGTGTAATGCTTTGGAAGATGAGATGGAGAGACTGAACTTTTCAGCCTTTCTGCTCGTTTTCGGGGCAGAAAGGTTTTTTAGTTGTGAAGAAAACATATAGCATTCTAAATATGGATATGCTCCGTCCAGCATTTTTTAGCAGAAGTTAAGACAGAAAGGGCTGAACATCATGATTACATTAAAAAATGTCAAAAAAGTTTTCCATACAAAAGATGGTGTGGTCAATGCAGTCGACGGAGTCAATTTGACTATCAATAAGGGAGAAATATTCGGTGTCATCGGATATAGTGGTGCTGGTAAGAGTACATTAATCCGAATGCTGAACATGCTGGAAAAACCGACTGACGGCTCAGTCGATATAAACGGCGAATCCCTTACAAGCTTCAATAATAAGCAGCTCCGTATTGCAAGACAAAATATCGGGATGATCTTTCAACATTTCAATTTGCTGTGGTCCCGCACAGTCCGTGAAAATATATCATTCCCTTTGGAGATTTCAGGTATCAATAAAAAGGAACGGATCAAGCGGGTTGACGAATTGATTGATCTTGTCGGTTTGTCTGGAAGAGGAGATTCTTATCCGTCCCAGTTGAGTGGTGGCCAAAAGCAGCGTGTCGGCATCGCGAGATCCCTTGCAAATAACCCTGATGTCTTGCTTTGTGATGAAGCTACATCAGCTTTGGATCCGAAAACGACCGATTCGATCTTGAATCTTCTTGTAGACATCAACAAAAAGCTCGGTTTGACGATTGTACTGATCACCCATGAGATGCACGTGATCCGAAAGATATGTAACCGTGTAGCTGTAATGGAAGAGGGACGGGTCGTCGAAGAGGGTCCTGTCCTTGAAGTGTTCAGGACACCAAAACGGACGATTACACAGGACTTCGTGAAACAGGTTACAGAGCCGGAGGAAACAGAGGAGACGATTCAACATCTTATCCAAAAAGAAGGCCATTCACAAATCGTCAAGCTGACTTTTGTCGGTGGAACCGCAGAACGCCCACTCATAAGTGACTTGATAAGAAAGTTCGAGGTCTATGTGAATATCTTGCAAGGTAAGATTTCTCAAACGAGGGATGGGGCATACGGCACTTTGTTTATTCAAATTGATGGACAGCCTGAAACAGTAAAAGAAGCCATTTATCATATCCAACAGCAAGAAGTGGAAGTCGAGGTGATCACAAATGTTGGCATTGGCAACACTGTTTCCTAACGTAGATTGGGAGGATATGTGGGAAGCGACACTTGAAACGCTGTACATGACAGGTATTTCCGTCACTGCAACCTTCTTGCTTGGGCTCATATTAGGTTTATTATTATTCCTGACCGAGAGAGGGAACTTGTGGCAGAACAAGCCGGTTCAATTGATCATTGCTGGATTCGTGAATATCTTCAGATCCATCCCATTCATCATTTTGATCATACTCCTAGTTCCTTTTACAACTTTGTTGGTTGGAACGATGCTTGGAGCGAATGCCGCATTACCGGCTCTGATCATCGGGGCAGCTCCTTTCTATGCAAGAATGGTTGAAATCGCGTTGCGTGAAATCGATAAAGGTGTCATTGAAGCTGCGAAGTCTATGGGAGCGACAGATATACAGATCATTTATAAAGTCCTTTTACCCGAATCATTACCAGCACTCATATCCGGGATTACTGTCACAGCAATTGCATTGATTTCATACATCGCGATGGCTGGGGTCGTTGGTGCAGGTGGATTGGGAACCCTTGCTTATCTGGATGGATTCCAGCGCTATCAAAATGACGTTACATTCGTCTCCACTGTGATCATCTTGATCATTGTCTTCATTATCCAATGGATAGGCGATTTCTTTACACAAAAAACAGATAAACGATAAACATGGAGGGAATACATCATGAAAAGAATCTTTACACTTTTAACAACTGTCTTCATCATTTCTGTACTAGCTGCATGCGGTAATGGCAATTCTGGCGGTGATGAGAAGGAACTGGTGGTAGGAGCTTCAAACGTTCCACATGCTGAAATATTGGAAGAAGCACAGCCATTACTTGAGGAAAAAGGAATCAAACTTGAAATTGAAAAGCTGCAGGACTACGTCACACCTAACAAAATGCTGGCTGCAGGGGAATTGGATGCGAACTTCTTCCAGCACGTGCCTTACATGGAATCTCAAATGAAAGATAACAAAAGTTATGATTTTGAAAATGCTGGGGGAGTCCACATCGAACCGATGGGTGTCTATTCTCAAGATTATAAAAGCTTAGACGATATACCTGAAAAGGGAACGATCATCATGAGTAACTCTGTCGGTGAACACGGTCGTATTCTTAGCTTGCTTGAAAAAGAAGGCCTGATCAAGTTGAAAGAAGGCGTAGGTAGGACGGAAGCTACAGTCAAAGACATCGTTGAAAATCCGAAAGAGATCAATTTTAAAACAGATGTCGAGGCAGGATTGCTTCCGAAAATCTATAAAAACGGTGAAGGCGATGCAGTCGTCATCAACACCAACTATGCGATCGATGCAGGTCTGGATCCACAGAAGGATGCCATCGCTCTTGAAGGATCCGATTCTGAATATGTGAACATTATAGCAGTCAATAAAGGCCATAAGGACGATGAAGCGATCAAAACACTTGTTGAAGTCCTTCAGTCTAAAGAAATCCAGGACTTCATCAATGAAGAATACAATGGTGCAGTCGTTCCAGTAAAAGAATAATTGCTTAATCAGAGTGCTGACTATGTCGGCACTCTTTTTTGTACAGTTAATAAAAAGCACTGTCAGCGTCAACTCTTGTTGTGGAAATTCGCGAAAAAGCGAAATAAAAAAAGAAGGTGCAATAACACAAAAAGTGTCGCGATTATTAGTGAAACGTTCAATCAACTTCGCTTTGATACAATCATTTTAGAGAAGCGTGCAATATTTTTATTTTGGTACAATTGCTCTGCGAAATCGTGCAATTAACTTTGAAAATCGTGCAATAAAGACGATTTACTGAGTACTGATTTGTTGTGCAGATGCGGTGCCTAATGCCAACTGTGCAAAATGACAGAAAATAGAACTTGAGGATGACGGTTTTTCCTGGAAAATCATTCAGTAAGTATTAAAAAACACACTTTTCCGAACATCCACAGAGGTAAGCAAACAGATTTGTGTGGATATCTTTAGGACAAAAGAATCATACTATCTAATGATGATTTTATCGTATGAGGAGTGATCTAAGTGAATCAGAACGAAATACCGCAAGAACAACCAGGCAGCCCAACAGAAGCGGCCTTATTGGATTACAAACATGGTTTAGGAATCTTCACCGAAAAGATGCCGGACCTTGCAAGAAAATACAATGCCTTTACAGAATCTTGTTTCAAAGCTGGGAAGCTGGGCAAAAAAGAAAAGCAATTGATAGCGCTAGGAATCAGTATCTACTCCCAGGATGAATACTGCATCATCTATCACACAAAAGGATGCCTCGATCAAGGTTGTTCTGAATCTGAAATTTTGGAAACAGTTGGTGTATGTGCAGCTTTCGGCGGTGGTGCAGCTATGAGCCAGTCTGTCACACTCGTCCAGGAAGCGATGACCGATTTGAAACAAATGAAACATTAAAAAGCCATATTTCTCAGAATATGGAGAAAATGAGATATATGGAGTGGATATATATCAATTTGGCTTCTAATGTAATACCATCCCATTTCAAAGTGGCATAGGAGTAATAATCAATCCATATCATATTTGGCGTTTTTGCCTCATATTGATAGGGTATAAAGTGTAGTGAAAATTTTAAAAACTTGAAAGGATTGATTCATTATCCAACCTATTGACACGAACCATACTGGTGAAATGGAAAAAGCGATGCACCAGGCCCATGGTATAGGCTATGCAGAATATGATCGTAGTCTAGAAAAACGTCTAAAAATCGAGAACAAGCGAGAGTTGGAGTACAAGGAAAGCCAACAAATGCTCAACGAATTTACGGGTAAAGTCAATAAGTCTTAATGAACAACAATCAAGAAGCATTGTAATAAGAAGATAAACGCGTATATAACAAGGACCTTATCGAATACTGATAAGGTCCTTTCATTGTATATGAGCCTCCTGGAAAACCGTTGAGAGTTGGTTGAATTTCAATAAGAGCTTGATATTCTCAATTAGCATTTAGAATTACGTATATTTTCTATATTGGTATTGAGAATTATTTTAATTTGTTATAAAATTAGAATGATACTAAATTATATAAATCACGATTATTTCATTTTCTATTGTTTTTCGTTACAATATAAAATGGAGTAGTGATAAGAAATATGAAATTGGAGGGTTATAGTCATGACTGCACCAAATTTAAAGATCGAGAATCTACACGTTTCTATTGAAGGAAAAGAGATCATCAAAGGCCTCAGCCTTGAGATAAACGGTGGAGAAATACATGCAGTAATGGGTCCGAACGGAACAGGTAAATCAACTCTTGCGTCTGCCTTGATGGGCCATCCGAAGTACGTAATCACTGAAGGGTCTGTCACCCTTGACGGAGAAAACGTCCTTGAGATGGAAGTCGATGAACGAGCAAAGGCAGGTCTATTCCTTGCCATGCAATACCCAAGTGAAATCAGTGGTGTCACGAATGCTGACTTTTTGCGTTCCTCAATCAACGCTCGTCGTGAAGAAGGAAAAGAAATTTCATTGATGAAGTTCATCCGCAAAATGGACAGTAAAATGGAGCTTCTCGATATGGATGAATCTTTCTCACAACGTTACCTGAATGAAGGATTTTCTGGCGGTGAGAAAAAGCGTAACGAAATTCTTCAATTATTAATGTTGGAGCCGAAAATTGCAATCCTTGACGAAATTGACTCTGGTCTTGATATTGATGCCCTGAAGGTCGTTTCTAAGGGTGTAAATGATATGCGCAACCCAGAATTCGGCGGACTGATCATCACGCACTACCAACGTTTGTTGAACTACATCACACCAGATAAAGTTCACGTCATTATGCAGGGCCGCATCGTGAAATCCGGCGGGCCTGAACTTGCACAACGCTTAGAAGCAGAAGGTTATGACTGGATTAAAGATGAACTAGGAATTGAAGACGAAACTGTCCAAGCAGAACAAGCATAGGCTTTGAAGGAGGATTTATATGTCAGTGGAGATGAACGATGCGAAGATTGCCTTCGATCAATCATATGTAAATAACTTTTCCAACCAACGAAATGAACCAGAATGGCTGAAAAACCTTCGTCTTCGTGGATTGGAACTGGCTGAAAGCCTACCGATGCCGAAGCCGGAGAAGACTAAAATCGATAACTGGAATTTCACAAACTTCCAACATGAAGTAAAGGCTGCTGAAATTGAGAAAGTAGATGATCTTCCTGATTATATTTTAAAACTGGTTGGGAAAGAGGAACGCACGGATAACTTTATCGTCCAACGAAATTCGACTCCTGCTTACCTGCAGCTTTCACAAGATTTGAAAGACAAAGGGGTCATTTTCACAGATATCGCTACAGCAGTCCGCGAACATAGCGATCTGGTTGAAAAGTACTTCATGAACAGAGTCGTGAAAGTCGATGAACATCGGTTGATGGCTCTCCATGCTGCATTGCTTAACGGTGGAGTCTTCCTCTACGTTCCAAAAAACGTTGAAATCGATGCGCCATTACAGTCTGTATTCTGGCAAGAAGATGCGGAAGCATCCCTGTTCAATCATGTTTTGATAATTGCAGAGGATAACAGTTCAGTCACATATGTTGAGAACTATCTTTCTCATGGGACAGAAGAAGAATCCGTAGCGAATATCGTGGCTGAAGTTTATGCTGGGCCAAACGCACGTGTACAGTTCGGTGCAGTCGATAACTTTGCCAAAGGAATGACAACTTATGTGAACCGTCGAGGACATGTCGAGCGTGATGGCAAAATCGAGTGGGCGCTTGGCCAGATGAACGATGGCAATACGATTTCAGATAATACGACGAATCTAGTCGGTGACGGTTCTTATGCAGATACAAAAACAGTATCCATCGGACGGGGAGATCAAAAGCAAAACTTCGTAATCCGTGTAAACCAATGGGGTAAACAATCAGATGCTCAACTTCTTGCACACGCAGTCATGAAGGACAGTGCCAGCTCCATTTTCAACGGAATCGCCAAGATTGAACAGGGTGCAACAAAAGCGAACAGCGAGCAGACTGAACGTGTTCTTATGCTTAGTGAAAAAGCCCGTGGTGATGCAAACCCTATCCTTCTCATCGATGAAGATGATGTAACAGCGGGACATGCAGCTTCCGTTGGACGGATGGATCCGATCCAAATGTTCTACTTGATGAGCCGGGGTATCTCCAAGGAAGAAGCAGAACGCCTTGTCATCCACGGATTCCTGGCCCCAGTCGTCAATGAGCTTCCTATCGAGGGTGTCAAAAAGATGTTATCAGAGGTAATCGAAGGGAAAGTTACCAAATGATTTCCAAAGAGATTCGCAAACAGTTCCCTATTCTTGATCAAGAAGTAAATGGGAAGCCACTCGTCTACCTGGATAGCGCAGCGACATCTCAAAAACCGATTTCGGTGATTGAAACCCTCGATTATTATTATAAGAACGATAATTCAAACGTGCACCGTGGTGTTCATACGTTAGGGACACGTGCTACTGACAGTTATGAAGGAGCTCGTGAAAAAGTCCGCCATTTTATCAACGCTTCGTCTATGGAAGAAGTGGTATTCCTTCGGGGTACGACCACTGCAATCAATACGATTGCTTCAAGCTATGGCAAGGCGAATGTGAGGGAAGACGATGAAATCGTCATTACACAAATGGAGCACCACAGCAACATCATTCCATGGCAGCAGCTTGCAAAACAGACTGGTGCGAAGTTAAAGTATATACCTCTTCAAGAGGACGGGACAATTGATTTAAGTGATGTAGAAAATACAATTACAGAACATACTAAAATTGTATCGATCATGCACGTTTCAAATGTTCTTGGTACGATCAATCCGATCAAAGAAATTGCCAAGATTGCACACAAGAATGGGGCTGTCATGGTTGTGGACGGAGCACAGGCAGCACCGCACATGCATGTGGATGTCCGTGATTTGGACTGTGATTTCTATGCTTTCTCTGCCCATAAAATGTGTGGGCCGACCGGGATCGGGGTAATGTATGGTAAAAAGAAACTTTTAGAAAACATGGAACCTGCAGAATTCGGTGGAGAAATGATCGACTTTGTCGGTTTGTATGAATCCACTTGGAAGGACCTCCCATGGAAGTTCGAAGGTGGAACACCAATCATCGCAGGAGCTATCGGTCTTGGTGCTGCGATCGATTTCTTAGAGCAAATCGGCCGGGATGAGATCGAGAAAATCGAACATGAACTTGTTGAATATGCGATGGAACGTATGTCAGCAGTTGAAGGTTTGAAGATCTTCGGACCGGAAAAACGAGCAGGACTGGTTACATTCAACATTGATGACGTACATCCTCATGACGTAGCTACAGTACTGGATGCTGAAGGAATCGCTGTGCGTGCTGGTCACCATTGTGCGCAGCCATTGATGAAATGGTTGGATGTGACAGCAACGGCCAGAGCCAGTTTTTACATTTATAATACGAAAGAGGATGTAGACGCATTGATCGATGGACTAAAGACGACAAAGGAGTATTTTGGTCATGTCTTCTAATTTGGATCAACTATATCGACAGGTCATCATGGACCATTATAAGAATCCCCGTAACAGAGGGGAGCTTGATGGGGCACTGACCTTCAATTTGAATAACCCGACATGCGGAGACCGAATCAAAGTGTCTATGGAGATCGAAGATGGGAAAATCAAAGAAGCCAAATTCGAAGGAGAAGGCTGTTCGATCAGTCTCGCTTCAGCATCCATGATGACCGAAACCATCAAAGGCCTTCCAGTGGAAGATGCCCTTAAGCTTTCAAACATCTTTTCGGAAATGATGCTTGGAAAAGAATATGATGAAGGTGACCTGGATCTTGGAGATTTAGAGGCCCTTCAAGGTGTTTCGAAGTTCCCGGCACGTATCAAATGTGCAACCCTTGCATGGAAAGCGTTGGAGAAGGGGGTCAACCAAAAAGAAGAGGAGTAACATCTTCTTGGTTGTCAGATGCACTCATCCGATTTACAATAGTAATATAGATTAATTAGACACTGCTTTCGGTTTATTGTGTGGTATCCTTTAAGGAGGGATTAAACGATGGCTAAAAAAATGCCAGAGATCGGTGAATATAAATACGGTTTTAGAGATAAGGACGTCTCGATCTTCAGGTCCAAGCGCGGTTTGACAAAGGAAATTGTCGAAGAGATTTCGCGAATGAAAAACGAACCCAAATGGATGCTTGATTTCCGTTTGAAATCACTAGAACATTTCTATAGCATGCCAATGCCTCAATGGGGTGGCAATCTGAAGGAATTGAACTTCGATGACATTACGTATTACGTAAAACCATCAGAAAAGTCCGAGCGTTCATGGGATGAAGTGCCAGAAGAGATCAAGCGTACATTTGATAAGCTTGGGATCCCAGAAGCGGAGCAAAAATATCTGGCGGGTGTATCTGCCCAATATGAATCTGAAGTTGTTTATCATAACATGCAGGAAGATCTTGAAGATATGGGAATCATCTTTAAGGATACAGATACAGCGCTTAAAGAAAATGAAGACATTTTCAAGGAGCATTTTGGTAAGACAATACCGCCGACTGACAACAAATTCGCAGCTTTGAATTCTGCAGTCTGGTCTGGTGGCTCGTTCATCTATGTCCCTAAAGGAATCAAGTGTGATACGCCATTGCAAGCGTATTTCCGGATCAATTCTGAAAACATGGGGCAATTTGAACGTACGTTGATCATTGCCGACGAAGATTCTTCTGTACATTATGTAGAAGGTTGTACAGCACCTGTTTACACGACAAACTCGCTTCACAGTGCAGTTGTTGAAATCGTCGTCAAGAAAAACGCGAATTGCCGTTATACGACGATCCAAAACTGGGCGAACAACGTATTCAACCTTGTAACGAAGCGTGCGGTTGCAGAAGAAAACGCAACAATGGAATGGATTGATGGTAACATCGGATCCAAGTTGACGATGAAATATCCAGCTGTCATTTTAAAAGGTGAAGGCGCTCGCGGTATGACCTTGTCGATTGCCATTGCTGGTAAAGGACAGCACCAGGACGCTGGAGCGAAGATGATCCATCTGGCTCCAAACACATCCTCAACGATCGTTTCTAAGTCCATCTCTAAAGGTGGAGGTAAGGTGACATATCGTGGTATCGTACACTTTGGGCGTAAAGCTACTGGTGCGCGTGCGAATGTTGAGTGTGACACATTGATCATGGATAACGAGTCGACTTCTGATACAATTCCATACAATGAGATCCTGAACGAAAACATTTCACTCGAGCACGAGGCGAAAGTTTCGAAAGTATCTGAAGAGCAGCTCTTCTATCTCATGAGCCGTGGAATCTCAGAAGAAGAAGCGACAGAAATGATTGTAATGGGCTTTATCGAACCATTCACAAAAGAACTTCCAATGGAATATGCAGTCGAGATGAACAGACTGATCAAGTTCGAGATGGAAGGTAGTATAGGTTAAGCCTTATATATCAAGGGTGTAGCTAGTTAAAAGTAGTTATGCACCTACAAAAACATCCAAAAAAATTAAATATTTAATTTGGTATACTGCTGGTACAGCTCCAATGCTTCATCCTCAACTTTTTGGGACGACATGGAGATACGTATCAGCAGTTGTTTTATGCTCTGATGATCCTAGTCTTTCAGAAATCTGCTCTAGCTTTTAATAAAGGAACCGCATGGCTATGCCTAATGCGTGCGGAATAATACAGGAAGACTAGCACGTTTATATATCTCTTTGAAATAATCCCTTACTACATTAGTCCGGAGCCATCGACCGTCGTGTTGGTGGAATATGATATCTGTATCAGGTTTTTTATAATTAGTGTATAGTAAATAGACTTCATTACGATTAATGCGTTGTTTCTTAAGGAGTTGGATCGAAATGTTATCTATGCCGATTTTTCGCCCACTCGTTTTAGTTTTTGGAGTAGATATATAAGCAGCTGAGTTTGTCGGGTAAACCAATGTTTTATTAAATTTGAGTTTCTTTCTTCAAAATCAATATCACTCCATGTTAGAGCTAATGCTTCACCTACTCGCAATCCAGTACGACTTGATCCGCACAGCTGTGAGCGGTTGGATATTGAAATCGGCAATGAAGAGGATGAGTTTGAACAATATTTGTCAGGAAATCAAAATGAGCCATTTATTAAACTCGTTCGGTGAACAAGCCATACAGTTGTACAATCAATTATCTAAAATGGTTCCTAATTTTAATCCTGTACTGGATGAAAGTATTTTGTCAATGTATGTAAGCTGTTTGATTCAAAGGGAACAATTAAAAGATCATTTTTATCTTTGTTGATGGCTTTTTCAGTTTTTATTCCTTCAGGAGTTTTTGCGGCAGGAGAAGGGAAAAAGCAGGTAGTAGAAGAAGGAACGGGTTCCAAGTATGACGTGGTAAAAGATAAAATTCATGGGGTTAATGTTCATTTTATTGTAAAAGAGGGAGAAAAAGATGTGCATCCTGAACGAATAGCAAAAGCAAAGGTTAGGCTCGGTCAAGAATTAAATAAAAATGGACAACAAGGGGATTATCAAGCAAATACTTATGAACCTGTTGGAGATGGAAGTGGACATCTTTGGGGTTATAAAGAGTATAAAAACTTTTATGAATGGGACAAAGATTATGAAATCAAGGATGAGATATTTTGGGCCTGTTGGGGAATTGCTACATATATGACTAGAAAGGTTACTGCTGGTGCTCAAGCAATTATTCAATCAATGGCAGGATATGCGGGAACGAATATCGAAGGTACTCGTCGAAAAGTTACTATGAAGTTTTGGGAATCTTATAGCAGTTATTATGGTAGATGGATTATAGATGTATATTCTTATACATATAATGATGGTGAGCTTGATGATGTTATTATTGGATATGGTATAGGAGAATATGCTGATATGTTATCTGATAAAGATGAACTTTAAAATGTAAGTAAGGAAGTGAAAAACAGATAAAGATAGTAGATAAATATTATTTGATTTTTCTGCTTCTGATTGTACCTATCTTCTATGTAACTCTTGATCCAAGCAAGCCATATCATATGATTTTCGCAATCGATACGGTGCTTTTTACATGGAAAATGATAAAAAGTTTTGCTGAAAAGAAAAATACAACAAGTAAATAGTTATGGTATTGGAAGGATTACGCCCTTCTTTTTTTGTCTTTTAATATTCATTTTTAAATTATATTGGCATGTTCGATAGCAAAGGAGGATACTTCATTGAAATTTAAAAAAATAGTAATCTTGTCAATTGTGGTATTGATAGGGCTTTCTGGAATCTTGTATCTGAATTTTAACGAAAATGCTAATGCAGATACAGAAAAAAATCGATCTGAAATGAGATCCAATGCTGAAAAGGATACGTATAGAGGAGCTAGAAAACCCAAACAAGATTTTAATTATGGTCAAGTCGTTAAGGAAATAAAGGCAGAACCTGAAATAAAAAAATTAGATAAGGGAATTTTTAAATATGTTGTCATTAGTGTATTGACCTACCATAAATTATATGGTGAAGAAACGACTCCAAGTCAAGCCATTCAAGAAGCGAAAAAAACATTAGAGACAAATAACGCTTTTGTAGAATTAGCCGAAAAAGAGTATGGGATTACTATGACAGACGAAGAAGTTCATGCTTATATAGATAAACATGCACCTACAGATTTGGAAGATCAAGTCGCATTTGCTGAAGCATTGGGTATAACGGTTCATAAGTTAAATCACGAAGTGGATTTTCACAGCAATAGACGAGGTGCGCTTTTCAATGGTGCAGGACTAAAAGAAAAAGTAATGGAAAAATACAATATTTCAAAAGATGATGAAAATACCGATGGAAAGGCTTGGCAAGCATATGAAAAAGAATTACAGGATTATATGAATAAATAAGTTTATAAAAAAGTCCCTATAAAAAAGGACTTTTTTGTCGTAGTTGAAAGTTCTTGTTTGACTTCCTTGAGCGAATAAAGATAAGAATCATATTTCTCTTCGCCTTTTTGTAGCGATACCATACAATCCTTGAACGTTTTAGCGATATAAGGAAAATAAGCATCCAAGATCAAACAATTATTTGGACAATTTTGTACATAATCATTGAAAAAAATCTACTAATGGAGGTTTTTACTAATGAATCAGGAAATGATTGATGAAACCATTCATGTTATTCGTGATTTAGAATTGCTACGTCGTGGATATGTAGATGAGGGAATCGACACAAAATTTCTAAATGAAGCTCTCTCTGGATTAGTTCATGTGATCGCAGAATCTTTAGGTATTGAAGATGAAATTTAAATCGATGTGTTAGCCGAATCACTTTTGGATATTGAATTAGGAATAGATAAGGATACGATATGTAAAAACACGCTCGGTGTGGTTAGAGAGCTTTTATGTTCTAGAATGAAGGAGAGGAAGTATGAACAAGTTTAGAATTTTATTAAGAGGGGGAGTAGAATCTTGAATGAACAACAAAGAAAATTTTTAGAATGGGGAAAATTTATTTTATTAGCACTAATTACAATTTGCCTTTTATATTTATCATTTCATTTGCCTCAATTCCTTGAAATTTTGAGTGGTATTGAAAAAGGTTTATATAACAATTAATATTCCCCCAATAAAGATAAGCCTCACACCAATGGGATTAGTAATGAGCCTTATCTTGCTCAGAATCCATAATTAAGTCAAATATAGCATGATATCATTTTCATGAGAAAAGGATTGATCTTTTTATTTTGATTCATTATTCTGTTTAGGTTTATTGACCTTCATATTGACAATCGAAGCGATTGAAAGCACGATCGTAGAAATGAGAATGATACCAAAACCGTACGCTTTACTTTCTTGTGAAACAATCATACCAACTAAAAACGTGATCATACAAAGTAACACAAACTTTCGATTGATCTTTTTGTAGTTCACACGATCACCTTCCTATTTACTTGGAACTTATGTGGATGAATCGAATATCAATTTTTGAGGAGTTTCCAAAGTTGGATATTGATATAACTGAAGCTCCAGAGCTCCCAATTAGACCAAAGAGCAGCATAAAACCCGGTCATCCATTATGGAGTTGGTCTTTTTAGGGGTTAGCCACAACACCAATCAATGAAAGGACAGCCCACACACCGACTACCGTATAAATCATTCGTTTCGTTTTTGGCTTGAGCTCCAAAACCTCATCCCCCTCTCATTATAAATTATAATGAGAAATCACCAACATTCGATTGATCAACACATATCACCTTTCTTAATAGATTCAATCATCCCTACTTTCTATATATTTGTTTCATTTTCCTTTAAATTGGGTGAAAGCTGTAACGAAATTAATTTTGTTTTTGGGTTGGTGATTAAGTTCTATTTGCACCCACGTACCCCACAAACACCCACAAAAATATGAAAAAGTTTGATTTAGTTTAAAAAGCAATAGGTTAAAAATGCTGGTTTTTACGATTGTATAACATGGCATGAAAGCCTAAAATAATCAAGTTCGAGATGGAAGGTAGTATAGGTTAAGCCTTATATATCAAGGGTGTAGCTAGTTAAAGGTAGTTATGCACCTACAAAAACATCCCAAAAAAATTAAATATTTAATTTGGTATACTGTTGGTACAGCTCCAATGCTTCATCCTTAACTTTTTGGGAATGACATGGAGATACGTATCAGCAGTTGTTTTTATGCTCTGATGTCCTAGTCTTTCAGAAATAATTAATAAAGGAACCGCATGGCTATGCCTTAATACGTGCGGAATAATACAGGAAGACCAGCACGTTTATATATTTCTTTGAAATAATCCCTTACCACAATGGTTCGTAACCACCTAACGATCTTCAAAATACTTGTCCACTTTTTCATTTACGTCTTCCGAAAATCCATAATATTCAAGATCCATTTCAATTTACGTAGTTGCTTCCTTTTTGGTTTTAAATCCACGCTTTGATTTTTCTCTATACCCTTGTGAGATACGATCTTTATATCGAATACGGTATTCCCATGTCCCGTTTGAATGTTTTCTAAAACTAGCCATGACAGGAAGAACCTCCTACATATTAATTACTATCTTTTTTATTCTTACGTCTTGATCAACATCACCGGAGGACCTCGGAGATTGGATAGAACCTAAGACTAAGAAAGGATGAATCGGAATGAAAAATACATTGGGAGATTTGAATAACCATTTTTATGGTCAATTCGAACACAATATTCCGCTCTTTTGCCTTTTTATCTGCAATCCCTATCATATTAGAAGATATATCAATCGCATAAATCCCTTTCACATATTCTGCAATTTCATTGTAGTTCAACCGGTCCCCAGCCGTAATCCAAAACAATGTCGCTTATTTTGAGATGCTTTTTCACTATATTGATGTAAGTCTGTTCATCCTTCTTCTCAAATTGATCATATGTATTTGCTGTTTTGTCCCAAAAACTTTCTGATTTATTCATTTCAGTTACACCTGCTTTTCTAGAGCCTTCATATTAATTTGATACAGAATTCTGTACCGTGGGGTTGAATCCTTTAATGATTAGCCATATAGCCAAAATCAATTGTTGAAAGGCTATTGGAATGTTAAACATCATGTAGGTTGCATCCAGACCGATGAAGCGAATCATAAATAATAAGCTTGCCAATATGGACAATGTAGATCCAATAAGACCCCAAACTGACAACCAACGTGGAACTAGTTTTGTTTGGTAAAATATGCAGTTAAATAAGAGCATAGCCAAAACAAATGCCAGTGTCGTTGCCACATGGTTCACCAAATCACGTCCTGCCTGTAACAATCCACCTAAGGTCTGAAAATACGATATATCCAGAGTTCCAACTTTTGTAAATTCGTGACTTAATGTCAATAGCAACAGAAGAATGATTACACCAATAATAATGAACACACCCGCAATAATACCGAAAGCAACAGATCCAAGAGCTAAACCTTTATTATGCTTACTTAAAATCGGATACATCAAAATAGGAATACCAACATATGCAACAACCATTAACAACTGAAAAAAAGCTCCTGTTAGTACCTGGTTTTCATATGTAAAAGCCTTGACAATGTAGTCTGCTCCATATATAACAGGAACAACACTAAATATACCTGCAACCATCCCGGCTATTAATAACACTCCAGTAATTACTGCAGACCTTCTACCTGAATCTGTACTCTTCCTCAACATATTTAACCTCCCTATAATACCTACCTTTTATAATAATATGACAGGAAAAGGTAAGATAAAACAGATACTTTAGTATGATTAGGCCTCTGTCAAGAAAGTGGGACACTATCAAAAATATTATGACCATTCCTTAGATGAATTCGTTTTCTATTGTAAAAAACTCAATGTATCTGTAGATCGTTTTTTCAACCGCTTTTTCTTTTGTCTTAATATCGGCATGCAGTATATGAGAAATAAGTACCGCCTAGGTAGCTAAGTTGGCGGATGTTTACGGGACGTGCGAATTAAGAGGTCAAAGGCATAAAGAGGGTTAGAAAGATCTTTGAGAACAGACAACAGGTCTATGAAGCAGCAAGAGCAAAGATTTTTGGTCTTAAGCAAGAGGGCAGGATTGTTGAGGAACGTTTTCAGGCAATTAGAATTATTCGAGTTAGAATATATCAATGATATTGTGAAGGTTTTCACTTTAACTAACGTGGCACCAACCAAATGATTACTGTAAAAGCCAATCTTAAAATAAAAATAAATAAAACGACACCTAACACAATTGCAAATGGTAAGGACTTATATGTTTTCTGTCTAATCTACTTGATACGTACAGATTTAGACCTTTTTAAAATCATTAATATAAATATACGTACATGATTGTGCTGGAAAAGTTTTAGCAAATTGTGTAGAAGACTACTTGAAGCCAACTAATTATATTATTTTATTAGTTAAAAAACATTGAATTTTCTGAAATAATTTTATATAATTTAAAAAACTGCTTATACGTACATGTATATCATTTTTATCCTCTCCTCATCGATTTATTCGTATAATCAATGCAACAGTTGGTTATTTAAGAAGTTGTATTATAAAATCTCCCTTTAGTTTGATAGTGTCGTAGTGACTCATGAGAAAATTAAATTTGAGATTTCATTTTTTAAACTTCACTTCTTCTACCGAGCATAGATATTTGTTTTATCTGTTTTATCTGACCAATTTCTTTTATTTACTCTTCAAATTGCGCACCCCATCCTCAGTTACTCATCTTTAGATACACGATAAAAGTGTTTAAGTCATACCTACTTGCGATATTCTTTTAACAAATTTTAAAAACCACAATCGTAAATAATGTTTTGTGCCTATAGTAAGGACTGAGACAGTCATTATACTTGCATAATTAAATGTCAAATTATTAGAGAGGAGGATTTTTATAAACAGGAAAATAGAGAATGAATTATCTAGTTGTACTAATATTTCAAAAAGGAGTATGAATATGGCTGTAAAGATGCAAGTTGAGACAAAAGCGAAACCATTTGATTTAAAAGATGTAAAAATTTTAAACGGTCCTTTTAAACATGCAATGGAACTTAATAAAGAATATTTACTTCAATTGGAACCGGATCGTCTACTTGCAAGATTTAGAGAATATGCAGGCCTCGAACCAAAAGCTCAACAGTATGAAGGCTGGGAGGCAATGAGTTTATCGGGTCATACACTCGGCCATTACTTATCAGCCTGTGCAATGTTCTATGCATCTATGGAAGATATCAGATTTAAAGCGCGTTTCGACTATATCATTGATGAGCTTGAAACTTGTCAAAATGCACATGGGGATGGTTATGTTTCAGGCATTCCACGAGGTAAAGAAATATTTCTTGAAGTTGCTTCAGGTAATATCTGGTCAAAAGGGTTTGACTTAAATGGAGGATGGGCTCCTTTATATACGCTACATAAACTCATGGCTGGATTGCGTGATGGATATCATTTATTAGGTAATAAAAAAGGATTGGAAATCGAAATTAAACTTGCAAATTGGCTCCACGGTATATTCTTAAACCTCAGTGACCAACAAATGGAAGAGGTAATGGTATGTGAAATTGGTGGTATAAATGAAGTCTTAGCAGATTTATATGCTGACACGGGTAAAATCAAATATCTTAAACTTGCAGAACGTTTTTGGCATAAACAAGTTTTGGATCCACTTTCGGAAAATGTGGATTGTTTACCCGGGAAGCATGCAAATACCCAAATACCGAAAATAATTGGGTTAGCTAGACAATATGAACTTACTAATGATGTAAAACGTAAAGAGACTGCAGAATTTTTTTGGAATCGTGTCGTAAAGCATCACTCATATGTAAACGGAGGGAATAGCTTTAGTGAATATTTTGGAGAGCCGGATTTGTTAAATGATCGGCTCGGTCCGCATACTGCGGAAACGTGCAATACTTATAATATGTTAAAACTGACGAGTCATTTATTTCAGTGGGGGGCATCAGGAGAAAAGGCGGATTATTACGAAAGAGCTCTTTTCAATCATATTTTAGCATCACAGAATCCAGAAGAAGGATCCGTTTGCTATTGTCTATCATTGGATATGGGTGGT
Organism: Alkalihalobacillus sp. YIM B00296; assembly: GCF_020179385.1. Taxonomy (GTDB): domain Bacteria; phylum Bacillota; class Bacilli; order Bacillales; family Fictibacillaceae; genus Pseudalkalibacillus. Next base: position 39,454 of record NZ_JAIBLJ010000009.1, on the reverse strand, counting down.
TTCAAAGATTACAATAGGAAATTTGATTTTACTTGTTGTATCGGAACGGGGATGGAAAATCATGCAAACTACGGAAGTAACATTTATTTCCATGATAAAGACAAACTTTATATCAACCAGTTTATTTCATCCACTCTTAACTGGGAGAGTAAAGGGATAAAGTTGTCACAAGAGACAACTTATCCTGAAAACGACATAGTTAAATTTCAGGTAACTACTAAAGATCCAGTGAATTTTTCCATGTTAATACGTTACCCTTATTGGGCTGAAAACGGCATACAAGTACGAGTCAATGGGGAAGTACAGATAGTTGATAGCAACCCTGGGACCTATATAGAAATTGAAAGGACATGGTTGGATGGTGATCAGGTAGAGGTTTATATTCCAATGACACTCCGGCTTGAAAGTATGCCTGATAATCCAAACCGGGTAGCTGTAATGTACGGACCTTTAGTCCTTGCGGGTGAACTAGGTCCAGTGAATGATCCAGCGGCTAAAGAACATTTATACACACCGGTTATGATTACAAATGACAAAAAAGTAGAAAAGTGGATTGACCCAGTGGAAGGGAAACGGAATACATTTCAAACGAATGTTGGTTACCTAAAAGATGTACAACTTTATCCATTTTATAAGATGCACGATAAAATGTACTCGGTTTATTGGGATGTATTTTCGGATGAAGAATGGAAGGAAGTCGAAGAAGAGTATCGCAAAGCTCGCAAAAGAATGAAAATTTTGGGAAATTGCACAATAGATTATGTTCAGCCAGGAGAAATGCAGCCTGAAAGGGACCATAATTTTGATGGTTACTATACTAGCGTTGGGAGACTTAACAATCGTGGATACAGGCAAACAGGTGTTGGCGGATGGTTTTCCTATGATTTAAAAGTAAAACCTGATTCTGAAATGATGCTTATTATCACTTATACAGAAGCCAAAGAGTTACAAGATTGTCAATTTGATATTTTGGTAAATGATACTGTGTTACTTCATAACACTAAAGGGTTCAAGGAAGTGAATAAGTTTTATAATATCAATCATGTCCTTCCACAGGAATTGGTCAATGGAAATGAAATTATCAAAGTTACATTCAAACCTCACGACGGTCATAGGGTTCGAAGAGTTTTTGGTTTACGAACAGTAAGTAGAAAACAATTTGACGCGCTTGGAAAGAACCAATAAGGAGTGTTGATTCGTTGAAAACAGTAGATAGTAAATTAACTGATGTTCAAGTAACAGACAATTTTTGGAGTAAATATAGGGATGTAGTTATTAATGAAGTGATTCCTTATCAATGGGCTGCATTAAATGATCAAATTCCAGATGCGCCACCAAGTCATTCGATTCAAAACTTTCGAATCGCAGCGAAAGAAGCGAAAGGGGAGTTTAAAGGTTATGTATTTCAAGACAGCGATGTGGCGAAATGGTTAGAGGCAGTGGCATACAGTTTGGAAACGGATCCAAATCCTGAGTTAGAAAAAACAGCTGATGAGGTGATTGATCTTATTGGAAGAGCACAGGAAGAAAACGGATATTTAAACACTTATTTTACTATAAACGAACCAGATCAAAAATGGACAAACTTACGAGATCACCATGAGCTATATTGTGCAGGTCATATGATAGAGGCAGCGGTTGCTTATTACCAATCTACTGGTAAGAGAAAATTATTGGACATCATGTCTCGGTTCGTTGATCATATTGATTCAATATTTGGTCATGGGGAAAATCAACTACCTGGATATCCTGGCCACCAGGAAATAGAACTATCGCTTGTGAAACTTTACAGAGTGACAAATAATAAACGATACCTGAATTTAAGTAAGTATTTTATTGATGAACGGGGTAAAACTCCCCATTATTTTGATATTGAAAAACAAAAAAGAGATGATGAAAAAAAGCCTTGGTGGAGTGATGAATATGGGAACTATAGCTATCATCAAGCACATTTGCCTGTTAGGGAGCAGAAAGAAGCAATTGGGCATGCTGTTCGTGCCATGTATATGTATACAGCAATGGCTGACTTGGCTTCAGAAACAAATGATCAAACGTTAAAAGAAGCTTCTAAAAGATTATGGGAAAATGTTACTCAACGTCAAATGTATATCACAGCAGGTGTAGGCTCTATGCGCCATGGAGAAGCATTTTCTTTCGACTATGACCTTCCCAATGACTTATGCTATACCGAAACTTGTGCCTCCATAGGTTTAGTATTTTGGGCAAAAAGAATGTTGAACCTTGAAAAGGATAGTAAATATACCGATGTGATGGAACGTGCTCTCTTTAACGGAACGATAAGCGGAATGGACTTAGACGGAAAGAAGTTCTTTTACGTAAATCCATTAGAAGTATGGCCAAAAGCCAGTTTGAAAAGAAACGATAGGATCCATGTAAAACCTGAACGGCAAAAATGGTTCAGTTGCGCTTGTTGCCCACCTAATCTGGCAAGGCTAATTACCTCCATTGGACATTATGTATACTCTGCAGATCAAAACGAAGCTTATGTCCACCTTTATGTGGGAAGTGAAGGAGAACTCGATATCGGAGAACAAAAGGTCAAAATTCTCCAGAAATCAAATTTTCCTTGGGATGGAGATATAAAAATAACAATACTCCCTGAAGAAGAAGCTGTTTTTACAATTGCCCTCCGGATCCCTGGATGGTCCAAAGGAGCGATTTTAAAGGTTAATGGGGATGTCATCGATCTTAATGATGATGTAAAAAAAGGCTATGCCTATATTTCTCGCATATGGCGAAAGGGGGATGAAATTCACTTAAACCTTCCTATGACAATTGAAAAAATGAAAGCGCATCCAAATGTTAGAGCGAATGTAGGTAAAGTTGCTATTCAACGTGGACCACTCGTTTATTGTTTAGAAGAGGTAGATAATGGAGGTAATTTACCGAGCATTCACCTTCCTCTGAATAGCCAACTCAACGCTCATTTTGAGAAGGATTTTCTTGGAGGCATGACTGTTATTACAGGAGACGCTGAACGGTTAGATGACTATGGATGGGACGAGCAACTTTATCAACCTGCAGGATCTAAAAAAAAACCTACAAAGATCAAAGCAATACCCTATTATGCCTGGTGCAATCGAGGGGCAGGGGAAATGCTTGTTTGGATTAATGAAAAAAACTAGTTGAAAAGAGGTATTCCAACATTGATAGGAGGTTTGTATCAAATGGTGAGAATTAAGCAGAGCATTACCATATTTTCAATTCTGTTTTTAATTACTAGTTTAATAACCGGTTGTCTAGGTGGGACCGATGCAACAGGAACAACTAAAAAAGATGGTGTCGTACAATTGAAATTTACTTACTGGGGGGGACCATTAGAAAAAAAAGCAATTGAAGGATTAATCAAGGATTTCAACGAATCCCACCCTAAAATTCAAGTCAATCCACAACAAGTTCAAGGAAGTTATCTGGAAAAAATGAATACTATGGCCTCTTCGAATACATTGCCAGACCTTGGATATTTTTCTGAAGGTTCATTACCCACATGGCTTGAAAACGGGAAGATAAAAGATTTGAAACCCCTTTTTGAATCTGGAGAAATCAATGAAAAATTAGATTATGCTATTTTCCAGTTTGATGATGATGGCCCTATTGGTGGAGCTAGTGTAGCAAATGAAGTATACAACATCTATTATAACAAGGATTTATTTGATGAAAAAAATATCCCATATCCACCTACAAAGGCAGAAGATGCATGGACTTGGGAGGAATTCATCGATGTTGCAAAAAAATTAACTGTTGATCGAAATGGAAAACATCCTGATGACTCAGGCTTTGATCCCAAAAACATTAAAACCTATGGGGTTAATAATTTCTCCTTAAGATATGAACCTTATATTTACAGTAACGGTGGTGGTATTGTTTCACTTGATGGTAAAGACATTTTGATTGATGAGCCGGAAACTATTGAAGCATTACAAAAAATTGCTGATTTAATGTATGTTCATCATGTTATGCCAAAACCATCAGACTTATCCACAATCCCTAATGTTGATACAGCCTTATTAACCAAAAGAGTAGGAATGACCCTTGATGGTCAGTGGGCATTGCAGGAACTGGGAAAAGCAAAGGTCGACAAAAACCTGAATTTAGGAATTGGCGTTTTACCTAAATTCAAGGAACCTGTAACCTCTAGTGAGGGGACTCCTATAGTAGTATTTGACACTAAAAACTCAAAGGAAAATTGGGATGAAACAAAAGAATTTCTTAAATTTATAATGGATCCTGAAAATTCATTGCCATTAATTCAAAGTGGTTTGTGGATGCCGAACGAAGTGCAATGGTATAAAGATCCTGAACTTATTAAAAAATGGACAGACAACCCTGTTCATCCGCCTGAGTATAAAGAAGCGGTTATTGATTGGGCTATGAACAATGTTCATCAAAATCCTAATTATTACTGGAAAGATCGAAGCAAGGTCAGTCAAATTTTAACTCCTGCCCTTGATCAACTTTGGAGTGGTGAAAAGAGTGCAGAAGAAGTTGTGAAGGATGATATTATGCCGAAAATAGAGAAGCAGTTTGGTGACAAATACAGTAATTAATCTGAGGTAGTCACGAAATTCACTGAATATTCGTGACTTTCTCTTCCTTATAAAGCTATGAAAAGGAGGGGTCATATGAATCTTGAAAAGGAGATTAAGGTAGGAACAGGTGTTCCTAAGGCAATTACAAAAAAAACAAAAATTCGTAGCCTTCACAGAAAGGAAGCTATAGCAGGCTATATATTTGCTTTGCCTGCCATTTTAGGCTTGCTTCTCTGGACAATAGGACCTATGATTGCAAGTTTGATTATGAGTTTTACAAATTGGAAAATTATTGGGGCATCAGAGTGGGTGGGATTTCAAAACTATGTCAATATCTTTACTAACGACATATATTTTAAAAAGTCTCTATGGGTTACTTTTTATTTTGCCTTCGGAAGTACATTATTTACCCTTCTGTCTGCTCTGATTGTCGCTCTGTTGATGAATATGAATGTTAAAGGTCAATCGGTATTTAGAACGATGTACTATCTACCAGTCATCGTTCCTGCTGTTGCTTCTAACATACTATGGTTGTGGCTTTTTAATCCAGATTTTGGATTACTTAATACCATTTTAGATTTTTTAGGATTACCGACACTGATGTGGATATACGATGAGTCCACTGCCATTCCATCGTTAATCCTCTTAAGCATTTGGAGTTGTGGAGGAACGGCACTTATTTTCCTTGCCGGGTTACAGGATGTCCCAAAACAACTTCTTGAAGCGGTTGATATCGATGGGGGAAACGTTTGGCATAAATTTAGATATGTTACGATTCCAACCATTACACCGGTTATTTTCTTTAATCTCATCATGGGATTAATTGGGTCATTCCAGGCTTTTACTCAGGCTTACGTAATGACAGAGGGTGGGCCTAATAATGCAACATTTTTTTATGTATATCTCATTTTCCGGGAAGCCTTCCTACAAAACAATATGGGATACGCTAGTGCACTCGCATGGATCCTATTCATTATTATTGCCCTTTTTACACTATTCATCTTCAGAAGCTCAAAAGACTGGGTTCACTATGGAGGTGCAAAATAGATGAAGGCGAAAACAATTAAAAAAAATATTGCATTAATCATCTTAATTATTGGTGCTTTGATAAGCTTTATTCCATTCTTTTGGCTTATTCGTAGTTCTCTGATGACTAACGTTGAAATTTTTGAATTTCCCCCTAAGCTACTACCTGAAGATTTTATATGGAGTAACTATACTGAAATTTTCTCTATTATCAATTTTGGGCTGTATGTAAAAAATACACTCTATATCCTTATACCATGCCTTATAGGAACGGTTTTTACAAGTTGTTTATGCGGATATGCTTTTGCTAGATTAAGGTTTCCTGGTAGGAATATATGGTTTGGAGCAATCATTGCTACAATGATGCTTCCACCTGCTGTCACCTTAATACCAACCTTTATGATGTGGTCAAAACTTGGCGGTATTAATACTTATTGGCCCTTGGTCTTCCCGAGCTTTTTTGGAGGGGGAGGTTTTTTCATCTTCTTGATGCGTCAATTTTTCTTGAATATCCCTAAAGAATTAGATGAATCTGCTTTAATAGATGGTGCTAGTTATTTTCAAATTTTCACTAAAATATTACTTCCCTTAGTGAAGCCTGCAATGTTGGTAATCGGCTTTTTTACATTTACGAATGTATGGAATGACTTTTTTGGTCCATTAATCTATTTAAATGATGAATCCAAATTCACATTGGCATTAGGGTTATTACAGCTAAAAGGTTCTTATTCATCTGATTGGAACTTAATGATGGCAGCTGCTGCCGTAATGGTCATACCGGCTGTTCTTATTTTCTTTATCGGACAAAGATACTTCATTGAAGGGATTAGTCTGACAGGTATTAAAGGATAGTTACCTGAAAATTATAGAGGAGTAGGTTGATTATGACAACGAAAGTCAATATGGACAAATTACAAAGTCTTAGAAATCGATTTGAAGAAGTAGGTATTGATGGAATGATGATTACCAGTCGCTCAAACCGACGTTATATGACTAATTTTACCGGATCCGCTGGCATTGTGATCATTTCAGAAAGAGAGGCAAAATTATTAACTGATTCTCGTTATGAAGAACAGGCTGGAGAACAAGCAGTAAACTATGAAGTTGTTTTGTATAAACGATCTGTTGAAGAATTAGCTGAACATGTAGAAAAAATGGGGATCAAGAAGCTTGGAATTGAAAAAGACTACATGACTTATGGGGAGTATCTTCAATATAGGGATAAAATAAATGTTGAACTTGTTCCATTATCAGGGGTAGTTGAAAGGTTTCGAGAAATTAAGTTAGAAGAAGAAATCAATATAATACGAGAGGCAGCTAAGATTGCTGATAAAGCATTTACCCATATAGTCGAATTAATTCGTCCTGGATTGGCGGAAAAGGAAGTAGCCAATGAGTTGGAATATATCATGAGGAAAGAAGGTGCGACATCCTCAGGTTCTGATACTATTGTGGCTTCAGGTTATCGTTCAGCTCTGCCACATGGGGTTGCATCTGAAAAAGCCATCGAAAAAGGAGAAATGGTTACATTAGATTTTGGTGCGTATTATAATGGTTACCGGTCTGATATGACCAGAACAGTTGCGGTTGGAGATCCAGGAGAGAAGTTAAGAGAAGTATATCAAATTGTTCTTGAGGCGTTAAATCGTGGGTTGTCAGGTTTAAAACCAGGACTCTCCACAAAAGAGGTAGATGCTTTACCACGTGATTTCATAAAAGCGAAAGGGTACGGGGAATATTTTGGGCATGGTGCAGGGCATGGGATCGGCTTAGATATTCATGAGAATCCATTCTTTTCAACTACTGGCAACAATGTGGTACAAGCTGGTATGGTGGTAACCGTTGAACCCGGTATATATTTACCTGGAATCGGAGGGGTTCGAATTGAAGATGACATACTTATAACCGATAATGGAAATGAAGTATTAACCCATTCGCCTAAAGAATTGTTGGTTTTATAGGCTCTATTTTTCTAATATTTTGCATTTATTAAGTCTTCGTGAACAAACACGAGGGCTTTTTTTCGGAATAAGTAGAAATAAAGACATGAGAGGAATTAGATATACAGCTCGATGCCAAATCCAATCCAGGAGTATTTCGGAATGTTCAATTTTAAGAATATAAAATTTTCTCATCGGGAGTTTTATCTTTTTTTATTTTTTGAAGTCTAGAAAATGATTTATTACATAAGTAATAAATACTGTAGGATGACAATCCTCCTATAAAAAAGAAACTTATTGGCATATAACTAATTATGATAAATGAAATAACCACTATTAATATATTTACTAGTGTAATTGAGGCCTGTCCCACTGAAAAGAGAAATGAATTACGAATGATAGAATACCATTTTGCTTTATATTGAACTAAAACGGGAAATAAATAAGTAGAAGTAATTATAAATAAAAAGATCATTAATACTAAGACTGAGGTTGCAACTATTTTTAAAAACGTATGTGGCATTTGAAAGGTTAAATTAAGATTCATAAGCAATATTGAACCTGTTATTGTCCAAACAAACCCTAGTAAAATACATTGTTTAAAATTTTCCTTGAAATAGGTCCAAAAAGCAGAGAAAATATTAATTTCATTTTTCAAAGTCCATTGTCTTACTACTCCAAACATAGCGTATGTTGAGGGGAAAATGGTAATAATGGGAAGGCAAGTGATAATCCAAAGGATATTTAGAAGTAAAATCTGGGAAAATCTATCAATGAAACGATACGTTCGACTATCATACTTAAATAGACTCATTTCCATCACCTTTATTAGTATTGTATTTTACCACCTAACTAATGAATATTGGAATTTTTTTGATTTAGTAATACCTTCCACAAAACTCAAGGGAGAGGGATTATACAAAAGTTTATTTTATGCAGTTACAGCCTTCGGGGTGTTTATGGTATTCAAAAGGAGCCAATTTGCAATAAGATTACCCTTAAATCTTTTATCGGGTTTATTCTCTTACGTTATTGTTTAAATCTTCTTGAAGATCTAATATATGAGCTTTCATTAATCTTCAATATTCACCTGCCTTCAAAATTCCTTCTTTATTTTTATCTACTTCATCATATACAATCTCGTAGATAAGTTTTGTTATTCACATCCCTCGAAATAGAATTATTTAAATATTTTAAATAGTATTGAAATAATGGTTACAGTATATTGCATTTATCTTATGATTTCAACATAATTCAATATTCAGCAGACGAATTTTGGGATTATTAAATGAAAAGGAAAGGGTTCATGGAATTGGAGAGGTTCACTTTTTTTCGATTTGTTAAAACTGACATTATGTATATTGTACTCTTTGTTGAAAATTTTCAGTTAACCTGTTTTAAGTACGTTGAAAAATGAGATTGATGGATTTTACATAAGTACATCTCCGACTGCCAGATTAGTAAGCCCCACATTTAATGTTTTTAACTCATATGAACCCTTTCAGGGGGGGTGTTTCAGCTATCCTTTGTCTAAATGACCAAGGGGTACACATAACTTCAACGAAGGCTAATGGATCCCTTCCCTTCGCTCTCCCGTTTACAACAAGTTACCATAAACGAATATCTTCATTAAATAACAATAATAAAAAATATAGTTATGTTATTTCACCCTTAATTATTGTTCGTACGTACAAATTATATTAATATGTAATTAATTTAAGAATACATACGTATATGTAGGTTCGTATAAAAGGAAGGAGTGGATATAAATGTTAAAAAGTTTGAAGGAACAGGTTTTAGAAGAAAACCTAGCCTTGCCTAAGCATGGATTAGTAACTTTTACTTGGGGAAATGTAGGGTTTCGATAAAGAAACAGGGCTGGTTGTAATAAAGCCAAGCGGAGTTCCTTACAATGAATTGTCCATTGATGATTTGGTTGTACTGGATTTAGAAGGAAATGTTGTAGAAGGTAAACTTAAACCGTCATCTGATACTCCGACACATCTTGTTTTATATAAAAACTTCACAAATATAGGTGGTGTAGGCCATACCCACTCACCTTGGGCCACTTCTTGGGCTCAAGCTGGTAAACCGATTCCGGCACTAGGCACGACCCTAGCAGATTACTACTTTGGTGCAATTCCCTGTACTCGTAGAATGACAGTTCAGGAGATTCAAGGAAACTATGAACGGGAGACAGGAAACGTCATTGTTGAAACATTTAAGAATATCAGTCCTCAGGAAATCCCTGGCGTGCTCGTTCATAGTCATGCCCCGTTTAATTGGGGGAAGGATCCTGATGATGCCGTTCATAACGCTGTTGTATTAGAGGAAGCTGCCAAAATGGCGCTTCATTCCTATCAAATAAACCCAGATTTGATGGAAATGGATCAAGCTTTGTTAGACAAGCATTACCTTAGAAAACATGGGTCAAACACCTATTACGGACAGAAAAGGTAGGGAGGTTATCAGGATGGGGACAAAATACACCATCGGAATCGACTTTGGAACTGAGTCAGGCAGAGCTGTATTGGTCGCCAAGAGGCGATATTTCTCCCCTTAATTTTGTAGCAACCAATTCTTCTAACCTTGGGTCTAATGCCTTGAAGAATGACTTGCTCTGATATCCATCTCTCATATGCTTGAGATATGCCCGACCGTTGCAGCAACGAAGCCGAAAATCTTAGTGAATCCTCTTAGTATTGGGGGAAAGATGAACCAGCACGTTTGGTATTTGATGGTAAAGGTGGAGAGGCAGTCAATGCTTCATTGATTGAACTAGGTGGCTGTTATCGATTAGTTATTAATAAAGTGAAGGCAGAACAACCAGGAATTGAAACACCAAACCTACCAGTTGCAAAAGTACTTTGGAAACCAGAACCTTCTTTAAGTGAAGCAACAGAAGCATGGATTTATGCTGGTGGTGCACACCATACTGCATTTTCATTTGGAGTTACAACAGACCAGCTCTGTGATTTTGCGGATATGACGGGCATTGAATGTGTGGTTATTAATAAGGACACGAATTCCAGACACTTGAAAAATCAATTAAAGCTTAATGAGGTTGTTTGGAGAGCCTAAAATTAATTGATTAAAACAGAAGGGTCGGGGCTGTCACAAAAGAAAGTGTCAGACACCTCCATCAAAACATTTAGTATCAAAACAGCGATTTTTTCTAAATGTTGTTAGAAACGGAGAGAGTGAGGCATTTATGGGATTGCCCCGCTTTATTTTAAATGAGCCCTAAACATTCATTTCGTCCTTTCTTATATACTCGGTAAGCTATATTATAGAGGATTTACTTAGAATATTGACAAATGGATAGATGTTCTCTAATCTTAGTGTACGGATAAGTGGAAAGATATTACGTAAAAATACATCCGTTCATCTAGTCGTAGCTTATATTCGGAATTCACAATGTGAAGGGACCCTCGGTGGAGGGATCTCAGTTATAAAAGATTACAATCATACCATTATCATTGTGAAAGCGATTGATATTTGGACGGGATCTTGCTAGAGCTTTTTTTGAGGTGTATATATGGAAACAAAATACAATATTGTCAAAAAAGCGATTATGTCTAAAATTTTAGACGGTACCTTTCAGCCGAATCAAAAGATCAGTTCAGAAAGCGAACTGATGAAGACATTTAATGTAAGTCGTCATACCATCAGGTTGGCAATAGGAGAATTGGTTAGTCAGGGATGGCTTTATCGGGAGCAAGGTGCAGGGACTTTTTGCGTCGATAGAACGGCAAAAGAGGGTAGCAATAATGGCAGAAATTCCAAAAATATTGCGATCCTTACAACATATATATCTGACTATATTTTTCCCTCCATTATAAGGGGTGCTGAATCTTATTTGAGCGAACATGATTATCATGTCACTTTATTTAGTACGAATAATGATCATGAGTACGAAAAGCGATTTTTAGAAAGAATCATTACCCAACAATATGATGGGGTTATTGTAGAACCGACAAAAAGCGCTTTTGCCAATCCCAACATCAATTATTATCTGAATTTAGAACGATTGAACATTCCGTATATCATGATCAACGCATACTATGATGAACTTGAACCGATACACATCGTGATGGATGATGAAAGAGGTGGATATATCCAGACGGAACACCTGATTAAACAAGGTCATCATAACATCGTAGGTTTTTTTAAAACGGATGATATCCAAGGTTCTAAGAGGATGAAAGGGTATATTAAAGCTCATCGTAACCATCATCTAGCTATAAACCCAAAAAATATCATCTCATATAACACCCTAGAGAAGAAACAAAAACCAATGAAAGAACTGGATGAATTGTTAAAACAAACGAATGGCGATAGACCAACTGGAATCGTTTGTTATAATGATGAGCTCGCCATTAACTTATTGGATGTTCTTCGAGAAAAGGATTTGCAAATACCAGATGATATTTCCATCGTTGGGTATGATGATTCATTTTTAGCCAAAGTTTCAGAGGTTAAGCTGACTACGATTGAACACCCTCAAAGCAAGATGGGGGAAAAGGCTGCTAAAATGATGTTAGAAATGATTAAAGAAACAAATGGTCATCATAAGAAATCGGATGAGGTAGGATCTGTCATATTCGAACCAAAGCTGATCACTCGAAATTCTACGAAAGAATACCATCAATAAAGATTCGGTTACTAAAGGGTTGACTCTATTCATAAGAGTCGACCCTTATTTATTTTTGTCAGATTGGAATATATTTATTTATAATATTCAAAAAACATTGAAATTTACAAAATATTTCTATATAATCTTGAGTATAACAACTTATACGTACATATTTTATTTTTTTCTCTTTTATAATATATATGTTCGTACATAAAAGTGATGATTTGTCTGATTGAAGACTCTGAAAATGAGCACAAATTCATAAATATATTCTTAGGGAGTGATTGTAGTGGCTAATCCACTAAAGGCAAAAATGATTGTAGATAAAAACTATGAGATTGCAAAAGTGGATGAACGGATTTATGGATCCTTTATTGAACACCTTGGGCGAGCTGTTTATGGTGGGATCTATGAACCAGAGCATCCAGATTCAGATGAACAAGGATTTCGTACAGATGTTATCGATCTCGTCAAAGAACTGAATGTTCCGATCATCAGGTATCCTGGGGGGAATTTTGTGTCAGGGTATAACTGGGAAGATGGTGTCGGCCCCAAAGAAGACCGACCACGGCGATTGGAATTAGCTTGGCGCACGATTGAAACGAATGAACTAGGAACAAATGAGTTTGTAGATTGGGCAAAGAAAGTCAATGCTGAGGTAATGATGGCTGTCAACTTGGGAACTAGAGGCATAGATGCAGCTAGAAACCTATTAGAGTATACGAATCACCATGGTGGTACCTATTGGAGCGATCTAAGAAAATCACATGGTTATGAAACTCCTCATAGTATTAAAACTTGGTGTCTTGGAAATGAAATGGATGGACCTTGGCAAATCGGTCATAAGACCGCTCATGAGTATGGAAGAATAGCGAAAGAAACAGCAAAAGCAATGAAACTAGTAGACCCGACAATAGAATTGGTAGCATGCGGCAGTTCAAATACTAGAATGCTTACCTTCCCGGAATATGAAGCAATCACGCTTGACCACGCATATGAGGAAGTAGATTATATTTCGCTTCACCAATATTACGGTAACCATGTAAATGATCCAGGAAACTATTTAGCAAAAAATATGGATATGGATTACTTTATCAAGACCGTCATATCTACGTGTGATTATATCAAAGCGAAACATCGCAGCAAAAAGACCATCAACCTCAGTTTTGATGAATGGAATGTTTGGTATCACTCGAATGAGGAAGACAAGAAAATTGAGCCATGGACAGTTGCACCGCCTCAATTAGAAGATCATTATAACTTCGAAGATGCCCTGTTAGTCGGCAGTATGCTGATCACATTTTTACAACATGCGGATCGAGTTAGAATGGCATGTTTAGCGCAACTAGTGAATGTAATAGCTCCTATTATGACTGATAATACAGGTCGTTCATGGAAACAAACTATCTTTTACCCATATATGCATGCATCCGTTTATGGTCGGGGTATATCAATCAAACCGATCCTTACGTCTCCAAAGTATGACAGCAAAGATTATACAGACGTACCTTATATAGATAGTGCTGTTGTTTATAATGAAGAAAAAGAAGAAGTAACGATCTTTATAGTAAATAAAAATTTGGAAGAATCTATCACAGTATCCAGTGATGTAAGAAGCTTTGAAGGATATCGATTATCAGAACATATCGTTCTTGAAAATGATGATTTGAAAGCGGTCAATACAGCATCCCATCAGGCTGTAACTCCTCATGGAAACGGCCAATCCACTCTGGAAGAAGGTATGTTGGAAGCTAGCTTGCCAAAAACTTCTTGGAACGTCATTCGTTTAAACAAATCATAATGGATAGTAAAGTGAACAATAGGGAGGCGTTTTGATGTTGCCTGTACCCAAGAGTACAAAACAGGAGACCATATTGCTCAAAGGTCAAAATAAGGCTTCAACGATTCACCTTGACATGCGTGGTGACATTTCATTAGCGGAGGTATCTGGCCGTATCCTTACCTCTTCCTCTATGGATGCCCGAAATACATTCGATGAACCTGAGAATGTTAAACCAATCCCATTTAAACATTACAGTGTTGCAGAGCATACTTTGGAAGTCGAGCTACCAGCAATGTCTGTAACCGTCTTAACGATTTGCTGACATTAACTTCAAAAGGAGCGTACGATCCGAAACTTGAAAGGATTTCAGTATAAGCGGCCTACGCCAGAGGCTTGGTTTTGTCCGGTTTTCTTTATACTTGGAAGGGAGAACTTTTCAGCGAGAAGGTAGTTCGGTGTAGTTGAAAAGTTGAGGAATCCAGTATAAGCGTAACTAAGGTTCAGCCTCGCAATAAAATTAGTTGGGTGGTGTAATCTTGCAGATAATAGCAGAAATAAGGGGGTTGGCAAAGGACCTTCAACATGAAGGGGCTGTCCTTCCTGAAGTCACGATCGAAAAAGGAGCCTTGCAACAGATTCCCCTATTTATGGAATCAAAGCGTTTTAAAAACGTTATTTTAGTAGCAGACAAACATACAAATGAAGCCGCGGGGCTGCAGCTTTCAAAAATATTGCCCAATCATATTGCCCATGAGTTGATCATTTTGCAGCCCAATCAACACGGTCAGGTACTTGCAGACGAACCAACCCTCATTCAATTATTTACAGAAATACCGCCATTTACGGATGCTTTGATAGCAGTTGGGACGGGAACCGTCCATGATATCGTACGTTTTATAGGATATAAAATGAACATACCTTTCATATCTGTCCCGACAGCTGCATCAGTTGATGGTTTTACTTCAAAAGGTGCTCCGTTATTATTTCGAGGAATGAAGCAAACCGTTCAAACGACTTCACCCCTGGCTGTTTTTGCAGATGTTGATCTTTTGGCTGCAGCTCCAAAGCAGCTGACTGCCGCTGGCTTTGGTGATATTTTAGGTAAGTACACCTCATTGCTTGATTGGAAAATATCAGAATTGATCGGAAACGAACCCTATAACCAATTGGCTTCTGATATCACGAGGCGTTCACTTGAAACATGTGTTTCGAATGCAGATATGATTGCACAAGGTGGTGCTGATGGGATTGCAATCTTGATGCATTCTCTGGCGGAATCCGGGTTGGTCATGCTTCTTCTTGACTTCTCAAGGCCAGCATCTGGTGGAGAACATCACTTGTCTCACTTTTGGGAAATGGATCTTCTTGAAAAAAATGAAGAACAGCTGCTGCATGGTGCAAAGATCGGTGTCGCAACGGCGATCATTACTGAATTATACAAACAATTAGGAGAGCAGTTGGATGTAGAACATCTATCCAAAGAGACCTCTTATAATGAATCATTAAGAAAACATTGGGGTGCCATAAAAGACTTAATTGATGAACTGCCTGATCCGAGTAAGCTTAGAAAGCTATTGAAAACAGTTGGTGGTCCCACGACTGCTGTTGACTTGCACATCTCTAACGACCTGGTGCAAGAGAGCTTGAACGAAGCTTATAAATTAAGAGAAAGATGTACAGGTTTGTTTTTAATCAATCAATTCAAGCAATCCAGCATCACATATCCAATCCATTCAATACCGATATAAACCTTTAGACAAACGAGTAAAAAAGCCGAAAAAGGAGTGTTCAACAGTGAAGTGGTTAGATGATCAGCGTTGGAGCGAACTGTTGTATCAGTCAGAAAATGCTATAGAGAAGCGTGTGAAAATGAAAACAATACCCTATATGCCGATCGAAAACCAGGCGAAATGCAAGTATAGATTCGTGGAAAACATTTTTTTATTAAAAAATGACCAAGTTTTGACCACAAAAGATTACTTTTAATGTTCGATTACTAAGAAGTGTTGTATACGATTCTTGTTCTAAAGCTGATGTTTACATGCGCGTTTTCATCTTTAATCGTTGTAGAACTGTCGTTTAATCAAGTTCGAGATGGAAGGTCCAATCGGATAACATCCAATAACCCTTGGTATAACAACGATTATGCCAAGGGTTATTGGAATTCCTAATTTATTCTATTTAAAGGCAGGATTGTCAAATAAACAGGACTTGGCAGTTATTCTATCTAACGGCCAAATAATTGAATAAAGAAAAAGTTTTTTAATAGTCGATTTAAGGGGTGTTTGTTAAAATTTATTCGCATTAAAGATATAGCAATATTTTGTAGCAATCTTTTTTACATCCTTTAAGACTCATAATGATCTATAATAAAGTATACACATTTATATCAATATACTTACCTAAAGGAGAGTGTAACTAATGAAACGTAAAATCAGAAAAACCTGTGTTCCGACTGGTGTGGGACAAAAAGACACCGGCTTTGGATATACGTTATCCATAATAGGAGGTAAATATAAAATGATTATTATGTATTGGCTCTCTGAAAATAAAATTATGCGGCATAATGAGTTGAAACGAAGTATCGGTACCATTTCTTTTAAAACCCTAAGCATCATGTTAAAAGAGCTGGAGGCAGATGGGCTTATCATACGTAAGGAATTTCCCCAAATACCTCCAAAAGTTGAATATTCATTATCTGATCGTGGCCTTTCTCTTGTTCCATTATTAAATATGATGTGCGAGTGGGGAGAGAAAAACCGTTTATAAGATTTGTGAGCTGTACAGCGGTAGGTACAGCTATTTTGTACAAGGAACTATTTCTTTTTTTATAGCTTCAATAAAGCTCTTCCTATTAGAGGCTGTCTATAAAAATCAAATAATCCTGAGCACTTTTTTCCAACTCTCTTGCACCCGGCCCATTTTCTTCTTCGTTTCCACCCGGCTCATTTTCTTTGCCATAAAACGAAAATAATGAACGATAATCTGCATTGCAATACAGGAATATCGTTTCAAATGGAACTAATATTTGTTCAAGTGTATACCGATACCGTCCTTTTTCACTGTAATCTTCTTTTTTAATTCCTGCAGATACACCTAAAGCAACTTTGCGATTCTTTAATTTATCCCCTCCATTTGAACCATAAGCCCATCCATAAGCTAAAACATCGTCCAACCATTTTTTAAGGAGAGGTGGACAATTAAACCAATATATAGGGAACTGTAAAACAAGATTACCATGCGATTCAATTAATTGCTGTTCTTTATCCGCATCAATGTTTCCGTCAGGGTAAACCTTATGCAATTCGTGCACAGTATACTTTTCCGGATATTTTTTTAGTTCTTCTACCCATCGCTTATTTATGACGGATGATTCTATGCTTGGGTGTGTTACGATAACAAGAGTTTTCAAAGATTTGTCCTCCTTAAGTATATTTATATATTGAGTATAAATTGCGCACTACAGAAATGTAAGTATGTACTTTTAGTACAGGTACTTACATAAAGGTGAGTGTTAAACAGTCATAAAAATATTTTTTCTATAAGGGGGACCAGCGAACCTATTACCTGCAAAGTAGAATAGCTGTATCGGGATAACTTCACGTTGTGCGGGTACTTAATCATTTTTTAATTATTCATGAAAAGGGCGTAGGAATTGAAAATTAATAGGGTGTTTTAGCATCCATTTGCCATAAGGAGTTCTTATACATTTTATACAACAGAACTTGTTTTCCTCCGAGGGGGGATATTTTTAAGTCGATATAGAAGGCTTATTTTACAGAAACCTCATATAAGAAAAATGCCGTTCCATATAAAGAAATTCTAAATAAAATAAGATAATCTTTCATATAAAACGGAGAGGAAATAAGAGTAATGATAATATCACATAAATATAAATTTATTTTTTTAAAAACAAAAAAAACGGCAGGGACTAGTATTGAAATTTCATTGTCAAGATATTGTGGCGATAAAGATATTATCACACCTATCATGTTTGAGGATGAGAAGATTAGAGCTGACCTGGGGAAATACCCACAAAATTACTAAATTGGTCAAGTTGATTTTTATAATCATGATTCCGCAAACAAAATAAAATCTTTAATAGGGGAAGATATCTGGAACTCTTATTATAAGTTTTGTTTCGATAGAAACCCTTGGGACAAAGTTATTTCTTTTTATATTATTTTCTTGTAAGAGACCCTAAAAAAGAAAGCTTTGATGAATTCTTGGAACGAGAAGGTTATAAATATGCTTATAACTTCCCTATCTATACAATTAATAACAAATCAGTAGTTGACTACCTTGGGAAATATGAAAATTTAGAAAGGGATTTAAAATCCATTTGTAATAAGATTTCTCTTCCTTTTGATGGTTAGTTACCTAACGCAAAAGGTAATTTAAGGAAAAACCACCAACATTACAGTGCACGATATAATAAGCATCAAAGGGAAGTAATTCAAAATTATTTTAAAAAAGAGATTGAATTATTAAATTATAAATTCTAGAGCTTATAAGAAACTAGGAGTTTTATCCTTACAAAATCATTGGCAAGTGTCCCTATTTACTTTATTGTTCAGTAATGGAAATCCATCATTGCTATATTTTTGTATCTTTTAGTAGGACTTTTTGGACAGATAAAGAACATTCCCCAACAAACATTATCCAATCGAGCGTTCCACAAGAAGATTTGTCAACTGTTCGGGAATGGAAGGCAGTATAGGTTAACACTTAATAACCTTTGGCATAACAATGATTATCCTAAGGGTTATTTTTTATATTTTAAGGTCATGCCAAATTCGTGCTAATTCAAGAAGCGATTAGGTTACCGAAGATTCCCCCAATGATTAATGGCAATTTGTAAAAAAGGGTAAACTAAAAATATACCTTTAAATCCAAGCGGTTATTTTCTAAGGTGGTGTAAAAATGAAGTGGATAATCAAGTCAAAGCATTTGAATGAGGACGAAAAAATTATTGGATTAGAACTGCAGGATGAAGACGGCACATTTGATGCGAATGTCAGATGGGACGGATCTATGGAGATACACATACATTCAATAACTGAAGAAGATAACATGGTGGTAGATACAATACATACGTCTGATATTGATGCACTTATAAACAAATTGGAAGGATTAAAAGAAGTGTGTATGGATTATCTTGACGATTGGAAATAAGAGCAGGCGGGAAGAAAGAAAAAATCATCGTATTGTTATGTTAAATCACACAATAGGAAAGTGAAACTCCAATAAATCGGATTGGATTGTTCATACTAAATCAAAAAATCTGTTAAAGAGGGAGATCATATGAAACATCAAAAAAATAATCGGACCAATCAAGCTCCATTTGTTGATCAAACTAATGGATTAAATAAAAAAGAAGATGACACATACGGCATATTCAAACAAGAAATGGAAGTAGATTCAGATGTCAATGAAGATCCAAATCGGGAAAGATTATTGGATGAATCAATAAATTCTTTTCTAGAATCAAAAGAAGGACAGTAATGGAAGAACATTTAGTTGTCGTCGCTAATGCTAAGTCTTACTTTTTCATAGGGGAGTATCATTCCTACCAAGGCTTAGATTAGTTAGTATGGTAGGCGATACCGTAACAAAATAGAACCGCCTCGGCTTTTAGACGGTAATTTAGGTAATGGATAGGGAAAGAACATATTAATGGTATTGGCTCTCCTTTTTTCCGTCATACAATATTCCTCCAAGTAGTGGTGTTTTTTCTTTATCATTCAAATTTAAAATTAATAAGTACTTTACCTGCTTTTGTTATCATGTATATCCTTATTCCAGGTTGATTTTTTCATGATTACACAGACAAACCCGATCACCAAGACAAATAATAAGCTGATGTAGAAGCCCGGACGGATTTCTTTTTCCAAAATAGTTCCACTTACGGAAGCGATTATCAAAATCATTCCTATAAATGACAAAAACTTTTCCAATTTCCTTAGCTTTATTATCCTATTTGAAGAGATGATGATAAAAAACCAGTTGTACATAAGTAAAATTCCGGCCGCAGTTGTGATGTACTCATATATCTTCCCTGGCACCAGGAGCGCTGTTATGACTGAACCTGATAATCCAACTGCACCAAGGCTTAACGAAGATAGAGGAAGATCTTTAAACTTTATCTTTTTCGCAAAAAGTGATGGAGCATCACCGTCTTTTGCTAATGTAATGAGAAGATTGGTAACACCAAATAGTGCGGCGGTTAATGTTGAGAATCCTGCTATAATAATTGCCCCATTGAAAACATGGGGAAAAAATGATAAGTGATAACCGGATAAAGCCGTTACAAATGGGCTTTCTTTATCAGTGAATGAATGGGTAGGAACGAGAATAACAGCCAATGCTAAGGAAGTTACATATATGACCATCAGTGTAATCAACATGATTGTTCCAGCTTTTGGCGCATCTTTCTTATCCTTCAACTGCATAGCTAATAAACCGATTACCTCAATACCTCCATAAGCATAAAATGCGTAGATGAGCGATGACCAAAAACCTACCATCCCTCCTGAAAATAATTCTTTTTCGGTTTGAGGTATACCAGGTTTCCCTGTAATTCCTTGAGACCATTTGAAGAATGCAAGCATAGATAGGATGATGAACATCACGATTGCCGCAACCTTAATGACTGCAAATAGGTTTTCTACCTTATCAAATCCACCTGGTCCTAACATTACGACAAAAATGGATAAGACAGCATACACTGCTGCAAATATCCATAATGGTACATCATGAAACCAAAAACGAGATAGGATTGATAGTGCTGTCAACTGACTACCCATGATTAGAATATTAGAGCACCAATAGTTCCAACCACAACTAAATCCCGCCAACTTTCCATAAGCTTTTTCTGCATAGTAACAAAAAGATCCTTCTTGAGGATCCGCAGCTGTCATCAACATACATATCCCTGACGATATGGATATACCTTTTAGCATCATTCAGTATTAGACCACCCAACCCTGTATCCAAGTATTATTTAGGATGTAATAAGCACCTTTCGCGATTACTTAAAAGAGATGAAGCCATTATTTTTTACAGATTGGTAATGTAAAATAGGCTTTACTTCCTTGCTGAAATAGTGTAAGATGATAATCAAAATAAAATCATAATGAAAACTTCTTATCCAGAGAGGCGGAGGGACTGGCCCTTTGATGCCCGGCAACCATCGAATCAATCGATCGATTGAGGAGAACGGTGCCAATTCCTGTAGGATGGTCAAACATCCTAGAAGATGAGAGGATCGTTGAGATAATTACGAACCCTTTTCTTACTGGATAAGAAAAGGGTTTTTTCGTTATTTACGAACAGCTCTCTAAAGAAGTTTCGTTATTTTGAAAGGAAAGATGATAAGTGGAAACAGCTATTTTTGGGGCTGGATGCTTCTGGGGTGTTGAAGCATTCTTTGAAAAATTCGATGGGGTCATCTCGACACGCGTAGGTTATACATGCGGTCATGTCCAGAATCCAACATATGAACAAGTGAAGACTGGAGAGACAGGTCATGTGGAGGCGGTCAAGATCCAATATGACCCTGTAGTGATCTCTTATTCTGAACTGCTTAACACTTTTTTTGAAATTCATGACCCGACTACACAAAATAGACAGGGCATTGATATTGGCAATCAGTATCGTTCAGTCATTTTTTATACAGATGCAAATCAACAATATCTAGCCGAAGAAAAAATCAAGAAACTTGAAGAAAAAGCAGTTTTCAAGCTTCCGATTGTAACTGATATCCAGGCAGCATCAACCTTCTATGATGCAGAGGAATATCATCAAAAGTATTTTCAAAAGAATGGTTCAGTCGCTTGCGGCATGTAGGAATGGCGCCTGGCTCAAATAAACCCTTTCCTTGGTTTCACCCCAAAAAAGGGTTTATAATTGTCGAATAGACTCTCTTAGGAAAGAAAAATCGACAAGATATGAAGGGCAAGGAAATTATGTTACGTTTACAGTATTTTGTTCTCGCAAGCGGGATTATTATTTTACTCTCTGTATGCATGGCTGCTTATGGAGATATTGGCTCACCAAACGATAAAGGACAGGGTGAAGGAAATTGGGTAGGTGCTTGGACAGCAAGTATGCAAGCCCCTTTTGAAGACGGGGTATCCCAAAAGGGTTTCGAAAATCAAACGATTCGTTTCATCATCCATCCTCATACTGATGGTAAAAAAATGCGCATCCGTCTTTCGAATACATTCGGTTCAGAACCGTTGACAATCGACAAGGTGAATGTTGCTGTTTCAAAAAAAGGAGCAGGGATCGTTCCTGATACAAATCGCACGGTTACATTCGGTGGCGATCAGAAGGTCTCAGTCCCTTCAGGGGAAAAAGTATTCAGTGATCCGATTTCCTTTAAGGTTAAGAATGCAAAAAACATTGCAGTTAGTCTTTATGTCAAGGATAAAACTGGACCTGCAACCTGGCATCCCCGTTCGATGCAAACGACTTATATCTCTACAGGGGACCGTGTATCCGACCCTGATGGTTCAGCCTTTAAAACAAAAGAAGATGCTTGGTTCTGGTTGGATGGGGTCGACGTCATTCCGGATTCTTCAGTTAAAGGCTCGCTTGTTGTTTTGGGAAGTTCAATCGCCAATGGAAATCATTCCGAGCAGAATGCGAATCATCGATGGCCTGACTTTTTAGCGAAACGGTTCAACCAAGGCACAGATAACAAAATGTCTGTATTGAACGCAGGAGTCTCTGCCAATCATTTGATCAAAAATCTACCCGATAAAGGTGAGAATGCTCTGACAAGGTTAGAGCAGGATGTTTTCGGCCAAACAGGGGTCGAAGCCGTCATCCTGCATCAAGGGTTGAATGATATCAGGCATCATCCAGAGTATGATTCGGAAAAAATCATTGGAAGAATGAAAGAGATCATCGAAGCTTCCCATGAACAAGGGCTTAAAATTTATGGCGGGACCTTAACCCCATTCAAAGGGTCAGGAAAGTATACACCAGAAAAGGAAAAAACCCGTCAGGAAGTGAATCACTGGATCAGGACAAGTGGAGAGTTCGATGGTGTGATCGATTTTGACAAAGCACTGAGGGATCCAGAGGACCCTGAACGATATCTTCCCAAATATGAGGCAGGGGATCATCTGCATCCGAACGACGCTGGATATAAGGTAATGGCTGAGACTGTGGATCTTTCCATGTTTGAATAGCCTGCGAAAAGAGCTCTCGATAAAAAAAGAGCTCTTTTTTAAATGGTATAAATGTACCAATTGACGTGATTATGTTCTCTTCTCGCGTGAATATCGAAATTCGGCGTGATTCATCTCATATGCGGCGTAAATATACTTTAGCTGTTAATGCCACATTCAAATACTTGCACTTTTCCTTGATACGACTCAAAATATAAAGTGTCAATTATTGATTTTCAGAAGAAAGGATCTAATGACATGATTGAGATTGGACTGACTGGTTGGGGTGATCATGCTTCGCTTTATCCAGCAGATATCAAATCATATGAAAAATTGCAGACGTACAGCAGTTTTTTTCCGACCGTAGAAATCGATTCAGCTTTTTACGCTGTCCAACCGGTGAAAAACTATGAAAAATGGGTGAAAGAAACCCCGGCTCGTTTTTCATTTGTAGTCAAGGCATACCAGGGTATGACTGGCCATTCAAGAGGGGATATTCCTTTCTCAAGTGAAGAGGAGATGTACCGACTCTATAAAGAATCGATCAAGCCGTTAAAAACTGTTAATAAGCTTAAAATGGTTCTCTTCCAGTATCCGCCTTGGTTTGATTGCAATCGTGAAAACGTCGATTTATTGAGACGTACAAAAGAACGGATGGGAGATATCCCTGTTGCACTTGAGTTTCGGCATGAGTCCTGGTTCCACCCTTCCTTTAAGGATCAGACACTTGATTTCATGAAAGAAGAAGGCTGGATCCATAGCATTTGTGATGAACCTCAATCTGGAGCAGGCTCGATCCCGACTGTACTGGAACCAACCCATCCATATCATACGCTGGTCCGGTTCCATGGTCGCAATGTTCATGGTTGGCAGAAAAAAGGGAATCCTAACTGGCGTGATGTGCGTTATTTATATCGATATAATGAAGAGGAACTCTTAGAATGGAAAGATAACCTCTTGAAGCTTGAAAAACCGGGACATAAGGTAACGGCTCTTTTTAATAATAATTCCGGTGGAGACGCAGCAGATAATGCGAGACGAATGGTCGAGCTCCTGGGAATCGAATACAAAGGACTGGCGCCTCGACAGCTCGATCTCTTTTAATTTTACTGACAAAAAGATTACTACTGGACAGGAGATGATACAATGAGCAAACAAATGCTCCATCTGTATCATATCAATGATCTACATAGCCACCTGGAACAGTGGCCGAAGATCATGGCATTTTTAAAAGATCGACAACGATTACATGACGATAATGATGAAACTTACATTCGTTTTGATATTGGAGACCATGCCGATCGCTTCCATCCGATAACAGAGGGGACATCAGGAAAAGGCAATGTTCAATTGATGAATGAAGCCGATTTACTTAATACCACTATTGGGAACAATGAAGGAATCACATTTTCAAAAGACCAGCTGGATCACCTATACGATGAAGCGAATTTTCAAGTCTTGGTGGCGAATCTCAAAGAAAAAGACGGGCGCTTGCCAAAATGGGCGAAGCTGTATGATATTCATATACTGGAGAATGGATTAAAGGTCGGTGTGATTGGGGTGACAGCTCCCTACAAAGCCTATTACGAACAGCTCGGTTGGAAAATTGAGGATCCGTATGAGGCGATTGAAACGACGATAGGAAAGATCCGGAGCCAAGTCGATATACTTATTCTGCTCTCTCATCTCGGCCTAGAAGCTGATAAGCAAATCTCTGTTGAAATGAAGGAAATCGATATCATACTAGGAGCTCATACCCATCATGTTCTTCCAAACGGACTACACACGAACGATACGACAATCGGGCAGGCTGGAAAGTTCGGTTTCTATATTGGCCATATGAAAATTGTGTGGGATGAAAAACAACGGAGAATCGAACATGTGAAAGCTGACTGTATTGATCTTCAGGAATATGAAAGTGACGAAGAAAGTGAACAGCTTCTTTCACGGTTATCAGAACAAACCAATGAAAATTTATCAGAAGTCGTTACGGTTCTGAGCCAACCTCTCGACTTGGAGTGGTTTGGCTCTTCTGCTTTTACAAGTTTACTGGCCGAAACGATTAGAGAATGGTGCGATTCGGAAATCAGCATGGTCAATGCAGGATTATTGCTTGAACCGTTAAAGGAAGGCCCCGTTACGAAAGGCGATCTCCACCGAGTTTGTCCCCATCCGATCAATCCGTGTAAAATCATGCTCAAGGGCGAGTATTTAAAAGAGTTGATTCACCACGCCATGACAAAGGAATTGGAAAGCCTCGAAGTCAAAGGCCTCGGTTTCCGCGGAAAAGTGATGGGACGAATGGTTTTCGATGGTGTAGAGATCGAAGGTGAAGAGTTGGAGGATGGCGAATATCATGTACAGAAAATTACCATTAATGGTGAACCGATAGCACCTGAAAAAGTTTATTCTATTGGGGCAATCGATATGTTTACATTCGGACGTTTACTTCCATCCGTCCATTATGCAGAGGAAAAGGTTTATTACTTGCCGGAAATGCTGAGGGATGTCCTTGCGTGGAGGTTAAAAAACTTTTAAAGATAGGCACTACGCCAACACGCTTTGTACCACTATGACATATTGATAGTAGGGAAAAGGAGCGTGAGGAAAGATGATTACGGTCACTCCGATTGAAATCGAGGGGCATCTGTTCACAGGTGTAACAGTTGCGTTACCGAAAACGAATTTCATGTCGATCAGTAATGATAAAGGATATATCATGTGTGGTGCACTTGATGTCGCATTGCTGAATGAGAAATTGGCTGAGCGAAAAATTATCGCTGGTCGAGCTGTAGGTGTACGAACTTTGGATCAGCTCTTGGATGCTCCATTAGAATCCGTTACATTAGAAGCGGAGGCACTTGGGATCACCAAAGGTACAAGTGGACGTGAAGCTCTTCTTAAAATGGCTCGATGATGACCCTGTACAAAATAATAGCGATACAACCCCCAATCATTGCATACATATAGCAATAGATAGGGGGTATCTTTATGTGGAGAATCCGGAGGCGTCCCCGGAAACGTCCTCTTCCTTTTCAATATGTCTTCATCATATCGTTCATCATATTCACTTTATTGACGGCACAAGCATTATGGCTCGTCGATAAGGGGATACAACCTGCTCTCATGGAAATAGCTGAAACTGAGACAGCAGATATGGCGCAGCTTGCTATCCAGAGTGCTGTAAAAAACCGAATTGTTGATTCTGGTAAAACGGAAGGATTGGTCACTTATAAGTATGATAATGAAGGAAAAGTTGCTTCAGTAAGTACGGATCCGAAGGTTGTAAATGAAGTTCAGTCTCTCGCGACAGCAAATGTTCAATCCTTGCTTGAACAAATTGAACAGGGAAAGAAACCGGATTTTGCAAATTTTGCAGGAATTGATGTTGAAAGGGAAAATGAACTTTCCAATGGTATTTTCACTGAGATTCCCTTGGGACGTGCAACGGATAATGCCTTGCTTGCCAACCTCGGTCCCAATATTCCTGTCCGTTTTCGAGTGATTGGAAGCGTTGAAACAGACTGGGTGGAGAAAATTGAGGAGGCTGGCATCAACAACGTACGACTACGTGGTTGGATCGAGGTAGTGGTCAGAACTCAAATTGTTGTTCCTTTTGAAACCCAAGAAAAAGTTATCAAGACGAACATTATGTTACTGTCAGAATTTGTCCCAATGGATGTACCATACTATTACCATAAGGGAGATGGCAGTTCGGGGGCTCAACCAGTCATCCCGATCAATCCGCAGATTGACAAAAATAACAATAATCAGAACGACGACGAAAATAATCAGGAAAACAGTAATGAAAAAGAAAAGAAAAAAGAAGAGAATGAAAATTGATAATTCATAACCATCCTTGTATTTTCAGAGATAATACGTTAAAATGTTTAATGGCGTAAGACGACAATATTATAGAAGCCTTATCATCAGATGAGGTAGTGGAGCGAAGAACATCAGTACTATGGTGCGAGAAAGACATCGATGACCATCACAGGAAAGGGTTATTTGCCGAAACAGTTACTTCTGTCGAAAGGTATACTGTTGGGGTTGCATCGAATAGGTGCAGCACTGTCACTATTCGGATTGATTGAATTAGTGGAGAACTACGTGATCGATGGGGGATAACTGTTACTTAAAAGGTAACGATAGGTTATTTTCTATCTATCGTTGCCTTTTTTATTTTTTGGCTTTGTTAAATTTTAGTGTTGATTTCTTTCACTGTAAGAAAGTATTTAATACTCTCTTCAGTATAAGCGTATAAGCAGGTCACTTTGGAAGCAACAGTCCGTACAAAGGAAAATCATTTTCTTTTTCGAAGGACTAAGGCTTAATCTGCGCTAAAGCCTTGATTTCGCCAAGTTTTCTATATATAAAAATGCTTTAAACGAAATTCGCGACACTCCTGCGGGAAAAGCGAGCCAGGCGAGACCCCGCAGCGATTTAAGGATCTTCGACTAACAAC
Organism: Alkalihalobacillus sp. YIM B00296; assembly: GCF_020179385.1. Classification (GTDB taxonomy): domain Bacteria; phylum Bacillota; class Bacilli; order Bacillales; family Fictibacillaceae; genus Pseudalkalibacillus. The sequence continues at coordinate 11,875 of NZ_JAIBLJ010000009.1, read as the reverse complement.
CACCACGTCCTGTGGTGAACGTCGAAGCCAGCACATCCTGTGCAAGTGATTGCGGGTTGCCCGCGGAAAGGGAGTGAATTTCGCGAAAATCAGCAATTAAGGATAGCAGAGCCTATATAAAAAATTTCTAGGAGGTAAACAAGTTCAAATGGAAAATACAATTTATTCTTTGATTCCACCGCTGCTGGCATTGCTGATGGTGGCTTTGACGAGAAAAGTGCTGTTGTCACTTGGCATAGGGATCCTCGTCGGAGCATTCATGCTTAATCATTTTGATATTATAGCGAGCTTTACCCAGATTTTCGAAATTGCAAGGGACCTTTTCGTTACGCAGAACGACGCTGGGGCTTGGGAAGTGAACACCTGGAACGTATTCATCTTATTATTTTTATTGATTCTTGGAATTATGACGTCTCTGATTGCGATTGCAGGTGGAAGCCGGGCTTTCGGTGAATGGGCGATTAAAAAGGTCAAAACCCGGGTCGGAGCTCAAATCTTAACGATTGTCCTGGGGATAATCATCTTCATTGATGACTACTTCAATTCTCTAGCAGTAGGTAACGTAAGCCGTCCTCTGACGGACCGTCATCGTATCTCAAGAGCAAAGCTTGCTTACTATATCGACTCAACTGCTGCTCCCGTCTGTGTTATCTCACCCGTTTCGAGCTGGGGTGCTTATATCATTGGTTTGATCGGTGGTATTCTTGCCACTCATGAAGTAGCGGGAATCGGGGCTTTAGAAGCCTTCGTGAAGATGATTCCGATGAACATTTATGCATTATCCGCCTTGTTACTTGTTTTTGCGACAGCGTTATTGAACATTAACCTTTTCTCGATGAAGATACATGAAGAGAGAGCGGTTAATGAAGGGCAAGTGTTGGACCCTGAAAACAAAGCAGTACCCGGACAACAAAGTGGGTTGCCAGAAAGTGATAAAGGGAAAGTAGGAGACTTGATCTGGCCGATCGTCGCGCTTATTATCGGGACAGTGGCAGCAATGCTTTATACTGGTGCACAAGCGACAGAAGGGAACGTGACCCTGTTATCGATGTTTGAAAATACCGATGTAGCAAAATCATTGGTGTATGGGGGACTATTCGGCTTAGCCGTAACCATTATCCTTTTCATGACGAAGAAACTGCCTGGGAAGTATTTTGGTACCGGTATTTGGAAAGGAATCCAATCCATGCTTCCTGCCATTTATATATTGATTTTCGCGTGGGCGATCATCACCATCATTGATGAAATAGGTACTGGAAAGTATTTGGCTGGAATTGTAGATAATAACATCAATATCGCATTCCTGCCTGTATTATTGTTTGGGATTTCTGGAATCATGGCTTTTGCGACTGGGACATCATGGGGAACGTTTGGTGTCATGCTCCCGATTGCGGGTGAAATAGCAGCCGCGACAGATATAAGTTATATTTTGCCGGTACTTGCCGCAGTACTTGCGGGATCTGTATTCGGGGATCATTGTTCACCAATTTCTGATACGACGATCCTTTCTTCGACTGGAGCAGGAAGCAACCATATTGATCATGTGATGACGCAATTGCCATATGCGATTTTGGCAGCCGTTGTCAGCTCGATCGGTTTCCTCATCCTCGGATTTACACAAAGCATCACGTTATCATTGGTAGCAGCGCTTGTACTGCTGGTCATCATCGCTTTCATTTTACGAAAGATGAGCTTCACTAGCATTGAAAAGAATCAATCAGAAAAGGCTTAAAGGATCAATTTCGACTAATCCTATTGTTGATTTTCATTTACTAAGTTTCTTTTTAGCGAAATCGTAACACTCCTGTGGAAAAACGGATCGGTGAAACCAGGTAAGCGAGGTGACGAGTGATCGTCGTGGAAAGGGAATAAAGTCACAGAAATCAATAATGGAGAATAGTAAAAGGCTTGACTAAAAACTGGCACTTTTTAGCAGTGTCAGTTTTTAGTATTTATGCAGTAGGTTTATACTATAATGTGGTTTGAAAAATTTGGATATAAATCACTAAAAATTCTAAGAATCTTTTGACATGGTCAAGCGTAATAGATATACTATAATCGAAAAAGTCAGAAAAAACGGAAGTTTTTTAAAAAGGGACTTTAGTCAGAAAAACACATCAGAATGGGGGAGAATCTATGGAAAATCGAGCACAATGGGGCACGAGAGCTGGCTTTATATTAGCTGCTGTCGGATCTGCAATCGGTCTCGGAAACATCTGGCGTTTTCCGGCAGTAGCCTATGACAATGGCGGAGGGGCCTTCTTTATTCCTTATCTAATCGCATTATTGACAGCCGGAATCCCACTATTGGTCCTGGAGTTCACTATGGGCCACAAGTACCGGGGCTCTGCGCCGCTTACTTACCACCGTATGAATAAAAAGTACGAGTGGATTGGATGGTGGCAAGTATTCATTTCTTTTGTCATTTCAACTTATTATGCCGTCATCATCGCTTGGGCGATATCCTATTCCATTTTCGCTTTAAATCGTAAATGGGGCGATGACACAGAAGGATTCTTGTTCTCGGAATATTTGAATTTAAGTGCGCCAGGTGAAGTAGGAAGCTTGGTACCAGGGGTATTCATTCCATTATTAATTGTTTGGGTTATCACATTGGGTGTATTATTCAAAGGGGTCAAGAAAGGGATTGAAGCAGCCAATAAAATCTTCATTCCTGCACTAGTAGTATTATTCTTGATCATTGTCATCAGAGCGATCACGTTACCAGGGGCTGGAACGGGTCTGGAAGCATTCTTCAAACCGAACTTTGATGCAATCTGGGATGGCAGTGTCTGGGTTGCAGCTTATGGACAGATTTTCTTCAGTTTATCGATTGCATTCGCAATCATGATCACCTATTCCAGTTACCTGCCGAAAAAATCAGATATTACAAACAATGCATTCATTACCGGATTCAGTAACTCAGGATTTGAACTTTTAGCAGGGATCGGTGTATTCAGTGCTCTTGGGTTCATGGCGGTGACAGCTAACGTGCCTGTGGATGAAGTTGTGACAGGCGGGGTCGGCCTTGCATTCGTCGTCTTCCCTCAGATCATCAACCAATTTCCGGCGTTTAATGAATTATTCGGATTCTTGTTCTTTGCCACATTAGTCCTTGCAGGTCTATCATCATTGATCTCGATCGTTGAGACATATGTGGCTGGATTTTCAGAGAAATTTGGAACTTCACGCTCAAAGGCCGTTTTTGTAGGTGGAGGTCTTGCGGCTTTAGTATCAATCCTATTTGCTACTCAAGGCGGCCTGTTCTTCCTTGATGCTGCAGACTACTTCATCAACCAATTCGGTATCGCACTTGTAGGATTAGTCGAAGTAATCGCAGTTGCATGGTTCATGAAGAAACTTACCGATTTCCAAGGGCATTCGAATGAAACTTCGGATATTCGCCTTGGCGGCTGGTGGAAGATAAGTTTAGGCATCATCACTCCACTTATCTTAGGATACATGATGTTCCAACTTTTCAAACAGAATCTGATGAGGCAATTCCCAACAGAGACTGGAAACTATGAAGGGTATTCTAACTTCTTCATTTTCTATTCCGGATGGGCTGTTGCAATCGGAGCTGTAATCGTCGGAATCCTCTTCTCATTAAAAAAGTGGAATAACAATACTTCTCTTGAGTCTGAAAAGGAGGTTAACTAAATGTCTGGTGGAGCGATTACTATGATGGTCATCGGAATAGTTGTCCTTTGGGGAGGTTTAGCAGCAAGCATTGCTAATGCGGTAAAGTCTTCTAAACAAAAATAATAAGGAAAGGATGAGCTGGTTCTAACCAAGCTCATCCTTTTTTTTCTTACAAGATAAGAAAGTATAAAATTTTTGTGCATTGTCTAGCTCCAACGCCCAACCACTTGGATCACTTCAGTCCTCCTATGGCGGCGACAGCCTCCTCGTCTGACTTCCAGTGTCCTACATGGTTGATCAGGGCGTTTGCGCTTTTCTTGATGTCTGGCTCCAACGCCCAACCACTTGGATCACTTCAGTCCTCCTATGGCGGCGACAGCCTCCTCGTCTGACTTCCAGTGTCCTACATGGTTGATCAGGGCGTTTGCGCTTTTCTTGATGTCTGGCTCCAACGCCCAACCATTTGGATCACTTCAGACCTCCTGCGGCGGCGACAGCCTCCTCGTCTGACTTCCAGTGTCCTACATGGTTGATCAGGGCGTTTGCGCTTTTCTTGATGTCTGGCTCCAACGCCCAACCATTTGGATCACTTCAGTCCTCCTGCGGCGGCGACAGCCTCCTCGTCTGACTTCCAGTGTCCTACATGGTTGATCAGGGCGTTTTATGCTTTTCTTGAATGCGTCTTATTTATCTTTTTTTGTTTCTGATACGGTCTTGACGTTCCCACGCTTTCAGGTATGGATAAGGATCGAAGGACCACTCGTTATAGCCGTTGTCACGGTACATTCCATAATGTAAATGCGGAGGGAATTTCCCAGCGGTCCCCGGCGGTCCGTACCCTGAACTTCCTACAAACCCGATTGTTTGCCCTGGTTTGACAACCGAACCTTTACCGATTCCCTTTTCGAATCCATTTAAATGGGCGTAATAATGGTAAACGTTGTTCAAATCACGAATTCCCACTCGCCATCCCCCAAAACGGTTCCAGCCCGCTATTTCTACAATGCCATAGGTTGTTGCTCTGACAGGTACTCCATAACCAGCAAAAATATCGGTCCCCTCATGGATGCGAAGCCCACCGAATCCCCGTCGATCACCCCAGGTGTTTTTAAAACTGTAATTTGACCTGATCGGTACAGGGAATGCGCGATCATCGAGACTTAAAGTCTGGTACTCCTTGAAGACTTTCGCGATTCCGAGGATGATATCGACCGTTTTATCCCGATGGTAGTAATCCCACAACCCGATTTTAATATTTTCTTCATCAAAGCCGTATGCGTGAAGATAATTGGCGAACGTATAAAGTACGTCCTCATCATTGTTCCGATCCGCTTTTCCATCATTATTGCCATCAAGGCCAATACCGCCAAACAGTGAAATGGATGATGCATCCGAGTCGTCCAAATTAGGATTCAAAGGTCCAACCCATTGTATTGGTGAATAATAGATCCCAATCAAGCCTTCTTCTTCGGGAAGATCTTTTTGGGCACGCCGGATCGAGCGTTCAAATTGGTCTACTGCAGCCAAGTAATACCACGGAATCGATGTAAGAGCCTCCATCTTATGATAGAGCGCATAACGCTCAACATCTTCCTTTTGATATGTTTTCTTCGCTTCAGCTTTTTCAGTTGTACATATGTTCAGACCTATTATGAAAATGAGTAACAATACAAATTTTTTCATACAGGGAGTTCAGTCCTTTCCTGTATCTTTTCATAATGTTAGTTTGTATTGAAAAAGGGAAATAATGATTATCAAATGTTGGAAAACAGTCGAATGCTTGGATAATGGAACTTCATTAAACAATATGATACAGTAGAAAGGTATTAGATCAACGCATCAGAGTAGTGCCACTCAATGCCGGAATCTTAAACTAATCCAATATTGGAGTGAGTTAGATGGCGAAAAAAGAAGAACATATTCGAAAGCCCGAATGGCTTAAGATCAAATTAAATACAAACGAAAACTATACTGGTCTGAAAAAGATGATGCGCGAGAAAAACTTACATACGGTTTGTGAAGAAGCCCGTTGTCCGAACATCCACGAATGCTGGGCAGTCCGTAAAACGGCTACCTTCATGATCCTTGGAGATGTATGTACGCGTGCTTGCCGGTTCTGTGCTGTCAAGACTGGTTTGCCAAATGAATTGGATTTGAAAGAACCTGAACGTGTTGCTGAATCTGTAAAATTAATGGGCCTTAAGCATGCTGTCATCACAGCAGTCGCAAGGGATGATTTAAAAGACGGAGGAGCAGGTGTGTATGCTGAAACTGTGCGTGCCGTACGTCGTGCAAACCCTTTCTGTACAGTAGAGGTGCTTCCTTCTGATATGATGGGTAAATATGAAAACTTGAAGACATTGATGGATGCCCGACCAGATATCCTGAACCACAATATTGAGACTGTGGAACGTTTGACGCCAAGAGTCCGTGCGCGTGCGACGTATGAACGCTCACTGGAATTCTTACGTCGTGCAAAAGAAATGCAGCCGGATATCCCGACAAAATCCAGTATCATGGTGGGGCTTGGCGAAACGAAGGAAGAGATCATTCAAACGATGGACGACCTCCGAGCGAACAATGTTGACATCATGACAATTGGACAATATCTCCAACCTACCAGGAAACACCTGAAGGTTCAGAAGTATTATCACCCGGATGAGTTTACAGAGCTTAAAGAAATCGCTATGTCTAAAGGTTTCAGCCATTGTGAATCCGGACCGTTAGTGCGTTCATCTTACCATGCTGACGAACAAGTAAATGCAGCATCGAAACAACGACAAAAAGAAGCAAAATAAGGATATAATACTAAAAAGGAGGCTTGACCGGCCAATTTGGCCCGGTGCAGGCCTCTTTTTAATATTCAAACCCAAATTATCTCGACAACTCGTGGTTAAAACGCTGGAAAACAAAAATTACCCCGACAACTCCAAAATTATCCCAACAACTCAATGATTATCTCGGAAACGATTGCCGAAGAAAAGTGACCCATCGGGGTACTTATCATCTTGCTCATTTCATTCCCTCGGACATTCCATCGCCTTCCAATTCACCATCTTTATTCGGATCTGTATATCCTTGAGGAGATTTTTTCATTTCTTTTATCAGACCGTCGATACTCCGCTTAACGTTAGCTGACGTTTCATCCATATTTTTATATCGTTCAATGTCTTCGAAAAGGGTCGTATCATCGGAAACGTACACATGGAACCAGCGTGGTACCACTGACATCGCGGACCTTTTAACTATATCAGCAGCCCGCTCCCGGTCATCCGTTTTGGCATCATAGACAATAAGTACTTTATCACTTGTGACGAGGGTTGCCGAATCCCTGATTATACGATTCTGCATGATCATCCTCGAAATCGTGTCTGAAAGGATTTTCTTATCAATTTGTGGCGCGCTGCCGAAGTTCCTACGATCATCGCTTGGACTTTGGATACGAGTATAGCCGAAGTCATCCATAGCCTCTGTTGGCGTTTTACCTGGGGTTCCCGCGCGATCCTTAACATCGATGGTAGGATTCAATCCATTTCCGTTTGCACCATCGTAATCACCTTTATCCATCCCGCAAGCTTGTAGGATGAGCATTGTGAATGTAAGTCCAGCTATCATGAATTTTTTCATTAACTGTCACCTCCTACCTATAGATTTTGCTGTAGCTTTTATGGTTATACTGCCAGAACTTGTACATCTACCCATAAATCATGATAAAATAGAACTGTGAATGGAGTGATGAAATTGGTTTGCGTGAATGGAATCAATTATGAGGTTATTAAGGAGTTTCGAGATGGATGGAACGAGGAAGAATTCACATCCAGATATAGCGAAATTTTACATAAGTACGATTATATTGTTGGTGATTGGGGTTATAACCAACTTCGGTTACGCGGCTTTTTTGAGGACAACAGCGATAAAGCGAATTTTGAAACGAAATTCAGTTCAGTACCTGAATATCTGTTGGAATTTTGTAATTTCGGTTGTCCTTATTTCATCGTAAAAAAAATCAAGGCGAATGAACCTAAAAAAGAGTCGAGGAATCTTTTGGACAAAAAAGAAATGAAAAAAGCAGAAAAAGGGAGCTGACGTAATGTCAGTCCCTTTTTCGTTCTTGATTTTAGTAATCCGTATATGGCGGTTCAGTTTCCCGATCTGGATCACTATGCACAGGATGTGACCCAGGGAATTGCCGCGGAATGTCTTGATGAAGGGTTTTGTTCTCAAAGTTGAAAGCACTGTAAGAACGCTGGTCTTCATCAAACGGCGTCGTTTTGCCTAACTTGGTATTGATGGGAGAGCCGTAAGGACCCTCAGGTAAGTCCTCAGGTAAGACGAATTTATGCATCGTCTCTACATTCGAGAAATCAGTGTACATTTCATTCTCTTTTCGAAAACCTCTTCTTCTTGCCAAAGGACACCACTCCTTCTAGGCTTTAGGATAGGGGACTTCTATCCTTTATTATATTGCCCTCAGGAGTGGGTTATTACTGAAGTTAAAAACTTACAGTATACCCATTGTATAAAAAGAAATGCCAATGATAAGATCTCCATTGAGGAATCAGGTCTCAAAGTTGTACAATCAAATGATTTTTCTCTATTTTAAAAAGAAAAAAATCGCGCTAATGGGCGATTTTTTCAGAGACAAAAAAGGGTAAGTTTTTGGTTGCAGTGAAGTAATGTCTACCTCCATTGCCCAACCACAATTGCGTTTTCAGGGTCTAATGAGGCTTCCATGAGTACCTCCAAATCGCTTTTTCGCGTTTTCAGGATCTCATGAAGCTTTGATGAGTACCTCAAAATCGCTTTTTCGCGTATTCAGGGTCTCATGAGGCTTCCATAAGCACCTCAAAATCGCTTTTTTCGTGACATATTGATTTTAGTCGAAGGGTTCACCCACGCAGTTTTGTTTGGTTCGAGCTTCCTCGTCAGCCTTCCAGTGATCTTCGTGAGTAATCAGTGAGCTTTTAAGAAAATACCTCTTCTTCTAAAAACTCTCGAAGCTCTTGCGCATCCTCTTCGTTCAAATTGAAGGCGTGTTCCAAATAGCCTGGCTCATTCAGGTCATCACCGCCGATAATTCCAAAGCGGCCACCTTGTATATCCAAAATGAGTGATTTCCCGTAGTGGCGATCTGTTTTCGTAATTGCGAGATCGAAGCGTTGATTTTCTCCCATGAAACTTACGAACCGTGTTTTCGTTTCTTCCACATCGTCGTATAAAAAGAACCGTTCTGTCACCTTTTCCTCAACTCCTATTCCATTACTAAGTTCGGTTTATGGTCCAGGTGATGCTGTGCTTTTATTGATCGAATCGTCTTGGTCTTTGCTCTCATCACGAGGGAATCCGTTTCGACATAATCACCTGATAGGAAACGTACACCTTCCAATAGTTCCCCGCTGCTTACCCCAGTTGCTGCGAAGATGGCATCATCCCCACGAACAAGGTCATCTAATTGTAAGAGCTGTGTTGGGTTTTCCAACCCCATGCGGATGCATCGTGCACGTTCTTCATCATTGTGTGGAACTAAACGTGCCTGCATATCCCCACCAAGACATTTAATAGCAGCAGCTGAGATGACGCCTTCTGGTGCGCCGCCTGTTCCAATGAACAGATCAATACCAGTGTTCGGAAGAGCAGCTGCGATTGCAGCGCCAACATCACCGTCTCCAAACAGTGTAACACGGGCACCCTTTTTACGGATACGATCAATAAGTTCATCATGTCTTAATCGTTCTTGAATGATCACAGTAAGGTCATGCAGGCGCTTATCATTTGCCTCAGCTACAATATCCATCGTTTTTTCAATTGGATCTGACAAACTTACTTTCCCTGCAGCTGCTTTCCCAACCACAAGCTTTTCCATGTACATATCAGGTGCATGCAATAAACATCCTCGATCTGCTATGGCAATGACAGCCATAGCATTCGGATGTCCTTTTGCGACGATGTTCGTGCCTTCCAACGGATCAACAGCGATATCGACTTCCGGTCCATGGCCTGTACCAACTTCTTCTCCGATGTATAACATAGGTGCTTCATCCAGTTCCCCTTCACCGATTACGACGGTCCCTTTTAAGTTAACTGAATCAAACATAGCTCTCATGGCCGTCGTGGCAGCATGATCCGCTTCATTTTTCAATCCTCTGCCCATCCATTGTGCTGAAGCGATTGCGGCAGACTCTGTTACTCGAACAATTTCTAAAGCTAATTCGCGATCCAATATTGGTCCCCCTAGTTCTTTTGTATTAATGTTTCATACTAAATTCCCTAAAATAAATATTCGTATAACATGTTGTTCTTATTATGATAACAAGTAATTGTCGAATAGAAAAATATTTCACTGATAGTAAGAATTTTCAAATATTTATGGTGCACTTAATGGACTGTGGTTCAACCTCTGAGGTGATATAATTTGCAGAATCAACGAAAGGATTGGCTATATTTTTGGAGCACCTGTTTGCTCCTAACCAAAGTCTGCGGTTTTTCCCGCCTCACTTCTGGTTACGCAATCCTGTCACACCGATTTTAAAAAAATCATACCGCAGCAATCGAACGCATGTCGTAATCGTTTTTGACGTCCAAACCTATAAGCATCAAATTGAACAATTCGGCATGGCATATGTCCAACAATTTGAGAAGGATGTACGCATCTTGTTTAAAAAGGTGGTTTGCGAGACAGTCAAAGACGAAGAGATTTTGTTTTTACAGCAATATTGGGGTGACGAAATCGTACTGCTGCTGTCATTGCCACAAGAGAGCAATGTCATCCATATGATTGAGAAATACATAGAAAATATCAAGTCAACATCAATGAGCATTTCTTTGCCTATGATCAAGAAGATGAAGAAAACTTCCAAACCGGTTATATGGTGTTGGAACCCCACACCGACCAACCATTCCATTCATTTTTGAATGCCTATCAAAAAGCGCTGGTCATTGCGAAAAAGGGCGTCGGGGCAAAATACAACCAAATGGTCCATGAAATTAGAGGAATCATTCAAAAAGAGAACATTTCCCTATACTCACAACCCATTGTCAATGTCCATCAATTAGATGTGATGGCGTGGGAGGTGTTGACAAGAGGTCCAGAACATACCGTCTATGAGCACCCTCTACACCTCTTCAGTATGGCCAGACAGACGAATATGCTTTATCCATTGGAATTGCTGGTGATCAAAAAAGCTCTGCAAAAAATGAGGGGACAGGATGCGATTTTCATAAATGTCACCCCTCAAACGATCGCCCATAAACACTTTATCAATGATCTGGATGAAATTCTACAAAACCATGTATATATCAACCCAGCACAAATTGTCTTTGAAATAACAGAAAGTGAATCTGTGGAACGGTATAGCCACCTGTCAAAAACGATTGAAGATCTTCGAAAGCGGAAGATCAGGATTGCTCTGGATGATACAGGAGCAGGGTATGCAAGTTTAAACTCGATTTCTTTCCTGCGCCCTGATATTATTAAAGTGGATCGTTCCTTAATTGAAAATATCAATGGGAACAAGCTGAAGGAGTCAATGCTGCAAGGGCTGATCCATATTGCACGGGAAGCGAACGCGCAAATTGTAGCAGAGGGTATCGAGACAGTGGAGGAAGCATTGGTCATGAAACGTAATGGTGTCCATTTGGTACAAGGCTTCTTTTACGCACGGCCAAGATTGATCCCGACTCCAACGGCAGGTTAAAGCTTTAAGAAGTTAGGTGATAGGATGTATTTTGTCGACCGTAAGAAGATTGAAGTACTGTTGCGTTTCATGAATGATCGGCTTGATGCCCTCCAATCTGAAGAGTTCGGGGAAACGATGAAAGATCAGTTGTTCCTAGAGCGGATCAGCCATATGGTGATTGAAACGATCATAGATGTGGGGAATAAGATGATCGATGGCTTTATTATGCGAGACCCTGGAAGTTATGAAGACATCATCGACATTTTGGAAGATGAAAAGGTAATCACTAGTGAAGATGCAGAAAGCTTGAAACAAGTCATCGCATTACGTAAAATGCTTGTACAAACATACACAGAAGTTGATCATAAGAAAGTTGAACACGTAATAGGTGCCAATTTGAAGGCTTTGGACAATTTTCCGGGTCAGGTACGAAGGTATTTGACAGAGGAATTGGGACCTGTATCAGCATTTTTGCCAAATGAAGACTCTTAACAGAAAAATATAGCTGCCTGTAATGAGAGTCCTGCAAAACGAATACAGTAACTGGAAAAACGCCC
>NZ_JAIBLJ010000089.1 GCF_020179385.1 Alkalihalobacillus sp. YIM B00296 | reverse complement strand
TCCAATTGGGGGTATTAATTTGCCTTAGCTTGATGGGCATGGGGTCCCGCCAACATTCCGCATTTATCTTAACTTCAATGTGAGAACTATTGGAATATCAATGGTTCACACATTGAAGTTAAGATAACGTTAAAATGTTAGCGTAACCCCTAACTACAGTCTATAGTTTATTGGGCCTACTCTTAAATAAAAAATGAGCATTTACCCTTGTTCCAGGATAGGATATGGTCGTGTATAAAAACTCCTGAATTTCTGAACAGATGGCGTAAAATCCTTAGATCTACCCCTTTAAGAAAAAGCTTCATAATATTCCTTTACAGGTATATTCCTTTTAGGTTATATTGTATTCAAGAAAACAACTTTGAATGCTCTTGCTGAGCACTACCGGCTACACATTGTCGAACTCTTGCGTGACGGTCCTCTCACAGTAGGGGAATTTGCCGATCGACTTGAGCTCAACAAGCCACAAGCTTCTAAACATCTTCGTGTACTTAGTAATGCAGGGCTCGTCGAGGTGCATGCAATCGCCAATCGATGGATCTACAAGCTGAGGGCCGAGCCCTTCAAAGAGCTTGATTCTTGGTTGGAGTCCTTCCACCGCGTCTGGGAGGAGAAATTCGACCGCTTAGACGATTACCTACAGGACCTGCAAAGAAAGGAAGTGAACGATGACGCCCAACAGTAGTCCTGCCAATGAGTATTAAAAAAATGATATTGGAGGAATTAACATGTCTGCAAAAATCGAAATCACTCGTACTTTCAACGCTCCTCGTGAGCTTGTGTTTAAGGCATTTACCGGATCAGAACATCTGCGGAACTGGTGGGGGCCAAAAGGATGGACTTTTGATTTTTCAAAGTTTGAGCTTCGCCAGGATGGCGTCTTCCATTACATCCAGACATCGCCTGACGGTAACGTAATGTGGGTCAAATTTGTTTATCGTGAAATTAATGCTCCAGAGAAACTCGTTTACACCTCTTTCTTTTCTGATGAGAAAGGTAACATCGTACGTGCTCCTTTTAACGACAAATGGCCGCTGGAAATCCTGAATACTTTTACGTTCATCGAGCATGAAGGCAAAACAACTCTTACAATGATTGGCACTCCTGTATCCCCGACTGAGGAGGAAATCAAAACCTTCCAGGAATCGCAAGAAATGGTTCAGAAGGGCTTTTCAGGAACCTTCGATCAACTAGCCGATTACTTAGCCAGGACATCGAATTGATAATCAGCTACCTTATGTATTAAAGAAAAAGCACCGATAATCGGTGTTTTTCTTTTGGCTAAAGAGGAGGGAGCGATTTATGATTTCAACTTGGATTCCTTTCTAATTAGAACTGCCAATCTTCAACAATCTTGTGTTGGTGAAGTTCCCTATCTTTACTCGAAATCTCCATAACTAGCTCTTTCTTTTCCATTTATTGGACAGATTGCGTTTCATCGTTCAGTTGCTGGTTCAACCCCTTATAAGCAGGTTTATGTAAACAAGACTTGGAAATCAAATAGGAAAAAGCACTGCCTTTATTTTAGGATCCTTGTCAATCGCAATTGTCTGAACTTGAAATCCCGTTCCTGGTTTATTTAACTCTGCGGTCACATAACTTTCTTCCCAATCAGCAAAACCATCTGTAATAAAAAACAACACTTTTTTTATGTGTTTATCCTCCCTATTTCTTGATTAAAAATGTAACCAAATACACCATAAAATAACTTCACTGACATAGTCCGTCAGTTGAGTTTAAATGTTTCAAAATAATACTAATATGTATGTTTTAACTTCGAAATCTTTCCTAAAGGTTCCTGCTGATCTTTCAACAAATCTGGCCCTTTAAATGAAAATAAGCGCTGATCTTTATTACAGAAAAGCGCCCGATTACGGAAGATCATTTAAGATTGAGTTATTCCTTGATCTCAAAATGTGGATTCCACACTACTTCCCACAAGTGGCCATCTGGGTCTTGGAAGTAACCAGAGTAACCACCCCAAAAAGTGTCATGTGATGGGGCTGTTATAATAGCACCGGCCTTCTTTGCCTGTTCCATTACCTTGTCAACTTCTTCTTTGCTTTCTACATTATGACCAATAGTAAATTCAGTAGGACTAGAAACGGTCTGATTAATCTGAGCATCATGCGCAATATCTTTGCGCTGAAAAATAGCAAGTTTTATGCCTGATAGAAAGTCGAAAAAAGCAACGGCACCATGCTCAAATTCTTTGCCAACTATACCTTCTGTTGGAAGCCCCAATCCGTCTCGATAGAATTTCAAAGATCTTTCCAAATCATCTACACCTAAAGTAATTACTGTAATTCGTGGCTTCATAAAATATCATACCTCCTTATAAATTTACATAGTAAGGAAATGGTGGGTCTTGTAGCAGGACCAACATATTCTGCTTGTCTCATTTAGTTTAAGATTGATTCAAAGGGTTTAATAAATAGTATCATTTAGTTTAGCTATTTAGATTGTAAAAAACGGACACATTTACTTAGTGGTACTGTTTATCTTAAAAACTTGGTTGGGGGACATGCCATAATAACGTCTGAAATTATTGATAAAGTGTGGTTGATCAGAATATCCGTATTTTACAGCAATATTAGTAAATCTATATTGATTACTATTATATAGCTCTTGAAGAAGGCTTTGAAATCTAATGATACCTGAAAATTCTTTCGGGCTCACCCCTAACTCCTTATGAAATGTCCTTCTTATATTCCTTTCACTGTAACTGAGTTTTTCTGCCAAAGAGCGAATTGAAATCATTCCCTTAGTAGCATAAATGTATTGCAGACCCGTTTGTAGCAAATAATTTGGTTTTGATTCGTTCAACAGTAGGAATCTCTTTAACTTTAGTTCAACCTTTTCAATTATTCTTGAAATTACATTGGCTGATATGATTTCTTCTGTCATAAATTCAGCTTCATCCCCCCATATATCTTCAAGAAATACAGGATTTCCAATAAACTCAGAAATGGGATGCCTTAAAAAACGGTATACAGTATCTGAATAAAAGCGAATTCCAAAAAAGGAGCATTTTTGAGTAAGATTTATGGCTTCAAATTCAGTCATCAGTCCAACAACAAAAGCTCCTTTTGAAAAAGAGGATGATCTCAGATCAAATATAATATCCGCGCAACCATCCGGTATGATACGGTGCAATTTTTTCTGTTCCGATGAATGGAAATCAACGGTCCAATAGCAAGCAACATAAGATTCCAGGCTCTTGTTTGGCAAATATTCTCGATATTGATAATTGGAATCTAACATTTCTTTTTGTAATTTAGGTGGTTGCAAAGGAACATAAAATTGCATGTTGTTTCCCCTCTCTTTTAGATTTTCGGAGTGCCAAACTTCATATTTCTTCGTAGGGTTATCGTATCATTTTTGAATTACAAGTTGGTTGCGTTACTCTATAATCTGGCCCTTTCGTATTATAAGGTCAATCAGATTCTTTTCTGG
>NZ_JAIBLJ010000088.1 GCF_020179385.1 Alkalihalobacillus sp. YIM B00296 | reverse complement strand
GTTCAACTATACCAGCTAACATAAGCTAATTGTTTATTCAAGAATAGGGCGGTTTTCTTTAGCTGAACTGACCCCAATAAAGTTAGACGATATTTCTCAAGCAGCTTGGGCATGAGTCCGATCCGGACTTTCACGGAGATGATTGGGTTACAAAGTTTGATTCGGCTAGAAAAGGAGCATTCCGGGCACTGACGCGCCTCCGTGAAGAAGGTGTAATCAAATCGTGGGGATTAGGCGTCAATCGAACCGAGCCGATCGAAATTGCAATCGAACTGGAAGAGACGATTCCAGATCTTTGCTTACAGGCTACGCGCTACACGCTCATGAAACATGAACATTCCTTGCAAAAATTAATGCCGTCAGCACTGGAGAAAAATATCGGCATCATCGTTGGCGCGCCGTACAGTTCCGGTGTTCTCGTGGGGGGAAATCATTATGAATATCAAGAGGCGCCAGATGAAATTGTTTCAAAGGCAAAGAAAATCCAGGAATTGGCTTCCAAGTATCAAGTGAGTGTCAAAAGCGTTGCGTTGCAATTTTCAATGGCACACCCTGCAGTAGCTGCGGTCATTCCTGGTACAACTCGCCCTGCACATGTTAAAGAGGATATAGCGGCAACACAGGAAGTGATCCCATCTCCATTTTGGCAGGATCTCCGCGAACAAAACCTGGTCTCACCTATTACACCTCTACCGATAGATGAATAGAATTCTGAAGAAGATAAGGCTGTCCAAAAAGAAAAGTGTCAGACACCTCCAATACCACATTTTGTTTCAAAAAGATGCTTTTTCTTAAAATGTTGTTAAGTTCGGAGACTCAGACACTTAATGGACAGCCCTTATCTTTTTATCTGAGCAGGCTTAAAGAACCATTCTATGAGGCTTCAGTGAATAGTAGGAAGTCCTCTACAACTATTGATTTCGGTTAAAAGAGGAAATAGACAAGAAACAAAGAAACAAATAACGAATGATGTGAAATTGTTTTATTAAAGAAAATAACGGAGACGATTGCTGGATAAGGTGAGAGCCCTTCTCTTACTAAAGAAGTGTTTTATTGAGCAATTAAAGATTCTTTAAAGTCATATGTGATAAAATTAAGTGAACTGACTCGGGGACCATAACGCCGAATAAGGATCGATTGTATTATGACGAGGTCTTCAAGCAAGTGGAGAATTGACTCTGCTTTAAGAATTATTTTGTCATCATTACGAACCATCTATCAGGTATTCTTAAACCCAGAAGCAAGGTAGTTTCGTATAAAGGAATACTTATTTCGAAAAGATATCCTTTTTGACTAGAAAGAAGGATTAGACGACAGAGAAAGGTAGGGCATAAGATGCTTTATATTTGGGATATCGAAAAGATCATCGAAACGACATTACGTGAGCTCAATTTGGATATAAATTGCGAGTTTGACAATACTTTAAACGTACCGATGAGTTATAACCTATCGACAAATACGATAAAATTCAACTACCTTCAAGTTAACGGTTATAAAAGTAAAATCAAAATAAAAGAGACTGAAGAAAACTTCGTTAAACTCATTGTTTATCGGATGATTGGTTATCATTTAGGAAGAAATCGAATTGATTTAAGAACCTTGTTGTATGGCGGGGAGGATCAAAAAGAAGAGCTTCGTGCTAAAATAGATGAGGATTCTTGGAAATATGGGAGAAAGGTGGTACCCGAACAACTAGTAGAGTCATATGATCGGGTCTGGGAACTGGATAAACGTTTACTCAAGAACGAAATTAAAGGATAAAGGGGCATATATAAATAAGATATGTCTCTTTTTTTGTTGGTTATAATTTGTAAAAACCGTTACATAAAAAGAGGAAGGATACATTTGTAGCAAAGATACTAAAAACTGCACCTGAATCCTATTTAAATTTAAATCCAGAATCTATATAAGTGCAGGTGGGATCACATTATTAATTAATACTGGTTTCTTACTTTACTCTTATAAAAAAGGAGCACAATCAACAGGAATTCAAAAGGTGTAAATGGTAGAATATCCTAATTATGTGCAGTATAATAAAACTACCCCTTTATTTATCCAATTTAATAATTAATGGGATAACCCCAGTGTTCGAGTTTACTAGAAAAAGCGTTCTAGTCTGCTCGAATGCTGGGGTATTTTTCTTTGTAAAAAAAGGAGGATTATTATGAACAAACAGATCCAATGGCAAAAACAAGTTATTAGAGAAGACTCTGACTTAACCGACATTGTAAAGAAAAAAATGAGTAGACGCTTCCCCCCCTTTAGAAGTACCAACTTCTAAGAAAAAGAAAAGTCCAAAAGAGACCGGGTGAATAATTATGAAAGATAAGTTTAGGAAACTCGGGCAGAATTTACTGTATCTTACCACTCCAGCTTTGATCTTCCTGTTAGGGCTATATTGGTTTTTCAAATCTGTGATGAAAATAGGAGGGATACAATAATGTCTTTTGAGAACGGTTGCGAAAAAAGCAACGTGAAAAAATATAGAAGCTGTTTTGAACTTCAAAGTAGAAGGCGAATCCTTCATAAATGGGTCTGCAGTTGAATGGAAAAGAATCGTATTGAAACATTTTAATAAATTTTACGAAAGTAAGATCACTCTTCATCAGCTTATTTCACTTTTCTCTTACTTAAGGAAAAGTACTATAAACGTTCCTTCCTGAAATGAACTCCCTTAAAATGAAAACCTTAGGCACTATCGTCCTTTCTCTTTGACGACAAAGATAGACAACTTGTTCTGCACAATGTTTTTCATAGCTGTTCCAACTTAACTTACATGGACAAAGTGGGTCCATTCTCTTGTCAAAGTAGTTTTCTACTGTAAATTAAAAGCAGAACTCTCCTTAGTTAGTCGGTTGTTAATCGGAGTAATTACGGTACTGTATTACTATTAAATTAGGAAATAAGATGGGTTTTATTCGTGATTTTTTTACTATGTTGGGGATAAATCCCCTTACTGAAAAAGCAGTAGGTCTTTATAATGAACCAATAGAATTGTTTATATTTGAAGAAGGGAATGTCATTTTTTTAGATTCATTGTCTAACAGTTTAATTGTAGGAGGTGTGTGTTAGAGAAACTTAACTACTTGAAAAGGGAGGTAGTTTGTGTGAAAAAGTAGTGGCGAGGATTGGCCATAGTCATGTCTCTAGCGTTGTTAATCAGCTTGATACCGTCTCCAGACACGAGCCAAGCAAGTAGTGGATCAACAGAAGAGGGGTACAGTTGGTTTGTTGTGCTTCCTGGAGATGCGAAAAAAGCAGCTTCACTGCAAAAACAGTTAGAGAAAGGGAAAATTCCTGTTGAACTGGGGTTGACTTCAGTAAAAACAGAGAAGCAGCCGTTACGATCCCTTATCGATGTTCAAAAAGAAGATGCCAAAGCTCAGCAGACCTATGATGTAAAGGTAGATCAACCTGTACAAATTAATAAAAAATGGACACCGCCCAGATTTCAATATGACTACATCAGCAAGCAACAATGTTTAGATAACATTAAAAAAAGCGAAAGAGATGAAGGGTGGATTAAGAACCATTAT
>NZ_JAIBLJ010000087.1 GCF_020179385.1 Alkalihalobacillus sp. YIM B00296 | reverse complement strand
TGTAAAGAGGTGAGATTTGCATCTCTTTTCGTAATTGAATTAGTTAAATAGATTGAACTTACTTCTTACTGATGTAGCGAATCCTTATTCCATTAAATGGCCCTTTAATTGAATAACATACTGAAGTTTTTTTAACAACATCAGCACCAACAAGAATTCAAATTACCGTAACAAAAACGACCAGTTTTGTTACGGGTGGTAGTGACATGCTTTTGGACTAGCTAACTCGTGTAACGATCGTAACAAAAATATGTAACAAAATTAATTGTAACAATAACTGTTATGAAAGGTTTTTGATACAATATGTAGTAGAGGTGAGGATGAACATGAAATTTGGCTACATGCGTGTTTCTACATTTGATCAAAATTTGGACCGCCAAAAGAGACAGCTTGAAGAATTTGGATGCGATCGCATCTTCTTCGAAAAAGTAACCGGTACAAAACGGGAGCGACCGGAGCTGAACAATATGTTGGAATTTTTAAGAGTAGGAGATACAGTTGTTGTAACGGATCTGACACGTCTATCCCGTTCTACGAAAGATCTAATTGAAATTACAGAACTTATCTCACAAAAGGGAGCACATTTGAAGAGCCTTAAGGAATCTTGGCTAGATACAACAACAGCACATGGAAAAATGCTGTTTACCATATTTGCAGGAATTGCTCAATTTGAAAGAGATTTAACTTCTGAACGGACAAAGGAGGGGATTCAGGCTGCAAGGAAAAGAGGGAAACATCCTGGAAGACCGAAAACAGATGAAGAAAAGGTTAGTTATGCCTTATATCTTATGGATCAAGGGATGAGTCGCACGGATGCTGCAGAGAAAGCTGGTATCTCTAGAATGACTCTATATCGCAAGATGCAAAAAAATAATGGAGGCTAACTAACAATTCATGGGGAGCAAGAGGTACTTGAGCAATATCTACAATCTACTAATCTACTTTGCCCCTGGTTGCACGAACGCTGGTACTACCCCAAAAAGGTGAATTGTATTTCACATTGAAAAGAAAAAATGTATGATTTATGTGAAAAGAGGGTAAATTGAGTTGATAATAAAGGATCTATTGAACGAACTTTCTAAACCTGGTCAAACTGTAGCAGGCATAGCGAAACAAATAGAAGGTGTGGGAGAAAAACGCCTGAAAAATGCTTTAAATCAGGTGGGTTATCGTTTTAGGAACCAATCCCCTAAAGAGTGGTTTTTTGCAGCTGAAGGATCTCAACCGCTTGATAAAAGTATTTTCGATTATGTGAAACCTGATTCACACTCATATCACACCGAAACACATAAACCAGGCGAAAATAATACACCCGATGTGAACTCCATTTCACATACAGGTGAAACGAATGTGAAAGATTATTCTAAGCTCATGTATGATGAATTAAAAGCCATACGGAGCCTTCTACAGAAACATAACAGGAAGAATACTGTCAATGTATCTAATGACCTTTTAGAACGTATTAGCGGTCTAAATAAAGCTGCTGAAAAGACAAGGAAAACAATTGTCATTGATAAAACGATTTCTGAACAACTGGATCAATTCGCAAAGGAAAAGCGGGTTACAAAATCAAACTTATTAGAACTGGCTCTCCTGGATCTTTTTAATCGTTATAAGTAAATCCCCCTCCCCCACTCTACATAAAAAGACCTGGCAGCTGTTAATGGCTCCAGGTCTCTTGTTTGTTATGTAACTATCAAACTATAACCTGATACTTGTTTCACGAATAAAATTAGCAATGGAAGGTAGCCTGCTTTCTCCTTCCTCAATCTCGAAGTTTCTGAGTAGGTTTCGCATCCGGTTTTTAAATACTTCCGTATCTTCATCCGATGGAGTATAAGCCACAGCAACCGTAAAATCTTCTAAAACCTTTGGGTCAGCATCAAACATAGATCCATTCTTTTTTAAGAAGGTGTCCGTAACGACAACAGCGGTTCTTTTATTTCCATTATGGAATCCGTGATTATTCACCATAGAATCAAACAAGGCTGCGGTTTTTAAAAATAAGTCGGGATAGGCATCCTCTCCAAATGCTGATTGTTGCGGTCTGCCTATCGCCGATTCAAGCATATTCATGTCTTTTACTCCAGCTTCATCCAGGTCATTCGTTTCTTTCATGACCATAAAATGAATAAAAATTGCTTCTTCAACCGTGACATACTCTGTTTCTCTTTTATCCCCAAATACAATTGCTTGAAAATCATCCATATCGTTTACCTATCCTTTAACCCTTCTAATGTGTCTTTGTATTTACTCATGGTATCTCTTACCATTTTCAATACATCTGGGCTTATTCCTTCTGGTAAATGGGGAGAAATTGCTTTTTTCAATACGATTTCATTTTTTTCATTGACTGATACTTCTAGCTCATCACCAATTGTAATATTTGTTTTTTCAGCAATGTATTTAGGAATCCCTACGCCAATAGAATTTCCATACCTTCCAACTTTTCTAAATTCACGTTTTTCTTTCATTTCAAGTACCATATCCTTTTCTCCTTTCCTCTATCTATGTCCATATATTCCTATGTCTATACGGTCATAACTATACTTATGTTATAACGTATGAACATCTTAACACGAATGTTCCCCTAAAATACAGTAGGGAAACAAATAAATTTGTAAAATTAAAGACCTGGGATCCTCCAGGTCTCTTGCTAACATTAGACTTTTGCTTTTGCGTAAAGGGTGGATCTCGGAACTCCAGTAGCTTTTACAATGTCATTTACGCTCATTCCGTTTATTTCACGTTCTTTGTATAGCTTGATAGCTCGCTTTACTGCTTTATCATCTTGCCCTGGTCTGCCTAAATGCTTCCCCTGCTGCCTAGCTCGCTCTCTACCTTCAGAAGTACGTTCTACAATCAAATCACGCTCGAATTGAGCAAATGAACCCAAAATATTAAACAGAAGCGTTTGTAAGCTGTTCTTTCCCTCGGATCCTGCTTCAAATTCCATAGCTTCTTTTACAAATCGAACCTTTACACCTTTATCCGCTAACTCCTGGACGATTTTACTTAAATCAATAATGGAACGTGCTAGACGGTCAATTTTCGTAACTACTATTGTATCGCCTTCCCTGGCAAATTCAATCGCTTCTTTCAACTTCGCTCTTTTATCGGTACCTGTTCCGGTAACTTTTTCTACAAATATTTTTTCACAACCTTCATTTTTCAAAATTTCCTCTTGTGTTTCTAATTTCTGCCCGACTGTTGAAACCCTCGCATATCCAATTAACATTTAATCATACCCCCATGTATGTATGTGTCTAAAAGTCTTATATCTTTTGTACTTTTAATTATAGACTAACTTTTAGACAAAAACAAGAAGAAAAACAAGAAGAATAAGGCTTATTTTTAAAACGTCCAAAACTTGAAACTTTTAGACAAATGCAGGATGTGAAAGCGCATTCGGAAATCAAGAGCCACTAGATCTTTAATGTCGATAGTTGTTCCAGAAAAGGGCCATTTAATTGAATAAAAGGTTGTATAAAAAAATGGGGTTTTATTCTCCCCTTCCTTATCGATCGTAATAAAGGTCATATATGGAAATTTCCTCGAACTAATTAGTTTGTCTATATCACTGTCTTGTTGGAATGGGCATAACCTAATAATAGGATTCTTAATGGGTCTTTAAACAATTTTCAAATTAAGGAAGAGGAAAAATCATGTCCAATGAATGTAATCAA
>NZ_JAIBLJ010000086.1 GCF_020179385.1 Alkalihalobacillus sp. YIM B00296 | reverse complement strand
ACGTCCTACCCCGGCTACTTAAAGAATAACCTATAAAAAATGGCCAACCAGAATTAACTGATTGACCTTATAATACGAAGGGCGCGATTCAAGTAGTGAATTGCGCTCTTTCTTCATGTATAGGGTCAGATAATTGAAATCACCACTTCTCGAATTAAAGAATAAATGAAACTTTTAAGGGTGGTTAGCGTAGAAAATTCTAGAACTAAAATAGAAGGTTATATTTGGAATATGAATCGAGGTGTGTTTATGGGGGAAAGATCAATTTATAAAAGTACAGAAGGAAAAAGAAAATTCCTTTAATCTTATTCAATACTACTTCTTCTGAAAAATATCTCAATAATATTACTGACATTATGTCGTCTAATAGCATGAAAGAAATTGATAAACGCATTATTGGAGATATTTTTAAATTTATTAAACTTGAACAAGAAATGCCTAAATTAACAAAGAAGGAGGAATTAATGCCGTATAACTCTCCAACTTTGATTATTACAGGAGAAAAAGACATCTTTTTTCCAGCCAATCGGTTAAACAAAGTAGCAAGAGAAATCATATCAAATTTAACAGAAGTCAAAACAATTGATATGGGACATTTTCCTTCAGAAGAACATTTAATAGAAATTAACAATGAAATAAGAGAATTCTTAAATGCCCATTACTAATGTAAAAATAAATTTTAGTCGGGTGCACAGTTTAAAAATATATGAGCCTATTCCAGAATCGGGGGCGATTACTGAATACGGTGTAAGCTTTCTTTATGAACAGATGGATGAGTCTGGGGTGGATATAACCTAAAATGATCCCCCTATATATTTGTTACACTTATAATGAAATATCAATAATTTAGGGGAGATATATTTGAATACACGGCGCGATTGTGAAGTAATAACGCCTAATTTCTCGCATACCACATTGAGGAATTAGGCTTTTTTATATTTGGGTTTCTTAGGGTAGGATTTTTTCAAAAGGAATTTTGGAGCAGTGACTCTGTAAGATATGGGAGGGTTGACCTCCGTGAAATTGTGGAGATCCACTTGTAGATCATATTTTCGCTTACCACCCACTTTTTGGGAGAGAGTGGTTAGTTGGATAAAGACTCTTTATATTCTTAATATCTAAAATTGTCCATTATTACAATTTAACCCCATTATTCAAACCATCTATAAAAATGAATCACTATAAAATTTTAAGAGAACTAGAGAAATCGAAAGATTACCCTTTTTATATAGGGAAGGATTATGGAAGACATTTATACATTATTTTACTTAAAATCTATCAAGATGGAGGATCAACCTTACTAAAAAGAAGAGAGTTAGATATACCGTTTTTCTTACCTTGTAAAGTAAAAGGCAATTTGTGTACAATTTAATGATAGAAATCAAGAGTTTTTGATAATCCTTTTTTTATGTCAATTTTAGGATGCCAACGCAGGGTATCAGTTGTTTTTTTAGTACATAACAAACTGTGTTTAATATCTCCGGGACGGGCATTCACGTAAATTGGTTCAACCTTGGTTCCACTTATTGACTGAATATTCCGATATAATTGATTAATTGAGGTTTGTGCACCATAAGAAATATTTAAAATTTCGCCGCTTCCGTAGCGAAGTGCTTGGATATTAGCTGAAACGACATCATCGACAAAAACAAAATCCCTTGTTTGTTCTCCATCTCCAAATATGGTAGGACGAACACCATTTGAAACGGCATTTGAGAAAATGGATACAACTCCTCCTTCAAGTGAAGCGTTTTGCCTAGGACCATATACATTGCCATATCTTAAAACAGTAAAATCGATATTGAAGAGTTTTTTAGCGAGTTTTAAATAGTTCTCGGAGGCATATTTAGAAGCCCCATAAGGAGAAAGGGGATCTGCTAGGTGTGAGGTATCTATCGGAAGATATTTCGGGTGACCATAAACTGCGGAGGTTGATGCAAAAATAATTTTTTTGACACGATATTTCCTTGAAAGATCGATAACTTTTAATGTTCCTCTAATGTTTACCTTCTCATCATATAGAAAATCATTAATTGATTTCAATACATTCGTTTGTGCAGCTTGATGTATAATAAAGTCAGGTTGATATTTTTTTATCACCTCTTCAAATTGATCCCCTATAATATCACATTTAAAAAAAGATAATCTATTTTCGTCGATATTATGAATACTTCCAGTACTTAAATTATCGACAATGGCTACTTCATAGGATAATCCTAAAAGCTTCTCCGCTATATGTGATCCAATAAAACCGCATCCACCGGTAATTAGAACTTTTTCCATTCTATCTAATCCTTTATGTTCGTTTAGTCTTAATATAAATACGAAGTTGTTAAATTTTTATTTAAATGATGAGATTAATTATTTTCTTTCCCTTGATTGAAATTATTAATGAAGTTTATTATTTTAGGGTCAGGAATTTCATACCCCTTTGGACGAGTCTTTCTGATTTGATTCCAAATTTCTCTGCTATTTGTACTCATTTCAATCATTCCTTTCGTTTATATTTTTAGGATTTTATTAATTGATGTTGTTAATTAACAACTTCTTCACGAAGTTGTATTTTTGCCTAAAATTGATTGTTTATAAATTGCGAGTATATTTTTTACCATATTATCCATTGACCATCGTTTTTGTGCCCATACTCTAGCACGGTTTCCATACATCTTCCTGATATATTCATTTTCTAAAAGAAAATTGATTTGTTGTTTTAGTTGTTGAATATCGCCGACTGGTACAACAATTCCATTTACTCCATCCAGTACCATTTCAGGTAGTCCTGCTGCATCGCTTACAATAATAGGTACACCTATGAGCTGTGCTTCCATAACAGAGTGTGGTTGAGTGTCCTGTAAGCCAGGGAGAACAAAAATATCAGCCTGCTTAAGAAAATGGGGTACGTTATTTGAAACTCCTAAAAACTTAACTTCATTTTCAAGCCCTAATTGTCTACACTTTAATTGAAGTTCATTCTTCAAATTTCCTTCCCCAAGTATCCAGCACTCCCAATCATTTCGTTCATGTTTTAACAAAGCAAGTGCATCAATTAAGTATTGAATGCCTTTAAGATAAACAAGGCGGCCTGTAAAAATAATAACCTTTTTATCTTTCGGACGAGAAACAAATGATTCTCCCTCAGAGCGTCTTAAAAACCCTTCAATGTCCATACCATATGGAAAAGTAAACAGTTTTTTAGGTGTAACTGAGAATTCGTTAATAACCTTACCACGCATCCATTTTGATTGCGTATGAATAAAATCACTAGAATGATAACCTTCATATTCGAGAGTGTTATGATACTGATACTCTATCATTGCATTTATTTGGTTATCCATTTTATTACGATGAATCCCTTTAAGATGATAATAAATATCTCCTGATAAATGGGCGTGGGCGCTGGTTACTAGGGGGATGTGTCTGGGCTTTATCCTGTATAAGGAATGAGCAGCTAATACATCCTGTGCATGGATGACATCATATTTGTTAAGCCCATAATATAGAGCAGACAATTCAAAAGTGTAACGGTGTAATTCTGTTTGATAAATCCATAGGTTAGAATTTTGAGGAAGTAACCTATTCAATTTATTCAGTTGTCTAGTAATAAAAGGATGAATTTGTGAACTTTGAAGCTCAGGTTGTTGCCCAATTATTCGGTATTTTGTAAGATCAGGACTTTGGCTAAATATATCAACTGAATGTCCTAAACGTTCTAGCCGTTTCTTCAATTGTGATACATAACTCCAAATTCCACCTAAAGCAGGAAGCGGATAATAGGATGCAATTAATATTTTTATTTTCGTTACACCTCTTTTTCTTATAATTAAATGTCTTATTAACAAAGTAAGGGTATCAGTTATTAAAGTTATCATCACCGTTATTCACATGAGTATGATAAGTTTTTTTTAAAACCTTTACGCTTATACTTTATCAAAGTCTACATATAATCATTTTCTTTTTCACTACGTATCGAATATA
>NZ_JAIBLJ010000085.1 GCF_020179385.1 Alkalihalobacillus sp. YIM B00296 | reverse complement strand
GGGCGTTTTTCCAGTTACTGTATTCGTTTTGCAGGACTCTCCGTAGTAGTCAGATTTTTATTTTAACCTGTCTACCTTAAGAGGAGCATATCTATTCGTATGTGATACTCCACTATTCGAGTTTAGGAAGATTCTTTTCAATGGTTTTTATAAGGGCTCGGGTGTCCATTGAGGTTATTCAGCGATCCTCCTCAGAACGGATGTAATACGGCACGGTATTGTTTCGGGCTTTGGGCGACATTCTTTTTGAACACCCTGCTGAAGTAGTTCGGGTCTTTATATCCGACTTTGAAGCAAACTTCTTTTATACTGATTTCAGGATCCAGCATATACGCCTTCGCCTTTTCGATCCGTACATGAGTCAGAAAATCAATGAACGTGATCCCTTTCTTCTCTTTAAAAAGTTTACTTAGATAGTAAGGGCTTAATTCAACATGACTCGCAACCACTTCAAGCGTCAATGGATCACTGAAGTGCTCTTCGATATACTCCTTCGCGCATTCCAGCTTTCCTTTCGCCTGGACCATCCGCCATGTTTGCACTTTTTCAACGATCTTCCTTAATAACCGAGTACTTTCCTCCTCAAGCTCTTGATAGGATGAGCTCTGGTTGTAGGGAATAAAACGATCCACAGGAATGCCTAAGTCATTGATCATACGAGTAGCAATGATGAAAAATTCATTCAAAGAAGACAGTGAACGGTTCAAATCCATCGAATCATCATTGGACAATTCATCCAGATAGAATTCAAACTTTTGAAGGGCACTTCTCACGTCCCCGTTCTTGATGGTTTCCAACAGTTCCTTTTCTTTCTGGAAAGTGACTGCAGTCTCATTCTCCACAATACTTTCATCGGACGAAAACGTATAGGTGACACTTTGATCTGATTGGATGCTCTCTAATGCATGCAAGGCTTCATAGTAGGATCTGCTGAGCTGGTGGACAGACCGGTACGGGAATCCGATCCCGACATGCGGCTTGAAGTTGAAACTTCGTTCACACTGGTGAATCAAATTCCGTATGAATGGCAGAATGTATGCTTTGAATTCGTTCTTATCCTCTCCATCGATTTGATCCGTCAGAAAAAAGAGAGGAAGTTTCTCTTCATGATTCGGGCTTAAAAGGGTCGAATCAGGGGAATGGATATTGACATGATCCTTCAGCCATTCCAACCATGCCCTGCGATCAACTTCCCGCGCGTTCACCTTAACTACGATGGCATAGCCGCATTTAAAGTTGATGTCCAGAAGCTCCCCCCATTCGTTCAAGTCCAATTCCTGAACATGGTCGACGAGTAAGGAAACCGCCCATTCAGACTGCATGAAATCCAAGGCTTTATTGAACTTACGCTCGAGCTGCTGCTTATCTTCCTGCTCCTTGCGTTGTTGTTCAATCTCCATTTGTACGCGCCGGATGGCTTCGATGACTTCCTTCTTCTTGCTTGGTTTCAGCAAATACTCTTTGACACCCTGCTGCATCACTTTTTTGGCGTACTCAAACGTATCGAACGCAGAAACCATGATGAACCGGATATCCGGCAGATCCCTTTTGATTTGCTTCACTGCCTCTACGCCATCGATTCCAGGCATTTTTATATCCATTAAAATAAGATCAGGCTGCTGTGCTTTGGCCCTTTCGATCGCCTGGTGTCCGTTCCCTGCCTCAGCAACGATCTCAACCCCTTCCATCTCTCGGCTGATCATCATTTTCAATGCTTCTCTTTCAATCCGCTCATCATCCACTACCATAATACGCAACATACTGACCTCCCCTTTTTTCCACAGTACATGGTATTGCAATCCTGATCATCGTCCCTTGATTAACCGCCGATTTGATCTCGATATTGCTCTTATTCTTATAAAACAGCTCCAACCGTTTGACTACGTTTTTCATCCCGATCCCTGTCGAGTGGCCCTGAGATTGACGTTCTGGATTTCCTTCTTCCCCTTTATCCTCTTTTTTGAGCAATCGCTCTTTCACATGCTCCTCCATCCCGACACCATTATCCTTGATCTCGATTATCACCCGTCCATTTTCCGAATAGACGTCCAGCCTGATTTCCGCATCACTTTCGCATGACTCAATCCCGTGGATGAAGGCATTTTCAACAATGGGTTGAAGGGTTAAAATAGGGATTTCAATATCCAGACAGGTATCATCGATGTCCGTTTTGAATGTGACCCGATCCCCGAACCGTGTCTGCTGGATGAAAAAGTATTCTTTCACGATCCGGACTTCATCGCGTAAGGTCGTCGGTTTATCCAGATTGCCTAGATTGTATCGGAGCAACGCGGAAACTGAGCTGATCAGATCGCTTGTCTTTTCCGAGCCTTCAAGATAGGCCATCCTAGAAATCGTGTTCAATGTGTTGAAAAGGAAGTGAGGATTGATCTGGCTCTGCAGACTCTTCAATTCCATTTCCTTCAGCAAGCGATCGAGTTCTGACTGATCCTTGATTTCCTTGATCAACTCCCGGATATTCCTTCTCATCTGGTTGAATGTTCCTGCCAGGAGTTTCATCTCATCACTCGTCTGGACCTCTACATCATCCCCGGAAAAATCCCCTTTCGAAATTTTCCTGGCAGATGACGAAAGTAGGCTGATCGGTCTTGTGATCCCTCTCGAAAACCAGAGGGCAGTCAACAAGCTCAGGCAGATCGTCGTGACGAACAAGGAGATCCCCATCGCCTGCAGATAGAGGTTTTTCTGTTCCATCGCGTGGTAAAAGGCACGGTAGCTTGTCAATTCACTGTTAAGAAGGCTTAAGGTCGTATCCTGGATAAAACGTGATACTTTGGCGGCTTCATTTAAATGAAATGAATACTGATTCAAATCTTCAGCTTGAAACGCCTCGATCGTACGTTCACACTCTTCCAAAAAACTCTCAATCATGTTGTAGTAATTCGTGACAGTCGGATAATTATCTTTATTTTCAACCTTACCAATTAGTTTCTCTTTTTCATTTATCAATTGATCTCGCAGACTATGATAGTCATCCAAATAGCGAGGGGACTTTTCAATGACATACGCATTGATCGATTCATAGACTTCGGTCGTCTGTTTCGAAATCTGATTCAGGATGATGAACCGCTCGAAGCTGTCATGGTACTGATCAATCGTCCGTTGACTGCTGTGGTAAAGGTAGAACGTCACTCCATTCACTAAAAGGACGAGAACGGTGACAAATATCATGATCTTCGTTCTGATCCGGATCATTTCTGATGTACCTCGAGTATTTCATTTTCCTGTAATGGCAAATCCCCTCGATGGATCACTTTCGTTTCGGTATGGTTGATTTCATCGATCGTTTTCCCCTCCAGAATCTGAACCATCGTTTCCACAGATCGATATCCCATTTCATAAGGTTGTTGAATGACGGTCGCCTCGATCTTTCCAGTCTGGAGCAGCTTGATCGTCTCTGGTAGAATATCGAATCCGATCACATAGACATCGTCCGTCTTCCCCATTTGCTCGAGAACTTGTGAAATCCCGATCGCATCGAGTGCACTTGTCCCATAAAAGGCTGTCACATCAGGGTATTCCTGCAGAATTTTGTACGTTTTTTCAGCAGCCTGGATCCGCGTGATATGGGAATCTTCAATTGCAGTCACTTTTACACGCTCTTGTTCTTTTATCGCATCTTTAAAACCTTCGACCCGCAGCTTTTGGTGGGTTGCGTCAAATCTACCGGTTATGATGGCGACGTTCACTTCGCCTTCCGTATCAGCCAACAGGGCTTTACCGGCTAGCAGCCCCGAATAATAATTATCTGTCCCTATATAAGCCAGCCGCTCACTTTTCGGTGCGTCCGTATCGACAGTGATGACCGGAATACCTTTCTGAATGGCGCTATTGATCAAGGGAGTAAATTGCTCTTCACTCAATCCCTGTGTCATGATTCCATCGACCTTTGCGGCTGCAGCCATTTCGATGGTCCTCATATGCTCTTCCAGATTGGCTTGCTTCGGCCCGGCATATTCAAGCGTCACACCTAGTTTTTCCGCTGCTGAACGGGCTCCCTTTTCGACCAGTTTCCAATAATCATTGTTGATTTCCTCTGGCACTAATACAAGATGATAGTTCGGTTTCGTGTACGGTTCTTGAGCCTGGGTCGACTCGATATTGAAGGATTTGATAGAAAAATAGACGAAGCTGGAGAAAGCGGTTACAAAAATCACTATGAAAACGCCGATGATCAATCTACCCATTGTGCACTCCACCCCAGAAGTTGAGTTGTTTCTACTAGTTTAGCATAAATTATCTAAAAATACAGAAAATGACTTGGCATCCGCTCCCATCCTGTCGAATCGTTAATTGAAAGTGCCTTCAAGATGATAATAGCTATATATGATGCAATATATTGTGAGATTGTGACGAAATTCACTTAAACTAACTGACAATAATATTTAAGTAGGAAAACCTCTTGGTATTTATGTTAATTGTGTATTATTAATCAAAAATTAGCACCAAGCCATAATAGTAAGTGTAAAAATAGGAGGTAAATAATTTCATTTAGGGTAAATGTTTATGCTTAAATTAAAAGCTCGAATTACAGCAATAGGTTCCTATGTTCCTAAGCTGTCTTTGTTCTTTGGCAGTGATTTTCTTACGATTTGCTTTCCGTATCTTTTCAAGAACTTCATTAGCCATCTTTACGACAACGACACAAGAAAGCCCCTTCATTCATTGAT
>NZ_JAIBLJ010000084.1 GCF_020179385.1 Alkalihalobacillus sp. YIM B00296 | reverse complement strand
GCCAACCAGAATTAACTGATTGACCTTATAATACGATAGGGGGCGTTGATCTAAGAAGGAAAACGCCTCCGTTACTTAAAATGTAATATTAGGAAGTTATCTGGAATAGAGGATAGGATTTCTCATATTGATGATGCTTGGCTGTTTTTCCCCTTTTTAGTTTTAACCTATTAAATGCTTATTCTAGAAAAGGGGGCATATCCGAAGTAGGATATGTCTCTTTATTAAGAAATTATGATTGAGTTAGATCAGAGAATTTGAAATAATTGGTATTGATAATGCTGTTTAAATAAATACAGGGTTTATGGAAAGTAGTTTACTTTCTGTCTCTAATATCAACCCATTTAGTCGGTAATAAAATACAGTCTATGTTCCGTTAAAGGGGGCATATCTTTAATAAGGATATGCTTCCTTACCTTGAAGATCGATCAGACCTTTACAAGAAATATTTTCACTGATCCAAAAGACGCATCTCTAGTAAGCACGATCATCAGCATGGCCCATAACCTGGACCTGAAAGTGATCGCAGAAGGTGTTGAGACCATAGAACAACTGAATTTCCTGCAACAAAGGAATTGTAACGAAGCACAAGGATATTACTTCAGCAAACCAATCCCGATAGAAGAAATGCCAATGATTTTCAACAGTCAATTCATTTCTAAAGTAAACTGAAAGCTTTTATAAGGTAAAAAACGACTATAATGATTTCGTCACTTGTCGACACAGCTGATTGTGTGAGAAAATTCAGATATCGGATCCGATAATATCGTGAAAGGAGGCTGATTGAAATTGATCACTAAATATGAGGTGATTTCCGCATAGTCGGAAATCTCATAGTAGGGCCGCCATAAGCGGCCCTTTTAATAATTCTAAAATTCCATCTTTTCACGACTGTAAAATCCACTTATACTTAGATTATATTGTAAACTAGATCCATGTTAAACTGTACAATCAATTTCAAGCGAAGGGAGAGAAGCACGTTGAAAAATGTAAAATTGTATATACACGTACACCTGAATAATAAGGAGGACGTCAATTTTGCAATACAAAAACGGGAAAGAGGTGTTCCCTCCTAGCTTGCTGAAAGAAGTACAGAAACATCTTCAAGGAGAATTAGTCTATATCCCCAAGAAGAACAACCAGCGGGCTGGGTGGGGAGAAATGAACGGTTCACGTCAGCTGCTTGCTCAACGTAACAAAGAGATTTATCTTTTATATAAGGATGGTCTGTCATTTGAAGAATTAGAACAAAAGTTCAATCTATCTATTGAAAGCATCCGTAAAATCATTTATAAAACACGCGGTTTATGTAACAATCCAAAAAGTTAGCATACTAGGAAAATCTGCTACGATTAGATCATCAATATACAACGAAATCACGAAAAAACCTTAGACCAGACACTGGACTAAGGTTTTTTATAAAAGGGAGTGTGTTTATACACTCTTTTTTAACTTATATAATGGAGAAAGATTAAGGATATATTACTTACCCCATACAATCATGATAATAAAGGTACCATAACTAAGGAATCTTTCATGAAACAAAGAATTTAGTGTTGTTACGAAGGGGGCTTTTATAAGACGCTTTAATCAAGCAAACAAACTTAGCCCTTACCGATCAGAAAGAAATGAGAGTACCCCTAAGTGAAATAGGATACGCCAATTTTTTTATAGTGAATAGCAACAATCTTTTAGAAAAGCCTTTATAAAAAAGATATGTTGAAGAATAATCTCAAACACATACTTACAGGTATTTCCTATATTGAAGTCTAATTTCTTTGTGAAAATCTACACTTTAAAATGTTTTTTCTATGTGCAGATGGTACCCTTATAATCAGAGAAGATAACCGGAGGAGGATAACAAGTTTTGATACAAAGAGCAAAAGAGATGCTGGAGCAATATTATGGTTATTCGTCATTCCGAATGGGCCAAGAGAGAGCGATACAGAAGGTATTGAATGGGGAAGATACCCTTTGTGTGATGCCGACTGGTGGAGGGAAATCGATTTGTTATCAGATTCCAGCGGTAGTATTTGAGGGAACGACGATCGTCATTTCTCCATTAATTTCTTTAATGAAAGATCAAGTAGATTCATTACTTCAATTAGGCATTCCCACTGCCTTCATCAACAGTTCACTCACTGAATTGGAAATGAGAGAACGAATTGAAAAGGCGAAAAGCGGAGAATATAAGCTATTGTATATGGCACCTGAAAGACTGGAATCATATGACTTTATGGCACTTTTAAAAGAGTTGAACATTCCTTTGATAGCAGTGGATGAAGCCCATTGTATCTCGCAATGGGGGCATGATTTCCGGCCAAGTTACCAGCGCATTCAGAGAATGATAGGGAGCCTGCCGAAACGACCGACAGTATTAGCGTTAACGGCAACGGCGACACCGAAAGTCCGTCAGGATATTTGTAGTTCGCTTGATATTGATGAGAACAATTCGGTTCTGACAGGTTTTGAGCGGGAAAATCTATCGTTTTCAGTGATCAAAGGACAAGACAGGCTGGGATTTTTAAAAGATTTTATTAAAAAGAATGGAAACGAAGCAGGCATCATTTACGCAGCAACCCGAAAAACGGTGGATAAGCTGTATGAACAATTGAAGAAAAGCGGTATTAACGTATCACGCTATCATGCAGGAATGAATGAAGTGGAACGGATGGAACAGCAAGAGCAGTTTTTACAAGATCAATCAACAGTGATGGTTGCCACAAATGCGTTTGGTATGGGAATCGATAAATCCAACATCCGATATGTGATCCATTTTCAGCTACCGAAAAACATGGAAAGCTATTATCAGGAGGCAGGACGTGCCGGACGTGACGGACTTCCGAGTGAATGTATTCTTCTGTTTTCTTCCCAAGATGTTCAAGTACAGCGTTTTTTAATCGATCAATCAAGTGAGTCTGACCGCATTTCGCAAGAATTAGAAAAGCTGCAGCTCATGGTGGATTATTGTCATACAGAAAGCTGTTTGCAAACATCGATTGTAAGGTATTTTAGCAACGAGGATACTCCGCCATGCGGTCGATGCGGCAACTGTACAGATTCGCGTGAAAGTATCGATGTGACACGAGAAGCTCAAATCGTACTGTCTTGTATCGTGAGAATGGGGCAGAAGAGATTCGGAAAGACGATCATCGCTCAAGTATTGACAGGTTCTAAAAATAAAAAAGTACTGGAATTGCGTCTCAATAAACTTCCGACTTATGGTCTGATGAAAGAAAAAAGTACGAAAGAAGTGACGGACTTTATCGAATTTTTCATATCACAAGAACTGATAGCTGTAGACCATGGTACATTTCCTACCCTTTACATAAAAGAAAAAGGGAAGGGCGTTCTCCTAGGAAAAGAAATCGTGAAGCGAAAAGAAGCAGTTCAGACGAAACAAGTTGCAGTCAATGATCCGTTGTTCGAGGAGCTTCGAATGGTTCGTAAAGAGATTGCGGAAAAAGAAAACGTTCCGCCTTTCGTTATATTTGCAGATACGGCATTAAAAGATATGTGTGTGAAACAGCCTCAGTCAAGAGAGGAATTCTTAACAATAACGGGAGTGGGGCAAAATAAACTTGAAAAGTACGGAGAACAGTTTATTGAAGCCATCACGGATTATTTAGTCCAGAACCCTGGGAGGAAAGACGAAGCAATAAAGGGGACTGACGGTATTGAAAAGCCGAAGAAAGCAACACCGAACTCACATCTTGAGACGTACACGTTTTATAAAGAAGAGATGAGTGCTGAAGAAATTGCAGAACATCGCGATCTTGCTTTGAGCACGGTGGAGAATCATCTCATTCAATGCATGCAAGAAGGAATGGACGTTCAAATGGAAGACATTATTCCCCAAGAATATGTCTCAAAAATTGAAAATGCCATTGAACAAGAAGGCGGCGAAAAGTTAAAGCCAATTAAAGAACTGCTTCCTGATGAAGTGAGCTATTTTATGATCAAAGTATATTTACTACAAAATGAGAGACAAGTAACATGAAGTTAGTTGAATAACGAATTTTGATTTTAGGAATATATGGTCATGGAAGCGTTTAGTGAAAATGAAACCTTTATAGTTTTATGTCGTAAGTATTTTAAAGGGGGATTTTTATGAAAAAGATGTTATTTTTGTTGTTAGCCATAACATTGTTAATGACAGCGTGCAGTAGTAATGGAAATAATAATTTAAGTGAGTTCGATAATAGTGAACTACAAAAAAATTAGAAGAACAAACATTCCAACCGAAGCTGCCGACCAAAGTACCTTCTGAGGTTGAAGAAGCTGACTTTACACCGCCTCCTTCTGGAATAAGAAATCTTTCATTTAACTTTTATGGAGAAGGAAATCATTTAAGTTTAATGACTATTAATGGTGGTACAGTACAATCAGATATGGAGTTTGAAGTAGTAAAAATAGGGGGTAAAAAAGGAAAATATGCTGTAAACGATTCTCGTGTAATGATGTTAAATTGGACGGAAAACGATATTCATTACAGATTAGCTTATTATGGACAACAGTCGGAGAAAGAAATAACTAAGAAAGACTTGATTGAAACAGCTATGTCTTTTGAATAATGCTCTTATTAAGCAAAACGGGGGCTTTTCTGTAACAAAGCTATTGTAGATCAGTCTAATAACGATCTTCAACAATCGGGCGCGCGTGCGGCTGAGCCTAGGTCGTATCATATAACGGGTGGGACTCCCGTCGAGTAAGAACTAGCCATTCGCTCGTAGCGAGTCT
>NZ_JAIBLJ010000083.1 GCF_020179385.1 Alkalihalobacillus sp. YIM B00296 | reverse complement strand
TTATTCCGGCTATATTGGGGATTTTAACATCGGCTTTAACACATCTGGAATAGAATGAACAATTTTAATACATAAACGGAACATCTTAAGTAAATCCTTTTGGCTATGATTAATCCCTACTCTGTTAAAAAGTTTTGTCAATTGATCAACTTCCTCAGGTGCATAAAAAATAGCTTGTTTTAATGTTTCAGCAGCTGTTAAAAATTCTTCCCTAATCATGCTTCTCTCCTAAATAAATTTTTTCCATCACTAATATATATTAACATAAATTTACATAATTGATGAGTTACTCCCAATCTAAAAGTTATATAGATTAACTGCAGGATTGGTTTACTCCGTTAAACTAACCTTTTCTGAAACACCTAGAAGTACAATATGTATCCATTAAAATTTTTCCTACATCAAGAATATGATTTTATATAAGAAGAATGTTTTGCTTAAAAAGAACGTATGTTCTTATAATGAAGATAATATAATACTAGACTTGGATGGTGAAAATTTTGAAGTTTATGCGTCTCTTCAAAATTGACACCCTTTACGTGAATTTCATTAAATCGAACGAGCTCAGCACACACCGGACCAATAGTTGATTCAAGTCTGCCCATTTCGTATGAAGACCGATTCTCAAGCCCATTTATCGCAAGAGTTTCCAATCTTTCAGGGAGGTCGGGTTTTTCGATTGTCCTATTCTTCTTTATCATGATCATTCACCTTTCTCACAGTAAAATCATCCAAAGTTAAAATTTCAAGCACTATAAAGAGCCAGGGGAAGATAAAAATTAAGCACGAAACCGAAAAACATAAACGGGAAAAATGGATGGATGCTATTGAAACCTATGTAAAAGATAAAAATCTACTCTTGTTCACATATCACCCCATTAAACAATGGACCTTTCACCCGATGATCCGCAACATCCTTTCGGGCAGGTTGACCTTCGCAGATTATGGATTCCGTAAGTTAGCCTGCTGTATTTCGAAAAAATTCGGTTATCTGTACAAATAGGGCTATGAAAAAAACAGATGATATTGTGATCTGATAATAAAGTTGGTAACTTTCGAATGGGAACGAACGCGCAACTCCGCTTGTTTTTCAACGGCTTTTACAATAAAGTTGGATACTAATTGTCAACAGCGTGCAACATTTAATTTTAAATTACAAATAAAGTCGGTAACTAATCGGAAAGGTGGAGCAAAAACAAAAGTAAGTGTATCTCACATCACAGCCTGTCGAGAAAGTCTCAACAGGCTGAAATCATCTTGAGGGGCTAATGCCCTAAAATTGTCGGATGCTACCTATATAGCTCTTCAAAGGTTAAAAAGTCAATCATTATCTGTTGGTAGCAAGTTACGAGAAAGAATCGGCGATGAAAGAATCACAGATGTGTTTACTTGACCATAAGGGATAAGCCGGTCAACAAGTTCTTCTAAGTCTTTCATCGAGGCTACCGCGGCTTTCATAAAATAACTATTTGACCCTGTCACCCTGTGACACTCTAATACATTTGTCTCTTCTTGAATTATTTCCTCAAATTTTTGGCACTGGATTTTAAGGTTTCCTATTTGAATGAACACAAGTATACCTTTTCCCACCCTCTCCGGGGCAACACGTGCTGTAAAACCTTGAATAACCCCGTTATCTTGTAAACGGCGCAACCGCTCATTCACGCTTGGGCGACTAAGATGTAATGCTTTTGCAAGTCGAATGATGGTTATTCGCCCATCTTCCTGAAGAAGTTCTAAAATCTTTCGATCAATATCATCCATAGTTTAGTCATTCCTTTCTTTTTACAATACGTAACTAATTGGATATTAATGCATTCAAATAGAAGGTGATTGTGGTTAAATGAATTCATTTCTATATACAAAAGTATCTTATAGTATTCTATAATGCAAATACTGGTGGGGATTTTAAAGAAAGGAAGGGTGAACAAGATGAAAAGAATACACTATGGATGGTTTATACTTCTTTTATCCTTTTTGGCTTTGCTCACGGTACAAGGCTTCAGATCATCTATCGGTGCGTTTATCATTCCATGGGAGCATACTTTCAAGACAGATCGAAGCACAATCTCACTGCTGGTGACGTTTAGTTTAATCATTTATGGTATTTCTCAACCCTTGATTGGCAAAATGATTGATCAATGGGGCATACGCAACATCCTTTCGTTCAGTACACTCACGGTTGGATTAAGTGCTGTTCTCACATTCTTTGTTACCCAACCCTGGCAGTTATTTATGTTATATGGCATCGTTGCTTCAATTGGTTTTGGGGGTGCATCCGGGGTAGCTGCGACAGTAGCCGTAGCAAATTGGTTTCAAAAAAAGAAAGGACTCGCGCTTAGTATCATCACTTCCGGAATGAGTGCCGGGCAATTGGTGTTTGTGCCGTTATCTTTATTCTTGATTAACCGAATAGGCTGGGAATGGACGGTATTAGCTCTGGGTACATTCCTGAGTGTCATTGCTTTTCCACTCCTGTTTGTTTTTCTAAGAACGTTCCCTTACGAAAAAGGGCTACAACCCTATGGAGGCTACGAGAAACAACAAAATAACCAAAAAGACCATGAAACAAACGCTGATGCCACCAATAAGTCTAAACGATGGTTCAACACGCGTAAGTTTTGGTTTCTGGCATTGCCTTATTTTATATGCGGCTATACCACCATAGGGTTGATGGATACGCATCTGATCCCCTTTTCGCATGGACACGGTTTTACAGACAGTGCAACCGGAATAGCCGTGAGCTTACTAGCTGCTTTTAATATCATTGGCACGTTGTTGTCAGGACAAATTTCCGATCAATGGAGCCCGAAGCATTTCTTAGCCCTTTTGTATAGTTTGAGGGCAATCTCTATCATACTTCTTCTTGTAACGGACCATACATTTTTACTGTTTACCTTTGCAATTTTATTTGGATTAGTTGATTTTGCGACGATTACCCCTACATCGGTATTAGCCACTGAATACTTTAAAAAGCATTCAGTCGGTTTTACCCTAGGACTGCTGTCCTTTAGTCATCAAGTAGGGGCTGCTCTTGGCGCTTATATCCCCGGTGTTTTATATAACCTTACAGGGGGTTACAACGCAGCATTTGTATCAGCTATTGTATTATTATTGATGGCTTCATTACTTAGTTTGGTATTGCCCGAAACAAAACAACAGTCCGTCAGTCAATATTAAGGAATAAAATCAATAACATCCAATAGTAAAAATGAGTGTTAAGTCAATGGCCTTGGATTTGCCCAATATTCTTTACCGAAGTGTGTGATTAAAATAAAGTTTAAATAAATACATTTAAAACATGATTTGGTGAAAATAAAGAGCCTGCTTTTGAAAAATTAATCAAAACTGGCCCTTAATATATTCCTTTCCAGAAGGTTATTATAAAAAAGTCTGATCATTTTCTGCTTGTGTTATTCCATTATAGCGACCCGATTGAGGAGGAATACGGGTAACCGATTTCAGTTTACAATTTTATTGTAGAGTTACCCAACTTTGTTTTTAAGTTATCGACTTTATTTTTTTAAATGACAGATATGGCTGATTCTCTGGCCTGGATACCATTTCCAGGCTATGTCCTATTTTTACAGGTATCTCGGAGTGACCCCTATGTATACCCCGATTCCAGTTTGGTGGACTTGGATTCCGCCCTCTCAGCATCCTTTTGAGGAACTTACAGTCCCCCTATCTGTCAAACTACAACCAATCAATGTATTGTGTTAGGACAAAATATCTTCGTATCTTCAAAGTTGAAAGTGGTGCCCTGAGATTATAGTAACGGGTTCCATTATGAGGTGCAAAAGTGAAAATCTCATAGGAAATCACAAGTTAATTAGCAGACCAATTCGCAAAGAAATCACAACACAATTTCACATGAAAAGGAGCTTGGATTTCCAAGCTCCTTTCTCATACGTTCAGATCATTCCTTATTCAACTGATATGAACGAAACTGTCAACCCACCACACCCAAATGCGTCCTATTACGAAAATTTCTCTACTTGAAATTATGCCTTTGAATTTGAATTGTCCACTGGTAAAAAGTCAAAAATTTCACCAGACTCGATTGAATCCGCAAGTTGTTGAAGCCAGTAACAGTATTTCTTGTACTCCTCTAACTGTTCAAGGTCTTGCCTAGCCCTTTCCTTTAAACTTTCTTCGTTTTTTTCATCTTCTATGACTTCTTGAAGTAGATATTCTGCCTGTTTAATGGCGAAAAGGTTTAACTCGGCTTCCCTGTTCCATTTACTTCCGAAAAATTGGCCGAAATATTTGAAAAAGTTTTTCTCAGCCACGAAATGGTCCTTCCTTGAGCCTTTTTGCCATATTTTCCGAACAATGTTGATGTCCTGTAAATTGCGGACCGCTGTGCTCATACTAGGTTTAGTCATGCCAAGCTCGTCTTTCATATCATCAAGG
The DNA here is from genome assembly GCF_020179385.1 of Alkalihalobacillus sp. YIM B00296. Taxonomy (GTDB): domain Bacteria; phylum Bacillota; class Bacilli; order Bacillales; family Fictibacillaceae; genus Pseudalkalibacillus. The sequence continues at coordinate 594 of NZ_JAIBLJ010000083.1, read as the reverse complement.
GTCATTGGATGCTGTTTAAAGTACATTGTGGCATAGAGTCGGCCAATTGACGGGGTTATACCGTACAAATCCATCGTTTCGGCAATGGCATTAATGACTTCTTTTTCGGCATGGTTAATTTTTGATTCAGCGGACGGTTGTCCGTTTTCGTCCATGATCCTCTCTCCTTCCGCTTCTCTTTATGTAGTGTAGATTTCTTGTCAATACTTTAGATACCTAAAATCCAACGTGTGGTCTTCTAATGTTTCCCACTCAAACAATAGTAGGTATTTCCCCTCAACTTCATACAATGTTGTAATTTATGTGATATGAAGAAATAATTCTTGATGCACTACGAATGTTTATTCATATTCTACTTCCATACCTTGTTTAACCTAGAGCATAACAGTTTCTACATCATAAAATCCTCCCATTTTTTAAGTATATCATTACACTTTTTATTTTACTTTTCTAAAACTTAATTTCCGTTAGCAAATGAGGCCTTACTCAATTATCTGGGTTGTATGGACTAAAGAAATTAGCCCCCGCAATAATCAACAATAAAATTACACTAATATAGCTGGAAGTGTCCGTATTTCCATTCATTAAACTTGT
>NZ_JAIBLJ010000082.1 GCF_020179385.1 Alkalihalobacillus sp. YIM B00296 | reverse complement strand
GTTTGAATATGCATAAGTTTAGATTGATATTTACGAAATCTTTTATGCCATTTGGCAATATTATAAATAGTTTCTTGTACATTGTGATTAAGAGCAACTGTTGGGGTCATAACGGTAACCCCACCTTGATGCCATCTAAATATGTGTTCTTCATTTTGCCCTAAGGGACACGTACCATCAATAATAATTTGATCGTTGTGAATGCCTAGATAATCTTCTTTTATTTTCATTACAAACACCTCATTCTCCCAATATATTAAAGTTTTTTCAAATTCACGTTAATTATTAAAATCATTCTTTCAAGGGTTATCGACCTAATGGCTAAAAAAACTTAAACTTATTTACAAGAAAATCCACCTCCTAGTTCTTGTATCCATTTAAGGTTTTGATCAAAAGACATTTCATTAGTTATGAGATTATTTAAAACAAGCTAACTCTATTTTACTGAATATTATTGCAATTGTTGTGCCAACATTGCACCATAATTTGACATGACATAAGTTATACCGAATATGCCTGCAAAAAACTGCTTTGGGAAGCAGATAAGTATCTATTTTTTCAAACATACTACATAAAGGGAATTCAAACAAAATTAAAAAAGTGTACAAAACATTGACAATTATGTTCATACTTGTTTAACACATACCTGAATCCGTGATAAAGCTACATAAGAATGATCAGGTTGAAATATGGATTGATTTATTCTTAATTAGGTTTATTCGTTTACGCATGTACCTGTACCGAAAGGCGAACGATCGAGCTGCCCACGACCGAAAAAAACAGCATTACGGTAATGGTTCTCTCTCAGTTTTAAACTAAATTCTATTAAATCAACTTTATTAATTTGTTGATTAACTGGATGATAGAAATTATATCTTTCATATACTGCCTTCTTAATCGCAATACCTTTATTAGTATTAGCTAGACGTAATTGTTCATTTTTTTGCAAATTAAAACCAAGTGTTGAGGCATTCTACAATTCCTGCGGAGTATCCAATTTAATCATTTCTTTTTTACTTAACATACCTATTTTTATAGCCACACCGGCAGCGATAGTCCCATGCCCACATATATTCAAATAGCCACCACCATCCATAAAGATCACTCCTAGGTCACAGGTTTCTATACGGGGTGGTAGAATAATGGCCCCAAACATATCCTGATGACCCCTTGGCTCATTCATTAGCAGTTTTCTCAATGATTCCAAGTTTTCAGCTAAATACTGCTTTTTTCAAAAATTGAATTACCCTCAATTGTTGGAATTCCATTGGTAACCACTCTAGTCGGCTGACCCACGGTATGAGTATCAATAGTTTGGATATAACGAGCAAGTGAAATCATATTATTTTTCACCTCCATTTGATAGAAACTTCATTTTAAGAATCGTGCCAACAAAACAATTTAAAACTTTTCGTGATTTTCTGAAAAATTTGACAGTTTTTTGTGCAAATGTTAAAAATAATTAAACAAAACTGTTTAAAATTGACTAAGGAGGGCCTTGTGATTAGTAAGCTCAAGCTCAGTTCCATCTCTAAACCATGGGAAAGCCATTTGAATTTATCTAAATTGAAGAAATATAGTAACGACATTCACTTAACTGAAATAGATGAGATACCTTTTAATAAAGACATCGCACTAATTAATAAACAGGGTAAACCAAGCGGATGGATTCCTACTTCACTACTTATAGAAAATATTTTACGGGAGTGGAAAAAAGACAGAGCTTTCTATGAAACAATCTTATTAACTATTGACAATGCTATTACTATCGTTAATCAAGATGGTGTTATTGAGGGTTGGAATCATCGCTCTGAAGAAATATATGGACATACTACTGATGATGTATTAAACAAAAATATTCGTGAATTTTTTGAAGAGAAAACCTTAATGATGCAAGTACTAGAAACAGAAGAAAAGGCTCAAAAACATTATTATCAGCCTTTGCCTGATGTTCATGTATTGATTAATGCTCTTCCTGTCTATTGTGATAATAAAAGGATTGGTGTAATTTCAGTTGACCGAGATATCACGGACCTTGTTAAAATTAATGAAGAACTTTCTAATACTACAGCTTACGTACGAAACTTAGAAAAAAAACTCGAAAGAGAAATGATTAGCAAACCATTATCGAAGATAAAAGGAAAAAGCCCTGCTATAAAAAAAACACTGGAATTAACAGAAAAGATTGCAAAGACAGATGCTACTGTGTTAATTACGGGTGAAAGTGGAGTTGGAAAGGAATTATTTGCGGAAGCGATTCATAAAGCTGGTAATCGTTCCAATTTTCCGTTTATTGCAGTCAACTGCGGGGCTATTCCATTGTCTCTTTTTGAAAGTGAACTATTTGGATATGAAAAAGGTGCGTTTACAGGAGCTATAACAAGTGGTAAAAAAGGTAAAATTGATGCAGCAAAAGATGGAACACTTTTTCTAGACGAAATTGGAGAAATACCTCTTGAACTTCAGGCAAAACTACTACGCGTTCTCCAAGAAAAAGAATTCTATCGGATAGGAGGAACCAAACCAATTCCTGTTAAAGCACGTATTATTGCCGCTACAAATAAAGACTTAAGACAAATGATTGAAAAAAAACAATTCCGAGAAGATCTTTATTACCGTTTAAATGTGGTTTCACTTACAATCCCACCATTAAGAGAGCGAAAAGAAGATATAATTGAATTCGTTGAGCTATTCCTAAATGAATTTTCCGCTCAGTTTAAAATTAGTGCTCCTGATATTGATAAAAAGGTAATGCAGACTTTCTTACAATACAGTTGGCCAGGAAATATTCGCGAACTTCGCAATGTTATTCAGCGGATTGTTATTTTAGGTTTAGAGGATGGCATTAATACGTTAGAATACTTACAAGAGGAGATCTTTCAACTCGATATTACTCAAAACCAACCGTTAGTAACAACTACGCAAAATCTGAATAAAAAATCAGGAGGTGAAAAGGAGGAGATTAAAAATGCTCTTACTATAACTTACGGAAATAAATCTGCCGCGGCTAAACTCCTAGGTGTATCCAGAGGAACATTTTATAATAAATTAAAAAAATATAATTTAAGAGATTAACGTAGCAAGAAGTCATCAAAAATCAAGTGACAAAAATTATTTGAAAGAACAAGAATTAGAAGGAAAGCAAAATAAGATCATGATATTAGACTGAACAAGCATTTGTTAAACTTTCTTTCAATAAATAATAATTAATAAGCACTTTCAAACGCTTTTTTACTATATATCAAGCTTTTATAGAACCCTCTAAACAATTCACTTTTTTTCAATCTTAATTGGCACAATTTTAGCACGAAAATGGCACGTTCTTATCCATTACAAAGTACTCCTCTCAAGTTACTTTAATATTTTATAAAAGTCTATATTAGCCATTGGTAAAAAATAGGTATTCCCACTTAGAAACAACCCCCGATAGTGAAAGATCATTGCAAGGTTTATTAAACAAAAGCACCGTTACTTTAAGATAAAATCCTTTTTTAATGCTTGTTCAATTTCTACTTAAGTTAATGGTATTTTCACATCATCACCAATTTCAAGAATGCAATCCTGGCGATTCTTAATCGGAGCAAAAATCATTAAATATTCATCATCTTCGCCTGCTACTTCACCTTTACTAAAAATTGGGACAACTTTTTCACCAGTAGATTTCAAAAATACACCAGATTTCAACGAAATAACCGTACTCTTTATTATTTTTCCTTGAATTAAGGAATTGATGTTCCAATTTACTCATTACTCTATATTGCATTCCACTTTTATCTTTTGGGAGTATCGTGTCAGGTCTAGTTACGACAATTCTCGTTTCTAAAGGTGAAAATTCTACCCTTTTAATCGTGTATGTTTTATTTTCGAAATTAAATTCCTTATTTATTTCTACGGTTTCTTTTTTAAGATACCAGATCGATCAAGCTTGAAACTAAGTGGCCATATTGATTTTACTTTACGAGTCTCGTGGTCATCATATATTGTTAAATTTTTAATTTCTAAACGAATGTCCTGTCCTTCGTATTCTTTTATTGATTCAAAAGATAATGCTTCGGCAACTTTGTTTTCTTTACTATCGTAATATCTACTTGCCCAACCCACATTATCTAATTTTTTTGGTTCATTTCCAACAATCAAGTTGATCGAAGTTTTACCTTCAAAAATATCGAGATAGTAGTCCTTTAAATTTGTTCTTTCACTTTGAAAGGTCAATAATAGTTTTGTCTCCTTGTCATCTGTCATTATACTCTCAAAATGCACTGTTATATCATGTTTTTTATCATAAAAAGTTTGATTAACAGTTTGACCATGCCCTAAATTAAGCCTGTATCATCAATATGTTTACTATAGAATATTTTATCTACCATTTTCCCATTAACAATCATTGGCTCATTATGCGCAAAAACCGGGTGACCAAGCGTAAGTAAAAAAGTTAAAGTAATAGCTCTAATAAAGCTCTTTTTCAATTTATTCATAGAATACCTCCAAGGGGATTTACTTAACATAAATTATCCCCCATCAATTTCCATTTATTATATTTTTTCAACCTCTTTTTTTGGAATAATTTTACCTTAAATCAACAAAAGTTACCCATGTCAAACCCCTTTGTGGGGCAAGGGATTAATACGCTTAATCATTTAAATGTCCAAAAATAAAAATAAACTCTAACCCTTGTTCAACAAAGCCCTTAATTGAATATCGAGGGATAAGTCTTTATGTGTTTATAACGTATTAATTTACCACTAGTAATTACAACAACTTCATCTATTCCATAAGTATTATGTGCTCCATAATAAGGTCTAACTTTTAATGTTAGCTCATATAACCCACAAACTCCGTATTTCTGTTTAATTTTCAGTATTTTTGTATCATATGTAGACCAAGGTAGAACGTCCGGTACCTTTTTATCATCCTTATAAATTTGTGTAATTGCTTTAACTACTGGATCTCTAAGGGCTGCTTAAAAGTGCAATCTTAAACGTTTCACATAGTTCTGTTTCAGCCTCATTGATTGTTTTTGAATAAACTGGTGTATTAGAGCTAACTAAAAACATTACTACCACCAGTATAGAGAGCCCTGCAAAATAGGGCGAAAAAATCTTGATTAGA
>NZ_JAIBLJ010000081.1 GCF_020179385.1 Alkalihalobacillus sp. YIM B00296 | reverse complement strand
AGTAATCACTAGAAACTGTCTTACTTTACATCCGTACTATTGTCTAAATAGGTTCTTCAATAAAAGGGCCATATTCTTGAATAAGGAAGGGTTTTAATCGATACATTTAAATACATAAATACAGAGATTCTTTCCGTCAAGAATCGATGATTTAGGAACTGTATAGTGTTTTTCCCCTTGGATAGATACGCACCTTATTACATTTCGTCGGATATAGGCTGTATGGTTTGTCAATAAGCCTTCGAGTATTTAAAATAGAATTTTTTATTTAAAAGTATGAAACAAAACCCAGTTGTTTTCGTAATGAATAACAGGGGAGTGATTTTATGGATAGTATTTGGAGCCTATTGTTTATCATAGGTCTGATTAGTTTACCACTATTGTGGGGGATGATCCGATCCAGGTTTAGGACAAATCAATTTTACGGTGATGAAATGAACAAAAAGAAAAATCAACGAACATTAGAAGATGAAGCTTATGAAAAATCAAGTACCGCTTCACAAGGACAAAACAATAACCTAGGTGGACCTTAAGTGAAATGTATCATCAAGCTAAAAGCTAAAAAATATCAGGGGTCATTTGTCACGATCACACTCCTAGAGTATGATCCACACTGGCCTAAGCTCTTCGTCCTAGAGGCTAAACGGATTCGTTCCGTACTCGATAAAAAGGTATTGCTAGTGGAGTACTTTGGATCCAAACGATGGACTGTTTCAGCAGTCCATTTTTTCTAGTCTTTAATCAGTTAAGGGGCAGTTATCTGGAATAAAGGCCGAAACATAATGCATAACAATTCGTAAATAAACCGAAAGAAAATTTAAGGGTGACGTTGATCTAATAACGATTTGGGGGTAATTGTTTGAAAAAAGTAATATATTTGTTTTTATTTGTTGCTATTATTTTCATTGGTTATTCGTGGTATTATTTTGATCAATATCACATTGAAGATAATAGAACGGCTATTCAATCTAACTTTAAAGAATGGATTAATAGGGATTCGGAAAGTATTGAACCAGATGTTATAGAGGTTGTTCAATTAGATAATACCAGTTCTTATATAGTTTTATTCCAGATACAAAGCAGTAATATTGGATACGCTCATTTTATCAAGGGGTGGAATGGGAATTTTAAAATTGATCATTCTGGGCATGGAACTAACATAGTATCGTACAAAAAAATAAAAACAAATAAAGGAATGTACGGTATTTTAGTGGGGAAAAATCCTGACTTATCAATTGACCATATTAAAGCTGATTTGTCATATGATGATTTTGATTTTACAGCGAATGTATCTACCAATGAAAAGTTTGTTAGATATAAACAACTTCCAAATGATATAGAAAAACCTTTTCCTGCAGATCTAACTTTTTACGATAAGAATGGGTCCGTTATTGAATTGTCAGATTTGTTAAACTAACAGGGACTTTCTGTAATAGATAAGCACTTTTGTTTTATGAGGAATACAAAAATCTGGGAGGTCTTGGTGAAAACAAAACAACTTCATTATTTATTTGTTCTTATTTGGTATCCCATAACAATACTCCACTTTATTTTTGGTAATTACACAGATGATGAGTTCATTTTAGGTATAGTATTTTATTCAATTACAGCTTTTATCTATGTAGGATTAGTTTACCTATTTAATGTAAGTGAAGTAGGTGAGAAAATAGTTACCTGGATATTAACTTTTATTTCACTTATTTTGATAATAGGATGTTTCATGACCCTTAATAAGGTACCAGAAATCGACTTTCTTTTAAAAATAATCTTATAAGCAAAAGGTAGGTAATCTCTGTGAATTTAAGTGATGGCGAATATACAGTCCGTATCAACGGGATTAATCAATGGATAAAAATTGATGGAAGCAAAAACGAAACCAGACCCTTAATACTCTTACACGGTGGTCCAGGAGGAAATCATTATACCTTTGAAAGAACAGTGGGTCCTTTGCTATCAAAGAAAAGGACAATCGTGTATTATGAGCAACGTGGTTGCGGTAGAAGTGAAAAACCACCATCTTCTAATGATTATACGATTGATTACCTAATCGATGATTTTCGTGAAATAAAACAATGGTTAGGAACTGATCAAGTGGATCTATTAGGATATTCATTCGGTGGTGAGCTTGCATTGGAATTTGCTTATGCCCTTAATGAAGAAATAAATAGGATTGTTCTTTCCTCTCCAAGTTTAATGGACTCAGTAGTACAAAAAACTGTACAAATATCTGGAATTTTGTCAGTAACCGATAACCATCAAATCATTAACCACATTAAAGGTTTAACACTTGAAGAGAGTTATGATCAGTTATGGAATCTTGTTGATACAAAGGCAATAGATCAATTACTATTCGAGGATCAAAACATTGCTCAAAAGAATCGCAGGCTATGGGAAGAGAGTCAGTTGAGTAACACTGGGGATATGATGGACTCCCTTCATAGTACCCCCAAAAATCCTCCATTGGTTGATCGATTGGACAATATATACCATCAAACATTAATACTTACAGGTGTCTTTGACCGAAATACTGGAATCAACGTATCTAAAATAATACATAGAAACTTAAATAATAGTCATTGGGTTTTATTTAATGAGAGTGCCCATTTCCCCGACTTAGAAGAACCGAATAAATTTGTCGGTTCTATATTAAATTTCTTAAAGTGATTTATTGCAGATCAGTCTAAGAACGATCTTCAACAATCGGGCTATATAATTGAACAACACTTAAAAGAAAATTGGATATCTATGTTAAAGTTTAGAAGAGATTGTGAAAGTTTCTACTTAAAGTAACGGGCAGTTTAGCTTAATAAGAGAAATAAATAGAGGATGCAGCACAAAACTGCATCCTCTAAGCCTTACTCCAGCGTTCCTTGTAGTTGTAGGGTTATAAAACGTATGTTTTTTATGACCAAGCCTTTTTTAAAAGCTTTACGCCTAACTGGATTTCCTCACAAGAAAGATTACTAAATCCAAGTTTAATAATTGGATCATCAGAATGATTTTTTATGAAATAAATGGAGGTAGGATACACTTTAACACCAAAATAGGAAGCATGCTCGATTAGCCATTCCTCTGAACGTTTTAGATGTATCTTAACTAATACCGGCCTCCACCCCTTGGATAGGCATGACGAAGGAATGAGAGGGCAAAAGACCCGTTGAGACATGGGAGGGAAAGCCTCCAGGGGCGGTGTGGAGAATGCGTGCAGTATATGGAAATAAGTGGAGTTATGATTCACTCCTCTATTCCCGCATGCCTTCATGTAGCCTTAAATATCAATTCTCATTCCATTTATCCGTTATTGTTCTTACAAGTGGTTTGAAATCCTGCGAATAAGCGAGCATTTACGAGTAAACCGAATCTACCTGAGGGAGGTTTAGGCGCAAATGTCCATACAGCTGTGCGAGATTTTCTTGAAAAAAATATATATCACTTTCCAATCGATCCTTTTCAGATCATCGAATTGAGTGTATTAACTTATACCTCTAAATACATAATGGTTAAGGAGTAATATAGATTTATAGTGTCCAAAATACAAGTTCAAAAAGAGTGTATATAAGGGGATATTAAAGCGTCTATTGCATACCGTTCGATTATTTGAAGAACGGAATCAAAATGGTATGACGGTCAAGGAGATATGTGATATCACGAAAGTTGGGAGAAGTATGTTATACAAGTTTGTTAAAGTAAAATAAAAGAATGAAAAAAATATTTAAGAGTTTTTCAGATATCGAATCTTCAAACTTTTGGCGGTTAATCCCTTAAAGAATAATTCACGCCTTGCTCTTTTACCTTCCTTTGTTCTCCTCATTATAATTATTTGCTCATCACTCGGTAAAGGATCTGCGTGGTCGAACGGCCACTTCCAAAACCAAGTCGGCTCAGCCAGCGTAACTAAGGTTAAAATGACCTGTATACGCTGGCTAAGTCATTGGGTTTTGCATATGTCCATAACTCCCCACTTGATGCTTACGCATACTTTCGTATCCTTCTACACTCGTTTTCGCAAAAATTCCTTTCTTCTCAAACAAAGAAAGGAGCTGTTTCAAGATGGAAACAATTTATGAGATTCAACGGATCAGACAGGTGATTTCAGAGGTGGAAGGAGGGCAAACACACATTATACGTTCTCCAGAAGATGGTGCAAGAGTAGCTGCTGGGTTTATCGGTGAGGATGATCGCGAAGTGTTCTTTGTCATGTGTCTTAATACGAAAAATAAAGTTGTTGCCGTTCATCGATGCCATGTAGGGTCAATCAATACAAGTATCGTGCATCCAAGAGAAGTATTCAAAAGTGCAATCCTAAATAACAGTGCAGCCATCATCCTTTGTCACCAACATCCCTCACAGGACACAACCCCATCTAGAGAGGATATCGAAGTTACGAAACGTCTTGTAGATACTGGACATATGATGGGAATTGAGGTTCTGGATCATCTGATTGTCAATGCCAAAGCAGGATATACCAGCTTGAAAGAAAAAGGATATGTATAAATTATTTAGGAAGGAGCTAGTCTCCTTCCTGTCTTTTTACTTTTCCAATGGAGAATTTGATAAGGTTTTTTTCATTGATGAGCTTTGTTGTTTAGAGAGGTTGCTTTGAAGTTAAATAATAAACTCTTCAAATACGGGAGTCCTTAGTAACCCCTTTTTGGTCCAATTCCGGAACTTCACTTTCGCTCGGATGGCGGGGTCCAGGTAAACCCTTTGTCGATCCTCATGTGTAATCAGTGATTTGGAAACTTGATAAAAAGCTTTTTTTTTTGGAAACTACAAAAACTAGGATGAGTTAACATACGGTAGGTAATTCCTTATGATTTATTTCTCAATATGGTTTGCATATAAAAATTCCAGTCATAAGTTTATGCTAACTAATGATGGAAATAATATATAAAAAAAGTGAAGGTAGGTAAGAAGATGAGACGTATAAAAAAATCGTTGAAAAATCGACGGAGCCAATCCTTGCCTACACAAAACGATCAAATTAAAAATAAAGAACATTTAAGCGAGAATCTTAAAGAAAATATACAAAAAGTAAAAGAAGAAATTGGTAACAGTGATGATATCATCGTCCGAGAAATACGGATTGGAAAAGAAAGAAAGCTGAATGCCGCACTTATTTATACCGATGGTCTGATTGATAACCGATCCATCCAAGATTTCATTCTGGAATCATTATTGTTTGATATTCAGGATATCGAAACGGACAAAGAGGCTTCCTCTAAGGAAAACCAGCTACAACAGCTGAAAGATTCTGTTTTATCAGTCGGGGATTTAAAAGATATAACCGATTACAACACGCTCTTCACCTCTCTGTTATCAGGTCATGTGATTCTTTTGCT
>NZ_JAIBLJ010000080.1 GCF_020179385.1 Alkalihalobacillus sp. YIM B00296 | reverse complement strand
AGCTGTCCAAATTGATGTAGCAGACGAAGTAAGTGTCGAGAGCATGGTCAATACGGTAAAAGAAACTTACGGAAGAATTGATTTATTAGTTTTCAATGCTGGAGTCGCTAGAAGCACCAAAATAACTAATTTTGAACTTAAAGACTGGGAGGCGATGATTAACGTTAACTTAACTGGCTATTTCTTATGTGCAAGAGGAGTAGCGAAAGTGATGATCGAACAAGGGTACGGAAATATTATTCAGATCAATTCGAAATCAGGAAAGGTGGGCAGTAAGCATAATGCAGGGTATTCATCCTCGAAGTTTGGAGGAGTGGGCTTAACCCAAAGCCTTGCCTTAGATTTAGCGGAACACGGAGTTCGAGTAAACAGTATCATGCCCGGAAATTTATTGAAATCCCCGATGTTCCAAAGCTTGATTCCCTCGTACGCAAAAAAATTAGGAATAGCTGAAGATGAAGTTGAGGATGTTTATATCGATAAAGTACCGATGAAGCGAGGCTGCACTTATGAAGATGTCGCCAATGCTGTTGTTTTCTACTCTTCTGACCAAGCTTCCTATATGACTGGACAATCGATCAATGTTACTGGAGGGCAAGTAATGCATTAAGCTTCCCCTTCATTTGATTACTCAGAAAACGCAAAAGAATAACGAGCGTTGCGTTGGTCTTGCTAGCTCCGTCATCGGAATTGATACCTTCGGTGTATTTTCTTCGGGTAATACAGGGATTGATAACTAAGAATTTACTATAAAACATATAGTGGAAAAGTCCAAAGCGATTCTCGCCAAAAGTTAGAAAAATAAAATAATATATATGGAATAAGGAGTGTGAGAAAATATGGTAGAAAAAACATTTACTATTATAGATCAGGCGGGTATTCACGCGCGTCCTGCAACCAAATTGGTAGAAGCCGCAAGTCAATTCGATGCTGATACCAGTTTGGAATACAAGGGGAAATCCGTAAATTTAAAATCAATTATGGGTGTTATGTCACTAGGAATTTCTAAAGGCGCGGTGATCAAAATTACTGCTGAAGGTACCAGTGCTGAAAAAGCAATTATCGCTGTAGAAAACTCTATGAAAAAGGAAGGCTTAGCAGAGTAAAAGTTTTAAGGTATTCACAGACAAAAACAAGATGAATAGATAACTAGCATAAAATTTATAGGGGGAAGGGATGAAAGGTGTAACGGTTTGATGTTTATAGGCACACCCAACTAACCTTTCCCTTTAAACATAGAATAATAAACATACCAATGATTTTAACTATCATCTAGTGGGAAGTTGTCAAATACGGAGAGGACACCTAGTTATATATTATAAATGATCCTAGTAATGTTAGTTGTCATTAATGAAAACAGAATGCCATTTTTAAAGGTATTCTAGATTTTTTTAAGCATAAAAGTCTGAAATTTTACTATATAAAAATGATTCAGTCTAAGGAGGAGTTATAGAGTGAAAAGCACATTATCTTTGTCGACTTATAAGTTTTATATCAATGGAGAGTGGAGGGAAAGTTCATCTAAACAGACTGTCGATATCCTATCACCCTATCTTAATGAACCGATTGGAAAAGTTCAAGCTATGACGAAAGAGGAAGTAGATCAGGCCATTCATCTTGCTCATCAAGCACAAAAAAACTGGGCAGACACAGAGCTGAATAAACGAGCCCAATACTTATATCAATGGGCAGATGAATTAGTTAATAAACAGGATGAGATTGCGGAAACGATTATGCAGGAAGTAGGTAAAAACCTAAAAGATGCAAGAAAAGAAGTGATACGTACAGCTGATTTTATTCGTTACACAGTGGAAGAAACTCTTCATATGCACGGGGAAAGCATGAAAGGCGACAGTTTCCCTGGAGGAGCTAAATCCAAACTTGCGGTTGTAGAACGAGTCCCGCTTGGCGTGGTGCTGGCTATATCTCCGTTCAATTACCCGGTCAACTTAGCGGTTGCGAAATTAGTACCAGCCCTGATAACCGGAAATACTGTGATCTTTAAGCCTGCAACCCAAGGGGCTATAAGTGGTATTAAAATCATCGAAGCTCTCGAACAGGCCGGGGTTCCAAAAGGGATTTTGAATATCGTTACAGGTCGCGGCTCCGATATTGGGGATTATTTAGTTGAACATGAAGGGATCAACATGATTGCTTTTACAGGCGGAACAAAGACTGGGACTCACATAGCTAAAAAAGCAGGAATGATTCCGCTTGTCCTTGAACTTGGGGGCAAAGACCCAGGGATCGTTTGTGAAGATGCAGATCTCGAACTAGCAGCCAAACAAATTATTAGTGGCGCATTCTCTTACTCTGGGCAACGCTGCACAGCAATCAAACGTGTATTAGTCCACGAAAATGTGGCGGACGAACTTACTGCATTGCTAAAAGAAGAAATAGAAAAACTATCTGTAGGTTCACCTGAACAAGGATGCACGATTGTTCCTCTCATTGATCAATCTTCCGGGGACTTTGTCCAAGGATTAATCGAAGATGCTGTGCAAAAAGGATCGATTGTTATAACGGGGAATAAGCGGGAGAAGAATTTAATTTATCCAACCCTTCTTGATCATGTGACAGAGAATATGAAGGTGGCATGGGAAGAGCCATTTGGCCCTGTTCTGCCGATCATTCGTGTGAAATCAGACGCAGAAGCCCTTCAAATTGCTAACAAATCAGAATTTGGTTTACAAGCAAGTGTCTTTACCAAAGATATCAATCGTGCTTTTTCGATTTCGAATAAAATAGAAACGGGTTCTGTGCAAATTAATGGTCGCACAGAGCGAGGGCCAGACCACTTTCCATTTCTCGGTGCCAAGCAATCAGGAATGGGAGCACAAGGAATTCGTAAAAGTCTTGAGTCCATGACGCGGGAAAAAGTAACGGTGTTAAACTTATCATAGTCAAGGGACATATTGTGTTATCAATAGCAATTAAAAGTTGAAGGATTCATTCTTCTTTGAACGGTAATCCGTAATAAAGAGCGAATGTTACTAACTAATGAATAATACTAGCCAAAAATCATCTACCCTTTCTATTATATTTAGGCCTGCAGTTTTTATGACTGGATATTGGCTGGATAATATTCATAAGCGTTGTTGTAGTATTTATCTATAAATACTTTAATCAAATTGCATAACCATTTATAGAGGGGATTATAGTATCTAATATTATTTATTTTAATTCCACAGAGTATAGGCGGCATGATGTAATATTGCCCCATTACCCCTTGATATGATATGGTTTGTTGCTACAATGCCCCGTAAAGGGTAACATTGCCCCCTAATAAGGCTCAAAATTAGAGGTTTTCCATTAGTTCCTTGAACTTTTGGGAAGCCTCTTTTTTCATTTCTTTTGTTACATGCAGGTAAATATTTTTTGTAGTATCTTCATCTTTATGACCTAATCGTTCCATAATTTGAGGCAGTCCTACTCCTGCTTGTGCCAGCAGTGAAGTATGGGTATGGCGTAAAGAGTGCGGGGTAAGGTTGGTGTTCAATCCTGCTAACTTTAATAAACGTCTCATTCTGTTTTCTATTTTTTTAATATAAAGAGGATAACCAGGTGTTTCATCATCCGTATGTGTATAGATAAAGTCTTTATTATGATATATATCACGGTGCCTCATAATCACTTTCTTTTGAGATGATTTATGAAGCTTTAATGCATTGACTACTGTCTCATCCACATCAATTACACGTACAGACGTTAATGTCTTAGGTGTTAACAACTTTTTTTTATTATTTGTGGGGTTATAGTACGTTTTTGTAATGCTAATGGTTTGTTCTGACATGTCAATATCGCGCCATTTTAGTGCACAAAGTTCACCTGCTCGTAGTCCAGTATAAGCAAGCATTAAAAAAATGGTTTTTCGATGAAAAAGAAATCACTTGAAGAATTGTTATCACAATGTAAGCCAGAAAATCGCCATGAAGAAGTCGATTGTGGTGCGCCTGTTGGAAAGGAATTTTTGTCCGAGGAATGGCAAAAAGGCGAGCGTGAAGAAGAGGAAGATATTCGTGCAGGGCGCGTGAAATCGTTCAATAATATTCACGACTTGATTGCTGACTTGGAAAGCGAGAAAGACTAACTATAAGAGAGGAAGCGGTTATAACAGATAGGGAAATGCTAGAGGCTATCTATTCAGGAGTTAAAGAAAATAGAAAAGAATTAAAACAACAAACAAATAAATTGAAAGAACAAACAAACGAATTAAAAGAACAGACAAATGAATTAGGCAAATTAGGACAAAAATTAAAGGCACAAAATGAAACATTGGAGTCAATCAATACTCTGCTTCTCTGAAGAAAACAACTTCTATATGATATCAAGGCGTCGCTAAAGACTGTTTAATAGGACGGTCTTTTTTTTTATGGCAATCAGTCTGCCGAGGAAACAAAAAATAACCACTTCTGTGGATCCACAGAAGGGAGATTGACGGATTGTCTGTGAAAAGCGGTGAGAGCATTCCACATATTGAATTATATGCACGTCCGCAGTCAATCTTGCCCTGCCTTATCCCTTCTGGGCAAACGAATCGATTTCATTCAAGGAATCTAATTAATCTTGCGTTTATTTTCAGGACCGAATTTTCTGGCTAAACTATCTCCATAAGAGATTTCAATCACTCTTCGATTCGGGCTTTAGCTAATAAAATAGGACGGGAATGTCGCTTACGGTCATGCTTTTACGGTGTCGAGGCGGGAGAAAAATCATTAACCGTTTAATGATTCCAAGTTCGATTTCATTTAATTTTTGACAAATATGGACGTATTCCACATAATGTTCATACGATTTCTTTGATGCTTCGGCTTTCAATCGTTTTCGATATTCTTTTTCAATATCTGTTCGAATACTCGAACTATAAGACATATCAACATGGAAATTATCATACATACAGTTCACAATTGACTATCCACACGATTAACGGCTGTTCAATCTCCCCTATACCAAACAAGCTAACGAAAGTGAAAGATAAAACATACCTTCGTTAGCTTGAGGGCTACGGGGAGGAACCCTTAAATTACGGCACGCTCAATTAGAGGTGTGTTGTTGGCAAGACGGGCATAGGAAAGTGCCGAGAGATCAAGGGTGCGAACCATAGATGAGCAGTTCCGCGACACCGCGACCGCATGCGGGCGCTTGCTGCGAGCCGTGGCCAGAGAAACCATTGCAGAAGAAAAGGTTAGCGATCTCGGTATGAGGGCCGATGATTGCATTATGGTCAAAAGTGTTGAACTCGTAGTGCCCTACCCATGAGTCTGTCACCTTGACTGATTTAAACTGTGGAATGCGGTTCTGAATCACCGGCAAGATCTTTTCTTCCCATACTGCTTCCGGGTAGCCGAAGTCTTCAAAAGCTACAGTAGGATCGCCTTCAATAGGTGGTAGCATTTTTATGAATTTAGCTACATTACCTATGATGTACCATTCTATCAAACCAGCACTTCCTGGCTTTTTTGTTAAGTATGAAGATCAGTTTATGAGTAAAGCCATTACACACGGCTATGTAATGCCATTAATGTCCCGTTCCACCAATTGTAGGAATCGTATTTAGCGTCACAGGTGTAAATTGGATAACTGTTCTTCCATACATTTTACCTTTAAGCCTATTTGGACTAGTATTAAATTGGTATTTAGGTATACGGAGTAATAATAGAAGAGTCAACTTATCAACCAAAGTGTCAAACAATGAAATGGCTGCTGCCGTTGAAAGAGGCGTTCATACAACAAAAAGGATATGCCACACCTTTTGGGCCATTCTTTTATTTAATGTTGTTATTTCATTTGGAGAATTTCAACTACCTTATTCATTTATTACTCTTGTATCGTTCCTAGTCATTCCATTTGCTTTCATATGGTCTATATTCTTGAAAAAGAAAGAAGAGTTTTAAAGCCAATTGAACTGTATCCCGAATAATGGACAATTATAAAAAAGTCCA
>NZ_JAIBLJ010000008.1 GCF_020179385.1 Alkalihalobacillus sp. YIM B00296 | reverse complement strand
GACTTGAACCCTAAAGTATGTGCACATGCCGGGCGCACACTTAAAAGGGCTGACGAAAGGTGTCAGCCCTGGGTGTTATTTTATTATCCTGATTTCCTTTTCTTTTTTGATAATTTGTTTAGTACCCACCCTTGGCCGACTTCACAGTACCTGAGTGGCAGTTCTAATTGAGCCAAAATAGTGTCTTTTCCGACAAGTTTCAAATTTCCTGTTTCTTCATTCAAAACATCGATTTGCGCTGTTTCTGTCTCGGATAATGGGACAACAACATTTTCCATTCCTTTGATTTTGAATGCTTTACCATCGAAAGAAACCTTGTGACAGTGGGGAGGTTGACCTAGTTTTATTTTTTCCAAACTTGTTTCCCTCCTATTTTGGATTGACTCTATTGTAACAGATTCTATCCAAGAAAAAAGCATGACTTTAGATATTTTCAAAAATTCTTTTAATTGAATTTTTATGTCAATATATGTCTGTTTCGACACATTCCCTCAAAAACGTTAATCCAACAGTAGTATGGACTTGTTTGATCCTGGAACCATGAAAAGCGCAAACGCCCTGATCAGCCACGAAGGGCTCTGGAAGTCCGATGAGGAGTCGAATTACACTTTCTTGTCCTTATAAAAAACTTCCCTTAACCAAGGGAAGTTTCTATGTTCTCGCTTATTTCATTGTTCAAAGCTTCTGCATATTCGATAAGCAGGATACTCATCGATACAGCCCAGGCGAGTGGCGTATTTTCATTCGCTTTGTCGCTACCGCCGATGTAAAGTTCCGGTACTTTGCCATCAGCAGGAACAATGGATTCAGTCTTTCTTAAATACTCTTCGACTTTACCCATGTCTCCTAACTGTCCATAACATAGACCTAGCCATGGGAAACCGAAACACCACTCAGCTTCCGAACCTTCATTAAAATACTGATCCCCTTCATAACGTATACAGCCATATTTCCTTTCCAGTTGTTTCGTTACATTCCCTACTATTTCAAGTGCAATCTTTCTAGACACGATTTGATAAGGATAGATCAAAGACAATAACGCAAGATCCGTTTCTTTTGTCTGACTTTCTCTAGGAAGTAAGAATCTAAGCGTCTCTTCCCCCTTTTTGATCAACTCATCTGGTACTTCGACAAGCATCCGCACCTGTTTCAGTCCCGCAACACACGCTCCGACACTGGATGCATGAAGCTCTTGATATTCTTCCCACATGCCGTTATCCTCATCAGACCAATACTGAACGCAGTTCAAATAATCCACAAGCTTCTGGATCATTACCCGGTCTTTTTCATCCCGGATCATCTTCTTCCCTCGCGCTAAACCGGCACCTATTCCCCACAAGAAGCTTCCAATTGCATCATGCTGAGCATGCCCCCACTCGACAGGAAGTTCCCTGAGATCAGGAGAATAACGGGCATGAATATATTCATAGCGGTGTACAGGTCGTTGGAACCGATGAATATCGATTTTCCATTCATAGGTCCTGAATAAGTCTAAAAGGGCATAATACGCTCTTTCGAACCTGCCGTCGTTATTATATAGAAATGGAAGTGCCGCATAACATACATCACGGATCCATACATAAGAATAATGCTTGGATGGACTTGCAAGATAAGCTCCATTCGGAAGCCTCATCGTTTCCAACACATCGTATAGTTTTGATTTTTCCATCATCTAAATCCTTCCTCTTTCTTATACCTTGTTACTTCCTTTATTCCCTTAATTCAACAATTTAATCTTGGTTGTGAAAAAGAGGATGAAAACCATCAATAGTGCTGCATTGCCTTTAATATCGTATTCACCAGCCGTCCAAATGTCAGCCCAAATGAATGGAATTCAGTGTTACTTTAAGTTTTTGACAGGTGTTGTCAGTAGAGGCTTGCGAATCGCAATTCGCAGATCCCCACAATGAAATATAACAGAACCTATTAATAAAAAGGACTGGCATCAAGTCAATCCTTCCGTGCTAAACGCTTTGTTTCAATGCTAGCAAATAACTCTGTTCCAAGTCTTTACGGCTTAATGGTTTTTAAAAATAGAAGCCTTGGACTTCTTCGCAATTCATAGTTCGAAGGAATTTCAACTGCTCAATTGTTTCAACTCCTTTTACAACCACAGATAAATTGAAGTGATGAGATAAATCAATGATCGCTTTGATCATAGCAGTATCATTGAAGTTAGCCGGTACGTCCATAATGAACGGCCGTGCGAGTTTCAATTGGTTCAATGGGTATTTTTTGACATAGCTTAAAGAAGAATAGCCGGTCCCGAAATCATCTATCGCAATCTGTATGCCCATCACAGCAATTTCTTGCAATTGAGCTGTTAAGCATTCCTCGTTATTCATCGCTATGCTCTCTGTAATTTCAATCACTAATCTTTCTGCTGGAAAGCGTGTCTCCATCCAAATCATCGAAATCTTTGAACTAAGATTTCCCTGTGTAAATTGCTGGGGTGATAAGTTCACGCTCAAACGTGGAGGAGCTATCCCTTCTTTTTCCCATTCATTGAATTGTTGGATTGCTGTCTTCATCACGATTTCATCGATCGGTATGATCAAATCGAATTCCTCAGCAAGCGGGATGAATTCACCTGGGGAAACCAAACCATGCAAAGGATGTACCCAGCGTACAAGGGCTTCAACACCTGAAAGCGCTCCTGTATGGATATCAAACTGAGGCTGATAATGTACGAGGAATTCTTCCCGTTTGATGGCAGTATGAAGATCCGCCAAAAGCTCCATTCTGCCAACAAGTTCTTCGTCCATTTCAGTTGAATAGAAAACGACTTTGCTTTTTCGGTCCTCCTTCGCCTTATACATCGCAAGGTCTACATGTTTCATCAACTCTTCAACAGAATCACCATGTTCCGGGTGGATTGACACCCCTATGCTCAGTGTTATCGACAATTCTTTATCATTGATGTGGAAGGGAGGGCCAAGCGAATGAATGATTTTTGCCGTCAATTCTTTGATTTCATCGTCATAATAGATACCGTCTATCAATATGGCAAATTCATCTCCCCCGTGGCGGGTCATGAAGGATCCCTCCGGCAGGCAGCTTTTGATTCTTTTAATGATATGTAATAAGAGCTGATCCCCTACTGAATGGCCGAGTGTATCGTTCACATGCTTCAGCCGATCGACATCAATGAGGATAAGAGATACCATCGTACGCGACTGACTTGAATCAAGTATTTTCCACTCTATCGTTTGTTCAAGATATCTGCGGTTGGGGAGCCGACTGAATGTATCATGGCGTGCGCTATAATCGATCTGCTTGAATGCATCCTCCAGATCTTTATGGGAATCCGTCAATTCCTGGGTACGTTCACCAATCTTCTTTTCAAGATGCTGATTGAAAAGTTTCAAATGTTTTACAAGGGATTGATTTTGAATGATGCTGAGACCAATACAAAGGTTACGATCAAACTTCCAAATAACACTTTGTTATCTTGATAGACAAATAAAAAATCATAAAGCAGAATAAAAACAGCGGTATATTGGATGATCGGCCTGATGATCTCCCAGAGTGAGTAGGATACCGTGACTCGGTCCTGATATTGAGTGAGAAAACCATTTTGTTTTCTATGAAATGAGGAGGCAATCATAAAAATGCCTAATCCATCGAGCAAAAGATACGTTTCTCGTAATACCGTCCCGTCCAATGAATCGACAAGGAAGAAGATGTCCGATGACAAGCAAATGGACAGCCCTAAAACCAGGCCATTCAAAGTGGATTTTCTGACAGGTTTATCATTAATCAATAATAAGGTACCAAGGATGAATAATACATAAAGGACACCTAGTGGATAGAAAACAGCATGCAAAAACATAACATTTCCAGAGGCCTTTTCATACGATACGTAGGAGATCGCGCCCAATACCGTTATGGTAATATGCAGGTCAAAAAGCAAATAACTCATTTGAAAATTTGATCGCACTTTTGCCAGTACGAACACAAATCCGAATGAGAGGAGTAAAATATGTATGATCCAAAACGTATCAGCAACTGGATGAAGTTGTTCTATTTCACCTATAGACTTGATCAACTCAGCCAGTTCAAAGAAAAAAATACTGACACTTATAAATTTGATCAAGGCCCTGGTAAGATGATTCCTTTGGTTCCACCCTCTATATAACATTACAAAACTAGCTAAAAACAATAAACCGAACATATATGATATGAATTCTGTGTAGAGCGGCGTTGCTTCCCCATCTAGTAGATAGATCATCAACATGATGGATACAACCGAGACAACACCAATCTGAATTCGCGACAGAGTCATAAATAAATGCCCCCAACATTGAGCTTGTTTCTACACTTTATATCGACAATTATCGACTTTTCTTTAGCATATTATTTAGAATTGTGTATTTCTCTTGGAATACGAGCGTGATAAACTACAACTAGTAATTGAAATGGTATGGGGGTCATCTTTTGAAACAAGAACCAGTCATCAATCCTTATATCCCAATCGGTTTCGGAGTATTATCCATCTCTACTTCCGCCATACTAGTCAAGCTTTCTACAGCGCCTGCACCTGTAATCGCTAATTATCGCTTATTGTTTACAACGTTGTTGATGCTTCCTTTCATCTTTTTATATTTTAGAGAGGATTTCCAGAAGATTGAGTTGAGGGATCTTCTCTTCTGCTTATTCTCGGGGATTTTTCTAGCATTTCATTTCATCTTATGGTTCGAATCATTGAATTACACATCGGTGGCAAGCTCAGTCGTCCTTGTCGCCTTACAGCCGATATTTGCCTTTGTAGGAACCTACATCTTTTTTAAAGAGAAGCTTTCCTTAAAAGCTTTTATCGGAGGAGGATTGGCAATAGGCGGAAGTATCCTGATCAGCTGGGGGGATTTCCGGATGAGCGGAATGGCTCTGTTTGGGGATCTACTTGCACTGTTAGGGGCGGTTACTGTAACCGTCTATTATCTATTCGGCCAAACGGTGCGAAAACGCCTCCATCTGATGACATACACTTTCTTAGTCTATGGAATGGCGACAGGTACCCTATTCATCTATGTTTTATCTCTCGGATACTCACTGGGACCTTATCCAAAGGAAGACTGGGTGTATTTCTTACTTTTGGCAATCTTCCCTACTTTGCTAGGACATACCATTTTCAACTGGGCTTTGAAATTTGTAAGCACAAACGTTGTTTCCATGTCGATATTAGGAGAGCCTGTCGGGGCTTCGATCCTTGCCTTTTTCATTTTGGATGAAACCGTTCGTTCAGAACAAATTACCGGTGGTGCGATCATCCTTTTTGGGATCTATGTTTTCTTAAAACGGAAACGCCTCCCCCTAAAAAGTGCTGATGGTGGTTTGAAGAAAAATGTCTAAGAATATCTTTCCGCTTATGATCGTGTTGATTTCATGGATTATGTTAGGATATGCGTTTCAATCAGGGGGGAATTTCTGGGTTCTGTTTCCCGTTGTGCAAGGGGGATTACTGCTTTTCGCTCTTGTAAAAGGAAAACTGTTGGTAAGGATCTTAAGTAAAAAACAGATTGCTATTGGTATTGGAAGCGGGATTTTGCTCTATGGACTTTTTGTCTTTGGAAAACTGCTGGTGCTCATGTTCATGCCTGGTCTATTTGAAGAATTGGAAAGTCTGTATGGATTGATTTCACCTGAAATATGGTGGCACACTCTCATCGTGTTCACGATCATTATCCCAGCTGAAGAATTCTTCTGGAGAGGTTATATTCAGAACCGATTAGCCGGATCCGTAAGTTTCCGTTTAGGTCTATCTGTATTATTGTATGCTTTCGCTCATCTTGCATCTGGTAGCATCCTTCTAGTATTAGCAGCGCTGATTGCAGGATTTACATGGGGCATCCTTTATGAAAAGACGAAGAACATCCTGGTCCCTCTACTTTCGCATTTGGCTTTCGACCTATTGTTGTTTCTCATTTTTCCTTTGTTGTGAGACAGGCAGTTAATATTTTGGTTTCAGCTTTATCGACGAAGTTGGCAGGTTTAACGATGAAGTTAGCGGGTTTATCAACGAAATCAGGAAATTTAAAGACGAAGTTGACGGGTTTAACGACGAATCGACATATATGACCGCCATGAAAAAAGGAGTGATCTATTAAAGGTTGTTCACCCTGGATCAATCCTTTTTTGTATGGATTTCGATAGTCATGTTCCTTTATTGTTGAATGGTTAAAGGCAAGTACTTATTGATTTCGCGGATCGTCCCATCTTTACGGTAAATGACATGTTCATAACCCTTTTGCTGTGCTCGATGCTTAGCCACTTCAATTGCATCCTGCTGGGTAAGATGCGTACTAGAGGATCGGTAATTCCCGTCTAAAATATTTGCCCACTTCTTTCCTCGCTTTACGGTTACAATCATTCTAGACATTTTCCCACATCCTTTTTCAATTATTTTAAGGTACTTTTATCCTACCATAGCCTGGACTACTGTTGTATTGGGAAAGTAGGTTGAATTTCATGCAGAAAAACTGCGTATTTCATCATAGATTTTCCCAATTTTTTTTGGTTGTTGAGGTCTAAGGTTGGATTTTACCAACATAAAGACAGCGTGATGTGAAAACAAGCTGCCGTATCATCAGGTTGAAAAGTGATTCGGATTCCATCTGGAGTCAAGTTTGTGGTGAAATCGGTCACGACTCCTGTAGACTTGATCAAATTATGGACCTTTTCATTCTGGTTCAACTCTGCCGCTTTTTTGAGTTGTTCTGCAAATCCTTTCTTTTCTGCCACAGCTTCCAGAAACCCATGTAGATCCCTTGCTGGGCGTAAAAAGCTTTTGGCAGAGTGCTTCATTTTCGTTACGTCTTCTGGATCGGTCGAGATTGGAAGTCGGGGTACCCATTCGCCCCAGCCTGAATAACCTACATAGTAATCCCATTCTGAATTAGACAAGTGAATCACCGTCCTTTTCCCACAATTTATTCAATCAGGGTTATCCATGTTTCTTTCTAACACAGCCTTTTGAAGTTACCCATCATTAATTTACTCCGATAAATTTTGGATTTGTACCGATAAATTTCGGAAATCCACCGATATATGAGTTGTGTCTCAAACCATAAAAAAGAACCGCCCTGTTGGAACGGTTCTTGCATTGTTTAATTCACATCATAACCTTGATCTTCTACAGCCTCTTTCATTTCCGCTTCTGTAACTTTACCTTCTTCATATTTCACATGTGCCTTCCCTTGATTCAAGTCTACTTCTACATGGTTAACCCCATTCAATTCCTGCAACGCATTCGTTACTGCCTGCTTGCAATGGTTGCAAGTCATTCCCTTAATTTCGAGAGTCTTTTCCATTTCCGTTCCTCCTATAAAATGTGTTTTTATAATTTCACTCTTTTCAATCGAAGAGAGTTACTTACTACTGAAACTGAACTGAACGCCATCGCCGCCCCAGCGACCCAGGGTGCTAACAGACCGAGCGCGGCCACCGGTATTCCTGCTGAGTTATAAAATAATGCCCAGAAAAGGTTTTGGCGTATATTCCTCATCGTCTTTTTACTGAGGGCAATCGCTTTAGTCAATAATGTCAGGTCTCCGCCGACAAGGGTGATATCTGCCGTTTCGATAGCAACGTCTGTACCGGTCCCGATCGCAACCCCGATATCGGCAAGTGCCAGTGCAGGTGCATCATTGATCCCATCGCCCACCATCATTACTTTTTTACCGTGGGATTGCAGTTCCCGTACCTTCTCAGATTTTTCTTCCGGCAGTACTTCAGCAAAAACACCTTCAATACCGATCTGATCAGCAATCGCTTTTGCAGTCCGTTCATTGTCTCCTGTGATCATGTAGACATCAATTCCCATTCGTTTCAACTGGTCCATCGCTGTTTTCGATGTTTCTTTGATCGTATCTGCCACCGCAACGAAAGCAACCAATTCCTGATTGACCGCCATGAGCATGGCTGTTTTTCCTTCATGCTCCAATTTTTTAATCTCGCCTTCATATTCTGAAGTCTGGACGAGATGTTGTTCCATCAGCTTGCGTGTTCCGACAAGAACCTTACGAGACGAGATATCTGCCACAATTCCATGTCCCGGTACTGCCTCGAAATGATCTGGTTCCAACATTTCAACCTGATGTTCCTCGCCATAAGCGACAATTGCACTTGCTAACGGATGCTCTGATCCTTTTTCAGCTGATACGAGCAAACTCAGTAAATCATTGTCCTCTTTCAATGGAATCCAATCCGTCACCTCAGGTTTCCCTTTTGTAATCGTCCCAGTCTTATCAAACAGTACAGTATCGATTCGATGGGTACCTTCTAGAAACTCTCCGCCTTTGAAAAGGATTCCCTGTTCTGCACCTTTTCCTGTTCCGACCATGATCGAAGTCGGAGTAGCAAGACCTAACGCACAAGGACAAGCGATGACGAGTACAGCGATGGATGCTTCAAGTGCTATAGTAAGCTGCCCTGGTGCTGCGAATAGATACCAGATGAAGAAAACGACAACACTGATTGCTACGACAATCGGCACAAAAATGCCGGAAATGACATCCGCCATCCGTTGGATCGGAGCCTTGGATCCTTGTGCCTCCTCCACGATTTTGATAATGCCTGCAAGCGCCGTATCTTTACCAACCTTTATCGCTTCAACCGTCAACGTACCATTCTTGTTGATGGTCGAGCCGATTACGGAATCGCCAATGTTTTTTTCAACAGGAATCGATTCACCTGTGATCATCGACTCATCGATTGAAGAACGTCCTTTCATGATTTCCCCGTCCACGGGAATCTTTTCTCCCGGTTTTACAAGCAAATGGTCGCCTACACGGACTTGATCGACAGCTATTTTCCTTTCCACTCCATTTTCAATGAGGGTGGCATCCTTTGCCTGAAGATTGAGAAGTGATTTGATTGCTAGTGTCGTACGGCCCTTCGCAAGAAATTCGAAATACTTACCTACTAAAATCAAAGTGATCAATATCGCACTCGTTTCAAAATACAATTGTGGATGATAGCCTGGCCAGTAAGCACTCCTCAATGTTTCCAACAAGCTATAAAAGTAGGCCGCGGACGTACCTAACGCAACAAGCACATCCATATTGGCGCTTTTATTTTTCAATGCACGGTATGCTCCGACATAAAACGGCCCACCGATATAGAACTGCACTGGAGTCGCTAATGCGAATTGGACCCACGGGTTCATCAAGAAATGGGGTACAGGAATCCCAGTAGTGATAGGTAAATGCCCGAACATCGTATACAATAATGGTGCGGAAAGCAGGATGGAGATCAATAACGTCCTTTGCTTTTTCTTCAATTCCTGATCTTTCTTCCCTTCTTTCACGCTTCTATCCTGTTTCACTTCTGCCTTGTATCCGAGCTTTTCGATTTTCTGAAGAATATTCTCTTCACTAACAACCCCAGGCTGTATTTCGATTTTACCCGTCTCTGTTGTCAAATTGACGTGGATGCTTTGGACGCCGTCCATTTTTCCAATCACTTTCTCGATACGGGTTGAACATGCTGCACATGTCATCCCTTGAATATCGAGTTCTAGTCCTTCAGTCGGCACATCGTAACCGAGTTTTTGAATCCTTTTGATGATGTCTTCGGTTTTCACCGAATCCGGATCATATTTGATCGTCGCTTCTTCAGTCGTCAAATTGACGGATGCATCCACGCCATCCATTTTATTCAATACTTTTTCGATACGGCTTGCACAAGCCGAACAAGTCATACCTGTGATAGGTATTTTTTCGTCTTTCCACGGTTTTTGTCTTTCCAGTGCTTCACTCATGTGTACACCTACTTTTTATTATGACTTTGAAAACTGTCTTACAATTTTCATCAATTCTTCAATATATTCATCGCCGTTACCGGATTCGATGGAATGTTTAACGCAAGTGTTCGCATGGCGTTCCATCAAAGAAAAACCCACCTGCTTGAGAGCAGAATTGATTGCTGAGATCTGGACAAGGATATCCATACAATACCGATCCTCTTCAACCATTTTGTTCAGTCCACGGACCTGGCCTTCTATTCGTTTAAGCCGATTTTTTATTTTGATCTTTTCATTTTCTGTTCTTGGGATAATTGGTGAATCATGTTCTTCCATCGTTCCACCTTCTTTCGTGTTTTTCTTGATACTCTTACTATACCCCCCTACAGTATATTATTCAAGTATTTTGTTTGTGAATTTGGATAATATCAACTCTTATTAGGAAGTTGTTGTCCTCATGGGAAAGAAGCGGGGAATAGTACATCAGCAAAAGCGATTAGCAAGAAGAACTCGTCCTTTAAACCGATGTTGGATGCCAAGGAAGACTCGATCGCGACAAAAATTCTTTATCTTTCAAAAAAGAAAACGGGCATCCACCCGTTCCTTTTACCTTGGCTTAGCAACAATTCCATTATGGACTTTCATGTAACCATGCCTTAAAATGTCAAATCCTGATTGGTAAATATACAACCCCATTTGCCGTATATCCATCAACTCACGGTACGTAAGGTTCATCACGTCCGCCATGACACGATAATACATACGGGACTTCCATTGATTCCTTGGAGTTGTCATGATCACATACCCTCCCGGTTTCAAAAAATGGCGATGGAAATCAAGAATCTCTTCTTTATATGCATCCGGCACATGCTCCAGTAATCCGATGCTGATAACGATATCGAATTCCTTTCCAAATTTTAAATTACGGATATCCTCAACGACATAATCGATGTTCATCTGGTGTTTATACCACACCCGCGGGCTTCCGGTCTGAGGATTCACCCCTAAGAATGGATATGTGTCTGGAAAATCAGCAAAACGGTTTGTCTTACAGAAAGGATCATAATCAACCATGACCACTTGTCCACCTGGATACATCGCCTGCAGTTGCATCGCCTCATATCCCTCGGCGGCACCCAGGAATAGAATGTTTGGCTTCTCAACATCAAGCCCTTCGAACAAAGTTCTTTTCCCTCTCGGATCCCAAATGCCGTCCTCGATGCGATGAGCATAATTCCAGAGGGAAAGGCAGACCAGGTCTCCTACGCCTTCTTTCACTTCATGTAGTTTGAATTGTTTAAGGTGGTTTATAAGATTTTCTTTTGCCTCGCTACGTTCTTTAGGCACATCTTTTACAAACCATTCATGGAAGGATCGGTTAAAATATTCCCAAGACGTTTTAACCGGCATAATTTGTTGGTGTTCTTTTTCCCAATTGATCCGATCGACCGATATTGTCTTTACTTCGTAAGGCTTACCAACTTCTTTCCAGGATAGCTTCGACCAATCTTTAACGAGATTCGCATTGAAAAATCGGTCAGGCATTTCATTACGTGGATTCCTGAGATCGATACGATAACTGGACAAAACTTCTGTACTATCAAAATCCTCTTCACCGTAAGGCGTGCTTGATGTCTTTTCCGTATGAATGACCGCCATATTGATTCCCCCGTCCATCACGTTCTTAACTTCCATATTACACACAGCATATAAAACGAGTCAATGGATATTTGGAATATTCTGACTATTATCCGTTTTCACCGTTTTCGGGTGAAGACCCGGAAGATGATGAACGCTGATAGTTTGATAGCTGTTAACAGAGCGGTATTCTTAACGAGAGGCACATCTGCCTGCTCGACTGCAATCCCGGCATACGCCCATATAAACACAAGCGGAAAGATCAAATCCTCATTTTTCAAGGAAAAGAAAATAGCTATGAAAGCACCTGCAACCAGGATGATGGACGTCCATGTCATTTCAGAGAGCCCCCATAATCCCCAGTTGTTGTAATAGAGGATGATGCTCGCATTGATGATGGTCGCTATTAAAACCCATCCAAGGTATACAGAGAATGGCAAACGATCCATCAACCGGCGTCCAGACGATTGTTGTATCTTAAAATAAAGGATGATCAGCGATACTGATAAGCCGATCATGACAACAATCGTCCAATTGAAGTATCCATAATGCCATAGAACGACCCCAGATCGTATTCAACAATGAGCTTAATACAAACCAAAGACCTGCCTTTTGAAATACGTTATGGTTCACGCTTTTCGGAAACAACAGATACACAAGCCAAGCCGCTAATAAAGTATAAATGACAGACCAGAGGGAGAAAACATACCCAGCAGGGGTAAATAATACACCGAAACGGGCAGAGATCTCCCCTGTGGACTAACCATTCAAGGGCCGGATGTTCGTATAGGCATTTACACCGATCATCAAGAGATAAGATAATACAGACAGTATGTATAAAACGATTACTTTTTTGTTCATTTTGTCACCTCTACCTCTTACATACCTCTGACAAGTATGTCTTAGTCTTCCTTTCCCTCTACCCCATGTAAAATCATCTGAATCGTTTCTTCACTCGCCTGTTCCAAGTCCCAGTCGTTTTCAGGAAATAGGATGAACCTCCCGAACAATAAACCCATAATGGATGTAGCAGTAAATCGGATAATCGACTTCGGCGGCAGGTTGATCAATTCACCCTTTTCCTGGAATGGGATGATTATTGACTCAATCCTTGACACTACCTGGTCCATGACCTTTCGGCTAAAATGCTGTCTTAACTCAGGATGGAAAGGTATTTCCTGGATCATGATCTTTACCACGGATAAATGTTCTTTTATGAAAGCAATTCGATTGTGAAATAAGGTTCTTAAAAATTCCTCATAAGAATTGAATTCCTGTTTGAACACCTTATGAAAATCCTTTACGATCAAAGGTGCCATGAACTTCGCCATCACAGGCGCAACAATTGACAGCAGTAAATCCTTTTTTGTTTTATAGTGCCGGAAGATCGTTCCCTCCGCCACCCCCGCTTTCTTTGCAATCTCTGAGGTAGACGAAGCAGCATAGCCTTTTTCTGCGAATACTTCTATCGATGCGATCAGAATCTTTTTTTGTTTTCCGCTCATCTTTTCTTCATCCATCAATGAGAAAAAATCATCCGTCCATTTGTTTAAATCCATACGAGTACTCCTTTATCGAACTTTACTGTTTTGTCTAAATATACTTGGTTTCGTCTGAATAGTCGATACTCCTATCAAAAGCTGCGGTATTTTCGTAGCGCCAGAATGTTTGCTGCTGAAAAGAGCAATGAAAACCCAAATAAAACAGCCAGATTTATCGCAATCTCCTCAAAACCTAGTCCCCTTATCATAACATCCCGCAGTGCATCTGCTGCATAGTAGAGCGGAGTGATCGGGCCAATCCAGCTGACCCAATCCGATATAGCCTCCAAATCGAACAATCCTGAAAAGAAAACTTGGGGCACAATCACAATTGGAATAAATTGAATGATCTGCAATTCATTATGAGCATATGTTGATAAAAGTGTTCCGAGAGATAATGCCGTAAAAGCACAGAGCAAGGTTACAGCCAGAACCCAGATGAAATCTCCAATCATTAGAAGGTCGAGGACATAAATCGAATAAATGACGATCAGAGTGGATTGGATCAGCGTGAAAAAGCCGAACCCCAACAGATACCCGATAACGATCTCTGATTTTTTGACTGGGCTCCCCATCAATCTCTCTAATGTTCCTCCTGTTCTTTCTCTTAAAAACGAAACACCAGCGATCAAGAATACGAAAAAGAATGCGAAGAAACCGATCAATACTGGTCCAAAGTTATCAAAGCTTGTCATGCCTTCAGTACCATAGAAGTATTCCACATCAGGCTTGATTTTTTGACCAGGTGACTGAATAGCTTGTTGGACAATATTCAATACCATCTGATTTGTTCCAGGATCACTACCTTCAAGAACGATTCTTGGTTGATTATCCTCTAACGTAATCCAAGCGTCCAAACTGCCTTCCCTGAATTTTTGTTCAGCATCTCCTTGGTCCATTTCACTCACAGTAATTTTCTGCTCTTTCAATAGCTCTTTTACCGGTTCAGGCACTTGCTCGATTCCGATCGATGGTACAGAATCTTCCCCATTGAATACGAGGGAGATGATCGTCAAGATCAGTAACGGCGCAACAAGCATCATCGCCAGCGTCCTTTTATCATGGAAGAATTGTTTGATAATCCGGACGGTGATTGCTTTAACCCTCATATTTCCCACCTCCATGATATAAAAAGACTTCTTCGATCGTTTCGGATTTTGTCTCTTCTTTTAATGAATCGGGACTTCCCACAGCAATGATGGCTCCCTCTCTCACCATCGCCAAACGATCGCATTTGTCAGCTTCATCCATGACATGTGTCGTCACAAGAATCGTCATCCCTTTTTCCTTCAGCTTGTAAAGCTCATTCCAAATCGACTGCCTAAGAACAGGATCTATTCCAACTGTCGGTTCATCCAACAAAATCAATTTCGGCTCGTGCAGCAATGCGACTGCCAGAGATAACCTCCTCTTCATTCCTCCCGAATAATTACGTACCACCTTCTGTTTGTATGCGGTGAGATCGACCAGCTCCAGTACTTCCTCCATCCGCTCTTTTTGCTTTTTTCCTTTCATCCCGTACATGGCAGAAAAGAACTTCAGGTTTTCAATTCCTGTAAGGTCGTGGTAAAGGCCATCGGTCTGCGCCATATATCCAATCTGGCGGATCAACCTATGGGATGGCATCTTTTTGTTAAATAGACGAAGTTCACCACTGGTAGGCTTTTCTATTCCAGCAATCATTTTTACAAGAGTCGTTTTTCCAGCCCCTGATGGTCCTAGCATTCCAAAAATCTCCCCGTTTTGCACTTCCAATGATGTTTTCTTTATGACAGTCGTACTTCCGAACGCTTTAGTCAAGTCCGTCAGTTCGATCACCATTGTATTGTCCATGACTTATCCACCTCTCCAGATAAAAATGAGTGATTACTCACTTCAAAATATTCGTTATTATCCCAATGATTCCTCTTTGTTTTGCAAATAACCTATATTGTTTTGCAAAATTAGGGATTTGTTTTGCAACCTTTCCCCTCTGTCTTGCAAAACAGTTAAAAAGTATTATCTTTTAAACGAACAAAAGCACCCGTTTCAACGGATGCTTTCCAATCCAATTATTGATTGTCCACTGCTGTATCGAGTGCAACCTCGATCATTTCATTGAATGTTTCTTGTCTTTCTTCTGAAGAAGTCGATTCCCCTGTGAAAACATGATCGCTGACTGTTAGGATAGACAGGGCTTTTACCCCGAATTTATTCGCTAATGTATATAATGCTGATGTTTCCATTTCGACTGCAAGGACTTGATAATCTGCTAATTTTTTCGCCAGATCCAATGTGTCATTGTAGAAGGTATCACTTGTGAACACATTACCGACCTTCACTTCTAATCCGTGTTCCACTGCGTTTTCATATGCGCTATGAAGGAGATCGAAATTGGCCGTCGGAGAATAATCGATTCCGAAACGGTGCTGATTGGATGATGAATCTGTTGACGCTGACATTGCAATGATGACATCACGAACTTTTACATCCTTTTGGAAAGCACCACATGTGCCGACACGGATCAGATTCTTTACACCGTAATGATCCATCAACTCATGCGCATAGATTGAAATGGACGGGATCCCCATCCCCGTTCCTTGGACAGAAATACGCTTTCCTTTATAGGTTCCAGTGAATCCAAGCATGCCTCTGACTTCATTATAGCTAGTCACTTCCTCTAAAAATGTTTCTGCAATATACTTCGCTCTTAGAGGATCTCCCGGAAGCAGTACCGTTTCTGCAATTTCGCCTTCTTTGGCCCCTATATGAATACTCATAAAATCATTCCTTCCTCTGAAATCTTATTCAATGCTGTAGCTGCTGTTCTATATGGTGTCCGTACGAACCAATGCAATACTCCATTATTATAGAGCTTGGTCGTCAACAGAATCAAGCCACTTTTCAATTTCAGAAACGACAGATTGCACACATTTTATTTCGAAAGGAGACTGGAGGTTGGCAACATTCACAAGCTCTGTAAATGATTTACTTCCTCCCTGGTTACATAAATGAAGGTATTCTTCCCACGCCAGGTCTTTGTTTTCGTTTGCTTTTCTCCAAAATTGCAGTGCACAGATTTGAGCCAATGTATAGTCGATATAATAAAATGGAGTCCTGAAAATATGACCCTGTTGATGCCAGAATCCACCTCGTTCCAAGTAGTCATTTTCTGTATAATCACGGTGCGGGAGATACTTCCACTCGATTTTCCTCCAGGCAGATTTCCGTTCAGCAGGTGATGCTTCTGGATTCTCATATACGTAATGTTGAAACTCATCCACTGCAACTCCGTACGGAATGAACATCAAAGCCCCGCTTAAATGGCTGAACTTGTATTTTTCCGTGTCCTCTTCAAAGAACAATTCCATCCATGGCCATGTGAAAAACTCCATGCTCATTGAATGGATCTCCGCAGCTTCATAGGTCGGAAAACTATATTCTGGTACAGATAAATGCCTGCTGGAATATACTTGGAATGCGTGGCCTGCTTCATGGGTCAGAACATCGATGTCATGGGAAGTACCCACGAAATTAGAAAAGATGAATGGCGCTTTATACTTGCTTATATAAGTGCAATACCCACCCGAACGTTTCCCGCGTTTACTGACGAGGTCCATAAGCTTATTCTCATCCATAAATTGAAAGAATTCATCCGTTTCAGAAGAAAGCTCCGCATACATCTTTTTACCATTTTCAATGATCCATTCTGGGTTTCCTTTTGGAGTAGGATTGCCTGTTTTAAAACTGAAAGGCAAGTCATAGTAAGCCAACCTGTCGAGGCCGATCCGTTTTTTCTGCCGTTCATATAATTTCTGGGTAATCGGAATGATATAATCCTTTACCTGATCCCGGAATATACTTACCTCGTTAGCTGTGTAGTCCGTCCTGGTCAATCGATCATATCCTAGCTGTACGAAGTTATCATAACCTAGTTTCTTCGCAATCTCTGTTCTTACCTTTACAAGCTGATCGTAAATATCATCAAGCTTAGCTTCATTTTCAACGAAGAATCCATATCGGGCTTCACTTGCGCGTTTTCTCAAATTCCTGTCTTTCGATTGTATGAAAGGGCTCATTTGTGCTAGCGTCCGTTCCTCCCCTTCAAACTCGATCTTTGCAGAAGCAATCAACTTGGAATACTCTGAAGCCAGTTTGTTTTCTTTCTTTAAATCGTCAACAATTTCATCTGAGAAGGTCTTTAATGATAGCTCTGCAATCTTGAAAAGCTGGGGTCCCCATTCCTTTTCCAGTTCGGATCGAAATTTTGAATCAACAAGTTTTTTATAAAACTTAGATATGTATCCTTCATAGATTGGGGAATTTTCATCAAAGAAATCATGTTCTTCTTTATAATAAACATCATTCGTATCAATCGTATGCCGTACATGACAGATATTCATCATCGATTCGAACTCGTTACGTAGCTGGACGATATTTCCAAGCTGTTGATTCTGTTCTGCGAAACTATCAGCTTGTTCGAATTCTTCCAATATAGAAAAGAACGTATGTTTGAATTTTTCCATATCAGGTCTTTCATACTTATAATCTGAAAATTTCATATACGAAGTCTCCTTTTTTCAAATTGCCAGTCCATATGTCTTTCTAGATTCCATCGTGAAAACCTTTTATTCTTCCTTTGCCTCACCTTTCCTCCTGGAAAAAGCGGTATCATAATAATAAAGTTTAGGGAGCCTTGAGTATACCCAATGGTCATGGAAAAGAGATACTGTTACAAATGCGAGCATCTGCCAATCTAACCCCTTCATCAGCCTTCACCCTTCCCACCCTGTTCCTTCCATTCTATGATTCATACAGGCTGTCTCATAAATGTATTTTTAAAAATATGTTTCTAGGTATAATAGATGATGGTTGACAATAATAGGGGAACCATAATAAGTGGGAATTTGAGGTTAATAGGTGGACGTAGCTTCCAAAAAGCGATTCTACAGATCATCAAACAAGAAAGCCAAAAGTCTGAACAATTTACGATAGAATATGCAGTTGATGCATTTGCCATCATCAATCCATTGATTGATCATTGTATTTATTTTTTCAGCCTTGCCCATATGCTGATTGTTCCGATTTCAGCAGATATTGCTGTCTTACCGATCATCAGAGAACTGGAAAAAGAGGGGCTGGCTTACACACCAATAAAAAAGTCTGGCAAATGCCCAGCAAATTCGTTTTGCTGCGGTAAATGTCAGACTTAAGTATCTTATGATGGTGTTTTTACCATGTCCGAGAAATGTACGGTAGCCCTGTAGTCGTCAAACCAACCTGAAATTTGTTCCAGTCGTGCAACCCTCATTACTGGGTCTCCAGAGCGTGATAAGTTATGATCCGCTTCAGGAAAACGAACAAAGCGTGTCGTCTTGTTTTGTTGCTTCAAAGCAACGAATAATTGCTCTGCTTGCTCAATTGGACATCGGTAATCCTTCTCTCCATGTAAGATGAGAAGTGGCGTTTCGATTTGTTTGACAAGTCTTATCGGTGAGTGGTGCCATAACTTATCTGGATTGTCCTCCATATGGGCACCTATCTCCCACTGGGTAAAGAAATACCCGATATCACTTACACCGTAAAAGCTATGCCAGTTACAAATGGAGCGCTGTGTTACAGCAGCTTTGAAGCGATTTGTATTCCCGACGATCCAGTTGGTCATGAATCCTCCGTAACTTCCACCGGTGACAAATAGCTGCTCTGGGTCGATCCACTCATAACTTTCTAAAGCATGATCGACTCCTGCCATAAGGTCTTCATAGTCTCCACCGCCATAATCGCCACAACAAGCATTGACAAAGTTTTGCCCATACCCATGGCTTCCTCTGGGGTTCAAATACAAAACAGCATATTCCTTTGATGTCAATACCTGGAACTCGTGAAAAAAAGTATTCCCATACATCATGTGTGGTCCGCCATGGATCTCCAGGACCAGCGGATATTTCTTACCATTTTTAAAATTATGCGGTTTGAGAATCCATCCATGAATAACAATACCATCCTGGCTCGGAAACTGAACGGGCTCCGGGACGGATAACTTGGTATTATCCATTAGCGGTTCATTATGAAAAGTGAGAGGTTCTTCCATCAAACTATTGATATCATGACGGACGAGATCCCCAGGATGTGTCGGCGTACTGACAGCAAGGTACACATCTTTCCTGTTATCATCAACATCATACTGGAAGATATGACGGTCCCCTTCCACAATCTTATCGACATTCCCGAATAAATCGATTGAATAGAGTTCTGTGTTACCGAACTCGCTCGCTAAAAAGTAAAGAATCTCACTATTGCTGCTCCAGCGCAAGTTCGGTGCTGGTTCGGCAGCTTGCAAATCACTGATCATCATATCCCCTACCTGGAGATCCAGTTTTTCAGTCAAACAATGAGTGGTACTATGCTCACGATCATAAACGAAAATTTCGTTGTAAGTTGCTCCGCCATACCGCTGATCATGACCGACATAGGCGATGTATCGCCCGTCAGGTGAACATAACGGATGAGTGAATGTTCCATCAGTTTCTGATATTCTTACAGTGTTACCATCAACTTCATGATAATAGACACTCGATCGACGGTATGACCCTGGAACATCTTCTTGAAATTTCGAATAGACGATCGCTTGGCCATCAGGTGTATAGTTGGCATTCAAATGATCATGATCCCCTTCAGACAACCTATTGATTTTCCGATCCTGTAACGATATCTCACTGATATAAACATAGGATTGATAGGTTAACGCCGCCTTCCCGTCAGCCTTGTATTTCAGTTTATCAACCACGATCGGCTTAGGTTCTTTTTTATCCTTCTTCTCTACAGTGTATTGATAAAGGACTGATTTTCCTTCTGGATGCCATGAAGGGTTGGACACACCATTTTCTTCATCAGTAAGTTGCTCTGGCTCACCACCATCAGTCGAAATTAGCCATACTTGATTTTTTCCAGAGCGGCTTGATAAAAACAGCAATGACGAACCATCTGGAGACCATCTCGGAAATGTATCCATGGAACTGCCGCTCGTCCATCGAACAGCTTTTTTCGTCCCGATATCCAACAAATAAAGGTTCGATTGATATTTCTTTTGATCATTAATTTCTTTTACAACATAGGCCAAGCGGTTTCCATCGGGAGACAGTTGTGGATTATTGACAAATTTCAAGTTGTATAGATCGTCAATTTTAATACCATGTAATTGATCCATATTTCATCCTCCTTCGAAATCTTTATGATTTCATTTTTAGATCGAACGCATCTCGTAATCCATTACCAACAAAGTTAAAAGCTAAAACGGTAATCAGAATCATTATTCCAAGGAAGATCTAGTACCATGGAGCAGTATTCATTATCGTCTGGAGTTTGTTCTTCCAGCTTTGGAGGTCATGCTTTTTCCACTAAGGTCAGGGTTTCTACTTCTTTATGTATTTTAAAATTAATTCCATTTACCGCTTTTACTGTTTCTTTTTGAAAAAAGGGCTTTAGATTTTTAATTTGCAACAATTCCTTCAGACAGATAAATCCTCTTAAAGTAGCTCACCCAACTTGATTTGTTTATCAAATGTTACAATTTTCATACTTTTTGGATTATTTTAAAAATATTATAAAATTAACCAAACAAACATTCAAGGTATTTTCAAATAATATAGGCAAAAGATCCGAAAATCCTTTTATTTTTTTAACATGAAAAAAGATGCAAAAAATATTTTTGCATCTCACAATCGTTCGACATTTATCTTGGTAAAACGACAGTCTTCTCTTTCTTTCGTGCTGTAATTGTCAGGTGACGCACCAAAATGATGATCACAAATATGAAAGAAGCGGCACCAAATGCTATGACCATGTATTTGAATCCGATCGTATCAAGAAACAAGCCAGTCAATAGCATCAATGCTTGGAATAGGATGTTATCAACCATTCCTTTGATCGAAAAGAACCGGCCATGATAGTCAGATGGCACATCCGTTTGGAAAATGGTCGTGACCACCGGAAAGAGTGTTCCAGCTGCTAACCCGAATAGCCCGAAGGAAAAGATCGACATCATCGGATGATCAGCCAAGAACAATGTGGTCTGTGCGGTTGCAATAATAAAAGTGATGGCAAACATATAGGTGAGCTTCGGGTTTTCTTTGAAAAATTTCCCTGCCAGGAATGTTCCCACAAATACACAAAGCCCTTCTACCGTATAAAGGATCCCTTTAATGCCTGGATTGTCTTGCAGCTCACTGATTTCGATAACAATCAAGTTAAATCCAGCCAAAAACAGGAACGCAGGCATCAACAGAAAGATTCCATAGACCACCATTGGTTGTTTTCGGACAATCGGATACAATTCACGCAATGTACCAATAAAGTTTTCTTTCTTGTCTTTCTTATTTACTTTCCTCGGTTCTTCATCTACTTTGATGAAAAAGGTACCGATCAACAAAAGTATATAGGATATAAGTGTGACGGAATACAGGGAAAAGAGCGACATTCCAACGAGCATGAGCCCTCCAAGGGCAGTACCGACGATCCTTGCACCAGTGAATATGTTTACGTTCACGCTGTTCGCGTCAAGCAGCTGCTCTTTCGGTACAATCAAAGGGATCATGGTTTGCATGGCTGGATTGGAAAATGTACCTGAGATTCCAATGATAAACGTATAGACCAACATCCACCACACCGAATTTGTTGCGATCGCCAGGTACATGAACAATATCGCGATACATCTGGCGATCCCCGCATAGATCAAAATGTTACGTTTGACACTCCGATCGATTACCCGACCAGCCATCGGAGCAAGGAAAATTCCAACCAGAAATCCTGATAAGATGATAAGTGCCTGTAAAAATGATGATTCAACATTCTTTTGTAAGAACTCAAGGTTACCGATGATCCCTACCCAGAGTCCTGTACTTGAAACCGCTAAACCGAACATGAGCAATAAAAAATTACGGTTTTTCCACACGGTTGTCTATCCCCTCTCACATAATCGAAATGAAAATATTTCGAGTCTCTAAATATATGTATATATTATAAAACGGTTCACGTGAAATTGCACCATTTTTATGCACGTTTTATAATCCGAAATGATATCGGTTTATGAAGGTGATGAATCGTTCCATTTCTTCCGTGGTTTCCTTTTGTATCAGATACGTATGTGCTACCGGAAGTTCCAGCATTCCCGTATGTACTTCCAGGATCCGTCCTTCTAAAAGTTCCCTCTTGACGGTTGATTGCGGTAAAAACGAAAAGCCGATCCCTTCTTCGATAAAACGCTTCGTAACATTTACTTGTGTGACAGACATCGTCCTGACGGCAGGTTCGATCATCCTGATTCTTGATATCAAATCATCCCAGTACAACGGATGGTTATGGGTAAGAAGCACATCGTTACGAAGCAATTCTTTCAATTCTATCGGCGGACTTGTTTCACTGTCTCCCCCATCATGTGCTGATACGGCAATGATGGGATCTTTATAGAGTGCTTTACAATCTAGCCCTGGATGGATCGCACTCATCCTGGATATGCCCAAGTCCGCTTTCTGTTCATAGACAAGCGAACTGATTTCATTCGATTCAACGACTTGTATCCCTACTTCTATATGGGGGTGTTCCTTCATGAATGCTTTTATGACATAAGATAGGATTGACGCGGCAATCAAGGGTGAAACGGCTATGGTCAACTTCCTTTCATAGCCTTGCTGCCAGTTTGATAAGGATTCCAATCCCCCATTATAGGAGTCTAATATCTGCTGAGCATACGGGAGAAAATGCTTTCCGGACTCAGTCAGAGAAATGTTCCTTCCATTTTTCTTGAACAATTTACAGCCTAATGCCTCTTCAAGATGTTGAATATGGACTGTTACCGTAGGCTGGGCAATGAACAACTTTTCTGAAGCCAACCTGTAGTTTTCATATTTTGCTGCAATGACGAAAGTCTGCAACCATCTTATATGCATCCCTATCCACTCCATTCATCATGATTCATAATCAATTATAAACTAATTATTTATTAGTAATAATCGTAAAATCATTTTAAACTAATATCAAGAAATGTTTACTAAAGGAGTGTCCTTAATGATTAAAGAAGGATTAGACGGCATCGCCGTAGCCCAGTCCACGATCAGCTTAGTGGATGGTGAAAAAGGGTTATTGGTTTTCCGAGGGCATTGGGCAGAAGAAATCGCTAAAACAAAAACTTTTGAGGAAGTCGCCTATCTGCTCTGGAATGGGCATTTTCCAACAGATGCACAGCTTTCAGATTTTCAAGGAACAATGAAACAATACCGATTCTTGAGTCATACAGATGAAACCATCCTCCAGAATCTACCTGAGGATATGGATATGATGAGTGTCATCAGAACAGTTTTATCATCTAAAGGAAACTATGGCTTCGGTTGGCCATCAACCATTGAACAGGCCATTAAAATCACCTCCATCATTCCTACAATCATTGCTTATCGTCAACGTTCCTTGAATGGATTGGATCCTGTAAAACCTGATACGAAATTTGGTCATGTTGCCAACTACATCTACATGTTAGATGGCTATGAACCGAAGTATTCCCATGTTAAAGCATTGACTGCATACCTGGTGTTGACGATGGAGCATGGCATGAACGCTTCGACCTTTGCTGCAAGGGTCATCTCATCGACCGAATCGGATTTGGTTTCAGCTGTAGCGGGTGCGATCGGAGCAATGAAAGGTCCCCTTCATGGAGGAGCCCCTTCTGGCGTTATCGACCTTCTGCAGAATATCGGTACCGTAGAAAATGCAGAGAATCATTTAAGGCATTTGCTTGATAAGGGTGAAAAACTGATGGGATTCGGCCACAGGGTGTATAAAACGGAGGACCCTCGTGCAAGGGCTCTCAAAGAAATCACGTCAAATCTTTCAGAGGACGATCCCTGGTTTGATCTTGCCAACCAAGTCGAAAAAATTGCGATCAACCTTCTTGGGGAGTATAAGCCAGGAAGAAAGCTTTATACGAATGTGGAATTCTATGCAGCAGCAATATTGAAAGCCTTGGCCTTGCCGACAGCTCTTTTCACCCCGACGTTTACCATGAGCCGGGTCGTCGGATGGATTGCAAATGTCTTTGAGCAAAATGAAAATAACAGGATCATCCGTCCATCATCTTTATATATAGGACCGATGCCGAAGCAAATCTAAGACGGGCTGGATCCTCAATTTCCACAAACAAGTTTAAGTGGACACAGGAGCCCTTATCTGCTCTACAACGCTATACTTTACAAAAATAGAGGACACCAGATACCTTAATTGGTTGAATCCGTTAAAAATCAGCAGCTATTTACCTGAATAACGGAATATTTGTCCTCTATTTTTTGTAATCATACCTTTTTACCATACTTAACGGAATAGATGTCTTCTAAAAATTAACCGCCTGTTTATAAGCGGAGGCTGATTTACTCCGTGGGTCCCTGTACATTAAAGGCTTTTTAGAAAGCCTTTCCTCCTTGGTTATTTCGCCTCTGGATCATCATGCATAAAGCCGAAAAGAAAGCCGTTA
Organism: Alkalihalobacillus sp. YIM B00296; assembly: GCF_020179385.1. GTDB lineage: Bacteria > Bacillota > Bacilli > Bacillales > Fictibacillaceae > Pseudalkalibacillus. The sequence goes on along the minus strand of NZ_JAIBLJ010000008.1, from coordinate 135,682 downwards.
ACATCATGGGCGTATGCCACATAACCCACTCCAGGGATCGGCATCTTCGGTAAGACGATTTCCCCTCCCTCACCTTCGATTTTCGAAGAATAGTCATCTACTGAATCCACTTGGATGATATTGACAGTACGGGTTTCACCATCCGGGGATTTCATCAAGCCTCCATCAATCCCGTCTGCTTCTTCTCCAGTATGGATAAGCCAGTAATCTTCCGGGCCCTCCCATTTCTCAACACGCCAACCAAATACATTTTTAAAAAATTCGACTGACTTTTCTGGATGTGGGACTTGCATTTCAAAGTGTACGACTCGATTCATCTTGAACCCTCCTGAATTGTATTAGAACGTACGTTCGTCATATTAATTAGACATCGGCATAACTACTTCCTGCTAAACTCTTAAAATTTTTTAATAAAAATGTTAATCTTTATAAAAATCATGTTCACATTTAGGAAGGAGCACATACATGACTACGAAAACCTATCATCGCTCCGTCTGCCCGCTTGACTGCCCTGATACTTGCAGTCTTCTGGTGGAAAAGGAAAATGGGAAAATAACGAAAGTAGATGGGAATCCGGACCACCCTGTTACAAAAGGGATGATTTGCCATAAAGTACGAAAGATGCCCGAACGCACGCATCATCCTGAACGGCTCCTCCACCCTATGAAACGGATTGGTAAAAAAGGTGATTTATCTTTTGAACGTATAACTTGGGACAAAGCGTATGACGAAATCACTTCACGGTTTAAAGCGATTATGGAAGTGTATGGTGCTGAAGCAATCCTTCCATACAGTTTTTACGGGAATATGGGAATCATCAACAGCGAAGGCATGGACCGGCGCTTCTTTTATCGTCTCGGTGCACGGAAACTTGAGCGCACCATCTGCAATACCGCTGGTGCAGAAGGGTACCAGATCACAATGGGAAAAGCAGTCGGAATCGACCCTGAAGAGACGGTCCATTCAAAATTGATCGTCATTTGGGGGTGTAACCTGATCAGTACGAATCTTCATCAGGTCATCTATGCCAATAAAGCACGGAAAAACGGCGCTAAAATCGTCGTCATCGACATCCATCGGAACCGGACGGCGAAGTGGGCAGACCACTTTTATCAAATCAAACCAGGATCAGATGATATTCTTGCACTTGGGATCATGCATCTTCTCATAAAAAATGATTGGATTGATCAGAAGTTCATCGATCAATATACAAATGGATTTGAAAGTTTGAAGAAAAGGGCAATGGAATATCCACCAGACAAAGTTGCGGGACTGACAGGCTTGCATGAAGAGCAATTGGTGGAACTCGCCCATTTGTATGGAACGATTTCACCGTCCTTCATCCGCATCGGCAACGGACTTCAACATCAAAAAAATGGCGGGAGAATCACTCGGTTGATTACATGCCTGCCTGCATTGACAGGGCAATGGGGGAAAACTGGCGGGGGTGCTTTGAAAGGGAACAGCCGTTATGCTGAATGGAACATGCACAAGGTGCAAAGACCTGACCTGCATCCTGATCCTGATGTACGCTCCACAAATATGAATCAAATCGGGCTGGCACTTCAGGAAAAGGATGATCCAATCAAAGTTTTGTTCATCTATAACAGCAATCCAGCCCAAGTGGCTCCCAACCAGAAACTGGTCCGTAAGGGGTTGATGAGAGACGATTTATTTACCGTCGTCCACGATTTATTTCTAACGGATAGCTGTCGTTATGCCGATATCGTCCTTCCTGCCACTAGTCATTTCGAGAATTTGGATCTCTATAAATCCTATTGGCATCTTTATGTGCAATTGAACGAACCAGTCATGGATCCAGTTGGTGAATGCAAATCGAATTTCACTCTGTTCAAAGAGCTTGCTGCGGGAATGGGCTTTACAGAACAATGCTTTCAAGATACCGAAGAAGATATGATCCGTGACGCTTTGGACAACCCTGGAAATCCATACTTGAATGGTCTTACCTTCGACCAATTGAAAAGAGATGGCTGGGTGAAACTGAAACTGGAAAAGGAGACGACTTTTCCAGAAAAAATCCCGACATCATCTGGAAGAATTGAACTTTCTTCTCCTGCTGATGATCAATTGTTCAACATGGAAAAGGATGAGAAACGAGGTTATCCTTTACAGTTGATTTCAGGGCCGAACCGTCAGTTTCTTAATTCGATCTTTTCAAACCTGGAAAGCTTACAAGCTCTTGAAAAACCAGTCGTCTATATTCATCCCTCCGATGCAGAAGATCGTAATCTTCAAACTGGGGATTTTGTTGAGCTATTCAATGAGTTAGGTACTGTCAACCTACAAGCAGAGGTTACTGAGGATGTATCGGAAGGTGTATTGATCACCCAGGGTTTATGGTGGGATGATGAAGAAAAAGAACGGTACTCCATCAACTACCTTACCCCGGATGGCTTATCTGATATAGGGAGAGGAGCGACATTCTTCAACTGCTTCGTAGACATAAAGAAAGCCGAAAACATTTTACCATTAATTTCCTTGAATGTTTTTTGTAATTTCTCAAATACTTAGATTGAAAGGTACATAATTACCTTTTAACAATCCAGGACGTCAATTGAAGGAGGATTTCAAATGGTACAGCAAAGAAATAACAACCAATTGGTAGTTCAAGGTGCAAGAGCAGCAATCGACGCTATGAAAAGCGAAATTGCTGGAGAGTTCGGAGTACAACTTGGGCCAGACACAACTTCTCGCGCTAACGGTTCTGTTGGTGGAGAGATTACAAAGCGTCTAGTACAAATGGCTCAACAATCAATGGGCGGTACGAGATAATCACCCCGGGAAGAGCATCCAGCTTCATGCTGGGTGCTTTTTATTTGTTCTTGAAAATTAATGTTGGTTTCAAATAAGAAATTTATTAAAGTCGAACTCGCGTTACTCCTGCGGATAAATGAACCAGACGAGACCCCATAGCGAGGAACAGGCGAGGATACCTGCGGACCCACAGCAAAAAAAGAGAGTGAATTTAATAGAAATTAACACTTTAGACCAACAGCCATTTTTCTATACTTCGGAGGGAATTTCATGAAAGCGATAAAACGGGAATATAATGAGTTCAGCCGTTCAATCGATAAAATGTCAGAAGGTTTAGATGCTATCATCGAACTCTTCAATGAACTGGAGGAAGATAAGCCGATCATTCGACTTGATGATAAGGTATTGGACGAATTAGAAGAAGCGAAGGAAAAATACGGTGTGGACTTCATCAATAGAAAAATGAACAACCTTATCAGGGAAGCCCTGTCATGGTTATCTGCACAAGAAAATGAAGAGGAAGAAGACTGAACATCTATTTTATCCAGAAAATAAAAGATGACCCTGGTTTCAGGATCACCTTAAATGACATTTGCTTATTGTACAGTTTTTGGTTTTTTCAGAATGCCAGTCAGGAAGGCTGTCAGTAATGCACCTGCTAAAATAGCTACGATATAAAGGATTGCATTTTCAACCGTCAAGATGACGAACAAACCTCCGTGTGGTGCAGGTGTAGCGTTTCCAAACAGCATCGAAAGTCCGCCGGCTAATGCAGAACCTGCAACGGAAGCTGAAATCACCCTTACCGGATCTGCCGCAGCAAATGGGATTGCGGCTTCTGTTATGAATGAGGCTCCAAGTATATATGCGGTCTTTCCTGCCTCACGTTCTTGTCTGTTGAATCGGTTTTTGAAGATGGTTGTAGCAATGGCCAAACCAAGAGGAGGAACCATACCACCCGCCATGATTGCGGCCATCGGCCCGTAGTTTCCTGCTTCCACAAGGGCAATGCCGAATGTATAGGCAGCCTTATTGATCGGACCACCCATGTCAATTGCCATCATCCCTCCGATGATTACACCGAGCAGGACAGCATTTCCTGTCCCTAAGCTGCTTAGAGCGTCTTTCAACCACTCATTGAACCCTCCAAGCGGTCCAACAATAAAACTCATCACTACACCAGTGATCAAGATTCCGAATAACGGATATAGTAATACCGGTTTCAAGCCTTCAAGTGATTGAGGCAAGTTTCGGAATGCTTTTTTCAAGAGTACAACGGCATAGCCGGCTAGAAAACCGGAAATCAGTCCACCTAGAAATCCAGCGCCTCCATTAGCGGCCATCAGACCACCGACAAGACCAGGTGCCAAGCCGGGACGATCTGCAATACTCATTGCGATGAATCCTGATAACACCGGGACAAGCAGGAAAAACGCATTGTCTCCACCTATTGTCATGAACAATTGAGCAATAGGGTTATTCCCATCAATATCAATTAGGAATGATAAAGCAATCAATATTCCTCCGCCGACGACGAGAGGAAGCATGTTCGAAACCCCGTTCATCAGGTGCTTGTAAAAACCGCTTCTGCCATCGGACCCTTCTGAGTCATCCCCTTTTCGGCTTGAGGATGGGTCGCCTTGGTAAACAGTCGCTTCCCCTTCTGCTGCTTTCTTCAAAAGGCGTTCTGGTTCGCGGATTCCATCGGTCACTGGTGCTTGAACGAGGGGCTTCCCGACAAATGGTTCAAGGTCGACTTTCGTACTCGCCGCAACAATTACACCATCTGCTTCCTCGATATCTTCTTTCGTCAGTTTATTTTTGACACCGCTTGACCCGTTCGTCTGCACCTTGATGTCATAACCGAGCTCTTTCGCCTTTGCTTTCAAATGATCAGCAGCCATGAAGGTGTGGGCAATTCCGGTTGGACACGCCGTAACAGCGACGATTCGTTTGCGGGACACAGTTTCTTTAACAGGGACTTGATCCGTGTCTTCCGTGTCAGCATCGCCTTCCTCTTGCTCTTTCGCCTTGAATGCAGATACTACATCCTCTTCGGTCTCTGCTTTCAACAGCGTTTCCTTGAATCCAGGGTCCATCAGGTAAGTGGATAACTTCGACAATGCCTCTAGATGTTCATTGTTCGCCCCTTCTGGAACCGCAATCATGAAAAACAAGTGACTTGGTTGTCCGTCAAGCGCTTCATAATCCAGACCTTCTGCTGACCGTCCGAATACGATGCTCGGCTCATTTACCGCACTGCTTTTCGCATGCGGAATGGCAATCCCTTCCCCAATACCAGTAGTGCTTTCCATTTCCCGTTTTAATATCGCTTCTTTGAAAACATTCAGATCAGAAATCTTTCCAGCTTGATGTAATGCACTAGCCAGTTCGTCAATCACGTCATTTTTACTTGTCGCCTTTAGGTTCAACAGTACTTTTGACAACAAATCAGATACAGCCATGTTATTCTCCTCCTTTTTTGAATTCACGGACTTGGATGGTTTGGTACAGCTCTTCTACTTCCTTTTTCGTACAAAATTCAAGTGAGAAAGCCGATGCACTTCCAGCAGCAACACCATATTGGAAAGCTTCGAGGATGTTTCCGTGGTTCAAGTAGCGGGAAACGAAACCTGCAACAACTGAATCTCCTGCACCGACGGAATTCACTACTTTCCCTTGTGGCACATTACACGTATAGCTTCCTTCGCTTGTAACGAGGAGTGCACCATGGCCCGCCATCGAAACGATGACATGTTCAGCACCTTTATCCACCAGCTTTCGTGCATATTTCTCCGCCTCGTCACTTGTTATGATTTCGACATTGAATAAGTCGCCTAGTTCATGATGATTCGGTTTGATCAGAAACGGTCTTACTAAAATAGCCTGATTCAATGGAACGCCTTTTGTATCAACGATGACCTTTGTTCCTTCTGGCACCAATTCAATCAGTTCTCTATAATAAGAGGGTTCCAAATTCTCAGGCAAGCTTCCTGCCAATATGACCACATCATCCTCACGAATTGAGCTAAACTTCTTTTTAAGCAAATCCAGGTGTTGAGGGGCGATGCCAGGCGATGGACCATTGATTTCAGTTTCGAGATCAGCTCTGACTTTCACATTGATGCGTGAATCGCCGTCCACCTCTACAAAATCTGTCTCGATCTCTTCCATTTCGATTGCCGATTGAATGAAATCACCGGTAAAGCCCCCGATAAATCCGAGTGCACACGATGAATGTCCCAATCGTTTGAGCACCCTGGATACGTTGATGCCTTTACCACCAGGGAATTTATAGGTTTCTCCGGCCCTGTTGACTTTTCCGAGCTCCAAATCCTCAAGCCCGACGATATAATCCAACGAGGGATTGAGCGTAACTGTATAAATCATATTTTCACCACTTTCACTCTTGTTGTTTTTTCGATCTCTCTTAAAATAGAATCCTCTTCCCTGTTGGTGATGATTTCTGCGTCCCGGATGTCTCCTACTTTAGAGAATGACACCTGTTGGAATTTCGAATCATCCATAAGTACAAATGCTTGTTTGGACAGATTCATCGCGAGCCGTTTGATCCGTGCCTCCTCCGGGTCCGGGGTCGTATACCCGTGTTTGGCATGGATGCCATTCATCCCGATGAAACTTTTATCGAACCGGAAAGACTGGAGGATTTCCTCTGCCTGGACACCGATAAGAGCCCCGGTTTTCGCTTTTGCACGTCCCCCAGTCAGATAGACCTCCACCCCTAACCCTAAAAGCGTGGTGACAAAATGATAAGCGTTCGTGACCACCACAACATTTTTATCTTCCAAATGCGATAGGATTTGTTGGGTAGTAGTCCCTGCATCGATGAAGAGACAATCTCCCTCCTCAATCAATTCTGCAGCCGCTTTTCCGATTTCAGCTTTTGCTAGTTCATTAAGGCCTTGCTTTTCCTCTAATTCTGGTTCATACCGATTATTCGTAATATGTGAAGCACCGCCATGGACTCGTTTGAGCTTTTCTTCCTGCTCCAGTTTCTCAAGGTCACGACGGATTGTAGAGATGGAAGCGCCCGTATGCTCACTGAGCTCATGTATAGATGCTGTTTTCCGATTTTTCAATAAGGCTAAAATGATTTCATGCCGTTTCGTTGTAAGCACTTTCACACCACCTTTTATATAAAGGTAAATCATTTCCGATCATATTTCAATCATTTTCAATCATTTTCAATCAAAAGGAATCATTTACTAGTTCGTGAGGTGGTGAAACGGACCGTATAACGGTTGCGATAAAGGTCATTTCTTGTCGGTCGGCCGATATTTTTTTCAGAATCAGATAAAAAATCATCCGAAAAAATGATACAAAAAAAGCCCTCATTACGGACTATTATTTCAACTTGATTCACTTTCATTCGTTTCCATGAGATCACCACGTTCAGGACATGTTTTAGGCTCCGATTCGATGGAATATTAGGTTCACTCACATTCCGCATAGTTATACTCGAACATACCTGACTAATCTTAACCTTTTACTTATTGATCGACCTCCATTAAATTCACATTATCACGAGTGAGGTCCAAAATTGGATACTGCTGATTGGTTGTCCATTGTATCCAAACTTTAAAAATGAATAGACAAGAAAGGATTCATTCCATTATTGTAGAAATAGACTGAAAAGGGAAAAAGGAGGGTTTAATTTAAGAGATTTCACCTATACGCTTGAAATCCAAGCACCGAAAGAAACGATCTTCGACTGCCTCAGTGACAATGGAAAGCAAATGAACTGGTATGATCGCTGTCAAAATCGGTAATCAAAGTTTTGTTGTAAATGCGTATTATCAACTCTCAGAACCATACAAGGTACACGTCTGGATTATCGGGCGGAATGGGTACAGACAATTCGTTCACTAAGATCATTGGCTTCTCGTTCGAATGGTTGACAAGAGAATCTCCATAAACAAATGACTAGATTGAAGGCAATGGCAGAGTCAGATGCAAAGGTCACGGTATAAGACTGTCGGCCTTTCAACAAATAAATCCTGCGACATCAAGATCACGCACATTAAGGAGGTTGTCGTGAACACGTCTCAACATCCCCTTTCAATAGATACAATAAAACAATATATGGATATTTTAAAAGTAAAAGACGTTTCTCAATTGGATTTAGTTTTGTTGAGAACATTGATCCGGTCTCATTTACATACGATCCCTTACGAGAATTTCAGCAAATATCATTATATGAAAAATGATATGGGTATGGGGTACATATATGACACAGAGGCGTTCATCAAGCGTGCAAGAATCGGCTGGGGAGGCACCTGCTATCCACTGAACATCCATTTCGCTAAGCTTCTGAAGTCTCTTGGTTACAACTCCTCGCTTGTTCGAGTAAGGAATGGTCATGTCGCAATCATGGTCCGCTTTGATGACCAAGACTACTACGTCGACGTGGGATACGGTTCTCCTCTCTTTTCTCCTATAAAATTACCGGAGGAAGGGAGGTTGCGGATCAAAAAGTTAGGTGAAGAAATTTTCATAAAAAAAATCGCTCCCTCCCTTTTTGAAATAGACAGACATGCAGATGGTAAATCATTCGTAAAAAAAGAAATCGAATGGACTCCCCTCACCTTGGAAAACTTCACAGCAGACATCGAACGTTCCCACATGGATGAACCTGAGAACATTGTAATGAGACGGCTGAGTGCAACCATCTTCAAACCCAGGTATTGTTATTACCTGAACAATGAGACCATCACAAGGAAAAACGAGTACACGAAAGAAGTATCGAAGTTTACTGATCGAAGAAGCTGGGCTTACAATGTGTACCAGGTTTTTGGTATTGAAGAAGACGTATCACTAAACGCTGTTGCTTTTTTAGAAGAGCGGGGTGTGAAGATTTTGCAAGATTGATAAGGACACGAAAGTTGGTTCATCTGTTTTCCAAATCTGTGAAGGGGGAACATCCATTGGTTGATAATTGTACATCTTATGACATGGAATTCACCTTCGATAAGGATTTACGGGAAAGACCTATAAATGAAGAAGAAATGAGAAAAGGCGTCCACCATATGATTGATCACCTAGAATCGATTGAGGACCCAAAAACAAACGCAAGGATCCATGGGGAAATCGGTGTGTATTTACGGATTCTTGGCGAACTGGATCATAGCGAGCATTTTTTAAAAACAGCGATAAACTTCTATAGGCAGCTTGAAATTAAGACCTCGGTTTTCATCAATCAGTTGCGGCTGGCTCATACCTATCAATGGCAACAAAAATGCGAAAAAGCGAACCGACTTTTCAATGAATTGATCAAACGCACCATCACGATCAACAATATAAACCTTATAAAGACTTTCTTTTTCAACATTATGGGAAGTGCAAGTTTGAAGAAGGCGAGTATGAAGCTGCCTACTCCTTATTCCAAGTTGCTTTGAAAATCAGGAAAGAAAAAGGAGATTACAGTCTGGTCAAATCCACTGAAACCTCGATCAATCGTTGTAAGGATATTTTAAATCTGCCGTGAAACAAGTGACCCCATGTGTGCCTAGCTCAATAAAGCGGGTTCAACGAAGGGTCAGTATTTTTATGCTAGATGGGCTGCTGCTTGTTCCTTTTTAACCACGTCATGCTGGTCACATCGCCTATAACCTCTATACTTATTTTCCAGTAGTTCACCAAATTCGAACAATGCCGCTTCATTCCCGACACAGCTCATCACTTGGACCGATATCGGCAGACCTTTTGAGGTTTCACCAACCGGGACAGTTAAAGAAGGCAGGCCCCATGTGTTTCCATAAGTGATAAATGGCATAAAGCGGAGGAACGTTTTTTGGAATGAAAAGAGTTCTTTATACAACTGTCCATGTGGCGGGGCTGGCGAATGATAGACCGGCATGACAATCAGACGATGATCAAGATAAGTTTGAAGCCGCTTATCCCCTTTTCTCAAAATCTCCCGGAGAGTGTTCAATCGTTTACCGGATGGCCTAAATAATCGCGCTCCGATCAACGCCCACGACAAGAAGGTATGAATATCTGATTGGGAGTACTTCGATTTCAGGAACTCAACATATACACTTGGTTGTTTATCATTGACCATCAAGTGTTTTCTTAATGCTTTTGCGCCATCCAGTGACATCAACTGCTGCCATATGAGTGACGACTCATTGAAAAATGGAGGCTCATCTACCTGAAGGGAGAAATCTTGCTCGAAATCCTCTTTTATCGTACGGACGAGCCTGCCCGTTTCAACCCCTAGAGGACATGAGTAGAACTGAGGGATAACAAGCTCGAACGAACTTAGATCAACCGTGATCGGTTGTTTTTTTGAGATGATGGAATTGATGAGGCGGGTATCCCGGACGCTTTTCCCCATTGCTCCGATCCCAAGCATCCGTTTCTGTTCTTCAAACTCGACATAGGGATAATTACCTTCTTGTGATACCTGATCATTCCCTGATTTGAAACCGACCACTCCGTTAAAGTGGCAAGGGAACCTGATGGAACCACCAATGTCAGCCCCAAGACCGACTGCAGCTCCACCCGCTCCCATCAAGGAGCCTTCTCCACCGCTTGAACCTCCAGCAGTCGCTTCTAAATCCCATGGATTATTCGTCCGCCCATACACAGGGTTCTCCGTCTCTTGATAGAAACATAATGATGGCGTATTGGTCTTTCCAAGGACGATCGCCCCTTCTTTTTTTAAATGACAGACGACTTCAGCATCGTCTTTCGTCACAAAATCCTTACGATGCACAAGGCCCCCAGTCGTTTTCATCCCTTCAACATTGAATGATTCCTTAATACTCACCGGAACACCGAACAACTTCCCATTTGCATGTCCTTCTTTCAGCAATACATCTGATTGCCGTGCTTCTTTCCGTGCAGCCTCAAACCGATCCTCCGTCATACAATTCAATTTTGGATTGATTGCTTCGATGTGCTTGATATACGTTTCAACGGCCTGTTCAGAGGTTATTTTCCCTTCCTTTATCCGAGCAGCTATTTCGGACGCATCCATATCCAAGATCGACATAGGAATCCCACCCTTTACACCTATTTATAGAGATATACATCATGATGTGAAGTAATGTCTTTAAGGATATATACGTGAAGACTAGGGAACATTCCTCTATTCAGACACAAAAAATGGTGATTAGAATTTCACGTTAGGCCACCAACAGAATTATTCTGTTCATTCTTAAGGTAATTCTGTTCACTTTTAAGATTATTCTGTTCACTTTTAAAAAAACGAGTGGGGAAATCCCCACTCGTTAATCGGTCTATTTTTCAAGTTCACCATACATTTTCTGTAATTCTTCAACTCCTAATCCCTCAGACTCCTTTGCTTTAAAATGCCAATCGCCCGTTCACGGTTTTTTGGATCATTCGGTTCTCCTCCAACAGGAAACGGGAACATATTCCGAAGTTCAGTTGTTTCGCAACATCTTCATAATAATTACCGCCAATTCCAGCAAACTTAGCGATTTCCTCATCTTCATGCTCCCATTCACTCTGGATGTCTTTCAGAAACTTTGCCGCAAATCGCCTTGCATCGTAGAGCAGGGAAAGATTTTTCAAGCAGCATCACTTTTGTCTTTTGTGTAGAAGAATCGTGAAATGACAACCCCAGTTGCACCGACAATCATGAATAGAATAGCACGCACGACAATGGATACATTCGGCAAGTCAATGAAAATCAATTTTCCGAGGGATAAGAAGATCAATATGATCCCTACGATCCGGACTGCCTGATTGTTCCGGATAACGCCATAAGCGATTCCACATACCGCGTAGACGATCCAACATATGGTCATCGTCAGGAATTGGATGTTGATGGATTCATATTTCGTGAACACATAGCTTAATTGACTGATATACGCCAGGAGAGCGATAGCCGTCGAACCGAATAATAGTCTCCTTGACTCGTTCGGTACGACCTTATTTTCCCTCTTTGAAAGGTACGTCAACAACCATAATGTAGTGACAAGAATCGTCCAACTGTACATCGGAGCTGAGTTCAGTTGTTCAATTTGAACGGTTATCGTATGTAATAATCCGATGATATAAACAAAGGCACCGCTCCAAAGCTGCGGTTTCAGTTTATTCGTCAACCCGATATAGATGGCTGCTGTACCTTGAAGCAACAATACACTTCCAAGTTCATGTCCTGTAAATACCTCCATAAAATAAAACAACAAACTTAGGAGAAGAATTGGAAAAACAACTGTACTTGTATCAACGATCTTTTTGAACTGGACATAGCCGTACACGATCGCATATACCAGGGTGATTCCGAGCAGGACCATAGCCCATTTGTTTTGGTCGAACCCTTGATACATGAACCCGATTGTCGCGAGAAAACTGATGAACAGGACAGACTGCTGAACTTTCGGGTACACCATGCAACGCAGAAATGCACCTAATAAAAACAAATGCTGTAAAAGCATACCATAACTCAGTATCTCAAGATCGCCTTTTGCGGTTGGATATACCGGCAAAATCACAAACAAATTATAAAGCATGAGTACGACAGGCAAGAGAATCATGGCGACCACATGCAATTTCGCATACTTCTTCCATAATGCGAATCCAAGCATGATGATTGAAAAGATCCCTTCATAGCTCACGAAAAACCATGTGTTTGCCGTATCACTGTTTAACAAGAAAGGTATGAAGTAACCGCCGATTGTTGCAAGCACAGCGAGAACCTCAGATCGATGCCTGATCGCATAGATGATTCCAAGTCCAATCCAAATAAGGTTCATGCAGAATGCGAAACCCAGTCCAATGAATCCATACAAGACATGGGAGGCGAATGTCGATACAACAAGAACAGTTACGGATCCACCTAAAAGTACCTGTCCTAGTGCCTTCCTATCCTTCTTTATTTGAAATTCACCAAAGAAAATCAAAGCAATCCCTGCAACGAACCCAATGGCACAACGTACACCTTCATTTATTATTCCGACTTCCGAAGCCGCTTTGAACCCCCAGATGAATCCTAACAGCAGTACAAAAATGAATATTCTCGGCAGCCAGATCTGACCGATAATCCGTTCCCAATCAACCGGTTCTTTAGGCGGTTCCCATGGTGGAATATCTTCACCAGCCATCCGGGAGCTTTCTGCGGGCTGTGCTTTCCATGTATCACCAGGAATTGGTTTGACTTCGATTTGACGATCATATGCATTGTTTTTCTGCATTTTTTCAAATTGTTGCTCGAGTTTACTTACACGTTCTTCTAATCCTTTTATTCTTTGTTCCTCAGACATCTTCTCACCTTCAATTTTGTAAAAATCTCTGAACTTTTCAGCTTTCATCTATTTCCACAAATTGTATGATTCCTCCTCTTTTTTATTACGGTGATTTTTTATACGTTCTGAAGTCATTGCAATACAAAAAGGAAAGATGTATCATTAGGATATTGATGATGCAAACGATTGCACTAATAAAGAGGTAGATAAAGAATACGTGCTGGTAATAGAGGAGAGAAATGAAAATGGCTAAAAAATGGTGGAAAGAAAGCGTCGTGTACCAGATCTATCCACGAAGCTTTAAAGACAGCAATGGCGATGGGATCGGCGACATTCAAGGTGTGATTTCAGAATTGGATTACCTGAGAGATCTCGGTATCGATGTCATCTGGATATCCCCGATCTATCAATCTCCTAACGCTGATAACGGTTATGATATCAGCGATTACAAGGCTATCATGGATGAATTCGGCACGATGGACGATTTTGATCGCTTGTTGGCAGAAACCCATAAACGTGGAATGAAGTTGATCATGGACCTGGTCGTCAACCATACTTCCGATGAGCATGCCTGGTTCATCGAATCCCGCAAATCCAAAGATAATCCTTATCGGGATTTCTATATTTGGCGCCCTGGTAAAAATGGCCGGGAACCGAACAATTGGGAATCGATTTTCGGCGGGTCTGCATGGAAATATGACGAAAAGACAGATGAGTATTACATGCATATATTCGATGTAAAGCAGCCCGATCTAAACTGGGAGAATCCGACGGTACGCGAAGAAGTGTACGAGATGATCAATTGGTGGCTGGATAAAGGGATTGATGGTTTCAGAGTCGATGCGATCAGCCATATAAAAAAAGTGTCTGGCTTCCCTGATATGCCGAACCCGGGAGAAAAAAAATATGTTCCTTCCTTCGAAGGTCATATGAACCGGGAAGGCATCGATGTTTTCTTGAAAGAATTGAAGCAAAAGACATTTGATCGATACGATATCATGACTGTGGGCGAAGCGAATGGTGTCAATATTGACGATGCTGAGGATTGGGTCAGTGAAGAAAAAGGGTACTTCGATATGATTTTCCAATTCGAACATATGGGTCTCTGGGAGAAAGGAACCGATACCTCGTTCGACCTCATCAATTTTAAAAGGATCTTGACTGAGTGGCAAAAGGGATTGGAAGACCGCGGATGGAATGCACTGTATCTGGAAAATCACGATCAGACACGGTCGGTATCACGTTTCGGTGACGATCAAAACTTCCATAAGGAGTCTGCAAAGGCGTTGGCTACCTGTTACTTCCTAATGCACGGGACACCGTATATCTATCAAGGACAAGAAATCGGAATGACCAATGTGAAGTTCCCTTCTATTGAAGATTACAATGATGTCGGGATGTTGAACTTTTATAAAGAAGGGATCCAAGAAGGAAGGACCCAAGAGGAATTGATGGAAGTCATCTGGACGCAGGGCCGTGATAACTCCCGGACGCCAATGCAGTGGAATGACCATGAGTTTGCAGGTTTTTCAGCCTCGAAACCATGGATGGGCGTCAATCCTAACTATAAAAAAATCAATGTTCAAGCTCAGTTGAATGATCCTGAATCGATTTTGGCCTATTATAAGAAATTGATCTATCTCCGCAAAGAAAACGATGTGCTCGTTTATGGCAACTATGAGTTGTTGCTTCCGGAGCATTCGCAGCTATACGTATATACCCGCAACTATAGCAAACAGAATGCTCTGATCATAACCAATTTATGCAGGAATGAAGCTGAATTCGATTTTAACGAGGTAGAGGCTGGCTCCAACAAAGAACTGGTTCTTACCAACTACAGTGAAATCGATGAAAGCGATCATGTTGTATCGTTGAAGCCTTACGAAGCACGAGTTTATCTGTATTAACAAGGAAGGCTCAGGGGATTATCCCCTGAGCGTTTTAATATTTATCGATTAATGCTTTCAAATAGATGGAAGTTCATGCCGTAAGGGTCAACTATCATGATCACTAATAAATCATAATCCATACATCTATGTACAGTTTTACCTTTATGACTTCCCACCAGTGCTCTGAATTTTGGAATTTAATATCTCCAAATAGTGCGGATTGTACATGATACCTAGTATATAACCAAATGGATCAATGACGGAAGCCGTGATAAACCCTTCTCCACGGTGTGTGAGTTCCTCATACTCTTTCGCTCCCATGGATAGTAACTTTTCGAAGGTTACCTTCACATCGTCAACATGCCAATACATGACGACTTCACCTGGGCCGGGAGTCGCACCATCCGGTTCGTAGCGCCGATCGATCAGGCCTAGTTCGTGCTGGTAGTCTCCGAGACGAAACTCAACATAAGCAAGTTTCCCATTCTCACCTAAACGTTCAAAATACGGTTCAATACACAACAGCTCGACATACCACTTTTTTGCTGCAACCACATCATCCGCCCAGTAACAGATAGTCGCAAATCCTCGTAATGTCTGTATTTCGCACATACTCAAATTCCTCCTAAGAAATTTATGAATAGTTTACAATCACTATAGTATGCGACCTTCACTGACACCTGTTGTCAGTGATTCCATTGATTGTTTTAAAAAGTCGTACCGTTTTGAAAAAAGGTCGGATATCCATACACGTAATGATTTCAGGAAAAGGTTGGCGAGCAAATTGCGAACCATGAAGCTCATCTGTTTGTGACTATAAACAAGACCCTTATTAATACAGACGTTATACTGGAAACCGGCAATTCTTCAGACAAGGTTGCCTTTGTCCAGGTTGGTCAATTCATCTTCAAAAACCCTGTTTGTAAAATCTAACCTCAATTAACCTCTTCTTCGAACCACACCATTCCTGGTAAATAGGTTCTGCTCAATAGTGTGCTGTCGATTATGACCGATGGTTGGATAGGAGCTTATAATCATACAGCTTCCTTTTTGAATCAAAAATGCCAACGCTGCTGCTTTATCTTCATGGATAGCTTGCAGCACGGTTTTCCGTCAATGGCAATCAATGAGTCAAAGCACGACTGGCTTTGAAAAATTGACAATCCTCATCTTGACGGCGAACTCGGCGATGCCGCAAACCCGAGAACGTATATTTATTCTTATGA
This sequence comes from Alkalihalobacillus sp. YIM B00296, assembly GCF_020179385.1. Lineage (GTDB taxonomy): Bacteria > Bacillota > Bacilli > Bacillales > Fictibacillaceae > Pseudalkalibacillus. The sequence goes on along the minus strand of NZ_JAIBLJ010000008.1, from coordinate 119,554 downwards.
TACCCAGGTGCTCTCATCCTAATTTATCATCCTTATGCTTTTTACATGTAAAAATGGAATTGTTCTACTAACATGTTATGGATCGGGAAGAACAAAATAAGTATGTCTTTCGTTCACTTTAGTAAGGGAGGTATTTACAAAATGAACAGAAGAAATGTTAACTGGTTGCCTGTAATCGCATCTGTAGGTATTGGTGCTGCTGCTTATAGCATGATGACTGGACAGGCTGGTCAACTGCAGAACGTCATCCCTGGTTTATCCAACATGGGTGGAATGGGCGGTAACACACAAGCCAACCAAGCAACGAACCAAATGCAATAAAGATACTGTAAAGTACTGGCTCGAATCGGGCCAGTACTTTTTGGTTTCCATAGGTATTTCAATGGCGTTTTCAGCTGTTTTGTAAAATTCGGGCCCCGTCTTGCAAAATCCATGGATTGTTTTGCAACTTAGTAAAATAGACCTGCATGTTCACATAAAGAAAACTTGGCAAAGTCAAGCCTTAGGTGAAGGCTGAGCCTTAGCTGCACTTATACTTAGTTCGTAAACTTTTCTGCTACGTCGGTTAGCTACATCGCTGAAAAGTTATACTTTCTTAACGTATAAAAAACCACCCGACACTGCGGGCGGTTTTAAGCAAGGTGACATTCAAGCCCCATCGGACCCCATTCGGATTCGAACACAAAACCTGATTCCAGATGAAAATCCAAAGTCAGTTCCTCATCCAAATTCCTTTTTGTGAAGTGATCGATATAGAACTCGAGTCCTTCTACACGAATGACTGAATCACTTTTCCTTGAATCGTCTTCAATCAGCTTGAACTTCATCATCGTCCCGCACCCACCTTGCATTTCAGCATCGATACGCAGGATCTTATCTGTTGCAAGCTTCAACCTTTTCAGTTCGTGGAGCGCCATTTCCGTTATTTTGAGGTGCATCTTCATTTCCTCCTCCCAGCCGATCGATAAGACTGGATTTTGAGAACAATCGCTCTTTCACCTTTTGCCCAGTCGGTGTGATCGCCAAACCACCTAATGCCGTCTCTTTCAAAGTTCGCGGCATGCTTTTACCTATATCATACATCGTATCAATCACTTCGTCACATGGTATCCGGCTTTCTACACCAGCTAATGCCATATCTGCTGAAGAAAAGGCAATGGATGTCCCGATCACGTTCCGTTTGATGCAAGGTACTTCAACCAATCCAGCAACAGGGTCACAGACGAGTCCGAGTAAGGATTTCATAGCTATAGCTGTTGCGTGGACTGCTTGGCGCGGCGAACCACCTTTCAGCTCGACGATCGTACCTGCAGCCATCGCCGTAGCTGATCCTACTTCTGCCTGGCAGCCGCCTGCAGCTCCTGATATGAACGATCGGTTAGCGATGATATAACCGAGCATACTGGCTGTAAACAATCCCCTCACAAGCTCATCAAGCTCTACTTATGTGTTTTTATGAAGGGAAAACAATACACCCGGTAAAATTCCTGCTGCACCGGCGGTTGGTGTAGCAACGATCACTCCCATCCGGGCATTGCTTTCAGAGGTCGCCATCGAGCAAGCCATCGCATCGCTGATGATCGAACCAGACAGGACATCCCCAGCTTCAATATACGCCTTCATTTTCACTGCATCACCGCCTGAGATTCCACTCGGTGCTTCGGATGCGTCATTCAAACCTTCTGTTACTGCATTCTGCATTTTGATCAAGCGTTCCTTCATCCTGTCGAAAATCTCTTCTTGGATCTACCTGATTTTATTTGCTCCTGAGCGATCATCGCTTCTGCAATCGTCTCATTTTCACGTTCACAATAATCAATCAAGGCTGCTGTTGATTGGATATCCATACCTCTCACCTCCTAACATCCCATATACGGGGCGATGTTGAAAAACCTTTTCCAAATCATCATGACTGCTGATGGATAAATCGACTTTTTCATCATGGATCCGAAAAATCTTGGCAAGCCCGCCTCCAATTGAAGCGCCACCGACGACCATTTTCCGGGATCCGAGTTTCACCTTCAGGATGGCAACATTTGGATGCTCGAACTCACTGTTGTGTTCTTTCAATATAAAATCGTACTCCAAATTTATTTCTTCCGCTAATTCATGGGCATGGTTGATCCGTATATCTTTTGTATTAAAACCGAGTAAACCACCAAGTATAGCTTTATCTGTACCATGTCCTTGATAGGTCTCGGCAAAAGAATCGTATAACTGGATTTCAACCTGATCAGGTACACCGCCTAAAAGTTCATAAGCAACGCGGCCGATTCAGACTGCACCTGCTGTATGGGAACTCGATGGACCGACCATGATCGGTCCGATAATATCAAAGCAGCTGTTGTAGCCCATAATAAACGCCTCCTTCTCACAGGGAACTTTCTCCTTCTATAGCCAAAAATAAAAAAGACAAAGAAGGTGAATTCACCTGCTCTGTCCTTTTTACCTGAGAGATTACTGGTTACCCCTTTGGTGGCTTTCGCGCTCTCCAGAGATGCGTCCAATCGCAGTACATTTACCTGAGAGATTTGTTCCATGGTTTTCTGGAACTTGCTCCTTCGGTGTCGGTAGCTGATATCCGACTCTCCCACGATTTTCATTCGCACATATATTTACTTCTTAATGGTATTATGTCGGATTTAAGGCTGATTTGTCAATCTTCCAGCGAAAACGCTTTCACCCTGTGACAGTGAAAAATCGGACTTGTACACAAGATCGGGAAATGGAACTGAACTTCAAAATTGGATGCAATGTGGAAAAGGTGCTCTTGCCATACTCATGGGAAACCCTTTAAAAGTGTTTCGTTCGTTTTAATGCTTTTGGTGTGTGTTTGCCGTATGATTTCTTTTAAAAGCGGCTTTCTAAAAGAGAAAAAACACCCACAAAAGGGTGTTTTTATATGTATGGCTGGGCTAGCTGGATTCGAACCAGCGCATGACGGAGTCAAAGTCCGTTGCCTTACCGCTTGGCTATAGCCCACTAACGATGAATACATCTTCTATTATTGATTATTATTTTAAAAAATATGCTAAAAAACTTCAAGAAATTTAAGGGTGAATGATGGGCGCATGCATGGGTAAATTAACCTAGAGGTGATGACTGATGAAATGGGTCGATGAGATATATGATACGTTTAAATACCACTTTTCAGCTGATGAAGAGGATATGTATCCGATTGTATACGGATTGCTTGAAACGACATCGCGCGAAGAGATTTTCAAGCAATTGGAAGAACTATCTGATGCGGAGTTGAACGAAATGGTTACTTTATTCATACTGGATCAACTTCAGAAGAAATTAGCTGAAGAAGGAATCGGCCGTGTAACCCTTGGACAGGATTACACAGACGATTATATTCAATAGAGTCATTCAAACCTGTTCATATTCCTCTTCCATTTTGAAATGGTTTTTGAATCTGTCATACAAAATGGACAAGCCGATACCGAATAGTGCCGAGGCAAAAGACTGATATCCTTTTAATAGAAAGTCCATCATAAGCACTGAAATGAAGAAAATATAGAATGAAGCATAAATTCCGAACTTCATTTTCGTTAGGTATTTCCATTCATGGATAAGGTCAAAAAAGATGAAGAGTCCTACGAGGATCCGTTCCTAAACCAGGTCCTCAGGATGGATCGATTCCGATTGGCGTCATTAACCCTTGTAAAATCAAAAGTATAAATACAATATTCCAATTGATGTACTTTTTGATACTACGTTCCTACCTTCCTTCTTACTTGATTGTTTCCTTTTTCACCAGACCATAGCCCAACGCTTCCAAAGCTTGTTGTAAGGTCGTGTAGATATTCAGATTGTACAGGTCAATTCCCAGGTTTACAGCGGTAATCGCTACCGCTGAACGGATCCCTGTTATTACCGCTTTAACCCCCAAAAGCTTCAGCGTCGTGACCAACTGGAAGATATGATGCGCTACCATCGTATCGACGATTGTGACACCAGATAAATCGATGATCAATCGATCCAGTTTCAAAGCCTGACATCTCTCCAGCGCTTTTTCCTGTATCATCTTTGCACGCCTTGTATCGATATCACCGATCATCGGCAGGACTGCTACACCGCTGAAAAGAGGTACGACTGGAACGGATAATTCCAGCAATGTGTCTTGATACCTTTTTGCAGTTTGCAGATTGTATTCCACATAGCTTTTGCTGTAACCAAAGACAGCTTGATCCAATACATGATCCAATCCGTTTGCAACCTTAATGATATCTTCCCCGCTGAGTCTTTCCTTTTCTACAATTTCAGCAATGAACATCCAAAGGGCTTTTCGATAATATTGTGTATTTTGCAGCGCTTCAGTTATCGGGACATCTTTTATGACCGCTTCTTTTCCTTTTTCGCTTCCCCAACTGACAATTTCGTTAAAACCTGCAGGATCATCGTTTTTCAGGGTGGCACCGATCATTTCAATCAAGTCCATTGCCCTTTCTTTCATTGCATCTTCATTCAAGAAATCGTTATCCACATCGACCGCCTCTAACCGGAGCTGGGCTATTTGATCAGCGATCCTCTGTTTATTTTTTAAAATGCTCTCAGCAACAAAGACGACTCTGTGTATCTGTCCTGTTCGATTCATCTGCTCTTAACCCCTTTGTGATAATTATTTCGATAATTGATTCTCCAAAAATAAACAAAATCCCTGCATGCATGATAATTGTTCACACAAATAAGAAGGAATTCTTAAGATTATTTGGAATGTATCAGTATGACATTTTTCAGGAGATGAAGTAGATGGAATCTATTGCCAGATTCTACTTAGAAGAAGTGAAGTCGAATATCAAAGGATTGAAAACGCAAGGAGAGCGTGTATTTTTGCAATTGTCAACTGAAGAGCTATTCTGGACTCCCAATACGGAATCCAATAGCATTGCAATCATTGTCAAACATTTGAGCGGGAACATGGTTTCGAGATGGACTGATTTTTTAACAACAGATGGCGAGAAACCTGACCGTCATCGTGATACGGAGTTCATTGATGACATGGAAACAAAAGAAGAATTAATGGCTATTTGGGAAAAGGGATGGGATGTGTTTTTGAAAACCATTGATTCCCTAAGTGAAGAAGATATGATGAAGACAGTCTATATCCGAAAGGAACAGTTGAATGTGCTCAGTGCAATCCAAAGACAAATTACACATTACTCTTCCCACATCGGCCAAATCATTTACATCGGAAAACAACTGAAAGGCAGCAACTGGGGCACTCTAAGCATCCCAAGAGGCAAATCAGATCAGTACATGCCGTAAGTGTACCAGGCACTATTCCAAACTACTTGATACGCTGATGATAGGGTGTTGAACACTGAATACAAACTTCCCATCCTCCTCCAATAGACGATGGATCTTTTGAAATAGCGAAGAGAGATCAGCCAAATAATGAAGGACGAACCGAGAAATAATGAGATCATATTTCATGATCCCAATCTCCAAATCATTTAAATCCATTTGCTCCAACGTTGCATTCATATCCTTCAAATTTCCTTCAGCAAGTTCTATCATTTTCACTGATCCATCAATGCCATGGTAACTTGATGCACCTCCAGCAAACAGTTCGACCCCAGTATGACCATCACCGCAACCTAAATCAAGGACGTCTTTTCCTTCAACATTTCCGAGCAAGGGGATTAATGCAGGCCCTTCCATGACATTATTCGGGCTTTCTGCTCGATGCCGCCGCTCTTGATAACGACGAAAGAAATCATCCTCATTGTAATACGTATATCCACCCATGGTTAATCCCTGCCTTCTTTAACGTCTATTAGAAAAATTCGCTTAGAAAATGCACCACGTAATTCAGCTTTTCTTTTTCGGGCTGACTCCAGTTCTTCACTAGAATATCCTCGGGCTTTTGACAACGCATAGATCACCTCCAACAGATCAGCCAATTCTTCAAGCTCAGACTCTCCCTCTTTTGCTTCTCTATATTCCTGAAACTCCTCCAAGGCTTTTTCTTCAAGAGCTTGTATGTATTCTTTCTCCTCCAAAATTCTGATCTCGTAACGGTCGCCATCCGCTGCAATGATTTCTGGAATACGATCCCGAACCAATTTATTGTAACTTTGCATTTACATTGCTCCTTTTATAAACTAATTCCATAAAAAACACCACCCCACAACGGAAGCAATGCATAATCTAATGTAATTCTTCAAAAGGATAAAAATCTTCAGACCCATCTTTTAAAACCACACTCAATTGTTCTGCTTTAAAACTCATTTCGCTTCTTAACATAGGAAGATACCAGTAGGAGGAATCTATTTTTACTCTTACTTCATGAGACCCTTCCTGAAATTTGATCTGTTTGATTTTGAAAGGGTTCGCATAACTGTATAAATATCCATTGCCATTAACAGAAATAACACTGAGGTTATCTAATCTGAAAACCGTGTCTTTATCTCGATTTTTCACTGCCGGACTACTGGTTCCCCTTAACCTCCAGCCGAGCACCCCTTTTGAATAGGATTCACCCTTGATCTTGTCCCCTGTACCCTGGAGGACTAGCCTAGCATTCTTGGAAACGTACACCACTTCTATGATGTTCTTTCCTTTTATCACTTTATCGAGTGAGGAGTTTTGATAGTAGGTAAAAGACCAAATCAAAACCATACCAATGAACGAAATTATTATAAGACGTTTCAACCACTTACTCTCCATTGTCTGGAACCCTTTCGGCAGCAGGATATTCGATGATATCGTTCTCGTTTCCCTTTTCCAGTTTCTCGATTATATTCATTTGAACAGGCTTTCCATGGTCTAGCTTTTCTTTCGAATAAGTATAGATATCTTCATATAAATCAGGAGGAGAGGTTTGCACACTCTTATAAAAAACTTTTCCGATCCCTTTTTTAAACATCACCACTCCCATCTGCCCATCCTGCAGCATTGGAATCCCATACATCTCATAAGCCTTATTCGTTTCCACCATCACCTCTATAAATTTTTCATCTTTATGAAGTTCTATCACTTCTTCTGAAGTCATCCTTTTAACATTTACGTTTTTTATAAATTGATAAAATTCTTCGATCTTTTCCCGGTCAGTAATAATTCCAGTAGATTCACCGTCGATGTTGATAGAAAATGATGTGATATCACTTCCATCTAGTAAGTCTTCAAAGTGTTGTTCAGCAGGTTCTTTCGAACAACCTACTATTAAAACCATACAAATAAAAAGAAAAACATATTTTTAATAACCAACCACCCTTTATCCTAACTCTCTCTCCAAGAACTTTAAATACCATGGATACTGCCTCCTGCTGAAAGACGTAAAAAAAGGCAGTTCAATCATTTCTTCATGATTGTTCCACATTAATTTTATCAGAGTGCTATGAGGCCCTTGTTCATATAAATCATACAGAAAAGGTTCGATCTCTTTTTGATTTAATTCTATAACCGCCTTTTTGCGGTTGAATTCTACTGTATCACTCATCTCGGTTCCTATAATGGAATACGTCACCTTTTCAGGTAGGGAAACCTTTTTGTTTTGGAGGACGATGGCTGATTTCGGGTCTGCGTACATGTCTTCATTATGGAACGTAACAGCATAGAAGGTAATATCCCAAAACTCACTAGGTCCTTCCTCTACTCCTTCCTCAAAACCATAAATTTGACCACTATAACTCTTTCCAAAATGAAGGGTTAACCCAGGAAGCAAGATGATAATGAGTAATGTAAAAACGACCAACCCTGTTAAACACCGGATTATTTTCCGTGTCATAAGTTCACTCATTTTCTTTTAATTTCTGTTCCAGTAACACTTTATGTATTAAAGATAGCTCAATAACGTCTTTGGATGATTCTGTTCCAGTCTTTCCGATTACAGGATTTCTTTTTTACTAAATTGTCCTCCCCTTTTATCAAAGCTATTACCCTTTATATTTCCTTCTATATTATACCATTTCGAATGAATGCTATCAGAAATTTTCCAATTACCGCCTCTTCTCTAACACCTTTCATCGAACTATGATAATATTTTTCTAGAGGAGGGATTTAAAGATGAAATCATTTGAGGAAAAGTTGGATCAATATGCTGAACTCGTGGTCAAAACCGGACTGAATCTACAAGAAGGACAACGCTTGTTGATTCTTTCCCCGATTGAAGCAAAAGATTTTACGCGTAAAGTTACAAAGCATGCTTATGATAATGGCTGCAAGCGTGTATATGTTGACTGGAAGGATACCGAGACCAGTCGTTTACACTTTGAAGGAGCCTCTGAGGAGACATTGAAGGATGATCTGCCGCAGTGGGAAATCGACAAATATAATAGTTTTGCAGAAAACAATGACTGTTTGTTGAACATCACTGGGGATGACCCGAATGCATACAAGGGAGTCCCGCCAGAACGTATAATGTGGGTACAGAAAAACCGGGGTGAAAGGCTTCATTCATTCTCAAAAGCTCAGCTGAACGGGGATATACACTGGGCGATCGCTGGTGTGCCTACATCCGGATGGGCGAAGAGCGTGTTCCCGGAGAAAAATGAGAAACAAGCGATCGAGGCGCTTTGGGATGAAATTTTCAAAACGGTCCGTATCGATCAGGATGACCCGGTCGCGGCCTGGGAGGAACATGGTAAAGCTCTTTCTGAGAAAGTGGATTACTTGAATGAGAAGCGATTCAAGACGCTGCATTACCGATCAGAAGGAACTGACCTGACAATTGACCTTCATCCGGAACATCTATGGATTGGCGGCGGCCATGAATCGACTTTCAATACGTCTTACATACCAAACCTTCCGACTGAAGAAGTTTTCACAACACCGCATAAAAATGGTGTAAATGGGACCGTCTCAAGTAAAAAGCCACTATCGGCAATGGGGAATATCATCGATGATTTCAGTCTCACTTTTGATGACGGAAAAGTCGTGGATTTCAGTGCAGAAACAGGTTATGACACGTTGAAACAGTTGCTTGAAATTGATGAGGGTATGAAATTCTTAGGTGAGGTTGCTTTAGTACCATACGACTCGCCGATATCCAACAGCGGGATCATTTTCAACAACACCTTATATGATGAAAATGCCTCCTGTCACCTTGCAATCGGGACTGCCATCACTATGTCAGTCAAAGATGTCGGTAAGCTTTCCAAAGAAGAGTTGGAAGATCGAGGTGTTAACCAAAGTCGAGGACATACCGACTTTATGATCGGTTCTGCTGACTTGGATATTGTCGCAGAAACCAATGACGGCCAAAAGGTCCAACTGTTCAAAGACGGAAACTGGGCCATTTAAAGTGATAAAGAAGGGACTGACTATGACGATGTTTTGCTCCCTAAAGGAAGCTTGCATCCTACCTGGTCTAGTCCCGTTTTATTATGCAAAATCAAATATTTCCACGTGGAGATCTTGATTGACCTTAATGATTTTCCCTTTCCCATCCGTCCCTTGTTTAGCCTTATGGTGACAGTTCTGACAGTATGAATAAGCCATGTTCGGGGGAAACCCCGCCTTCAGAATATCTTCCACCGATTGAACGCTATAACAATTAGAACATTGAAAGTTCCAGTATCTTTTTTCTCTCCCATATAAATGAATTCCATGCAACTCCCATTCTTGAACTGAATACTTTTGCATTGCCACTTAACACCTTCCTCTACTCTACAATCTATTTAGGTATCAAATGTAGTAGAACATTACCAAAGGCTTGATTTAATTAAAGGTTAAATCACTTTTATGAACCATATATGAAGAATCCTATAACTTTCAATAACGTTTGAATGATATACATCCCCGACGCAGTTAACGTTCATTCTGCTACGGGGGTTACGCCGGACATTTTTCCGGCTGGAGTGCCACAAAGCTCGCCTTAGAAAATTTCCTGCAAATAACAAGCAAGATTATCCAAGAGAAAAAGACAGCTACGTTTTAGCAGCTGTCATGATTGCTTCTATACCCCGGACTACCTTCTACCAGCATTCCGACCCCTAATCCTAGTAAAGTTCCTGCAGGCACTTGATCAAAAAGAAAACCAAATCGATCCCTAGCATTAACGATCGTGCAATGTACTTCCCTTCACCCCTTACACACTTATCTTACTTATATGTACCGATGTGTTTGATTAAAGTTCCGATCGGGAGAGGGTCCCGTCTTGATCCTGTGTAAATGTGTAAGCACCTGTTGATTCGAGAGCAACTAAATGGTCGGGGTTGACTGGATTTGATTTCGAATACTGTACCAATAACTGTTGATTGACGAGATGGCGATATTGTGCTGCCCTGTTAACCTTTGACTCCATCACTGCCTTGGTCGCGTGAACTGGAACCGTCTTGTTATTCGTCAACACAATCTTGCAATGTTCCGAGTCATTCCTTCACATGGCTATGGGCGATCCAAATACATGACTCACTTTTCGATGATTGTGTCGGAAAGAAAAAGATCCCAGAACGATTGCACACCATGATCGGGACCATCCTTCTGAACTTGGTGACATGGATTGCACCGTCTACTCTTCCTTGTAAACTGGAACCATAATACAAGCAGCTGTCCTTCATGATATCAATCGGCTTCCGTTTCATAACCAATTCACGCTCGGCTTCGATCACAAGTGAATGAAGATTTCCGAAACCATCAAAATGCGGTAAGATCACCATCGTTTGCCCATTGATCAAATAAACTTCGTCTTTCATTTTCCCCATGATAAATCCCCCCAAAAAATGATTATGTTTTGAAGGTCTAAGGTGCAAAGCACGGTTTACACTATAATCCCCTTTCCTTTTAGTTAGGATTATAGCACCATATAATGTAAATAAATTATATGGTTTTTTGAATTTTAAATATAATTCTAATATTTCATACAATTTTATCGTGTTATGCCATTTATGAAAGGTTTATATCAGAGAAATTCGCAATACTCCTGCCCGAAATCGAGCCGAATTTCGAAAATATCAAAAAGGAAAAATGATAGAGCCAATAAAAAAAGAACCGATGCCTCGCCGGCATGATTCTTATTCAAAGGCTGTTTTCTAAAAGTTTGTTGCATTGAATGGTGATAATGAGATAAAAACCTATAACAGTGGAAATATACGAGACTCCTGCGGGAAAGCAGGCTAAGTGAGACCCCACAAGTGACCTCCGTGACTATGCAGGTCGCTTCCGCTTTTCTTTCGTATATTTCCAAATTCTAAAACAACAATCTATACGAAGACAGCCTATTTAAAAGATGCAGAGGTTCCACTAGATCAGATAATCTTCCTGCAAAATGCTCATGATGTAGGAATCTTGCCATGCTCCGTGGTGAAACCTTGTTTCCCGAAGATGACCTTCAATCTGGAAACCGATTCGTTTGTACATCCCTATCGCAGGTTTGTTTTCAGCGAAGACCCTCAGGGATAGACGGTGCATGTTCATTTCCATGAACACATATTTCATCAACAATCCCATCGCTTCAGGACCAACGCCTTTTCCACGATATCCCTCTTCACAAATGGCAATATAACATTCAACGTTTTTGTGGTAATGGTTGATATTGAACAATCCTGTATAACCGATCGGCTTCTCATCCTTAAGATGCTCAATGATGTAATTCTTCCGGTTATCGGCATGCAACATTCCCCTTAATGTCTCTTCTACTTCATCGATCGAATGCATATCAATGAAAGGATTGACAAGCGGAGCAATCTTCATATCATTTTGCCATTTATGGTATATAGGTGCATCTTCCATTGTCATTTTACGCAGTGATACTTTTTCCCCTTTAAACAACATATTACCAACCTCTTCTCTTTTCATAACACTTTTGTCACATATATCATTCGATCCCAACCCCATAAACCCTTCATTGAAATACTTTAGTATAAAATGTCAAAAAATATTTCTTTTGGCCTCCTCAAAAAGATATATACAAAATCTTGAAATTGCATTATCATTATATCGTTATAATATATTTGAAAGCAGAAGGAGAAAGAGAGATGGAAAACTTAATATTGAAAAAAGAGTTGAGTAACCAGGAGCTTCATCTTTTAGGGTCAGAAATGGAAAAAAGAAAGAAATCTACAGCGGTAACCTGGTTGCTATGGTTATTCCTAGGCGGGCTCGGCGGACATCGCTACTTTTTAGGTAAAGTAGGTTCTGGAATTGCGATGACCCTGACATTAGGCGGTTTTGGGATATGGGCATTGATTGATGCATTTTTCATCAATGGGATGTTAAAGACAAAAAATGAAGAAATTGAAGGGATTATTCTTCAAGAAATCAAGCAAGCGGATCAGAAGGTAGCTTTATAAAATGATCAATCGTTTAGTACACGATAAAGAAAAAGGATATTTCATTTTTGCTCTCGTACTAAGTGTTGTGACCTATCTTGTACTAATTTTTTCAATTATCGGGATCTTCTACATCTTAGGAGGTCTACTAATCACGACGCTATTACATGGATTGATGGTCGGAAACATCCTCAATAACGGAGTAAGGATCACCAGCAATCAATACCCGGAAGTCTACGAAAGAACGCGTATATTATGTGACCAAATGGGAGTCGATAAAGTACCAGATGTATACGTGTTGCAGTCTGATGGAATTCTGAACGCTTTCGCCACCCGTTTTTTCGGAAGGAATTTCGTCGTATTATATTCTGATATTTTCGAACTACACCTTCGTCATAACAGCAAAGAACTTGATTTTATCATTGCGCATGAGTTGGCACATATCCAAAGAAACCACATAATGAAACAATTGGTCATATTGCCAGCACTTTGGACTCCATTTTTAGGGAATGCCTATTCACGTGCCTGTGAACACTCATGTGATCGGATTGCCGCTGTAACTGTCCGTAATGTTGAAGCGGGTATTCGCACCTTAAGTTTATTAGCAATCGGTAAAGTATTGTTTGATGATATGAATGTCCACGATTACCTTGAGCAACACCAGAAAGAAAAAGGATTTTTTGTATGGTTCTCCCATGTCATGAGCACTCATCCTCCATTATTATTACGCATAAACGAATTGCAACAATTGTACGCATATCCTCAACTTTATGGGTTTGATCCATCACATTTTGAAAAAGTCCAAACTTCAGCTTGATTGAATAAAGCCGTTCCTGAGGAATCATTCCCTTTGAACGGCTTTTTCGATCATACTCCATAATAAGGAGATCCCTATTCCAGCACCTCCTCACTCAACCTGAATAGTTGATACAACCTCCCTCTCCTCACGCTTATTAAGCTTTTTGATCTGGGAAACCGCAAGCCATATTAAGAAAATCGTACAGAAAAAGGCATATACCCCAAAATAATGGCCGACTTGCTGAATTTCCATGATTGCATCCCCTATGCTTTCTTCAGAAGAACCCCCATCTACCATAAAAGCGAAAAATGCCAGGAAATTGTTCAGCGCATGACAGATGATCGGTACCCAGATATTCTTCGTCTGCAAGTAAAAGATGCTTAAGAAAACGCCAAGTGTAAAATGCCCGATCATGCCGCTGTTCATATGAATCAAACTGAAAATGGCCGAAGTCACAAGGATACCAGCTGTGTTTCCATATTTGAAACGAAGCTTTTGGAGGAGTGTCCCTCTAAACACCAATTCTTCAACAATCGGAGCGATTAATACAATCAGGATGTACGAAGGTATGGAGGTTTCAGAAACGAACGATCGGGTAGTGTCTCCATCCTCCAACATTTCAACTAGAAAATCTGGCACTAAAAATGAAAACAAATAAAAAATGAAAGTTACTACGGAAAATGAATAGGTAAGGTGGAAAATCGTGAACAGTGTTTTCTTACCCAGTCCACTGGATTTACGGATCGGCTTGAACAATCCCTTTACGCTCATATTATTCTTATAATATGCCCTTATCAGCCACAGGACCGCTATGGCATAAAGCGCGAACTGGGAAAAAGTGATGAAAGAGGTTAAAGAGCCTCCCATGTCCATGATCGATAAACCGATTCCGCCAAAAGCCAGGATACCTATAGCTATGGCATACCATACTATTAGGTAGCGGAATTTTATATGAAGAAATTTATTGTCCATAGAAAATACTCCATTTCCGTAAATACGACCTCAATCAATAACCGGATTTCCGACTCTTATTCCTTGCTTATGGTAATAAATGGTAATATAAAGCAATGATAGGATTCCTATGAAACCGAATAAGAAAGAAACATGATCTGCCCATGAATATGGATGAAGATAGATGAAAGCGAATACTTCACTGATTATCAGTACCACTATCAACAACCACATCATAAATACAACTCCTGGATTTTATGATGTTATACGTTTTATAATCACCTGAAGTTTCATCGAATTACTCCGATGTACCTCTACTTTAAATTTCTTTACCTTTATCGGAGTGCCTTTTCACTTTTGCAAACCCAGTTCATAAGAAAAAGGACTGTCCCATAAGTGTCTGACTCCCAACGTTCCTAACATTTTGCGTAGTTTTAATGCAAAATGTTTGTGTGGTGGCGTCTGGCAATGGGACAGCCCATCATATCAATTCTTCTATTTCATGCCTTTTCCTTTAGTGAGATGGCAAGGAACCCCTTTCCCGACCGCTCCGGGCTTTGACATCCTCTCCATGTAATCGATCCCTCTTGCGCATTGTGTTTTGCAGGCTATGCAGGTCTCACTCGTCACCATTTTCATTGTGTGCTGATATTTATTTACACTCGATTCGTATCTTGAGGCTTTTTTGGTCGTTTTCTTTGCTGGTTTCTTGGCCATGCCTAAATCCTCCTCATAAAACGTTCTTACATCTTATGAAGGAGAACTGACACGTGCTACCAACATCAATCAAAAAGTAAACCGATAAACATGATGAATGTCAACACGACAGACAATGAAGCACTAAAGAAAACCGTGAGGATACTCCGGAAGGCTGCCTTCCAATTATCGATTGAAAACATTCCGATCACACCCAATAAGAACGACAGCAGAGCCAAAGCAAGCATAAGCTGATGACCGATTGAAGGCTGGATGATTTGAACGACAAACGATTGAGTCAAAAAAAGACCAACAGAGAGGAACATAATCAAAAAAGACCAGATGTTCAACGTTTTACTCATAGTTATCCCCTTTACAGATTGTTTATTAACGTTTTCTCGAATTTCGCTATGGTTCCTCTAACAATCGATAGTAAAATTGCGACATGGCAATGCGTAAAAAAGACAAAAAAAGAAAGACCTCAGCAGCAGGTCTCAAAATGGTTTAGCATTCTCATGTTATCGCCTTCAAAATCAAAATTGTGACAGTAATGATCCCAATCGTATACATCCCGAACTGAAGCATCAACCCAATCGCCTTCTCAGGTTCCATTCCCATATCCCCTTTCGATTTTGACCTGTTTGGACTTGCGTTGTCACAACTTTGTCTCTCTATTACATAGGATGGCAAAATCGGGCTTGTCTCAAACGGATTTTTTTAAAATTCAAATTTTCCTGGAATAATGTCCCACTGTAATATTTCTATTTTATGGAAAATAAACTGTTACAGATAAGGAGGGGAGCCGATGTTGCAACGTACTGTATTATCTTCTGAACGAGTAGTACCTTCCTACCCGGATGGTATGCTTGAAATTATCCAAAAGGGCCTGCCAAAAACGTCCAACCCTAAGAGGATCATCATCCTGGGAGCAGGGATGGCCGGCCTCGTCGCCGGCTCCCTTCTAAAGGCAGCCGGACATCAAGTCGTCATTTTAGAAGGCAATGACCGTGTTGGAGGTCGTGTCTACACTTTAAGGAAGCCTTTTTCAAGCGGGAATTATCTTGATGTCGGTGCTATGCGGATACCAAGAACACACCTGCTCGTAATGGAATATATCAAACTTATACATCTCCCTGTGAACACCTTCATCAACAGTACACCGAACGATATTATTTTTGTAAATAATGTTAAAACAAAGCGAAGCATTTATGAACAATTCCCCAATATTTTAAAGTTTCCTGTGTCCCCTGAAAATAAGGACAAGATTGCCATGGAAATCTTCTTGGAAGCTGTACAGCCATTTTTCGATTTATATAATGAGGCTTCTCCTGAAGAACGAGAGCAACTAAAAATAGAATATGACCAGTATTCTTTCGGGACTTTTTTAAGGGATAATCCTCTTGGACCATCGTTAGGGGATGCAGAAATAAGGATGATCCTGATCTTGCTTGGGATCGAAGGTTTTCCAGAGCTTTCATTCATAGACATCATCACAGACCTTGTCACAAACTTATACACTGATGATTTAGAGTATGTAGAAATACCGGGTGGAAACGATCGTTTACCATGGTCCTTCATGCAACAACTTGGCAGCGATATTTTTTTCAATCAAACAGTGGAACATATCCATCAAGCTTCTGATTGTGTAACAGTGTCAACCATGAACTTTAAAAACGGGCAAAGGCAACAGATCACTGGTGATTATGTGATCACCACTATTCCCTACCCGGTGTTCCAATTCGTCAACGTTGAGCCTTACAACTCATTATCTTTTGAAAAGAGGCAATTGATCCATGAACTCCATTCAGTTCCCTCAACAAAAATAGGATTGGAATTCAAACAAAAATTTTGGGAAGCTGAAAAGCTATTAGGAGGAAACCTTACAACTGATCTGCCACTCCAATTCGCTTATTATCCAAGTCATGGAATAGGCCAGCCTGGACCAGGGGTCATGTTAGGTAGTTATACTTGGGGAGATAACGCCAGTTTATGGGATTCCCTTCCAGAAGGAAGACGAATATATGAATCACTCCAGATGTTATCATATGTCCACGGACCTGTCGTTTTTGAACAGTTTCTTACTGGGGCTTCCTTCAGCTGGGCCTTGAATCCATTTTCTGGTGGCTGTTTTACAATGTTCAAACCCAATCAATTCACAAAATTCCGTGATGTAATGACGCGCCCGGAAGGAAGGATCCATTTTGCAGGAGAACATACTTCTTCCTTTCACGGGTGGGTTGAAGGAGCGATTGAATCCGGCATTCGAGCTGCAGCTGAAGTAAACAACTTGACCCTTTCAGGATGAAAGCCTTCTTTATGCCTTGTATAGCTTGTCCTTAAGAACCGTAAGCAATGGCATAATCCCCCGTGTTTCTTGTTAGATTTCTTTTGGCAGACTCCAAAGATAATAGTATGAAGAATAGAGTTTTGTTTCAATGATCATTTCGTTGTTTCCTTTTTCAAAGATTAACCCTGATCCTGCCCGCTCCTCATATGACCATCCTTTAGCTTCCAATACTTCTCTTATGACTTGGTACCGGTTCTCCCTGTTGTTTTTGGATATGTATCTCTTCTTCATTTCCGTTTCACCATACTGGATGTACCCCTCGTCCGTTTGCTCTAGTTTCATGATCGCTGTCAGTAGGGAGCAGGGTTCCCTTCTTGAAAAAGGATAGGTGAAGCATAAAGCATCAGGAATCCTATTGACAAACTGCCAATACTTAGCGAGAGTAAAAGCTTTCTCATTTTTTTATTCCTGGACAAGTGCTTTTTGTTTCAAAAAAGCTTCGACTTGGTTTATATGATGGTGATCGTGTTCATTCATCCCTTCGATATATTTCTCAATCGTTACCGAGTTATTTCCGATTTTCAATTGTACTTGATACCGTTGGTCAGGAAGGCTTTGAATGAATAGGCAAATCTCTTTCCGGGATTGGATGAACATCGAAATAAGCTCCTCCCTACGTACTCCTGATTTGGCAAAATCAGAAGCATTCCTGTTCATATCCTCAACATTGGCTTTTTTGAAGTCGTCACTTTCTAATTTTAATAATCTCTCATTAAAAATAAAACGGTCCCAGAAATAAAAGTGGCTGATGATTTCACCGATCGACCATTTCCCTTCAGCAATAGGTTCAAGCCATCGTTCATCTGGGGTTGTTCGTAAAGAGCTTACCCATTCACACATTTCCTCGAAAGTTAATAGCCATTGTGGGCTTTTATCCAAATTTCCCGCCTCCTTTTAGTAAAACACCTACTTATCATCTTACCAGATACTTATATATATTGTATATTGGTAGATAGATTAAGAGTAGGAGAACATAAATGAACAATTCCTGGAACAAAATCATCTACAAAGCGTGGTCCCCTGTCTATGACTCTATCTTTAATACGGGTAGATTTCGAACCGCACGTTTGAGGGTATTCATCTATGCTCTTTTTCCAAACGATGCGACTGTCCTTTTTACCGGAATAGGTACAGGTGCTGACTTAGCGTATATCGACCATGGAAGTTTGGAAATCACAGCGGTCGACTATTCGAAAGATATGTTGGAGAAAGCTAAGGCAAAATACAAAGATACCTCGATCCGATTTTTAGAAATGGACGCACAGCATCTGTCTTTTGAAGATGCATCCTTCGATTTTGTTGTTGCAAGTTTGATCTTATCAGTCGTACCGAACCCTGATGCTTGTTTTAAAGAAATGGAACGTGTGCTCAAAAAAGACGGCCAGTTGATCATATTTGATAAATTTACGCCTGGCGAAGGAAAATTATCATTTAGGAAAAGATTGATCAGGCCAGTTATATCAGTGTTAGGAACAGATATCGGGATCGATTTTGAAGAGTTGTACCGCAAAAACAACCATTCGATGACCAAAATGGAAGATTCACCTGTCATGATGAACGGGATGTACCGGAAGATCGTGTTGAAGAAAGGTTGATGAGTGGGACAAAATGATAATTGCACGGTTTTCAAAACTAATTGCACGATTTTCAAGAATAATTGCACGAAAATAATAATAATTACACCGCTTGTGAAATTCATTGCTCGGCAACCACTATAATTGCACTTCTTTGAAGTTTTTAACTCTACAGAACTCATAATTGCATCACAATCCGTCATCAAAAGAACCACCTCCCCGCTCATCTGGAAGGTGGTCTAGTGTTCGCTTTATTTTTCAATCAACTGGAACAAGGCAAGTCCGTTGTCCACTTTTCCGAATTCGGATGCGTGCGGGCGATCATCACCCTCTGCATATCCATAATCGACCATACGGTTCCTGTTCAAGCATAGTTTGGTCAACTCCGGCTTGAAGAAGTCGAATAGTTTGAATCGCTCCTCCAGCTCAGGAAATTTCGCCTGATAATCCTTGATCGATCGAGCTAGAAGTCCCCAGAAGGTCCGTTCATTCATCAATCCGCTACGGTCTAGCACATTGGATAAGTAGCGCAAGTGACAGATGAATAGTCCTGTAAAAATGAATTGCGTCAGGCCTTCCGGCGGTTCACTGCGTAAGACGGCCTTCAAATCATCCGTCAGACCAGAAAGCTCATCAAAAGGCTGGTCACTGATGTTTACATCATCGACGAAATCCTTGACCGCCAGCCTGTACGGCTTATGATTTTTAAGCACAAGTATCGTATTTTGCCCGTGCGGTGAAAATACGGTTCCATATTGGTACAAGTAGTGGAGCAGCGGGTTCATGACGATCCCGAAGAAGTCCTTCATCCATTCTTCAGCTGTCAAACCAGATTGCTCGATCAAACTTTGAACAAAAGGTTTTCCGTTTTTATCGACATGATTGAGTGCAGCCAAAGTAATCGCCTGCTCTCCTTCTTCCAGATACGTGTAGATGCTTTCACGCCAGATGACACCGAGCATTTCCAGGTATTGATAAGGTGCATGCTTCAACTGCTCGTACTGAGAGTGGGCATAATTGATGCTCGCGATCTCTCCTGGTAAGATCACTCTGCATTCCTCTTTTAAAAATGGATCGTTTTCATAGATCCCCTTGATGAACGCGGTGATACGTGGGGCGATCAAGGTCCGTTCCGATGGAAGTCCGCGATAGACGAGCGTGTTGAGGATACTCATCGGCACTTTTACATGATTCTTTGTCTTATCTGTCTGATTGGCGAAAGTTCGGATCGATTGTTGCGGCAGGTAACGATCATCACCTTCACCAAGAGCGATAATCCGGTCCATTGCAAGGTCCTCCGGAAACGTCTGGATGATGACATTCTTCCATTGCCATTCATGGATCGGCATGAAGAAATAATCTGCCCTCTTCAATCCCTTTTCCACTAAAACAGCTTCAAACCGAGAAACTTCTGTCTCGTCCAATTCGTCTTCGATGACTTTTTCAAAAGTAAGCCCCTCGACTGATTGGAAGCTTGTATTATCCTTATGGACAGCAATCCATAACAGCTTCACCTCTTGCTGATTTTCAGGGGCGAACGCAAGGTAATCATCATAACCGAAGCCGATCCGTCCTTTGTTATATGTAATCCACGGATGGCCGCTCATCTCCCCTTCAATTTTGCTGTAATCTTCATGGATCAATTCATCGGCTGGTTTGGAATCCTTCATGAGCAAGTGTGCATCCGCAAGCAACGTATGGTTCAGTTCCTTGATCAGATGGCCTGCCGTTTCAGCAGACATTCCGATCATCGGTTGTATATCAAGTAAAAGTTCAATTGCGCTTTTTGCTTTCAACCAATTTCCCTCTACAGAAACTTCAATTGTATGGGGTTCAACATCCAAGCTGTCGAACAGACGAGGTTTCGCTGTGAATCGGTACTTCTTACCATCAGAAACCATCAGCTCGTAAACCTTTCCATTCTCGCTTTCCCCTACGACTTCAGGGTGAATCATCCCTTCATACTTATATTCCGCCAGCATTTTTGCAAGCAGCTTCTGATTGGCCTCAAGCCAAACCCCTTCGTTCAAGACTTGATCTACTTCCTTGCTATATAACATGTTATCCCTACTTTCTTTATGGTTATCCAACATAACGTTGTTTCTCTTGTTCAGCAATGATCCTTTTCTCTTCTTGAACTCCGCTCCTACTGTAAATGGTCAGGAATACAAGAGCTAGATGAACTGCGATTGCTGCACTAGCATAGAGGAATGGATGCTGTAACGTGTAATTTTCCACTAAAAATGTGGCAGCCAACGGCGCAAGCAATAGCCCCAAATTTTGAAAGGCTGATACAATCCCGTATTGATAATGGACATTGCCGCCCCGCTGGAACAGGACGATTTCCAAGCTGGCTTGGCAGATTGCCAGTGCCAACCCGAACAGGCACCTGAACACCACGAATAACGACATACTGGTGACGATCCCTTGGAGTAGGAGACTGGCTCCTAGTATCATACCTGCCATTTTATACAAGGACGGGAGCTTATCGGGTCGGCATTTTACGATCATCGGTGCAGCCGCCACCGCCATGATACTCGGCATAAGGAACAGCAAGCTGCTTGAAAGCACGGATGTATGAAGCTCCCGTTCCGAAAACAGTGTGAAAAATGGCCGTACTAGTGTGACTGAGAAATGCAGGGTGAAAATGATTAACGCCATTTTCATAAGAAAGCCAAAGCCGACAACCCGTTTTCCGAACACTTCTGGCTCTTTAGCAACCTCAGCATAAGCCCTCATCCTCTTAAAAACGAGAAAGCAAACGATCGCTTGGAGGGCATCCAATGCTGCGGCCCACCAGAAGACGATGAGCGGATCCTCCAATTGGATCACCCACCCGCTCGCTAAGGTTGCAACGATAACGGATGACTGGAAAACAGCATGATAGAGCCCGGTCACACGCTTTTTCGCTTTTCCAGCCTGCTGGATCAGAATCGTGTACAGTAAGATGTAACTGCTTTTAAAAAACAACAGGCAGATTGAAAAAACTAGGAATTGCTGTTCTGTCTGTGATACCGCCATAAGAACACAAGCAAAAGCAGTGCCAATCTGCCCGATCAGCAGCAATTTTCTGGCATCAAACCGTTTTGCTAGCAGCCCCCAGATCGGCGAGATTAGCACCACGGTCAAACGGCATAAAAAAACATACATGCCTGTGAAGCTCAAATCCTCAATCCCGAACACTTTTTCAAAGAATTGCGGATAGAATGGCGATAACAACACCTCTGTCCCCACAAACAGGAAGATACAACCGAACAGGGTGAAGTTGTTTAAACGTTGGCTGGCATACATGACGCTTCCGTTCCGAATGTCTGGAATACATTTTTCGTCCTTACCGGATACACTTCACGTCCAACCAGGGAATTGATGATCACTGCATTACGATGGGCTCCTAATCCGAGATCCGGTGCGCCCACACCATGTGTATGGAGTTCGCCGTTCTGGATGAAGATTTTGTTGCCCATCGGTTGGTTCATTTTCAATTCGTAATTTTGTCGGATTTGATAGCGGCCATGCTCATCCCAGTCAATCAGATGGTCTAACCCTTCTAAAAATCCTGGCACTGTAGGTTGATAACCAGTTCCGAGTATGACGACATCTGATTTTTTTACAAATGTTTCTTCCGTAAGCCTGTGGATGAACTCTAGCTCCCAACTGTCACCAGTACGCTTAAGGTCAGAGGCTTCCGTCATCGCCTGCAACCGGATGTCAGGCTTCCCTTCCCCTACAGTACGCTCATAGAGCAGATCATAGATTTCCGCAATCGTATCTGTGCTGATTCCTTTATAGAGAAGATCCTGTTCCTGTATCAGCTTGTCCTTTTTAAATTGCGGCAGCTGGTAGAAGAAATCAGTATAGTCCGGTGAGAAATATTCAAGCCCAAGCTTGGAATACTCCATCGGGAAGAACCCTTTCGAACGGGTATACCAGTCTAATGAATATCCTTTAAGTTCTTGCTCCTTTGCAAGATCATAAAACACCTCTGCAGCACTCTGGCCTGAACCGATCACCGTAATCGATCCAGCTTCGAGGCATCGTTCCTTATGCTTCAGGAACTGGGACGAATGGAAGACCGTTTCCCCGAGATGCTCCTTTATGAAGGATGGAACGGACGGTGACGTGCCGATCCCGATTAACAGGTGACGCGCCCGATAAGTCTCAATCGAACGGCCTCTCCTGTTCAAGACGTCCACCTCGTATATCTGCTCCCCTTTTTCTACAAGAGTCTGAACATTTTCAACTGACCTTCCGAACCGGCAAGTATCCAGTTGATCAGACACCCACTTACAATAATGGTTGTACTCTTTCCTTGGAATATGGAACTTTTCCAGGAAATAAAAGTGGTACATGCGATTATGCTCCTGCAGATAATGGAGAAAGCTGTACTTGCTCCGGACATCCGCCATGCTTACCAGGTCTGCAAAGAATGGGACCTGGAGAGTCGTCCCATCAAGCAGCATCCCTGGGTGCCAATCGAATTCATCTTTCCGTTCAAAAAACAACGCATCGATCTCCGGAACCTCTTCTAACAGCGCAGCCATTCCTAAATTGAACGGCCCGATCCCAATTCCAATGACATCATGTATACGCTTGGATTCTTCTTTTACCGTCATGTTGCCGCCTCCTTTCAAACACGTCTCGATGACAAAACATCAATAATCCTGTTTTATCAGGAAGTTCAATCGGTTTTACCCGTTCGAAACCACATTGTTCAAACACATGGATCATTTTTTCATTCCGGATATCAGGCTCGGCGATGATCTTCGTCGTCTCAGGTACTTGGAACTGAAAATCGACCATCGCTTCAAGCATGGGCAATGAAAAACCTTTCCCAAGATAAACAGTATCTCCGATCAGTAAGTGGATTCCTTGATCGGATCTGTCGGCTTCATAACACTTTTCGACGATATCCCCTTTGACCCCATAGGATTCCCAATAACTCATCGGAACCCCCTCCAGACTTCCCAACCAGAGCGTCTGATGTTCATCAGCCAATGCTTTCTGTAAGTGCTTGGAGAACTTTTCGATCGGGTAATCAAGCTGCCAGAACGGAATAACATGCGGTTCATTCATCCATTTATGAATGCGTTCAACATCCCGTTCATAATCGACCTTTTCAAAAGAGATTTCTTTTTCGATCCTTGGATCGTAGAAGTTGTAGCTACTTCTCATAAGCAAGCTCAACCTCCTGCGTGATCGGATTGCCGATCATCGTATAGACGGATTGCGTTTCCAGAGATCCGGCAAGCTCATCCATGTTATGGAAACGCGTCAACAGATTCGCTTTGCAAGGCAAGACTGGCACATTGATCAGACTGTCGATGAAACGAACAGCAATTCCTTTCTCCAGATGTTCTTCAAGGCGTGATCTTAGAACCTGCAAAAGCTTTTCCTCGGCTATCAAGCCACTTACACCGAATCCGTTGATGAGCCCGAATAGGTGATTGATGAAGAAGTAGTAGCGAAGCCGTTCTTCTGCTACTTCATCTGAGCAGATCGTATTGCTTTTCCGATTCAGATCAGGAATCAACGCGACTAACAAATCGGCCTTCGGTTCACTGTAGTAATAACCTTGATTGTCACGATAATAGAAAGTCCCAGGATAACCGTCGTCCAATTGAAGTACCGAGTTCTGCTGATGGGCTTCCAGTGCGATTCCATAGGTTTCATAGAGCCAGAGAATTGGATCCAAGGAAATGGATAGATAACGATTGAACCAATCCACGCTCACTTCTTCGGTACTCCGACCTTCACGGCTAGCGATCTCCTCGACGATAGCTTGGATCCTCATCTTGCCACCATAGGCATGGTCCTGGCATAATCCTGCGATCAAACTCGTATTACGCTCATTTTCATAGAATGGGTTTTCCCTGATGATGACTTCAAATCCAGTAGAATCCCCTTCAAGATCCAGATTCAAATATGCTGGGTCTTCAATGATACGGAAAGGCTCGAATCGTTCCTGTAAATCCTGCCCTACTTTTTTAGCGAGCAGTCTCGAAACTTCCACTCCACGGTCAAGCTCTTTCTTTTGGCTGACACGCAGTGAATTCGTGATTTTTATCGGGACGGAAAATTTGAACATGTATTTCGATCCTTTGCAGTAAACAGTCCGGAAAGAGGATGTAGCCGTAAACTTCTTCCCTAATGGACCGATATATTCGAGCATTCCTTTGTCCATCAGTGATTGTACATCTTTTCGCACAATCAGCTGCTTGGCCTGTAACGGATGAGTCGGGATGAAGATATTTTCTTCCTCTAGCTCAGCCGATTCCTTCAATTCCTGTCTTACAGTGGCTGCGGCACTTTCCTCCAAACTTGAATCCTGTAGGACAATCGACGGATCCGCCTTGAAGTAATGCAATTGGAATTCACCCTTAAGCTCAGGGGAATACAGATGCTCTTCTTCCTCTGAGATCCCCTGCTTGCTTTTCGATGTCGGATGCAGCAAATGTCCGAATAACAACGACTGCTCTGAATCAATATAGCTGAAGTTCGCATCGGACAACTGCTCTGAGTCCTCTGCACGTTCTTCAATATATTTTGTGACATTGCGGCAGCTTAGAATGACCCTCAGCATGAATTCATCTTCGGCATCTTCCCGGTTCTGCTCGATCAATAACTCTTTTGTCACCAATGAAACGAGTGTGATGTAATCGATGCTTCTTAGTCTCTGACTGCCTACATGGCGGTAATAGATCGGAAACGTGAATAGGTGGCGGCCTGTGGGCGACCAGTAATTGACCGGGATGATCAATTCTACTCCTTGATGCTGGAGGTCACATTTGATGATACGCTCTGCTTTTTTATCAATTGTTTGGAGAATCGTCTGATCAGCAACCCCTTCATAATCTCCGGTCTCTCTCAGATAGCAATTCAGAAAACTCTGCATTGTGGCTTGTTCAGCAATGGTTTTATACTTTTTCAATGGTTCATCCCCCATTCGCTTGAGTACATTTGTCCATATTGTTCAATCATCGTAAGAATTTCCTTGATATCGTCCAATGTAGTCCGAGGATTCAACAAGGTGAATTTCAAATAGATCTCTCCCTCAACAGAGGTTTTCGCCATGATTGCCCCACCGCTCTCGAGCAGCATCTGTTGAATTTTTTTATTGAGCAAATTCAAGTCAAGTCCTTCACCAGCGAGCGGTTCATATCGGAATACGACTGCGTTCAAGACTGGATTCCGGTTGATGATCCTGAAACCAGGGCGTCGATGGACCTCATCTGCTGTCTCCCTGGCAAGATTGAACGTATGATCGATCATGTCACCGAATGTTTTGGTTCCAATCATCCGTAAGGACATCATCAGCTTCAACGCATCGAATCGTCTCGTCGTCTGTGTTGATTTCGTTACAAGATGAAGCATGCCATCCTCCTCGTCCTCATTCGGGTTCAAATAATCGGCATGGTGCTGTATATACCTGAATGATCGTTTATCTTTGACAAGGAAAGCCCCGCAGCTGATCGGTTGATAGAAAAGCTTGTGAAAATCGACGGTGATCGAATCAGCTTGCTCAATCCCAGCCAGCTTTTGATAATGGCTGTGGCTGAGGATGAGTGCCCCGCCATATGCAGCATCCACGTGGAACCAGAGACCATATTGCACAGCAACCTGTCCGAGTTCTTTCATCGGATCTATACTGCCGAAGTCAGTCGTCCCGCACGTCGCAACGAGTGCAAAGGGCAATAGTCCGTTATCTTCAAGAGATTCCAGCTTTTCTTCAAGGTCGTCCATACACATTTGATGGTGATCATCCGTTTTGATGACGACAACCGCATTTTCACCTAAACCAAGCTGTGAGGCTGACTTTTTCACAGTAAAATGAGCGTGCTCCGAGCAAATGATCCTCAATCGATTAGCCTGTTCCGGGAGTCCTTCCTTTTGGACATGAAGACCCCATCGCTTCCAACAGTAATCGTCCCTGGCAAGCAATAATCCCATATAATTCGATTGTGTACCCCCGCTCGTAAAAGTGCCATCAGCCGCTTCCCCAAACCCGAACTTCGGAAGCAGCCAGCGAATCAGCTCATGTTCCAAATAGGTGGCAGCTGTACTTTGATCCCAGGAATCCATGGATTGATTGAACGCACTGATGATCATTTCAGCTACCAAGCCTGGTAGTAAAGGCGGACAGTGCAAGTGTGCAATACTTTTGGGATTGCTAATGTTGATGTTGCTTTTTAAAAGAGGTTCCTGTATATCCTCCAACAGTTCATACAAAGATTCTCCATTTTCCTTTACAAGTTCCATCCTTTGGATTTCATGCCTGATTTCTTCGGGCGCTTTTCCGACATAAGGTTTTGATTGATCGGAAAACGCCTCGATCAACTTCTCGGTCACCAGCTGGACTGCATGGCTGTAAGCTGCAACCCCCTCTGCTCCACCATGGAAAAAGAAGGGATCGAAAGTTTTCGTTTTCTTATTTTGAATCGATGATGGTTTCAAAACTTTTGTAATCATCGGATCACCGTTCCCCGAGGACAGCGGTTACTGCATTTTTGAAAATCGAGGCTACTTCGTCGACTTGCTGTTCTGAAATGATCAGAGGCGGTAATATCCGGACGACACATCCATGCCGACCACCGACCTCGAGAATGAGGCCACGGTTGAAGCATTCATGTTGAACCCGGCTTGCCAGTCCCGGGTTGGCAGGGTGACTTCCATTCGATGTATGGGCTTTTGAAAAATCAACCATTTCGACTCCTATCATCAAACCGCGTCCCCGTACATCACCGATTTCCGGGTATTTTTCCTGCAATTCCTTAAGCAAGACTTGGAGCTTGTCCCCCATTCGATCCGCATGTTCAGTAAGGTTGTTTTCTTTGATGTATCGGAGGGTAGCCGTACCGGTGGCCATTGCCATCTGGTTGCCTCTGAATGTTCCGATATGTGCGCCCGGCTCCCATTGATCAAGATCTTTATCATAAATCACGACCGATAATGGCAAGCTGCCCCCGATCGCTTTTGAGAGGACGATGGCATCCGGTAAGATCTCGGCATGTTCGAAAGCAAAGAATTTACCTGTCCGTCCGATACCGGTTTGGATCTCATCAATGATCAATGGAATACCCCGTTCTTTCGTTATACGTCTCATTTCCTGAAGCCATCCTATAGGGGCAGGAACCGATCCGCCTTCCCCTTGGACGACTTCCAGAATCATCGCTGCTGGGGGCAGGATACCGCTCTCAGGATCATCCAAGAGGTTCTCGATATATCGGCTGCTGATCTTATGACCTTCTTCTCCTTTTATTCCAAATGGGCAACGATACTCGTATGGATAAGGCAGAAAATGTACATTTGGTATTAAACCTTGAACTCGTTCTTTCGGTCCAAGGTTACCGCTGATCGCCATCGTACCGTGTGTCGAACCATGATATCCACCCTGGAAGGTAAGGATCGAGCTTTTCCCAGTCGCAGTTTTCACAAGCTTCAATGCAGCTTCAATCGCATCTCCGCCTGTTGGGCCGCAAAATTGGATCTTCGCCCGGTCTCTCAATTGGTCTGGAAGTGAGGAGAATATTTCACTCACGAACTCTTCTTTTACGGGAGTAGTGAGGTCTAAAGTATGTAATGGTCGTTTATCCTGAATGATCTGTTCCATCGCTTTGATTACGACGGGGTGGTTGTGCCCGAGGGCGAGTGTTCCTGCCCCTGCAAGACAATCATAGTAGACTTTCCCCTCAACATCAGTGACGAAAATCCCCTCTGCTTCTTCAATGGCGATCGGTATCCTTCGAGGGTAGGATCTTGCGTTCGATTCGCGTCGTTCTTGTTGTGCTAATAAAGATTTATTTGATGTTTTCTCCATTACGGTCATCTAAATCTTCCTTTCTGGTTTTTGTTGATAATGATTTTCATTTGCGATAATACTACACTAATTGAAAATGATTATCATAGTCAATGATACTTGAGAACTATTCTCACTATGTTTGTTCATCAGGAGCTTGGTTTATTGATTCATAAGTTTCAATTAACCGATCAAAAAATAGATCACATAAAAAAACACTGCCCGTCAGGACAGTGTTTTTCATTTATCAATATTTAATTTGTGTATCAAAAAGCAACTAAGCCTAAAGACCCATTTGACACATTAACCTGCAAGAACATCTCCTCTAGGGTATCTGATTTTTTCAGAACTTTGTTTTGCTAATGAGAAGGCTAATGTTAACGGACCTAATTTGCCTATGAACATGATCAGAATGATGATGACTTTTCCGATGGCTGTAAGCTCACCCGTCACTCCCATTGATAACCCTACCGTTCCGAAAGCGGAAAACACCTCAAAAATAAGCGGGAGCATTGAAGTATGGCTTTCCGTGACGCTTAACACCAGGAGTGCTGTAAAAACAAACGCAAGACCTATCGTAGCAATCGCTAACGCTTTCAATAAAAGGTGTGGATCGATCGTTCTCCGCAAGATGACGATTTCATATTTTCCTTTTAAGAAAGTGAAAACAGCGAAACAGATGATCAAGAAGGTCGTCAGCTTTATGCCCCCAGCAGTAGAAGCACTCCCCCCTCCAACAAACATGAGAAGAAGGATGAGGATGATTGAAGAGTCTTCCATACTTCCGATGTCCAATGTATTGAATCCTGCCGTTCGTGGTGTGACAGCTTGGAAATAAGAAGCGAGAACCTTCTCACCTGATGATAACGGTCCAAGGGTTGCGGGATTATTATACTCGAAAATGAAAATGAACACGAAAGCAATGACATTGATGACCAAGGAACCGATAAGCATCAATTTCGTATGAAGACTTAAATTCCTGAATTCCTTCTCCGCCCACAAGTCGGACAAAACCGTGAATCCAATGCCTCCCGTAATAAACAAAAAGGTGATAATGATATTGATCACAGGATCTCCTACGTACCCCATCAGACTATCCGACCAGATCGAAAAACCAGCGTTGTTGAATGCAGAAATGGCATGAAACACGCTTGCATATAAACCTTGTCCAAAACCCATCTCAGGAGCCCATCTTATCGTCAGGAATATGACGGCAATTGATTCGCTGATGATTGAGAAAATAAAAAGTCTTTTAACGAGAAGGATGACACCGCCGATTGTCGTCTGGTTCAGTGCTTGCTGTACATACATCCGTTGTCTCATGCCGATTTTTTTCCCGATCATCATGAAGATCAAGATCGCAAAAGACATGATTCCAAGCCCGCCAACTTGGATCAATAACATAATTATACATTCACCGAATACAGTGTATGCCGAACCAGTATCGACAGTAATCAGTCCTGTCACTGTCATTGCAGATGTCGAAGTAAACAGCGCATCCAACCAACTTATCGGCTCATTACTAGCAAAGGGTATTTTCAAAAGTAATGTCCCCAAAAGGATGAATACCATAAATACAACGACTAAAAATTGAGGTGGTGAGAGTTTGACGTTACTCATACCTTACAATCCTTTCTCCTCAAATCGGTTCAAGTTCGAATTCGCTCCGATGACGATCAGAGTATCCCCTTCTTCCAATCGGATATCCGCAGCAGGAGAAACGATAATTTCCACCCCTTTTTTAATTCCGACGATATTGCATCCATACTTAGAACGGATCCCTAACTCTTCCAAAGACTTTCCGTTCACTTTTCTTGTAGCGATCAGCTCTACAATACTATGGTCAGGTGATAGCTCGATATAATCGATGATCTTTTCTGAAACAACATGGTGAGCAAGCCGTTTAGCGATATCCCGTTCAGGATGGATGATCCGGTCTGCTCCGATTTTCTCCAATACCATCCGGTGATATTTGGATTGCGCTTTTGCCCATACAGTTTTTACACCGATTTCTTTTAGAACTAGGGTAGTCAAAATACTTGATTGGATGTCATCACCAAGCGAGACGATGACGAGATCGAAATTGCGGATGCCTAGAGATTTCAGGACTCCTTCGTCAGTAGAATCAGCAACGACAGTATGTGTGGCCATAGATGAATAGGCGTCCACTTTATCGGCATTCCTGTCAATTGCAAGAATTTCAGCGTTCAGATCCGCAAATTCCTTACATAAGCTTCCTCCAAAGTTTCCTAGTCCGATTAATCCGATTTGTTTTTGGGTTGCGGCCATTATAATTTCCCCTTCTCAGCTGTTATTCTTTATGATGCTACATTTATCAATTTGTTATGATGATAATTAAGCATACAAAAAACCACAGAGGCAGAATACCCGTGGTCATTGGCTTTTGATCACGTTCATCATCCTCTCTTCAAACGCTTACGAGGTTAGCTGTCGGATTCGGGCGTAAAGAGTCACCCTACCTTTCTAACAAAGGATTCACCCCTAGTGACGTCCGCCACGTGAAAATCGGGTCCCCCGCTCCATCAATGAATTAAGCGATAAGAATAAGAAACACTTTATTTTAGATAAAATAATTTCAAGCGAAATTCACTGCACTACTGCGGGAAGAACGAGTCAGCCGAGACCCCTCAGCGAAGAGTCTTGCAAATCGAGAGTGAATTTCGCTAAAATAAACCATTGGCATTTTTAAGATGTCCCTAATAATACTCCTGTCTTACATATGATGTAAAGAGCCGATTGAACCCAAATTCAATCATATTAACTCATATTTACCCATTTATATTGAATAACTTTCATTTACTAACTGCATCATCTTTTTCCTTTTAATATATAGCTGAAGCTATATATTAAAAGGAATTTTCTGAAAGTGTATTTGATCGATTTGTTTTTGGGATAATTCCGGAGTTGTCGGGATAATTTCCAAGTTGGCGTTTATACTCATTTGTCGGGATAATGCAGTCTATTGAATTTAAAAAAGGGGCTGTCTGATAAGTCCCTAAAATAAAACAAGACCAAGTAGCGTTTTTCGTTCTACTTGGTCTTGTTTTTGTCTTTTCTTGGAAAGCAGATAGTCGTAGACCAGCTACTTTCAATAGGTTGTGGGCTAATGCCACGATCCCGAACTCGACATGAACCTTGTCGAGGCCCCGTAAGGAAAATCTGCGGAACGACCGATTGCCCTTGATGTGACCAAAAACGCTTTCGACCTCAACCTTACGTTGAGCGTACGTTACCGTGTTTTCTTCACTTTCAAGGGCTGTTTTTGCCTTTGCTTTCATTTCCTCGAAGATCGGATTCCAATGGACTTGGCGGTTGCCTTTCGCCTTCGTACATTTCGCCTTTAATGGGCATCCCGTACAATCCTCGCATTCATAAATCTTTNGCGGTTGCCTTTCGCCTTCGTACATTTCGCCTTTAATGGGCATCCCGTACAATCCTCGCATTCATAAATCTTTAAGTTCTGTTCGTAGCCAGAGGCATTCTTGCGTGTTTGATATTTTTGAAACAGAACTTTTCTTCTGTTTGGGCATATGAACCAATCATTATGTTCATCATAGGTCCAATTCTTGACGTTCTTGATATCCTTCTTGTGTTTTCGTGATTGTTCTTTTATGTAACTTCCATACGGGATGAGGAACTCAAAACGTGGCTCTTCGTCTTCTCCGATGGAATAGATATAGTTTTCTTCACTGCCATAACCTGCATCCGCAATCACCGTTTTGGGCATCGGTAGAGAAGAAGCAGCCAACTTCTCCAAATGAGGGATAAAACAGCGTGTATCCGTCGGGCGTTGATGCATCGTGTAATACAGGATAAATTGATTTTCCGTTGCCATTTGTACATTATAACCAGGTTTGAGCTGGCCATTTTTCATATGGTCTTCTTTCATACGCATAAATGTAGCGTCTTTGTCGGTTTTCGAATAGCTATTGCGATCTCCAAATGTTTCTTTCTGTTTGGTGTATTTGGCGAGTCGAGGTAAGAAGTTTCCACGAATGAGCTTCAATGGCTTCTGGAGTTTTCCACGTTTCTTTCGGATCTCTTTTCGTACCGCTGTGTTCTTTTCTTCGTCGATTTCTTCATTCAATTTTTCGACTTTCGCTTCAAGTTCCGTTGCCACTTCCTCCAGCTTATCTGGAACCCCTTCCGGGTTTTCATGGATGTCATTTATCGTTGTATCGGATTCCATCTGAGTCATTTCTTCAATGTGACGTAGGGTTTCTTGGATTTTCTCTTTTAATTTTTCTTCGAATTTTGTAGTGGATTTTTTCCATACGAAAGAGTACTTATTGGCATTGGCTTCAATCTTCGTGCCATCCAAAAAGTAGTTTTCAAAGGTGATGTAGTTTTCTTCAATCAATTTCTGGATCATTGCTTCAAATAGTTCATCCATTAATGCTTTCATGCGCACTCCGCGAAATTCATTAAGGGTCCGGAAATCGGGGGTCTGCATCGCAGCTAGCCACATTGCTAGGATGCTTTCAAGGATGAGCTTTTCAATCCCGCGGCAGGAATACACTTTCTGAGAGTAGCCGTAAAGGATTACTTTAAGCATCATCTTCGGGTGATAGGAGCTTCGACCACCGCCTGAGTAATAGGAAAACAAACGTTTGTCTGAGATGCCTTCAACCATTTCATCGATTACACGTGCCACATGGTATTCCGGAATGAACTCTTGAAGGTCATAAATCATTTGGATTTGTTGATTATTGTAGGGCTTGAAAGTCGGGGGGAATGTTCGTTTCGAAATCGATTCTTTCTTCTTTTTCTCTAGAGATGGAGCCGTTTCCGTGTTATAATTTTCAGTAGTAATCGTAAGATTGCACATAAAAATCGTCCTTTCTGTAGTGTTGGTGTGGTAACTTTCATTTTACAGGATTGGACGATTTTTTTGTGTTTTTTTATCAAAATAATGAGAAAGAGGGCTGCCAGAAGATCAGTTTTCACTGACTTTCTGGACAGCTCCCTTAATCTTGATTATCTGTCATAACCATCAACGACGAGATCCAATTTCCCGGTGTCAGGGGCGATTACAAGCCCATGAACTGGAATGTCATCAGGTAATAGGGGATGATTGCGTACCATATCCACACTATTTCTTACACTTTCTTCGACACTTTTGAAGCCGCTCAACCATTTTTCAAGGTCCACTCCAGAATGCTTCAAGGTATTGATCGTATCATTTGAAACTCCACGTTCTTTAAAGTGGCCGATCATTTTCTGCGGTTCGATACTGCTCATGCCGCATTGATGGTGACCAATCACGAATACTTCATCGGCGTTCAGCTCATATACGGCTACAAGTATACTCCTCATTACACTTCCAAAAGGATGGGAAATGATTGCCCCGGCGTTCTTGATCAATTTGAAATCACCATTCCGCAAGTTCATCGATCGCGGCAACAGTTCCACTAATCTTGTGTCCATACAAGAAACAACAACCATGCGTTTGTCTGGAAGTTTTGATGTTTGATAGGGTTCATAAGCTTTTTCTTCAACGAACGATTCATTATAGTTCAAAATCTCATCTAATAGTGGCATAAAAAAGTCCCTCTCTCTAATAAGATTAGTCAAAACCTGCTTATAACTAATATATAAGTTGTCTAGAGGAATTTCAAAGGTCCACTCCGAATTTTGTTCTTATTGGCCAATTTTTTTATAGGCTAAGAATAAGTATTTGTAATCAAGGGGGTACGAACAATATGTACAAATTTTCTTCTATCTGTGTATTTTGTGGGTCCAGTTTCGGGACGAGCCCGTCTTATCGGGAAAACGTTGAAAAGTTAGGTACCTTATTGGCGGAGAGTGATATTAAGCTCGTATACGGAGGCGGCAACTCGGGATTGATGGGTGAACTCGCCCATGCTGTAATGAGCCACGGTGGAAAGGCGACCGGTATCATTCCGCGAAAAATATATGAGCAGGTTGACCATCTGGAGTTGTCAGAACTGAAAGTCGTCGATACTATGCATGAACGGAAAGCTCTCATGTATGAGCTCGCAGATGCATTCATCGCCCTGCCTGGCGGGATCGGGACGATGGAAGAAATGTTCGAAGTCATGACTTGGAACCAG
Source organism: Alkalihalobacillus sp. YIM B00296 (assembly GCF_020179385.1). Classification (GTDB taxonomy): domain Bacteria; phylum Bacillota; class Bacilli; order Bacillales; family Fictibacillaceae; genus Pseudalkalibacillus. The sequence continues at coordinate 85,081 of NZ_JAIBLJ010000008.1, read as the reverse complement.
TTGGGTTATCATCTAAAGCCGCTCGGGCTTTTCAATATCGATCATTATTATGACCCGCTTTATCAGATGATCCAGCATATGTATAAGGAGGGCTTCGTCAAGAAGCAGCACCTGGAGCAAACTGTAATTGAAGAAGAGGCTGGAATACTTTTAAATCGATTGGATGAGCAGGAAGTCACTTCAATTGATAAATGGGACTGACGACCTTTATTTGCTTTAAGGTCATTAATCCTTCTTTTTTCTTAATTTTTTCCATACACTCTCTTTTCCGGCATGACATACGAATTAACTATAAGATGCCGATCAATGTTGAATTACAGAAGTGATAGCCTGTTTTCAGCCCATTTTTCTTGGGTATTATTTAATGACAATCGAAAAACATCTTAGTAGGTGAGTTGTATGATACAAATAAATAAGAATTGGAAGGATTTTTTCAATAAGCCCTATTCATTCTTCTTCGTCGCAGTCATTCTATTTTGGCTGAAGACATATGTGGTTTATCAAATAGAATTTGAATTGGAAATCAAAAATGTACTGCAATCATTCCTATTGCTCATAAATCCGATCAGCTCGGCCCTATTCTTTTTTGGTATCGCCTTATTGATGGCTGGGAAAAAGAGAGTCGGGGCGATCTTGCTAATCAATTTCCTATTATCGGTCCTTTTATATGCCAATGTAGCTTATTACCGATTTTTCAATGATTTCATTACACTTCCGACAGTGCTTCATACAAATAGTGCTGGTGAATTAGGTGATAGTGCATTAGCACTTATGAAGTTTACGGATGTGCTTTATTTTACAGATACATTCCTCTTGCTAGGTCTGGCACTGTTTAAGATCATTGGACACCAACCACCGATTTCAAGAAAAAAAGCCGGTCTGGTTTTCGTTTCGGCGATACTGATCTTTTCGGCAAACCTTGGCCTTGCAGAAACGGATCGGCCACAATTACTTACACGCTCATTCGACCGGAACTATCTTGTAAAATATATCGGGCAATACAATTATCAAATCTACGATGCAATTGTAACAGCTAAATCATCGACGCAACGTGCGATGGCAAGCAGTGATGATCTGTCTGAAGCCAAAGAGTTCATTGAAGCGAACCAGACGCTGCCGAATGAAGAATATTTCGGTGCAGCTAAAGATATGAACGTCATTTATATTTCTTTGGAATCTTTACAGACATTCGCCATCGGTGAAGAAATCAACGGCCAGGAAGTGACACCCTTTCTGAATAAGCTGACAAATGATCCGAACACGTTCTATTTCGATAACTTCTTCCATCAGGTAGGTCAGGGGAAAACATCTGACGCGGAATTCATGATGGCCAATTCCCTTTTTCCATTACCGAGTGGAGCCGTATCCATGGAGAAGGCGCAAAATACGTACCAGGCTCAACCTGCCATTTTGAAGCAGCATGGATACACGACGTCTTCCTTCCATGGAAACACCAAAACCTTCTGGAACCGTGATCAGATTTACAAGGCTTACGGAATCGAGAAATTCTTCGATTCTGCGTATTATGACATGAATGAAGAGGATGTCATCAACTATGGATTGAAGGATAAACCTTTTTTCAAAGAGTCTATCCCTTATCTTAAAAACCTGGAACAACCTTTCCATGCAAAAATGATCACATTGTCGAACCATTTCCCTTTCAAAATGGATGAAGGAGATGTCGACTTCCCAACGCCTGAAACCGAAGATGAAGTGGTAAATGGATACTTTCAGACCGCTCATTATACAGACCAGGCTGTTGAGCAGTTCTTCAATGATCTGAAGGAATCTGGATTGTATGAGAACACGATGGTCGTCATGTATGGTGACCATTACGGAATATCCACAAACCATAATAAAGCGATGGAACAAGTGTTAGGAGAACCGATTACACCTTATAAGAATGCACAACTTCAAAGAGTACCGCTTTATATTCACATTCCAGGCGTTAAAGGGAAACAAGTCCATGAATACGGCGGGCAAGTCGACGTTCGTCCGACAGTATTGCATCTACTGGGAATAGAAGATGAACCATTTTTATCATTCGGGTCTGACCTGCTCTCATCAGAGCATCGGGAAATCGTCCCATTCCGCAACGGCGACGTGATGACACCTGAATATTCATCCATAAATGATAAATGTTATGAAAATCCGACAGATCAGGCTGTAGAGAATAAGTTTTGTAAGGATGCTGTTGAATTCGGAAGAAGAGAACTGGAATTATCAGATAACATTGTTTACAGTGACCTCTTGCGTTTTTACAAACCAAAAGGATTCAACCCTGTAGACCCATCAGATTACGATTATAGTAAGGATCAAACACAATAATCTTTGGGTCTGGGGCTGTCTAAACCGTTCCGATTGGAGGGGTAATTTCAAAATTATTAATTTAAATGGTATATATTTTGTCATTGAAACGGCTTTATATAATTAAAAATGGCTCGTCGAATTGACGAGTCTTTTTGCTTTATAGAACTTTATTGGAGGTATTCCGGCTACTCCGTTAAAGTCCCAATTGACCTTCTATTAGCTGGTATTGTGGAATATAGTTTGTTATGTAGCTGCAAACAATCCCATTGACTTTGTTATCATTATCACACCATTATTTGCTTCTTTTTTTGCAATTAAACTGGCCCTTATTAAATCTTCGGAAGTAAGCATGATGGCCTATAAGAGAGGGCTTTCAATCGTAAACATAACCACCAATAATGTAAATTGCCTTCCATTAATTTTACTTTTTTCCTGCATCTCTTTCCCGCCTTTCCTTTCTACTTCAATAAACCGTATAGAATATCACTAAATGGCTTATAAACAAATTTGATCCAATCCATAGGATTCGGGATATCTACCTGTAATCCCTGAGCTATACTTAACCCTGTCCCAAAAAGGAGCAGAATCCCAAATACCCATAGTTCTTTTTTAAATCCTTTTTTCAAAAGGGAAGGAACTTCGATATACACAATCACAATAATTACTAATAGGATTCCTAAGATTGCCATCATACAGATATACTCCCTTCCTTCTTTTAGAAGGACAGTCCACTACCTACTCGTCATATTTTGAAATCTACCTTCATATGTACGGAAAATTCCACAAATTTCTGAATCCTGTCGTTCGGTATTATATATAAATGATAGCTTTCATATGGTCCTTTTTCCTTCAGTCCCGACCAACACCACTTCTTGATTTTTTCAAGGGGGGATTCCTATAGTACCCACCTGTCTTATCTTGAGATCTTTTTATTCCTACCGGCATGCAGTAAATTTCTTGTCCCATTCTTTTTTATTCTTATCCCAATAATCTGGATTCGAAAGTTGAATCTCTTCACCAAAAATCTGCAATTAGTTCATCCAATGTAACAGTTATTGAAGGTTCCCATGCTTTTTCCGATGTTTCGAGAGATGAAAATAATTTACTTGCTGGAATATTTTCCAATCCGTCATTACTTTTAACGCATTTTCTACTTTCGAATCTTTCGCGACCACATTGTAAAAGTCTGTTCTAAGTTCACGGTCCCTTGACAAAAAAATCCAATGTATCTTCCCGTGCATTTTTATAGTATGTATATTTTCTTTTAGACTCTTATTTAATTTGCTCTTCTGTTGTGTAGACAAGGATTCGATTTTTAAACGACTTTTTAAAAAATCGCATTTTTCTACCCACTATCACTTTTTCATCCATTATTTCCTGAATTAAACAATATAAACTTAGATAAAATAAGTCCTCAGCATTTATTTGCTTTAATTGTCCTAATATTCATGAAAGAGGTATGAGTAGAATGAAATCGTTGATGAAGCTAATAGGTAAGCTCATTCGTATTCTCGTTGGAATGACCAAGTATCAAGAAACCTATAACCCGGAAAAGATATAACTCTTAAAAGCCGCTTACCTATTTTCACTTTAAGAGAATGACCAAACGCTATGTATTCGCAGGCTCTCAAATATGTACGGAGTACTGGGTGCAACAAAAAAGGCCAAGACCCCTTCCTTTAGCATAACCAGCCTCCACCCTTTGGACGGGCATAACGAAGGAATGAAAGGGCTTTTGACCCGTAGAGACATTGGAGGGTAAACCTCCAAGGGTGACGTGGAGCATGTGTACATTATATAGAATATAAGGGAGTCTACTAGACCTCCTCTATCTCCCTTCGACCACTTTTCCCTTAACTCTTACATTTCATAGAATTTAGTCAGCCCCTTCTTCACAATAAAGGGCTGTGAATACATGTGTATTTAAGAGATATTACTTAGTTATCGATGGGGTTGAAGAAGAATAAAATACGATCCCAGATTACGAATAAATGCCTTGCTCCCATCTTTAATTTTAACTACCTTAGAAATCGTTTTTTTTTGTAGATTTAAAATTAAAATGCATTGTATGTAATATCGCTTTGAATAAACTTAAACCGTTTAAAAAAACACTAACCGGAAAACCCGTTTTGGATATTTTATCTGAACCTCGTTTTTGTTAAGTTTGTCATTGATGGGCAGGTGGGCAGTAATGTTTAACAAAGGCTTACCTAAATAACGGAAGACCTTGTTACGTTCTTTTTCGCAGAAGCTAGAAATGTTTAATAGTTTATAGGGTAGCTAATACTATTTAGGGTAAATTGGAAAGATACAACTTTTCCGGAAGAGGTATAAGTATGCTTGAAAATGGTGTGATATCAGTAAGGCAATTTCAGATATTTGTTTTCGTATTTACTATAGGCAGTTCTGTCCTTTACATTCCTTCATCTCTTGCGGCTGAAGCAAAACAAGATGCTTGGATTGCTGCAGGATTTGGAGTAGTGATTGGGTTGTTGGTTGTTAAACTCATTACTTCCGTTGCGAATCTTTATCCTCATTTAAATTTTGCTCAATATACGGAAGTCATTTTAGGAAAATGGATAGGAAAATTAGTTAATCTAGCCTTCTTCTTTAATTTTTATTTGATTTCTGCCTTTGTTCTTCGGGATGTAGGTGACTTCGTAATAACGCTCCTTATGCCGGAAACCCCTCTTGAAGCTATCTTAATTATTTTTATTGTTGTTGTGATCATGGGGATTCGTTTAGGACTTGAGACGTTGGCTCGGGCAGCAGAAATATTTTATCCATGGTTAATTATTATGATGTTAATACTGTTGATCGCTCTTACCCCTGAAGTTAAATTTTCAAATATACAACCTCTTTTTGAGAGCGGAGTAAAAACCATAGTTCGAGCGAGTCTCCCTTTCATCGCCGTTCCTTTTTTTCAATTTTCTGTTTTTCTAATGATTATTCCTTATATACAAAAGAAGAAAGGAGCGGAAAAAAAATTCTTTACGGGGGCATTAAATGGAGGAATTCTATTAATTATATTTACAGTAGTTTCCATATTAGTTCTTGGGGTAGATATAACAGCTAGGCAATTTTATCCGACTTTTACTCTTTCCCAAAAAATAAATATTGGGAATTTTATGCAACGATTTGAAGCTGTACTAGCAGGTATTTGGTTTATTTCTATATTTATTAAATTAGCCATTTGTTTTTATGCGTCTGTTTTGTCCCTAGCTCATACTTTAAAGTTAAAGGATTATAAGGTTTTGACATTCCCTTTAGGTATGATATTGGTTGTTCTCTCCATAGTTGTTTACCCAGATATTGTGTATACCGCTGAGTTTATTAAATGGATGTTTTTTTATTTTGGAACGATGGGTTTTGTAATTCCGATTACAGTATTAGTAGTATCGAAAATAAGAAGAGGCATAACTAGGAAGTAAATGGGTTTTAAGCAAGATGACAGGATTGTTGAAGAAGGTGTTTTTAATGTATCTTCCATTCCCAGGGAAGGGGGAGAAAAGGGTGGATGGTACCTCTTATGATTGTAGTAAGAGCTTCTTTAAATCAAGCACCCATTAGCTCAATAACTTTCTTTAACAGAAAAGGGCTGACCTCATTGATGGTCAACTCCCTATTTTTGTGGTCTTGCCCATATGAAATAAATCAAACCTGCCAGTGCCCTTTCTACTTTCAACACTTCCAGTTGTGATCTGGCCACAAAACCAAGGATATCCCTTTCTTGATGGCAGCTGATCATTTTATAGGCAATCGGATCAATTCCTCTCTGGATCCCTCTTAACATCCGATTCGTACTTTTCCCATGCTCAAGCATCAATACTTTTCTACCCGGCCTACACCACCTCTGGAAGCGGTTCAATATCTGCACAGGGTTTTCGTAGGAACAGAAGGAAGGGAAGAAACGATCGTATCGAAGCTGTTCTCTTCGAAATGGATCGTTTCGACATCCACCTGTTCCAAATTGATCTCGAATGGATAGGAATGAGTGATTTTACTGGCTGCATTCAGCATTTCAGAACTGTAATCGATCCCTGTTAATTCGGTTACATTTCTATAATAAGGAAGATTTAAACCAGTGCCGATCGCAACCTCCAGGGTCTTCCCCTCTGCATCAGGAATGATCCTTTTCCGAAATCTGGCTGTAGGATCTTTCTTTTGCAGCTTTTCATATTTTTTAGCTTGCTTATTGAATTTTCGAATGTGAGCGTCTTTATCCATCAGAACGCCCCCTTTCCTATTCATCAGCCGTTTTCAGGTTGCGGCAGCAGGAAACTCATGACTGCAGCAGCGACAAGAATAACAATCGCATATATGATCGATAGCTGGTAATTCCCCATCATGTCGTATAACATTCCTGGCAAGTAAGAGCCGAGTGCTGCACCAATCTGGTGACTGAGAAACAACCCACCTACCACAAGCCCGATGCTGTAGTTTTTGAAATACTCTGTAGCAAGCTTGATCGTCGGGGCAACCGTGGAAAAATCGACAATTCCAAACGAAATGCCAAATAAGATCAACATAGCCGGATTATGATGAAAGAACACCGCTAAGTCTGAAAAACCACCGATGATGAGCAGCAACACCAATGTTAAACAGCGGAGGCCATATAAGAACCCGAGCATCTTCCGGCAATCCCACTTATCCGATAAATAGCCAGAAGTGATCGTCCCTGCAAAATTGAATGCAGCTAAAAGCCCGATCGTCCAACTGATGACGGCATTCGAAACACCATGATGCTTTGAAAATGGAATCAAGTGGGTATCGATCAACCCGCTTGTCGTCACACCGCAAACGAAGAAAGGGAGCATCAAAAACCAGAACTCCTTCTTTTTCAGCACCTTGAAAAAAACGAATGTACCTGGTGCACGAACTGGCATTTGAATAGTTTTAGCTGGTCTTTTAACTGTATACCCATAGGGTTGCAAGCCAATTTCAGCCGGCCGGTTTTTGATGAAAAACACAAGCAGTGGTAGAAAAATCAACATCAAGAACAATCCATATGATAACATGGCCGTCTGCCAAGTGGTCCAGCTGATGAAATTGAGTGTCGATGGAACGACCAATAGCTGTCCTGCAGCCGTCCCAGCGGACAAAATGCCGAGTGCCAGGCCGCGTTTTTTCTGGAACCAGTTTGAAATGACGACAGTTCCGGTTACTTGCGAGGCACCGCCAAAACCGATTGATGCAATGATACCGTATAAAAGGAATAATTGCCACGGATGGTTTGCAAATGTCGTCATGAACATCGCCGTACCAACGAATATCACACTACCGATAAAGATTGTTCTGGGACCGACATGATCCACGATCTTACCGATCACTGGCTGGGAAATACCGAATATGATATAGCTGACCATTCCGATCATGGAGATCAATCCGCGGTTCGTCTGGAAAAAAGATTCCCAAGGTTCGATAAAAGCACCGAATGATAAACGGATCCCCTGTATAGTCAAAAGAGTCAGGAAGGCCAGGGCAAGGATGATCCATGCATAATGTATTTTTTTGTTATAGGCTGTTTGCTGTCTTTGCTCACCGGTTGCTACTGGTCCTTTCATCAAATCACCCCCATCTATCCTCATATTAATTCAAAATTCCGACTCCCGGAATAATCATTATGGTATAATTGCTATAACAATCCGTTATAACCAGGAAGGTGATTTACATGACATTACAACAGTTGCGCTTTTTTATTGAAGTCGCGGAAAAAGGCAGCATGTCAAAGGCCGCAAACAGCCTCTTCATCTCACAGCCTGCACTGAGCAAACAATTGAAACAGCTTGAAAAATCATTGAATCAGACTTTGATGGTCCGGACGAATATCGGTATCCGGCTGACTGAGCAAGGAAGGCTCTTTCTTAAGAAAATCAGACCGTTAGTCGAACAACTCAATTCCGTCATTTACGAAACCATCAATCCAACTACGTTTCGATTCGGTTCATTGCCGACCATGGCATCTTACTATTTTCCGAAAATCGCAAAACAGATGAAATCACATCAACTGTTTACGGTGCTTGAAAGCAGGAGCACACAATTATTGGAGTCCCTTCATAAAGGTGAAATCGATGGTGCATTCATTCAAGATTTTGAAGAAGGGGATGGAATTCGGGATCTTATGTTATTTGAGGAAGAATACTTAGTGGCAATACCAAGTGATCATTTATTTGCCCAAAAACCCCTGATCACCCTTGATGACCTTGATCAGGAAAAAATCATCCTTCCGCTAATCCCTTGTGAAACACGCCTTAAAGTAGAAAACATGTATAAGGAAAATGGTCTTTCATTTCAACTGGCACTCGAAACGCCTTATGAAACGATCCTCGGTTATACAGCAGAAGGAGTCGGCTTATCATTCATACCCGAAATCCAGGCGGAACACGTCCAGCATCAAGGTGTCGTTTACCGTCGCTTGAAGCCTGCTGTTCTTAAGCGAACACTCCATTTTGTCACCAAATCCGATCTCGTCTTTGAAATGATCCAGCATTATCGAACAAAGGGCAGAATGGTTGGAGAAGTCATCCCTTCCTGAGAAGACTTAGGTGGTTGATCACCACCTAAGTCGAAATCCTTTCATTACCACTTCCCAAAAATCCCCTTATCATGTTATTTGTTCGTGTTTCAGAACAAACCCTAAAATTTTGAAAGCATTTGGTACAGCTTAATTGTAAACCATAATAATATTTAAGTTGACATATTTTCCGAGTTTCCTTATATTCTACTAGAGAGACAACTATTTTTTGGAGGAGACTTTTATGAAACTGAAACCGATTGATATTACATTTGCTGCTGTATTTGCCGCTCTTATGGCAGTCGGCGCAAACCTAACCTCCCTCCTAGTAATCGGGAGTGTCCCAATAACCTTACAAACGTTCTTCAGTGTATTGGCCGGCATGATTCTAGGAAGTCGTCTAGGTGCGATATCGATGACGGTTTACGCTGTGATCGGGCTTGCTGGGGCCCCTGTGTTCGCCCAATTCGGCGGTGGATTCGGCATGATCCTGAAGCCGACGTTCGGATTCATCCTTTCTTTTATTCTAGTAGCCTATGTAACCGGCAAAATCGTTGAATCGAATTCCAGTAACAAGAGTTACCTAGTTGCAGCATTGGTCGGTATGGTGATCAACTATGCAGCGGGGACAAACTGGATGTATGCAGCGATGAAGGTATGGGCGGCAGCTCCTGAAGGATTCACGTACAAAATGGCTTGGGCATGGATGCTTGCACCGCTCCCGAAAGACATCCTTTTATCAGTGTGTGCAGGTCTTATTGCACCAAGACTCAACCGTACTCTTTCAAAAACCTCCCGTATAATCAAAAAATCTGCAGCTTAACTGAGGAGTGGTGATATGACAACAAAATGGAATGACCTCGCAGACCATGTAATTTCTGGAGGGGAAATTACCGATGCAGAAGCCTTATCCATTCTGGATGCACCTGATGAAGAAATTTTGCTTTTACTCTATGCAGCCTACCAAATCCGGAAAACGTATTATGGGAATAAAGTAAAGCTTAATATGATCATGAATGCGAAATCAGGACTATGCCCTGAAAACTGTGGTTATTGTGCTCAATCGATCGTTTCCGATGCACCGATCGAATCCTATCCGATGGTTGAAAAACAGACCCTTCTAAATGGAGCAGAACAAGCTCATAAAATGAACGTCGGCACATATTGTATAGTTGCCAGCGGAAGGGGCCCGACGAATCGTGATGTGGATACTGTCGTATCCGCGGTAGAAGAAATCAAAGAGAATTACGATTTGATAATCTGTGCCTGCCTCGGTATATTGAAACCTGAGCAGGCGGCCAGATTGAAGGCTGCCGGTGTCGATCGATATAATCATAACTTGAATACAGCCGAGACCAATCACGACAACATCACGACCTCCCATACATATGATGATCGCGTCTCTACTGTCAATATTGCTAAAAATGCTGGCATCTCGCCATGTTCAGGTGTGATCGTCGGAATGAAAGAAACGAAACAGGAAGTCGTCGATGTTGCACGTAGTTTGAAAATCCTTGATGCAGATTCGATTCCGGTAAACTTCTTGCATGCGATTGATGGCACTCCATTAGAAGGGACCCATGAGCTCGATCCGAGGTATTGCCTGAAGGTACTGGTTCTATTCCGTTTCATCAATCCGACAAAAGAAATCCGCATATCAGGCGGACGTGAAGTGAATTTACGAAGCCTCCAGCCACTTGGTTTGTATGCAGCAAACTCCATCTTTGTCGGTGATTATTTGACGACAGCGGGACAGGCCAGTACAAAGGATCACGAAATGCTTGAAGATCTAGGCTTTGAAATTGATTATGTCAAAGTGCCTGTCATTTGAAACAACGGCCTCTTCTAACAATACCTTTTAGTGGACAGTTGCCTTATTTGGTGGATTACATTCATAATCAGCAACCTCTTACTTGAATTGCGGAACAGATGTCCACTAGTTTTTCAAATGACCCCTATTTATCACAAATAACGGAATAGTTGTCCTCTAAAATCTAGCGCCACAGCTTGGGTTAAACTGACCCAGCAACAGTCAAGAAAAGTGCAATCGCCCTGACCAGCCACGAAGGTCACTGGAAAACCCACGGAGATACTTCACCGTGGGTTTCCCTCATTAACCGACACCCTTCCGCTCAACCGAATCATTTCATAACTTCGACATTTTTATCCATATAAACCCAATTCTGAGGAAATCGATAACGTAGACGCCAGTATGTGGCTCCGAGCAGGTTATATACTTCCAGCATGGCGTACTTTGCGACAAAACTTTTTATATCCTCGTACCATACCGCATGCTCTATACCATCTCTTCTATAAGTATATCCCGGAGCTTGCGCTGAGAGATTAAATGTAATCGGAACCCAATTCGCTATCGCCAGGTTTTGGGCATTATTCGCAGTGATCGACCGAGCTACATTTCCCTGCTGATAAGGAAGCGTCCAATCATACCCATACAGAGCCATTGCCAACATGACTTTACGACGGTTGATCTGACCAGTTGCATACATCAACACCTGTTCGACCCACCAGACAGGGGCGATGGGATCAGGAGGCCCGACCGCATAGCCATAGTCTATCGTCATGATCGATACTATATCTGCAGTTTCTCCAATCGCCCTGTAATCGAGAAATCCGACTAAACGGTTCGACGGCATATCACTGCTTTTTGCATGGGCGTTGACCTGCATAATCCTCGTTCCAAGGGCCCTTTTCAATTCCCGCAAGAAGGCAGTGAACTCATTTCTTCTTGTCGGAGTCACGAATTCAAAATCGATGCTTACTCCAGCAAAACCTTTGTTAGTAACCGCAGTGACAAGATTCCGGATCAGTGTACCCCTGACAGTTGTACTCTGTAAAACAACATCAGCCAAACCCGGACTAAAATTACCTTGTTCATAATTGCTGATGACCAACAACGGTTTGATATTCAATTGTTTACTATATTGTATGATAGCTTCATCATTCGGTTGGATCAGAGCCCCTTGACGGTTGAATGAGTAAGTGAAAATGCCAAGATAAGTAATATTTCCGGAAATCTCCCGTAAAATATTCTGATAAGGCGACTGGTCCCAAGCATCGATGAATACAAGCGTCTGCAGCGGGTATTTCAACTGCGTCGGGATACGGATACGTTGACCTACTTGCAGTGCGTCCGGGTCAACACCAGGATTGGCTGCGATGATTGTCTGGACTGTCGTCTGGAATAGCTGTGACAGCTTCCAATACGTATCCCCTGCCTTAATCTGGTAAAACCTCTCGGGCAGACTTTGGTCTGGAATATAGAGATTCAATCCAGGTACGAGTGCATCCGAGGTCAATCCATTCACCAGCTGTATTGTAGGAATGGGTACCCTATAGATACTCGAAATCCTCCATAATGTATCCCCGGATACGACCGTATGTATCGCCATATGCATCCCCCACATCATTCTGTCCTCTTCTATATACATATTAGTAGGGGTATGAGGTCATGCTGGCACTTCCACAACTTTTGAAAGTCCAGGTTAAAAGCCCCCAAATCGGAGCGTTTTACTACTGTAAAAACGATATTACAAAGTATCAATCTAATGATAAATTTGTGTATTCAAAAAATTCCTGTTCGAGTTTCATAATTTTAATCCCTTTGTGAGAGCGGAAATACACTTCTTTATCCGATTCATAATGGACTTCTACCTTCAAATCGCCTATCATTAGTAAACTCTTCTTTTCACGTAGCCCTATTGCCTCGTTCCAATCTAAGCTGGAATTGAGAAGATGGACAATCCCCTTAATCCTTTCCGGATTATTTATTTTACGGCAATTTCGATCATCCGGATTTTCATAAATACAAACCATTCCAGGTACTTCTTCAATCCATTCCGTAGAAGTATGTCTTGGTGTCTTATCAAAGATCACTTCAGTTTCATTACCATGTTCATTATAAGAAGCAGATAAATGAAGCTCGCCATCGAATCTATTCTTGATCCATGTTGAACGAAAACCGCTCCAATCATTATCTGAATCATTATCATCAAGTGCAGATCCATCATCATCCAATATCCAACCATTTGCAGGAAGTTCTTTCAAATAGTATTTGTAGATATCTTCCCAGTGGTCACCTTTTATTGTATAAGTATTTCGATTAGGTACCAACCCTTTATATAATGGTATATCTTCATTCTCTTCAGGTATAATTGCCATCCCTTCATACGTGTCATCTGTCATTTTTCCATAAACAAAATATCCGCTGAACATTACAATCACGACAGCTATCAGACCTGCAACCCTCTTTTTCATAATAACCCCCCTCTTTTTAACCCGCTTGCTTTATTTCCACTTCTTGTTTCCGTGCATCCAGACCTGGACTGATCAAGTAATAGATCAGCGTTCCAGTCAAACCGATGGCCGTAATGATGATTGCCATGATTCCGGACGGCAGGATGGCCCCGATCGTTACGGTGATGGAGACGATCAACATTGCCAGATTATATTGCAGACCGTTGAATGCCATATATGAGCTTCGTGCATCATCAGGTGGTATCGCTGCCATGTACGACTGTTCAACCGGGACCCGGCAAACCTCCCCGACCGTCAAGATTGCCATCATAATCAATAAAAGCAGTATGTTATTCGTATAGGCGATCACCCCATATCCGATCGTAAAAATGAAGCAGCTTCCGACCAGGACGGATTTGTCTCGAACGGCGTAATCAGCTTCGCAGCGAGCAATGCCATCAATGCTACAAGGATGGTATTTTCACTCCTCAGAAAACCCATCATCTGTACACCATCAACTTTCCAGAACAAAAACTGTTGGACTGGCATTTCCGCACTCAATCGGATTCCTACGTAGTTCGTCAACTGGAACTCCATCGATAATATCAAGACACCAGCGAAGACGTATAGAACAAACATACGATCATGCAAGACTTTTTTATAATTCGCGAATAACTGTAAGACATGCTCCTGTGGCCTTAACACAGAGCTGACTGGTGCATAGCTCTCATCGATGAAGAACGCGACAAGGTAGACAACCACTCCCGTGACTACCGTCAATGCCAGGAACAACTGGAACAAGTAATCCTTGAATAGGAATGCACCCAATATCCCACCGATGGCAATAGAAAGGTTATTCGCCCAGTATGTGATCGAGTACATGAGTTTTCGCTGTTCAGGTGTGCTGACATCGATGAGCATCGCAGAGTTCGCTGGACCAGCCAGTCCCCAGCAAATGCTGTTCACGGTCATCATCATGAAAGTGACAGCTGGTGAAAAGAACCACGGCGAGTTGCAGATCATCATAATGAAAAAGGCGGCGAATCGCAAGGTCTCCGCAAACAACATAATCATTTTACGACCGAACTGATCGGCGAAGTAACCGCCGATAAAATTGATTCCGATTCCAATGAAAACATTGATCAACAATAAAAGCCCTGCCATTTTGGCACCAAAATGGACCGCCAAATAAATCGACATGAACGGAAAGATCATGCTTCCGACAAAACGACTCATAAACGTTTCAATGATACGGATCTTGATATTTTTGTGAAAGTCTCTGAATCTCATAGTATACCTTCTCTCTCTATTTGTTACCTCAATTGTATGGTTTGCACGTTGTTTACGAATCGTGTCATGGTATCAACTTTTCTACAACTTTGGATGTACGATTTCGTTTTTCTCTCTCCATTCATGCTCCAACAAGCTATAAATTGATGATTCCCGCCATCTGTTTTTTATCCATAGATGATCACGTAGTCGTCCTTCATAGATCATCCCTAATTTCGTTAGAACTTTTGCAGATCTGGAATTGTCAGGGTCGCATGTTGCAACGATCCGGTGTAAACCAAGTGTTGAAAATCCATAATCTAATAAGATGTTACTTGCGTCAGTAGCGTAACCTCTTCCCCAATATTCCGGATGAATGATATAGGATAATTCACTGCTCTTGTGCTCACGGTCCACATGATTTAGTTCAGCAGCACCAATAAGTCGGTTCTCTCTGATTTCAATCACGGCAAAAGAAAATCTTGTTCTCGGCGTTTCTTTAGACGATTCAAGGATTTCCCAAACATATAGTTTGGTATCTGCTTCACTATTCGGTCCCCAAGGCTGGAATCGACAAACTTTTTCAAGGGATGCATATGCATGAACTGACTTCCAATCTTCTTCCACAAATTCTCTTAAAAGAATACGATTGCCTAGTAAACTTTCCATCTATTGCCTCTTTCTATAAAATCAATTCAAGGACTTCGTCTATTTTATGAACCTGGCTTGGTTGGTTGATCCTCATACATAAAGATCGATGAACCCGTCTTGCCGCTGGGACCATTTTACTGATCGTCTCAAGATTCCCACTTGCGTTCGATCCTATCCTCCAATTTTCTAAAAGCTTTAATTTGAACGCTTCTAAAGGACTGCGTTCTCCTTCTATCTTTGACCAGTCACCGATTGAATTGGGCTGAATCCCTTTTTCCATATACCAGCCTGTAGCTATCAACCACTTCAGACCAATGATCAGGGTATGAACGTACGACTCCTCATCACGCATTGCTCTACGGTAGACTTCATGAAAATAGGCGAATAATTTCCCCTGCCAGATGAAAAACTCCTCTTCCGTCATTCGATATGAATGACGAGCAGATAGATTTTTAAAATTTTTCAACATACCAGCTGGATCATATGTAATCTTGATGTCTGTCATCCATACAGATGGCTTCAAATCCTTCTTGCGGTAGTAAAAACAATCCACTTTTAAAAATGGACGGTAGTGAGCAACCGTATAGTTTGTCTGGCCAGGACTTCTTTCAAAGAACAATACGTCACCCCATACTTTAGCTCTTTCTTCTTTTAAGTGGAGGAAAGTTTGATACATTTCATCTTTGATGACTACACGGACATCAATGTCAGAATAAAGATCGGTTTGCCCTGATCCGATCGAGCCTCCATAAAATAGACCTAGCACGTCTTTATCATTGATCAAATCATCTTCGATTTTCTGGATGATCTTGTTTCTTTTTTCAGGCAGCCCTGAATCCCTGGCATATAATCCCGCACATCACTATCAACTCCTCATGTTTTTCCCGATCGTCGTATCCATTCCATCGATCGTTTTGGCGTTTTTTTCTCGTCGGTAGTTTTCGAGCATCGGTGCTTTTTTCGTATTGGAGATATTCAAAGTTTCCCGTTCTCCTGCATAATCCATGAACGGAATGCTGTATCCACAGGAAGTCGAGACTCTATGGATTTTTGCTGTGATGATCTGCCGGGTACCTGGAAGAAGGTCAAAATGCTTGATGTATGTATCCCAGTCTTCAGAATCAGGCAGGATCACGTTCCCTGTACCATACAGTCTCAAAATCTGTGGAGGTCCTTCGAATGCACAGAACATGAAGGTAATCCGTCCGTTCTCCTCGATATGGCCGCTCGTTTCATTGCCACTTCCCGTCAGATCCAGGTACGCAGCTTCAGTTGAAGAAAGAATGCGCAATGTATCATAACCTTTTGGTGAAACGTTCACATGGCCATCAGCTGATAAAGGTGCCGTACTGACAAAAAACAGATGCTGTTTCCTGATGAAATCCATATGATCTCTCTGTATCTCTGAAAATTGCTTTCCCATATTCATCTCTCCTTCAAATCAGGATTTTACATTTTGGAGTTCAGGATATTTGAACATACGATTGAACATGATGTTTTCGATTTCGAGCATGATCTCATGGTGTATCTTATTGAGTGGTCCTTCACTAAAGTCCATATTGCTGATATAGATAATGGTGATGTCTTGATCCGGGTAAATGACGACCCCACTGCTGTAACCTGCAGCATAGCCATCATGGGTGATGATCCTGCCGAGTTCATTATCCTCTTCCATTTTCCATCCATAGCCATAACCCGCCTTCATTCCAAAATGGAAACCATGGGTATAATGGGAGTGCCGACCGTCTTTCAATTGAGTTGGTTTGACTATTTGTTCCATCGTCTTCGTTTTTACGAGCACCTCTGTTTTGAGCGATTCCGTCCATTTGAAGAGATCTTTGACAGTCGAACTGACTTGCCCGTCACCTTTCGCTCCATCTAAAAAATATACATAGGCGTGCTGATCGAATCCATCAGGTAATTCGAATTTGTTTTCATCCTTGAAATAAATATAACCTTTCGCATAACCGTCGATCGGTTCTTCCATGCGCTGAGCATATGCTCTTGTCCGTGTCATACAAAGCGGTTCGAAAATATGCTCTTTGACAAAATCACCATATGCTTGCCCACTCAGCCTCTCAATGATTTCTGCAAGCAAGATGTAACCCGTATTACTGTACTGGAATTTTTCATCCGGTGCCCCGATTAGATCGGGCTTATTTTCTATGAAATAATCGATGATGTCCTTGTTGCATGCTATCTGATCACGGTTCCAATGCTCTTCAAAAATTTCTATATATTCCGGTAAACCGGATGTATGTGTCAACAGATGATGTATTTTGATTCCTTTTTCTTGGTAAGGGAACTCTGGAATATATGTATGTATCGGATCTTGTGCAGTCAATTTCCCTTGTTCCTGTAAAATCATAATCGACATGCCTGTAAAAGATTTTGTCAGAGATGCGATTTCGAACATCGTTTCCTCGTGAATATCCTCATTTGTATCCACATCAGCTTTACCCAGCGTTTTGATAAAAATGGGGCTTCCTTGTTCCGCAGCTAAGACTGCACCACTAATCAATTTTTTGTTCTCCACATGCGTAAACAATTGCTCAAGCTTTTCCGTTTTCTCTGACATTCTCTTTCCCCCTTAATTCACTTCACTTACGAGCTTAGACTCTGTAAAATACTTTGTTTTAGCCGGCAGTGTTGTCAGCCACACCAACATGATTGCAATCATCATCATGAGTAATGACCCTGAAATCACAGCAGTTTGGACTGTGAAAACCTCTACGACCAATCCGATGACTATAATGAGGAGTATTTGGAAAATCGATTGGAACATACTGACGATACTTACAACCCGACCCATGATTCCAATAGGCAGATTTTTTTGATAAAAAGTGATGAATCCTGTGTTTGCGCCTGCCAATGCGAATGATAGGATAAAAAAACCGACTGAACCTCCAATAAAAGATGTCGAGAATGCATAAATGAGATATCCAGTTGCTGTCATCAAGGTACCTATTCCAATCAGATGCCGCAACGGGATTTTATAAGCAAGAATCGTGACAAACAGAGATCCTGCGATGAATCCGATTCCAGCGATACTGACCAATACCCCATAAGCCCCTTCTGAGATCCCCAGCACCCTTCTTGTAAATACGACTTCTGTTGAGTCCAACGCTGCGGTGAACACCATCGTAATCTCGAAAAGAGCGTAAACTCCCATAACATATGCAGCTTTTTTACTGAACGAAATGACTGCTTTCCAATCTTCTTTTATCACTTGTAAGTCAAGTCGTTCACTTGCAGCAAAACCTTCAGTGTCCATACCTGGTAAAAAGGCGACGATCAAACCAGATAGCAGAAACGACAATGCATTCATATAGATTGCCAGCTCTGCTGAACCGAAGAAGACAAGTGTACCGGCGATTGCCGGCCCGATGACAAAAGCACCGGAAGACATCAGATTATGTAACGAATTGAACCGCTTCCTCCGCTCTACAGGTACTAGCTTTGTAATGTATGTTGTTGCCGTCGGGTGGAAAAATGAACTCGCCATATTGACCAAAAGTACACAAAGATAGATCAACAGGATCGAGGAAAAAAACGGGATGATAGCGACCAATACAGCACGGATCAAATCAAGCAAAATCATGATGCGCCGTTTGTCGAACCGGTCTATGACACTACCCGACCAGAAGCTGGTCAGCATCGAAGCAAGTGGTTTTAACATGTAGAGCCCCGCAACAGCCGCCGCAGATCCATACACATTCAAAATCATAAGGTTCAATGCAATGAGGTAGATCCAGTCCCCCAGGTTAGAGATGCCGATTCCCGCTAAAAGTAAAGACGGATATTTCCATTTCTTTTTCCATGAATGATAAATTGTTGTCCCAAATCCATCACACCTTCCGAAGAGATTTCTATATACATTACCTCAACTTCCACAATTTCACAATAGAAAATTTGAAGTTTTTGAAAAGATAAAACGAGTGTGAACAGCCACACTCGTTATCTAAGAGATGAGGAGATTTTAGAATAGTTCCCAGACACGCTTACAGCCACAGCTGCTTCGCTTCTTTTTGAAGTCATCAAACTTGTCAAATTTATCGAATTTGTCAAATTTATCAAACTTCTTGTCATGGTCATCCCATTTTCCAGAGCTATCCACCTTGAAGCAATCACATTTGTAGTGGCTGCGTTTCTTTTTGCAATCATCATGTTTGAAATCAAAACTTGGATTGTATTTTGATTTTTTAGTCATGCCACTGTAGGAGTCATAGCCATAGCTTCGCTTCTTTTTACAGTCGTCATAGCCATAGCTTCGCTTCTTTTTACAGTCGTCATAGCCATAGCTTCGCTTCTTTTTCCAGTCATCATAACCGCTGCTCTTTCTGCAATCGCACTTGCCACTGCTGTGTTTACTGCTGCTGTGCTTCTTTCTGTGGTCGTGCTTGCCACTGCTCTTGTGATGTTTCTTTTTATCCTTCTTTTTCTTCTTGTCATCCTTCTTTTTGCAGTCGCATTTATCATAATAATACTTTACTCCGATAAGGTTGTCCTTTTCGTTCACAAACCATTCCTCCTTTCTCTATCAGATGTTACATAGTATTAAAGTGGAGATAGATTTGTAACGGCGAAAATACTAATTTTACGGAATGAAATACATTTTATTTTCAAAAAAATAGAATTGTTCATTTCCATATTATGGACTATAATGATGTCAATTCGATAAAATGGGGGTAATTTGATGACTGATCATTTCAAGAGGTTTGGCGGTCATGATCCCAAAAACCTGGAGGATATACGGTTTAGTAATAGATACATACATTGGTACAAAATCATGGACTTCTGGAATATTTGATCGGTTTACAAAGACCGGCCCAAGTTGATTGAAAGATTTATTGGAAGATTTTAAAAAGCTGAAGGGGAATGGAATGACGGAGCTAAGCCGTATGAAGGATACCGTAACAAAATCCGAAAAAAGGCTTACTCTGAATTCAGTAAGCCCTTCTATAATCTTATCGGAAATATAGGATATAAACAGCTAATGCTGCGATGCCGAGAATGAAGGTCACTAGATATATCATCGTCAACACCTTTAAATTGACTTTCAGGGACCGAGATTCATAATCATGGGATCTTTTCAATTGAGCGGCAGTACGATCGTCCTCCATCTCATATTCTCTACTAGTTTTATCCACTTTTCTCCCGACCATTATTGTACCAGCCAGCGAAATGACACCTACCAGGATTACAATGATCATCAAAATTGTATACATGAAAACACCTCTTCAAAGGAATCATCTTCATTGTCAGTATAAACCAGTGAATCTACTATTCATATCACCATACTCTCTTACACTTAATAGATATATGACAAATTACCTAAAGACTAATAAGTATAAGGACACAAATCCAGCCTTCGGCATTTCTTCCTACCCTTTTTTTCTTTAAAATGATGAATACTGCGTTAACACAACAAAATAGAGAGATAGGTGAACCATCATGAAAGGAACATCACATCTGCTTGTTGGCGGGCTTGCAGGATTGATTACATCCAATACCCTGCAAACCGATCCCACAACGACAGGTATTCTAATCGTGTGTGGAGGGATTACCGGCCTTATTCCAGACATCGATGTGGATGGGACGTTAAGCAACAAAATAACGAATACGCACAAATTCATCCAGACACTTGCACAGATCATCGGTATTTTACTGATCATTTACAGCTTTGTGGTAGGGGTCGATATGGAAAAGTGGTATGGCATGGGGACAGGCGTCGGAATCATTGCTGTTTCTTCATTTATAACGAGAAGGCATATGCTTACAGTGTCCGGAGCAGGCGTGCTGATCGGCGGGTTCATGCTTCAGGAAAATTGGCTGTTCCTGCTGGGCATCTACATAATCGTCGCTTCCTTCGTCCCTCACAGAAGCTATACACACTCGATTTTGGGGATTGTATTTTTCGGTATCATTGCTCATCAATTCGAAACTTCAATTGGAATGGAGGGAATTTTCATAGCAAGTCTTGCGGGTTATGCGAGCCATTTGATTGGGGATATGAAATTCCTGCCCGTCAATAAAAGAGGCGTGAAACTCTTTCTTCCATTCTCGAAATTGGAAATATAACGAACAGGGACTGGTCAATAAGGAGCAGTCCCTGTCGTTTTTCTTAATAATCCAAATTCAGTTTCTTTTCGCGTTTCTTGTATACGAAAGTTGAAATCGTAATGCTTATTTCGAATAAGACCACTAAACAGACGAGTACAAGGATATCAGATAGGAAGTCCGGTGGTGTTAAAACGACAGCCAAGACGGTAAAAGCGAAATAACAGATCTTCCTTGATTTTTTCAGACGTGTAGGATTAAGGATCCCTAACGCCGTCAAGAAGAGGACCACGACAGGCATTTCAAACAGGATTCCGAAAGGCACCGTCATTTGGAAAAGGAAATTAAAGTACTTTTCCGTCGTGTAAAACATCTGGAAACCTTCGTTGGATAGTCCCTGCAGAAAGCTGAGGACTGTTGGAAAAACAATTGAATAGCCGAATCCAAGACCGATGATGAACAATAAAAACAAGGCAGGGATCAGCATCAATGTAGCCTTCCGCTGTTTTGCCTCTAACGCTGGAAGGACGAACCGCCATGTATGGTAGGCGGCCAGTGGGATCGTCAGGCTGATCGCGACAACCCCGGCGATTTTAAAATAGATCCATAGAATATCCGTCGGGCCTAAAAGCGCCAGTTCGGTATCCAAATCCTTTACAAGGAATTGATAGATTTGTTCTACGAAAATGAATCCTATGATGAAAAATGCGAGAAAACCAGCCCCGACGATGAGAATCCGTTTTCTTAACTCGGAAAGGTGATCGACCAACTCCAATTCTTGGGACATCCCCTCAGCTCCTTTTACCTTTATTTAATTCAAGCTCAAATATTTTGGAATTCGGCTTATATTCTTTTATAAAGAAGAAGAAAAGAGGATATCCTCTTTTCTCCCGACTGATTAATTTTTCTTTTCTTTTGTGCTTGTATCATCTGAAGAGACTAGGTCCTTGGTTGCGTTTTTGAATTCTTTCAACGTATTTCCGAATGCCCGCCCGATTTCAGGCAGTTTCGCTGGACCGAAAATAACAAGGGCTATGATCAAAATCAAAATCAATCCTGGAATTCCGATATTGAATGGCATAATGCATTCTCCTTCCTATTAAAATCCTGTGATTGCAACGACACCAGGTCGAGGCATAGAATCGCCGGGACGATGCGGCCATTTACTCGTAGGTTTTGAAAGGTCTTCGGTTTCTTCACCCGGATGCTGGACAGATAGGAACAATGTTTTCTCATCAGGAGTGAATGATGGGCCCGTCAACTCAGCTTCCACAGGTGCAGAAGCAAATTGGAACGCCACGCCTTCATCTTTACCATGGGTCGGGATGACGAACATGCCGTTGTTCCCGAAAGGCTCCCAGATCGTGCTGTTCAGCTTGCTGCTGGAAATATCAGTGACCGTCCAAAGGTTTCCATCTTCATCAAACGTCAGGTTATCCGGTGCACTGAAACCACTCTGGATTCCGCCTGCCGCAAAGATCGAGAATTGAAATTCAAGCGAACCGTGGTCGTCATTCTTTTCAAAAAATCTGGTAATATGGCCATGCATGTTTCCGTGATTGTCGTTGTTCGTATGCGCGATGAAGACTGTTCCGTCAAACGGGCTGATTTCAACGTCTTCAGGGCGATCCGTCGGTGTACCACCAACAAGGAGCGCTGCGTCATGACAGTTGACGACGACGTCTGCTTGCGATTGGAACTTGGCCAATGATTCCTGATCATCACCGGCTGCTTTTTGAACCTCTTTGATTGTGAGCGGCACCCAGGCACCTTTACTGAAATCAGCCACATAAAGGATCCCTGTTTCTAGAAGTTTCGCGTTCTTTTTACCAGCATTCGGATCATATTTCCCTTCGCTGATGAACTTGTACACGCAAGCATCCTTCTTGTCATCTCCCATGTAGACGACAACACGGCCGTCTCTCGCGAGTCCCATGCATGTATTTTCATGATTGAAACGGCCAAGAGCAGTATGCTTACGGACCTGGAATTTTTCATCGAACGGGTCTACTTCGACGACCCAGCCGTAATGCGTTTCATCGAGTTTGGCTGCTTTTGAAGTAGATTCATAGTTTTCTTCACATGTCAGCAACGTACCCCAAAGAGTCGCCCCGCCAGAGCAGTTCGCGAATGTGCCTTGTACTTTCGATGCACTGCTGACTGTATTTGCTCCTTTTGCTGGCCCAGTAAGCGCGATCGGTGTCAATCCAGTGACACGACGGGCATATTGGGAGGAAGTATCCATCGTCCATCCATCCGGTCCATTTACGACTTCGATGATCGAACCGCCCTGGTTATAAAGCATTTTTTCAATCTGAGCTTTTGAATAGTCACCTTCGATCTCTTTACCGAACACGAATTTATCGTCGACGTATTCATGGTTAACCCATAGCAACCCTCGTTCATCCTCCCCTTCTATTGGGAAAAATAACGTATAGTCATTGTTGAATCCGAAGGTATCACCTTTTGCATTGATTTTGTCCCCGTATGCTGCTACGACCTTATACGAATATCCTTTTGGCAAAACGAGATCGTCCATGCTCGCCGGTTCAATCGGATTGAATTTCAAGGGACCCATTTTCGGTATTTTTTTATTCGGTCTGTGGAAAGTGCTTTGCTGTGCCTTCACTCTATCTGCAATTCCATCCAATCCTGTACTAGCAGCTGCTAATGCCACCGTTCCAGTACCTAGATATGTAAGGAATTTTTTTCGATCCATTGTCTTTGACAACCTTATCCACTCCTTGACTTTGTCTATATCCTACAAATCAAATGATAGAGTTAGATTGTTAAGCTAGTGTTGAGCGATTTTAAAAAGTTGAAATTTGAGGAATTGTGGTGCTTTTTTGATAGTTTTATGAAAGATATGCTATTTTTGTATTAAATACAAGGGTCAAAAACTATAATTCAGAGGATTTTCGGACAAAAATCCATCAGGTAATGTTTAGAACGTAAAAAAAACCTAAAGAAAACTTTACTATTATTACGAAGAGTGAAAGTGATGACGAGGCAACTTCTCCTCTGAGGTTGATGTGTTCACTTCCATGACTAATCTGTTCACTTCTACGATTAATCTGTTCACTTCTTCTGTTTCCATAAGAAAGACCACCTTCACACGAATGAAGGTGGTCTTTTTCATCTTTATTTCATTTCCTCTGCTTTAAAGTCGGGCGAGATCCCTTTCTGGACGAACAAAGCAATTACGAATGTTCCGATACAAAGCGCTAGTGCGAACCAATAAGCATGATGGACCCCGGCTGTCATCGCCTTATCCAATAGTTCAGGCGTTATTTTGCCGGTCTGTCGTTCCAGATAACTTGTTTGACCTTGACTCATGATACTGACAAAAACAGCTACTCCTAATGCCCCGCCGATTGGTTGCAGTGTATTCGCAATCGCGGTCCCATGCGGATAAAGATACTTTGGCAATTCATTCAGCGCATTCGTCTGTGATGGCATCAGAATCGCCGAAATGGAGAGCATCAACACGATATAGGCAAGGATGAATGACCAGATCGGAATACCCGGACTGATGTTGCTGAAGAAGAGCATCACGCCTACTAATACGATCGTTCCCGGAATGATCAACTTTCTTGGACCAAACTTATCGAATAAGGTCCCCATCACCGGAGACATCAACCCATTGAGTAAAGCTCCTGGCAGGAGCAATAAGCCTGCAATCTTAGCTGAATATCCGAGCGGTCCTTGCAAATACATCGGCATGACGATTTCAGAGGCGAACATCGCCATGATCACGACGACGAATATCGTAACGCCAAGCGCATAATTTTTATAAGCGAAGACCCGGACATCCAGCAATGGCTCTTCGATTTTCAATTGCCGTAAAACGAAGAAAAGCAGACTGATAAGGCTGATCGCAATGATCAAAAGGATTTTAACCGAAGCAAATCCTTCCCCGCTTTCCCCTGCGCTGCTGAAACCATAGACAATCCCACCAATTCCGATCGTCGAAAGGATGATGGACAGGACATCTGCTTTAGGACGCGTAATCTCCCCAACATTTTCTAGGTATTTAAATGCAAACAGAATCGAAAACAGTGCAAATGGGATGACAGAAATGAACAACCAGCGCCAGCCTAAAAAGTCCACGATTACACCAGAAAGCGTGGGTCCGATTGCCGGCGCAAACATGATGACGAGGCCGAATGTGCCCATGATCTTGCCCCGTACCTCAGGCGGATAGAGTAACAGTAACGCATTCATGATGACTGGGATCAACAACCCCGTTCCGACTGCCTGGACCATCCGCCCCGCCAACAGCATCGGAAAATTCAAGGCACATGCAGCTATGACCGTCCCCGCTAAAAAAATCGACATCACACCGATGAACATCTGGCGCGTCGTAAACCATTGGATTCAGTAACGCAGAAATCGGCATCAAAACACCCATCACGAGCATGAATCCCGTCGCCATCCATTGGACGATCGGCGCTTCGATATCAAATACAAGCATTAGCTCGGTTAATGCAATATTGAGAAGCGTCTCGTTCAAAACAGCAAAAAAAGCACCAATCATGAAGGTGATAAGAATGATTTTCGTATTAATTTTCGGTTCCACGATATCCCCCAACCTCATTTGCAAAATTTAACACTTTTCCATAATCCACTATTTCTATAACAATTTCAAGCTTTCTGTTTTATAAATCACCGATAAAATCCAGGTTTGCACCGATATATCTCAAGTTTGCTACGAATTATTCCGAAATTGCACCGAAATAAATCCACATTGCACCGTTGAATTTCGAGTTTGCTGCAAATAAAAAAACAGCCCGATCATCCGAAGATGTGTGGACTGTTTCTTGTTTAAGCTGATACGAAGGCTTTTTTGACTGGTTGTGTAGGTGTACCTGTGAAAGGGTACACGGTGAGAGCATTATCCTTCGCCTTCAGTTTTTTGATTTCTCGGCCTGTCGCCTTGACGAGCCTTCCGGTAATGAGGTCATTCTGATCCTTGATCGATTCCTCATAAAGGATCACTCCATCAAGTTGATCAGTGGAATTTCCGATCACGAACCATGTCTGTAGCTGGTCATCTATGTCATGCAGGAGCTTCACGTCTTTTTTAACCGGGGCATGATGGACAGAGTTGAAAACATTTACAAGATCCTCGATGATCGCGCTTGCTGTTGGAAGCTTGCCTGCCCCAGGTCCCTGAAGCTTCAACTGTCCGACAAGATCTCCTGTAATGACAACCGCGTTATCAACACCTTCCACAGGATACAATGGATGTTCTTCTGAAACCACTTTCGGTTCCACATCAATTTTCAAAGCACCATCTTTATAAACTAGCGAGGCCACATGCTTCAACCTGAAACCGAACGATTCAGCAAGCCTGATATGATTCAATGTGATATCCCGGATCCCTTTCCGTTCGATCCATTTCCATTCTGGCCGTTGTCCGAACAACAATTCTGTGAGGATGACGATTTTATAAAAGGCATCATAGCCATCTACATCATTAGACGGATTCGCTTCAGCATATCCTTTGACCTGTGCGGATTGTAAAGCATCTATGAAAGCAGTCCGCTTATTGCGTATTTCACTTAAAATGTAGTTGGAGGTCCCATTCAAAATCGCTTCGATCTTCACGACGGAATTCACTTGAAGCAATTGGTGCAGCGTCCCGATGACTGGTACCCCGCCAGCCACAGATGCTTCATAGGAAATCTCGACGTTCTTCTCTTTCGCATTCTGCTTCAATTCCCTTCCTTTATGCGCAAACAGTTCTTTGTTCGCAGTTATGATATGGCAGCCTTTATCGATGGCTTTTGTTAAGTATGTGTACCCTGGTTCGATTCCGACGATCGCTTCGATAACGACATCAAGGTCAGGTATGGCAAGGATCTCATCAAAATCAGACGTGATGAGGATCTCCGGAGAAATACCTCTTTCCTTAGTGATGTCATTGACCAGAATCCCTACAATCTCGACATTTTTGCCAAGAAGTGATTTTAACCGGTCTTGATAATTTTGGATGATTTCATAGACACCGCTGCCGACCGTTCCGAAACCGAGCAAACCGACTTTTACAGTTCCCACGCTTTTCCCTCCTATTTAAACACCTGATTTCAATTGCTCTTATTGCTTCAATTCAAGACGTAAAATCTTACCGCTGATCTTCATTTCGGCAGGAAGACGAAAATCCGGTCGTCCTTTTGGATACCGTTTTCTTTTTAATAACGGCTGCATACTGTCGGTTTTATCTTTGTCTGCTGGAATGTGAGCGTCCGTTCTTCGGACCCGTTCACATAGTGCAATACCCTTCTCACCGTAACCGTCCTCCACATGACGATCGATGACTTCATAAACAGCGTTCAGCTTTCCACCCTCAGTTAACGGCAGCCTGCAATCACTTCATACCATGAAAAAGAATCCTTCACCTCATCATAGCTTTTGAGATTGCACCCGTCTTTCAATGGTGGTAATGTATCGATTTCCTTTTTCCCATATCCACTTCTTCCAGCCTCTTGCTTTTTTATAAGTCCGACGAAAAATAGCCCCCTTCAATAAGAAGAGGGCCATTAACAGCCCTTCTTATCTATCAGGAATGTTCTCCTGCTAGAATTGGCACCTTTCCAAGTTCCTTACAAACTTGATGGTTGCCGGGTTTCCTCGGGCCAGCCCCTCCACCACTCTTGATAAGAAGTCATCTATTCATTTTTTACGAGGTTGTCAGTTTACTTGTTCAACCTTCGATGTCAAACCTGTCGCCGTTTCAATCGCTTGTTCCAAGTCTTCGATAAGATCCTCGACGTTCTCGATTCCGACTGACAACCGGATCAGGTCTTCTGTAACACCTGTGGAAGGCAGCTCTTCCGACCTCAACTGCTGATGGGTCGTACTTGCCGGATGGATGATCAAGCTCTTCGCATCCCCGACGTTCGCGAGGTGTGACCATAATCCTACATTGTTGATCACTGCAGCACCTGCATCCCTGCCGCCCTTGATTCCGAAAACGACGACCGATCCTGCGCCTTTTGGTAAGTATTTATTCGCAAGTTGTTTTGATGGATGGTTTCCTTGCTCAGGATAGAGCACCCAATCCACACCAGGATGTTCCTCGAGATATTCAACAATTTTCCTGGCGTTGGCCACATGCTCCTTCACCCGGACATGCAGCGTTTCCAATCCCAACGCAAGCTGGAAAGCATTATAAGGACTTAACGCAGCGCCTGTATCACGTAATACCTGGACGCGGGCTTTCACGATGAAGGCTGCTTCCGGCAGTGCCTCAGCATAAACGATTCCGTTGTAGCTGTGGTCCGGTTCTGTGAATCCAGGGAATTTCGGTGAATTCCAATCGAACTTACCTGCATCGACGATGATTCCTCCCATCGTCGTACCGTTTCCACCGAGCCATTTAGTAGCCGAATGGACGACGATATCAGCACCGTGTTCAATCGGCCTTAACAGATAAGGTGTCGCCAGTGTGTTGTCGACGATCAGCGGGATTCCTGCTTCATGGGCGATTGCTGCAACTGCTTCAATATCAAGGACGTTCAATCCTGGATTTCCAATAGTCTCAGCAAAAATCGCTTTCGTTTTCGGCGTGATCGCACGGCGGAAATTTTCAGGGTCCTTCGATTCGACGAAATGAGTCTTGATTCCATGCTTCGGAAGTGTGGTTGAAAATAAATTGTACGTGCCGCCGTATAAAGTCGAAGCGGAAACAATTTCATCACCTGACTCGGCAATATTGAAGATCGCAGCGGATATTGCTGCCATTCCACTTGAGAACGCTAATCCACCAAGCCCTCCTTCAAGCTCAGTCACCCGTTCCTCTACGACATTGACCGTCGGGTTACCGATACGCGTATAGATGTAGCCTTCTTCTTTCAGGCCAAAGAGGTCTGCAGCATGATCCGTGTTATCAAACTTGTATGCATTCGATTGATAGATAGGAAGTGCTCTCGCTCCCGTCACTGGATCTGGCTCAAGCCCACCATGGATACCTACTGTTTCAAATCGATACTGTTTTTTTTCACTCATGTCAATCACTCCTCATTTTTAATAATTTTTAATTTATGAAATCTTTAAGCTTCCAATCTCGTCTCTTCTACTTCAAGTTCTGCTAATCGATCTTGAACAAAATGCCCCCATTTCTCGAACTCGACCAGGAATCCATCGTGCCCGAATTTGGAATCAACTTCATAAAATTGGGCAGTGCCACCGAGCTGTTGGATACTGTTCACGAATTCCTGTGATTTTTCAGGAGGGTAAAGCAGATCCCTTGTAAAACTGATCGCAAATACAGGAACTTGCAGATGCTGGATCGCATGGTCAAGCCCTCCTCGGTCACGTCCAAGATCATGACTGTTCATCACCTCAAGTAGCCGAAGATAACTGTTGGCATCAAAGCGCTCAGCCAGCTTTTGGCCTTGGTAGGATAAGTATGATTCAATATCGTAATTCGGAAGCCCCTCCGATATGATATGGTTCCGCTCAAAGCGTTCTTCAAACAGGACATCTGAACGGTAAGTGATCATCCCGATCATCCGTGCAAGGCTCAGCCCCTGTTTCGGAAGCTTTCCTTCACGCCAGGCAGGATCTTGTTGGATCGCAAGGCTTGATATATGGTTGAATGCAATCGCATAATCACTGAACTGAGGCGTGACAGCTACCGGGAAAATACTGTCAACGAAATCCGGATACATGACTCCCCATTCGAGGACCTGCATCCCACCGAGTGATCCCCCGATGACCGCTCTTAAATGATTGATGTTGAGGATATTCAGTGCTACGAACTGAACTTCTACCAGGTCACGGACTGTCAAGCTTGGGAAATCCGTTCGATAAGGTTCACCTGTTTCTGGATTGACCGATGCCGGGCCTGTTGAACCGTTACAGCCTCCGAGCACATTGAAGGTGATAACTTGATAACGTCTCGTATCGATGTATCCGCCTTCCTCGATCAATCCCCGCCACCATCCGGGTTCATCCGGGGTTCCGACTGTATCTTGATTCCCCGTCAACGCATGACAGACAAGAATTGCGGGTGCATTCCGAGGTCCGCATCTTTCATATGCGAGTTCGACTTCGACAAGTTTTTCCCCTGATTCCAGTATGAAGTTCGGAATCTGAACCGTTCCTTTCTTATAAAAATTGGGACTCCTCACTGTCAGGCCTCCTTTGTTAGTATCAATTCCGTTCGTTCTTCATGAAAATCAAAAAGCCTCTCTGCAAAGACAGAGAGGCCAAATTATCACACATTTGTCTCTCTCATCTTCCGAAACGCAGATACGCTTCGCAGGAATTAGCACCTTTCAAACCTAAGTTTGATGGTTGCCGGGCTTCATCGGGCCAGTCCCTCAGCCTCTCTTGATAAGAGTTGAAATCAATTTAATTTTTTAAATTATTTGATTTGAATCTTAGCATGACGAAAAAAACGTGTCAACAGCTATTTTCAATTTTTCCATCGACTTTTTCCGATCTTTAACACCCGCCACTGTACCGTTTTCTAGATAATTTTACCGGATTAAAAATAATTTATGTTTTTAAAGATAATTGTACACCCTTAAGGATCATTTTTATATTTAAATTCATTCCCTTTAGATTGACGGGCGCAAGCCTCCTCACTTGCACAGGGGGTGTTGGCTTCGACGTAACCGCAGGAGTGGTGGCTGAGATCCTTAAATGTAGGCACCTGATTCGCTTTTCCCGTGGGAGTGTTGTGAATTTCGCTACATTTTAAAAGTTGAAAAATCACTGGATCCATAATTTCCGTAGATCCACATTTCCGAATGAAACAAACTGGATATCCTGGATCATCGGATGGAAGGCCCGTTTTTTCACCGGATGGTTCATATAAAGGAACAGGTTGTTTTCTTTGATATGAGCTTCGATTTGATCAATCCATGCCTCGCGTCCTGCAGCTGTCTCTTCATTTTTAAAATAATCTAGCCAACCATCGATCTTCTCCAAATGCTTTTTCCCTAATAATCGACGGAACAACAGAGCGTCGTTTTTAAAAGCCCCAAAAAAGGAAAGGTGGTGATCATGGGATGCAACCTCCCCCATAAGCAGAAGATCGCCATTCTGTTCTAACTCAGATGAGTAGAAATCACTGATTTGAAAAGGAACATGATGGATGTTCATACCGTATCGGGCAGCCTTTTCAATTAACCATTCCGCCTCTTCTACAGCCCGTGAATAATCAAGAGAATAAAGAGCCAATTCTTCCCCTTCATATCCAGATTCCTCAAGCAACCAAGGAATTTCAGCAGTCTCTCGTTGCCGGGATTCGGATTTCCAATAAAAATAGCTGGAGGCCTCGATCGGCTCGGGTCTTCCAACATCGATATACATTTGTTTCACATCCAAGAGATGATATATCGCCTCCCGGAACGAAGGATGATGAACAATTGATTTTCGGTTAAAGTTGAAAGCCAGGAATCGGAATCCGACTTCAACCTCCTCTTTTTCAAGATACTCTTGACTTTCCTGGACCCCTTCAATTTGGAAGCTGATCTGTCGGGCAGCTGCATATGGTACATTCCAGAATTCCACTTCATCCAAGAGCGGCCGCTCCGAGAAATAGTGATCGAACGCTTCCAGGGCAAATTTCTTTTCTGACCGCTCCTTCAGCCTGAATGGACCTGTCCCGATCCATTCCGAGTCATCAAATTCCACATCACTCGGTAGGATTGCTAGATTGTGGGTCGATAGGTACCGTGCGAAAAACGGATTCGGTCTCGTCAACCGGAACGTAACGATGAATGGAGACGGACACTCGATCTTTTCGATTTCTTCGGTCATCCAATAATAAGGGGACCCCTGCTCGATCCTATTGAATGTATACAAGACGTCTTCACTCTTCAGGATCTTCTGATGGTGGAACCGGACTCCTTTTCTTAGATAAAAACTCCACTTTCTATGATTGTCATCCACAACCCAATGATGGGCAAGGTGAGGTTTGATCGTGTCACTTTCAAAATCATAGGTTACAAGACTATCACCTAACTGCTGGATCAGATAACTTTCAAAAGTGATGGATGCTTTGGCGGGATCGAGGCTCGTAAGCTCATTTCTGAAAATTGAGCGTAAGACATCCTTCGATTGACTTTTAGATTGAAGTCCGAAAAGTGCCAATATTTCTTCAGAAATATTGGCTACCCACGACTTCGGGATCGGAAGCTGTAAAAGGTGCATCAAATCGTCCATCCGTTCTTGATCAACACATTTTGTGACAGCTGCTTCGATTTCCTCCTGAAAGGGTAGGAAAAACCGAACCGTAGAAGCATTACCTCTTCCCCTGCCCGGTTTATAAGCCAACAGCTTTTCCGCTTCGAATTTTTTCATTTTCCTTTTCACATTTTTCTGTGTACAGAACCATATCTGTTCAAGCTCACTCAGCTTGAATGTTGCACACCGTTCTTCTTCCCTGGGATAAAGGAACGCTCGGAGCTCATAGTAGGAAAGGTCTTTCATCTCACTCACCTCCTGAAAAGGGGACATAATTAATAGCATTATACCCTTTTTATCCCCTTTTAGGAATTGCAAAATGAGAGAAGGAAGGGTGAAAAAACTATGTTGAAAGAATTACATCCGAATATTCGAATACGTATCTACACCTCTTTTTTAAGCAGACTGATCGGTTCCATGATCTTTCCTTTCATGGCGATTTATTTTACTAATGCCATCAATGCCTTCTGGGCAGGGACATTGTTATTGATCAACGTCATCATCCAGTTCATCGCAGGATTGTATGGTGGGTATTTAGCCGACATTTTAGGTCGAAAAAAGTTGATGGTGACCGGTGAATGGATGAAAGTGATCGGCTTTGTCGGCATGATCCTCGCCAACTCGCCCTGGTACTCCTCTCCATGGATGACCTTTGCCATGATGGCGATCATCGGAATTGCATCAGGCCTTGTCAATCCGGCTGCTGAAGCGATGTTGATCGATGTCAGCACAAAAGAAACCCGCGCCTTCATGTATGCCATCAATTACTGGGCCGTGAACATGTCTTTGATGCTTGGTTTAATTGTCGGAGGCTTCCTGTATAAAACACACTTTTTCGAATTGTTGCTTGCCCTATTCCTGATGTCACTGGTGACGCTCTGGATGACAGCCACCCTCATCAAGGAAACCTATACGCCAAAAAGCACGACAACGAAACCATACGGGATCAAGCCGATTTTACAAAGCTATAAGACGGTCATTACAGATCTCCCTTTTGTGATGTTCATAATCGGAGGGATCGCGGTGTTGTCAATCGAGTTCCAGCGTAACAATTTCATCGCTGTACGACTGGAAGATGAGATCATTCCGAAAACGTACTCCTTTTTAGGCGGTCTGGACTTTTCGATCGACGGAGTTAAGCTGCTCAGCCTGTTGACAGTCGAAAATACGATCATCATCGTGCTATTTACAGGGCTTGTGGCAAAATGGATCCGTAATAAACGTGAACAGCCGATCATGTATATAGGATTCATCTTGTTCGGGCTCGGTTATGGAGTCCTAGCGTTCTCAAATGACTTCACCACCCTCCTACTCGGTGTCCTCATCCTTTCGATCGGGGAGTTGATGTACGTTCCGACGCGTCAATCGATCCTTGCAGATATCGTTGACGATTCACGCCGTGGAGCTTATATGGCTTTTAACGGATTTGTCTTTCAGATCGGAAAGATGGTCGGGGCACTTGGAATCATCATAGGGGAGGCGATCGGTGGAGTCGGAATGGGTGTCCTCTATTTCGTTTTTGCACTATTAGGCATCGTTTTTACAAAAATGGCGATCCAAATGCGTTCAGTAAATGGAAAAATCACCGCCGAAAAGGCTATTTGATTGCGGAAGGACGACACCTCGTCGTCCTTTTGTAAAGAAAAAGAAAGTATAGAATTTTTTTCAATGAAGGAATGTCCAGCTCCAACGCCCAACCTCTTGGATCACTTCAGTCCTCCTGCCGAGGTCGACACATTGATTTAGGTCGAAGTGTTTACCCACGCAGAACCGAACTTTGTTTGGTTCGAGCCTCCTTGTCGGACTTCCAGTGCCCTTCGTGGTTGATCAGGGCGTTTGCGCTTTTCTTTTAGAATGGAACTGGTTGTAGGAATCAGAATCACGCGGGTTCCCTGGATATTCACGCGATTTCCAGCTAATCACGCCAAATAGCAAAAAAGGCCTACCTCGCTCGGCAAGCCTCATCATCTATGATCTCTTTCACCCACTCATAACCCTCTGCAACGAACGTATCATTTGGGGTCATGTGCGGAGTATGCTCGAATACGAACCTGATGCCCCCGATCCCTGCAAGGTAACGAAGAATCGGTTCCAGCTCGTAATGCTTAAGATTGTTCTCATAGGATGGATGGACAGGTGTCCAAATATATTTATCACCCGTGAATGCGACGTTATGTATATGGGCCACATGAATTTGTTTATCCCATTTCGTGATGTAATCCATTGCATGCTTTCCGGCTGCGATCAAATAATCACCGATATCGATACAAAGTTTCAATCCATACTTTTTCCACGTCTCTTCAGGAAACTGATGCAGATACCGGATGCCATCAGGGGAACGATGTAAACCGAGCTTCGGTTCACACACGATAGGCATTCCGTATTTTTCTTGGATAATGTTCAGCCTTTTCAATCCTTTTTCGATCAGTGAATGTGCCACATCTTCAGCCTTTTTACTTTTAAAGTAAGGAAAATGGACAAGTAGATATTCTGCGCCGAGGCTGGATAGTTTTTCGGCCTCTTTTTCAAATTGCACCCAGGCATCTTCCGGCTCCATTTGGACTTTTTCAATCAGGTCGTATTTGCTCTCATTCCTGAAAAGCGGAGAATGGATACCAAAATTCGCATTCTTTTCTTTGCATAATTTCAAGAATCGATCAAACGATGATAGATCATCAAATTCCCCAATCTCAATATCCCCTATCCCATCCCAAAACAACCTTTCAAATTGAGCGGGATCAGACATGATCGTACTTCCGGAAACACTTAGACGATTCTTCAACAACCTCTCCCCCTACCGATGTTTTTAATCAACTTAAGAAAAAGAGCTGTCCTATATGTTATGACACTCAACGTTATCTAGTGGTGTCTCATGATCATTGGACAGCTCCTTATAATCCCTTTAACCCGGTTGCATATTGAGCACAGCCGGAGCATCCATCAACTTGACGATTTCATTCATGGCTGAACTTTCTGTAGCCGTCAGATAGTCATCCATCCTGCTGAAGATCTGCTTCCTCCACCACTCGTTTTCAAGTATAAGTGCAATTTCGTTTTCAGATGGTTGCTCCTTAAGCTCCATGATCAGCCCTTTCTCCTTCAAACCTTTTAAGTTGTATTGCTCCTGCCCTGGTAACGCGGAGTGCACGAAAATGAGCAGTCGCTTTTTCAAAGCTTCACTGATCGTGATACCGCCCGGCTTGGTAATGATGGCATCAGCCTGTTCATAGAGCCTGTTCATCTCTTCCCTGCACTCGATATATCCTTTCGGCTGGATATGTGAGAGATTCCAGGATTCCAATTCTTTAAACAGCTTATCGTTTTTTCCGCATAAGACAGTATATCGATAACGCGCATTTTCCCTGATGCTTCTCAAATAAGGGAGGATGTTCCCTATTCCGATGCTGCCTCCCGCTACAAGAATATGCTTTTTTTCCGACGGAAAGCGAGTTGTTAAGGAGACCATTTCATCACTTGTCGGGATTCCAGTGATCGAGATTTGTTCCTCATCTACATCATACTTCTCGATCAGGACTCTTTTCATCGTTTTATCATTGACGAGATGAAGATCGATGTGGTTCTTACCCCAGATGCCATTGACAAAAAAGTCCGTATACACATTCACTACGGGAATAGCGATTTGATTCTTCCGTTTCAATCTGCTTACGATAGCAGACGGAAAACAATGTGTGCAAACGATCAGATCGGGTTTCTCTTCTTTCAACAACTCCAGCATTTTCGTTTCGAAACCAAGCATCTGCACATAATCGATCGACATGTTATTCTGTGGATTCTTCGGCTCATACATGAAACGCTTGTACACCCAATGGTACGTTTTCGGGAGTGAGCTGATCCATTTCAAATACACATTCCCGATCGTTTTTTCCAGCTGCTCATTCCAATAGCTGAGAAAATCAACCTTCCTGCAAGTGATCGTTTGATCTGAACCTTGAATGGAGTCAATTAGCGCATCTGCTGCCCGGTGGTGTCCAGACGGCATCTGGAACAAAGGTAAAAACAATATTTTCCTCATGCTCGGCTCCCTCCTTTCAAGCTCTTTTTCTTGATGAAAATCGCTCCTATGAAGAGCACCAGTGCTGCCACTCCGAGCCACGGCAAGTATTGGATAGGGATTTGGTCACCAATATAGAAACCGACAAAAATATAGCTGATCGCCCAAAGCGCACTACCGATGATCGAATAGGCGACATACACTGGAAATGGGTAACGGCTTGTACCTGCAATATATGGAGCAAGCTGTCTTACCCCCGGGATGAACAATCCGAATAAAATGGTCAAGGTTCCATATCGTCGGAATTGGGTGCTTGCCTTCTCCCAATGTTCAGGCGTTATTTTTAAATATCGGCCGTATTTATTAAGAAATGGAATACCGAGAAAACGACCGGCCATGTAGGCTACTAGCATTCCAGATAGGCTTCCGCTGAAAGCACTGATCACTGTCCAAATTAAAAGTAAGTGATGCTGGGCGGTGAGCATGCCAATCAACACCAGGAATGTCTCTTCCGGTGCTGGAATGCCGACAACACCGCAAAATAGTGTTAACAAAATAATCCAATAACCAAAGTTCTCAATAGCAGCTGTCATGTTCTCAATATTCATACAGACCTCTTCTGTTCTTTTGTCACGTGAATATTCAAGTGTTCCTCTAATGAAACGCCACGAAACCCGTTAGATCGAAGGTACGGAAGGAATCCTCTCAAAGCTTCGATCATTTGTTCAGGTGCATCTGAATCCGCCCCGTTGTTCTCCCCATCGTCATGGAGAAGATAGATTTGACCATCTGAAAGTCGTCCTACAAGACGCTCTTTTAAGTTTATCGAATCCTGCCCCTTTTTCCAATCCTGAAAAATGGCAGACCAAAGCACGATCGAATAATCTCTCGCAAACCACATCGTGAACACATTGAACCGTCCATATGGTGGGCGATAAAAAGACGGTCTTACACCGATGAGATTCCTGATGATTTTCGCGCTTTCATGGATCTCACGTTTTGTCGCCAATGGTGTCAAAAACCAGCTGTTGGTATGGTTATAGTGATGGATCCCTACTGTATGCCCTTCCTGATGCATCCGTTTGATAAGCTCATGATGCTTCACAGCTTTTTCCGCAACAACAAAGAATGTCGCTTTCACATCGTATTTTTTCAATAAATCCAATACTCGTGGTGTATAGAACGGATGGGGACCGTCGTCGAACGTCAAAGCCAGTGTCTGCCTATTTTCACCTTTTTTTACCATACCTATTATAAATATTCGTAAAAAGACCGTCGGAAGGATACCATAGAGTAGAAAAAGAACCAATCCTATGGCGACGGTTAACAGGGCCGTTTGCATGTTTCTTTCACCTTTGTTTTCATTATTAAACGTCCAAAACAGATTATTTGTTTCATTGAAACCACAACCTTCCTTATTCTACCAGACACCAGTGTTTTCAGGAAGATTATTTTTTAAAGGGATTCGAAGAGTATCGTAAGTTTACGACAAAACATCATTTTCCAATTTCCTCCTGATCAGGATTTTTCGGTTCTTGGTTGGCGATACCCCATCTGGTGTCCACTGATAAACAGGTACGCATTCACACCTTTTTCATATAGTGATAGGAGTAGAAAAGTGTAAAGGAAGATTGGATGAGAAGCGATAAGGACATGTCAAGCTACGAAATTTACATTGATAATGATGTTTATCAGCGCTTTAAAAAAGATTTCCGGTCAGAGGATCCCGTAGAGGCAGAATTGGTGATCAGCGATAACGTCTATGATATCGATTTTCTTTACCGTGGAGCTCATATCCGCAAGATGACCAAGAAGTCCTACCAGTTCATTTTCCCAAAAGTGACTTCAGGTATCAAGGAACTCCACCTGAATGCTGAGTACATCGATAAATCACTGATGCGGAACAAGCTCTCTCTTGATTTCTTTTCTTCAATCGGGGTCCTATCCCCCAGGTCTAACCATGTGCTTTTGACGATCAATGGTGAATTCCAGGGGATCTACCTCCAGCTTGAATCTGTTGACCGCTACTTATTAAAGAGCAGGAATTTACCGAAGGGTCCTATTTTTTATGCGGAAAATGATAATGCGAATTTCTCCTTGATGAGTCCGGTCCTTGAGGATATCAAACAACGCTTCGAGTCAGGATACAGCCGTAAAGAGGGAGATGATCGGGACACAGCCAAGTTGGCGAATTTCGTTTATCAGATCAATACGATATCCCAGAAAGACTTTGAAACGGAAATCCACCGGTACTTGGATGTGGATAAATACTTAAGATGGCTCGCGGGCGTCGTCTGTACGCAGAACTTCGACGGGTTCATCCACAATTATGCGCTGTACCGCCGTAGTGATACCGGTTTATTCGAAATCATCCCATGGGATTATGATGCTACGTTCGGACGGGATATCCACGGGGAGGAGATGGATTACGACTACATTCCGATCCAGGGTTATAACACCTTGACGGCGCGGCTTCTCGATGTTTCGTCATTCAGGGGTCAATACTTCCTGATTCTTAAAAAAATACTTCAGAACCAGTTCACCCCTGAATATCTTGGAAAGAACATACGCAAAATGTACCGACAGATCGAACCTCATATAAAGAAAGATCCTCACCTGAAGGGAACCGTGAAGCAATTTTACAGCGAACCAGAATTCATTTTAGGCTATATTAAAGAACGTAACCGCTATTTACGAAACCACCTTTCCGATTTAATTTAAACAAAAGCGCAATCGCCCTGTTCAGCCACGAAGGTCACTGGAAGTCCGACGAGGAGGCTGTTTGTGATCCGCAAAACTTTAGCGGACACAGGAGACCTTATTTGCTGAAAAAAATCAGCGGTTTTTACTCCGGATAGCGGACAAATGTCCTCTATTAAAAACCCCTGTTTATCACGAATAGCAGAATAGGTGTCCTCTATAATTTTTGCACAACTATAAGCAACTGTATAGACTGAACCAACAGAACAAACCGATCTTCAGAACAAGAAAAACCCAGGAAGAATCACTATTTCTTCCTGGGTTTTCTCCTTAAAAAGGCTTTTCGATCACCCTTTTAAAAATCAAGATAGCCTTGTTATGAATGCAGTTGCAATCCCGAAATAGATCAAAAGCGACAAGATATCATTGATCGTTGTGATCAACGGTCCGGAAGCAACAGCCGGATCTACCTTCAGTTTGTATAAAATCAAAGGGATGATCGTACCTGCCAGTGTCCCGATAATCAACGTCAACAGCAATGAGCTTCCGACCACCACGCCTAAAGTAAGATTTCCACGCCAAATGTATGCGATGATCGAAATCAGTATTCCACATGTGATACCAATGAGCATGCCCACCCATAATTCCCGGAAAATCAGTTTAATGACCTCCCGAATGTTCAGATCCTCTGAAACAAGCCCCCTTACTACTACGGCAAGTGATTGCGTTCCTGTGTTTCCTGTCATTCCGGCAATCATCGGCATGAAAAAAGTCAGTGCAACAACTTGTTCCAATGTTGCTTCGAAACCGCTGATGATACTTCCGGAAATCAATCCGATGAATAAGAGCAAAATCAACCATGGCAAGCGCCGATACGCTGCAACTATAGGCCTGGTGTTAAAGTCGATCGCTTTACCAGAGGCAGACAACTTTTCAATATCTTCATTCGCTTCTCGGATGACGACATCGATAATATCATCGACAGTCACGACTCCGACCAATTTATCATCCTCTTCAACCACAGGAATGGTGACAAAGTCATAACGGCTGATGAATTTCGCAACCTCTTCCTGATCCGTATGTACATCCACTTTCACAACACGGCTGTACATGATATCTTCAATCTTGTCATAGAGATCCGCCAATAACAGATCTTTATAGGAGACGACACCAACAAGCTTCTTGCCCTTATCAATGACATATAGATAGTTCAGGTATTCAGCCAGTTCAGCAAAATGTTTCAATTTATCGACTGATTCACGGACCGAATATTGTTTGGGGATCCAAACATACCGGTTGTTCATGATCCTTCCTGCCGTCTCAGGCGGATAGTTCATCAGATTCTGAACAACCTCGGATTCTTCATCCTTCATTTCCGATAGCAGCTCTTCAATCTTGCTAGGATCAAGATCGATCAGCAACATCGCAAGATCATCATTTTCCATCAAATCAAGTACCTGCGTAGATTTTTCAATCCCCAGCTTGTGCAGAACCTCAAGCTGGTATTCTTTATCAAGATCCTGGATCAGTTCCGTCAACTGTTGGATCGAGAGGAACAACAGGAATTTATTACGATGCTTTGGAGGTAGATGGATGAATTGCTGTGCCATATCATATGGTTGCAACTCCTCCATAATCTCCTGAAAAGCATTCTTCTTTCCATCCTTCAATGTTTGGATGATCGCGAGTGTCAATTCATTTTCGGTCATGACCATGGACATCTGTCATCACACCCATTCTTCAAAAGAGTAGTTTGAACCTATACTCTCTATTATTGCCTTTTATATGTAACTTTTCTACATCATGGCTTACATCCACCTGTAGAAAAGTTTTTATGGACTATGGAAATTGTACCGTCTTAATGTGTTGAATATTGAGGTAGATCGTTTGATTCCTTGCAACGATAATCTCCAACTGACCATCCTCGATATTGACAAGTTTTCCGATTTTATATGGATGCATACCCATATCAAAAACGGCGACTTTCCCGACGTGCTTTTTGCATTGTTCTTCCAAAGTACGTGATGACGGGACATTGGAAGGGGTCAGAGGAAGTTCGGTGCTGCCTAATGAATAAGGCCTGTGCTGATGATTATATGGGATCAACCATTTTAAGTGCTGCAGAGGAATATAGAGTGTCTTGTGGACCGGTGAGAAAAACGTAAAGTAATCATTCATGACATTCACGACATAGCCATGGATCGATTGGTTGCTCGTCACGAAAATTTCTGTGAAAATCCCTTTCGAATTGTTCAGGATTTTACGAAGTGATATCGTATCTTCTTCCTCACTCCACATCGGAAATTCTGTCGGCTCTGGGATCGGTTCTTCATCCTCGCAATTGAAATGCAGGTTTTGGACATGGACCAATGGGACGTAGAGATAGTCCTTTCCATCATATATGACTACGATGTTCGATCCCGTATCGATCAGGATTCCTTTTATACGATTTTTGCCGCTTAAGGTTAATTCGACTCTTTCACCAATGTAGCGTTGATATTTATTCAAGATGATCCTCCTCCTTTAAATGAATTTGATACCTCTGCCATTCTTTCAGGCAGAGATACCGACCTTTTAGTCAAGTGTCACAGAATCTACCCGAAAATCCAGTTTGTCCACAGATACAAGCTTAATAGACTGATGATCAACCCTAAAGGAATCACTATGAATGCAATCTTCGTATACTGCTTCCAGCTAATATGGATTTTATGCTCACGTAAGATGAACATCCAGAGTAATGTCGCTAATGTCCCTACAGGTGTCAGAAGTGCTCCGATATCACTGCCGATGATATTCGCAAGATACGCTACCTGGAGTGTATGTGCGTCTAAGTCCATTTCGGTCAAAGTCAGTGTACCGATCATGACGGCTGGTAAATTGTTGAAGGTATTCGAAAGGACAGTCAGTAAACCACCCATCGTAAAAATGGCAGACAGACGATCTTGTTTAACGACATCAGAAAGCTGCTGGATCAATATATCGGTCAGCCCGATGTTTTGCAGGCCATATACGAGAATGTACATGCTGAATGCAAATAAGAGAATATGCCAAGGAGTCTTTTTGACAACGTCTTTCACGCCTACCTTTGATTTGAACCATCGTACTGCAATCAAAGCTGCTGCACCAATTATCGCAATCCATTCTAAGGAAATCCCGAAGGGCGTCAACAAGAAAAACCCAGCGCGTGTCGCCACGATGATGATCATACATATTTTGAACAGTCCCCAATCGACTTGAGGTGAGGTGGTATGAATCGATAAAGGATGCGGCAGAGATCGGTTATTGACTTCGTAGTTTTTCATATGCAATTTCAAATTTGGAAGCTTTTTGGGGATGTCTTTTTTGAAATACAAGTATAAAAGAAGTGTGATCACTCCAATTCCGATCATGGACGGGACGAACATCAGTGTAACGTAGCTGTTGATGTCAAGACCAACGATTTTCAAAGCAATCAAGTTTGCAATGTTACTGACAGCGATCGGTGCACTTGCTGCAGTGGCGATCAGCGCTCCAGGCAAGAGATAGGCTATTTTTTGATTGTTTTTCAAATTGAGCATGTTGACGGTTTTGATGATGATAGGGGTCGTAATAAGAATGCTGCCATCATTATTGAAAAAAAGGGTCATCGCAAAACAGAGTGCCGCCGTATATATGAAAAGCTTGAGCCCTGATTGTTTTGCCCGGTTGACAAGATTATACGCAACCCAATTAAAGAAGCCCAGGCTTTCTAAGATGATTGACATGACAATTGAGGAAAGGATCGTGATGGCTGCACCGCTGACGATATTGAATATGGAAAGCAGGTCTGACAGCGGTACGATGCCAAATAAAAGAAAAAGGGAGGCCCCGATTGTCGTAGGAATCGTTTCATTGATCCGAAAGGGCTTCCAGATCATCACGAAAATAGTCAGTGCAAAGATGATAAGCGGTAGTAAGATCATTTGGTCATTCACATCCCCTCGCCTCGTTTTTGTCATTTTCCAACGAGACATCTACAACCTCATTGACCTTTCTTTCATGATGTAAGGAGGCAATTTCGACTTGTGGTGGATCATTTTCTGACATATATACTGGGAGGTCTGTTTCTTCAATCGGTTTCATCAATAGATAGAGGATCCAACCTGTGAAAAGTATGAACAATGTAACGAGCATCCTTATCTCCTCCTTCCATTTTCATGTTGAATGCATTTATTCATTTATTGACCAGGGAAACTTTGCAAAGCCAAGCTTATTCTTGGCTGAGCTATGTTTACCCTGGTACTGGGTTTGACTTGTACTCGTTCTTAAGGTGAAGAAGCCGGTTCAAGATTAAAGCTTGACCCAGCCTTTACGCTCCAAGCTAGTTAAAGATGATTTTCTGGATTTTTTGAATTTCTTGTCATGTGATCTCTTTCCTGATGAAGAACTTTTTCCAGATGATCCGTATGGATCGTTCCACATATATTTGTCGTTTCCATGTCTGCGAGCTTTCTTCATTGCATCTGAAATGTCGCATTTACCGGAAGAGTGTTTGCCGGAAGAGTGTTTACCTGAAGACTTCCAAGATGACTTGTGATCTTTCTTCCCAGAAGACTTTTTCTTACCATCGGATTTTTTACCATCTGATTTTTTACCATCTGATTTCTTTCCTGAAGACTTTTTACCGTCTGATTTCTTGCCGTCTGATTTCTTGCCTGAAGATTTTTTTCCAGATGACTTTTTATCAACCTTGCTGACACTCTTGATGTGATGGATTGTGATGAACAAGATTTTATCGCCTACTGTAAGTTCGATGTGATCTTTGTGAATTTCACTCAACACACCTTCAACGCTTTCTGGTCCACCTCGGTTAATTTTCACCTTGTGATGCTTCAACTTTTTAAGAAGCTCCTCTAACGTGCAATCATCGATGAAATGTTTTTTATGTGATCGTTTAGAAAGCTTTGCAGAATTGATTGAAACACTTTTCAAATGGCACAATTGGTAATAAACGACAACATCCTTATGCAGAAGAGCTAAATACTCATCTGTAGCACCTAATAGATGTCCATCACGTGATTCTGGTCCTCCAATATTGACCTTGATGGATAATCCAACTAATGAATCAACTTTTTTACGCGAAATTGTCATACGTATTTTCCTCCTAAAATTTTGGTTTTGACCTCGCTTGTCCTTGCATTATATGTAATGGGATAATATACGGTATGGTTGTCCGTCTAATTATGAAAAAATGGTTGTTTGCTAGAGAAGGGTTCGCCTTATAAGGGAGGTAATATGGGGATTCCGCCTTTTTCAGGAGAGGAAAGTAAGATAGTAGTCTATCAATTAGACGGATTTTGTTAGGCAGATATGTTGGCACAATATCTACCTAAAAACGATCTAAAGCCCCTCAAGTAAAGTAGACCGGGTTCTGGGCATACGCGGTTATGAATACGTGTGTCCGTACATATGGTGTACTTTACCGCACAAAAAAAACAGGCTTATCGAAGATCATTTCAATAGGCCTGCTCGCTTTA
The DNA here is from genome assembly GCF_020179385.1 of Alkalihalobacillus sp. YIM B00296. Classification (GTDB taxonomy): domain Bacteria; phylum Bacillota; class Bacilli; order Bacillales; family Fictibacillaceae; genus Pseudalkalibacillus. The sequence continues at coordinate 40,614 of NZ_JAIBLJ010000008.1, read as the reverse complement.
TTCAACTATAGAGCACTTTCAACTGGTTTTTCGTGCTCGAATGTCGTATAGAGCACTTTCATCTGGTTTTTCGTGCTCGAATGTCCGTATAAAGTGTTTATTTTCAGTTTTAGACGTGCACGTTCTCCTCTTTTTCTAATAATTGCTCCGGATTTAACGGTTTCAGTTCATCCAATACAAACAGACCGTCCTTTTGGACCAACTGGTCATCGAAATACAGCTCGCCTCCCCCGAATTCATTTCTCAAAATTAACACCATATCCCAGTGAACCATCGAACGGTTTCCATTATCGGCAGATTCATAGGCTGAGCCAGGCGTAAAGTGGATGCTACCATTGATTTTTTCATCAAATAGGATATTGCCAACAGGGGTGTCGATCAACGGATTCAATCCGATCGCGAACTCCCCGATATAACGTGCACCTTCATCAGAATCCAGGGTTTCATTCAGTTTTTCCGTATTGTCTGAGGATGCGTCAACAATTTTTCCATCTTTAAAAGTCAACGATACATTATTGAAAGTGACTCCTCGGTACGGGCATGGTGTGTTATAAGTGATTGTTCCATTGACACTGTCCTTCACTGGTGCCGTGAAAATTTCCCCGTCTGGGATGTTCCGCTTCCCATGGCTTGCAACGATTGAAATATCCTTGATTGAAAAAGTAAGATCTGTATTAGGAGCGACGATCCGTACTTTTTCTGTACGCTCCATCAGATCTTGAAGCGCTTTTTGCCTGTCAGCTAACAGTTCGTAGTCGATTCCGCACACTTCGAACACATAATCTTCAAAGCGTTCTGAGCCCATTTTTGCTTTTTGTGCAGCAGCAGAAGTCGGATAATCGAGCAGTACCCAATTGCGCTGATTCGTCAAAACATCGTAGACAGGCTTCATCACCTTCCCGTTAAGCTGCATGATATCCGTCGGGACTTCCGACAGTTCTGCATCATTATCCACTGCACGTATATGTATCAATGCGTCGATGTCTTCAATTTTCTTCTCCAGCCAGCCTTTTGAAATTTGGATGGAGGACTCAGTTGATGATTTTGCAATTTCTACATTCAATTCATCATCCTGTAACTCGATAAATGGCTTGCCTCCAACTTTGTATACCTCACGGATGATTTCCTTCATCAATGGTTTAGCGACAATACTGCCGGTGATCAATACCACTTGATCTTTTTTCAATTCAAGTGAATGGTTGACTAACGTATTGGCTAATCGAACGAGCCTTTCATCTCTCATTCCTTCAACTCCTTCCTTTTTTTCAACTACTCATTTCGATAATTGGAGGTCCATTCCTTCTTTACCTTTCACCTTTCCTCATTGAACCTCTATAATGGTTTCAAAAGCCCCTGCTTGATTTCCTTTGGTGTCTCTAAATGATAGAAATAAAGATCCTTATAATCAAGATGAAATTTCGTTTCCGCGAAGTAACCACCAAGAACAAGTATGGAAACCGGTTCGCCCTCTATGGAGGCTGTTTTTCCATCAGGGATCTCGACTATTCCGTATTTGAGTTTATCATTCATAAAATGATGACTACCTTTTTTTGTATGTTCATAAAGGTTCATGCCTGAGTCGACCAACGCGTTGTACCTACCCCACAAGTCTTTTGACTCAAGCACCAGGATTTGATTCGGTTTATTGTAGATAGCTAGATAATAGGTTGAATCAGGAACCTCTACAAGTTCAAAAGAATCATTAGAACGTCCATAATCACTTTCGGTTATGGTTTTATGAAACCACGGCCTCAACCGTCGGCTCCGTCATCTGGGAAAACGTATAGATGCCTATTCCCAAAAATAGGACAACAAGTACAACTAATCATAGTGTCCCCCTAACTTACTCTCGTCAGCATTTAAATGAGGATCAAACGTTTTTACACCTCTTACATCAATTTTGCCATATAAAATTCATCAACATATTTTCCTTTGACGAGTATCGAATCGCGCTTCGTTCCTTCCACCTCAAACCCCATTTTTTTATACAATGCGATCCCTGCTTCGTTATGGGCCATGACGGTCAGCTCAAGCCGGTGGATACCATTGTCTTTCGCCCAGTTGTCGAGCTTCTCGAAAAGCTTCGTTCCATAGCCTTGGCCAGCCGCCTCTTGGAGGATACCGATGACAAGATACACTCTATGCTGGATCCGTCTCGGTTTGTTTCCGAAAGCACCGAGGAAACCGACAAGCCGACTTTCGTTTTCGAGGACCCAGACAGCAGTTCCCGGATCCTCGATATATTGTTTGACACTCTTTTTCCGGTATTCCAAATCCATGTCCCGCTCACCAGGTTCGTACATCATGAACTCCGTTTCGTTATCCAGTTGTTGCTGCAGATTCAAAAAGGCTTCCGCATCTGGTTCTTCTATTAATCTTATATTCATCGCCATTCTCCTCTTCTAGTTCTTTTGGAAAAGGCCTGTCCAAAGAAACGGTGCCCCGAATGAATCAGCCGGCTGTTCGATCTTCTTCATTTTACGGAAATCAATCACATCGAAGTCACGGAACACCTCTTTTAACTTTTCCTCTGTATATCCGAGACCGCCTTTCATACTTTGTTGACGGTACACTTCCCAATCTGAAATCTCTGCACCCATATCTCCTGCAGAAAAACAAGTGATCGCGAATTTACCGCCAGGTTTCAGCGCTTTTTGAATAAGCTGAAGAAAACTGATTCGGCGGTGCGGCGGGATATGATGGAAGCATCCGGAATCATAAATGATGTCATACGTACCTGCTTCAGCCGCAAGATCGTAGAGACTCCCTTTTGTAAAACGAATGTCTGCCTGTTTTTCCTTTGCTCGTTCCTTTGCCCACTGGAGAGCTGTTTCGGAAAGATCGATCGCTTCGACCTGACATCCCATATCTGCAAAAAAGATTGCATTCCGTCCCGGCCCGCACCCCAGTTCAAGAACTCGCCCAGCTTTGAGGTGACCCTTTTCAAAATACTCAACCAAATTTTCGTCAGGAACATTCACAAAGAATGGAACCCCCTTCTCCCTGTCTTCGTAGAAGGAATCCCAGAATTGTGCTTCATCTCTGAGCATCGAATCAAGCATTCTCATAACATCTTCAGTCGTATGGATCGTTTCTCTTGACATTAGTTGGCCACTCCACTCTACTCTTCTGAACCACCCTCTATAATTCTATAAAAACGCCCCTAATCCTTGCAAAATTTGATTTTTAGGGAATTAATTTTAGGAAAAAGTGGGAATATTTACGCAATGGCACCGAAATCAAGAACAATTGCATCATTTTAAAATTTATTGCACGAAAATCGAAAATAATTGCACCCGTTTTAAAAATTATTACAAGAGTACATAAATAATTGCATCGATCATTAGTTTTTTGCACCAAAATCTTGATAATTGCACCACCCGATATTACTCAAAAAGAAAAGATCGGCCAGGTACCGTTCTTATCTCAAAACTTTGCTCGTATCGAACACCTACCGTAGAGCCCCCCTATTGTCCAGGGTATTCTCCTCCTCAACTTTTTTAGCAAGGCTCTGTTAAAGTTTATTGTTGATATATGCAAAATTCACTCCCTTTCCACGGGCGATCCACAAGCCTCCTCGCTCACTTGCACAGGATGTGCTGGCTTCGACGTTCACCACAAGACGTGGTGGTTGTTAGTCGAAGATCCTTAAATCGCGGCGGGGTCTCGCTTGGCTCGCTTTCCCGCTGGAGTGTCGCGAATTTTATTTAACAAAGCCTTTAGCAAAAATTAAAAGATTTGAAGTTGATCTTAAAGAGGTAATATCTGTTAGTTGTTGAAAACTATACTATAGAAAAATAGAAAAAATGGGGGACTGTATGAAAACGATCCTATGGTTCGGCGTTACCTTCCTGCTTCTTTTAGGGGTTGTGCTGTATTTCTTTCATGATGAGACAGATTTCCTTCAGACTTTTAGTTCAAACCCTAAATTAGAAGATGTTAATACGGTTTATAAGGTGGATGTAGAAGTATATCCAGACAAGAAAACAGCAAAAGCGTACATGAAAATATTTACGAAGAACGATACAGGCAGGAAGCAAGATAAGATTTATTTCCAGGTGCTTGCGAATAAATTCAGTGATCTCGACAAACTTACAAGTGAAGCCTGGCGGGATTTCTTGGGACCCCATCCCGAACCAGGTGGGTTAGGCTTTACAAAGATCACTGTAGATGGAGCTGTTACTGATTTCAAGTTTAACGATACAATGCTGGAGATTCCGATAGACAATTGGGAAGAAAATGAAACGATCGAATTGACGATGGAATTTGATATTAACGTACCCTTTAATGAGGGAACCTTTTCTTATACGGAAGACAACATCTTTTTTGCGAATTGGCTACCGACAAGAACCGTCTACGAAAAGGACGGTTGGTATATGAATGAATTCCAACCAATCGGGGACCCAGGCTACAATGAGCCTGCTGATTATTTTGTCAGTGTTACGGTTCCAAAAGAATATCACATTGCAACAACAGGTATTGAAAAATCAGCGCCGATCGAATATGAAACGAAAAAGACATATGAATTCGAAGCTGAAAAGGTCAGGGAGTTTGCAATGTGTGTAATGGATCCTAAGTATAGGGTCAAAAGCGAAGAGGTTGATGGGATCACACTCCGAAGCTGGTACACGCCTGACTCTGAGGAAAGCTATGAAATCTATCATTCAGCTGCTAAAAATGCTTTTGAACATTTTAATCAGGCATTCGGGGAAAATCCTTATGATGAATTTGATATCGTACCAGGTCCGAAGACGTTCACTGGTATGGAATATCCAGGTATGACTGTCGTCAACAGCAACCATTACAATTCTGGGGAAAGTTATTTTATCTCGACCATCGTACATGAAATCGCCCATCAATGGTGGTATGCGGTCGTTGGGAACCATCCAATCGAGGAGCCTTGGCTGGATGAAAGCTTGACGAACTACTCGACCCTGCAGTTTTTAAAAGAACATTATCCTGAATTGGCTTCCTACCATTCTGGACGGTATCAGGAAATAACAGAGCAACTGCCCGAACTCTCCAAAAATGGCCAATCGATTTCTACTCCGACATCTGGATTTCCGAATGATGAACTTTATGCAGCGCTCGTTTACGGAGTTGGTTCGCAAATGTTCAACAAATTGGAAGAGGAAATCGGGGTCAAGAAAATGAATGAAGCCCTCGCCCATTATTATGGGAACAATCGATTCACATTTGCAACAAAAGATGATTTGCTCGATTCCTTCCGAAAAGTTGTAGGTCCTCAAACGGAAACCTACTTTAATCAATGGCTAAGGAACAATCCAGTCGAGTTTGAGGACGTAAAATGAGGCTAGAATTCAGAAATTAACGATATAATTTGAGTTTGCACCGTTAAATTTTGAGTTTGCACCGATAAAATTCAAATCTGCTACGATATATCCGTAGAGTGCTCCCATTTCCAATACACCAAAAAAGAAGGACGACATCCTTGTCATCCTTCTTTCTTAACTATTCATTTCACTTCTTGCGGTACAGACAATCCAAGACCTTTTGCGACTCTTTTACCATACTCTGGATCTGCTTTATAGAAGTGCTGGATTTGTCTGAGTTTGACGTCATCCGATTCAACACCTGACATCGCACCGACGATATTTTTAACGAGTCGTTCGCGCTCACCCTCATCCATCAAGCGGTAAAGATCTCCCGTTTGTGTGTAGTGGTCGTCATGGTCATATGGGACACTTTCAGCCACGCCGGATACTGGGTATGCTGCTTGCTTGTTTTCAGGAGATTCACTCGGACCGCCATGGCTATTCGGTTCGTAATACACAGAACCTCTCCCATTATCATCGAATCGCATTTGTCCATCACGTTGATAGTTTTTCACTTCGTTTCGTGGTCTGTTGATCGGAAGCGTATTATGATTGGCGCCAACTCTGTAACGGTGGGCATCAGAGTATGCGAACAGTCGACCTTGGAGCATTTTATCAGGGGAAACATCGATACCTGGTACAAGTGTGCCTGGTGAGAAGGTCGCTTGTTCCACCTCTGCAAAATAGTTTTCAGGATTTTTGTTCAGGACCATCTTTCCGACTTCGATCAATGGATAATCTTTTTGTGACCAGACCTTCGTAACATCGAAAGGATCCCAACGATATGAGTCCGCATCCTTAAGGGGCATGATCTGTACATAGAGCTTCCATTCTGGATAATCTCCATTTTCAATCGCATTGAAAAGATCCTCTGTGTGGTAATCAGGATTTTCCCCTGCAATCTTCGTACCGACTTCTTCTGTCAGGTTCTTGATGCCTTGCTGTGTCTTGAAGTGGTATTTCACCCAGACAGCGTCACCATCTGCATTGACCCATTTGAATGTGTGGCTTCCGAATCCGTGCATATGACGGTAGGTTGCCGGAATGCCACGGTCGGACATCAGGATCGTGACCTGATGCAAGGATTCCGGAGACAATGACCAGAAATCCCAAACCGCATTCGGATTCTTCAAGTGCGTCTTCGGATGACGCTTTTGTGTATGGATGAAGTCCGGAAACTTGATCGCATCACGTATGAAAAAGACCGGTGTGTTGTTTCCCACGAGATCATAGTTTCCTTCTTCTGTATAAAATTTGACTGCGAAACCACGAGGATCACGTACTGAATCTGCAGAACCATTCTCACCGGCAACGGTAGAAAAACGTACGAAAAGTGGCGTCTTTTTGCCCACCTCTGATAAGAAGTTCGCTTTAGTGTATTTACTCATGTCATTCGTTACCTCTAGGTATCCATGTGCACCTGCACCTTTTGCGTGTACGACACGTTCTGGGACACGTTCACGATTGAAGTGAGCTAATTTTTCAAGGAGGTGTACATCCTGGATCAGCGTCGGTCCACGGGAGCCAGCGGTGATCGAGTTCTGGTTGTCCCCTACCGGTGCACCCCAGCTTGTCGTCATATGATTCTTGTTCTTACCCATTCTTTCATCACCTCATCTATTAATAGTGTACAAACCAATAATACCACTTATCAAATAAAAATCAATATCTTTTTAAAATTATTATAATGTGGTATTTGGTATAAAAAATGAGATTGATTTGACCATCAACCTCGTAGACTTGTCTGAATGATATATATGCAGTTTAAAATTGGAACATACCTCTTGTATCCGGTGCCTTATGATTGAGCCGTCGTTTTTAACGAGCCATGAAGTATAAAATTCAACAAGATCTGGCACTCGTTTCTGGAAGTAAAGGTAGTCATGCTCTCCCCATCAATGATTTTGAAGATGAAATTCGAGACCGTGTCTTGAAGGATGCTTTTAATTCTCAGATTCGAATTCAAGAACTCAGCGTTGATTTTTTCATCATTCGTTTCATATGTGCCGCAATCAAGATATATTCCCTTATTTGCAGAAAAATCCGTGGTTTTCAACAATGCTTCTATTTCATCCTGGTTGCGCCAAAATCCTGTTGAAAGACCCGCTGCCTTTGAAAAGATGGAGGGATAACAGCAGGCTGCATACGTTGAAATGAGTCCGCATATTTCTATGAACGATCTTTCAATACCTTCAATATAAAGTAATTTATTTTTGCATGGTAGTACTTATACCCTATTCGGTGTGATCATTACCCAAGCTGGTGTGATTTACCTATTATCCGCGTGATTATCGATAAAATGGCGCGAATTTACTGGAAAGCGGCATGAAAACAAAAAAGCGGTCTGACCATTACTCGACCACTGAAAAGACTTCTGGATATTGAACTATCCCTTCGATGTCCTCCGTGTACCTGGAACAAGCTCATGTACCATGAAAACGTCGTCCGACACTTCGAATGGCGGATGGATTCCTTTCGTGCTCTCCTTGATAAAGCCGAACCTTGGATAAAACCCAGGATGTCCGAGAACAACGACCGAACGATAACCTGCCGCTTTACACCGTTCAAGGCCAGTACGTACCAGTGAAGAACCCACACCTTTGTTTCGCCAGTCTGGTCTTACTGCCATGGGAGCAAGTGTTAGTGCCGATTCTTTTCCATCGGTTGTTTCAATAGAAATCAGGCTGAACAATATATGACCCCCATCCCTGGTTTCCGCTACTAATGACAGCTCTGGAATGAACAAGTATGAGTTCCAGATCCCGTCTCAGCCTCGCTTCATTTTCCTGTCCGTAAGCACGGTCATTCACTTCTTTGATTTTAGAGATATCATGTTCCTCTCTTACTTGGTACAACTCGAACTCATACTGACTTTATTGTTGAAGTGCTTTGATATCCTGGATTACTGTCAGGTCCTCCTTATCCGAACGGTTTGTCCCGCTATACCGCGTTACAACTGTGCCGCTTTGGTCAACAAGGTAAAAGGAGGTTCCATGTGATACTTGATCTGAAGCTGCTGTTTTTTGAACTGCGGCTTTAAAGCTTTCTTCGGCAAACGCTTCGATATCTCCTTGTTCATAACCTGTAAGGAAATGCCAATTGGAAAAATCAGCATGATGTTTTTTACCGAATTGCTTCAACTTTTCTGGAGTATCGACCTCAGGGTCCACACTGAATGATACGATCTCTATATCTTCAATCCCTGCTTCTTCAATATTCTTTTGAAGACCAGCCATGCTATTCGTCATCGGAGGACAAACAGTCTTGCAGCTAGTGAAAATAAAATCAGCAACCCACACTTTTCCTTTCAAATCTTCCAAACTGACGGTTTTACCGTCCTGGTTCGTATAGTGGAATGATTGGACCTTGAAATCGAAATCATCCGGTTTTTCCAGCTTCTCTTCTCCGCAAGCCGTTAAAATAATAATGGAAATGATTGTGATCACAGAACCTATTCTTTTCATGAAGATCATCCTTTCCTAATTGCTTACAATTACTTTTTTAGTCGGCATCGTGTGCATATCCCGTGCGGTTACGTGTGACTGGACGACATACTCACCCTCCTCTTCAAAGGCGTATTCAACCGAATATACACCCTCTCCCTCATTCTTCGCTTCTAACATGATACTTTCTTTTTTTGAACCGTCTTTCCATATTTCAAACTCGACTTCATCCGCATCATTTACTTGTTCATCACCTTGCGTAACGATAGCCTCAAAATGACCTGTTTCATTTTTTCGGAGATTATCTGGTCCTTGTAAGCCGACTTCCAAAGCTTCAACTGAAACGTCTTTTTTCTCTTCGTAGTCCGGATGATCCCCCCGACTGCTGCAAGCTGTCATCGCGGTAATCAAAACCACAGTAAAAATCCACCATTTCACTTTATACATGAGTCCTATCCCATCCCTTGCTTCGCTTTTAACGTTCATATACATTGTTAACGACTCTACTTCCATTCTAAACCCAACACCTGGATACTTGTGTGAACATTTCTTGAAAGACGGAACCCTTCATCTTAGATTGATTGGGAAAAGATTCATGTCCATATGCGTTTTTCCCCTAAACCTTTCATGGTAGTATTGTTAATAAAAGAGACTTAAGGAGGTTTCCCTTATGAAAACGGTTGGACGGAACGATCTTTGCCCATGCGGCAGCGGTAAGAAATACAAGAAGTGTTGTCTCGACAAGAATGATAATGTCATAGACTTCCTTTTTGAAAAGAAGCAGCGTGAATTTTATGCGCTACATAACAAATTGATAGAGTATACGATCAACTTTTATAATGATGCCATCCAAAGCGTTATGATGGACCGGCTTGATTTCCAGGCGTTCACAGAAGAACATTTTCAATATGTACTCGAAGCCTCCTATTGCTGGAGTACATTCCACCTATCCGTTACAAATAAAAAAACGCCTGCAGAGCTTTTCCTTGAAAACACTAGACTTTCAAAAGAAGAACGGGAGTCTGTCGAAGGATGGCTCCAATGCAAACCATCTGTCTACCTAGTAGAGAATCATGCTGATAATGTATGTACCTTAGTAGATCCGATAAAACCGGAAGAAAGGTTAAGTGTTGAATTAGAAAATATCCCGAATGGTCCTCCGATGGATGGATTCTACCTTATTGGGTCATTACTTCCATTTAAAGAGAGATTCTATGTGAACGGTCCGCCGATCTTCATTCCAGCTTATGTAGTAAAAGATGTTACAGAGAAGATAGGTAGCATTGATCAACAGTCACCGCCGCAAATAAACCTAAAAAAATACTACCCTGAAATCATTCAGGAAGCGTTCAGGTTGATGTATGCATTGGAAGAATCGGAACAATTCCTTATACATGATACTGAGCTGTCTTCAATAGAAAGAGAGGTTTGGAATTGCTTTGAAGAAAACACGAAAGGGATATTTACCGAGACAGGAATGAGCGTCTTTTTCGAGCTATGGGTTGATTATTGCTACTATATGTTTCCGCAAATCACAAAGGTCGAATCCTATGCAGCAGGATTAGAATACGTAGCCCATACGTACTTTGAAGAACGACGTGTAACACAAAAGGAAATCGCGAATAAATATGGTGTTGCTCCACCTACGGTTTCAACCCGAAGTCGTTCATTCGTGGAGTTCATGGAGGAGATCAAGCCTGAACTTGAAAGAAATCCTTCAGTGTCAGAAAACCTAAATGAAGTGTTGGATTTGGAGGAACAGGGAGATTTCTTTTTTGATATCATGATAAGGGAACAAGAGAAGCTAAGCACCGATTTCATCAATGAAAACAAAGGGCATTTGTGGATGATTCAAGAAGCTAGACCGTATATGACGGCGAAATTCAATTATGCAGAATGTGAACTGGAGTTAGAGGAAAGGGACTTCGCACTCGATTTGCTAAGGGAGCTTCTTGAGGAAAATCCGATGGATAATCAAGGTGTCCGGTACGTACTTCTCCCTAATCTTATCAAAGATGAATTGTATGAGGAGGCACGGCGGCTGATCAAGGAATATGATGATAATACCGCCAACATCGCCTTCAACAAAGCGCTATTGGAATACAAGGAAACCAGAAATTTTGAGAAGACATTAGAATTATTGAAGGATGCACATTCAGCCAATCCCCATGTAAAAGACTATATGCTGAATCAGAAAAGATTACCCTCCACCCCACCTGCCTTTATTGGGATTGGAGACGAAAACGAAGCAATCGATTATGTGATCGATCATTTTGAAATCTGGATGGAGGAAGAACCCCTGGTCGCTTTGCTTGCTCAAATCGAATAGGAACACCGTATGGAAAAAGCAATAAAGAACGACGTTTTATGTCCTTTATTGCTTTTTGCAATTAAACTTCAACCTTTTTCCGATATTTCTTCTTCCCCCAGGGTTTAAAGACAGATAGGAAAAACATTGTAAGAAGGAAAATGATCTGCAGGATGATCCCTGCAAAAAGAGAAGTTTGGTTGATTACAAATCCCTGATTAAAAGTCGCCTCAGATTCGACCATTGTCAATCCGTTCAATGACCATATATAAATTCCAACCATACCAATCCCGATACAAAAAATGGTCAACACTTCTTTCACAATGATCCAATAATAACGGAGGAATCCCCACTGGGTTAAGGCGGATAATAGAATTCCAGTGACAACTGTACCAATGGTGGACGCCCGGATAGATGTTTTGCTTAATAAGTTCATAGTCTTATAGGAAGCCATCAATACCTGTTGATCGTTTGAAGCTGCAGCCGCAATGCTCAAAATCAGGAACACAACAGTCGAACCTAACATGATACCCGAGAATAATAAATGAAACGTGAGTAAGATCCTTTTTGTCTTCAAACCTATTTTCTTCAAGATGATTTGACCTCCCCAAGTTTTCATTTTGTGGAAATAGCCAAAACTAAAACAAAGAAACAAAAAAGAGAATAGGTAATGATGATCGCTTTTTTTAATTGTCTCTCTGTATTAAAAACTAATACCACTTTATAACTGAACATAGTCAACAGAATTAACCATAATAGATACATAGAATAAACCTCACCAATTCGAGGCTATTTAACACTCAACCAATGAGAGGAGTTCTTGACCAAATATATTCCTCCCCAAAATAATAAGAGAGCAACAACCGGGTGTAGAGCGATGATGCTTCCCATTCCTGAAAATACATGGATGGTCATATATTGAAGCAAAATCAATAGATAGATTCCCAGGCTTATCCATCTCAGTTTCCCAGTAATTTTTCCGATAAAAGACAGAAGGAACATTCCAAGAGGGATGAATTCAAAATAACTGACAAAAGTGGTGTGGATAATCCAGTCGCTCGTGTTTGAAAATAAGGCAGATCCAGCAATAAAAACTTGAAGTACGATACAGGTCACCAAAATAATAGCTGATAAAGCATAAATGAATCTGAAAGTCCGTAGAGCCATTGGCGGAATCTTCAATGAACCCATTGCACCCTTCCTTTCAAAAATTGATTTCTCTTAAGATGATAAGGGCTATTCCTAAAAATCTTCTAAACCATTTATTAAAAAAACCTTAAGAATAAAAAAGGGGCTATCCCAAAAGAAAGTATCAGACACTTCCATCACAACATTTAGTCTCAAAACCACGATTTTCCTCTAAATGTTACAAGAAATGAAGAGAGTCAGACACTTACGGGACAGCCCATCAGATCAACCCAGTTTTCCTTATGCTTTGAAGCGGTATCCTGCTCCCCAAACTGTTTCGATGTATTGAGGATTGGAAGGGTCAGTTTCAATTTTTTCACGTAATTTCCGGATATGTACGGTTACTGTGGTGATGTCCCCGTATGAGTCCATACCCCAAATCCGGTCAAACAGATGATCTTTACTGAATACATGATTCGGGTGGTTAGCCAAAAATAATAAAAGATCGAACTCCTTTGTCGTAAGTGAAATTTCTTTTCCATTCATCCAAACCCTGCGGGTATTTTTTTCAATCTTCAGGCCGCGGACCCGGAGTTCCTCATGATTTCGATTCTTACCCAAAAAACGTTCATACCTTGCCAAATGTGCTTTTACCCTTGCCACGAGTTCACCGGGACTGAACGGCTTTACAATATAATCATCTGCTCCTAAACCAAGTCCACGGATTTTATCAATATCTTCTTTCTTTGCGGTTACAAGCAAAATAGGGATGTCCTTTGACGCCCGTATCGTTTTACAGAGTTCGAAGCCATCTTTACCGGGCAGCATGATGTCAAGAATAATAAGGGAGTACTCCTCGTTGATGGCTTTTGTCAGCCCCTGATCACCGGTTGTTTCAATATCTGCCATAAAACCGTTGATTTCCAAATAGTCACGTTCAAGTTCTGCAATACTCACATCATCCTCGATGATCAACAGTCTATTCATTTTTTGCCTCCTTTCCCTTCACTTTTGGTAAGGTAAAATGGATACATGTGCCTTCTCCAATTTTACTTTCAGCCCATATTTCCCCTTTATGATCTTCGATGATCCGCTTAACAATCGCGAGACCTAGACCACTTCCGCCAGAACTCGTATTCCTGGATGGCTCTGCTCGATAAAAACGATCGAAAATGTAAGGTAGCGCATTGTCCGGGATACCAGAACCGTTATCTACAATCTGTACCATAACCTGAGTTTGTTTCTCTTCTAGGCGGATTATGATGAATTTGTCAGGTTTATCCATATACTTCAAACTATTATTGAGGATGTTCGCAACCACCCGTTTTATTTTTTCTCGATCTGCCAGAACATGATAGGTTCGGTCATTGTCTGCTTGGAAAGAGAGTTCTACACCATCCTGTTCCAGATCAAACGCAAGCTCTTCCTTCAAGTCCGTCAAAAACGAGCGGATATCCAATTCTTCGAAATCATAAGGTAACCGGTTCAAATCCAGTTTGGAATAGTACGATAGTTCGTCAATCAAATAGTCCATATCATTTGCTTTTGTATAAATCGTTTTTAGATAACGATTCATTTTTTCAGGTGTATTGGCTACACCTTCCTGAATTCCTTCTATATACCCTTTTATCGATGTAATCGGTGTTTTGAGATCATGAGAGATATTGGCTACCAGTTCTTTTCGATTTTCTTCATATTTCAATTGTACACGAATCGACTCTTTCAACTTTTTCCGCATATGATCGAATGTTCTAGAAAGCTCTCCCAATTCATCTTTTTTCTTGTTGACAATTTCAAAATCAAGGGCCCCTTCACTTATCCGATTAGAGGCTTTAATCAATTCATTGACCGGTTTGATTATGCTTCTTGACACCAAATAAGTGAGGAACCCGTTTGTTCCGATCAAAATCAGAAGAAGAATTCCGAACAACAAGGGGAAAAACCCTCTGCCGAAGTTTCCTCCAGGATCCTGGAGAAGGAAAATCGTTCCTTCTGTACCGTTATCGAAGTAAAAGTCATATGACCGAAGACGATAATGTTCGCCGCCGATCCATTGAACTGGGCGTTGGAAGCTGTCATTACCGAAAGCAGGCAGGTCATTGACAGAGAGGTTTCCAAGCTCAGAAGAACGAAATAGGATTTCATTCTCCTTTCTTACGATCAAGGAAGAATGGTGTTTTGCCAGGTCCTCCTTGAATTTAATGAGTTGTTGTTGACCCTCCAACTGATCAGGAGATATGGAAGCCAGTTTCTTCAGCTCAGCGAATTCTTGATCTATCCTCTCCGTATCCGTTCGATCTTCATCATTCATTACAGACCAAAAGCCATTGAAATCGCCAAATAATAGCGATATAAGCAAAAAAACAGCCAAAACAAATAGAAAGACAGGGATGACGACCATTGCTATATTCGACAATATCAGTTTTCTTCGTATCGACATGTATTCACCATCCTTCCTTCCATTCTAAACCAATCATATCCTAACCAACTGAAGGTTGCATCATACAGAAACACCGCTTCATCAGCGGTGTTCCATACAAATCACTTCAAGTTTTCTTTGATTTTTTTAAACTCGCTTTCGTCAATTTCACCATTGACATACCTTTTCTCAAGCATTTCCATTGCGTTATAAGATCCTCTACGGTAGTATCCTCCATTTCTCCTTAACAAAATGAGGCTCGTAACGAAGATTCCAATGAAAATAAAAAGGATCGGAAAAATGAACCATGGAAAGAAACCAACATGATGCATTTCAATCACTCCTGTGCGTAATATATTTTTACTATCACAGGATATCGAGCATTTCTTAACTCCACCTAGATTAAAGATTAATTTTTTCTTAACTTCATCACGTATTAAACAGCTTTCCCTCAATCGCATCCATATACCGCTTTGCGGACCGTTGAACCGCTTCGTTTGCCTCTGTCTTCACAATTTTATGGAAGGCACTATAGATACGGTCGAACCTTAACGGCTTTACACGGTTCGCAATATCCTCCACCTTCCTAGCAGGCAGAGGAATCAGGTTTGGATAGCTGTACATGAAGCTTACCCAATTCTGATCAGCAACGACCTGGATGATGTCTCCCGTCAACAGGACACCTTTTCCTGCGTTACCCTCCTTCCAATGGAGAACGGCGCCACCATTGAAATGACCACCCAGGCGATGAAGTGTAATTCCGGATTTTAACGGCAGTTCCTCTCCTGACCAGAAGTATATCCGCTCACTCGGTTCCATCACCCATTGCCGGTCATCTTCATGGATGGAAATCGGCGCGTCAAATGCATGAGCCCATTCAACCTGAGTGGAATAGTAATGGGGATGTGATAAAGCAATGGCGTCGATTCCCCCTAGTTTTCCGATTGCATTGATGGTCTCTTGATCAAGGTAGGTTATACAGTCCCAAAGGACGTTGAAACCATTCTCTCTTACCAGGTAAGCCGTCTGTCCGATTCCAAAGCTCGGAGTAGTCTTAATACTGTACAGATACTCTTCTTCCTGTTTAATTTCATTTTTGTAATCTCTGCTCTCGATCATTGTGTAAAGCGTGGTCCAGTCCTGTCCTTTCGGATTCACATATTGCCGCTCTTCACGGCATATCGGGCAACTTTCCGGTTTGTGTGTACTTTCAGGATATTGGACGCCACATGTCGTACAAATGAATTTACTCATTACATATCTCTCCCTTTTCCTTTCCTCTTTCTTCTATCCTAATCAATCAACCAGGAAGGAAAAACGAGCAAAGGTTTGAAACTGAACTAAGACTTTTGATGTAATCCCATTGAAAAACGAGGATTTGGTTTTAAAATCCATGTAGATTGGGAAACCATACAACAGACATCCTAAAAATAATCTATTATTTTCGTTTTCATAGATAGGTGCAAGGGAAGGATACAGCCTGCACTTCAAATATCTGGAGGTGAACTTCTATGTTGGAGGAGCTTAAAGAGGCAAAAATCGTCCCAGTGTTGCGGAACATGCCTGATGACCATCTTTCAGAGATTGTACAGGCATTGGTTGATAGCGGTGCTAAAGCGATTGAAATTACTTTGGATGAACCCAACGGTATATCCAAAATCAAAAAGATCAAGAAAGAGTTTCCAAACTTGCTGATAGGAGCAGGAACCGTGTTCTCTATTGATGATGCAGAGGATGCCATCAAAGTGAAAGCCGATTTTCTGGTTTCACCGATCATGGTGAAAGAAGTCCTTTATTTTGCGAACAACCGCCATACTTTGTACATCCCAGGAGTCTTCACACCTACAGAAATGGTTCATGCGACGATCCAGGGAGCATCTATGGTCAATATCTTTCCTGCTTCTGCTCTAGGACCTTCGTTTATCGCAGCCGTATTGGAACCGTTCGATGATATCCCCCTCATGTGTTCAAGCGAAGAAAATGTTGAGGATTATATGAATGCTGGAGCAGAGGTGATCAGAATAGATCGAAACCTGATCACCGAAGAAATGCTTGAAGACCAAGACTGGGCTCTTCTAAAAGAACGATTCCGACTGTATGTGAATCGTGTCAACTAACCGATTCACACCGACATGCTGTGGGACTGGAGGACTCAAACCTGTCCTCCGCAGTTCCACAGACGTTTTCACCCCTCTCTACTCCCTTTATTCAATTTCCTGAAGGGACCCCAAACTATAGGAGTTGGCTTTTTCGTTCGGTAAAATCGGTAAAGTTGTCAAATTGATAAAGGTGGCAAGGTTTTCCCTGTTTCGAGAAGACTTTTCAAGTTGCTTAAAATCGCTGGCCATCCATTGTTAAACCCTTCGAAAGTATCCTCTCTCTCTACTATGTCACCAGGTTGAAGATTTTCGTGTCTGAGTGCCAATTTCACAGTCGAGCCCATTTGTTTCAACTCGAAAGTGACCTGTGAAGGCTCTTTTCGGA
The DNA here is from genome assembly GCF_020179385.1 of Alkalihalobacillus sp. YIM B00296. Lineage (GTDB taxonomy): Bacteria > Bacillota > Bacilli > Bacillales > Fictibacillaceae > Pseudalkalibacillus. The sequence continues at coordinate 23,496 of NZ_JAIBLJ010000008.1, read as the reverse complement.
TGGATTCATCTGATACATTGTTCCATGTAAAAGAAAGCAGACGGTACGGATCACACTTCAGAATTACACCATGGTCGGTAGTCTCCCCATTCCGCGAATAGGTAACCTGTGAACCTTCTTGCCAATCAGATTCGACTTTTGTGCCAAAAAAGTATTTTTCAGTGAATTCGCTTCTAGTCAATGCTTTCCAAAGCTTCTCCGGTGTCGTTGCTATGTAGGTAGCATAAACAAATTTCGTCTCAGTCATCTTTCTCCTCCTCAAGATTTCTTTTCAATTCACTTAATACTTCGATACGATGGTGTTCATACTTTCCAATCCAGCGATCATAAATCTCTCCGATCGGTGTTGCATTCGGGTAATGTAATTTCGACCGCTCCATTTACCACAATAAGGTCACCTGTGTCCTATAAAGTTGGTGTTAAGACTTTTGAACAGCCGGACCTCAAGCGGTAAGACCTTTACAACTGGCCTTGGGTCTTTTTTGCTTCTGCAATGATTTCCTTGATGATTTCTTCAGTTGTCTGCCCGTCTTTGATAAGTCGGTTGCCCTGGCCTGACCAGAGTGACATGTACTCTGCTTTCCCTTGCCGTTTGGCAGCAGTACGGATTTCTTTCGTGATGAAGTTCTGGATCGGGTAGGTGAGCGGTTCGATTTCGTTTAATTTTAAAAATTCCATAAATCGATTTCGGATCGCCCGAGCAGGTCTTCCAGAAAAAGCCGTTGTAATTTCCGTGCTTTCTTCATCCGATTCGAGCAATGCTTTTTTATAAGCAGGATCGGTGCCGCTCTCGACCGCATTCAGAAAACGGGTTCCTAGCTGGATGCCATCTGCTCCTAACGCACGTGCTGCGACAAGGCCTCTCCCATCCATGATCCCGCCAGCCGCAATGACGGGAATCGATACATGATCCACAACCTGAGGGATGAGCGCCAATGTCCCAATCGTAGCACCTCTTCCATTTTCCATCTCGAACGTTCCGCGATGCCCTCCAGCTTCCCCGCCCTGGGCAACGACCACATCAACCCCGACTTCTTCCGCTTTAATTGCTTCTTTTACGGTCGTCACCATCGTTACCAGGTTGAGTCCCTGTCCATGGGCAAGGTTCACTTGGTTTTTGGTCGGTACTCCGAATGTGGTAGAGATCACAGGCACCTTCTCTTCTATCAAGATATCAAACTGTTTTTCATAGTGATCTGTAACTTCAGGTTGTTCTGCAGACGGAGAGATACCCAGTTCTTCATAGATCGGCATAAGATTTTCTTCGACAGCAGTTGTACGGGAGTCTTCTTCTTCCATCTCTACCCGAAATAGATTTACAGAAAAAGGCCGGTCGGTCCGCTCCCGGATCTTCCGGATCGCTTCTCTTGTTTCATCAGGCGTTAAGTAACCAGCACCCAAAGTGCCGAGTCCCCCAGCATTGGAGACAGCAGCAACAAGTTCGGGTGAAGTAATTCCGCCAGCCATTCCCGCCTGAATAATAGGATATTCAATGGCAAAAAGTGAACAGATTTCAGTTCGTAAGTTCATCATCCTCATCCTTTTCCGTTGGTTTTCGGACTCGTGCAAGTAATCCTGAAAGCGTGCAATTAACTCTTTTTCTTATGATGAGAGCTAGTCACCGAAATTAATCTATAAAACCGCATATCTAAATCATACCGATTTCATGTAAAACGACCATGTATGTGATCAAAAGACCTAAGGAAAGCACTCCATATCCGAGATTCCACCGGAACGAGATATTAAACACTTTCTCTTTCATTTCGTGGGCCAATAGATGGCCGACCCCTGTCATTGGGGAAATGGAGGTCGCAATCCCCCATGCGCCAAGTAACAGGACGGCAAAATACATGGTTGAAAGATGGATGGCAGCCGGCTCAAGACTAGTTACGTAAACGGTGATGATCATGATTGGATGGAACCCGACCAAGCTAGAGATAATAACAGTCAATATGATGAACAGTGATACACCTACATAACCCCCGTACATATGATTGAGCATATCGGCAATCCAGGCACCAAAGCCTGTTTGTGCCACTGCACCGCTAAACAATCCAGCCACCAAAAATAAAAGTACTTCCTTTTTCAAAAGGGGGATCGTGATTGAAATATACCGGACAAACTCGATAATAAATCGTCTGAACCGCCTTTTAACCGTAAGCCAAAACATCGGGAATAGAAACGAAATGAAAATGACAAGGGTGACCATCGATAAACTGGTAAATTGCTCGAATACAAGCAAAGCAACGATGATCGAGACAAAGAAACTGCTTAACTCAACCAGTTTTCCAATTTGAAGCGGTCCTCCATATCGATCATTTTCTTCATCAGTTTCAGCTTCTATTACAGCTATTTCTTCTACTTCTGATGGGGTTTTCCGATTCATACGCCACTCGAGCAGGCTGCTCGCGATAAATGATAATAGGACAAATCCTAATAAAAACGGAACGCTTTTCGACCACTCTATATGAAGATAGGTAGTAACGAGGGCCATTGCCGCAAAGAATGGGGACCAGATCAGGGCTGTAGCGAAACCACGCATCAGCGGCGTAGAAAGTTTCCTCGAAGAGTTGATATATGGATTAACCGCACCTAACTGATAAAAGATTGAAACCGAGCCAATATTCAAAATGATCGCCATGAAATGTGTGAATGATTGTGTCAAGAAGAAGAACACATTTGGATTCTGCATGTATCGTATGTAGACTTGTTTGAGCGCTTCCAAGTATTCCTTCGACTTGATAGGTACGCCTAAGAATGGAACACTGATGAAAAGTGCGACTAACGTATGGTTGATCGACACACTTTGGATCCATACTTGAAAAGAAGTCCCTTCATTCAGAAGGAATATGACACTAAGTACTAACAACAGGATGGTCAAATATCTAAAAAGCCCTCTGGCACCTGGCAGCAAAAGGGCTATGATGAATAACAAATAAATTCCAGATAAAAGTTCAAGCCATTCGTTCGCGTAGAACTGTCGAGCAATGAACAGGCCAATGATTGGCAGGATAAGGAGCCCGGTTATTGAGAACCTTTTCTCATTCGATATCGTCTTGTTGGACATGAGCGATTCTCCTCTATTATTTAGGAATGATCAGTTTAGGAGCATAAAAGCTATTGTACAAATGATATCACCTAAGGGACCCGAATTCACGTGATAAAACTCCTTCATGTATGAACATACACTTGAAGATAAGTACCTCAAGCTACCTTCTAACAACGAGGGAGCGGAGATTTGCAGATGAGGGATGCATAGGAGAAAGATTTTTTTAAAAAAGGAATCCCTCTAACGGTAACCTTTAAGAGGGATTTTCGGATTTTCATCTGTTTGGATTTAATTCAATCAGCCTGCTTTATGGTTTAGATTTTCAGACTCCGCAATATCAACTGTCGTTTTTGGACGGAAATTAAAGACCATGTTCAGGACGATCGCTACCAGGCTTCCTGCTACGATTCCGTTATCCGTAAAGATTTGGAAGCCCTGAGGCAATTGGTCGAACAAGGTCGGAGATACAGTGACCCCAAGACCGACACCTACGGAACAAGCAATGATCAAAAGATTCTCATGATTATCCAGGTCAACATTGCTTCCTAGCATTTTAATCCCTGTCGAGACGACCATGCCAAACATGGCAATGGTAGCTCCACCTAGTACAGGCGTTGGAATCAAGGTCGTAAATGCTGCCACTTTCGGAATAAGGCCAAGCACGACTAATATGCCGCCAGCAGTAAAGATCACATTTCTCGTCTTCACATTCGTCATTTGGACAAGGCCGACGTTTTGAGAGTATGTCGTATAGGGGAATGCGTTGAAAATACCACCTAATAGGACGGCTAATCCTTCAGCGCGGTATCCTTTGGACAAATCATCCGATGAAATCTCTTTCCCACAGATTTTTCCTAATGCTAAAAAGACGCCGGTTGATTCGATGATGGTGACGGTCGCCACTAACATCATCGTGAGAACTGCAGAAAATTCGAATGTCGGTAATCCGAAATAGAATGGCTTGATCATATGGAACCATGAAGCTTCTGCAATCGAGGCAAAATCCACTTTCCCCATGAAAGAAGCAACGATCGTACCGACAATCAGACTCATCAAAATCGAAACCGTGCGAAGAAAACCTTTCAAAAAACGGTTCATCAATATGATCAGAGCCAGTACCCCAAACGATAATGCAAGATTATCCAGACTTCCGAAATCAGGACTTCCTTGACCACCGCCCATGTCCGTGATCGCAACCGGGATGAGTGTAATGCCGATAACGGTTACAACTGATCCTGTAACGACAGGTGGAAAGAATCGAACCAGTTTCCCAAAAAATCCAGCAAACAAAACTACGAATATACCTGATAAAATAATTGCGCCATAAATCGCTGAAATGCCATGTTCACTTCCGATCGCAATCATCGGCCCGACTGCAGTAAACGTACAGCCTAAGACAACCGGAAGCCCGATGCCGAAAAAGCGGTTTTTCCAAACCATCAACAACGTTGCCAAACCACAAGTGAATAAATCGATCGAAACGAGATAAGCCAGCTGTTCAGCTGAAAGTTTCAACGCTCCCCCAACGATGAGTGGTACAATGACCGCACCAGCATACATGGCCAGTACATGTTGAAACCCTAATGAGAAAACTTTAGATGGACGTTGCATAGTTGATCTTCTCCTTTTCTTCACGGTTCTCTGCAAATTCGACCCTTTGATTTTCCAGTGACGCGATCCGGACCAAGGATTCCACTCGATATCCGGCATTTTTCAGTTTTTCCCCACCGTTTTGGAATGCCTTTTCAATGACGATTCCGATTCCTGCTACCTCAGCACCCGCTTGGAAAATGATGTCGGCCAACCCGAGGGCAGCCTCACCATGAGCCAAAAAATCGTCAACGATCAGGACCCGATCATCGGGTGCTATGAATTTCTTTGCTACCGTCAAGTCACTCGAAACCTGCTTTGTAAAGGAGTAAACCTTCTTTACATAAATATCATCCTTCAAAGTAAGTGACTTTTGCTTTCTTGCGTAAATGAGAGGTACATCCAGATGAGCAGCCGTCATGAGTGCAGGGGCGATCCCTGATGATTCGATCGTCAAAACTTTAGTGATTTTTTCTCCTGAGAAACGTGACACGAACTCCTTCCCGATCGATGACATGAGTGCTGGATCAACTTGATGATTCAAGAACGCATCTACCTTCAATACCTGATCAGATAGCACAATCCCTTCCTCCAACACTTTCTCCTTCAGCAGTTGCATAATGAAATACCTCCTAATCATTTTTAAGTAAGTAGTACTGTTATTCCTCATTATCGATTTCTCGGCAAGAAAATAAACAAACCCATTCTTCCGAGGACAACGGACTTTTCCGGGTGAAAATAAAAAAACCCGAGTAGACTTAAACTGTCTCCTCGAGTGATCGTGAATAGATACACCAATATAAGGTAAACCCGACATATATGATGGGCCAACTTTACATTGCGGTCATCACTCGTAGTCCAGTCATTTACGGTGACCGGGTAGAGACTTGCAGGCCGATTCCTGCGATTATACGAGTTTGATATTGAATTATAAATTGGATTATAACGTATAAGCGTCTAAAATGGAACAATAACCATAAAAATTCTTTGTATCGTTCGGGTTTTAAGGTTTCATGATGGATATCCACGTATTTTTATTCGTCTTTCAAAAACCGATTGAGAGTTTATTCTAACGGTTTCCTAGATGAAATAGTTGAAAGAATTGATTCTTCTTTTCCATTCGAAGAACTAATCTGTTATCCATTTCAGAACGAGTTTATGGAGTTGCGAAAAAAACCTAATTTCTTAATTTCAAATGCTGAAGAATTGGTTTTTTTATATTGGAATTCCTTACGTTGTAAATCCGCATTTCCGTTCGGAAAGGCATTTTCGCCAAAATTTCCAGCGCCTGCTGGACACCTGAAGTGACGAAACTACTCTCCGCTTTTGTAAAAATACCTGATTGTTGGCCAAATGGGAAACGAGCGTTTGGCGAAGCCTTTCCAGCCCTTGTGAATAACCGTATGTAAACAGGTGATATTTGTATGTATCGATCGCTTTGTTTAAGCAATGCTGGAAATCCAAATATGGAAACACGTTCAAATCCGGCGACGCCGAAGCAAAATCGATTATTCCTTCTTCCGTGTTGTCACACCAATCTCTCGGCTTTCCAACCACATATAATAAGGTTGCCTAAGTTTTTTATTAGAATGCTATTTTCCATTCATCAATCGAATTTTAATGAAATTTCTGAATCATTTTATTCTTGACACTTAACTAAGAGTGCTGGATCATGTGGATCAGCACTCTTAGTTAAGGTTACAACGTTCCGATGTAGTCTAGTTGATCGATATTTTTCCAATCGGCGGAGCCCTCTAAAATCTTCTGAACGTCAACGAGTGTGTTTTTCAGGCTGACCGTTTCGCCTTTCTTGCCAGTGAATTGCTCTGCGACGTAAAACGGCTGTGTCAAATAGGCTTCAAGCCGCTCGCCTCTTTTGTACGTAATTTTTTCCGCTTCCGGTACACTCTTGATTCCCCTCACATTGACGACAGCACGGAGTTCCCGGTAACGACGCAGCAGCTTTTGCGCGCGTTGCTGGATGGTCAAGTGATTTTGATCCAGATGTCCCCCTTCGAGGACCGATGAGGTTGAGTAAATCGGATTGATCGCCGGGAACTTATGGCGGGTAGCCAAATCAATATCGAATTGCCACAACGTTTCAAGCGGGCCATATGGCAGGCCTTCATCTACCGCTTCCCCTTTCAGATCCAGAAGGAAGGTGGTCACGTTCTGTACACCAACATCTTGAAGGCGTTGTTGAAGATCATGGATTTCCCCTGTCAGGACATGTGAACGATCGGCAGTAAACATGATATCCTTCTGATTGCCGAAGCCAGCCATTTTTTCATACGCTTCATCCACAGACGTTGCAACGACATCATAGTATTCCAAAATGTCATTGATGTCTTCATGGTCTCCTTCGGGTTTTAAAAGAACCGATACATAGCCGTTCTGTTTAAGGCGATGTGTCAATTCAGCTAAAATGACCAGTTGCCCCATTCCGTGGCGCGCGACCAGGCCGATTGTCCCTCCTTTTGCGAGTGGTGCGAACAAATCCAATGTTTTGATCCCCGTTTCGATCATATCGATCTTCTCCCCTCTGATAATCAATTCATCAAGACTACATTCAGCAAGCGTTGCGAGCGCAATTAATGTGCGGACCTCTGAACGTCCCACTGGAATTTTTCCTGTGCATAGGTTCGAGACTGTCGCTGGCCGTAACCCGACAGATTTGGCTGCAGTGGTCAAATTCGGTACTTTTTTCCGCAATAATGCCACGTTCAAACGAATATTTTCTATCTTTTCCAATTTTTACACCTCCTGTTACTTTATATAGTATTCTAAATTACTCTAAAAAGCAATCATAAATTACTCTTTAGCGTAATTATTTTTTTCAATTTTAACTGGTTGAATATTTAAGCTGATTTTTGAATTTATAAGCCGAAACAATTGAAAAATGATCTAATCACAACCTTCTTCCTAAAGGGGTACAACATCCGAAGCTTAGTCACCTTTTTTGCGGGGATTTCGGTTTCATCGGAAATAACGTAAAAACAGGCTGCCGGTGGCAGCCTGTTTCTTCCATCATCCCTCTTGGCCAGAAGGTGTGTAGTATGGTGGCACCTTGATCCAGCCTCTTTTTCGCATCAGCATTTTCAGTTTGGATCCGTAAAGCATTTTCTCACTTTGTAATTCCACCCAGATTTTTTCCATATCACCCCGTATACATTGGGTCATATTTGTTGCACACATCAGGATATTACTTACCACTTTAACACTTAGTAAATTGGCAATTTCATTATCAGTCGCTTTAACGCCAGGCGGTATAGCATTCGGGTCTGTTTTCGGTTTATGTGCATCTGCTCTCGGCAATGGAATGCCTTCCTCCAGCATGAACGCTTCAAGCCTATTCAATTGGGACTCACCTAAGTCTTTTCCTTCTTTTACGATTATGCTTAATTCATCATCAATCGTAGTGTTCAAACAAATTTCCAAAGCAGGAATTTCTTCTGCAAGCGCAGTATAATACAGCCAGCATCCCATTACCTCCCCAACATGCAAGGGAGTTTTCGGTTCATCATCGTAGGTCTTCTTCATATAATCGACTAATGCCTCGAATATGTTTGCCATCTATGTACCTCCTGGATAAAAGATCTCTTTTTTTAATATCCCTATTTGATCTCGGAGGTATTCACGAAGGGTTCATCGTATTTGCATAATATGGACGAAATCCTGGAATAACCTGGGATAATCGATATCCATGGAAATGTTCATGTGCCTAGAAACACTGATGATGTGCACGTTTTCGCTGGCTAGAGTTGAGGATTTACGATTGCACTTACTGTACCAGATTTTGCTCCGGTATAGTCTGTCGCTGCCTTTTTTCATATAAAGAAAGGGGTGATCCTTTTGTTATGGATCTTCCCCTTTTACCTTGTTATCATTTAATTATTTCCCATAAGCGCAAGCATGATCGCTTTTTGTGCATGGAGGCGATTTTCAGCTTCGTCAAAAACGACGGAATGCGGACCATCGAGGATTTCAGCGGTTACTTCCTCGCCTCGGTGTGCCGGCAAGCAGTGCATGAACATAAAATCGTCCTTCGCTTTTTCACAGAGCTTACTGTTCACCTGGTAAGGCTTGAAAGCTTCTACACGGGTTTCGAACTCTTCTTCCTGCCCCATACTTGCCCATACATCCGTAACCACTACGTCCGCGTCTTGGATCGCTTCATCCGGAGAGTTGGTAATCACCACGGAACTCCCATTCTGTTTTGCTACAAGCTTCGCCTGATCGCGTATCATCTGATTGGGTTCATACCCAAAAGGACTTGCGACGGCGATGTCCATCCCGACTTTTGCGGCACCTTCTAGAAGGGAATGGGTCATATTGTTGTTACCATCACCGAGATAACACAATTTCAACCCTTTCAATTTGCCCTTATATTCTAAGATCGTCAACAGATCCGCCATCACCTGCGTAGGATGGTGTAAATCCGTGAGGCCATTGATCACAGGAATATCTGCATTCGCTGCAAATTCTTCAATTGTCTTATGTGCGAATGTCCGGATCATGACAGCATCCACGTAACGAGATAACACCTTAGCCGTGTCAGCAACGGTTTCCCCGCGTCCAAGCTGGGTATCCTTCGTGTTCAAATAAATCGGATTCCCTCCAAGTTGGATAATCCCAACTTCAAAAGAAACCCGCGTACGCGTCGACGCCTTATCGAAGATCATACCTAATACCTTACCGTTCAAATGCTTGTGTGCTACGCCGAGCTTCTGTTCCTGTTTCAACTTTAAAGCTTGTTTAAGTAAGTACATGATTTCTGTTGAATGGAAATCAGCGATTGTAAGAAAATCCTGACCTGTGAAATTGGAAGCGGTCAATCCTTTTGTCGGTAATAGTTCAACGGCCTTTGCCATTTTGCATCTCTCCTAACTCATCTCTCTTTCGAATTATTATACATACTCAATAATATTTATTCAATAGTTATTATAAAAATACTTAAATTACCTTATTTTAGTACATAATATTTGAATAATAATGTATATTTCCGCCATAAGAAAAGAGCAAACGCCCTGATCAGCCACGAAAGTCATTGGGAGGAGGCTCGAACCAAACAAAGTTCGGTTCTGCGTGGGTAAATCCTTCGATTTAAATCAATGTGTTGCCGCCACAGGAGGTCTGAAGTGACCCAAGTGGTTGGGCGTTGGAGCTAGACATTCCTTCATCGCAACAAAAAAACCTCCTGACGCTATGTCAGGAGGTCAACTGAATTCTATTGTCATCAAGGCATCAAGTAGTTCGAATAGTAACGGGAGATGGCAACGGCGTAATCTCCTCGTGTGACTGTCTGTGCTGGCTCAAAAACAGCTGTGACAGTCGGCTCAAGATCATACGGACCTTGAGTGACATTAAAATAGGCATTGAGAATGTTCAGGTCTAGAGCGAGACGGACGTATCCCTTTAAATGATCTGGAACTTGATCTTCATCCTCTACTGAAACCCTTTCATCCTTATATTGCACTGTCAATGGTTCATCATTCAGCGCCTTCGCTTCACTTTCGAGTCCTAAGCTTTGCACAAGAGCATAGGCAAGCTCAGTACGGTCAACAGCTTTCTTTGGTGAAAATTTACCGTCAGCTGTAGGCAATAGAACACCGCCATCTCCCTGTGCTGTATCTTTCAAGGCGGCACCTTTTGCAGCGACTGCTTCCACATAAGCCGTATCACTCGAAGCTACATCGGTAAAACTCGCCCCGCCATTTGGAAGATACTGGCGGATTCCAGCACCCATCGTCAGGTATTTTGCAAGGTCAGCACGTGTCAAAGCGTTATCTGGCTTGTAGTTCCCGTTCTTATCGCTATCCAAAAGCCGCTCGCTCACCCCGATCTTGATTGCCCCTTCTGCTGGATGGCCGCTGATGTCATTCAACCCAGTGAAACCGCTCGCTTTTTTAAAAGCAAGTTCGCCTTCAACCGTTTCGGGCAGCCCAACACTGCCCTGGAGCCCTCGTATTTCTAAAGTCCACGTACCAGGCACTGGACTCGTCACCTGGACTGTACGGTCGGTATATAGCGTAAAGAGAACATATATTCCTGAAGAGTATTCTGTTCCGTCTGGTGAGGTAAGCACAAGGTTGAGCGGATTCCCTGTTTCACCAAGAAGCCCTTTTGCATTGATACGCGCGACAAGCTCTGTCAATCCTTCCTCAACTTCAAACGTCACCTTATTCGAGTCAGCTGTCACAGGATTGTATTCAACCTCTACAGGTGTCCGTTCGACATCCATTTCTACATTCGCATTGTATTCATTCGTTAGATTAAGCGTTTGGCCGTAATTTTTATCGTTTAGAATCATATCTACAGCCGCATATGCATTCGCATAACCTGCTCCGACTTCCCAAGATTCATATCCTGGCATGTTGGTCGCAGTCTGCTGGATGATCTCTTTCACTTCTTTCGGTGTGAGGCTTGGATCAGCATCAAGCATCAAGGCTACAATCCCAGCCCCATGCGGCGCGGCCATCGAAGTCCCGCTCATATGAGTGTAATACGGCAGATGAGCAGGATCGAGAGTCTCCGCATCCTTGTCAGCACTTAATGCTGTCAATGGCGCTATAGTCTTTGTCGATATGATATCTTCCCCAGGGGTTGTGATCGTCGGTCGGTCTTCCCAAGTGAACTCTTCATCATCAACCGTCACCGTACCGCCTTTCCCTTTCACACCGCGGGACGAAAAATCGGTAAGGTTCCCATGCTTGTCACCCGCCGCAACCGTGATTACCCATGGCGCTTTTTTATAGTTACCAGAGATCGTCGCTTCTCCAGGCCCTGAGTTGCCAGCAGAGAATACGGTGATTATGTTCCGGTCATATAGCTTTTTAGTAGCGATATTGATCGGATCTTCAGGATCAAACTCGGTTCCGGAATCACTTGTCGATCCCCATGAATTCGTGATGACACGGATGTCATACTCAGCTTGATGGGTCAATGCATAATCAAATCCGCCGAGTGTATCAAGGATTGAGATTCCAGCGCCGGAACCATATCCGATCAAATCTGCGCCAGGCGCGACCCCTTCATATTTCCCACTCGACATTGCCCCATTTCCACCGACGATCCCAGCGACATGCGTCCCATGCCCGGAGTCACTGTCCGTATTCGGAACATCTTCTACATATGTTATTGGAAGCAAATCACTGAATGCATTCAAATTCGTCGCACCCTGGACATTTTGTACCAGATGGTCACCGAATTTAATGTCTTTATGGGTCCCATCGACACCACTGTCATTGATGACGACGCCAACACCTTTGCCCGAAACCGGTAGACCGTCGTTTTTGGCGGTAAGAGCCGTATCTTCACGAAGCTTGTCTACCCCAGTCAGGTCTGTCGAGTCTTCATTTTCATATCCGAGTTCTTCGTTTAAGTATAAGGAACGGATTTCTTCAAGCTGGGCAAGCGATTCGATCTGTTTCGTCGTCGCTAAAACCCCTGCCATCGGAAGCTGGTTGAACGTGACTCCCTTCGTAATCCCTACCTCTTTTAAAAGTTGGGCATGTTCTTTAGTCGGCCCATCGTTCGTATGGAAGGTCACAATCACCTCAAGTGGGTCTGATGTAGCTTCCATCGCATCTTGCAATTTCGTGTTGATGATTGTTGTTCCACTCGTTTCCGCATTCACCTTCATTACCGGTGTCAATGCTGCAAACCATGTTGAGAATACAAGCATCACACAAATCAGAAAAGTTAACCGTTTCATCTCTCGCCCTCCGAATAAAATAATTTGAATAATTCAATTATTCCACAGGACTGTCAAAATTCGCTATTCTCCATAGGACGTAACCGATAAGGACGAAAGATATATTCCAGCTACCCGAAAAGTCGTAACGACTCGCTCAATCTAGTAAAATAGAACCAAAGAGCAATTTTTCAGTACCCCAAATTCAGTTTTTCATGTTTTTTACGGTCTACTGAAGCTCTTATGGGTCCCTCAAATTCAATCTTTTACTTTTTCATGGTCTCATGAAGCTCTTATGAGTACCTTATGACCTTATTGTGAAACCGCTAAGTCACCAGAACTTTCCTTTTTCATAAAAAAAGCAGACCGCTTTTGGCCTGCATTCGCCTCTGCTGTCGTTTTCAGCTATGTACTCTTTCAGCTTCCAAGCCGTTCATAAAAGGTGAGCAAGTTGTTGTCTGGATCAATCACCGCAAACTCTCGAACTCCCCATGGGCGATCGCCTAAAGGCGCATCCGGATGCAAGATCCCAAGGTCCTCCAGACGTCCGTATAACTCATCGACGCCGTCCATTCCGATGTGACAGCTTCCTGTCCCGGCGATAAACGACTCAGTACCAGTAATCACCGGAGCAGACCTGTCCACCCTGCGCCATCTTTCATCATTTGCCAGCCACAGATGGATCTGGACTTCATCCCAGCTTAATACCGCAAAACCATCCTCTTCATACTCGACCGAGAATCCAAGCGAGTCGCGATAAAACGCTATGCTGCTCTCGAGATCTGTTACCGGTAAAGCAGGTATAGCTTCAAGCATTTTCATTACAACATTCCTCCCAAGCTTTTATAGAATCAATTCGATCTTAATCAAGGATTTCCTTTTAGTATATTCACCTGGGCGTTCAATCTAAAACTGATTAAGAACAAACGTGAAGATTAATCTAGTAATTTTTTCTATAAATCTAGCAAACGCACAGGCACCTTCTATCAAACTGCATAAGATAGATTATGAAAAGGGGTCGCCCTCCCCCTTTTCAATCAAAGCACAGCCTCCTATCCTTTTACCAAAGGTTAATGCGTCCGCCCCGCATTAACCTTTATTACATATTTTCGTTGCCTTAACCAAGATTACAGGATTATGTCCTATTTCCTTCAGGGTCAGCTGCCTGGAATCGGTCTTCACAAGTATTTTTTTTCGTTAGCAGGATCGGAGCATCGCCAGGTTTTATAAACCAAATGACAACTCCATTTACATTACGTAAGTTTAAAATTTATTGTATAACACTGCAGTTCAACTTCTAGGACGCAATTTGTTTTATCCATCCTAAATCGTTCGTATAACCAACAGGAAAAGAACACATAGTAAGGGAAAAAAGGTCTGGATCATATTATGATGAATATCCTTATACTTCCCTTTTTACAGTTTCCATCCGGGCATCATCAGACAGCGGATGCTATAAGCGCATATCTGAAGGAGATCGACCCTTCTGTCACAATCAAAAAGGTCGACATTTTTTCCTACACCTCTCCGTTGGCGGAACAATTGACTTCTTACTTCTATTTGACAGCAATCAAAAGGGCTCCCTCTTTCTACAGCCGGATGTATCAGAATAATGCATGTAGTAAAGAGGATCAACGTTTATCCTTTTATGAACTCATTTTTTTGAAAAGCATTAAAAAACTGATCAAACAAGAAAAGCCAGATATGATCATTTGCACCCATTGCCTTCCTTCCTCTTTAGTAAACCTTTTAAAGAAGGAAGGACAATTATCTGTGCCTGTGATGAATGTTTATACGGATTATTTCATTAATTCGATATGGGGACTTGATCAAATTGATGTGCACCTCGCGCCAAGCCGTTCATCGAAACATTTCTTGGAGTCTCAAGGCGTTACTCCTGAAAAAATTGCTGTAACAGGCATACCCGTCCACCCCCTGATTACCCCGAAGCTAGGCGGAACTGCCCGACAGTCCCCTCCATATCACGTATTGGTTTCAGGTGGCAACTTAGGAGTCGGAGCTATAGAAAAGATCAACTTCACTTCATTTTCAGGAAAGATCAACTACTTTGTGTTATGCGGAAAGAATGAACAGTTATACAAACGTATTGAGCAAATGTATCATCCTTTCCTACAACCGATTTCGTACATATCTTCAAGAGAAGAGATGAACGGCCTTTATGAACAGATGGACATTATGTTATCGAAACCGGGTGGGGTAACGATCAGCGAATGTATCCGTAAAGGTATTCCGCTCTGTCTCCTAGACACCCTTCCAGGTCCAGAAGAACGAAATGAACAATTTTTAATGGAAGGAAACCTGGCCATAAAGGTAAATCTTGATGAATTAGAAAACAGCCTCCTCGACTTCCTGGAAAATAGTACGGAGAGGCATAAGATCCAACAGAGCCTCTCAAATCACTTGAAGGATCAGGATCATATCGAAACCATATTAACGGATTCATTAAAAAAGCGGCTGTAAAATCGATCAGGGGGATAGTCCCCCTGTTTTAATGCAAAGCTTCATACCTCTTTTTATAGGGTCAAGTCATTGGTACTTGCCTGATAATCTTTCCGTCAATCCGATCGAAAATGTCATCCAGGTCGCGGCCGGTTATCGTCAGACCATGATTTTTCAACCCGATGACAGCACGTGATGGATCCGGCGCCTTTTTGACCAGATCTGCAACGGCTTCAGCAAGTTGCAAAGTCCCACACGGATAATTTACCTCAGTAGCCTCGATATCCTCCATCCATGCGTGGACATGGACAATTGCACCTACATCTGGATGCTCCCTATAGATCATCCAGTGTTCGATTGCGTCAACTGAAGCCCTCTTCGGTGTCACCTTAGGCGGTATGCTGATTTCCATTGTATTTTTCGTTGGATTATATCCTTTAATATAGAGGATATCTTGTCCGATTTTTTGCATATTGGATTTGTCTATTCCGCTAGCACTCATCCAAAAATTCTTGTGATCCTGGCGGCTGCTGAGGTTCCCATAACTTAAACCACCAATTCCATACAGCTTTTTCAGTTGTCGCATATCTCTTTGGGACAGATATTTTTCCAGTGGAAAAGGTGCCGGCAGCAGATCCATCTTATCAAGTTTTTTCCCCGAATCACGCAATTTGTACGTTATTTCATTCCCTTCCCAAAAAGCGTCCCCTAAATCTTCTGCGAATTCATTGTCAATGACCAATTGTGCTGTCGAAATAGGCTCTAACCGGTTAAATACTTGGGTATAAAAGTCCTGTCCATTCGAGTATTCCATTTTATAAAATCCTTGTTCCGGTGATATGAAATACAATTCTGTGGTATCACCTCTGTGAAGGATATAGATCAGATGATTAGCAAGAGATCTGATTAAATATGGGTAAGCTGACTCAAATGTATTGTCGGATGCTGAATCGACTTCAAGAATCGATATGACGAAGGTAGCTTGCGCTTTACGGCGAAAAGGTCTTGGTTTCTCAGAATCAATCCTATTGAAGACTACACGTATTTCATTGTCGGTGTTCTCCTCAAAATGGTATCCCTTATCCGTAAAGGTTTGTTTTAACCCATCAGCAAATTCCTCAAGAAAGACGCTTGGTTCCACTCCTGTGATTGTAAAATTCTTCATCTTCTGTCAACTCCTTTTCATAGATCGAAATCATGGTTCAAAAACCACTTTGACTACATCTTTTTTTCCTTTGCTTGCAACAGCTCTTAAGGCTTTTTGATAGTTTTCCAACGGAAATCTGTGGGTAATCATTGGTGACAGATCAACCTTACCTTCTTTTATCAATTGGATCGCCAGCTCGAAGGTCCTTATCCGCTTTCCTTGGTATGTCTCGGTGCTATAGGCAAAAGTCCCTTTTATCTCCAACTCATTCAACCAGATGGTCGTCCAATCTATCCCATCCATGATCCCCGCCAGTCCTAACAGAACGACTCTTCCGCCATTCCTGGTAAATCGTAAAGCATCATTTATGCTCTGCTTCCTGCCGACACATTCAAATACAATGTCCGCTCCTCCCTCAATGACCTTAGGACCGAATAAAGGAGATAGAACAGCAGCGTCGATTGCCTTTGCAAAAGCCTCATCATAGCCTGATCCAGAAAGATAGATAACTTCATCAGCACCGTAATAGGTGGCCAATTCTCCCTGGAAACCATATTTGACCAGGCTGACAATTTTACAAGGAAGGTCCATGGCACGAATTGCAGCAATTGTACTTAATCCAAGAACCCCTCCACCGATTACCAATACGGTATCCCCTTTCCTCGGTTGACTCCTCATCACACTGTGGATGGCACAACTGAAAGGTTCCACCAAAACGCCGTTCAAATCATCGACTTCATCGGGAAGGCTGAAAATCTGACTTTTATGCGCCACGATGCAAGGGCTCCATCCTCCACTAGTATCCCGACAGGCACCAGTCAATAACCCTGGGGATATTGCGCCTTCTGTCTTTCGTTCACATAAGCTGTAGTTCTGTTCCTGACAGGGTCTGCACGGTTCTTCAATCCCTCTGACTTCACAAGACAAAATAGGATCCACTGCCACCCTTTGTCCCTTCTGAACCCCCTTGACATTCGCACCTATTTCAGTAACAGTTCCGACGATTTCATGACCGATCGTAAATGGAAAGGAAACATAGGGAGAAGTTGCCGGACTGTCTTTCAGAAAGATCAGGTTCAAGTCGCTTCCACAAATTCCGCTATATTTGACTTCAACTCTCACCCAATCATCGTTCGGTAATTCTTTCCGGTGGTGGTCTGTGTACTGTAAGCATGAGAATCGCGGGTCCCAGTAAGCTTTTGTTGAAAAACGTCCAGCCACTTTTGAGAATATGTATCTTGATTTGCTGAAATTGAACTGAATCGCTTTCATTCCTCAACCTCCCTTCTATTTGGATAATATATCCAACATTGAAATGGTTATTCATCTCATATTCATAAACAATCTGAGGACTAATTTGGCGGGATCTGGAGAAATTAATATTGTTCGATAAATCCAAAAGAGGGCTTTAAAATGTCAACAGTTAAAAAAGCAACAATCATCTATAACCCCGAATGCGGAAAAAGAAAAAATCATAAACATGTACCAAAATTGATCGAGCACCTTTCAGATCTTGGATTTGACCTGGACATCCATACAATTGAACATTTCGAGCAAGTGGAAGGTCCCATCACTGATGCATGTAAACGAAAAGTGCACTCTATCTTTATCTTAGGAGGGGATGGAACAGTCAACAGATGTATCCAGTCCATTTCCGTCGAAGGATACAGGCCGAACATCGGCATCATCCCGGTTGGCACCAGCAATGAATTCGCAAAGTACTTAGGAATGCCCAACAAACTTCTTGATATTATCCCTCTCATTGATAAGCAAACGATCAAACCGATCGATATCGGAAAAATCGGAAACCGATACTTTGGGAATATCGCTGCTGCAGGCTGGTTGACTGATATCACATATAACACGTCCCCGATCCTTAAATCATGGCTTGGTGAAATGGCTTATTGTCTTTCCTTTCTAAGAACCTATCTATTCACAAAACAAACATCCGATATATCGATCACTCTTTCGCAAACTAACGTTTTACAGGATCTCTCACTATTCCTGATCATGAATGGAAATGCTTTAGGCCCTTTTGAACGTTTAATTGATACTGCAAATCGTAAGGATGGTCATTTTCATTTATTAGCCTTGCGAAATCAAGATAAAATCAGACTGTTTTTTACATTGTTGTCAAAAATGATTCATTTACCTCATAAAGTCACATCCTTTGAGTATCAATCCGTGCGTTCTGTGGAATTCTCATTTTCAGAAACCATGCCTTTCAACCTGGATGGGGAACAAGTCTACCTCAACAATTTCAGCTTTGAGGTATTGCCATCGCACCTAAATGTCTATACTTCAAAATAACCAGATAATTTTGGAAGAACGGGTGATCATATGTATGGCTTTATCGTCAATA
Source organism: Alkalihalobacillus sp. YIM B00296 (assembly GCF_020179385.1). Taxonomy (GTDB): domain Bacteria; phylum Bacillota; class Bacilli; order Bacillales; family Fictibacillaceae; genus Pseudalkalibacillus. The sequence goes on along the minus strand of NZ_JAIBLJ010000008.1, from coordinate 5,195 downwards.
AGTATTCTGGAAATGGTAGGGGAGCTAAGATATGGGAGAAGGTGGAGCTGATTCTGAAAGAACGACAACTCCCTTATTGCTATAGGGTTACTCGCCAAAAAGGGCATGGTACCCAACTGGCTTATGATCTGATGAATGAAAATAATCCGAAAGTGATTGTAGCAGTTGGCGGTGATGGTACTGTCAATGAAGTGGTCAATGCATTGGTCGGTACCGATGTCCCTTTAGGTATTTTGCCGACAGGGTCTGGAAATGATCTCTGCAGAGAGCTGAACATCCCGTTGAAATGGAGAATGGCATTGAATCATGTGTTAGAAGGGAAAATAAAAGCAATTGACGTTGGAGAGATATTGAAACATAATGATGAGCCTCGGTTTTACTCTACTGTAGCCGGGATCGGATTTGATGGCCAGGTAGCCTTAGAAACGAATGAGTCGAAGTATAAGGGAATCATGAATACCCTACGGATGGGGAAAGTCAGTTATGTACTAAGTGTATTAAATGTCTTAAGGGGTTACACTCCTTCGAACCTTACATTAACGATAGATGGCGAGAGAAAAACGTTCCCGAATGTTTGGCTTGTAGCGGTTGCAAATTCGAGCTTTTATGGTGGGGGAATGAGAATATCACCAGCGGCCGAACCAGATGATGGATGGCTGGATGTATGCATTGTTTCCAATCTGAAGAGATGGGAACTTCTTAAGTTGTTTCCACAAGTTTATAAGGGTGACCATATCGATCACCATTGTGTTGAAACATTTCGTTGTAAAGAAGTCCAAGTCGAATCTAAGGTTCCTTCTATCGTGCACGCAGATGGTGAAATCATGGGACAGACCCCTTTGACCATCCGGAACAGACAAAAAAGCCTCTACATTGTTTGAAAACGTTGTATTTACAACTTACTTTTTGAGTTTGTAAAACAACTCGTCATACTCAAATTCATATAAGGCCATGACCGTTTTTTTGAATTTATCCAGTAGACCATCGAAAAAAAGCTGCAAGCACACCGCCCCCTTTAGAAAATCATAAAACGCTTTTATTTCTTTTCAATATCTTGAATAGGTATTGAAAAGCTCCTGACCATCGCATCGATTGTAAATCGTTCTCTATAACGATAGAAAGTAAACAACGATATTCCCAAGGCCGCGACTGAAAAGATTTTTGTTCCAAATTTCATTCTTTACCCCACCATATTTTTATTTCTCTTATAGTGTGAAGTTTTGACTTATAAAATATGCAAAGATGAAATTAATTCCAATAAGCACCATATGGAACCAAAGAAACACTTCCAATAGCAGTATTCCATCCTTATACCTACTCCACCAATATTCATCAATTTCGTTTATCATTAAATATCCTTAAAGGAACCATCACAATGCAATCTTTATGAAATCGAATAAAAAGTAAAAATAACGAAAGGATAATAAAACAACAATTCGAGTAAACGTTTCAATTATTCAAACATAGTGGGTGCAATGATGAAGAAATACACATTCTTACTATTGTTTCTGGTCTTAAGCTCAATGATTTTTGTAGCGATTATCCTTGACTCCAATGAAAAGGATGGCTTGTTGCAAACAAGTGAACAATCAGGTCGGAAAAAGGTTGTATTGATCATCATCGATTCAATGACCTCTGAACTTTTACATAAAGGTTTTGCCGATAATGACTTTCCGGCTCTAAAGTTTCTTGCCTCGAATGGTAGACTTTATGAAGACCTGATAGCTCCTTTCCCTACAATGTCAGTCACTATAGAAAGTACGATTTTAACAGGTGAGATGCCGGATGAACATAAAATTCCAGGTTTAACGTGGTATTCGGCCGAGGAGGATCGATTGGTCGATTATGGCACCTCATTTGAAGTGATGAGAAAAAAAGGTGCACAAAACGTATTGGCTGATACGCTTCATAACCTGAACAATGAACATTTAAGCAAAGACGTAACAACGGTCTTTGAGAACTTACACCAACAGGGAGTATCAACAGGTTCGGTCAATACGTTAGTCTATCGAGGCAGTACAGATCACAAATTGACAGTACCTTATCCTATCAGCAAGTTCACAAACTCTCCCAGAGCCTATAAGACAAAAGGTCCGGATTTATTGGCTTTTGGTAAATTGTCAGCTCCAGAGTTCAATATGAATTTACCTGATTCTATTTTTCAAAAGTTCGGGATCACGGATCATTATTCAGCAGAAATTGTAAAGGCATTAATGAAGCAGCAACGGCTTCCGGATTTTTCAATCGTTTATTTTCCTGATTTTGATAAAGAAGCACATAAAAATGGTCCACTTTATAAAGAAGGTCTCCAAAAAGCTGACAACTATCTTGGTGAGATTTTAAGTGCTTCTGGAAGTTGGGAGGAAGCGATGAAGGATCATATCTTCATTGTCATTGGTGATCACGGACAAACCGAAACAGTTAAAGACAAAGATAAACTGACTATTAATTTGGAACGATTATATAAAAAATATACAATTGCTCCTTTCGGAGGCAAGGTAAGCAAAGGTGATATCGCATTCGGAAATAACCACAGAATGACGTATGTCTACTCTGTCAAGAATCATGACCCATTATCCGAGTTGGCGGAAACGGGGATAAAAGATAAGCGAATAGCTTTTGGAGCATGGGTGGAGAATGGCTGGGTCAATGTCATCAGTCCCGATGAACAAGGAGTGTTTCGATATAAGGCTGGCGGTAAATGGAAGGATGAGTACGCTCAATCATGGACTTTGGAGGGAAACCGAGATATTTTATCGTTACAAGTAAAGCCGCAAGGAACGATCGGATATGGTGATTATCCAGATGTGCTTAATCAGTTGGAAAGCGCGCTTCATAGTCATGATGAACCTGTTTTGATATTAACTGCCAAACCAGGCTATTCTTTTTTCTCTGAGACCGCACCGATTCATCCTGATGGTGGGGAACATGGCGGAATTCATAAAGATGATACGTTAGCTGCTATGATCATAACTGGAACAGACAAAGAGCCAAGGTTTCGTCGAATGGTTGATCTGAAAGAATATATCCTTTCTCTTTTTGCAGAATAAGAAAAGCCGAATATCGACCGATCGACTTCACCTGGTAAGCTATAGGATTACTAAGCAATATTTGCCTATCTTCTTACAAGGGTTTATTCGTTGGAGGAATGACCACCAATTTAATTAAGAAAAGCGTAAACGCCCTGGTCAACCACGAAGATCAAAAGTAATTAATGAACTAATATAAAAAGACCAAAAAGCGAGTAAACCAATTAATAAATTCCTTTTCAAAAGGATATCCTCCCTTCTGGTTATATGTGTTTAATAAATTTTTTTCTTTTTTAAAACTCATAATCACCAAGAATAGTTCGCTTAGCTCCCCTAATTTCTTCAGGTTTTTCTACCTTCTTTCTCTGAATTTGAGATTTAGTATTTGATTTGGGCCGGAACTTCTATGAAGAAGATCCTCCTAGGCGATCATTTTTTCTAAAAGCTCACATAACTCCCCCACCTTTTAACCAAATATTTATATAAGGTAAATATTTACATTTAAATACAAAATATAAGACACGATATGGTAACGTGTCTTATATTTTGTATCGTATTCATTTATTCCTTTCAGGATTCGTTCTTATCTTTTTCTTTTATCTTTCTAAAAATTTCTAACTGAAGTTTAAGATAATCTTTTTCCTCTTTAGTAAGGTTTTCACAGTCATCATTTTCTCTAACTGGTTTTTGAGTATAAGGATCATGTGTACGACCTAGTAAGTAATCGGTAGAAACACCAAAAATATCTGCTATCTTTCCAAGTAATTCTGAATCTGGTTCTACTCTATTATTTTCATAATGAGAATATCGAGCTCTTGAGATTCCTAATTTTCTCGCAATTTCTTCCTGGGTCTTTTTTCCTCGAAGGTTTTTCAATCGTGAACCCATCATATGGCTCATTCCTTTCAGGTAACACTATAAATCGAATGTTCAGATGTGTGTACATATTATTATAGATAAAAAATGTATCGTTTTCTTTAAAAGATAAAATAATTATCAAAATATCGTTGACGATAAAAAACTTATCATGGTATAGTGTGTTCAACGATAGAAAATTTATCGTGAGGAGAAAAAGAAATGGAACGCAAACTCTTAATTAAATTACGTAGAAATCAAAATCTCACACAAAAAGAACTGGCGGACCGTATTGGAATCTCTGCAATTTATGTAAGGAAACTTGAAAAAGGAGTGGTAAACCCTGGTCTTAAAACAATGATTAAATATGAAAATTACTTTAAAAAAAACATGAAATACTTGTTTCCTGATCTTTTTTTTGACTTTTACGATAAATAATTTATCGTTCATTTTTCTTTATATAACCTCAATAAAAGAAGAGATGAAGAGAATTCACTAAAAAAGGAAGTGATAAAAAGTTGAACATTCCTGCCGAGTTTCATCGAGAAAATCAGAATCACTGTCACACCTCCTCTACAAACGCATCCTAAGAATCAAAAAATGTATTTGGATTATCCGGAATGGATGCAGTAGATTCCATCGACAATAGCCTTACCCTTTACTCTCTGGAATATAAGCGAGATTCCATCTTGATAAGCCAGGAATATGTGTTTTAAGAGAAAATCTATTAAGAGGTGATATTATGGTAAAGCGATATTTGCTCTTTGATTCCAATTGTTCCGTTTGCATCAATCTTGCCACTTCAATTGAAAAGGAAAGCAACGGATGGCTGACGATTCGAAGCCTTCATAACCCCGCGATGAAAGAACTGTTAAATCAAGCCAAACCCGACTGGACATTTGAGCCAACCATTCTTGAAGTGAACGATCATAAAATACCGAAAGTCTATACAGGGATTCGCATGCAAGCGTATCTCCTGAAAGGACTGGGCATTCGCAGGTCCTTACGTATATCCAGGACAATCCGAGAAGCTGGAGTCCCCTGGTTCACGAAGAATGCTGTCACCCCTGTCGAGTACCAGAGAAGACGTTCGTTCGTCAAAAAGGGAGGGATTCTTCTGGGTGGTGTGTTGTTATCACCACTACTGACATCCATCCTTCCCCAACGATTCACAAAAAACACACTGGCAGCAACAACGGAAGATTTAGATCCTCTCATACCTAAAAACTGGAGAACCAAGGTCAAAATCAAAGAATCAAAGGAACTGAGTAGCAAAGAAATTCAGAAATATCTAACGGCAGATGTTCAAAA
>NZ_JAIBLJ010000079.1 GCF_020179385.1 Alkalihalobacillus sp. YIM B00296 | reverse complement strand
TCACCGTTCGGGACTTGAACCCTAAAGTATGTGCACATGCCAGGCGCACACTAAGAAACTCCATCAGCATCAAGCTGATGGAGTTGTCTTTTATCAGGTGGAGGCTCCGACAGTATTGACGGTGAAATCATTGTCTTCAACGTCAATTTTTACGGTTTGGCCTTTAGCGATAGTTCCTCTTAACAACTCTTCTGATAACCGGTCTTCGATTCGGCGTTGAAGGGCACGGCGTAATGGTCGGGCACCGTAATCCGGATCGTATCCTTCTTCAGCAATCTTTTCAAGCGCTGCCTCTGTCAACTCGATATCGATACCTTGTTCAGCAAGTCGGTTCTGCAGCTGTTTCGACATCAAGCTGATGATGTGCTTGAGATGTTCTTTTTCAAGTGTGTGGAACACGATCGTTTCATCAATACGGTTCAAGAACTCTGGACGGAATGCTTTTTTCATTTCGTCCATGACTTTCGTCTTCATATTTTCATAAGCCTGGTCTTCCGATTGAACAGTAAAGCCCATATGCTTATTCCGTTTAAGGGTGTTTGCACCGACATTGGATGTCATGATGACCACAGTATTACGGAAGTCGACAGTACGTCCTTTCGAGTCAGTCAGTCGGCCGTCTTCAAGTACTTGCAGCAAGATGTTGAACACTTCCGGGTGGGCCTTTTCGATTTCATCCAGGAGGACGACGGAGTATGGATTCCGACGGACTTTTTCTGTAAGCTGTCCGCCTTCCTCATGTCCTACATAGCCTGGAGGTGAACCGACGAGGCGGCTTGTCGTATGCTTTTCCATATACTCGGACATATCGATACGGATCGTTGCATCTTCGTCACCGAATAATGCTTCTGCTAGTGCACGGGCAAGTTCAGTCTTACCGACACCAGTCGGTCCGAGGAAAATGAATGAACCGATTGGACGTTTCGGGTCCTTCAATCCAGCACGGGCACGGCGGATCGCTTTGGAAATCGCCTTGACCGCTTCTTCTTGACCGATGACCCGGTTATGAAGGATACCCTCCATATTAAGCAACCGTTCTGTTTCTTCTTGCTTAAGTTTGGAGACCGGTACTCCAGTCCAGTTGGAGACTACAAGAGCAATATCTTCAGGCGTTACTTCTGTATTCTCCTGACCTTGCTTCTCTTTCCAGGTGTTCTTCGTAGTCTCAAGTTCCTCACGCAGCTTTTGCTCTGAATCACGTAATGAAGCAGCCTTTTCGAATTCTTGACTCTGTACTGCAGCGTCTTTTTCTTTGCGGACGCTTTCCAACCTCTGCTCCAGCTCTTTCAAGTTCGGAGGTGCTGTATAAGAACGGAGGCGTACTTTCGAAGCTGCCTCATCGATCAGGTCAATCGCTTTGTCCGGTAGGAAACGATCAGAAATGTAACGGTCTGATAATTTTACAGCGGCATCAATTGCATCATCTGTGATCGTCACACGATGATGGGCCTCATAACGGTCTCGCAATCCCTTAAGGATTTGTACGGATTCATCGTTCGTAGGTTCATTGACACGAATCGGCTGGAACCGTCGTTCTAATGCTGCATCCTTTTCAATATATTTTCTATATTCATCTAAGGTGGTTGCACCGATACATTGTAATTCACCGCGAGCAAGAGCAGGTTTTAAAATGTTCGAAGCATCAATCGCACCTTCTGCTCCCCCTGCTCCGATCAATGTATGAAGTTCATCGATGAATAGGATGATGTTTCCAGCCTGACGGATTTCATCCATCACTTTTTTCAGGCGGTCTTCAAATTCACCACGGTATTTCGTTCCAGCGACGACCGTTCCCATATCGAGCGTCATAACACGTTTATCCCTCAAGGTTTCTGGTACTTCATTATTGATGATTTGTTGTGCGAGTCCTTCTGCGATCGCGGTTTTACCAACACCTGGTTCCCCAATCAATACCGGGTTGTTTTTCGTACGACGGCTCAAAACTTCGATGACACGCTCAATTTCTTTACTGCGGCCGATGACCGGGTCAAGACTGTCTTCACGGGCTACAGCTGTCAGGTCACGGGCAAGGCTATCCAGTGTCGGGGTATTGGCGTTGACAGAGGAACCACCTGACGATGAGGAGGATTCATTGCTTCCTAACAGTTGAAGAACCTGCTGGCGTGCTTTATTCAGGCTTACACCCAAGTTGTTCAGAACACGCGCAGCAACACCTTCGCCCTCACGAATTAATCCTAGCAATATATGTTCTGTACCAACATACGAGTGACCAAGTTTCCGAGCTTCATCCATAGATAATTCAATAACCTTTTTGGCTCTAGGCGTGTAATGGATCGTTTGGACAGATTCTTGCCCCTTGCCAATCAAGGATTCAACTTCTTTTTGGATTTTTTCAGGACTTAATCCTAGAACAGAAAGTGCTTTTGCTGCGATACCTTCACCTTCACGTACCAAACCAAGTAAAATATGTTCGGTTCCAACATTGTTATGCCCTAGGCGGATCGCTTCTTCTTGTGCAAGAGCGAGTACTTTTTGAGCTCTTTCAGTAAATCGACCAAACATCATCTTGATCACCTTCCTATTCGTTGTTCTTTTCTAATTTCACTCTCTCCCGGATCAATGTTGCGCGTCGGATATCCCTCTCATCCGGAGATAATGCTTCACCTGCATATTGTTGTAAAAATCCTGGTTGAGTGAGTATCATAAGTTCATTCAATATCGTGTTAGAAATACCTTCTATTAATTTCAAATCGATGCCCAATCGTACATCCGATAGACATTTTGTGGCTTCTTTAGATTGTATGATGCGACTGTTTGACAGGATACCGAGTGACCTGTAAACCCGGTCTTCCAATTGAATCCTCGAGGATTCGAGTAAGTTTTTCTTTGCCGAACGTTCTTCTTCAATAAGCTGTATGACGACCCCTCTTAAATCTTCGATAATATCCTGCTCCGATTTTCCTAATGTCATCTGGTTTGAAACTTGAAAAACGTTTCCTTGAGCTTCACTACCTTCCCCATATATGCCTCTGACCACTAATCCTAATTGGTTGATTGCAGGGACGATACGGTGAATTTTTTGGGTTAGAACAAGTGCAGGCAAGTGCATCATGACAGATGCTCTCATTCCCGTTCCAACATTCGTCGGACAGCTTGTCAAATACCCATGCTGTTCATCGAAGGCGTAATTCAATTTTTCCTCAAACCAATCATCAATCCCGCTTGCTAACGTCAATGCCTCAATCAATTGAAATCCTGGAAAAAGACATTGGATACGAAGATGGTCTTCCTCGTTGATCATGATACTTACATGTTCTTCATCACTCATCAAAACCCCGGAGTGTTTCGGATCCTCAGTAATGTTAGGACTAACAAGGTGTTTCTCGACTAGAACCCTTTTCTCAATAGGTTTCAAATCATCGATGTCGATATAGGATAAGACGCCTACATTACCATATGTTTGATTTTCATAATGTTTTCGGATTTGTCGGTTCACTTCATCCGCCTGCTGCTCGTTCGAAATAATAGGAAAGACATGATTTTCTAAATTGCGAGCTAATCGAACCCGACTACTTAGAACAATATCTGAATCCGGTCCTTCTCTTTTCATCCAAGGGCTTATCGCATCACTGATAAATTTTTTAAGAGACACCGATCAGCTCCCCCCTTCGAACCGTTTTTCCATCATTCGAATCTGGTCTCTTACTTTCGCTGCTTCTTCAAATTCTTCTTGAATGATTAATTGCTGTAATTTTTGTTTGAATTGATCAATCTTTTTCCTTTCTATCAGTTCGCTACCGATCCGTTTCGGGATTTTCCCGGTATGGCTTGTATTGCCTCCATGGATTCGTTTGAACATTGGTGTCAATTTTGATTCGAAGGTTTTATAACAATCGGGACAACCAAACCGGCCGATCTTCGCAAACTTCGTATAACTCAAACCGCATTGATCGCATTGTGTCACTTGCTTATCCGGTTGAGGATTGTTGGAATCACTTAAAGGTTGATCAAAGTTAAGCAGTCCTGATAGTAGGTTGTGGATGGAAAACGAATTGGATCCTGGTATCAAATCCCCTTTTTCCTTTGCACATTGTTCACAAATATGGAATTCATTCTTTTTGCCATTGATGATCTTCGTGAAGTGCAAAGTTGCTGGTCTCTGCTGGCATTCTTGACAGTACACGCCTTACACTCCCCTCAATCTTTATATTTCAAACTTTGTATCATTGCTATTAACAAATTAGCACGTAGTTCGTCTCGGTATGGTAATACGATATTAATGGTGGAGCGATCAATCACGCTCTTCATCAGTCTTGCTTCTTTCTTAGTGATGATCCCTTCCTCCAACAATCTGTAAATGATGTTTTCACTGGAAGCCTGACTGATTCGTGTGTTGATCAATTTGAGGATCTGATCAAGCAATATTGTCGAATTATCGGTCTCCACTTTAATAATTCGAATATATCCTCCTCCTCCTCTTTTACTTTCCACAATAAAGCCTTTTTCAACCGTAAACCTTGTGTTGATTACATAATTGATTTGCGAGGGGACACATTGAAATTTTTCAGCAATTTCACTTCTTTTGATTTCAATTGCTTTTTTGTGACTTTCCTTGATAATTTCCTTCAAATGCGCTTCAATAATGTCCGATATATTTTTCATCCCATCATTGCCCCTCCTCACATCTGACTTTGACTTTCTTTGACTATAATTATAAACATTTGCACGCAACTTGCAAATGTTTTGATGTTTACATTATAGACAGACTTTTTACGTACTAAACAATTTTTACTCTGTTGCAAACACTTTATGAACATAGTCGATAGATTGTATCTTGTCATACAATTCCGGGAGCTTTTTTGGGTGCGAGATCTGTATTTTGAACGTATATTTTATCAGCGGGACTGCCGCATCACTCGGATGATCACTTACTGATAAACTTAAGATCGGTGTTTTCAACGACTCCAGCTCGTTAACGATTTTAGATAAAGATACTTCTTTATTTTCTACAATAACCGTTACATGATGATACCGTTGCTTTCGTAAATACAAATCCTCAAATTTATTGAGGAACAACAGACTTAAAATCACGATGAACGTTGTAAAAATGGCTTCATAATACATTCCTATTCCTACAACAAGACCAATTCCTGCGACTACCCAAATCGAGGCTGCAGTCGTCAGTCCCTTAACCGTAACACCGTGAACAAGTATCGTTCCAGCACCTAAAAAACCGATACCGCTCACAACATAAGCTGCTAAACGCGATGGGTCAAAACCTTGGACCCTCTGATGCGTATTTAAAAAATCTTCAAAACCGAATATCGATAGGATCATCATCAGACAAGCTCCGACACCGACTAATAAGTGCGTACGAAATCCAGCCGGGTGACGTTTGAATTCACGCTCAATGCCGACCATCCCACACAGCACTGCTGCCAATACCAGTCTGATCGTGATGATCAATGTGTCTTCATTCCACCATTGAAATAACCAAGATTCCATTTGTATCTCCCCTATTTCTTTCTGATTGTTGTGATGATGTGTGTATATATTACATGGTATGGTATATAGTATCCAATTATAGGCCAACAGCTATAAAAGAGAAAATAATATTCATTTTGTTTATTGTCGATCCACTTTTAAAAGGCATTTCCTTATTTACAGTATCTTTAACACACACTGGATATCTTAGTAAACCACATCTATGTACTGCCAGGGCTTTCCCGTTCGATTAATCACGCCGGAATCGAATAGATTCGCACCGAAATACGGAAATTCACACCGATTCAGACCATATTCACATCAAACAGTAAAAAGGATCTACGACTGTATCTTTTTCTGAGTACCTCAAATCGCGTTTTGAGGGTTAAACTTTTACACACAAAAAAGAACAGCCTTCCAGCTGCTCTCTTGTTTACCTGGACGGTCACAGGATTTATACCGGATGTACTGACTTCGACGTTCAGACGTGGTGATTTTGAGTCGAAGTTCCTTTTTAAAATTCTATTGGCGTGCTTCACTTCCGTATTCGACTTGCCGTTGATTATTCATCCTTTCTCCTTGTTTTTTGAGTTGTTAGGATAAATGTGAAGTTGTTGAGATAATTTCCGAGTTGTTAGGATAATTTCAAAGTTGTAAGATTTTCCCCTTTAGTTGTCGGGATAATGCTATACACCTTAGCCCCTTATCCTGTTCAACATGTAATTCAGACGCTTTGATTCTATTTTCTTGGTCTTTTCAGCCATTTTTGACTT
>NZ_JAIBLJ010000078.1 GCF_020179385.1 Alkalihalobacillus sp. YIM B00296 | reverse complement strand
GTGCAATGGACCAGGTGGTCCAAGAAGAATTAAAGAAAGCATCGGAGAAGTACGGGAAAGATAATGTCATTGTCATCCTAGGTTCACCGGATGAAGACAGTGCTGATATTTTTGCAGAAACGGTCACTGTTGGGGACCCGACTTATGCTGGACCGTTAGCTGGTGTTGCGTTAGACCTTCCTGTCTATCACATTCTTGAGGATGAAATAAAGAGTGAAATTCCTGAAGACGTCTATCAAGACCAAGTAGGTTTAATGGAACTGTCCCTAGATAAAGATAATATTTGCAATGCAATAAAACAGGCACGGGAAAAGTATTTAAGCGTGTAATCGTTTTATAGAAAGTTAGCGAGTGAAGAGTTTATAAAAGTGGGCGTAAAACCCCTGCACCTTTAGGTTCGGGGGTAGCTGACATAATAAATTTGATTAAACCCCAGAGAAAATCATATTAGTTATCTATGAAAAGTAATCGCAATGTGACTTATAAATGTTTTACTTAAGTCTGTTGCGATTTACTTTTTTCCCCAGTTGGTGAAAAAAGTTATAACCCCATTAAATAAACTTGCATAATAAGATCTTATTATAAAATTCATTTCAATGAAAAAGGTTGTTTTTATTTCAGATTAATGATGAGTTTCATTTTTTAGGAGGAAAACGACATGACCATGAGTCGAGATTTTGTTAATCGAAGGCTTCATTCCTTATTAGGAGTGATACCACTTGGTGTTTTTTTAATTCAACATTTAACCGTGAACCACTTTGCGACAAGAAGCGAGGAAGCTTTTAATGCGGCGGCCCATTTCATGGAAAGTTTGCCGTACCGTTATGTACTTGAATTGGTCGTTATCTTTTTACCTCTTATCTTTCATGGTATTTATGGCGTTTATATTTCATTTCAAGCGAAGAATAACGTAAGTCGCTATGGTTATTACCGGAATTTTATGTTCTTATTGCAACGGATTACAGGTATTATCACGTTAATTTTCGTGACATGGCATGTGTGGGAAACACGTGTACAAGCGATGTTAGGGGCAGAAGTAAACTATAAAATGATGGAAAGCATTTTTGAAAATCCACTGATGATTGCATTTTATTTAGTAGGTGTCTTATCGGCCGTTTTCCACTTTTCAAACGGGCTATGGTCCTTTTTCGTAAGCTGGGGGATCACGGTGACGCCTCGCTCACAACAAATTTGTACATACGTCACAATGGCGATCTTTGTCGCTCTTTCCATTGTAAGCGTGAGAACGATTTTGGCATTTATTTAAATGAAGAGGGGACGAATTTATGAGTAAAGGCAAGATCATAATCGTTGGCGGCGGACTAGCCGGGCTGATGGCAACGATTAAAGCAGCAGAAGCTGGCATGCACGTCGATTTATTTTCACTTGTACCTGTGAAACGCTCTCACTCTGTCTGTGCACAAGGCGGCATTAACGGGGCTGTAAATACAAAAGGTGAAGGGGATTCACCGTGGGAGCACTTTGACGATACCGTTTACGGGGGCGACTTCTTAGCGAACCAACCGCCGGTCAAGGCAATGTGTGACGCCGCACCAGGCATTATTCACTTAATGGACCGGATGGGTGTTATGTTTAACCGTACGCCAGAAGGATTGCTTGATTTCCGCCGCTTTGGTGGAACTCAGCATCACAGAACCGCCTTTGCGGGGGCGACAACAGGACAACAGTTGTTATACGCGTTAGATGAACAAGTACGCCGCTATGAAGTAGCCGGTCTCGTCACGAAGTACGAGGGATGGGAATTCCTTTCCGCTGTATTAGATGATGAAGGCACGTGTCGCGGGATTACCGCGCAAAACTTGAAAACCTCTGAGACGGGAAGCTTTCCAGCTGATGCCGTTATTATGGCAACAGGCGGACCAGGAATTATTTTCGGTAAATCAACGAACTCGGTGATTAACACGGGAACAGCGGCGTCAGCACTTTATCAACAAGGCGTCTATTATGCAAACGGCGAGTTTATCCAAATTCACCCAACCGCTATCCCAGGGGATGACAAGCTTCGTCTCATGAGTGAATCAGCACGTGGTGAAGGTGGACGAGTCTGGACGTATAAAGACGGCAAGCCGTGGTATTTTCTTGAAGAAAAGTATCCAGCCTATGGGAACCTCGTACCGCGTGACATTGCGACACGCGAAATTTTTCACGTCTGCGTTAACTTGAAGCTCGGCATTAACGGGGAAAATATGGTTTACCTTGATTTATCCCATAAAGACCCGAAAGAGCTTGATATTAAACTCGGTGGAATTATTGAAATTTATGAAAAATTCATGGGGGATGACCCTCGTAAAGTACCGATGAAAATTTTCCCTGCCGTACACTATTCAATGGGCGGTATGTGGGTCGATTATAATCAAATGACAAACATACCGGGATTATTTGCCGCTGGTGAGTGTGATTACTCTCAACATGGCGGTAACCGATTAGGAGCCAATTCGCTGTTGTCTGCGATTTATGGTGGTATGGTTGCAGGCCCTAAGGCGGCTGAATATATTCAAGGACTAGAAAAATCGGCGGAAGATCTTCCAAGTTCCATCTTTGAAAAACAAGTGAAAGAGGAACAAGAAAAATACGACAACATTCTCACGATGGATGGAAAAGAAAACGCCTATCTGCTCCATAAAGAGCTTGGCGAATGGATGACGGATAACGTGACCGTTGTGCGATACAATGACAAGCTCCAAAAAACGGATGACAAAATTCAAGAGTTAATGGAACGTTATCAAAACATTAATATTAACGATACGACGCGTTGGAGTAACCAAGGTGCTTCGTTTACACGTCAACTATGGAATATGCTTCAGCTGTCACGTGTGGTGACACTCGGTGCCCTTAACCGGGACGAGAGCCGCGGTGCCCACTATAAACCAGACTTCCCGGATCGTAATGATGAAGACTGGTTAAAGACGACGAAAGCAACCTTTAATCCTGCGAACAACGGCCCTGATTTTGACTATGAAGAGATTGATACATCACTGATCAAGCCTCGTAAACGAGATTATACGAAGAAAAAATAAAGGAGGGAGAAGAGCAATGAGTGAGAAGAAAATGGTGAAGTTTATCATCACAAGAAAAGACAATGCAGACTCCTCTTCTTATAAAGAAGAATTCGAGGTCCCATACCGTCCGAATATAAATGTTATTTCGGCCTTAATGGAAATCCAGCGGAACCCAGTTAACGCAAAAGGAGAAAAGACAACACCCGTTGCATGGGAAATGAACTGTTTGGAAGAAGTGTGCGGTGCCTGTTCAATGGTCATTAACGGAAAGCCTCGTCAATCCTGTACAGCACTTGTCGATAAATTGGAACAGCCAATCCGACTAGAGCCGATGGCGACGTTCCCGGTCGTCCGCGATCTGCAAGTTGACCGTAGCCGCATGTTTGGCGCATTGAAAAAAGTCAAAGCATGGATTCCAATCGACGGAACGTACGACCTTGGCCCAGGACCGCGTATGCCAGAAACGAAACGACAGTGGGCGTACGAGCTGTCCAAGTGTATGACGTGTGGTGTCTGTTTGGAAGCTTGTCCAAACGTCAATGATAAATCAGAATTTATCGGTCCAGCCCCTTTATCTCAAGTTCGTTTATTTAATGCCCACCCAACAGGTGAGATGAACAAAGGGGAGCGCCTTAATTCGCTTATGGGCGACGGTGGACTCGCCTCATGCGGAAACTCGCAAAACTGTGTACAATCGTGCCCGAAAGGGATTCCATTGACGACATCGATTGCGGCTCTAAACCGTGATACCGCATTCCAATCATTTAAAAACTTCTTTGGCAGTGACAATGATTAATTAAATAGGGATTAATTATAAAATGCCTTCTAGATTATAAAGTAAATGAAAGTATTGGAAGGGAAATAAGAAAGCGACTTATTTATAACTTTCATATAAAGGGGTTGGTGAAAAGTATGTCAAGGTTAAGAGAAGAAGCTCTTAAATTGCATAAAGAGTACCTAGGGAAATTAGAGATACTCCCGAAAGTTCCTCTAATGGATACAAAAGATTTAAGTTTGGCCTACTCTCCTGGAGTAGCCGAACCATGCAAAGAGATTTTTGATGATGAAAACAAAACCTATCAATATACAATGAAGGGAAATCTTGTTGCAGTGGTTTCCAATGGTACAGCTGTATTAGGATTGGGGAATATTGGCGCACACGCAGCAATGCCTGTTATGGAAGGTAAAGCACTACTTTTTAAATCATTTGCTGGAGTGGATGCGATCCCTGTTTGTTTAAATACGACCGAAGTTAAAAAAATCGTTGAAACAGTTAAACTTTTAGAACCAACGTATGGTGGTATAAATCTTGAAGACATTGCAGCCCCTCAATGCTTTGAGATTGAAGAGCGGCTAAAACATGAATGCAATATTCCCGTGTTTCATGATGATCAACATGGAACAGCGATCGTAACTGCAGCGGGGATAACCAACTCCTTGAAATTAGTTGATAAAACGATGTATCAAATCCGTGTTGTTGTAAATGGGGCTGGCGCAGCTGGAATCGCTATTATCAAACTCTTAAGTAATATGGGGCTAAAAGATATTATTCTATGTGATACAAAGGGAATCATTTATGAAGGACGACCTATAAGAATGAATTCAATAAAAGAAGAAGTTGCGAGATTTACAAATCCAGAACGAAAACAAGGCAGTTTAGCGGATGCTATGAAAGGTGCGGATATTTTTATTGGTGTATCAGCAGCAGGAGTACTTAGTAGAGAAATGATACAATCAATGAACAGAGACCCAATTATATTTGCCCTTGCGAATCCGAACCCAGAAATTATGCCGGATGAAGCCAAAGAAGCAGGAGCCAAAATAATCGCTACCGGACGTTCAGATTTCCCCAATCAAGTTAATAACGTATTAGCTTTTCCGGGAATCTTTAGAGGAGCACTAGACGTTCGTGCAACAATAATTAATGAAGAAATGAAGTTAGCAGCAGTCAATGCTTTAGCAGATTTAATTCAAGAATATGAACTTAATGAAAATTATATTATTCCGCATGTTTTTGATCCAAGAGTAGCACTGAGTGTAGCAGTGGCTGTTGCAAAAGCAGCGATGGAAAGTAAGGTTGCAAGTAATTAGGTGGATCTAGAAAAAGTGAAAATCAAATCTTGGAAAAATATTTGAATCATGGGTTTAACTTTAAATCTGAATTTAACAATTTTAAAATAGAAAAATGGCCCTATTACAATAACCTTTTACCCAGTTACATTGAATAGAATTTATCATTTCAGCAGTAGGTTTCGATGAAAATGTAAAATTACTGAAGTTGGTTAATATGATACAGTGATTTTACTAGCTTTTAAGTGTTATTATCTTTGTTTTGATTAAAAAGGTGGATGTCATGAAAAATATTTATTTAGATTATAATGCAAGCACCCCAATTGCCCCAGAGGTTATCGAAGAGATACAGTCTTACTTTTACGATAACTACGGCAATCCTTCAACAAACCACTGGGCAGCAAGTGGCGCAAAAGAAGCTCTAAATAAAGCGCGTCAGCAAGTTGCAGAACTTCTGAACTGTGAAACGGAAGAAATCGTTTTTACTAGCGGTGGAAGCGAATCGAATAACCATGTTCTTAAAGGTGTTTATTACGCTTTAAAAAATAAAGGAAACCATATTATTACGACAAAGATTGAACATCCCGCCGTTATAAAACCATGTGAATTTTTAGAGCGTTTAGGGGCAAAGGTTACCTATGTTGGGGTAGATCAATTTGGTCAAGTTAATTTAGAAGAAATTGAACGTACAATAACAGACAAAACTATTCTCATCTCTGTCATGCACTCGAATAATGAAGTTGGAACAATCCAGCCAATTAAACAAATCTCAACTATAGCAAGAAAAGCGAATATTCTGTTCCACACCGACGCTTCACAGTCAGTTGGAAAAATTCCGACAAATGTAGATGACTTAGGTGTTGATTTTATGACCATTGCTGGTCATAAATTGTACGCCCCAAAAGGGGTTGGCGCCATTTATATTCGTAAAGGTATTGAAATTGAACCGCTCATTCATGGTGCGGGCCATGAAAGCGGCCGCCGAGCAGGTACAGAAAATGTACTCTTTACAGTCGCATTAGGTAAGGCATGTGAACTAGCCAAAGACTCTTTATTTAACAATCACTTACTAGAGTTAAGAGACTATCTTTGGAGCGAATTAAAAGCAGTTTATGGAGATCAAATTGTATTGAACGGCCATCCAACAGAGCGTTTGCCGAACACACTAAATGTTTCTTTTGCCGATAAAATCGGAAGTCAAGTGCTAGCAAACATCTCGCATGTTGCAGCATCGACAGGTTCGGCTTGTCATTCGGGTAAGGTTGAACTTTCTCCGGTATTAAAAGCGATGGGGATCAGTGAAGAGATCGGCAAAGGAGCGGTTCGATTCAGCTTAGGTAGATATACAAGGAAAGATGAAATCGACGAAGTTATTCGAAGTTTAACAATTTAGAACTGTGTACATTTTCATTTATGTCAACTGTTGATAGGTCATCCTGAACCTCCACACGAATAAATTCGGTGGGTTCTAAGGT
>NZ_JAIBLJ010000077.1 GCF_020179385.1 Alkalihalobacillus sp. YIM B00296 | reverse complement strand
TTCCTGGAACGCTTTTTCACCTACCAAACGATGGCCGAACGCTATCAAAACATAAGGTCTTTCATGACTGATCAGGGGTATAAAGCCACCCACCCTTCAGGAACGGAACCACCCAAAACGGAACAATCCGTAAAGTCGTCCATGGTCGGGTTAAAATCTTTTGAATATCAAGATTCGCAGGCAGAAGCTGAATTTTTTAATGAATTTAAGCTCAGTACAGAATTTAATGATGTCACCAACACAGAAACAGTTATTGTGAAAACATCCTTGATTTATGTGAAAGAGCAAGGCTGGAAAGTTGATGATATTGAGTTTATCGGGCAAATGACAGGTCGAGATTAAAAAAACAGATGAAAAGAGGAGAAGATGATGAAAAAAAGTACTGGAGTAGTAAGAAAGATAGATGAGCTAGGAAGAATTGTCATACCGAGTGAACTTAGAAGAAGTTTAGGAATTGATGTAAAAGATCCAATAGAGATTTTTGTCGAAGATGATGCAATCATTTTAAAGAAATATAGCTCTCATATGGCTTGTGCCATCACTGGCGATGTATCTCCCAAAAATAAGATTTATGGAAAAAGCAAGATCGTACTGAGTTCTGAAGCAATTGAGATGTTGCTTCAGGAATTAAGGGAGAGCCAAGTGAACAAATAATTAGACTGAACGCTTCCAATATTAAACTAAAAATAGACAAACATTCTAAAGGACTTTGTATGTATTTGAAGAAATTTAATGGGTATGTGGCGAGACCCCTAATTGTAATCATTTGCTCATTTGGGCGGTAAAGGGTCTGCATGAGTTAAAGAAAGAGTAAGAAAACCAAGTAGGCTAACTGTCCATAAGCTTACAAAAAACGTAAGCTAACGGACACTAAGTCATTGGGTTTTCCAACTCTTTCTAAAGCTCATTTGATGCTTCGCAGCTCCTTCCAGTCGCCCCTTGACAGCCCTTTTCGCAAAGATTAGGAGGGGTCAAACAAAGGAAAGAGTTGTCGCAAATGACAGCACTAGTAACTACAATAATCGCATCAATATTACTTTAGGAGCAGCAACGTTTTTAATTTTCTGGACACTGGACAATGTGAAAAATGAAGCAATCAGAACAGCAGCAATCATCATATATGGCTTCTGCTTCATAATCACAGCAGTCTTAAACAGATCGAATGACCAGCTATCCTTTTCAAAAATGACTTTCCCCCATCAACTCATGCGCTTGATCCTTGTTGAACAGATTTACAGAGCGTTTAAAATCAATCGCGGAGAGCCGTATCATAAATAGATGCGGTGTTTAACATAATTGATTTAATTATCGATTATACAATAGTTATGAATAGATAAAGTCCAGCAAAACACCTATTTTATTAAGATAGTGAACGATCCTAGATTTATTGAGAGTTAAAATAATTACTGACAATGATGGTAGCAACATTTGTTCATGGTAATATTAAGAGTAATTATTTGACCGGAGGAACTGTATGCGTATTTTTAAAATTTTAAACAACAATGCTGTAGTTGTCATCGACGGCCCACAGGAGAAGATTATCATGGGTAAGGGAATTGCCTATCAAAAGGGGAAGAATGATATTGTTCCAAAAGATAGAATAGAAAAAATCTTTACTTTGCACGAACAGTCATCTGAAAAATTCCAGCAGTTATTAGCTACTTTACCCGAAAAACATATAGAGCTCGCGGAAAGAATTATTAGTTATGCGGAAGGATACATAGAGGCACCACTAAATGACCATATTCACATTGCTTTAACAGACCATCTTTCTTTTGCATTAGAAAGGCTTGAAGAGGGATTTACGATACAAAATAAACTAACAAACGAAATTAAATTCCTTTATAAAAAGGAATTTGAAGTTGGCCTTTGGGCCAAGGAGGAAATAAAGAAAGGAATGGACGTTGACATTCCTATGGATGAAGTAGCACATATTGCGCTGCACGTTCATACAGCGAAAATGGACAGCCCATCCATGGGTGAGTCTTTGCAAACGGCCACGATTTTACGTGACTTTATCGAACAAGTGGAAGCCTTTTCAGGTGAGAAGATTGAAGAGTCAAGTATTAATTACCAAAGATTAGTTACACACTTGCGATTTGCTTTAAATCGTGTGGAGGAAAGGAATAAATTTGAGCCAATTGATGAGGATATGTTAAAACTTATTCAAGTCAAATACAAGAAGGCTTATGAATGCTCAAGGTCCGTATCGGAATATTTGGATAAAGAATATGGAATTAGGTTTCCTTCTTCTGAGGTAGCTTATATTGCGCTGCATATCAAGCGTTTATTAAATTAGAAAAATCACCAGGTCCTTTTAGTAAATTGTTATTGACGATAGCGCTTGCATATTGTAGAATAATTATCAATTAGAATTTCATATCGTGGGATTGTGACTGTACTATAAGGCAGGCAAGACCTAGAATGTATATTGCGACATGGGTAGATCGTCTCTTTTGACTACCTATGTGTACTTTATATATTTTAGGTCTTTTTTTAGTTTATAAAAAGTTTTGAGGAGGATAACATCATGGATCATCGTGAAGTTGCAGAACAACTAGTGCCACTGTTAGGTGGAAAAGATAATGTAGTCAGTGCTACACACTGTGCGACACGTCTTCGTCTTGTTATTGAGGATGAAAGCCAAATAAATAAATCAGCGATTGAAGAACTAGATGGAGTTAAAGGAGCTTTTTCAAGTTCAGGGCAGTTTCAGATTATTTTTGGTACAGGCACAGTTAACAAAGTTTTTGCTGATTTCGCCCCTCTTGTAGGAGTCTCTTTAGAAGCAGAGCCTAAAACGGTATCACATAGCGATGCGGCTAAAAGCAAAATGAATCCTTTAGCACGCTTTGCACGCACCCTTTCAAACATTTTTGTTCCAATCATTCCAGCGATTGTTGCTGCTGGTATGTTAATGGGTCTACTTGGGATGATACGTACGTATAACTGGGTAGATCCAGAAAGTGGCCTTTTCGTGATGCTGGATATGTTTTCTTCCGCTTCATTTATTATTCTTCCAATTTTAATTGGATTTAGTGCAGCGAAAGAATTTGGGGGCAATGTGTACTTAGGTGCCGTTATTGGTGGTATTATGACTCACCCGGCGTTACTTAACCCATGGGGACTTGCAAATGCAGAGCCGTCTACACTTGACTTTTTCGGTTTTGGTGTAGAAATGCTTGGATATCAGGGAACCGTTATTCCAGTATTATTAACTGTTTATATTATGGCGAAATTAGAAAAAGGGTTACGTAAAGTTGTACCAAATATGGTTGACTTACTACTAACACCATTCTTAACAGTCATTTTAACAGGTTTTGTTGCTTTATTAGTTGTGGGACCAATTGGACGTGCACTTGGTAATGGGATTACAGCAGTTCTTGATGTTGTGTATGGAACGGCTGGTCCAATTGCAGGATTAATTTTTGGTGGACTGTATTCAACCATTGTGTTAACAGGTGTTCATCACAGCTTTCATGCTATTGAGGCAGAATTACTTGCGAAAATCGGTGGAAACTACTTGTTACCAATTTGGGCGATGGCGAACGTTGCACAAGGTGGAGCTACCCTAGCTGTATTCTTTAAAACGAAAAATAAGAAAACAAAAGAAATTGCTGTTCCAGCCGCTGTTTCTGCCTTTCTTGGAATTACAGAACCCGCAATTTTTGGTGTTAACTTAAAGTATCGTCGTCCATTTATTGGAGCCGTTATTGGTGGTGCTCTTGGAGGAGCCTATGTTGTTTTTACTCAGGTAATGGCTAATGGTATTGGTTTAACAGGTATTCCAATGTTTGCTATTGCACAGGATCCATTAAACTATGGAATCGGATTTGTGGTCGCCGTTGTAGGTGCCTTTATTGCAACCTTTTTACTTGGATGGAAAGAAGACACAAAATAATAGTGAATTTCATCTCCTTACTAGCTTGATGGCTAGTAAGGATTTGTTGTTTTATGTTTACTTATTTAAGAAATGATAGTGATAATAAGGTTATGAGATAGGAGGAAAATAATGAAAAAGGGAATTATCTCACTAGGTGAAGCCTTAATAGACTTTATTCCGTTAGATTCAACCAACACAACATATCAAAAAAGTCCAGGAGGAGCTCCTGCGAATGTTGCTGTGGGGGTCGCCCGATTAGGAGCGAAATCTACGTTTTTAGGGAAGGTAGGAGATGATGTACTCGGTCGATTTTTGCATGATACCCTTTGTCATTATAGGGTACAAACACGTCAGATGCGATTAACGCCCGATGTACGAACAGGTGTTGTATTTGTTACAAACGCAGAGGATGGAGAACGAAGCTTTGACTTTTACATAAATCCTAGTGCGGATCGTTTTCTTAAGACTGCTGAAATTCTAGAGGATGATTTTTATAATCATAGAATTTTACATTTTGGTTCTATTTCGATGATTGGTAGTCCTGCAAGAGAGGCTACATGCTATGCAGTAGATTTAGCCAGAGAAAATGGGATGATTGTTTCGTATGATCCAAACTTACGTTTAGCTCTCTGGGACTCAGAAGAACATGCCCGTAACACGATCCGTTCTATGCTCGGTCGGATTGATTTATTAAAAATATCAGAAGAGGAACTTGAGTTTATTACCGGTGAAAAAGCTATTTATAAAGGCTTTGAGAAATTAGCAGAATACAATATTCCACTTATTCTCATTACACTGGGAGCAGAGGGGAGTTATGTATGTACTAAACAGGGAAATGAGCATATACCAGCTATGAGTGTAAAAGCTGTTGATACTACGGGTGCTGGAGATGCCTTTGTTTCTGGTATGTTATATTCACTTAATGAGTACGAAGGGGATATTCAGTCACTAACGCTTGAAGAGGCTGTTCAAATGGCAAAGTTCGCTGCTGTTTCCGGAGCGTTGGCCGCGTCTACAAAAGGGGCAATGACTTCACTCCCTTCGTTAGAGGAAGTTAGAAAATATCTTCAGGAGGCAGGAGAACAGTATATGTCTAAGGATAAACAACTACGCAAAGCAGCCTATGAAGAAATAGCAAAGTTTAAAACTGTTGTAGAACAAGATCCTTATCGTTTGCATTATCATATTATGCCTCCTGTAGGATTATTAAATGACCCCAATGGTTTTATTCATTGGCATGGAAAGTATCATTTATTTTATCAGTGGATGCCATTTAAAACAGGACATGGGGCAAAATATTGGGGACATTATTCGTCGCAGGATTTAGTAAATTGGAAGCATGAAGAGATTGCTCTAACACCATCCGAATGGTATGAAAAAAATGGTTGTTACTCTGGCAGTGCAATGGAATATGAAGGGAAACTATACGTTTTTTATACAGGAAATGTAAAGGATGAACAGGGAAACCGAGAGACCTACCAATGTCTTGCAGTTTCTGAAGGAGGTATTCATTTTGAAAAAAAAGGTCCGGTTGTAAAACTACCAGAAGGGTATACAGCACATTTTCGCGATCCAAAGGTTTGGAGTCAGGATGGACGTTATTTCATGGTAGTTGGCGCCCAAACCAATGAATTAAAAGGTGCCGTTGCTCTCTTTCAGTCAGAGAATTTAATGGACTGGGAATATGTCGGAGTTTTAACTGGTGGTGGAAAAGGTATTTTAAAGGACTTCGGTTATATGTTTGAATGCCCAGACTTGTTTAACCTAGATGGGAAGGATATTTTAATTTTTTCTCCACAAGGATTACAACCAGAAGGGATGAGGTATCAAAATGTTTACCAGGCTGGTTTTGTCATTGGTGCCTTTGATCCTAACATAGGTACTTACGAGCATGGCGGATTTGATGAGTTAGATCGAGGTTTTGACTTTTATGCGCCTCAAACGACGAAGGATTCAAAGGGCCGAAGAATATTGTTTGCCTGGATGAGTGTACCGGATCAGAATGAACAAAGCCATCCAACGATTAAGCATCAATGGTTGCACAATATGACAGTTCCCCGTGAATTAAAACTTACCGGGGATAAGCTATTTCAATTACCAGTCAAAGAGCTAGAGGATTTGCGTGTCGGAGAAGCGATTCAACACCAACTTGAATTAAAAAGTCAAAGTTACCGACTAGAGGGGATAAATGGGAAATCCGTTGAGCTATTGGTAGAGGATATTGTCGTTTCAAAGGGATGGTTTGATATTACAATCGGTGGAGCGGCGCAGGTTGTTTATTCAAGTGAACAACATATCTTCACACTCGAACGACAAAGTTATGTAAATGGTGTTGTTGAAAAACGACAATGCCAATTGGAAAGACTATACAAACTGTGTATATTTATCGATACCTCTTCCATTGAAGTATTTATTAATGAAGGTGAGGAAGTTTTCACTTCTCGTTTTTATCCATCAACTGATAATCACAGTATTCAATTTAGGGCATCTGAAAAATGTCACTTTACAGTCACGAAATGGGAATTGGCTAAAATATTCTAAGGGAATCTACCTAATAACTATAAGCATTCGCTGTTTTTACATCGAATGCTTTTTTTACTTCTAATCATACTATACAATACCCTTTTTAATGCCATGTGCTACTTTGATGTTATAAAAAGTACTCAAAACCGCTAGTTTGATAGATAAGGTGAGCCGTATCATAAATAGCACATATGCGTTTCTTTGAATTTATTTAGGCTTCAAACTTCCATGATATTGATGTGGTTTATGAGGGACAACAAATAATCCATCGTTTTCTAACCATTTAGCCAAAAAGGACGTCCTCGATTCTACTTATCCCAATGGTTAATAACTGATTTCTTAGCCATTGGTCATCTTTGTTTATTTCTTTTAAATTTGCTTTGATCAATAATAAAGCCCGGGGACTTGGTCTTTTTCTCCACCTATAAATCCGGTGCTTCCCATGTCGGGATGTATGTTGGTGAAGGGAAGTTTATTAATGCCAATGG
>NZ_JAIBLJ010000076.1 GCF_020179385.1 Alkalihalobacillus sp. YIM B00296 | reverse complement strand
CCATCAATGAATGAAGGGGCTTTCTTGTGTCGTTGTCGTAAGCACTACGGTTGATGAATTTTCCAACACGAGATCTATAAGAAATAAGATCGGTTTATTGGTAGTCTTTGTAATCCAAATCAATTTTTACCCTAATTATATGGTTGAGGTGGGGGTGCTAAGCCAGTAGTCGGCTTTATCGGCGGACAGACGGCACCTCCAGGGAAACGTATGGGCCACGCAGGAGCGATCATCTCAGGCGGCAAAGGAACAGCAGCCGAAAAGATCAAAACGATGAACGAATGTGGAATTAAAGTGGCTGAGACTCCCTCTGTAATGGGCGAAACACTTATTTCTGTTTTAAATGACACAACTTGTTAGAACGTTGTATCACACAAAATAATTAACCGTACAGCTCCCTTGAAAGGGGAGCTGTTTTCTATACATAAAAAAAGCATCTATTTTTGGATTTTACCAAAATAAATGCTTTTTTATCTTACTACAGTGACATTAATCTGCCATTTCTAAAAGTAGATCTCCAGTTTGAATTGTATCCCCATTTGAAACGTGTATAGCTTTAATGGTTCCGTCAAAAGGAGCCTGAACAGTGGTTTCCATCTTCATAGCTTCTGTAATAGCAAGGTGGTCACCTTTTTTAATCTTTTGTCCTTTATCGACAAGCACTTTAATCACTGTTCCGGGCATAGTGGCGCCAATGTGATTTGGGTTCGCTTTCTCAGCCTTTTGTTTCGCAGTAACCGTTGTTTTAATAGTTAAATCTTTGATAACCACTTCACGAGGCTGACCATTTAATTCAAAATAAACAACTCGTGTGCCATCAAGCTGTGGTTGTCCAATTGAAACTAGTTTTACAATTAATGTTTTTCCTGTCTCGATTTCCACTTCAATTTCTTCACCTAAGCGCATTCCGTAGAAGAACGTCGGCGTATCAAGGACAGACAAATCACCGAACTGTCCATGTAAGCCAATAAAATCCATAAACACTTTTGGATATAACGCATAAGAAAGCAAATCATGACTTGTGACTTGACGATCAAGTTTTGCATATAATGCTTCTTTTAATTCATAGAAGTTAACAGGCTCTAATAACTCTCCAGGCCGTGTTGTAATCGCTTCTTTTCCCTTTAAGATAATTTGCTGCAACTCTTTCGGGAAACCTTGATACGGCTGACCTAAGTAGCCTTTGAAAAACTCAACAACAGAATCTGGAAAGTCTAATGAAGCGCCTTTTTCATAAATATCGTCTTCTGTTAAGTTGTTCTGCACCATGTAAAGCGCCATATCACCGACAATTTTGGAAGATGGCGTTACTTTGACAACATCGCCAAATAAATCGTTCACACGTCGGTACATGCGTTTTACTTCATCCCAGCGTTCACCTAAACCAACACCTTTCGCCTGCTGCTGGAGATTGCTGTATTGACCGCCCGGCATTTCATGCTCGTATACTTCCGTATGCGGGGCATTCATGCCGTTTTCAAAACCTTCATAATACTTTCTCGTATCATCCCAGTAATGTGAAAGTTCTTCAAGTGCTTTAATATCAACATCTGGTTGACGTTCTGAGCCCTGCAGAGCGTAGTAAAGCGTATTGGCACTCGGCTGTGATGTTAGACCTGCCATCGAGCTGACGGCTACATCGACAATATCAATCCCCGCTTCCACCGCTTTTGCATAAGTGTATACACCATTTCCACTCGTGTCATGTGTATGGAGATGAATTGGAATATCAACCGTTTCCTTTAATGTGGAAATTAATTGATAAGCAGCTGATGGCTTTAACAGCCCAGCCATATCTTTAATCCCTAAAATATGAGCACCTGAATTTTGAAGCTCTTTCGCCAGATTTTTGTAATAATTTAAATCATATTTTGTCCGGTTTGAATTTAGAATGTCGCCTGTATAACACATAGAAGCCTCGGCGATTTTACCGGATTCTCTTACACTTTCAATCGCAAGCTTCATACCGTCAATCCAATTCAAACTGTCAAAAATTCTAAATACATCAATGCCAGCTTCAGCTGATCTTTGGACAAATTCAGTAATCACATTATCAGGATAGTTTTTATATCCGACAGCATTTGAAGCACGAAGAAGCATTTGGAATAAGTGATTTGGCACCTGCTCTCTTAGCTTTAATAAACGATCCCACGGATCCTCATTTAAAAAGCGCATTGCTACATCAAAGGTTGCCCCGCCCCACATTTCCATTGAAAAGAGATTCGGAAGCATACGTGCTGTCGGTTCTGCAATTTGCTTTAAATCATGGGTCCGAACGCGCGTTGCAAGCAGTGATTGATGACCGTCTCGGAACGTTGTATCCGTTAACAATACATTCTTTTGCTCTTTAACCCAGTTAACAACACCTTCTGGACCTTGTTCATCCAAAATTTGCTTTGTTCCGGATAGGATCGGTTCTGTTCGATGTATCGCTGGAACTCTTCGCTTTGGATAAGCAGGTTTCTTTTTCTTTTCCAACCCAGGGAATCCATTCACAGTCGTCGTCCCGATATAAGTAAGCATTTTGGTCCCACGGTCTTTTCGTTTTGGAAATAAAAAGAGCTCTGGGGATGTATCAATAAATGATGTATCATACTGTCCTGATAAGAAATTTTGATGTTTGACAACGTTTTCAAGGAATGAAATATTCGTTTTAATCCCGCGAATTCGAAACTCTCGTAAATTCCTTAACATTTTTGATGCTGCTTGATCAAATGTGAACGCCCATGTTGAAACCTTCACAAGCAGTGAATCATAGTAAGGGGTAATGACAGAGCCTTGAAAACCGTTTCCGGCATCCAGACGTACACCAAATCCCCCGCCGCTTCTATAAGTCATAAGTTTTCCTGTATCCGGCATAAAGTTATTGCTTGGATCTTCTGTTGTGACACGCGATTGAATCGCAAATCCGTGTGTATAAATGTTCTCCTGATTCGGAACAGATAGCGGTACCTCGTGTAAGTGATGACCTTCTGCAATTAAAATTTGTGACTGCACAATATCAATACCTGTTACCATCTCTGTGATCGTATGCTCGACCTGCACCCGTGGATTCACTTCAATAAAATAAAATTTATCGTCCGGTGTCACAAGAAATTCAACAGTGCCAGCATTAAAATAGTCTACATTTTTAGCTAAACGAACAGCTGCTTCACAAATTTCCTCTCTTAGTTCATCGTACAGCGACACGCTTGGTGCCACTTCAACGACTTTTTGGTGACGGCGCTGCACCGAGCAATCACGTTCATAGAGGTGAACTGTATTCCCATGATGGTCGGCTAAAATTTGCACTTCGATATGTTTCGGGTTTTCAACAAACCTTTCCACATATACCTCATCACCGCCAAAGGCCGCTTTTGCTTCCGACTTTGCGCGCTCATAGGCTCCCTTTAATGCCTCAGGAGAACGGACAATCCGCATGCCGCGTCCCCCCCCACCTAACGAAGCCTTAATAATAATTGGATAACCGTGATCACCTGCAAACTGTTTTACTTCTTCTAAACTCTCAACAGGTCCATCCGTTCCAGGAATCACTGGAATCTCAGCTTTTATTGCTTCAGTCCGTGCTTTTACTTTATCTCCAAACATCACAAGATGATCAGACCTTGGTCCAATAAACGTAATCCCCTCTTCTTCACACCGCTTCGCAAATAGTGTGTTTTCAGATAAAAAACCATATCCAGGATGGATCGCATCGATGTCATGACGTTTGGCAATTTCAATAATCCCCTCAATGTCTAAATAGGCATCAATAGGCTTTTTCCCTTCACCAACTAAATAAGCCTCATCTGCTTTATAACGATGATATGAACCTGTATCCTCCTGAGAATAAATAGCAACTGTACGAATATTAAGTTCTGTACAAGCTCGAAAAATACGAATTGCAATTTCTCCTCTATTGGCTACTAGCAATTTATTAATAGATCCATGAGTGATCATAGAAACTACCTCCAATTGGTATTTTTTATATTCTTAAGCAGGCGCTATTTTATGATATAATGATTGTGAATTTTCAAAAAATCATGATTAATTAATAATCATATTTAGAGAGGGTGACTTATGTGAGCAAACTAACCAACAAAGAAATACAAACAAATCGTATGATGGCATTACTTATCGATTCAACTGCTCAAATTATTGAAGAGGAAGGAATCAATAACGTTACCATTAGAAAAGTAGCTGACGTTGCTGGTTATAATAGTGCTACCATTTATAATTATTTTGAAGAGTTTTCTCATCTTATATTTTTTTCGTCAATGAAATTTATAAAAAAATATACGGATTCCCTACCCAAATATGTATCCGCTTACAATGATCCAATAAACAGATACTTGTTTATATGGGATTGTTTTTGTAAGTATTCATTCAAAGATGCTGAGATTTATTATGCTGTTTTCTCGGCAGATTTAGGATGTCAACCAAAACAGTTACAAAAAAAATATTATGGTATCTTCCCAACAAACCTAAAAGGTGTGCCTCAAGATTTACATGAGATGCTACTAGAATCAAACCTTTTAAAAAGGATTAGACTATCCCTCGATAAGTGTATTGAAGAAAAGTATATTGAGAAAGAACAAGCTGAAACAATAGCTCGAATACATCATCTTATATGGCAGGGAATGCTTACTAGATTCATCAATAAAAGATCATCTTATACTGCTAGTAAAGCATCAGATGTTACACTAAAACATATTCGAGACACTGTTACTTGGTTTAGGTAACTAGTCTTTATACTACCTTTTGATCTGTTTTTTCTTCGACATCATTCATTGGGGATTTTGGAAGTTTCGAATATTCCTTCCTTAACCCCTTTAGAAGTGTATAGCACATAATGGTCATGATGATTGCAAAAGGAAATGCCGCTGCGATAGATGCTGCTCGTAAGGTATCTAGGCTACCACTTAATAGTAATACCATAGCAACAAGGGCTAGTATAATACCCCAAGAAAACTTAATTTTTTTAGAAGGATTAAGGTTTCCTTTTGAGCTAAAAATTGATAATACAAGGGTAGAAGAATCAGCTGAAGTGACGAAGAATGTAACGACTAGGATCAAAGCTATAATACTTAATACTGGCCCTATAGAAAAATAGTCAAAGAATACAAACAAAGCTTCTGTCACATCAGCTTTTGCAGCGTTTACTAAAGCGGTTTTTCCAAGATTTTGAACCAGATGAAGACTGGAACCACCAAAAGTAGAAAACCATAAAAACGTCCCTAATGTTGGTATGAATAATACTCCTAAAACAAATTCCCTAATTGTACGTCCTTTAGATACTTTTGCAATAAAACTACCAACAAATGGAGCCCAAGCAATCCACCATGCCCAATAAAATAATGTCCAATTCGAAATCCATGAATTATCTCCAAATGCTTTAATTTTTAAACTCATAGGAATTAGGTTATCTAGATAGAGCCCCACCGTACTAGTAAACACTTTAAAAATTTGTGCAGTCGGTCCAACTAAAATTAGTAACAACATAATGCATAGTGCAAGTAAAATGTTAATATTAGAGAGGACTTTCATACCTCTGTCAATTCCAATTAAGGCAGATCCCACAAATAAGAATGTTACAACTATAATAATCAGAATTTGCATATTGATTGTATTGGGTAACCCAAATAGGTAGCTTAACCCTCCTGAAATTTGCATAGTTCCTAATCCAAGTGAAGTTGCTATTCCAAAAACAGTAGCAACGATAGCTAGTATGTCAATCGTTTTTCCCACAGGTCCATAAATTCCTTTACCTAGTATAGGATAGAAGGTCGAACTGATTAATCCAGGTAGATTTTTATTATATTGGAAAAAGGCTAAACTCAAACCAATAATAGTGTATATACCCCATGGATGTAATCCCCAGTGGAAAAAAGTGTAAGCAATTGCATAATTGGCAGCTTCTGCAGTTTTTCCTTTCCCAGATAGCGGGTCAACATAATGAAATAATGGTTCTGCTACTCCCCAAAATACCAAACCAATCCCCATTCCGGCACTAAATAACATAGCAATCCAAGATAATGTGCTATAAGCAGGTTTATCTGTATCAGTTCCAAGCCTTATTTTCCCGAATTTAGAGAATAATAGAATTACAGCAAAAAAGAGAAACCCCAGCGTTACTGTGAGATAAAACCATCCAAAGTATTCTGTAACAGCACTTAGAAAAGTTGTCGTTACTTTTCCTAAACTAGTATTAAAGAAAACCCCCAAAATAACAAAAACACTAGTAATGACAAGTGAAATTGAGAAAACAATATTTCTACTAAATACATTTTTCATGGATTTCCCTCCAAATATTTATGTTTGATTTTTTGATCCCTCCTTTTAAAGCGTTTGAATACGCTTTCTACGAATTGTATCTATTGGTATTTACAATTTAATAACGATTATATCATAATCTTGATTATAAAACAATTTAGAATATTATGTAAATGGGACCTTGTTATGTTTCAACAGNTTCCTACACTATTAATTATTTTGAGTTTATTTTTCATCTCTGCGGGAGTGGGGTTAAGAAGTATATAC
The DNA here is from genome assembly GCF_020179385.1 of Alkalihalobacillus sp. YIM B00296. Classification (GTDB taxonomy): domain Bacteria; phylum Bacillota; class Bacilli; order Bacillales; family Fictibacillaceae; genus Pseudalkalibacillus. Next base: position 835 of record NZ_JAIBLJ010000076.1, on the reverse strand, counting down.
AGATATGCGCCAATCTATGGAATTGTACTGGGAATAATCTTACTCTTGTTCGCAGGGAAAGCTGCTGATTGGATGAGTGGTAATAAATAATATAAAGGAAAATTTGACTAGAGTAGAAAATTATTATGCAACGCTAGTGAATTTGAAAACACCTCACATGTTGAAAAGTTATATTTTCGTGCTGAAGGAGTGAACTATACAATGAATTTTCGAAAAGGAACTATAAAAAATAGGCTAACCAGATGAACTGGTTAACCTTATAATACGATCGGGCGCTATCACTATACCGATCTTTTTTGGAATTGGTACGATAAGTCCTTGTACTGAGGAGTTACCCCCGCAAAGACGCCTAATTCCTTGGCTGCCTTTTGCCCTGTCATTCTTGTTCGGGATTTATTCAGAAGATCCCAATCACACAGGAAAGGATACACTAATTCCATCACCTGCATAATTAAAAATGGCGGGAAAAATATAATAATCTTTTTTCATCCGTATATCATATGGGGATACGATTCCCTCATATTTCCTTCTTTTTAATCCTGACTGGTCGCTATCACAATCCCACGAGAAATTAATAGTGGGATTATTGATTTGTTGTTACTTCCTTTTTATAGTTTACACACTTATTTATTTCACTAATAATTTCTTTGGCAGCGTAAGGCTTTTGAATTTTTTTGATGTTCTGTACCATCGCTTCATAATAACGCTCATTAAACAAAATATGTTCTAATATTACAGGAATCTCTTCACAAATTTCAGCTTTTACAGCTGCCCCGTAATTCATTAAATACTGTGCATTTTGTTCTTCATGACCTGGTACTGGTTGATATATTAA
>NZ_JAIBLJ010000075.1 GCF_020179385.1 Alkalihalobacillus sp. YIM B00296 | reverse complement strand
TAATTTGCCTTAGCGCTAGTAAAAGTTATAATTAGTTATATATACTAAGAATAATTACAGTGAAATTTTTCATTAGAAGTAGGTGGAATATGAAAACTCAAGAAGATATGAATGTATTAGAACATATAATTATGGTCAAAGATACGTTACCAAACAAACAGAGACAACTTTGCCGCTACATATTAGAACATCATCAAGATATTGGGTTGTTTACTGTCAAAGAGCTTGCGAATAATGCGGGTGTGGGAACTACTACAGTCTTACGGCTAGTAAAATTATTAGGTTTCAACAGTTTTTTTGATTTAAAAAAAGAATTTCATGATATTCAAAAAGATTATTCTGATAAATGGGAGAACGTACAAAGATCATTCGGGAGTACCGAAGAGGATAATAATCACAAGACGCTTTCAACTGTTTTTCAAGAAGGGATCCATTTAATTGATAAAACGCTTAACCCTCAATTAATCGAAAATTTTGAAAAAGCGATGGATTTAATATCTAATGCGAAAAGAATCAATTTATTGGGATTACGCCCTTATAAGGCAGTTGCAATATACACTGAGTTGCTCATCGAGGAATTTCACTCGAAAACAAGACAGCTTAGTTATGACAGTGATTCAATGTTTGATCGTATACTACAGTTTGAGAAAAATGAAGTTTTTATTATATTTAGCTACACACCTAATACGCAGCGAGCGGTAGATGCTGCAAAAGTAGCATATGAACAAGGGATTCCAATTATTTTAGTAACAGATCACTTATCAAGTCCGATTGCCAGCTATGCAAATGTCATTTTAAAAACCGAGTCTAGTGAAAATCACTTTACAATCATTCCGATTATTGCAATTGTGGAATCAATCGTTATTGAATTAGGTATAAGACAATCGAAAACATCAATAAAAAGAATACAGACATTAGTAGACACATTAAAAGATAAAAAAATTATTATTGATCAATAAAGCATTTTTACAGGACATTAATTAAGCTAAATGCTAAGTTAATGTCCTTTTCTATTAATAAAAAAGGTATGATTGTTCCTTTTTTTATTAAAAAGGTTTACAACAAACTATATTTAATGCTAAAATACTTTCTAAAGGTTGCAAATTTTTAGAAGATTTGAGGGATTTGAATGAGTACAGTTAAAGAGCTCAATAAATTAGAGCAAAGTAAAAAGGTTGGCTTTATTTATCTTTCCCAGGAGGACTGCATTAAAGCTGGTGGGCTAGATATGAAAGGCACCCTAGGCGCTATTCAAAAATCTTTTGAGTTACACGGGAGTAACGAAGTAATCCAACCATCAAAACCTGTCATTCGCTGGGGTGGTCCAGAAACAGAAGAAACAAGAGGTCGAATTATGACAATGCCTTCTTATCTGGGAGGGGATCTAAATGTAGCAGGAATGAAATGGATACCAAGTATGCCAGAGAATCCTAAGAAAATTGGCCAACCACGAGCATCTGCAATTATTATCTTAACAGACCCTAATAACGGTTTTCCCTTAGCTATCATGGACGGCACTATTGTAAGCGCTATGAGAACAGGAGCCGCAACTGGAATTGCAGCTAAATATTTAGCTAATCCAAACTCCAGAACGGTAGGTATTATTGGTGCAGGTGTTCAAAGTAGAACGCAGTTAATGGCTACCGTAGGAGTTTTTGGTAATCAGATTGAAGAAATCAAAGTATTCGATTTAAATCGTGAAAAGACTGATCAGTTTGCAAAAGAGATGACAAGCGAATTAAATGTAAGCGTTATCAGGACAGAGAGCGCAGAAGAAGCAATAAGAGAATCGGATATCGTCATTACGGCGACAATGTCCTCCTATCCTTATGTAAAAGGGGATTGGCTAAAGAAAGGGGCATTTCACTCGGAAATTTCATTTTGGGATACTGATCCAGAAGAGTTGGTTCACTATGACAAAGTAATTGTAGATGATTTTGAGCACGTAAAACACCATGGTGTAGATGTTAGTTATAGAGCCGTTCGTGACGGTGTTATTAGAGAAGAAATTGTATCCAATTTAGGAGAGATTATTACAGGAAAGAAAATTGGAAGAGAAAATGCTAAGCAAAAAATCTTATTCAATCCAATTGGTATGTCCATTCATGATATTTCTGAAGCATATAGAGTGTATTTAAATGCTAAGAAATTAGGTATCGGGAATGACCTCTCACTCTGGGAGAACCCACACTGGCTTTAAAATTAGGTTTGAAATGAGGAATAAAAATGGAGAAATTATTAAGCAATACATTTCAGACACTTGCAAAAAATAAAGTTGCCAATAAAATGGCTCAAAAATACGGATTAAAGTTGGGAGCGAAACGCTTTGTTGCAGGAGATGGTATTCAACATGCAGTAGATTGCGTTAGAAAAATAAATGACGATGGCATGGTAGCTATGCTTAATTATTTAGGAGAATATGTTTTTACAAAAGAAGCAGCTGAAGAAGCAACAAAGAATTGTATTAAAACATTGGATGCCATCCATCAGTCAGGTATTGACAGTAGTCTATCTATCAAAATAACTTCATTAGGGTTAGATATAAGCAAAGAGTTATGCATTCAAAATTTAAAGAAAATTTTATCTCGAGCAGAAGTATATGGAAATTTTGTGAGGATTGAAATGGAAGATTATTCTCATTGTCAATTAACTTTAGATATTTATAAAGAAATGAGACAAGAATACGACAATATTGGAACAGTCATTCAAGCATATCTCTACAGAACAGAAGAAGATATCCATGATTTAAATGAATATAACGCAAATTTACGTTTAGTAAAAGGGGCTTATAAAGAGTCAGCTGCTGTTGCTTTTCCCAAAAAAAGTGATGTAGATAAGAATTACGAGAAAATTATTAAAACTCATTTGCTGAATGGTAATTATGCAGGAATTGCAACACATGACGACGTGATAATTGAAAAAGTCCTCAATTTTGTGGATCAAACTAACATCAGTAAAGAACAATTTGAATTCCAAATGTTATATGGCATTCGCTCTGACCTACAAAAACAGTTAACTGAAAAAGGATATAAAGTGAGGGTTTATGTCCCATATGGTGCCGATTGGTTTGGATACTTTATGAGACGTTTAGCAGAGCGACCTGAAAACGTAGCATTTGTACTAAAAAATACTTTTAAATAATTGGAGGATTGTGAAATGTTAAAAACAGTTGAAAAATTTAAAAATGCACAAGATACGGATTTTACAAATCATAATAATGTTACTACTTTGAAAGCTGCCATTGCTAAAGTGAGAAGTGAATTAGGTCAAGAATATCCGGTAATTATTAATGGAAAGAAATTTTATACTGATGATAAAATAACTTCTATCAATCCAGGTGAAAAAGATGAAATTGTTGGATACATGAGTAAAGCTAATCAAGATATGGCAAGTTCAGCAATTCAAGCTGCGACAAATACTTTCTCTTCGTGGGGGAAAACGCCTGCTGAAAAAAGAGCTGAATATTTATTTAAAGGTGCTGAATTAATAAGAGAAAAACGGCATGAGTTATCAGCGTTATTAATAATTGAAGCTGGAAAGAATTTTGAAGAAGCAGATGCAGAGGTATCAGAAGCAATTGATTTCCTTGAATTCTATGGAACATCCATGCTTCAACTAGAAGAAGATACACATAAATTAATTAAAATTCCAAATGAAAAAAATAAATTAACATATATTCCTCTTGGAGTAGGATTTATTGTCCCACCATGGAATTTTCCATTAGCCATTTGTGCAGGATTAACAACATCCGCAGTTGTAACTGGAAATACAACTCTTGTTAAACCATCTTCTGTAACACCAATTATTGCTTACAAATTTGTTGAGATTATGGAAGAAGCAGGATTACCAGATGGAGTAATTAATTTTATTCCAGGTGATTCATCTGTAATCGGTGATTTTATTACAGGTCATCCATTAACAAGATTTATTAGTTTCACAGGCTCTAAGGATGTCGGACTGCATATCAATGAAATTGCTGGAAGAACAGCTAAAGGGCAAAAATGGATCAAACGCGTAAATGCTGAAATGGGTGGAAAAGATGGCATTGTGATAGATGAAACAGCTGATTTAGATGCAGCAGCACAATCGATTGTATCGTCAGCTTTCAGTTTTCAAGGTCAAAAATGTTCGGCGGGCTCGAGAGCTATTATCGTTGAAAGCGTGTATGGTGAGTTAGTGGAGAAAGTGGTCCAGTTAACGAAAGAGCTCAGCATCGGCAACGGGGAAGAGAACCACTTTATGGGACCTGTGATTGATCAAAAAGCCTATAACACCATTTTAAAATACATTGAAATTGGAAAACAGGAGGCGAAACTCGTTTTAGGCGGGGATACGGGCAGCGAAGAAGGGTATTACATTCATCCGACCATCTTCATCGACGCAGACCCGAACTGTACGATTATGCAGGAAGAAATCTTTGGTCCGGTGCTGGCGATTGCCAAAGCCAAAGATTGGGAGGAAGCGATCGATATCTACAACAATACCAATTACGGCCTAACAGGCGGATTCTTCTCGTCCGATGACGCGCGTATCGAGCAAGCCATTGAGCGAATGTACTGCGGAAACCTCTATATTAATAGAAATGTGACGGGCGCACTCGTGGGTGTTCACCCATTTGGCGGATTCAACTTATCCGGTACAGACTCCAAGTGCGGAAGTTATGATTACTTGAAATTATTTAGTCAAGGGAAATTGCATACTCAAAAANNNAATCTAAATGAAAATTGAAGAGCTTGCCAAATGATTATTATAATTTAACTGTCAAAAAGTTAATTGAATGTTTGGCGAGCTCTTCATTCTATAATTTATTAGATATTAAAGTAAATATAATATAATGAAAGATGGAAATACATTATGCATACCACTAAGATTCTAAGGTCTGAGGATTTTATATACAAAGTTAACGAGAAAGAATCAAAATTTGAAAGTGTATTCCCTCATTTTAATAAATATGATCGTCTTGGTATTATAGTGAGTAAACCAGGAGGAACTATAGGTGTTAGTGTACTTCTTATGGCAGCGATAACTAAATTTTACGATTTCTACCGATTTCAACTAGGAAATGAACATGGTAAATTAAGGATTTATCCAGATTATTTCATATTCCATATAGGAAAATTTCATATGAACCACTTTTGGATGGATATATGGCCATCACATAAAGAAATCTTGGTTAGTAATAATCCTCAATCTATTCTGGAAGCGGTTAATGACCGCGGAATAACAAGATTAATTGTTGAGGACATTCCTTCTACACCTACAAACTTTCTAAGGGAAACCATTAGCAGTGCTGAAAATAGAATTGTTAGTGCTTTAGCATATTCTCCAACAGGAAGAGTCATCAATCATGATATCAGTATATCGAGTTGCTCTATTGTAGAAAAACTCATTAAAGATTCATTAAAGAGTTCGGAAGNTTTATTAGATATTAAAGTAAATATAATATAATGAAAGATGGATTTAGCATATTTTCCAATGGGAAAAGTCTTCAACCCTAATATCAGTATAACGAGCTGCTTTATTAAAGAGTTCGGAAAACCTCTCTGAAAAAATGTATGGAGAACTGAGAAATAAAGTATTAGACCTTGAAGGACATGCAACTGAGACATATCGTCGGATTCAATTATCTGATGCTCTTTACAAACTTCCCTATCTGGTTAATAACTATATTCAATCTTACTCAGAATAATAAACTTCAATAATAACCTTCTGAGTAAGATTGAATATAGGCTCTAAATTATTTCTAAACNACCTCTCTGAAAAAATGTATGGAGAACTGAGAAATAAAGTATTAGACCTTGAAGGACATGCAACTGAGACATATCGTCGGATTCAATTATCTGATGCTCTTTACAAACTTACCCTATCTGGATAATAACTATATTCAATCTTACTCAGAATAATAACCTTCAATAATAACCTTCTGAGTAAGATTGAATATAGGCTCTAAATTTTTCTAAACTTTATATCGAAAGCGATTTCACATACTTAAAAAGGGGTTATTAAAATGGAACCAACCTTTACTATGGCTACTTTATTTTGGTTATTCATTCCTATGCTACTATTAATTGTATTTTCTCTTATTTCTCTGTTCAATCAAATCCAACGGGAAAAAAAACAAAAAAATTCTCAATCGCATTTAGATCAAAATACAATTGATAAAAATATAACTGCTGAAAAGAGGGGATCATAATGGATTATATTTCTCTTACCGTTTTTATTTTATATTTTGGATTACTCTTTATGATTGGTTATATGGCTTATAGAAGAACAAATGACTTTTCTGATTACATTTTAGGCGGAAGAGGACTTGGTCCATTTGTTGGTGGTATAAGTACAGGTGCTTCAGATATGAGCGGATGGCTATTACTGGGGTTACCGGGTGCTATTTATGCTGGAGGAATATCAGGCGTATGGCTCGCTATTGGTTTAGCTGTGGGAGCTTATCTAAACTGGCAATTTGTAGGGAAAAGAATCCGAGTGTTTACTCAGGTATCAAATAACTCGCTTACACTTCCTGATTTCTTAGAAAACCGTTTTAGAGATAAATCGAAATCTCTTAGAATTATTTCATCTTTGTTTATTTTAATTTTCTTTGCATTCTATATTTCTTCGGGTCTTGTTGGAGGAGCAATACTTTTTGAGACGACGTTTGGAATATCATATACTACAGCATTATGGACGGGTTCCGTTGTCATCATTCTTTATATATGTGTCGGTGGTTTCTTTGCTGTTGCTTGGACAGACTTTTTTCAAGGAATGTTAATGTTTTTAGCTCTATTAATCGTACCAATCGCTACTTTTCTTCACTTAGGAGGATGGAGCGAAACCGTGGCTCAAGCTGGAAATATTTCTATAGATAACATAAATATCTTTGCAGGAACTACTACACTAGGAATTATTTCTTTGCTTGCTTGGGGGCTTGGATACTTTGGCCAACCTCATGTAATTGTTCGCTTCATGTCAATGACTTCATCTAGAGATATTACCATTGGACGCTCTGTATACACTATATGGAACATATTAGCGCTATTTGGAGCTATATTTACAGGGTTTGCAGGTATTGTTTATTTTGCGGACGCGCCTTTAACTAATCCTGAAACAGTATTTCTTGAATTTGCAAAAGTATTATTTAACCCATGGGTTACAGGCATTTTATTAGTAGCTATTTTGTCAGCAATTATGAGTACAATTAGCACACAATTATTAATATCTGCAACTGCTTTATCTGAAGATTTGTATAAAGGGTTATTTAGAAAGAATGCGAAAGAGAAAGAATTATTATGGGTAACACGAATAGGTATTCTTTTAATTGCATTGTTTGCTATTGTATTAGCTTTTAACCCAGAAAGTTCAGTATTAAGCTTAGTAGGATATGCTTGGGCCGGGTTTGGATCGGTCTTTGGGCCAGCGATCATACTATCTATCTTCTGGAAAGGCGCGACAAGAAATGGTATTCTTGCTGGAATGATTGTTGGAGGTATCACTGTAATTTTATGGAGCCTTTTATCCACTCCTCCAGTAGGATCGGATGGCTTACCTATGGAACAATCAGCAGCTGTTATTCCATTTTACTTGTATGAACTTGTTCCTGGATTCTTTTTTTCCTTAATTGCTATTTTTACTTTTTCTAAGATTGGTGCTGCTCCAAGCAGAGAAATGATAGAAGAATTTAATACTGTTAAGACAAGCAATATCTAAAAAGATAACAAAAA
>NZ_JAIBLJ010000074.1 GCF_020179385.1 Alkalihalobacillus sp. YIM B00296 | reverse complement strand
TTAAACCGGACAATTTGGGGAAGTTATAACCGGCCTTGACATCGTTAGAGAAAAAAGTGAAAAACCAATATAATATAACGAAAAAGCTATAGGTATAGTAAATGCTTCCCCCCATGGCATTTTTCTTTTTTATAGATAAAATAATGTAACATACATACGTCCATATACAATTAAAAACAAAATAAATAAGATAGTATTTCGTATATTATTACTTTCTGAAAACCCCCACCCAATCCATTTATGTAATTGTAGTCCACCCTGAAACAATAAAAGCCACCCGGCTATAATTAAAATAATTGTTTCAAGGAAAAGTAAAGTTATTTTTTGGGGTAAGCTTTTTCCTTTGTCTTTATACAAATTCATAAGAATACCTCCCAGTAAATCAGTTGACCTTATAATCACATTCCCACACTAATTTTATCATAAATTCCTAAAAATGGTTCCTCTGCAATCTGGCCCAATACATAAAGAACGAGCACAATTCTTGCTACAGAATTGCGCCCGATTGCGGAAGATCATATATAGAATAATTTGTTTCTTCTTGAAGAAAAGCACCCTATAGTTGAATTAGGTTGATTAAGATGCTTTTGTCTGAAATAGTTTTATTCCTAACCCTATAAATATGAAACCTGTTATTTTATTCAAAATTAGTTCTACTTTTGGATTATTTCTCAACTTTTTAGTTGTAAATGAAGCAAATATAGAAACTAACAAACACCATGCGGTACCAGTTAAAACAAAAGAAAGTCCTAAAATAATAAAGGGTAAAGGACCATAAGTATTATCTCCTGATATAAACTGAGGAAGAAATGAAATGAAAAACAGTGCAACCTTTGGATTAGTAACATTGGTGAAAAGTCCTTGTATATATATCTTTTTAATAGACATATTCTTTGTATTTGTAAGTTGTAAATTAGATGATTTCTGCATTAACATTCGCACACCAAGATAAATCAAATATCCTGCACCTATTAACTTAATTAAAGTAAATAATACAACTGATGTTGTAAGGATGACAGATAAACCAATAGCTGCCATAAAGGTATGCACTAATGCCCCTGTGGAGATGCCAAGTACAGAATAAATTCCTGCCTTCCTTCCTTGAGATACACTTCTATTTACAATGTACACTGTATCTGTACCTGGGGTGATGTTCATTAAAAATGATGTTAATAAAAAAAGCCCAAAACTTGTTATTCCAATCAAATAGATACACTCCAATCAAAGATGTAATTTACTCCTATTTTATCATATTTATTGAATAATCCTGCCCCGTTACTTCAATAAGAATAGCGATCCCTTGTTTAAGTATCGCACCCTTTACTTAAATAAGACCTTCTTCTTCCAATCCAGTTAAATAAGCATCTTTAAACATTTCATAAAAATAGGAACCTTCACCAAAATAGTCTCTAAATCCATTCAATACTTCTTCTTGAAATTCTTTGTCAGATTTCCATATAGGCATCGCGCCTAAGTCACTTTTAAACTGTTTTTCAATTAAATCAAGAGTATCATCTGAAAAAAGGTTCCTATTCTCATCAACCCACGTTGACCATTCAGTTATTATTTCATTCTCTTGTTTTCGGATAGAAGATTTGCCTTTTTGAATAACTTCCTCTATGTCTGATAATATAAGCGATACAAATAACTCAATGGTAAACTCACTGAAATCTCTAATATTCATTAGAATTATCTTCCTTCCGTTTCAATCCTTGTTTTACGCATCCTATGAAACCCCATACTAATCATCCCTTTTTGCTACCAACGATTATTCGTGTAAGGACAAAGGAAATAAGAACTGGAGAAAGTAATTATTGAGGGCCTCACAAATTCATTTAGAGAAGGATTAAAATACCAAAGTACCCCCTCTATTATTGCTGCGGATACTACATAAATTGATAATGCTAGAAGTAACTGTTTTCCAACATTCATTTTGCCCTCCTTAACCCCGTTAGCCATTAGAAAAACTAAAATATAACAAATAACACTCCTAATAAAATTGATACTAACCCAATAAAACATATAAACAATGACCATGCTTTTATTCCAGAAAAAACTAAAGGAAGTTGCCAACCTATTAAGTCTGATACTAACTCTCCTAACGCTTCCTTAAAGGTTTCATTAGGGTCTCCCTTCTTCCATAACCAATTTGAAATAAATAATAAAATTACACCAATTGTTAAAAGAATAAATCCGTAAAACAAAACATTCACCACCTAATACTGCTTATTATCAGCATTCAGTAGGAGATTTTATAACCATATGCTTCTTGAACATTCCTGCTTCGTTACTTTAAGTACAATCCTTCACAATCTCTATTCTTAAATATCCAAATTAAACAAGTGTTATTCAATTATCTGGCCCTTTTCATTAAGAAAGACGTTTTCCTTATTTCAGAAAAGCGCCCTTTCGTATTATAAGGCCAGCCCAGTCTACACTAGTTCTACTTTTTGGTCGCGAACCCAGCTACTTCGCTTCAACCAAACCCGTTATTGTAATCAAGATGGGGACTATTTCACATTATAAGGACGCTTCTAATAATCAGGGTAGAAAAATATTAAAAAATAGTAGGAACCATTCCTCCATCCATCCGGACTGGAGAACCTTTAAATGCGGATGCGTAAGGACTACATAAAAATGTAGCGAGTCTCCCGATTTCAGCAGGTCTGATAAACCGCTGTATTTCAGATTGAGGTAGATTTGTAGTCATAAATTTTTTCTCTATTTCTATAAAATCCAGATTCTCATCAGGATACATCCCCTCAATGATTTGATACACATTCTCAGAAAGTGTGGGACCTGGCATGATCGTATTAACAGTAACTTCTTTTCCTTTTGTTAATTTGGACAGGCTTTTTGATAATGACAATAGCATTGATTTTGTCATACAATACTGAGGCATTTGACCTGAAGGCATAATAGCTTCTTCACTGGCAATAAAGATAATGCGGCCATCATCATTTTTCAACATTTTAGGTAAATAAAATTTAGATAATCCATTTGCGGCAAGTACATTAGTACGAAAGTATTTTTCCCATATTTCATCATCAACGTCCTCATATTGCATCATCTCATATATCCCCATATTGTTAACTAAAATATTTATATTAGGGTATCTCACAAATAAAGACTCTCTTTGTTGAGAATCCACAATATCGGCTGCCGCATTTTGAGGAGAGGTTGCCGGGAATTCTAATTTAATTTCATTTACAACTCGTTCTACCTCTTCTGAATTTCGGCCATTAATGAGTACATGAACACCTTCTTTTGCAAGTTCAATGGCAATTGCTTTGCCTATACCTTTCGTGGACCCTGTAACTAAAGCGGTTTTATTTTTTAATCCCATCTCCATGATTTATAACTCCTTTACATTGTTTTAAGAAAATATCAATTGATCGTGTTTATACCTGAATTTTCAGAACGCCAATTTAATGGGGTAACTCCTTCCCAGAGGTGAAAGGCACGGTAAAACGAGTTTTGGTCTTCATATCCAACCAGAAAGGCAACTTCTTTAATATCGAGTGAGGGGTTTGCCAAGTACTCTATTGCCTGTTCATGCCGAACTTGTGTTAACAGATGATTAAAGCTCGTGCCTTTATCAGTAAGCCTTCGCTGCAAGGTACGAATACTTATTCCCAACTCGCTCGCGACGTTCTGAATGTCAGGGCGTCCTCCTGATAAACTACGTTTCATGATCCACTTAACCATCTCAGTGATTGATCGGTTGCGTTGTAGCTCATCCAGCGATTGGTCCAGTACTGGAGTCAGAACTTCCAGCAGTTCTGCGTTGTACGAGGCAAAATGGTGGTCCAAATCTTCTCTATGTAACGTTAACCGGTTACAATTTGCCCCGACTCGGATACGGCAACCAAAGTAAGCTTCAAGTTCCTGTACATCGCCCATTGAATGCGAAAATTCGACAAACTTAGCTGTCAAATGATTTCCTGTCCCCCGGCGCCCTAACTCCAGAAGAAACGCAAGTGTAATACCAATCAGCATCGGTGGACCAGGTTTCTCAGAGTGCATCCATTCCAGTTCAATTGTGCAGTTATCCCCTTCCTCAGTGATACTTAAGCTTTCGGGAGGACACAGTTGTTTGTACCGAACCATTCTCTTTAGAGCGTCACGGTAGTCACGAGCGTGGTAAGTCGCTAAGACAGTCGGTGGATAATGTGCTGTTTCAATGCCCGTCGCAAGCTTGATGATTCCTTTGGCAGTGTCGTCAACGAGATCAAAATAAGCCTGCCAAATCGCAAAATATTGGGTGATAGTAACATACGGTTCAGTAATAATAGAAAGCGGTAATCGTGCTTTTCGAACCACATCGTTGGCCCCTATCCCCAATCTTTGTAATCCTGTCCAAAATCCTGCTGGGACTTTAACACGAGTATCTGGTGTCATACAAATAGAACCTCCTTCATTTACCCATATATTCACTAGTTTTGGTTGTGTAATTATACGTGGTTTTGTTTGCTGCTCAGTTAATATATTATCTTTCCAATGTCACTCCGTCACTAGTAAAAAGCGACATTTTACTTGCCGATTACGTCAAATGATTCAGTTAGAAAAAGGTACCTTAACCTAACCTTTAAACACTGATATGCTCCCCTTAAAGTAGACAATGGTAAAATTAAAACAACCATCGTTGCTTGAGGGGAGCATATCAGAATTTGAGTACGCCGGTTAAATAACAAAGGGGTTACGAATGTGCCATTGATTATTATTCAGAAGGCCCACTCATTTTGAACACTGGATATCAAGATAACCTGAAAAGTTGCGATTTTCTTGTCTAAGTTTAGATAATCAACCCCCAATTAACTGGTATAAAAACGATTAATTTAAAATCATTTTAGATTGGTAACCTTTGAATCATACATACTTGTCAAAGCTACTCCTAATTTAATGCTCCATCATTTCATGGGCAATGTCATGGCCATCCATTTCTGATGGGTAGTAAGTCGGCCAGTTGGTAACTTCGTCCAATAAAGCTTCACGGTCGTCACCCCAATACAGGTGATAGTGACCAGCTTCAGTCGGATAGATACTATGATCACTAAACTGAATATATTGAGGAAGTCCTTCAGCTTCTTCTTCTAGTTTAAATACGTATCTTACCCCTCTATTTCCCGCATCATATGTTAGAATTTCATACCCATCGTAGATATACTCCCCGGAATATTCTTCTCCATTTTTGAAGAACGTTACAGTATCCTCTTGTATTACAATACGCCCAACATCTGTTTGGTACCCTTCATTATAATATTCCTTATATTCTTTAGCTGTCATGTCACCTTCATGTTCTGCTTTATAAGCAAATACTTCGTCAAGCGTACCATCTTGAAGATATGGGTATACAGACTGCCAGTCTCCCTCCCAATCGGAAAGTCGTCGATCCTTCACTTGACTGTCTTCGAAATACCCTTCATAAATTTTTTCTGTTTCTTCATCATGTGCATGACTATGGTCGTGATCGTGTTCACCCTGCTCTTTTGTCTCAGAAGATCCTCCTGATGAGGGTTCAGATAAAGCTTTTGTTAGTTCCTCTAAATTGTGCTGCATGAGTGTAAAGTAGTCCTCATTATTCTTTATATCTTCTTCTGTTAAAACCGATAAATTGTGTATACGTAAAGCCTCTGCATCGATTTTCTTTCTAACTAAGTCCGCCACTTTAGGAGTTACATTCTGTTCAAAAAATACATGATTCAAACCATGCTTTTCAGCAGTCTCAATGATCGTTTGTACCTCTTTTTGTGAAGGCTCGTTAGTAGGGCTCAAGCCAGACACTGCGATTTGCTCGATCCCATAGGTTTTCTCCCAATAGCCATAAGCAGCATGAGATACAATAATTTTATTCTCAGGTAAACTTTCAAGCTGTGCATGGAACTCTTGGTCTAAGTTTTCAAGCTTTCCTTTCAACTCTTCAAAGTTTTGGTTAAACACTTCTTTTTGCTCAGGTTTTAATTCAACTAATAAATCTTTTATATGCTCCGCCAACTGAATAGAACGGATAGAATCCAGCCAAACGTGCGGATCTTGATCCCCATGATTATGTCCAGCATGTTCGTCCTCGTGACTACCTTCTTCTCCTTGATGGTTATGAACATGCTCATCCAAGTTAATTCCTTTTGATGCTTCCAGTATCTTGACGTCATCAGATTGAATAGATTCGGAGATTTGGTTTGCATATGTTTCTAAACCGGCTCCATTATAAATAAAAGCATCGGATTCAGCGATTTCTACCATTTCTTTGGTGGTTGGTTCATATGTATGCGTGTCTGATCCCGGTGGCAGAATAGATTTCACAGAAGCTTGATCCCCTGCGATTTGTTCAGCAAAAAACTGAAGAGGATAAACCGTTGTAAAAATCTTTAACTCTTCGTCGTCAGGTCCTTGTGGTTCACTTTCACTACTGTTTGTTGTTTCTCCTCCACACGCAGCTAACGTAAAAATGACAGTAAATAAACTAAGTACGCCTACAAATTTTTTAAACAATTCCACTCCCCCTTTTATTTGGTTAACATTTTATCGTAATTATTACGATTTGTAAATAGTAATGATTACGATTTGTGAATTGTAATCATTTTTAAAATCCTAAAAATCTAGCCGGTTCAATAAACCGGCTTAGTGACATTGAGGACCGTCCCACAAATTTCAAGTTTCGAAACAAAAGATAATCGGGAAGAGTAATATGGTACGTTGAAAATAATAAACAACAATTTTGGTGATTCACTTTATTCCAGAATATGGCCCATTGCTCAACATAATTAAAACACTTGCTATCTGTTATTGCAGTTCATAAATAAAATTCTAATTTTATAGAAGTTATTATTTGTTCCAAAACTCGTGACTTTCTGGACATTAATACAGAAAGTCACCAGTTATAAAACTGTATTTAATCATTTATTCCTGATAAAATAGTTAGAACATTCAAAAAAATGAGCTGAGGAGCTATCAAATGAGTAAAAATTGGACTAAGATAATGCTAATAATGTCTGTGGCGACATTACTGAATGGATGTGCCGGTGGAGAAAATTCAAATGGTAAGGAAACGACAAATACGGAAAATACAGCTGGGACGAACGAGAGCACAAAGGAACAAATGGAACCTCAAGCTAAGGCAGAACTTAAAGATGTAGAGAATAAAACTGTTGGCACTGTAAACTTTCTGGTACATGACGGTCATGTTCAGATTGTCGCCAGTATAGAAGGGCTAGAGCCGGGTCACCATGGTTTTCATGTCCATGAAAATGGTGTCTGTGAACCTGATGCCGAGGAAGGTCCTTTCACGACAGCAGGCGGACACTTTAATCCGGATGGGAAAATGCACTCTGGACATGCTGGAGACATGCCTTCCCTATATGTCAACGAGGATGGAAGCGCTGCATATTCTGCAACGTTCGATCGTCTAACTATTGATCAACTGAAAGAGGAAGAACTGGCTGTCATCGTCCATTCAAATCCTGATAACTTCGGCAATATACCTGATCGTTATCAAGCAGAGGGAAAACCTGGTCCAGATGAAACAACGATGAAAACTGGGGATGCAGGTGACAGACAAGCATGCGGAGTAATTATGAGCACAGAGGAAGAAACAAAATAATAAAATATTTTAAAAGAAGGGGCTGACTCAAAAGAAAGTGTCAGACACCTCCAACACAACATTTTGTATCAAAAACACAATTTTTCTCAAAATGTTGTTAAGTACGGAAAGACTCAGACACTTATGGGTCAGCCTCTTCTCTATACAATTGTCGTCCTTCATTTTGATTCTTTTTCTACTAAAAACGTTCTTGAGACTCCCACGGCTAAAGCAGCAAGCCCTACACCTTACGGTGTGACGGGTGGGATTCTTGA
>NZ_JAIBLJ010000073.1 GCF_020179385.1 Alkalihalobacillus sp. YIM B00296 | reverse complement strand
GTCAGTAATTACAGTATATAACGGAATATCTAAGTTTTTTTTTCTCTTCAATTTTGACAATATAGCTGTCGAAAAAGGATGTACTGAAATTAACGACTTACATTTATGTTTTTGAATAATTGAGTACAGACGCTCCGTGAAAAATGTTCCAAATTGGTCCATTATCATAAACCAAGGATGCTTTTCTGTATGCTGATATAATTTTCCCCAAACAATCGGACTGAACTTTAAAATTTGCAAATAACTTTCTAAAACTATTTTGTGAAATGCCGGACTTATTAATTTAAATGTATCGATAATTTCACATGTATACCCGTTTTTCTTAAACTCTTCTTGTAGTGCTTTGGCTGCTTGATTATGTCCATTACCAATAGAAGCAGAAAAAATTAATGTATGACAATTAATCAATATTTTTTCCTCACTTTTGAATAATTAATAAGCTATAGTCAACGAATAATCGGCCATTTAATGTTTTATAAAGTATAGTATTAGAATATTGTTTAAGAAAAATTCTATAAAAGATACTTTAAGTGTTGCCCACTTTTCTATAGAAAAGTGGGCAAATAGTATTCATGTGATCCATTGGGATCTTGTTCAACGATTGCATTAAAGCAAATAAAGAGGGGAATACCATCTTTATTTAATATCCTTGATAAAATCTTCTAAAGAATCGTATAACACAGATGGTTCTCATTCACCAAGATCGGTTCAAATCTCTCGAGTTCAGTGCAATTATTCTAAGTTTCACTTCCAATCTCTGACTCTATTAACTGTACTATTAGTTTCCTTTTGGTCCCTTCTTTGGCAATACTTCAAATGCAAGGAATTGTGTCACCTGGCTAGAATTGAAATTATTATCTGAAGCTAGTACGAGACTGTTGTTTCCGTTCGCAAGTTTTGGTCCCCATGAGATGCCTTCGATGTTGTCGAGTTTAGATAAACCTAACGTATTTAGATCAAGAATCAGACGCTTTTTGACAGGCTTAAATTTGGTTTCTTGCAACGAATCTATGTTGCTAATGTCACTTGCTCCGTTAATATCAATCTCATAAAGACGAATGTAATTTTTAAAACTTCCATCTTTACCTTGAACACCGGCACGTTCAATTAGTAGAAACTTGTGATCGTTTACCGATAGGATCTCTGTCACACCATTATCTGCATATTTACCAGGGCCAGGCGCTTCCGGGATTGGATCAATAGGGTATGCATATTGTGATAATACATTCCCGGTACGATCGTATTGAGTGATACGTGAAAATGCTCCGGAGTCTATAGTAGGTGCAGGTCCGTCCTGATACAAAGGTCCTTCCATTGAAACCCATAGCGAATTACCATCTATAGCAAAAGTAGAGCCTTCAAAGACCATGTTATTACGTGGTCCAGTCTCTTTTGTTGGTGATACTTTAAACATTTCTGGTAAGGGTAAGGTAGACAAGTATTGTCCATCAATAGTGGCATGTCTTACAAAAGGATTTAAGCCAAGATTACGATCACCTTCACTTGTATACCAAATACTACCATCAAAGGGATCCAAGTTTATCGATTCAAAGTCTGGTACTTCTCCACCTTGAGCAGTGTATTGTGTTTGATTCGGATAATTAGTACCATCAGGTTGCTTGAAAAAATTCATATCTTTCAATTTAATGGAATTAAAATTGTTGACATCGTAGTTAAGTTGGGCATTATAAAATCGTACGGGATTATTACTTGATCTGTCGTCACTTATCATTAACCATGTGTTATTTTTAGAATCGTATCTAAGTCCTGAAAGACCACCTACAACAGTTCCTTTAAATTCCTCATTGAAGGGGATCCTCTGCTCACCAATCATCTTCAAGCTCCCAACTGAACGTATTTGGTTTATATCTTTAACTGCATCCTTTTTCTTGCGAGACTGTTCATATTTTTCCGGAGATGAATTATGTTCAACAGCATTAGCAGTAGGTGATAAAGCTAAAAGAGAAGTTAATGCAGCAACACTTAAAACGTTAAAATACTTTGAAAAACTTAGTTTCTTCATAAAAACTCTCCCTGTTCTTTTTTTAAATTTTTAAAATTCCTTACCCTAAAGTAGCATCAATATGTAAATCTTTATTTAAGACCCTACAAAAAAATGTAAAGCCTGTATTAAATTTTAAAATGTTTAATTAAGTATCTCTTTTGACTTCTTATAAACCTGGTTTTTGGTAATTGTTGAAAAACAATAAAGATATTATTTATAACCGCCAGTCATGCTATTCAGCAAACGGGCCATTATGTTGAATAAAAGGATGAGCTTTTGAGCAATCGAGAAGAATTCCTTAGCAGTCATATGTGATAAACTTAAATAGAATCACAAAGAAGGAGTGTGAAAGTAATGAAAGAAGACGGCATTTTTGAACAATATGATTTTTACAGGGAGTCATCAATCCAACTACTTGATTCTATTGCCTCCGAAGAACAAGCTGATGTGATTCCATATGGACATAGTAATTCTCTGCGCTGGAATTTAGGACATATCCTCGTTGCACAGGAGGGAGTAATGTATTACTTTGGGATGAATCAACCCGGAGATATTCCCACAAAAATACAGGAATCTTTCAAACCGGGGACAAGTCCAAAGGATTGGTCTGCCTCACCTCTTACTTTGAATGAAATACGCGAGTTGTTATTAGAACAAAAGGAACGAATAAGAGAGACATTTTCCGGAAGATTAGGAGAACAGGCAGCCAATGTGTTTGCATTTAGGGATAAAAAGTTAAAGATGGTGGGGGATCTGTTCATATTCACCCTTTGGCATGAAGGGTTACATCAGGGTGTCATCAACGGCATGAAACGAGCTTTAAAATAAATACTCATGAATTTCAAAGCTTTAATTCCATCAAATGATTTGTTAGCATTCCATTTAGCCATTCACAGTGAAAGAAGTTTATTATGAGATAAGATGGGCTTCTTTTTGACTCGTAACCAGAATAAGGAGGAGTTAATAATATAAAGAAACGAGTATTATTGCTGACTTAAAATAAAAATTGATAAATAATTTGTATAAAAGTTGATCAAAAATCCTGTTATATGCAGGGTTTTTTCTTATTCCGCAAACGGGCCAGATTGTTGAATAATGGAATGGAACATCGATAGTGGATTGAAGTGTTTTGTTACTTTAATATAAGGTATACTTTAACACTTATGCTAAGGAACCTTTTTCACGTGGTAAATAAAGAATCGAAAAAAATTGGAGGTTGGATTATGACAGTTGGAAGTAAGAATGATATTGACGGGCTAAGGGAAATCGGAAAAATCGTTGCGTTAACAATAAGTGAAATGAAAAGCCAGACACGTGTCGGAATGACGACCAAAGAATTAGATGATATTGGCGGACAGATTTTAAGAAGCTATGGAGCGGTGTCTGCACCAAAGACATCTTATAACTTTCCCGGTGATACGTGCATAAGCATTAACCATGAAATTGCCCATGGAGTACCGGGGAATCGGAAGATTCAAGAAGGTGACTTAATAAATATTGATGTCTCCGCTGAGCTTGGAGGTTATTTTGCTGATGCAGGACACTCTTTTCAGATACCTCCATACACCCCTTCTTTAACGCGTCTCTGCCAACATACACACGATACCATGATGAAGGTCATTTCTTCGCTTAAACATGGTGTGAAATTAAATGAAATCGGGAGAATTATCCAAAGGGAAGCGCGAAGGTGCGGCTACAAGGTAATTATGAACTTATGTAGTCATGGTATTGGAAAATCCCTTCATGAGACACCTAAAGAAATCTTACCTTTTTATAACAAGGATGATAAACGTGTACTGAAAGAAGGTTTAGTCATTACTATCGAGCCTTTTTTATCAACTGGGGCAGAGTATGTAGTTGAAAAATCAGATGGGTGGACCTTATGTGTACCTGACAATAGCTTTTGTGCACAACATGAACACACAATAATTATTACAAGAGATCGACCCATAATTACCAACCGTAGGTTAGATATTATTCTCCGATGGTTAGATTTCTTCCATAATACGATCGGGCGCGTTTGTTTAAGTATTAAGTGATTTTATGAGTGAGGGAAATTTTAGTTATTCAATTAACGAGGGCGATTACTGAACATAAAGTGATCGCTTTTTTATGGATAATTTCCTATCAAGAAAAATGTTTTAATTTGGAAAAGTAAAAGACCATTGATCAATGTTAAGCTTAATAAGAAGATAGCAGAAAATTATGTGTTAATTTTTTTACCTCTATTATCTCCATTTAGTATTCAGAAAAAGGTGTGTTGTTTCATTGGTTTATTTTCTAAACTCAACAGCAGAATATATAGTGCCATTATTCATTTTATCTATATTAGTTTTTTTTGACTGTTATAAAAAAACTCCTACATTAAAAAGGTTTAGGCATTTTTCTATATCTTTTATGCTTATAGTACTAAGTATTTTAAGTATTATAGATAATTACATATACCAGATATCTATTAATTTATATTTAGTAGTCTATTCAATCTCCTTTTTTTGGCTTTTTTTACCTAAGTCGCTATATAAAAAATATTTTAAATTGTATAATGAAAAGTTAGGTAGTAAAAAAATATGGTAATCTTCAACAATCGGTCCAGATTGTGAAATAACTGAGTGCGCGAAACATGCTAAAATTAGGAAGAGATTGTGAAGAAATGTACTTAAAGTAACGGGCAGTATAGTTGAATAATTAAAGGATTTTTTTATCTTAAATGGAATTATATAAATTAATTAATTGTGTAGTTATGCTGGAAGAAAAAAATTACTTTTATCAAGAAAGAAGTTAAAGGAATTGGCATAACAACTTAATTAGTGACCTCTCTACAACAAGCCGCAAATGAATTTTGACCAACGGGATTATCTAGTAAAGGGATTAAATTGGAGGGAATAGAAAATGGATGTAAAAACACTTTTGTTACAGCAATGGGCAAGCTGCTTAGATGAAGAAGACTGGTTTCCACCACTTGAAAAAGTGCTAGAGGATATCACTTTTGAACAGGCAATTTGGAAACCAGCTGATGGGGCAATGAATTCCATTTGGGAATTAGTTTGTCATTTACTTTTCTATGAAAAGAGATTTCTGATGCGATTTCTTGGTGAAACAGCGAATGAACCACAGGCAGAAAATAATGAATCTACATTTCGATTACCAACTGAGACGTTAAAAAATTGGAAGGAAACAAAACAAGAATACTTTTATGTTCATCGTGAACTTGAAAAAATACTAGCAAAATCAGAACATGAAGATTTGTATAGACAGATCCCAGGAGAAGATAATTCATTAGTGCTTGAACTGAAGAGTTTAGCAATGCACGACGCATATCATATTGGGCAAATTGTATTCCTTAGTAAAATGCAAGGAGCTTGGGCAGGGAAACGCAGCTTTTAAAAAAGCTTCATTAGCTTTACAGTTATTCCATTATAGGGGGCTTTATAAAGGAATTTTACTATTGTGAAATTCCTTTTTTGATATAGAACTAACGCATGCATTACTGGAACAAAGGTAATGCTCTTTTTGCTTATTGAAGTATTGGAAAAATTGACGAAGAAAACTGAAATCAGGAGTGGCATTATGGATATATTTGATTTTCTCGAAGAAATGCAATACGAACTAATTCATGGAAATTTAACTGAAATTGAGAGAAAATACTATACTCTATGTTCAGATAAAGCAGGAAAGAACGAAGCTAAAAGAATTCAAAGTGTAAAATTAGAAAAGTATCGTCAATCAATAGAAAAAGGAATTTCTCAATCCGTAAAATTGGCTAGTAAAAGTTCGGCTAAAGCAATTTACTTCGAATATGATATGGACAATGAATGGAGCAGCAATTTTTTTATTTGTGATGAATACAATATACTTAATGAGCAAGATGACGATTGGGCTTGTGACTGGATTGATGAAGTCGAAGGAGAAACATTAGAAGAATTCGCAGATATTTATTCAGAAAATGGTTTCGACACAACAAGTAAAGCACTAGGGAATACATTGTATTTAGTTGCAAGGACGGTAGTTACGTTTGCTCATGTTAGTCAAAAAGCACAAACGAATATTCCGATTTGTATAGCTTTTCACGGACAAGACCCTATTATGAGAATAAAGGGTTAGGTAGAATGCAAATTAATTTGATTTATTAATGGAAATTAGTGCTTTAGTAAAATAGCTGAGATGACATGTTTACAGGTTTTCGTATTTTCCAATATTCCGCAATCGGGCTTTTTCCGGAACATGGAGAGCGTCTTTTCTATCTAGAAAAAGATTAAGTTAAAAGGTTGGTTTTGAAATAATTGTTATTAAGCAATAGGAAGTTTAGTTGAATAATATCCATAAGAAATACTTATCAAATAGTATAATATATCAATATTATACTTATTGTTTTTGGAGATATAAAATAAAAGAGGATTAGAAACTGTTTTTAAAAGTTTTAGGTTATAGAAGAAAAATAATCAAAATTTCAACTTGATAATTGGGGGTTCGATTTTATGATTCTTGGTTTACATTACGCCCAGATAACTATTCCAAAAGGTGCTGAAGAAGAGGGAAAAAAGTTTTATTGTGGGCTTCTCGGTCTACTTGAGAAAGAAAAGCCCGAATCACTAAAGGGACTTGGAGGATTTTGGTTAAAAAAAGTCGGAGATAGAGATGTACATATAGGTACAGAAGATGGTTTTGACCGATTAAAAACAAAAGCTCATTTAGCTTATCAAGTAGAGGATATATATACTGGAGTGTTAGAACAAAATAACATTCAGATAATTGAAGGGGTACCAATACCAGGTTTTGAACGTTTTGAGTTCAGAGACCCATTCGGAAACAGAGTGGAAATGATTCAAGATTTAGTTGTTACAGGCGATTGAAGTTAGTTTTAAGTTAGATATAAAGTTATTAAACATAACAAAGAGCTTAGGGATGTCCTAAACTCTTTTTCTTATTCAACAAGCAAGATTGTGAAGTATTATACTTAAACTGATATGAACGAAACTGTCAATAGCCCACCATATTTCGTTCATGATAACTATCGGGTGCTTTTGTTGAAAAAGCTATATAATTAGTATAAGGAGCTAAGTTAGGATGTGATTTATATAGAAGCTAATGATAAGAAACTTGCTGAATCGGTTATTAGATACCTATGCTTTAATGGAGAAATAAATGGGGTAAGATTTGGACCCACTCTACAAATCCTGTTAAATAGACATGATGAATTTAAAAAGGGCATTAAGGGTCAGGTATACTTAAATGTTGAATCAAGATGGTGTTTATTTGAACAAGCACCAACCGAATTTCCTAATAAAGAAACTGATATTGAAGAAATGGAAAGAATGAAGGAGTTAGATATTAAACGGATTAAGCTATAAAGAGATTGTTGATGTAAAGTTAGGTGATACTGTTCCTCATTTAGTCTTAACTTTTCAAAATGGTAAAACCTTATTTGTTCATGGACATGATGAACAATATGAATCGTGGCAAATGGGTGTAGCCTTTTAAGAAGATGACACATGGTTAGTTGTTGCATGTCCAGACGATGAAATAGCAGTATGGTGTCCAGATACGTTCAGTACTTGAAGAGTTTTTATTAGGAACCTATAAAAGTAGTAGGTTAAATGAAACATAAATATATAAAGGTAGTGACAACATCTATGGTTGATAAAAAAGCAATCAAAATACTATTTAAACGGTATTGGTCTTCTGCTGGTTGGACAGACACCTATTTAAGTAAAGCAGAATTAGATTATGCAAAAGAAGCTGGAGTCATGTTTGATTAATGAATTTCCGCATGAAGGAAAGATAAGAGACCTAGAAAAAGCACTTTCTAAAGTTATTAAATCAAATAAAGAAGAGAGAGAAGTATTACTACAAATTTTAGGCTTGTGTTCTATATTGGCTCCAAATGAATATCCAGGGTTTATTAATTAGTTTATTCCTTTTGTTGAAAGAGAAATACCTAACCATTATAAAAATGATTGGTCATATCCTGTCTGTTGGTGGAAAGGCAGGGACGGTGTTAATACAGCTTCTCTAAAGATAATCTTTCCAGAAAAACCCTATCCCTTTAATAGTTTGTGATACTTTGCACTTAAAGTAACGGGTGCGCGCGACAAGTTCTGCTATAAGCGCTTTATA
>NZ_JAIBLJ010000072.1 GCF_020179385.1 Alkalihalobacillus sp. YIM B00296 | reverse complement strand
TGAAGTAGTGAATTGCGCTCTTTCTTCATGTATAGGGCCATTTTGTTAAAGAAGGATATCTCCTATTTTTAACGAATACAGGGCTATAAATAAGCTTATCAAAAGTGGTGAGATAAATAGGAAAAAAATTTAATTTCTTTTTGGACAATAAAACGGAAGAATTTATAATTAAAAAACTTCGGAGTGCTGGTTGTGTTTTCGCAGAAGATGAGACCCGATTACTTATCTCTAAGGCACGAACTCCAGAGGACCTCAAGAAAATGGTGGAAATGCGAGCCAATGGGTTACCTCTTGAATATGTTGTTGGATGTGCAGAGTTTTGTGGTTTACGGATAGAAGTGGATCGGGGCGTTTTCGTGCCTCGCCAACGTACCGAGTTTCTTGTTCAACAGGCAGAAACTCTGTCATATTATGGTGATATCGTCGTTGACCTATGTTGCGGGTCAGGTGCTGTAGGTGTAGCACTGGCAGCAGCTTTGGGACGAGTCGAATTGTATTCTGTTGACATTGACCCTGTCGCAGTACGGTGCGCTGGCCGCAATGTAACGGATTTCGGTGGCCATGTTTTTAAAGGTGACTTGTATAAAGCCCTACCCCATTCACTTAAAGGCCGTGTGAACATCATAGTTGCGAACGTACCGTATGTTCCTACACAGGCAATCAAGCTTCTCCCTCTGGAGGCTCGCCTAAATGAACCGAAGGTGGCACTTGACGGAGGAGAGGATGGAGTTGACATTCAGCAAAGAGTAGCAGAAGAAGCATTTCTCTGGCTAGCACCGGGAGGACATCTTTTGATAGAGACGAGCGAAATGCAGGCACCTCGGACCATTGAAATCTTTACTAGTGCTGGGCTTACCACGAAAGTGGCTAGAGACGAGGAACTGGACGCAACTGTCGTTATCGGATCGAATTCTGGCTTTTAGAGTAAATAAGCACTTAGTTCTAATCACAAATGAAATGATAATTTCTTGGCACTAACAACTTTTTTACTACGAATTTTACCTGTAATGTAAGTCGATTTTGAAAATTCAACAACTTTTTTTGAAACAGCCTCTCTGAACGGAAGAATGCGGCTTTAAGTCGCCAAAATTCAACAACTTTATTTTCAGTGAATAACTGAAAATTGACAAAATCTTTTGTTTTTTTTATAGTTCAAGTAAAAAATAGGTGTATAACTTTTTATTTTTTACATTCGGGGAGGTGGAAGGATGCCTTTTAAATTGCCACAGGTAAAAGAGCTGCTGAAGAAAGATTTTACGTTTCAAGACAAAACGACTAAACAAGCAAATGTAAATGAACCATTAACTTTTTTCTATGATAATGAACAGCTCTTCTCCCAATACGATCAAAAAAGTCCACAAAAAAGCATCTGGATAGCGTCGGATTGCAGTACTGAGGAATTGGTTGAAATTTTGATCGACCATACCTTTGTATTAATAATGGATCAAAAGAATAACCCTATCGGTTATATTGATCGTGGGACATTTTTCAGAAACCTTCACATGTCCTATCAATGCTTATTTGCCTATTACGATGCCATCATGGAAACGATGGAAGCCTCTGTTTCAGTTGTGGACAATAATGGAATCGTCAGGGTGTGGACTGAAAAAGCAGAAGAAATCTTTTCAGTAAGTAAAGAAAATATACTTGGAAAACCGATGACTGACTTTTTTGATGAAGACAAGCTTGAAATATTAGAGACTTTAAAAACGGGAAAAGCACTTCACCGGCACCAACACTTGGCTAGGCCCGATCGATTTGTATTGATAAATACCGCTCCTATTAAACTCGGTAATAAAACGATTGGTGCCGTAGCTTCTGAAATCGATATAACAAGTCAAGTTAAGCTGAACCAGGAGTTGTCCCAAACAACCGCCAAACTCCACCGTCTGGAGCGCCAAGTTGCTAAATTGAATTTATCCACCAATCCATTTGAAAAAATCAGAGGGAGCAGCAGATCTTTAAAGAAAACAATCAACAAAACAAAGCGTCTTGCTTCGACTAAGGCTACCGTTTTAATCCAGGGAGAAAGCGGTGTCGGTAAGGAACTATTTGCAAAGGCAATACATGATCTTAGAGAGAAAGCATCCTCCCCTTTCATTCCGATCAATTGTGGTGCCATTCCGTCGTCTTTATTCGAAAGTGAGTTGTTCGGTTATGAAAGAGGAGCATTTTCAGGAGCAGATCAAAAAGGGAAAAAAGGCAAGATTGAACTGGCTAAAGGAGGAACCCTTTTTTTAGATGAGATTGGTGAATTGCCACTTGATATGCAGGTCAAGCTTCTTAGGGTGATTCAAGAGAGGTCTTATTTTGCAGTAGGTGGAACCAAAGAACTCCAAGCCGATATTTGCATCATTGCAGCGACAAATCAGGACTTGAAAAAACGGATCAAGGAAGGGAAATTCAGAGAAGATCTATACTATCGATTGAATGTCGTTAATCTTGTGATCCCTCCTCTAAAAGACCGGACCGAGGACATTATTGAATTGACCCACTACTTTTTATATGAATTCTCCACAAAATATCACCAGCCAATTCATGGCATTTCTCAACAAATCATGAAGGATTTATTGAACCATACTTGGCCCGGAAACATTCGTGAGCTTCGAAACGTGATCGAAAGATTGATTGTATTTTCTGTTGATGGTGTCCTTCAGAGAGAAGACTTACCGTTCCTGGAAGAAGAACACCGGAACAGACGATTTGTGAATCCTCACAGTGACCAAGGATTAAAAGAGCAACTAGAGGATTGTGAAAGAGAAATTTTAATAAATACGCTTAGAAAAATGTCTGGTAACAAACAAGTTACGGCTGATGCACTCGGAATTACCAGGGCCACTCTCTATAACAGAATGAAACGGCTGAATATCCCAATAAATTGAACCTCTTACTACTTTTGTGCCCACAATTTGAACATAGTTGACTAGAGGGAAAATTTTTTGCGACAATTACAACTTTATTGCCGTACCACTTAACTTTCAAAACGAAATTGGATATTATGATGACATTAGTGTTGAGTTTGGAGAAGTGTAGTTTAACAAGTATTAATTGCAGTGATTGTAGAATTAATAGCAACATCAAAACATTTAGGAGGTAAATATGAAGGTTAAACGAATTGTTGCCAATGTTGAGACGCCAAACATTACCAAAGCAAAGTACTTCTACGAGGAAGTACTCGGCCTTGATCAACTGATGAACCTGGGATGGATTGCAACTTATGGCTCGAATGAGAAAATGAATACTCAAATCAGCTTCCTCTCACAAGGGGGGTCCCAGACGCCTGTTCCTGATCTGTCAATTGAAGTTGATGATCTCGATGATGCACTAACTCGCATAAAAGAAGCAGGGATTCCAATTGAGTATGGACCAGCTAAGGAGCCATGGGGGGTTCGGCGATTTTTTGTAAGGGATCCATTCGGGAAGCTTATCAATATTCTTAGCCATCTGTAAATGAATAAGTTAACAGGAGCTTCTAAAAAGAACGGTATTAAGAATGTAAATATCTTCCTCTATTGGGCGCAATTCTAGAATAATGAATGCGCTCTTCTTTCATTTAAAGGGCCTTATGGCTGAACGAAAAGAGAATCGTAGATAATCGGAGCTTGGGACAAATGTATCTGTCATATCTTTTGAATACAAGAATGCAAGATAGTATAGGTCTGTTTACTATTGAAATATCGGATGTTTCCTTTAATAAAAGAGATTAAATTTTTCATCCCCCCGTATCTTTTTACAAAGGTAAACCGTTAGTAAAATGAAGGGATTTTTAATAGGTTATTAAAGTGAACGGAGGAACACTATGAAGGTTCTTATATTAGGAGGTACTCGTTTTTTAGGGAGAGCTTTGGTAGAGGAAGCATTGAAAAGAGGTCATGAAGTTACTTTATTTAACCGTGGCAACAATAAAGAAACGTTTCCTGAAGTGGAGCAGCTAATCGGTAATAGAGACAGTGATGTATCACTACTGAAAAAACGGAAATGGGATATTGTAATGGATACATGCGGATTTGCACCTCATCAAATCAAAAAAACCGCCGCTGTACTCGGGGATAACATTGAACATTATACATTCATTTCAAGCATTTCTGTTTATAAAGATTGGATCCCCTTCAATATTACGGAAGGATATCATTTACAATCCATGCCATCGGATGAAATATTGAAAGACGTTGAGGAGGGGAAGATTTCCCCTTACGAGTATTATGGTCCACTGAAAGTACTATGTGAAGCAGAAGCGGAGAAGAATTGGCCAGGGCGTGTTTTGCATATAAGAGCGGGGCAACTTGTCGGACCGTTTGACTATACGGATCGGCTCCCGTACTGGTTGCAGCGTGTAGCACAAGGCGGAAAAGTTTTGGTACCGGGACGTTCAGAACGACCAGTACAATTAATTGATGTAAAAGATATAGCCAAATGGGCTTTCAATATGGCGGAAAAGAGAAAGGCAGGTACATTCAATGTAACAGGTCCGAAATATAAACTGACTATAGAAGAGCTATTGAATACCTGTAGGGCAGTTACGAAAAGCGATGCCGAATTTGTTTGGGTAGAAGAACAGTTTTTAATGGAGAACAAAGTACAGCCATGGACGGAAATGCCACTATGGGTTCCAGAAAACTTCCCGTTAGACGGGGAAACAGAACCATGGAAAGGATCCTTTTTCATCAGTATAGAAAAAGCCGTTAACGCTGGCCTTTCCTTAAGACCTTTTGAAGATACTGTGTATGATGTGTATCAATGGGAGAAATCAAGACAGGGCACAGAACGAAAAGCAGGGATCTCACAAGAAAGAGAGTTGGAGCTGCTAGAAACTTGGTTTCAAAAAGAGAATACGGAGACATTGTGAAGGGTATATTATCCCGTACCCAACAAAAAAGGAAAATATTGTCTTCTGGTCAATGTGCACATCCCAAAAACTATTTCCTGAACCAGCCGCATGTCCATCGGAATAATGCGGCTTTACCTGTTAAATAAACTTATTTATGATTAAATGATTGTCTATTAATAATATCCATCTACTTTACCCCTCTTCGCTGGTACTACCCCATGCCCATCAAGCTAAGGCAAATAATTAACCCCAAGACGAAAAATGTTGCTTTAAAACAAAGTTTAATCAAAAACACCTCATAAACCGGTATTTTACGATAATTAAAAAGAATACATTTTGAAAAAATCAAAATGTATTCTTATCATCAAATTTAAGTTTCAGTTTTATATAAAAGTTTGATCATTTTCAGGTTGTATTGCTCCACGATTATACTGCCTTATTTACCTAAGAGCGTTGGAACGGTAACAAACTCATAACCCTGTGAACGTAACTGATCAATGATTTGAGGTAATGCCTCAACCGTTCCATCTAATTTCCCTGGTTCACTGAAAGTATGTTGAAGAACGATACCCCCAGGAGCCACATTTTGATTCACTCTTGATAGAATATCTTCGGCAGATGCGCCACGCCAATCTTCTGTATCTATTGTCCACATAATCGAATGGTAGCCAAGGTTATGAATTGTTGCTACCTGTTGATCTTTAATATCACCATACGGTGGTCGGAATAATGTTGTTTTGACCCCTGTGATTTTCTCAATTTCCGCGGTAGTGGATTGAATATTTTCGATCAATTGTTGGTTCGTGAGGTCAGGTAACTGTGCGTGATCCCAACTGTGGTTACCTATAGCATGTCCTTCTCTGTGAATTTGTTTTAGCAGTTCAGGGTGAGTCTTGGTCTGCTCTCCTAATACAAAGAAGGTGGCCTTCACGTTTTTTTGCCTTAAGATATCTAAAATTTTTGTAGTATATATATCCTCTGGACCGTTGTCAAAGGTAAGGGCGATTCTTTTCTTACTAGAATTACCCATAAAGGTCATTCCCGTTGGATTCTTTGATGGAATATTTAATATTTGTCCCGGATAAATCTGCCGAGAATCTTTAATTTGTGGATTGGCTTGTATTAACTCAGACATAGGAATACCAAGTTTAACTGAAATTTTATCGAATGTGTCCCCTAAACCAACTGTGTATGTACTCGGTCCAGGAATTTTTAATTGTTGACCTGGATTAAGTGCAGTAGACCGCAATTTGTTCTGGTTTACTATCTTGTCCATCGATGTTTGATGCTGATCAGCAATTTCCCAAAGGAAATCCCCTTCTTGAACTGTATAAGTGGTAGCCGTTTCAAGATCTCCATCTTTATCTTTGACATCCGATGTTCCGCCTTGCCCTTCATCAGTAACCCCATTAACGGCCTCTTCTTTTTCTTCTTTATCTTTGGCATCCCATGTTCCGCCTCGCCGTCCATCAGCAATTCCATTAATGGTACCTTCTTCTTTGTTCACTTCAAGTGCTTGAATTCCGCCGAAGTAGATGGGCAGATGCTTTGCTTGAATCTTATATCCTCGGTCTTCCATGTCTTCCTTTACCTCTTCAGAAAAACCATCCTCTACATACAGATATCCATCTTTTCCATAGAACCTTTTGGCTTTTACAGCGTCTTCAAGCGATTCATCCAGATAGAAATGTCTGGCTAACACTTGTGCCATTACAGACGGAATTCTTCCTCCTCCAGGGCTTCCAATCCCAATAGCTCTTTCTTCATTGATAAAGATACTCGGGGTAGTAGAACTTCTTGGGCGCTTATTAGGTTCATAACGGTTTGGTGAATCTTTTTTAGAGCTGAAATGATATTCAATGGCATTATTGATAAAGTAGCCATCCACATAGTCTCCTGAACCGAAAAAATTACTCAGTGAATTGGTTGCAGATACCATCATTCCATCTTTATCTACAATGACAAAATGTGTCGTATCTGTATGTTCATCATTAACGTTTTCCCCGTCATCTTCTGTTTCTGTTGAGAGTTTAGAAGAAGAAATATCATCAGCAAGTTTTTGGGTATGATCATCACTGACGAGTTCATCCACATCTATTTCATTGAATGAAGGATCGCCGACTTCTTTTATTTTATCATTGTTTGTGACTCTTGAGATTTCTGCCATTAAGTGGACGAATCGATCCTCATTATCTTTTGTTTCATTTATATTTATTTCTTCGGCAAGTTTTAATGACTGGACAAATGGTATTCCTGCAAGGGGGGGACTGGCAGAATAAATGGTCCCTTCATTCAGTTCTCCTTTTACAGGTTCTGGTTTCTCAACTTCATATTCTTCCAGATCTTCCTCATCCACGTATGGAACAGCTTCCATAAAGTGTTCACCGATTTCACCTTTATAAAAAGCGTTTGGACCGTTTTCTTTGATTTGAGTTAGGGTTTCCGCCAACTCCGTTTGCTTTAACGTTTCCCCTGGTTGTAAAGGTTCACCATCAGGGTAGAAATGTGGCAAATCTTTTACCGGCATCCGAGGGGCGGCGCCTATAAGACGTTCTGATAATAGTTGATCGACTTCAAATCCATCCTCGGCGAAGTCAATGGCAGGTGAAATCAGTTCAGCAAATGGTTTTGACCCATAATCTTGATGGATGGTATCCATCCCTTTAATGAAACCGGGGACTCCTGATTCTTTATTATCCCAATCTTCATCAGAAGGGGATTGTACTCGATAATCATAAACAACAGGTTCATTTTCCTCTGGCGGTAAAAGTAGCATTTCGCCGCCACCGCTAATCCCTGACCCAAATGGCTCAACAACAGACAGCGTATAAGAAACGGCAATGGCAGCATCAGCGGCATTCCCGCCATTTTCAAGCACTTCCATACCGACTTCAACTGCGAGGGGATGGGAAGCACTCACACCATAATTTTCTTGTGAACCCATGAGATCAGTAACCGAAGGAGCGCTTTCATGTTCACTGGATACCGAATTGGCGTGTGCCACTCCCCCTGAAATAAAAACATTTAGAAATAGACATAACGATAATAATTTCTTTAACACAAATAAGTTCACCACCTCATTAAATTTCCACATAACGAGATTCATATTATCAAAAAATGAGGAAATGGAAATTACTTTTATCAAAAGTTTACAAAAGTAATTGTAATGAAAATCATTGTCGTTAAAAGGTTGCGTAAGTAATGTTGTTGTTATAATTGAAAATATATAAAAATTAAAAAGAGTATAAAAGTGGATGATAATGCAAACTTTTATACTATTAAGTAATGCGAGGGCTGTGTAGCAGTCGAATCAAAAACCGGAATAAGCATTAACAGACATGAAACAGACGTATAACCTGGATCTAAATACCTGAAAATATAGGTTTTCTTAGAAATCCAAACAAAATTTTTAATTCTAGGGGTACCACCACATGCCCATCAAGCTAACACCAATGAATGCTTAGAACA
>NZ_JAIBLJ010000071.1 GCF_020179385.1 Alkalihalobacillus sp. YIM B00296 | reverse complement strand
TAAGTGCTAGCCAGCTTCAACAGCCTTTGATCTTCAACAATACCAGCTAATAGAAGGTCAATAGGTATGACTAAAAAAGCTGAAAAAGTCATGTTACAATAAAACTGGACATACCAAATAAGCTTCAAACACAGTTACTTGAAGTTATTGTAATAATTGTATTTTGTTAGGTGTCTATTAGACTTTGAAAGCCTCTTTACGTTTTAATATCGCGTAAATCCAATGAATGAGCTTGTTAGCGCAAGCAATAATGGCTACTTTATGTGGTTTGCCTTCTTCGCGCTTTTTATTATAATAAGTTCTTAGTTTTGGATTTCGATCCTTTGTTAGGCCGCACTGTACAGCTGTATAGAGAGATTGTCGGAGTCGAGACGATCCTCTTTTTGTAATCCGGTTGATGGTGGCTTTAAACTTACCAGATTCATGGACACTCGGATCGATTCCAGCGTAGGCAACCAACTTTTTCGGGTGGGTGAACTGATTAATCTCCCCAATTTCGGAAATGATTGTGGCTGCAATTTTTCCACCAATACCGGGGATTGATCGGATAATCTTATAATCTTCAAATTCATCAGCCAGGGCATCTATCTCTTCAAGTAGTTTTGATAGCTGCCTTTGGTATTGAAGAAGAAATTCAATGTACATCTTTAGACTGACAATATGGCTCGTATTAGCGGACATGAAAATGCTATGCATTTATTTACAAAATAAGTAAGTCGGATCACTAATTTTACTTAAATTATTGTTGATGACAAAAAATAGCCCACGTTTGTCCGGTTGGATGAGGCCAATCAATGATTTTAAAACCTAGATTTGCTTGGTTTGCAAAAAACTTCATCGTCTTTTCAGTATATGTTACAGAGTCTGGGTAGACCCATTTTGAACCTTTGTAATCTTGATTTCCTTTATTAAAAGTAGCAACAAAAATGCCCTCAGGTTTTAAGCAACTAGAAGCCTCTAGAAGAAATTACGTATAAAAGGATCTCTCTCTGCAGCTTCTTTAAGCTTATGAGCCTTCTCTAAAGACCATTTGTAAGAGCGTTTAGCTCCTTGCTTAAAAATCACTTCGGCGATTTGGTCAACGGTTGCAGCCATTACACCTTTCTGTTCTGAACTTGCATGAGAAAAAATTGACTGTGCAATAACAAAATCAAATTGTGTTTTGAAATTTTTGAAATTAAATTCAGAATTATATACTATTTGAGGATTTTTTATAGTTATTAAATCTTTTCCAAGCTCATTTTCGATTCCTTCCTCAACTAACCATCGCTCAGGTTCAACACCAAAATAGCCGCCCGGAAGTAAATAAGGGATAAAAAGCCTTCCTGCTGGTAAAGAACCACAACCAATATCCAAAAGAAAATGGTGTTCCCTTAAGCCTAAAAAAGTTAATAAATTAAACTTCATAGCTCCAATAACATCAAATCTATTGGATGGTCCTACGAATGCACGATAATGTTTATCCCCTGGTTTTAAGTTATAACCTAATTTTTCCTTCATTTTATCGTCCATCATTATAGACACCTAAACATTTCAATTTTAAATAAACCATCAATCTAATTCCCTATTAAAAGTTCTATTTATTATATGAACTAAGATTTAATAGAAGTAAGGGACAAGGGTCTAAACGCTAGAATAAAAGTTGAC
Organism: Alkalihalobacillus sp. YIM B00296; assembly: GCF_020179385.1. GTDB lineage: Bacteria > Bacillota > Bacilli > Bacillales > Fictibacillaceae > Pseudalkalibacillus. Next base: position 7,388 of record NZ_JAIBLJ010000071.1, on the reverse strand, counting down.
CACTTAAGCATGATTCGCTCATGCAAAAGTTGACCACCCTTAAAACCCCATCCAGTATCATAGTGTTTGACAAGTGGCAAGAAATCACCCCTCCTTCCTCGATTCCGTTGGAATTTGAACCTGGTGAGTATGCACAATTTGATTGGAGAGTACGTGAAGCCCCACTATTGTCCTTAAACTTTAAATAATGTAAAACCGGTTGGACTGGCTCATTGTCATTATCTAGTAACATGTACCGAGTCTTTCCTTCTTTTGTAAAACTATTAATGAGAATGACACTTCTAATTAGTTTTTTTAGTTTTTTGATTGATAAAAATTAGGGTAAAAAGTGTCAGGAATTTCCCGACACTAAATGGTTAATAAATTATGTTTGTTACAACTTCTTTTTCTAATGAAAAATTTTCTACGACTTGGTTATAATAAACGTTGAAAAAATCAGATCGTTTTAAGTCAGGAAGGGATTAATAGTTGGTTCAAGGAAAGATAAGTTTAAAGTGAAACTTTAAACTAGTGATAGTCAAGTCAAAGAGAGATTATACAAAAAAGGAGTAGTTAATATGTCATCATATCCATACACACACTCAGAAGGTAGTCTGCTTTACAAAGTAGAATAGATATAGGTATAAAGGTGTTGCGCTGCTGATATTAAAACGATTGATGTTCCAGGAGAACAAGTGGGGTTTGAATTTCATTGACTTTCTTAAAGAGCTAGGCAAAAGGAAGTCGGATGATTAATCCGTCGCTTCTTTTCAGAAGTTTAAGCTTGAGGAATTAGGCGAACAGTATGATGAATAAACAATTAACTTCACTAGTCAAGCTATTTTGGTAAACATTTTTATAAATGAACCACAGGCTTTACCTCTACAAGAATATGAAAAGGGTGCCACTTTTAGGATTCTAGCCTTTTGTTGATTCTATTTATTTCCATTTCCTGTTGCGCCTGTTTCTTGACGATATAGTCTGTATCAAATTTAAAAGAATCTAATCTCTCATTCATGGCCTTTAACCTTGTGTCAATCTTTTGCATGTCCTTGCTTTGTTGTTCTTTTATGTCTGTCATTTCTGCCTTTAACTCATTTATTCCCTGTAATATTTGTTTCAGAATATCTCCCATTTTATCAAACCTTTCACTATCCTATTACATTGATTATATCATGTCATAGTGGGACCTTATAGAAAAAATGTCAACAAGAAATTGGTTGGTTTAAAGAAATGTACCGATTACACCCTGTGTAGAACTTGCCTCAATGTTTCACTTTAAGTTCATTTCTATTTATCTATTAACGGATGGGATTGGCTTTACAGAAAGACTACTTTTATTTTAATGATGCTACAACTTGCAATCAGATATCCTTATTAAAGGTTGCACTGGCTGGATTTTTGAGGATTACAAATGGTGAAAGGGGAGGAGAAATGAACAATTTAGAAAAGACGGAAATCGATCGATATATCAATAGTATAACGATCTTAGCATACAAGGATTCTAAACAAGTGTTGGTGGATAAAACGCTCTGAAATGGAATAGTCACCCAGATGTTGAGGTTGTTTTACTGACGTTAGGTGAGATTTCTGAACAGTTGGAAATACTAGGATATGAGGGTGTTATTATGTTTGGGTAGAAGAGCAATTCAAAGGGAACATTTACATATATGGGGAACCACGAACCTTACGTATGGAAATTACACGGGAAGACACGAGGCTATGCGTAAGATCATTCAAAAGCCACATTCCTACAATGTAATGTTAATTGAATCAATAACTTAAAATAGCGTAATCAAGTTTTAAGTGATTCCGCTGTACTTTTGGTACATGTAACGAGTCTTTTAACTAAAGTTTCGCGAAGTACCTAGAGGAAGTAACTATTAAACAAGGTTTTTCCCCTAGAATCCTCTTTCTAAGGTATTGATACCTCATAAAAAGAAGTTAAAAAAATTAAAAAGGAAGGAGAGCATCTCCTTCCCTAATACCTTATACATATCCTTTCTCTTTTAAGTTGCTATACCAAGCTTCAGCATTGATAATCAGGTGATCCAGCACCTCAATTCCACCATCCGCCCAGTTCAACTAGACGTTTCGTAATTTCGTCTTCCCGAGAAGGATTTGTATCTTGGGAATAATACTGGTGACAAAGAATGATGGCACCACTATTATTCAGAACTGCACTTTTGAACACTTCTCTGGTATGAACAATGTTGACATTGATCGACCCTAATTGATGTACAGCAACAACCCGGTTTTTCGTATTGAGACACCTGAAAAGAAAACTTCACGATCATCTTCCCCGATAAACCCTCGGCAACCTTTGCAGCATCTTCTTGAGAACGGATGATGTATGTTTCCCGTTCTTCGAAGAATGGTTACAACTGGATTTAAAAATCGATTTCCGTTATTTTTTAGTAACGGAAAGATACCTCTCATTTCCCCATGTTATAACTTCTACTAATCAAACCGAAGGCACCTTTGCTGAGTATGCTTGAATAGGGCCCCCTTATGCCATTCTTATTGCTTCTCGGTTGTGAGATCTAAATGTATGAGACAAAACAGGAAGCCAGGCCAGCTTAAACGATTGAAATAAAAATTATTTGGCATTGTTTCACTATCGTCTTTTAGAGTGGCATTTTTCATCGCATACCATAAGGAATGGGATGGTTTTTACTTAGATTAACCACCTTCTGCAAACTACCTCAAGACACGAAGCCATTGTTTACCTCTGGCTTTTTAGCAAGATAGAGCGATCACTCTGGAAAGCATACGCTCCATCTTGATTCAAACCAATACACAAAACTATATTTGGGATTTTCGCACATATATCCCGAGATTTTTTTAAATTGTATTAATCCCAGGTAATCTTTTTGTATTTATATCGTTCTATATCTTTTTTGAAAATTTTTTCACATAACTCCATGTTTTCTCTATCGTAGAAACTCTCATAAGTGGGGAGTTGTTCACTTAACAACATTTCACTTGTAATAATCACATTAGAGAAATCTCCATTCAAAGACATTTTAGCACCATGATGATGCTTTTGTTGACTCGTTATCGAGTAGGGGGATTCTTTTAAATTATATTTTGATTCTAGTCTTTTTATATCCTCAAAATAATCCTCAACTTTAATATATTTCATCTTAAGGTGTTCTTCACCTTCAATATATTGTTGCGCTAGGTGTCCATCTACATTTGTGACCGATGGCCCGACAGTATCCAAAAAATTTAGATATTTCTTGAAGGTCATACCCTTATATGGTTTGCTTTTGTAGAATAAATTATTCAGACTTATCCAATCTTGATACATTCGGGACCCTTTTGGCTTTGAAGAATAGCAATAACTCGAAAATGTTAAAAATGAACTTACTGCTCGTTTGTAAGGATCCCTTACGAGTTTTATAATTTCTAATTTATTGTTTGTTAACTCATCTCGTATTTTATGAAGGTAACCTTGTTGTCGAAAGTAGATATTGTGTTTGTACACATGAACCGAAGAGTGGTATTCTATTGCCTTTTTATATAAACCAATTTGAAAAAAGAACCACTTTGTCAGATTTGTACACCCGGCTCTTTGACTCCAAAGTAAAATAAAGGGTAACTTTTCACTATACAACGGTTGCCGATTAATTTGATTTAAAGTTTTAAATACTTTCATCTTTTTCCCTCTTTCTATTTGTTACGTTTTATTCGTTTATCATAATCTACACCTAAAGATTGAAGCATTTCGATAAAATGCTTACCGTATTGATACGGATTGAATTGAGATTTTAAATGCCTAAGAGCATTCGAGCGTATCTGCGCCCTTAATTTACGATTTGTCATCAACTCAATGGCTTCTTTGACACCTTCCGCTATATTCCCTTGAGTATAATATTTACCGGTTTGATTATGAATAATGGAACTTCTAACACCATCAGAATCTGTAGTTAACACAGGACATTTACAGCTCATTGCCTCAAGTATAGAGTAAGGAGCACCTTCTACTTTAGATGTTGAACAATGAAGACCACCCGAATCACCTACAATGGAATAATATTCAGCCATTTTTTCATTAGGAACATTTTCAAAAACAAACAAGTTTTCATTTAAATTTAGTTTCTTTCTTAATTGTTGGAATGCTTCTCTTTCTGAAGGTGTAGATAAAGTGGGGTCTTCAAACATATATAATTGTATATTGGGATTATAAGTGGTGATTAATTGGTGACCGATGTGAAGAAATTCTCTCCAGTTTTTATTGTCATTAAGGCGACCAATCCAAGAAAGGATTGGATTGCGTTTTACCGGTAATGATTTGTACCTAAAGATAGTAGAATCGAAACAATTATTGAAGCTAAACTTTGGAAATGTCGGGTAAAATTCATTAAATATTTTCATAACATGCGGAGTTCTTGGATTTAATAGCGCATCCCCATTATTGATAACATACGGGATTGCCTTTTCCATTTCAGTCCTAGCAGTAGTTTTGGGGCCATATCCTTGTATTTCTAAAATCATTTTTCCTTTATAACCCAGTTTCCTAAACCTAGCAAGTCCCTTGTAATCCGAAATAATTATAATAGCAGCATATTTTCCTTTAAGTAGAATTTCNGTATCAATGGGGATTAAAAAGAATGACCCCAGAACAATTCCGAGGTCACCTCTTAGCTGCATAGGACTTTTCTCTCACATACACCCAATACATTGGTATCGCACTTAAAAACAGTAAAGCAACCACAAAGATATTTTTTATGAAACATAATAACATTATCAGTCTCATTACAAAAAAGAATTGTTGTAAGCAACCATATACGGAAATGCTTTTTGATTTCATCATCTTTATTTGTAATAAATGTAGGACCATAGTGGTTATTTACCAAATCTCTTTGTTTTTTGTAATAAAGAAAGTGACAATTAATATTCTTTTTTTTGAGTGCTAGGCTTCTTTGTCGGTTCAAAGTTTCAACACCCCCACTTGGACCAAAAAAAACAAATAGTATATTCATATTTTCCTCCAGATTCATATTTTTAAGATTTTGAGAACACAAAGGTAGATAGGTTTTGGTTATAAAAATATTATTTACTTTAATATAGTCACCTACTAAATGCTTTTCTCATATATATATATATATTCATATGATTAATAAAAAGTTTTGTTCATGACACCCATACAGGTATTGGAAAAATCCTGAAGCGTCGTGAGAAGTGCCTAATGAGGGTGGTAAAGTTGATTGGTCATTAGCTGAAACGCTCGCCTTTTCTACGATCCTGAAAGATGGAACGCCAATACGATTAACAGGGCAGGATACTGAACGGTACATTTGCCCATAGACATTTAATACTCCATGACCCTAAAACTGGGGAAACATTCTCGCCATTACACATGCTTCCTCAAGCAAATGCATCTTATGCCATTCATAACAGCCCATTGTCTGAAGTATTCCTTCCGAAGGTTCCATGGGAATCAACTATAGATGAACTGGGGATGTCAAATAATTTTGAATTTAAGGAGATTGTGATGAAAGTTTCAGTTATTATTCCATTTTATAATTGTTCATATGTAGATCAAGCTATTAAAAGTGTACTTAATCAAACTTACAAAAAAATAGAGATAATTCTAGTAGATGATGGATCAACAATCCATCTTAAAAAGCTGGATCCTTATCGGGGTGCTATACGTTATATTAGGAAAGAGAATGGTGGTACTGCAACAGCATTAAACCTTGGTATTCAAGCAGCTTCTGGAGATTTTATAGCATGGTTAAGTTCAGACGACTATTTTCTTCCAGAAAAGATTACAAAACAAATGGATTTTATGCGGGATCATAATGCAGTATTTAGTTTTACTAATTATGATTATATCGACAAAAACAATAATGTCCTCCTACCTTTTAGCGGAGAGAGATTTTCAACAGTTAACGAAGTTTATAAAGCTTTTCTCAAACAAAATCCTGTCAATGGATGTACTGTGATTATGAAGAAAGATATCTTTAAACAAATTGGCTATTTTAATCCAGACTTACTTTTTACCCAAGATTATGATATGTGGTTCCGTGTATTACTTAATGGATATAAAATGCACTACTTAGATGAAGTATTAACGAAATATCGCTCTCATGAAGAGTCAAGTACAAATAAAAATCTACTAAAAAAGAAAACTGAGATTAATACCGTAAGAAATTATTATCTTCCTCGGTATAAAAAATACATCAAGGATTTAGGAATATGACTCGAAAAATTATTAAACTCTATTTTTTAAGTTTACAACCTACCTTAACAAAGACAGGGATATCCATAGAACTTTCCCTTGCAGATATTAAATAGAATAACATTATTATGAGCCTAATTTCTGAAAATGTAAAAAATGTGAGGCATTCACCCTTGCCAAAGTCAAAACATAGCATAAACTAAACTGGAATAATATTGAAGGTGATAATTTGGAAAGATACTATTAAATGACTTAATAACTGATACCCTTACTTTGTACATTTAATTATAAGAAAAAGTGTTGTGTTTTTGGTGGTTTGGTTTACTTTACCAAGTTGATGGACATGCNGAAAAATTATTAAACTCTATTTTTTAAGTTTACAACCTACCTTAACAAAGACAGGGATATCCATAGAACTTTCCCTTGCAGATATTAAATAGAACAGTATTATGAGCCTAATTTCTGAAAATGTAAAAAATGTGAGGCATTCACCCTTGCCAAAGTCAAAACATAGCATAAACTAAACTGAAATAATATTGAAGGTGATGATTTGGAAAAATACTATATTATTGGAGCCCAAANTAGCCGCTGATATCCACACTCTTAAGTTAAGCATGATTACAATTAAACGATATGACAAAATCAAATGAGGTTATTGGAGCCCAACAAAAAAATCAACTTCTTAAAGATTGGGAACTATATAAACGCGGTTTGATTATTAAAGTCTCCCAAAAAAATAACTCTATTGAAAAATCTACCGAATATATTTCTCCATCAGAAGTTTGCCTCGAGATAAATCCTTCTTGTTCATTTACTGCTGGATCTATAAAAGATAACTATTTATATGTAGGGACTCAAACAGAAGTTTTAAAGTATTCACTACCTGAATTTAAAATTAAAAATATACTCTCTCTACCTTGCTTTAATGATATTCATCATGTCCGACCAACAGATGATGGGAATTTATTGGTGGAATACTGGTTTAGATATGGTAATGAAGCTATCGGAAACAGGAAAAGTTTTAAATGAATGGAATGTCCTCGGGGGTGATCCATGGGCTAGATTTTCTCGTGAAAAGGATTACCGGAAAATCCCAACTACAAAACCCCATAAGTCCCATCCAAACTATGTATTTAGGTGTAACGAAAATAAAAATAATAATTGCATCCTATTATCCACTTCCTGCTTTAGGTGGAATTTGGAGTTATGTATCACAATT
>NZ_JAIBLJ010000070.1 GCF_020179385.1 Alkalihalobacillus sp. YIM B00296 | reverse complement strand
AACCTGATATTTAACGATCTACAGGAATGCTAAACTGCTTCTTTAGTTCAATAAAAAAAGCCCGCTATGCTAGCCGGATCCTAAACTCTTGCACTCTTATCTTAATAAGAAATTCAAGATTATCTCATTAAATTTTGGAAATCAATCATTCCTGATTTCCAAACAATAATTCTTCCCATTTTATTGTCATTAAAGTGGTCAGCAATAACACTTTGATTAAGATTTGGAGGTGATTTTAATTTATTTTCTATTTGAACACCCTTTTTTGTTAGCTACACTTGGTTATCAAAGAACCACTTATAAAAGAGGTCGTTCATAGAAGTATCACATCCTAACCCTTGAATTATAACCTGCTTTTCAGCTAAATTGCCCTTTATCAATTAGAAAAATAGAGCTGCAATAGACTGATCCTCAACTCTTGCACCCTTCAGTTTAATCACTCTCGCCCTCTATATTTGAATAAACTATTTGTTTTTAAATCCATATATTACTAATCCAACCCAATTATAAGGAAAAGTGGTACAAACAAATTGTTAAACAAACCATTTGCCTCTTGCCAAATACACTTCATGAACTTCACCTGTCATTGTCGCAGAGAAAAACCAGCTTTAATTCAAAGGTATTTATTAGTCCTGAAATAATGAAAAATACAATACCTGTTACTTTATAAAAGTTTATATTATTGTAACCACTCTCCAATACAACTCTAGATATTCTTCTTCAACAGGAATGCTGCCTGATTACTTAATACCAATTATTTCAAATCTTCTTATTTCACGCAATCGCTTATTCAATTAAATGGCCCTATTCAAAAAACAGACGCGTTCCTAAATGAACTGCACCCCAATTGTTAGACACAACTAATAATTGGAGGTGCAGTTCAGAGCTGGAAAGCGTCCTTTTTATTGAGATAAATAATCGAGTTAAGTAACAAATTTTAAATAATTGATCATTTTTCATATCTTCAACTAAAACCAAACTATCATTAAGAAACCATATATTACGAAATTCACTCTTCCATCTTTATATAAAGGTTTGTAATGAATCGCTGAAGAGAGAGAAATTAAAATATTAAAGCATTTTTCATGATAGATAAATATCTGTTACTTAAAATCAATACTAGTCCCTACCTTATTTTCAATAGCTTTTTTGTAAAAATATTGGGCTATAACAATATCCACAACAGCTAGTCCAACTGATTTAAACACGGTGATTTCTTGATCGCTGACTCTGCCCTTATATTCTTCGTTCACAATTTGCCCAAGCTCTCCATAGATGTCGCTTGGCTTAAAAATGCCTTCGTTTATCGGAACTTGTAAATCACCAGTCTCTTCTAATGCTGCTTCTCTAGATTCCACTACTACTTTATCGGCTAGAGAAATTACATGAGATGGCAACTCTTGCATTGTTGGTCTAAATGAACCTACTGCATTGACATGAACACCCGGTTTTAATGACTCTGAAAAAACTGGTGTTGAAGAGTTTGTTGTAGTGATAATAATTTCAGCTTCGCGTACTGCTTCGTTTGAGTCCGAATATACCCCGACACGTTTATTAAATTTCTTTCTAATATATTCCCCAAATTCTTGTGCTTTTTGTTCTGTTCGGTTATAAAGTAAAATCTCTTCAATGTCTCGAACAGCGAGTACAGCTTCAACCATACCTTTTGCTTGTTCTCCAGTACCGATAATACATAACTTTTTTGAATCTTGACGGGATAAATATTTCGTTGCTACACCTGATAAGGCACCTGTTCTAATCATTGTTAAATAAGAGCCTTCCAAAAGAGCGATTGGTTCTCCTGTTTTGAAGTCTGATAGCATCACAATACCATTTATGGTTTTCTTCCCTAATTTCTTGTTATTCGGAGCTACGGTTACTACTTTAAATCCAAGGCTACCAAGTTCTTCTGCCACGGAAGGCATTACTAATGCTGTATTTTGCCTACCATCAAAGGGTAAGGCGGCACGAATAGGTGTAACTGTTCTTTCTTCTGAAAATTCCTTTAATGCGACTGCTGCACATTCAATGATCTCATTCATATCTACTAAACTTTTTTGTTCATCAGCATTTAAGATTAACATACTTTTTCATCCTTTCGTACTACATCATACCCGTATCTTTTTTACTAAAAAAATAGGAAGCCTATTTTTCAGCTAACGGTCTGAGCAACAACCGTTGTCCCGGAAAACCTGCTAAAATAAATCAGCATTTGCTAGTTGTTCTACTAAATTGCATTTTATACAACTAGAATTTCCCACATATTTTGTATTACAAGTTCAAATGATATATCTAACCTCAATGATAATTCTAGATTTAGCAAAGATTCACTGAGATGTGGAGCTATTTTTGTTTGCTGCTTTTGTAAGAGACTTATTATTAGATGAAATAAAAAAATTACGCATTACCTACTCCAATCAATCATCGCCACGACAGTTATTTTGTTTCTACAAATTTTCCTAATATTTTTTTGAATTCATTTGGATTACTACTTTGCATTAACATGGAAACGGTCATAACGAAGTCGTTCAGTTGGTATGGAAGTGTCATCTTCGTTGATCATTTCTTCAATCACTTTACCTGTAATCGCAGCTAAGCTGATCCCATCCCCTTCATGTCCTGCTGCTATATAAAACCCCGGCACCTTTTCAACATGTGAAATGATTGGAAGGTGGTCAGCTGTCCATGGTCGTAATCCTGCGTATGTTCTAATAACCGTCATATCACCCATTTCAGGGAAGAACCGCACCGCTCTTTTTGCTACACATTTCATAACTTCATGATCCACTTTAGTGTCATAACCATGAAATTGTCGACTACTTCCAATTAAAAAGTTTTGGCTTTCGGTAGGCTCAAAGACTAACGCAACGCCATATTGATCAGTTACTGGATCTACATGCCTCTCCCCACCGAATTTTGAAATGAGATAGCCAAATTCCATTATATTTCTTACCGCAACAGGCTGTTGTCTAGAAGCCACAATTACATGACCCTTGCGTGGTTTTATCGGAATATCTATATCTAACATCTCTCCAATAAACGGAGCCCATACTCCACATGCATTGACCACCTTATTGGCCGTGAAGGTTTCGTTATTTGTCTCAATTACAAATTGATTTCCTTTGTTTTTATAAAGATTTTTCACTTCCGTATGGGTATGAATTTTCGCACCGAATTGTTTTGCACGATGAATCATCGAATAGGTCAACATATAGGGATTGACTATAGAATCAGTCCGACACTCAAGTCCACCGCGGAGATCGTCCGCGAAGTAAGCAGATTCATTACGTAGGTCTACCCGATCCAACATTCGAAAATCCAAGCCCGCCTCTTGTTGTTGTTGTACCCATTTTTGTGCAGCTTCCATTTCCGCATCATTTTCACAAACTAAAACACTACCAGGATTTCGATATTCAAATGGGATTTCAAGTTCATCCTTTAATTCATGGACCATTTGTTGACTTTTCAGGGACATTTGACTGTCAAATCCCGGATCTTTATCCACTGCCAAAATGTTTCCATCACACTTAGAGGATGTACCACTAGCCAATTCTTTCTTTTCAAGAACCGTTATGTCTAAACCAGATTTTGAGCAATAGTAAGCGATCGATGAACCGATAATCCCGCCTCCGATTACAACGACATCACGATGAATGGTTTTCGTCATGTTATTCCTCCTCGGCTATTAGAAACAACTGATCTTTTTTTATTAGATTGATAAGCGTCCCATTGCTGCAAAATTTTCTTTCTTCCCGTTTCGATTTCCGGATGAAATTGTATATGTGCGTTATCCCTGGTCTGTTCAGTCCATTCAATAGAATTTTTAATTTCACCATCTAATTCATCCATTCCAGCATGGTGCGCCATTGATAAACCTGCCGTTCTCCCCTGCGCAGCAGCAACTTTCGCCCCTTCAATCCCAGTAATATTCCCGGCAACATAAAGTCCTTCCAGAGGGCTTTCCATCCGTTCATTATGTAATGGAACATAACCTCCTAATTCCTCCACTAAATAAAATGGACAACCTGCAACTGCGGCTAGTTCAGCTAATGGGTATAAACCTCCGGCAATACAAACGAAATCTACTGGAATATGTTCTTCACTACCAGAAACCACTTCTCCATCAGCATTAATCGTTGCTAATGTTACTCCCTCTACTTCATCTTCACCATAAATTTTGGTGACAGCTTTTCGAAGTTGAATTGGAATATCCCACATTTTCACTCCTTTTTTAGGATAGAAGTTAACCCCCAATTTTTTCATAAAGTCATTCTTCATTAACTTACTCCCATATCGAACGAATGGAGATGGGGCCATATGGGATACATGAAGAAGAGAATCTAGAACTTCTTTTGGTTTACCTGCATCCTGTGTCATTTGGTTCGTTTTTGGTAAAGTAAGAGAAGCTACCTCTACGCCAGCTAGTTGTAACTCCATCGCAATAGCAGCCGAGAGAACATTCACACCGATAATAACCCCACGCTCTCCGGGTTTAACGCGGTGAACATTTGTCATCACCTGTGCAGCTCCAACCGACATCACCCCAGGTAACGTCCAACCAGGTACAGGTACAGGAGCTTCTGCTGCCCCCGTTGCTAATAACAGACTCGGCGTATGAAATGTTTCCCTTTCTGTATAAATAGTCCATATTCCATTTGAATTTTCGATGTTGTTTACAGCTGTGTTTAAATGAAAATTCACACCAAGATCAACTGCTTTTTTATACAATTTAGTTGATTCTTTAATCCCATTCCACCAGTTCCCATTCGGTTCTTCATAAAGCTGTCCGAGTAACCTGCCGCCAGCTCTCATATACTCATCAATGACAACAACATCTAACCCCTTTTCTGCACAAGTCACAGCCGCTGTTAAACCTGCAGGTCCAGCTCCTATAATGATGGCGTTATCCATTTTCAAGTCCCTCACCTTCTTTTACTGGATGGTAGTTGACCATCACTTTCTACAGTCATTCCCTCTTTAACAGGTGTAAGACATGCCCGGATTCCTTGCTGACCATCTACTGAAACTCTACATTCATAGCAATGGCCAATATTACAATAGATACCTCTTGGTGACCCGCTTTCCTCATGGTGTCGTAGTGTGCGAATTCCATTGGCTAAAAGTGCGGCAGCCAATGATTCATTCTCCAGGCCTTTATAACCCTTTTGATTAAATGTGAAGGATACATAATTATTATCCTCCATTTTTCCGAGTATAGGGTGGTCTAAGATCCTTCGCGTCATGTTATATTACCCTCCTAAATTTTTGAAGCTGATCGGGCGTATAGGCGGCTGATATTTCAATGATACGCATGTTCGATTTCGATCATTTGCTGATGTAGCAGCTATTTTATCTACCATAGTCCGACATGATCTTCCACCACAATAACCCATGCCTGCCCTAGTACGAAGCTTTAATTCCCTAGCCGAACATTTATACTTGGCAGCTGTAGTCTTCAATTCCTCGTAACTTACTTCTTCACACCTGCATATGATCATTTCATCTTCTTTCACTTGAAACACCTCAATTTATACTTAATGCGAGAATGAAACTTAGTAGATAGACGCTACAATTTTAATTACCATGTCAGGAAACCTCTTCTCCCCCTATATCAAGCTTTCTTTCTTCTGGTTTTTTCAAAATAGCTACAATAATACCGATAACAGTTCCAATCAGTCCCGTAATGATCCATCCTGCCCCAATACTAAACAGTGGTATGAAAGAAAAGGTTTGACTAATAAAATCCGCAAAAACATTCGCTTCTTTTAAAGCATCTAACAGTGCAACAAATCCACTACCAATAATTGAACCTACATATACGGATTGATACCCTTTAAATAGATTATTGGTAAAGGAAAGAATAATTAATGTAATCGCTATTGGATATAAGAGAAGTAAGATTGGTGACGCTAACTCAAGTATTGTATTCAAACCAAAATTGGTAATTATTAAACTAAGAACAGCTAATAGTATTACCCATTTTTTATAAGAAATACTTGGATAGATTCTATTAAAATATTCTGCTACTGATGATAAGCACGCTATATTTGTTGTTATTCCAGTTAAAAATATAACAGTACCTATCAAGAATACTCCGACATATCCAAATAAATGGATTGCACTGTTTGCTAACACTTCTCCACCATTGCTTGCATATCCAATGGCATCTATACTCGATGCTCCTATCCAAGCTAAAGATAACTGCAAGAGCGCCAAACCAATTACAGTTATAACTCCTGCTTTCATAAAAACAATGGATGTTGCTTTTTTTCCTTCAACTCCTAAATTCTTAATCGACTTGATGAAAATTCCCCCGAATATAAACGCGGCAAGAACATCCATTGTATAATAACCTTCAACAAATCCTTTGAAAAACGTATCTTGTATATACGGCTCTTTGGGTTCGCCAAAACTCCCCATTGGAGTAATGAATGATTTAGCTATTAATAAAATTAAAAGAGTAGCAAATACGGGCGTTATCACTTTACCTAATCTATCTACAAACTTGCTTGGGTTAAGAGAAAGCAAGACAGTCATTAGAATAAAGAGAAAAGAAAACAGAAGTAAGAATAAATTATTTGACTGAACCATCTCAGTAATTATAGGAAATACCGATATTTCATATACCACTGATGTAGTTCTTGGAATTACGTATATTGGTCCTAAAGTTAAAAATAGGGCAATGGAAAATAACATTCCGAACTTTGGATGTACTCTTGCAGCAAGTTTCTCTACCGTACCTCCCGATATAGCTAATGCTATAATTGCTAATAAGACAAGGCCGACACCTGTAATCAAAAACCCTGACATCGCTATCCACGTGTTCGTTCCTGCAAGTTGACCTACCATGGGTGCAAATATTGTGTTACCAGCCCCAAGAAACATCGCTAATAGCATAAGACCGACGGCAATAAGTTGTCCTGTCGATAAAGTACTTTTCATTTAAAGTCCTCCTAATAATTTAATAGAAACCTTCTGCATATTCATCGATGCTACTCAACGTAATTTGTAACCGATTTCAAGCAGATAAGTGAAAGTAAAATAGACATAGCGTCAGCATGACTGCTTCCTAACTTAAAAATATAGTTTGCGGATTGCCCAATCGCTCCTAGGGACACCTTATCCTATGGCAATACAGCATTTTGTAAATCCTTGTAAGGTTATTAAGCCAAAGATTTAACTACCTCCCAATTTAATTATTATGGTAATTAATACACAAAAATTTAAGTGACATTTAAATAATTGACTAAAAAAATGATATAAACTTAATAAGGTATTTTTAATTAACTTCACCATTACTAAGTTAATATTAAAATTAGTCCTAAAAATTAATTAGAAATTAAAATATTTAAGTGTCACTTAAATTTTTAAAAACTATAAGTGTTATTATACTTATTTTTTTCTTAAAATTCAATCATTCTATTATTTTCTTAAAAATCTATTACTCATTCAAGAACCTTCCGTTTATGTTTTTTCCTCTAGAGGCCATTTCCTAAATCTCGTTCCGATTTTATCCTAAAATAAAGTTAGCGTATACCACAGAATTTAAATTTCACTTAAATTATAGTGTAAAGAAATGGTCTAATTTCAAATATAATATTTAAAAATCAGATAACTTCACCTCACTAGGTTAATATGGTAAAATTAATTTTATAAAATTTAAGTAATACTTAAATTTTAAAACGAAACTAATCAGTCATCAATTGCTTTGTAAGAAAATATCACATAATTTAATTTCAGTATTAGTTTTTTAGAAGCCTAGTTTGATATACGTAATTCATTTTAACCTAGATCCTCTCTAACGGTTACAAGAAAACCAGCGTATTTCCTATAATTTTTAACATTAATCTATATTTGGAGGTATAAAATGAATCCAGATTTAGGGCATTTAATAAAAAGACTCCGTAAGGAAAAAAAAATGACCTTGAAGGAAGTCTCCGAAAAAACAGATTTATCTATAAGCTTCTTATCGCAAGTAGAACGTTCTCTTTGTTCCATTACGTTACTCTCCTTACGTAAAATATCTGAAGCTCTCGGTGTTAGTCCCAGTTATTTTTTTCCGGACACTATACAAATTGACAAAGGCATGATCAGACGAGCAACTGATAAACAAGTAGAACATAAGTCATCCTTTACTTATTCAGATCTATCTGGTAATGTATCAAATCCCTTGTTTGTGCCAATTCTAGTTACCTTATTACCTGGAGATAAAAAAGGCACACCTTTTTCTCATGAAGGGCAGGAATTTATTTATGTTATCGAAGGTACCATGACTATCATTCTTGATGACATTGAATACGACCTTTACCCTGGGGATAGTATTCATATAGAATCAACTAGACCTCACAACTGGTTTAACAAAACAGACAAACCTACTAATTTTTTATTTATTAGTGCAGCTACCTCTCATGATAGATTTTTAAACAAAAAGTTTTGAAAAAACGGCTATCTTAACTGGTTGCCATATTTAATATATTTTACCCCTCGACCTCCGTCAGGTAATAAGCGAGGAGTTTTGGGTTGCGAGACTTGCGTAAACCGCATTGCACAGCGCTATATAAAGCCTGACGCAACTTACTTGAACCACGTTTGGTCATTCGGTTTTGGGTTGCTTCAAATTTTCCTGATTCATGAACTCTGGGGTCAATCCCTGAAAAAGCAACTAACTTTCTTTGGGTGATGAAAGCGATCGATTTCCCCAACTTCAGACAGGATTGTTGCCGCAATCTTGTCCCGATTCCTGGGATTGATCGTATTAAATCATATTCATACAATTCTTGAGCCTGGGCATCTATCTCTTCCTTTAATACAGATAGATGCTTTTGGTATTCCAACAGAAGATGAATGTACATCTGTAAACTGATGATTTGGCTTTGGTAGAGCGTCTGTTGAATCCTGCCTGGCTGCCTCTTTCAACTGTTCAGCCTTCGTCATTGCCCACGCATAAGACCTCGTATGACAGTGCGTTTTAATACGTTCTCCTAATGTCACGCTATCCTCAGCCAAAACCTTTTCTGGTGCCCTTTAAATAAAGATAGTTCAACTTGGTGTACTCACCAATCCACATGATTTGAATCAAACTTAAACTTGCTCAACCGACCGCTTTGTCTGGATCGCAAAAGAAATCCAAGCAGCAGCTATTCCCAGCAGCACCATAAATGCCCCCGCCCATGGTGTGTTCGTTACATTTCCTATCGAATTGACTATAAAACCTCCTAAGCCTACTCCTAGTGCAATCCCTAACTGTATGAATGATGTATTTAAGCTGAGTGCCAGATCAGGAGTCTGCGGGGTCTGTTGAATAAAATAGGTTTGCAGTGTTGGCGAAGTCATCCAATTAGAACCCATCCAAACAGCTACCATAATTACAGACGTTACAATCGATACAGTTAGAACAGGCAATAATAGTAAAGCAAATGCATGAATCATCATGCTGTAAAAGACTGTTCTGGCAATGCCCCAATGATCCGCACCATATCCACCCAGGCGAGTGCCAATCATAGAAAATACACCCAGTACAAACATTGTGATGCTAATCTTTGATGTATCCATATGAACCGTTTCCTGCAGAAAGGGAACCAAGAATGTGTATGTCGTTGAATAACCTGTATTACGTTACTGGGTACAGCTTAGGATTGCTAGCGGTACCCGGATTAAAAAATTCAGATCCGTCTTTAATTATTTTAAAATATATAAAGCAATCTTTCAGCTTTTAGTCTATATTGGATGGTTTAAGGTACACTCAATTTTTGCTTTTTCTAACAATGATCATTATAGTAAATAATATTAGAAATGATCTTACTTTCTTGAATAGTATTAAAATGTTTTCTTGCTTCTTTTTCGCTTTCAAATTCAAACATTCTAATACTGTCCTTTGAATAGAGGGTGATAATCCACATAAATAAATCCTCCAGTTTAAGAATTATTATTATTTTAGATTGTTAATTGTACTTTAATTTAAGAAATCAAGATCTAGATCTTGATCAACCCTATATAGTTTTGTTCATT
>NZ_JAIBLJ010000007.1 GCF_020179385.1 Alkalihalobacillus sp. YIM B00296 | reverse complement strand
ACAAAAGTCTATTGTGTAGACTTTTGGGACAGCCCCTTTTTTATTATATCTGAATGCTTTTAAGAATTTCCTGTAACAGCATAAAACCGTTTGAATGCGAAAATACTAAATGAAAGATACTTATGAAAGCTTTATAAGACCATTTGCAAAAATCCAAGTAAAGGTACCCATAGAAGCCTTTTAGTGCCCTCGTTTTGCGAAAAACGAAAAACGAGGTGCTTAAACGGTGACTTTTGACTAACTTTCTGTTGTAAAAAGGATTACTCTGGTCAAACTATAACTACTATGCAATAGGAAGGAAGTATCGTCATGAACTATGAGCATCTGAAAAAGCAATTGGAAGAAAGAAAACGACGGATCTTGCAAGAGTTTGACCAAAATGACCATTACGGATTAAACCGCGGCTTTGCTAGTGATACATCTTCAGGCGAGCTTTCACAATATGATAATCATCCAGCTGATTCAGGGACAGAGCTATATGAGCGTGAAAAAGATATCGCATTGAACGGCCATCTGAAAGAAGAATTGTCTGATATCGAATATTCCTTGAACCAGATGAAGGATGGGACATACGGGATTTGTGAAGTGACTGGAAAAGAAATTCCGATGGAACGTTTAGAAGCGGTTCCAACCGCACGTACTGTAAAAGAGGCCTCGCCAAACCAGGAAATGTCCTCTGATCGTCCGATTGAAGAGGAGGTTTTAACCGAGATGGAGGATGAATATTATTCTGAACATGATAACAATGAATTCAATACTCCGAACGTCTATTACGAAGTGGCATCCTTCAATGAAAACAGCATGACATATGAGGATTCTTCCATTGTGGATGAAGAAGATAATACAGAATATGTTGAGGAGTATGAGCAATTCGTTTCAACTGATATCGAAGGCTATACTGGTACAGACCATGTGAATTTTGAACGTAATGTCGAATATGATGAATTTATGGACGAACAGGATCAACTTGATGATGAACAGTCTTAACCAAAGACTGTTCTTTTTCTATCAATATCGATAGCCTTGTTCCGCTGGTCCTTTTCCAAAAGAGAAATCTAATTGTGAAAGCACCTTCTATATGCTAAAATTTAACGGGTAGAAACGAAGGTGGGATTATGATGCGCTATTATGCTTTAGCGATTTTTGTATTGGTTATCGATCAAATAACCAAATGGTCTGTCGTAACGAAAATGGAGTTAGGTGAACAGATTACAATTATCAACAATTTCTTCTATCTCCATTCACACAGGAACCGTGGAGCCGCATTCGGCATTTTACAAGGACAGATGTGGTTGTTCATTATCGTCACAGTCATTGTCATTGCAGCGGTTGTCTATTATTTACATACTGAAGCAAGAGGGAATGTGTTATTAAGCACCTCATTAGGCCTCATTCTTGGTGGGGCGATCGGAAACTTCCTTGATCGTTTATTCCGGGGCGAGGTCGTGGATTTCCTTGATTTTTATATCATCAACTACGATTTTCCGATTTTTAATATAGCCGATTCCTCCCTGGTAATCGGTGTCGGATTGATTGCGCTTGCCTTTTTACTGGAAAGCAGAACGCAGAAGGAGAATTAAGATGGAGCTAGTTCATATAAAAGTTACAGATGAAAATACACGTGAACGAGTCGATAAAATCATTGCAATTGAACAAGAGGGCACTTCACGTTCACTAGTCCAGCAATGGATCAAAGAAGAGCGCGTGAAAGTAAATGGTGAATCGGTCAAAGCGAATTATAAATGTCAAAATGGGGATGTCATCGTCATCGAAATTCCTGAACCGGAAGAGCTTGAGGTCGTACCTGAGGAAATGGAGCTGGATATCGTCTATGAGGATGAGGATCTCCTTGTCGTGAATAAACCTAGGGGATTGGTTGTACATCCTGCCCCTGGCCACATGTCGGGGACGCTTGTGAACGGTTTGATGGCCCATTGCAAGGATTTATCTGGAATCAATGGTATCTTGCGTCCTGGAATTGTCCATCGGATCGATAAAGATACCTCTGGCCTTTTGGTTGTCGCTAAAAATGATTTGGCTCATAAACATTTAGGCGAGCAGATGAAAGCGAAAACGACGACCCGTAAATATGAGGCGATCGTACACGGTGTGATCCCACATAACAAAGGGACGATCGATGCCCCTATCGGAAGGGACAAACATGATCGTCAAAAAATGACTGTGACGGATACGAACAGCAAGGATGCCGTCACCCATTTTAATGTGCTAGAACGGTTCAGCCGCTACACATTCGTGGAATGTATTTTAGAGACTGGACGGACGCATCAGATCCGTGTCCATATGAATTACATCGATTTCCCTGTTGCAGGTGATCCGAAATATGGTCCTAAGAAAACATTGCCAATCGATGGACAAGCCCTGCATGCCAAAACATTAGGATTTGTTCATCCAAGAACTGAAGAGAAAATGGAGTTCACATCCGAACTTCCAGAGGATCTGCAACGGTTATTGGACGAACTTCGTCGAAATTTAGCTTGACAGGCTCCGTTCCCTTTGAGATAATCAGTTCAATAATAAAATAAGACCTTTAAAATCAGTCCCGTGAGGCTGAGAAGGTAACGGTTAGATTTCAGAGGCCGGAGCGTCTTCTGATGTACATTTGTCCAACTATACCCTCTCACCATAACGGTGGGAGGTTTTTTATTGAAAAAACCTAACCTTACCAGGCACTTTGATAAGAAATAAGGGGGTGTTGAGATGGAGCAGACCGTGTTGCTGGATCGGCAAGCGATCAAAAGAGCACTCACACGTATTGCCCATGAAATTCTAGAGCGTAATAAAGGGACGGAAAATCTTGTCCTTGTCGGAATAAAGACGAGAGGCGTTTACTTGGCGGAAAGGCTGGGTGAACGGATCGAACAGATCGAAGGTGAAAAGGTGAATAAAGGGGAAATCGATATCACCTTATACCGGGATGACCTCTCGAAGAAAACATCGAATGAAGAACCGATGCTCAAAGGAACGGACATACCGATCGATGTGACGAACAAGACGGTGATTTTAGTAGACGATGTCCTGTATACCGGTCGTACAGTGAGGGCGGCGATGGATGCCTTGATGGACCTGGGTAGACCGTCTCAAATCCAATTGGCTGTTCTGATTGACCGAGGACACCGTGAATTACCGATTCGTCCGGATTATGTCGGAAAAAATGTACCGACATCCCGCGAAGAAATCATAAGTGTCGATTTGACTGAAGTTGATAAAGTAGAGCAAGTAATGATACAAAAAAACTGATATGGCCCTTTTTAAGTCAGTCCCGTGAGGCTGGCAAAGGGGAATGGAATGACTTGGTAGAGGACATGGGAGTCCTGTAACCTTTCCTGCATTTCATCCAACCTCTTTGCGCCCGCAGAGAGGTTTTTTATTGGGCCTCAAATTTTTGAGGAGGAATATAACATGAATCAGAAAGAATCTGTAGGAATCAGGGAGATACCGAAGCCAGGAAAGTGGCTGACATTGAGTATACAGCATTTGTTCGCAATGTTCGGTGCGACGATCCTTGTCCCATTCTTAGTAGGGCTAAGTCCAGCGGTCGCACTCATTTCAAGTGGACTGGGTACATTAGCGTATCTGCTCATTACAAAAGGGCAGATTCCTGCTTACCTTGGCTCATCCTTCGCATTCATCATGCCAATCCTTCTAGCAAAGTCACTCGGAGGTTTGGAAGCAGTCATGGTCGGGAGCTTCCTAGCAGGGCTTGTTTACGGAATCATTGCTTTGTTCATACGGACCCTGGGGATCAAGTGGCTATTACAGATTTTCCCGCCAATCGTTGTCGGTCCAGTCATCATCGTCATCGGACTTGGCCTTGCCACCACCGCAATCGATATGGCGATGTACGTCCCAGGATCTGATCCACAAGAGTACAGCTTGCTCCACTTTTCAGCAGCCCTTGTCACATTAGCAGTCACTATCGTCGCTGCGATATTCTTCAGAGGATTCTTCAGCCTCATCCCTGTCCTTTTAGGGATAATAGGAGGATACACATACTCTTACTTCATCGGACTGGTTGATCTTGCACCTGTGCGCGAAGCTCAATGGATTCAAATGCCGGATCTCATGGTTCCTTTCGTAACTTACACACCATCCTTCTCATGGCAGATTGCTTTAATCATGGTGCCAATCGCTGCTGTGACCATTACAGAGCACATCGGAGATCAGATGGTTCTCAGTAAGGTCGTCGGGAAAAACTTTATCGAAAAGCCTGGACTTCACCGTTCGATCCTAGGAGACGGCGTAGCCACAATGATCGCTTCATTATTGGGCGGTCCTCCGAACACGACGTATGGAGAAAACATCGGCGTCCTTGCGATCACAAGAGTATTCAGCGTGTTCATAGTAGGTGGAGCGGCGGTTCTTGCAATCCTGTTCGGTTTCGTCGGTAAAATTTCAGCACTGATCGGTACGATTCCAACGCCTGTCATGGGAGGTGTGTCAATTCTCCTATTCGGTATCATTGCCTCTTCAGGGTTGAGAATGCTGATCGACAACAATATCGATCTTGGGAAAAAAAGGAACCTTGTCATCTCATCAGTCATCCTTGTCCTGGGTGTTGGTGGGGCGACAATCGAAGTGACTGAAGAGTTCCAGGTCGCAAGCATGGCATTGGCGACACTGACAGGAATCATCTTGAATCTTATCATTCCGGGTCGCGATAAAGACGTTCATAATTCAAAAATATTCTCTGATATCAAAGAAACCAATTCAACTAAGAGAGATTCTGTAGCTTAATCCCGAGTAACCATCTTTTAAAAATTTGTCCTGAGAGACCCAAAAGGGTGGACGGCTAGGAAATACAAGAGTTAGGAGCGTGTCTTGGATGAGCCACTTACTTACAATTGATGCTTTACAGACGAATGATATTGATGAAATTCTGCATAGGGCCCAATACTATGTAGAAAAAGAATTCAAAGGGATCAGTCATAAAGAACCTAAATTTGTAGCGAATTTATTTTATGAACCGAGTACGAGGACGAAATTCAGTTTCGAGGTAGCCGAAAAAAGGCTTGGTCTACACGTTTTGGACGTCGAATCACAATTTTCCAGTGTGCTGAAGGGTGAATCTTTATATGACACAGTACGGACACTTGAAGC
This sequence comes from Alkalihalobacillus sp. YIM B00296, assembly GCF_020179385.1. Taxonomy (GTDB): domain Bacteria; phylum Bacillota; class Bacilli; order Bacillales; family Fictibacillaceae; genus Pseudalkalibacillus. The sequence goes on along the minus strand of NZ_JAIBLJ010000007.1, from coordinate 173,284 downwards.
AATTGGCGCTGACGCTCTCGTCATCCGGCATCCTAAAGAATACTTTTACGAAGAATTGAAGAATATAACGATTCCGATTTTGAATGCAGGTGATGGATGTGGAAATCATCCGACCCAATCATTGTTAGACATGCTGACGATTCAACAGGAATTTATCGTGTTACAAGGATTGACGGTAGCGATCATCGGAGATTTAAGACATAGCCGTGTAGCTCGTTCTAATGCCAGCTTGCTTTCGAAAATGGGGGCAAAGGTCATGTTCTCAGGACCTGAACAATGGTTTGATTGCGCATTGCCAAACGGAAAATATGTACCGATGGAACAAGCGGTATCTGAAGCTGATGTGGTGATGATGCTCAGAATCCAGCACGAACGGCACGACCAGACGATGGATTTGACAAAAGAGGAGTATCATAAGCTCTACGGCTTGACTGTAGAAAGAGAAAAAATGATGAAAAAACAAAGTATCATCCTTCATCCAGCTCCTGTCAACCGAGGAGTCGAAATTGCGGATGAATTGGTTGAGGGTCCGCGTTCACGGATTTTCAAACAAATGACAAATGGAGTTGCAATACGGATGGCAGCCATAGAATGGGCACTACAAATAGAGGAGGAAGTAAGCTATGGGAATCTTACTTAAGAACGCTCGGATTTGGAATGAAGATAGCCGGAAGTTGAAGGATGTATTGATTTTGGATTCAAAGGTGGCAGAAATTGGATCCAGTATTGATGGCGAAGACCACGAAGTCATCGATGTCGAGGGGAATCTTCTAGCACCAGGATTCGTAGACCTGCATGTACATCTCCGTGAGCCTGGAGGAGAACATAAGGAAACGATAGAAACCGGGACGAAGGCTGCGGCTAAAGGGGGATTCACCACAATTGCTGCTATGCCGAATACCCGTCCAGTACCGGATAGCCCGACAACGATGATGAATCTGCAGAAACGGATCAAAGAAACAGCTGTCACAAGAGTGCTTCCATACGCTTCTATAACAGTCCGTCAAATCGGTGAAGAATTGGTCGATTTCGAAACGTTGAAGCAAGAAGGTGCCTTCGCTTTTACAGATGATGGTGTCGGAATCCAAAACGCTGATAAAATGCTGCAGGCTATGCAACGGGCGGCTGCACTCGATATGGCGGTCGTCGCTCATTGTGAGGAAAATTCCCTCATCCATAACGGCTGTGTCCATGAAGGTGAGTATTCAAAAGCGAATGGTCTTGATGGGATCCCTTCTGTCTGTGAAAGTGTCCAGATTGCAAGGGACGTCCTGCTGGCTGAAGCAACAGGTGTCCATTATCACGTGTGTCACATCAGTACGAAGGAGTCGGTAAGGGTCGTACGCGATGCGAAAAGAGCTGGCATCAACGTGACTGCAGAAGTAACGCCGCATCATCTGTTACTCTGTGAGGACGATATCGTGGATCGCTCTCCGGATTTCAAAATGAATCCTCCTCTTCGGAGCAAGGAAGATCGTGAAGCGTTGATTGAAGGTTTGTTGGATGGGACGATCGATTTTATCGCAACCGATCATGCCCCCCATACTATCGAAGAAAAATCTGTCGGTATCGAACGGGCGCCTTTCGGGATTGTAGGGTTGGAAACAGTATTTCCTTTGTTATACACCTATCTGGTACAACCAGGAATCTGTAACCTTGACTTCTTGATCAGTAGAATGACAAACGAGCCATCACGATGCTTCGGGTTACCTTACGGGAGGATTGAAGTTGGTGCGCCAGCTGATCTTGTAGTCCTCGATCTCGAACATGAGAGTCCGATCCAGGTTGAGAATTTTGCATCCAAGGGAAGGAATACCCCTTTCAAAGACCGGATTTGCAATGGATGGCCGATACTGACATTCATCGCAGGAAAAGTAGCTTATAAGAATGGGAGTGTATTTACATCATGAAAAGGCAACTGATTTTAGAAGATGGCAGCACATTTGAAGGGATTGGAATCGGAAGTTTGCGGGAATCGACAGGAGAAGTGGTTTTCACCACTGGGATGACAGGATACCAAGAAACACTTTCTGATCCATCCTACTGTGATCAGATCATTACATTCACCTATCCATTGATCGGAAACTATGGCATCAATCATGAAGACTTCGAATCAATCGATCCTGCGGCAGCAGGTATTATCGTAAGTGAAGCGACTGTAGAGCCGAATCATTGGCAATCGACAAGTACTTTCGATGAGCTGCTGAAAGTGAAGGATATACCCGGGATTACTGGAATAGATACGCGGGCATTAACAAGGAAACTCCGTATTCACGGAACATTGAAAGGGAAAATTGCAGCAATGGAAGCAGATGTAGGAGAAATTGCTGCAGATCTAGCTGCTAAAGCTTTGCCGAGAGATCAAGTGAAGAAAGTTTCGACCCATACCCCTTATACACTACCGGGAAGAGGCAAAAGGGTCGTCCTGGTGGATTTCGGCGCGAAACGAGGCATTCTTAGAGAATTGATCGAACGTGGTTGTAATGTAACTGTCGTACCGTATGACATCAGTGGCGAGGAAATCCTGCGGTTGCAACCTGATGGGGTGATGCTCAGCAATGGACCAGGGGATCCGACGGATGTACCAGAAGCCATCAAAATGGTCAAGAACATCCTTGGTAAAGTACCTGTTTTCGGAATTTGCCTCGGACACCAACTTCTCGGGTTGGCATGCGGTGTCAAGACGATCAAGATGAAATTCGGGCATAGGGGTGTGAACCATCCAGTCAAGGATCTTGAAACTGGAAAAGTGATGATCACTTCACAAAATCATGGTTACACAGTAGACGTCAGAGGAATTGATGAAACAGACTTGGTCGTAACACATATGGCGATCAATGATGATACGATTGAAGGGTACCGTCATAAGCATCATCCAGCGTTCAGCGTCCAGTTCCACCCGGAAGCCTCACCTGGGCCGACTGACTCAAATGATCTGTTTGAACAATTCATCGCATTGATGAAGACATCTAAGAAAGCGGGGGATCAAGTATGCCAAAACGTTTAGATATTCAAAAGATACTGGTAATCGGTTCAGGTCCAATCGTAATCGGTCAAGCTGCAGAATTTGATTATGCAGGGACTCAAGCATGCCAGGCATTGAAGGAAGAAGGATACGAAGTCATTCTTGTAAATTCGAATCCTGCCACAATAATGACCGATACGACGATGGCTGATAAAGTCTATATTGAGCCACTTACGGTCGACTTTGTAAGCCGGATCATTCGTAAAGAAAAGCCTGACGGCGTCCTTGCCACATTAGGTGGGCAGACTGGCCTGAACCTTGCAGTCGAGCTTCATGATGCAGGTATTTTGGATGAATATGATGTCGAACTGCTCGGGACCAATCTGCAGTCGATCCAACAAGCTGAAGACCGTGACCTGTTCAGAACCTTGATGAATGAATTGAATGAACCGATCCCAGAAAGTGAAATCATTCGATCTTTACCAGAAGCGAAAGAGTTTGTTGCGAAGATCGGTTTCCCTGTCATCATCAGACCAGCTTACACACTTGGCGGTACTGGCGGTGGGATAGCAAGCAACGAAGCAGAGTTGATCGAATTCGTATCAAGCGGATTGAAATACAGTCCTGTTACTCAAGTATTATTGGAAAAAAGCATTGCAGGCTTCAAGGAAATCGAATATGAGGTTATGAGGGACGGGAACGACGGCGCAATCGTCGTTTGTAACATGGAAAATATCGATCCAGTTGGCGTCCACACGGGAGACTCGTTCGTCGTCGCTCCGAGCCAGACACTTACGGATCGTGAATATCAAATGCTGCGGAATGCAAGCTTGAAGATCATCCGTGCACTTGAAATCGAAGGCGGATGTAACGTCCAACTTGCACTAGATCCGAACAGCTCAGATTATTACATCATTGAAGTGAATCCGCGTGTCAGCCGCTCATCTGCCCTAGCTTCAAAAGCGACCGGTTATCCAATTGCGAAACTGGCAGCGAAAATCGCAGTCGGCTATACACTTGATGAACTGAAAAACCCTGTGACTGGCCGAACCTATGCATCCTTCGAGCCTGCATTGGATTATGTCGTGACGAAAATCCCGAGATGGCCTTTTGACAAGTTCGAGGCAGCCAACCGGACGCTTGGAACACAAATGAAAGCAACGGGTGAAGTGATGGCGATCGGCAGAAACTTTGAAGAATCTTTATTAAAGGCTGTACGTTCACTTGAAACCGATATCCATCATTTGCAAAGTTCCCTTGATCCGACCATTGATACTGACTGGGAAGCCGTTCTCAAGAAGACGGATGACCAAAGGATATATAACGTAACTGAAGCATTACGTTCTGGTGTTGCGATCGATTCCATTTATGAATGGACGAAGATCGACCCATTCTTCCTATATAAATTGAAGAACATTACAGAGATCGAGAACGAATTAGCTTCCCAGCCTTATGATATTGAACTCTTGAAGGAGGCCAAGAACAAAGGTTTTTCAGACAAAACCATCGCAAAGTTATGGGGCACGACAGAACGCGCAATCTACAACCTGCGGGAAGAGAATCAGGTAATGCCGATCTATAAGATGGTCGATACATGCGCAGCTGAGTTCGATTCCGCAACCCCATATTATTACGGCACTTACGGCCAGGAAAATGAAGTCGAAGAAAGCAAGAAAAAGAGTGTGCTCGTATTAGGTTCTGGACCGATCCGTATCGGTCAGGGAATTGAATTCGATTATGCTACAGTACACACCGTCTGGGCAATCCAAGAGGCCGGTTATGAAGCGATCATCATCAACAATAATCCTGAAACAGTTTCAACGGATTTCAGCACGTCAGATAAACTTTACTTTGAACCATTGACTGTAGAAGATGTCATGCATGTAGTGCGGCAAGAAAATCCGATCGGAGTCGTCGTCCAATTCGGGGGACAAACAGCGATCAACCTTGCATCCGAACTGAGTAAAAGAGGCGTCCAGATCCTTGGAACTAGCTTGGAGGATATGGACCGGGCAGAGGACCGTGATAAATTCGAACGGACCTTACAAATGCTTGAGATTCCACAGCCTCCTGGGAAAACAGCGACTTCCGTAGATGGAGCAGTGCAGGTGGCGAAAGATATCGGTTATCCGGTCCTAGTTAGACCATCCTATGTACTTGGGGGACGCGCGATGGAAATCGTCTATCAAGAGAATGAACTCCTTCAGTACATGGAAAATGCAGTGAAGATCAACCCGGAACATCCAGTCTTGATCGATCGTTACCTATTTGGCAAGGAAATTGAAGTCGATGCGATTTCAGATGGGGATACGGTCTACATCCCGGGCATCATGGAGCATATCGAACGGGCAGGGGTACACTCAGGAGACTCGATTGCTGTCTATCCACCTCAGACGCTTTCAAAGGAAATGAAAGAACAGATCATTGAATGCACGACTAAATTGGCAAGGGGATTGAAGATCGTCGGGCTGTTGAACATCCAGTATGTCATCTCCAAGGATGAGCTTTATGTGCTTGAGGTAAACCCACGCTCAAGCAGAACGGTACCATTCTTGAGTAAAATCACTGGAGTGCCGATGGCGAACCTTGCAACAAAAGCGATCCTCGGGAAAAGTTTGTCGCAATTAGGATATGAAACAGGCTATCACTCTGAACCGAAGGATGTATTCGTCAAAGTCCCAGTGTTCTCATTTGCGAAACTTCGCCGTGTCGATATTACGCTAGGACCTGAAATGAAATCGACAGGAGAAGTCATGGGGCGCGATCGAACATTGGAAAAGGCGCTCTATAAAGGATTGATTGCATCTGGCATGAAGATCCCGACATTTGGATCCGTGTTGTTCACGATTGCTGATAAAGATAAAGAAGAAGGATTGTCACTCGTCCAGCGTTTTTACGAGATCGGATATCAAATCCTTGCTACTGAAGGAACGGCAAACTTCATCAGAGAGCACAATATTCCAGTAACGGTCGTCAATAAGATCCAAGAGGGAAGCCCGAGCTTATTGGATCGTATCCAGCAAGGTGAAGTCCAGTTCGTCGTGAATACGTTGACGAAGGGGAAACAGCCCGCAAGAGACGGATTCAGGATCCGAAGAGAAGCAGTCGAAAATGGGGCAGTGTGCCTGACCTCCTTCGATACTGTTAGCGCAATCTTAAGTGTCGTCGAGTCGATGACATTTTCCGCGAATGAAATGCCATCCTTTGAAAAAAGGAAGGAAGGTGTTCTTGTTTGAGGAAAGAGTTGACCAAAGTCGTCCATCACGAACAAATTGCCGATAAAATTTATGAATTGACGTTTGAAGGTGAAATGGTCACGGACATGGTGGAACCTGGGCAATTTTTGCATATCAGGGTCGGCGACCAATACATGCCGCTTCTCAGGAGACCGATCAGCATATGTGATGTTGACCTTGATCGGAAGCAGTGTACCATCCTTTATCGGGCGGAAGGGGAAGGAACACTTCTCCTTTCGCAAAAAAGAAAAGGCGTTCGGTTGGATGTGCTCGGGCCTTTAGGTAATGGCTTTCCGTTAGATACAATAGCCGAGGGTGAAACTGCGATACTTATCGGCGGAGGTATCGGAGTGCCGCCCCTCTATTATTTATCCAAGAAATTGGTGGAGCGTAACGTGCGGGTAGTCCATGTTCTTGGTTTCGCATCAAAGAAAGATGCCTTTTATGTAGATGCCTTCGAGCAGCTCGGAACGACAGCGGTCACGACGATTGATGGAACTCTCGGATACCAGGGGTTCGTAACTGATTATATGAAACAAGAAGCACCAGCCTACGACGTGCTTTATTCATGCGGTCCGACTCCGATGTTGAAAGCGATCGAAGAGCAGTTGAACCCCGACCGTGCATATTTCTCACTTGAAGAGCGGATGGGGTGCGGAATTGGGGCTTGCTTCGCTTGTGTCTGTAGTGTGAAGGATGATCCAACTGGACACCGATATCGTAAAATATGTTCGGATGGACCGGTATTTCCTCAAGGGGTGATCCAACTATGAGTCGATTTGATATCCAATTACCAGGATTGAATATGAAGAATCCGATCATGCCTGCTTCAGGCTGCTTCGGATTTGGCCGTGAGTTTTCGAAGCTTTATGACTTGAGTGGATTGGGAGCGATCGCAATTAAAGCGACAACGGATGAACCTCGTTTTGGCAATCCGACTCCACGCGTAGCCGAAACGCCAGGAGGTATGCTTAATGCAATCGGTCTGCAAAACCCCGGACTTGAAAAAGTGGTTGCCGAAGAACTTCCATTCTTAGCGGATTATGATGTTCCGATCCTTGCGAATATTGCAGGAACCACGACTGAAGATTATGTTGCTGTAGCCCGGACCGTTTCTAAAGCACCAAATGTGACTGCACTTGAGTTGAATATTTCATGCCCTAACGTAAAGGAAGGCGGGATTTCATTCGGGACGGATCCCAATGTGGCTGCGGAACTGACCAGAGCAGTGAAGGAAGTGTCAGATGTACCGGTATATGTGAAACTTTCTCCTAACGTGACGGATATAACAGAAATCGCACAAGCTATTGAGGCTGCTGGTGCTGACGGGTTAGCGATGATCAACACATTGTTGGGGATGCGGATCGATTTGAAATCAGAGAAACCTGTCATCGCAAACCGTACAGGTGGATTATCTGGTCCCGCCATCAAGCCTGTTGCAATCCGGATGATTTATGAAGTCAGCCAACGTGTTTCGATACCGATCATCGGTATGGGAGGCATCACGTCTGCAGATGATGTGCTTGAATACTTTTTGGCTGGTGCAAGCGCAGTTGCTGTCGGGACAGCCAACTTCGTAAACCCGTTCGTTTGCCCTGAAATCATCACGGAACTTGAAGAGAAGTTGACTGAAAAGAGGATCGACCATATCAGTGATTTGATCGGAAGGAGCTGGAAATCATGCTACAGCCCATCATCATAGCACTTGACTTCGAATCTAAGGAAAATGTCCAGACATTCCTCACCCCATTTGAAGGGGAGCGGCTTTTCCTCAAAGTAGGAATGGAGCTGTTTTATCAGGAAGGTCCTGACCTGATCCGGATCCTGAAAGAACAAGGACATGCCATTTTCTTGGATTTGAAACTCCATGATATTCCGAATACGGTCCATAAAGCGATGGCAGGATTGGCTAAGCTTGATGTCGATCTGGTCAACGTCCATGCAATGGGCGGTATAGAGATGATGGAAAGGGCTGTGCAGGGATTAGAGGAAGGAAGCCGGAGTCACCGCCCTAAATGTATTGCTGTCACTCAATTGACCAGCAGTTCGAAAAAGATGATGAATGAAGAAATATTGATTCCAGGTTCAATCGAACATTCGGTTTCGAATCTTGCTGAAAATGCACAAACTGCCGGTCTTGACGGTATAGTCTGTTCACCGTTGGAAGTACCTCTTATCAAGGGGCACCGTGGTCCTGATTTTTTGACTATCACACCAGGAATACGTTTATTGTCCGATGAAAAAAATGATCAGAAGCGAGTGACGACTCCTGGCAAGGCGAAGGAGTTAGGCAGTGATCATATCGTTGTCGGGCGGACGATCACCAGGTCAGATAATCCGGTCCAGACTTATCGTAATATCCAAAACGAATGGGGGATTACCTATGAAACGACAGGTCGCTAAATATTTACTTGATATAGAAGCTGTAACATTAAGTCCAGAAAATCCGTACACTTGGTCTTCCGGTTTGAAAGCACCGATCTATTGTGATAACCGCCTAATCATTTCCCATCCGGAAATCCGATCTAAGATTGCTGATTCTTTTGTAGCGTTGATCGAAAAACATTTTCCGAATGTGGAAGCTGTTGCCGGGACTGCTACAGCTGGAATTCCCCATGCTGCATTAGTCGCTGATCGGATGAATTTGCCGATGGTATATGTCCGCTCAAAAGCGAAAACCCATGGAAAAGGAAAACAAATAGAAGGTAAGCTTTCTGCAGGAACCAAAGTCGTAGTCATTGAAGATCTGATTTCAACTGGCGGCAGTGTACTGAATGCAGTGGAGGCTCTCAAGGATGGAGGGGCTACTATTCTCGGCTGTGCAGCCATCTTCACCTATGAATTACAAAAGGGAAAAGAAGCATTCACTAAAATATCATTGAACGTGGATACCCTTTCTGATTTTAATACATTAGTAGATGTAGCTGCAGAAGAGGGGAAAATATCAAACGGCTCGATCGATGAGTTGAATGACTGGTGTAAAGATCCGGAATCCTGGTCGAACGTGGCTTTAAAATGACCGTCTGGGGTGTGGTCTTGTGAGAAAGATGGAGGGTGAGGAATTTGATCAGCTTGTCTCTTTTTTCGATGGAATGGCAAGAACAAGCTGGTTAAGTTCAATCCATGAAAAATTGAAAATACAGTCAGGGAACTGGAAAGGTGCCCGAATATTGGATGTAGGTTGTGGAACCGGACGCCTTTTATTACGTGGTGTTGATGAAGCGGAACATGTGACAGGTATCGATTTATCTTCTGAAATGATAAAGGCTAGTCAACAAAACTTTTTTCTGCATGACTGTGATGACAAATCGACGTTTTTGGTAGCGGATGCCTACGCACTCCCTTTTGAAGATGATCGATTTCAAGTCTCTCTTTCGACTTGCGTCATGTTCCTTCTACCAAAACCTGATAAAGGACTTAAAGAGCTGATCAGAGTAACGAGTCCTGAGGGCACTGTCACGATGTTGAACCCTAGTAAAAAAATGAATCAGATGAACGCTTTCGAATACTGCAAAAAAAACGGCCTCACTGGATTTGAACAGACAACATTATTGAAGTGGTCCAACATTTCAACTCGCAGACATAGGTATAGTGCAGAGCATCTGACAGATTTGCTAAAGGATTTAGGGGCCAAACAAGTAGTTCATCAAGATGTTTTGGATGGACTTGCCATGATCACAACCGTAAAAATTTAAATCTACAAATATTTGAATTGAAGCGTTGACACCCCCATACGGACATTTGATCCGGATTTTGCCGCTCGAGTGGTCAGAATATAAAAAAGAGGGCGGCCTTGTACATGCTGCCCATTACCGTTTCCTATTCGTTCAGAATGATGGTAATCTTGGATTGAAACTAGAAGAGCCAGTTAACAAGAAAACTGATTACAACGATAGCTCCAATGATCATTAGGATTGTACGTATCATAAATGACTCCCTTTCTGATTTCGAATTTTACTAAAACTTTTTCAGTTCATTAGCTTAATTGTATAATTCACTTCTCTTGATAAAATTAAACCTTTTGCATAAAGCTTTTAGCAATTCAGATATTTGTAGATCCGATCCGCTTACTTCCTTGTTCGTTTCTCTTTGGAGCCTCGCACGGCTCACGAAATTCCTCTATAAAAACTCAACATTAATATCCTAAAGCCTTAAAGAAAAAACCACGGAGAAAATGAAAATTCTCCATGGTTTTGAGTCTTTTTTGAAAACAAGCGAACCTTTTCAGTTTTTTTCAGGTAGTTCTGGACTATAGCAATTAGTCCTAGTTGTCCACGAATTTTAGAGGATATCTATTCCTTTGTTAGTGACAAACTGATGTGATTTAAAAAATTAGAGCACACCAAAACCATTATCCAGTTAACGGCAGCTGATTCTTAATGAATCTAACCTAATAAGGTCCCAGGTGCCCTTATTTCTATAGTACATGGGATTTTTTTGAACAAATAAGGTCTCATGTGTCCGCAAAATGTTGTTGTGAAGTCTTTAGGACAGCATTATGTGAAATTAAAAAAACAGAGTGATTTGCCCAGTGCTTTCAAAAGGGAAATCAAGTACGGCTTTGTTGCAAATGGTAGACTAAGCTTTCATCCGGCGTGACGTAAAGTGTTTTTTGATTGTCGTAGGTGACAAAACCTGGTTTCGAGCTGCTCGGTTTTTTTACATGTTTGATAAAAGTGTAATCAACAGGGACAGAACCGGAGTGTTTAGCCTTACTGAAGTAGGCAGCAATATTCGCTGCTTCCATCAGAGTCGTTTCATCCGGATTGTTGCTCCGGATGACCACATGGGAACCTGGAATATCTTTCGTATGGAGCCAGATATCGTTTGGGCTTGCAAATTTGTTGGTCAAGTAATCATTCTGTTTGTTGTTCTTACCGACCCAAATGTCAAGGTCTGAAGAAGAACGGTAATGCTCGATTGCTGGCTTTTTATTTTTCTTCTGTTTCTGCCTCGTCTTTTTCTTTAAATAATGGCCTTCTTCCAGCTCTTCACGAATTTCCTCCACATCGCTTGCAGAAGCCGATTCAAGTTGTTGTAACAAGGACTCCAAATATTTGATTTCATCATTTGTCTCTGCAATTTGTTCATGGACATATTGAATGGAATTTTTCAGCTTGTTATATCGCTTGAAGTAATGCTGGGCATTTTCCGATGGCGTTTTTTGATTGTCTAACGGAACCTTGACTGTCCCACCATCTTCATCATAATAATTCGGCAATTCTGCTTCCTTCACCCCCCTGCTGAGTTGGTAGATATTCGCTGTGATCAGTTCGCCATATAACTTGAATGTTTCGGCTTTTTCGGAATTGGATAACGTTTCTTTCAGCTTCGGTAGTTTCTGTTGATTTTTCTTCAATTCATTTCGTAAGAACTTTTCTAGATCAGTAGCCTGTTGTTTAACACGATCTCTTTCTGCTTTTCCGAAAAAGTAACGATCCAACAAGCTGCTGATCGTTTCAAACCGAGTATTTTCACCTTTAAGATGGGTCAATTCGATGACAGAGAAATATTCCTTCTTGTCTGTGGCAGTCATGACCGGGTGATAGGTATGGTTTTTCACATCATTCATAACAGCGACGAAGGAAGAAGCTAAAGAGCTGCGATCCCCCAATTTCGCTCTTGAAATGATTTCGTTTGCTGCAAGCGGTGAAATTCCTTCAAATTTCTGTACAATCTGTCGTTCAAGCTTGCCCGTGTTGAAATCGAGTTTACGTATGAGGGTATCCTCGTCTGCTTTTAATGGATTTGTTTTGTGTTGTTCTGGCGGGAATACGTATGCACTGCCTGGCAACAAGGTACGATGTCTATTTTGTGCTGGGGGGATATGTTTTACACAGTCCAATATGATGTTGGAATCCGTATCCACTAAAGAAATATTGCTATGTCTCCCCATGATTTCCACGATCAGGAGTTTATGTGTAATATCCCCGATTTCATTTCTTGATGCAATATGGAAGGTGATGATTCTCTCAAGGCCAGTTTGTTCGATACGGTCTATGACCCCGCCCTCCAGATGTTTACGGAGCAGCATGCAGAACATCGGAGGTGCTTTCGGGTTTTCATATTGCTGTTCAGTCAAATGAATCCTTGGAAAACTGGCATTTGCTGAAATAAGTACACGTTTTGATTTCCGTTTTGAACGTATGACAAAGATCAACTCTGTCGGGAACGGTTGATAGATTTTGGTGATTTTTCCTTGTGAAAGCTGTTCGGTAAGTTCATGTGTAATAGCTCTGGTCATGATTCCGTCAAAAGACATATTCTTCACTCCAATTTATTAAAAAGAAAATCATACTCTTGGAAGAGCGTTTCGAACAGGAAGGAACCCCCTGTTTGAGAACTATTCTTTTATCTCTAGAAGGACTTTCAAATTCCCGTTCCATTATAGCATTTTTTAGGACAATCCTGAATATAGATGGCTTGTATAAGAAGGTTTAAACGGGGTGTAAGAATGAAATGGTATACGTTCTCAACTTCAGAAATTGAAAAAAAGCTTAAGACGAGCATTACAACAGGCTTGAACGAAAAAGAAGCTAAGAAACGGTTTGAGAAAGACGGCCCTAATGAACTGCAACAAGAAGAAAGAATGTCTGCCATCATCGTATTTTTAGCACAATTCAAGGATTTCATGGTGCTAGTATTATTGATAGCGACCTTGATCTCTGGAATTCTTGGTGAGTATATGGACGCGATTGCAATCATGTTGATTGTGTTCGTAAATGGGATCTTAGGCTTTCTGCAAGAACGGAAAGCAGAACGTTCACTTCAAGCATTGAAACAGCTTTCGAGCCCGAAAATCCAGGTTTTACGGAATAAGGAATGGATCACCATACCTTCCCGAGAAGCCGTAATAGGTGATATCATCCGATTTTCTGCTGGGGATAGAATCGGGGCTGATGTGAGGTTGATTGATACGAAGTCTTTATCAGTGGAAGAGTCGGCACTGACTGGTGAATCAGTACCGTCTCAAAAAAACGGTGCAACAAGTATACAAGGTGACCATGAACCAGGGGATCAGGAGAACATGTGCTTCATGGGTACACTCGTTTCCAATGGGAAAGGTACAGGAATTGTCGTCGGTACTGGTATGAATACGGAAATGGGAAAGATCGCTCACCTTCTGAAAAGTGAAGAAGGACTGCAGACTCCACTGCAAAGGCGACTTGAACAGCTAGGGAAAGTTCTCATTCTAGTCGCCTTGCTGCTGACTGCCCTTGTTGTCGCTATCGGAGTCATCCAGGGACATGATTTGTATACGATGTTTCTTGCTGGTGTCTCATTAGCTGTTGCTGCGATTCCTGAAGGGCTCCCAGCTATCGTGACGATTGCGCTTGCATTAGGTGTACAAAAAATGATCCGTCGGCGTGCGATCGTACGGAAGCTCCCTTCAGTAGAAACGCTAGGTTGTGCCACTGTCATCTGTTCTGATAAAACCGGAACACTCACTCAAAATAAAATGACAGTGACAGATGTTTGGAGCAGCGGGAAGTCCTGGCAGATTACTGGGACCGGTTTTGAGTTGACAGGAGATTTTTTGAACGGGAACGAACCGATCGAGGTCGATAAGTCTCCAGCATTAAAACAACTTCTGACCTTCGGAGTCCTTTGTAACAATGCATCGATAAAGTTTGGCGACAAGAAAGGGCGTAACGAATATCAGATCAACGGAGATCCTACCGAAATTGCTTTACTGATCGCTGGGCAAAAGGCAGGGTTGAGTAAAGGGGCTTTACAAGGATCTTATCAGATCAGGGATGAGTTCCCGTTTGACTCTGAGAGGAAGATGATGAGCGTCCTCGTACGAACGTCAGATAATCAGGAATATGTCGTGACGAAAGGAGCTCCGGATGTCGTTTTATCCAGATGTGATAACATCTTATGGAATAACCGCCAGTCGTACTTGGATGATTCGAGGAAAAATGGCGTCCATCAAGCTGTTGAAAGAATGGGGAGCAGGGCACTTCGGACGATCGCTGTAGCCTATCGCCCTTTGAAAAAAGGAGAGAGGATCACTTCAACATTCGAGGCCGAATCCAACCTGACGTTTATCGGTCTGCAAGGGATGATCGACCCACCAAGACCTGAAGCGACAGAATCAATCCGCGAATGTCAGCAGGCCGGCATCAAGACTGTCATGATTACAGGGGATCATATCGTTACCGCAGAAGCAATTGCCCGCCAGCTCAATATGATCCCGGATCACGGAAAAGTGCTGGAAGGTAAGACATTAGCATCTATGTCTGTTGAAGAGCTGGAGGATGTAGTGGATGATGTCTATGTTTTTGCAAGAGTCTCTCCGGAACATAAATTAAAAATCGTCAAAGCACTGCAAAATAAAGGACATGTCGTGGCGATGACAGGGGATGGTGTGAATGATGCACCTGCGATCAAGGCGGCGAATATAGGGATCTCTATGGGAGAATCAGGAACGGACGTCGCCAGAGAAGCTTCCTCCCTCATCCTTTCTGATGATAATTTTGCAACAATAAGGGCAGCAATTGAAGAAGGTCGGAATATTTATGAGAATATCAGGAAGTTCATAAGGTATTTACTTGCATCTAACGTTGGAGAAATCTTGGTCATGTTATTCGCGATGCTGCTTGCTCTACCCCTCCCTCTCGTCCCGATTCAAATTCTCTGGGTGAACCTTGTGACAGATGGGTTACCCGCAATGGCACTAGGGGTTGACAGTGCAGAAGAAAATGTCATGAAGCGGGCGCCAAGATCAACGAAGGAAGGCGTTTTCTCACGAGGGCTAGGGTGGAAAATCATCAGCCGTGGATTCCTGATCGGGCTTGTGACGATCGCCGCCTTCTGTCTCGCCTATGCTGAAAGCCCTGAGAACCTGGTAAGGGCTCAGACGATTGCATTTTCCACGCTTGTAATGGCGCAATTGATCCATGTATTCGATTGCAGAAGTGAACGGTCAATATTTCACCGTAATCCGTTCGGCAACATTTATCTCGTGTGGGCGGTCATATCGTCTGTGGCGCTGCTGGCCATCGTCGTCTATTATGAACCGTTGCAACCCATCTTCCATACTACGAGCCTAAACGTTAGGGAATGTCTATTAGTGCTTGGAATGGCAGCATTACCGACCTTTGCACTTGCCGGCTCGCATCTATTCAAAAACAATAAATATAAAGGACAGGCGATCAAGCATTCGTCATTTAAATAGAAAATGTGAAGGTGCGGCCTATGAAAGGAAGGTCGCTCTTTTCTATTGCAGCTGAAGTGTCTGGAATGATAAAAAACGTTAAATCTTTCATATTCTTGTTGACTGTTGTAAAATTGTATAGAATAGTACAATGGATGTGATAATGTGATTAAAAGTATGACCGGTTTTGGTAGAGCATGCATTGAGCATGAACAATACACGATCACGACAGAAATCAAATCCGTAAACCACCGTTTTACAGAAGTACATATACGTATGCCCAGGCAGCTGACGATCATCGAGGACAAAATCAAGCGTTGTGTGACAACATACATAAAACGGGGCAAGGTCGATGTATGGATCAGTATAGACGGTGAAACGGGTGTAGATAAGGAATTGTCTATCGATTGGTCTTTGTTGGATCAATATGTTTCTGCCCACGAGACTTTGAATGAACGCTACCAAGTACAAGAACCGATCCGATATCACCAACTTCTAGCATTTTCAGATATCGTTTCCATTCATGAAAAAGAGAACGTGACCGATGAGTTTGCAGGTAAAGTTCTCGATGCTGTTGAAGAGGCGGTATCCCGATTGAGTGAAATGAGAGCTGAAGAAGGGAAACACCTTAATAAGGATTTCAACCAGCGTTTAGATGAGATCGATACGATCATCCAAGAAATAGAGTCCTTTGCCCCTGAAGTTCAGGAAGCTTATAAGGATCGTCTATACAAAAGGATCAAAAGCCTTCATGATGGTGCGTTCGAATTGGATGAAGACCGGATCACCACAGAGGTTGCGATCTTTGCTGATAAATGCAGCATTGATGAAGAATTGACCCGGCTGAAAAGTCATCTGAGCCAATTCAGGGACATACTGAATGAAAGTGGATCAATAGGGAGGAAACTGGATTTCCTCGTCCAAGAAATGAATCGAGAAAGCAATACGATCGGTTCAAAAGGAAATGATTATTCAATCAGTAAAAATGTTGTACAATTGAAAAGTGAAATAGAGAAACTTAAAGAACAGGTACAAAATGTTGAATAAGGCATGACCAAAGGGTTGTACGTCAATAAACTTGGATACGCTAGATATAGATAGCCAGGAGGGGTAACCTATGAACATAAAACTGATCAACATTGGATTTGGAAATATCGTTTCGGCAAATCGGATCATTTCAATCGTGAGTCCTGAATCAGCTCCAATCAAGCGGATCATTACAGATTCAAGGACTCAGCATAAACTGATAGATGCGACGTATGGCAGAAGAACCCGTGCGGTGATCATTACAGACAGTGATCATGTCATCCTTTCAGCTGTCCAACCCGAAACGGTAGCCCAAAGATTATTAAACAAAGAGGATTTGACTGAAGAATAGAGATTGACTGAGGTGTAAAGTTGAAGATGAAAAATGAGAGAGGAATTTTGTTCGTATTATCTGGTCCTTCGGGGGTTGGTAAAGGAACGGTAAACCGAGCATTGCGTCAACAGTGGAATGGTTTGGAATTTTCGATTTCAGTTACGACTCGCAAACCTCGTGAAGGTGAGCAGGATGGGGTCGATTACTTTTTTAAATCACGAGAAGAATTTGAAAAGATGATTGAACACAATGAATTGCTTGAATGGGCAGAATATGTTGGGAACTACTATGGGACTCCCTTGCAATATGTGGAACAGACGTTGGCTTCTGGAAAGGATGTACTTCTTGAGATCGAAGTTCAAGGCGCTCTGCAGGTAAGAAACCTGGTACCTGAAGGGGTTTTCATCTTCCTCGTTCCTCCTAGCCTGGCAGAGCTTCGAAATCGGATTGTTGGCCGAGGGACTGAAACAGAAGAGCTGATCAACAATCGGATGATCGTGGCAAAAGAAGAACTTGAAATGATGGATCATTATGATTATGTAGTGGAAAATAATGAAATACAAGCAGCCTGTGATCGCATCAAAGCGATTGCGATTGCTGAACATTGCAAGAAAGATAGAATCAAAAAACAATACTTGAGATTACTGGAGGTTGATTAAATGCTTTATCCTTCAATCGATTCATTGATGGAGAAATTAAATTCAAAATATACACTTGTGACGGTGTCGGCTAAACGAGCCAGAATGATCCAGCAAAATTCAAAACCGATGATAGATGATCCGAAATCCAATAAATTCGTGGGCGTGGCTCTAGAGGAGATTATTGAAGGGAAATTAACTTATGACATTAACAAGCTAGAAGGATAAAGGGTTTGACCCATAAGTGTCTGACGTGTTCCGAAGTACAACATCTTATTTCAATTTGTTGCATGGGAGGCGCCTGGCACTTTTCTTATGAGTCAGCCTTTTTTTAACCTTTGGAGAAGGTGAGCCCCTGCAGCGACCTACAATTTAAGGATCTTCGACTAAAAAACCACCACGTCCTGTGGTGAACGTCGAAGCCAGCACATCCTGTGCAAGTGAGGAGGCTTGCGGATCGCCTTATCAGAGCATTAACCATAAGGAAGCAAGATACCTATATTCACTATAACAATATTATGTCTACAAATGAGTTGGGGGGATGGTTTTAGTGTCAACCGGTAAACACATTTTATTATGCGTGACTGGGGGGATTGCAGTATTTAAAGCAGCCGCCCTGACAAGTAGGATCAGACAAGCTGGTTATGATGTCAAAGTGATGATGACTAAGTCTGCTATGGAATTCGTTACACCATTGACTTTCCAAACGCTTTCAAGGAATCCTGTATATCATGATACATTTGATGAAAAAGATCCGTCTGGTGTCGCTCATATCGATCTCGCAGACTGGGCTGATCTTGTTGTAATAGCCCCAGCAACTGCCAACAGTATCGGGAAACTGGCAAATGGGATTGCTGATGATATGGTTTCTACGACATTATTAGCGACGTCAGCTCCGGTCATGCTCGCGCCTGCAATGAACGTCCATATGTATGGCCATCCCGCAGTATTTGAGAACATGGAAAAGCTGGCGGACTTCGGACATCGTTTTATCGAACCTGGAGAAGGATTGTTGGCGTGTGGATATGTAGGTAAAGGAAGACTTGCGGAACCGGAAGAAATCCTTGCATCGATCAACCAGTTCTTCGCGGAAGCAGACAACCGAATCCTACAAGATAAACATGTTCTGATTACTGCAGGACCAACAAGAGAACATATTGATCCAGTCAGATATTTCTCGAATCGATCGACTGGCAAAATGGGTTATGCATTAGCTGAAGCAGCTGTTTCACTTGGTGCAAAGGTCACGCTTATAAGTGGCCCATCTGTACTTAAGGTACCATATGGGGTTGAATTTCTACCGGTAGAAACAGCCCAAGAAATGTATGAAGCCGTAATTTCACGTTTTGACCAGGCTGATCTGGTCATTAAATCAGCTGCTGTGGCCGATTATCGTCCAAAGCTCACTTATGATTCAAAAGTGAAAAAGAGTGAGGATGACATCGCGGTTGAATTGGAAAGGACTACAGATATCCTCAAGGAACTCGGTCGTCATAAAAAACATCAAATATTAGTGGGATTTGCTGCTGAAACCGATGATGTATCACATTATGCAAAGGATAAACTTGAACAGAAAAATCTGGATATGATCGTTGCGAATGATGTCTCCCAAAAAGGATCCGGATTCGAAGGAGATACGAATCAGGTCTATATATATGGCAAGGATGGGCATGAACGGAAAAGTTCTCTTTTATCAAAAAAACAGGTTGCAGAAATCGTATTGAAAGACTCCCTCCGGTATATGGAAGGGTTGAATGAGGGATGATTGCTGGGGTAATTGTCGATGTTCCGGCAATGGGTACTGACCGGACGTTCGACTATCGGATTCCTGTACATTTAGAAGGGGCTGTCAAAATCGGAATGCGTGTCATCGTGCCTTTCGGACCCAGGAAATTGACCGGCTTCGTCATCATTCTTAAAGAGTCGTCCGCGCAAAAAAAGTTGAAAAATATAGGAGATGTCGTCGATCCGTCCCCGGTCATCAATGAAGAATTGATCGAACTAGGCAAGTGGATTGCAGAAAATACATTGTGTTTCCTCCATTCTGCTTATCAATCGATGTTGCCTGCGGCCATGAAAATGAATTACACGAAACGCATTCATATGACGGAAGGGACTGAATTGGAACGATTCCCTGAGGAAATCCATGAGGCGCTTCAATCTGAAAAAGGTTTGAGCTGGGATGAAGCTCTGAATAAGGGGACAGAGTGTGTCAGCCTCATCCAAAAAGGTTTGAACGAGGGGAAACTCGATGTCCAATATGAAATTCGATCAAAAGGTAAAAAGAAGAAACAAAAGGTCATTACAATCAACAAAACAACCGACGAAATGCTGGATGCTCGTGATGACATATCGAAACGTGCACCGAAGCAAGCAGCTGTTTTGGATTATTTACTGGAATCTGGACAAAAAGAGATGCCTACTCAAACCTTGATCGAGAAGACGTGCTCCTCAAGGGTTACAGTGAAGGGATTGGTTGATAAACACCTATTGGTCGAATCCGAAAAAGAATTATATCGGGATCCCTATCATGATCGTATATTTGAAAAGACAATGCCGTTAACGCTAACAAATGAGCAGAAGAGAACGATCGAGCCGATTTTGGAAAAAATCAATACAGTGACACATGAGACATTTCTGATACATGGTGTTACTGGAAGTGGAAAGACGGAAATCTATTTGCAAGCGATTGAACAAGTCCTCAATCTTGGCAAGGAAGCGATCATGCTTGTACCTGAAATCTCACTTACACCTCAGATGGTCCAACGATTCAAAGGGCGTTTCGGTTCAGAAGTTGCGGTATTGCATAGCGGACTTTCCGTCGGAGAAAAGTATGACGAATGGCGTAAAATCCATCGCAAGGAAGCAAGGGTGGTCGTCGGAGCACGCTCAGCGATTTTTGCTCCTTTTAAAAAACTCGGTATCATCATTATCGACGAAGAACATGAGTCTAGCTATAAACAAGAAGAGAATCCCCGATACCATGCCAGGGATATTGCCATCCAAAGAGGGAAATTCCATAGGTGTCCGGTGATATTGGGCAGCGCGACTCCGACCCTTGAATCTTATGCGAGGGCACAAAAGGGTGTTTATACCCTCTGCACACTCAATGAGAGAGTGAACAATAAAGATTTACCGAAGGCCGAAATCGTCGATATGCGGGAGGAATTACGCTCAGGAAATCGATCTTTATTTTCACAGTCCCTATTCGATCGGTTGAAAGATCGGAAAGAGAAGGGTGAACAAAGTGTATTGCTATTGAACCGGCGTGGTTATTCGACATTCATCAATTGTCGGGATTGCGGCTATGTCGCCCAATGTCCACATTGTGACATTTCCCTTACTTACCATAAACGCTACAGTTCCTTAAAATGCCATTACTGTGGGTATGAAGCACAACAGCCCTCCAAGTGCCCCGAATGCAATTCAGAACACATCCGCTTTTTCGGAACCGGCACCCAAAAAGTCGAGGAAGAACTGAACAGGTTGATGCCTGAAGCTCGTGTGATCCGGATGGATGTTGATACGACTAGCCGAAAAGGGATGCATGAAAAGTTACTGAATGCGTTTGCCGAGAAAAAAGCGGATATTCTGTTAGGGACACAAATGATCGCAAAGGGACTGGATTTTCCGAACGTGACCCTTGTTGGAGTGCTCGCAGCTGATTCAATGCTACATCTTCCCGACTTCCGATCCTCTGAAAGGACCTTCCAGCTTTTGACCCAGGTGGGGGGAAGGGCTGGAAGACATGAATTATCAGGTGAGGTGGTCATCCAGAGCTATACACCAGAGCATTATAGTATCCAGCATGCTCAATATCATGATTTCCTCACCTTTTATAATAAGGAAATGCAAATTCGAAAATTGCATCAATTTCCTCCATTCTATTTCTTGACACTGGTGACAATTTCACACGAAGAATTGATGTACGTTGTCGATATATGTGAGAAAATCGCTGGCCGGTTGAAAGAATCACTGAGTGCACAAGCGGTCGTCCTTGGACCTGTAGCATCACCGATTCCTCGTATGAAAGATAGATATCGTTACCAATGCGTGATAAAATACAAAAATGAACCAAAATTAAAAGAAACATTAAATGAAATTCTCGTCCATTTTCAAAAAAGGATGCAGCGGGATGGGTTGGTGATCGGTATTGATATGCATCCACAGACGATCATGTAATGAGATGAAAGTTCAAAATTCCGGAATCAGTTCTGACAGCTGGTAGAGGCACTGCATTTCTTAATATAGATAAATAAGATAGGTGATGATATGAAAGTCGTGTTTATGGGAACTCCAGATTTTTCAGTCCCGGTTTTGAAAAGGATCATCAGAGATGGTTATGAAGTCGTTGCTGTCGTTACACAACCGGACAAGCCGGTCGGACGGAAGAGGGTAATTACGCCGCCTCCTGTAAAGCGGGAGGCGCTGCGACATGAAATCTCTGTTTTACAACCGGAGAAGGTGAGGGTGGAGTATGAAGAAATCTTGAAGTACGAACCCGATCTCATCATAACGGCAGCATACGGACAAATTTTACCCAGTGAATTGCTGACTTATCCTCGACTGGGTTGTATAAACGTGCATGCATCTCTACTTCCTGAATATCGCGGAGGCGCGCCAATCCACAAAGCGATCATTGATGGCAAAAAAGAGACAGGCATCACAATCATGTATATGGTGGAAAAGTTGGATGCAGGTGATATGCTAAGTCAAGTTACGGTGACAATTGAAGAGGATGACAATGTCGGAAGCCTTCATGATAAGTTGAGCGAGGCAGGAGCAGAATTGCTTGGCGATACAATTCCGATGCTTGTGAATGATGAATTACAACGTATTTCTCAAGACGAATCAAAAGTCACGTATGCTCCAAATATTTCAAGGGAAATGGAAAAAATTGACTGGAAAGCGGACGGAGAAGACATCTATAACCAGATCAGAGGGCTGAATCCATGGCCAGTGGCTTACACTACGCTTGAGGGCAAGAATATAAAGATCTGGTGGGGACGAAAAGAAAACGTTGAACAAAACGGTGAACCTGGCCAAATTCTAGCTTTTGATAATAAAGGAATTCTAGTTGGAACTGGAAACCAAACAGCAATAAGGATCACAGAGCTGCAGCCCGCAGGCAGGAAACAGATGGATGCCGCCCAATATCTTGCTGGAGCTCAGCTTAATACAGAAATGAAATTCGGTGAATAATGATGAAAAATGTTCGGGAAGTTGCGACGGACCTGTTATTGAAAATAGACCGGTCTCAAGCTTACAGCAACCTATTATTGAACCAAGCGATCAAGAAAAACAACCTTTCAGGCAAAGATGCAGCCCTTTTGACTGAAATCGTATACGGCACCCTTCAACGGAAGAATACACTTGATTATTACTTGAAAGGTTTCATTAAGAAACCATTGAACAAGCTTGAAGACTGGGTGCTGGTCCTTTTGCGGCTATCCGTTTATCAAATGGTGTACCTGGACCGTGTCCCTGATCATGCCATCATCAATGAAGCAGTTGTGATCGCAAAGAAGAGAGGGCACAAGGGTATCTCTGGATTTGTCAATGGTGTACTTAGGAATGTACAGCGAAAAGGGATCCCTGGTGTTTCATCAATTCCGGATAAAAGGTTAAAATTAGCGATTGAGTACAGCCATCCTGAATGGCTGGTTAACCGTTGGATTGATCAGTTTGGAAATGAACGGACACGGGAAATGTGTACGATCAATAATACACCACCGACAGTAACTGCCAGGGTCAACCGCCTTAAACTTTCTGTCAAGGATGCCATCGAACGGTTGAAAGATGAATCCGTAAACGCGGAACCAAGCAAGTTGGTGCCTGATGGGGTACGGATTATATCAGGGAATCTTCATGAATCTGATGTTTATAAGTCGGGAGCTCTGACGATTCAAGATGAAAGCTCTATGCTTGTAGGCTATGCCCTTGATCCCCAACCAGGTGATCGCATTTTGGATGCCTGTGCCGCACCGGGGGGGAAAACGACTCACCTTGCTGAAAGGATGGACAATCAAGGGGAAATAACTGCGATTGACTTGCATGAGCATAAAGTCAAGCTCATTGAACAGCAGGTGGAACGGCTCGGCTTGACGAATATAGAAACGATCGCGATGGATACTAGGAAGGCCGTTAAATTATTCAAGGAAGAAACCTTTGATCGGGTGCTTTTGGATGCCCCTTGCACAGGTTTCGGTGTCATTCGCAGAAAGCCCGATATCAAATGGGGAAAGAAACCTGAAGATATTGAACGGATCCAAAAAGTCCAGGAGGAATTATTGGAATCCGTTTCCCGTGTCCTTAAAATTGGTGGATTATTGGTTTACAGTACATGTACAATAGAATCAGAGGAAAATAACAGCCAGGTTGTACGGTTTCTAGACCGCCATCCTGAATTCGAATGGGACGGAGCATTGTCTTCGAGGATGCCAGCTACTGTAAAACCTTACATTTCAGAAACAAAAGATGAACTTCAGATTCTTCCGCAATATTTCAATAGTGACGGATTTTATATTGCATGTTTAAGGAAAACTTCTAGAAAAGGCGGTGATGGAACATGTTGAAACCGTTGACGGAAAAACAAACCAATCCGAACGTAGGGACTTCCGTATTTTCATTGAAATACGAAGATCTTCTGGATTGGCTGAAACAAGCCGGTGAACCATCGTTTCGTGCCAAGCAAATTTATGAATGGCTTTACGAAAAAAGGGTGGCTTCATTTGCAGAGATGACGAACCTATCGAAGGATCTGCGTCAAAAGCTGGATAACGCTTTTGTAATCACTCCCTTAAAGCAAGTCGTCCGGCAAGAATCGAAGGATGGGACAATCAAGTTTCTTTTTGAACTTGAAGATGGATATTCAATAGAAACCGTGCTGATGAGACATGAGTATGGAAACAGTGTCTGTGTAACAACTCAAGTCGGTTGCCGGTTAGGCTGTACCTTCTGTGCCTCGACGCTGGGTGGTCTGAAACGTAACTTGAAGGCTGGAGAAATCGTTGCGCAAGTATTGGAAGTTCAACGAGCGATGGATGAGACGGATGAACGGGTCAGCTCTGTCGTCATTATGGGGATTGGGGAACCTTTCGATAATTACGAAGAATTGATTTCTTTTCTGAAAATAATCAACCACGATGAAGGATTGAATATCGGAGCACGCCATATTACGGTTTCTACGAGTGGTGTGGTGCCGAAAATCTATGATTTTGCTGATGAAGGTATGCAGATCAATTTTGCGCTTTCCCTTCACGCCCCCACAACAGAAATCCGTAGTCGACTCATGCCGGTGAACCGTATGTATCCCCTTGATGATCTGATGGATTCCATTCGTTATTATATCCGGAAGACAGGGCGGCGTGTCACATTTGAATACGGATTGTTTGGAGGTGTCAATGATCAGGTAGAACACGCTGAACTTCTGGCCGATCTGATCCATGATATAAAGTGTCATGTCAACTTGATTCCTGTAAACTATGTACCAGAGAGAGATTACGTCCGTACTCCTAAAAATCAAATTTTCAAATTTGAGAGCACGTTAAAAGAGCGCGGTGTGAATGTTACCATTCGCCGGGAGCAGGGTCATGATATCGACGCTGCCTGTGGTCAGTTGCGTGCCAAGGAGCGTAAGGACGAAACGAGGTGAAGTAGGTTGTTGAAGGCATCTTTTCAAACTGATCAAGGTAAAGTTCGTTCCCATAACGAAGACAGCGGGGCAGTGATCCAAGTCTCTGCCTCGGATGTTTTCGCTGTTGTTGCCGATGGGATGGGAGGGCATAATGCTGGAGATGTTGCCAGCCAGATGGCAGTCAACTACATCAAGGATCATCTTGATACATACATAAACGAAAAGGTTGAAACAGCGAATGTGATTCAATCATTGATCGAGGAGGCCAACTCAAGTATTTATACGTATGCTAATGAGCACCCAGAGTGTCACGGTATGGGTACGACTGTGATCTTGCTTAGAGCGACGGAAGAGGAAGTTTCCTTAGGTCATGTCGGAGACAGTCGTTGTTATCATATACACAATCAATCAATCAGAATGCTTACGGAGGACCATACCCTGGTCAATGAACTTGTGAAATCAGGACAAATCACGGATGAAGAGGCAGAATACCATCCGAGAAAACATGTTGTCATGAGGTCAGTTGGTACAGACCCGAATGTGAGGGTCGATAATCTGAATTACTCATGGAATCCCGGAGATTATCTTCTTATTTGTTCAGATGGTCTTTCTAATAAAGTTCCGGCAAACTTGATACTGGAAGTTATGACTGACGATGGGTCCTTAGACGATAAAGCGAACCTCTTGGTCAAGATGGCAAATGATGCTGGCGGGGAAGATAACATCACCATTATTCTCTTAGCTAATGAGGTTGGGCCAAAAGAAGGTGTGGCCAAATGATCGGAAGACGTATCAGTGCTCGATACAAGATCCTAGAGATCATTGGTGATGGCGGTATGGCTGTGGTCTATAAAGCGGAAGACTTGATACTCGATCGGATCGTCGCTGTGAAAGTATTGCGTTCAGAATACTCGACTGATGAGGACTTCATCAGGCGTTTTCGACGTGAAGCGGAATCAGCGACGAGTCTGAATCATCCGAATGTCGTCAATATCGTCGATGTCGGAGAAGAAGAACAGATTTATTTCATCGTCATGGAGTATGTGAAAGGTAAGACATTGAAACAGATCATACGGGAAAAAGGTCCATTATCACCGGACCGGGCTGTTGAAATCATGAAACAGATCTCCTCTGCGATCGCACATGCCCATGAACATCACATCGTACACAGGGATATCAAGCCTCATAATATTTTAATAGATGAGAATGGAGATGCTAAAGTAACAGATTTCGGCATTGCATTAGCAGCAACGTCAGCAACGATTACCCACACGCACTCTGTATTGGGCAGTGTCCATTACTTCTCACCAGAACAAGCAAGAGGTGGTATTGCCAATAACAAGTCCGATATTTACTCATTAGGTGTAGTTCTCTATGAAATGGTGACTGGCAGACTACCATTTTCAGGTGAATCAGCTGTTTCTGTAGCATTGAAACATCTTCAAGAAAAATTTCCAGAACCAAAGTTGATCAATCCGGATATACCACAGAGCATTGAGAATATCATATTGAAGGCCATGGCCAAAAATCCGAATGAGCGATTTGAAAATGTCCAGGCGATGGAAGAAGATTTAAGCACTGCACTTGATCCCGATCGAGTCGATGAACCGAAACACTCATTTGATGGAGATGAAGAAGCGACAAAGGTACTGACTCCGATTGGAAATATAACAGAGCAAATGAAAACTGTACCAGTTGCTCCAATCATAGATGAAGAAGCAGAGAAAAAAAGCGGGAAGAATAAGAAAGATAAAAAAGGAAAGAAAGAGAAGAAGAAAAAGAAAAATTGGGTTGCTATCATTTTGATGATATTTCTTCTTTTAGGGATCGCTGGTGTCGGGGCGATCACCTTGTGGCCTGAAATATTCCAGACAAAGGATGTCCCTGTACCGGATGTCATCAATCAACCTTATACCACAGCTTACGAGAAAATAAAGGATGCTGGGCTTAATTCAGAAAAAGAGGAGCAGCCAAGCTCCGAGGTGGAAGAAGGGCATGTCATCAAGCAAACCCCGACACCAGGAACAGCCGTTAAGGAAAATCAGACGGTGAAATTGATTGTTAGTTCAGGCCCTGAGAAATTTGAAGTAGAGAACTATGTTGGCAAAGAAGAAGATGATGTGAAGCGGTCGAATGTAGAGGATCTTTTCAAACGGGTCGATTATCCAACAAGAAGCAGTGAAGACGTACCTGCTGGACAGATCATCGAACAAATTCCGGAAGCAGGAGAAAAGGTCGTGCCTGGCCAAGAAGTTTTGATTTTATATGTCAGCAGCGGGCCTCCTCCATTTGAACTTGCTGACCTGACCGGAAAGTCACTTGAAGAAGCAAAAACGTATGCAAATGAGAATGGGCTTAAATTAAAAGAAGCTGAAGAACGTGAACATTCAGAAGATGTTGATGATGGAAACATCATAAGGACGAATCCGAACCCGGGTGAAACAGTGAGGGCTGGGGACGAAATTACCGTGACCGTTTCAAAAGGGGTACCAGAGCCAGTCACCATCAAAGATATGGTGGAGATCGAATTCAGTGAAGAAGATACTGGTAGTGGAGATGGCAATGGCAACGACAACAAAAATAAAGATAAAGAGGATAAACAGGAAAAACAGAAAGAACCGAAACAGGTCCGGATCGTGACCAATGACGCGAACGGAGAGCGGACGATCGTCGATAAAGAAATCTCTGAAACAGAAATGTTCGAAATCCCATTGACCATAAAGTATAACGGTGAAGGTAGCTACAAAGTCTATGTGGACGATGAAGAGTATTATAATGAATCGTTTACGTATGAAGAAGCGAAAAACTTTCAGAATGGAGAGTAGATGGACTGCATGCCAAAAGGAACGATCATTAAAGCGTTGAGCGGGTATTATTATGTGAAAAGTGAAGAAGAAAATGAAATCTATCAATGCAGAGGTAGAGGGAATTTTCGAAAACGGAAGTTGACACCTCTTGTGGGGGATGAAGTGGCATTTGAATCGACCAATCTGACAGACGGTTATGTTTTGGAAATCTTCGAACGTAAGAATGAACTGATCAGACCTCCTGTTGCAAATATTGACCAGGCACTCATCATTTTTTCCGCACGCCGGCCAAGCTTTAACTCGCTCCTTTTGGATCGGTTTTTAGTCCATATTGAAGCGAACGAGATTCTTCCGGTCATTTGTGTTAGTAAACTTGATTTATTGTCAGATGACAAGGAAATCGAAAAAGAGTTGGAGGATTACCGTCAGATCGGTTACCAAGTTCTCGTAACTTCTTCTTTGGAACAAAGGGGGCTTGAAGAGGTAAGGGAACTTTTTGAAGATAAGGTAACAGTCATTGCAGGACAGTCAGGTGTCGGCAAATCGACATTGTTGAATGCATTGAATCCAGATTTGAACCTGGAAACCAATGATATCTCTGATCATCTTGGAAGAGGGAAACACACGACAAGACATGTGGAGCTGATCCCTTTTGGTGAGGGGCTTGTAGCAGATACTCCAGGCTTCAGTTCACTGGATTTCATCGAAATCGTACCAGAGGACTTATCCATCTACTTTCCTGAAATGAGAGATCGCCGTCCGGATTGTAAATTCAGAGGGTGTACCCATGTATCAGAACCGAAATGTGCTGTGAAAAAAGCATTGGAAAATAACGAAATAGCCCAATTCCGTTATGACCATTACGTACAATTTCTACAAGAGATCAAAGACCAAAAACGGAGGTATTAAGTCATGATAAAAATTGCACCATCGATCCTTTCAGCGGATTTCTCCCGTTTAGGAGATGAAATAAAAGATGTTGAGGCAGGGGGAGCGGACTATATCCATGTCGATGTCATGGATGGACATTTTGTACCGAATATTACGATTGGACCCTTGATTGTCGATGCGATAAGGCCTATCACGGGCCTTCCGCTGGATGTCCATCTGATGATTGAAAACCCTGACAAATACATTCCGGAATTCGCTGAAGCTGGTGCGGATATCATTTCGGTACATGTAGAAGCTTGCCCGCATCTGCACCGCACAGTCCATTTGATCAAGGACCAGGGTAAAAAAGCAGGAGTCGTCCTTAATCCCCACTCACCGGTCAATATGATTGAACATGTCATAGAAGATGTGGACCTTGTGTTGCTGATGACTGTGAACCCTGGATTCGGTGGCCAATCTTTCATAAACCAAGTTCTACCGAAAATCAGGGAAGTTTCAGATCTTTGTACGGAAAAAGGATTGGAAATCGACATTGAAGTTGATGGCGGTGTCAATCCAGATACAGCCAAATTATGCAGGGAATTCGGGGCGAATGTTCTCGTTGCCGGATCTGCCATCTATAATAAAGAAAACCGGAAGGATGCAATTGAGGCCATCCGTGGTGTATAATAATGCAGAAATAAAAATATAAAGCAATGAAACCACTATGGGAATCTCTTGAAGAGATTGAGAGTGGAGTTAATTACTCCTGAACCTTTAGAACCTGAACAGGATTAAACCTGCGGAGGGAAGTTGGCTTTCAAATGAATTTGGTTTGATGGAGCAACTGTTTCCCTATGCAGTTGCTTTTTTAGTAGGCAGGTTCTGGTTTCATCGATGGTAAGGGGGAAAAAAGTCTATGAATAATCGCATGTTGATGATTGCTGAGATTGCGATCATGTCAGCTCTCGGTATTATTTTAGGATTTATAAAATTAAGCGGGCCTTGGGCTTTCGGAGGTTCCGTTTCACTTGAAATCGTTCCGACCTTCATCCTGACTGTCGTATTACTTGCCCTATTATCGAAAAACAGCGCCTAAGTTAGTTCATGGAGTGTGACCGTATTGAAGACGATTTGTTTAGTTTCTGGAGGACCGGAATATCTTCTGCCCGATCGGTTCGAAATGGATGATGCGTATTTTGTCGGGGTAGATGAGGGGGTTCTTTATCTTCAGAGAAGAGATATAAAGCCAATTGCCGCCTTCGGTGACTTCGACTCCATTTCAAGTGAAGAAGTTGCCAGACTTCAAGAAAAACGAATGGATCTCTATACGTTCGATCGTGAAAAAGACATGACGGATCTGGAATTGGCGATCAGATGGGCGATAGAGAAGAGGCCAGAAAAAATCATTTTATATGGTGCGACTGGCGGGCGTTTGGATCATGAAATAATCAATATCCAACTCCTGAAATTGGGTATAGAACAAAAGATAGAGGTCGAGGTTGTAGACCGGGATAACATCATCGTTATGAGAAGTCCGGGGTCCTATACAATTGAAGCCATTCATGAATTTCCGTATGTTTCTTTCATTCCATTTTCCCCGCTCGTATCGGGTGTAACACTTGTGGGCTTTCGTTATCCATTAGAGGCTGCAATGATAGAATGGGGATCCACCCTTTGCATTTCAAATGAGCTTGTAACAAAAAAAGGTACTTATTCATTTGATGACGGCATAATTATGATGATAAGAAGCAAAGATCGAGATCAAAAATTACAAACTCCGGGTACTATTTCTAAGTAGACGAATATACTTAAATAGAATGTTAATTTTCCGAAGGTGGGTTCTTCCGGAAACTAACGTTGGAGGAGGCGGAATCATGAAATTTTATACCATCAAACTGCCAAAGTTTTTAGGCGGATTCGTCAGGGCGATCTTAGGATCATTTAAAAAAGGGTAACAAAAAAGCACCAACCAGGTGCTTTTTTGTTTTTTTAAGGTTTTTTTATATAATTGTTGATTTTTGCGAATTCACTCCCTTTCCACGGGCGAAAGAAAAGCGGAAGCGACCCGTAAAGTCACGAAGGTCACTGGAAGACTAACGAGGGCTCGAACCAAACAAAGTTCGGTTCTGCGTGGGCCCACACATTAGATGTAAATCAATGTGTCGACCGCCGCAGGAAGTTTGAAGTGATTCAAGTGACTGGTCGCTGAGCTAGACATCAAGAAAAGCGGAAGCGACCTGCTTAGTCACGTAGGTCGCTGTGGGGTCTCGCCTGGCTCGCCTTTCCCGCAGGAATGTCGCGAATTTCGTTTTCAGGATAACTACAACATAAAACGTTGTCACTTTGGATTTATCCCTAAATTCAAAAAGGACTAGCTCCTTTTTGAAAGGGAGCTGGTCCTTTTTGTGCTTTTTAAATTAGACGCGTTCTACTTTACCTGACTTCAAGGCACGAGCAGATACATATACCCGTTTCGGTTTACCGTCTACAAGAATACGAACTTTTTGAACGTTCGCTCCCCATTTACGTTTCGTAGTGTTCAACGCGTGAGAACGCTTGTTTCCAAAGTTAGTCTTCTTACCAGTAACAACACATTTTCTAGCCATGATTGGTACCTCCTTTATTGCAATAAGAAACTTGAATAATCTTAGTAAACTTTTAAGAAAACACTACATTATAGTAGCATGGGATATAAAAGAATGCAACAATGTTTATCAAGTTTATTTGCTTGACACGACAATTTCCAATTCCATGATATTTTCTTTCAAAATGAAAGATATTATAGTAAAATGACACTAGCCATAGGTCATTATAATCCAAGGGAGGATTTTGCATGTCTATAGAAATGAAAACAAAATACGGGGAAATTGATATTTCTAACGATGTAATTGCAACAATCGCAGGTGGAGCTGCGATCGATTGTTATGGTATCATCGGAATGGCCTCGCAAAAGCAAATTAAAGATGGCATCACTGAACTTCTGGGCCGCGACAATTTCAGCCGTGGAATCGTTGTGCGACAAGAAGAGGATGAAGTCCACATAGACATGTATATCATCGTCAGCTATGGAACGAAAATTTCTGAAGTAGCTCACAATGTACAAACAAAAGTGAAGTATACGCTTGATCAGATGCTCGGATTATCAGTAGATTCGGTCAACATATTTGTTCAAGGCGTGAGGGTGACGAACCCGTAACGAGGAGGAAGGATTCGTGACAGTTAAAAAGGTAGGCGGGAATAAGCTTTCCCAAATGTTCATTTACGGAGCGGACAACCTGAACAAAAACGTAAAAATGGTAGACGCTCTCAATGTTTTCCCAGTCCCTGATGGGGATACTGGGACAAACATGAATTTAACGATCACGTCAGGTGTTAAGGAAGTGGAAAATAGTACAACCAACGACGCCGGTAAAGTTGCAGCTTCTTTTTCAAAAGGATTGCTCATGGGGGCACGCGGTAATTCAGGTGTCATCCTGTCACAGTTGTTCAGAGGCTTTTCAAAAGCGATTGAAGGAAACAGCGAAATTGACACGAAACTGTTCGCTGAAGCGTTTGAAGCCGGTGTAGAAACGGCTTATAAGGCAGTAATGAAACCAGTGGAAGGTACGATCCTGACTGTAGCTAAGGATGCTGCTAAAAAAGCGACGAAAACGGCACGTAAATCAGACGATATGGTTGACGTCATGGAGCAAACCTTAAAAGAAGCAAAAGAATCCTTGAAGCGTACACCTGACTTATTACCAGTCCTGAAAGAGGTCGGAGTGGTCGACTCTGGAGGCCAAGGTCTAGTTACGATCTATGAGGGATTTTTAGCAGTACTTGAAGGGAAAGAGCTTCCAGAGGTCAGCAGCTCAGGTCCATCCATGGATGAACTTGTGAAAGCGGAGCACCATAAGGCACAAAGCCATATGAGAACAGATGATATCCATTATGGATACTGTACAGAATTCATGGTGAAATTCAAATCTGAAAAAACGAAGGAGAACCCTTTTTCTGAAGAAGATTTCAGAAATCAACTCAGCAAACATGGGGATTCCCTACTCGTCGTTTCGGATGAGGATCTCGTCAAGGTTCATATACATACGGAAAAGCCGGGAGATATGCTGACTCTCGCTCAAACGTATGGTGACTTGATTAATATAAAAATTGAGAACATGCGGGAACAGCATATGGCTATAATAGATAAAGAAGACAAGCCTGAATCAACAAAGAACATCCAATCTAAAGCTGCAAAAAAGGAATTCGGGATCATTACCGTTTCGATGGGATCCGGGATTGAAGCGTTGTTCAAAAGTTTGGGAGCCACGGTCGTCATTGCCGGAGGGCAAACGATGAACCCAAGTACAGAAGATATTGTCAAAGCAATCCATGAGGCGAACGCTGAAAAGTTGATCATCCTTCCGAACAACGGGAACATCGTCATGGCTGCTGATCAGGCAGCAACAGTCGTGGATGAAGAAGTGGCAGTAGTGAAAACGAAAACGGTTCCACAAGGTATTTCTGCACTTCTCGCATTCAATCCAGGCTCTTCACTCGATGAAAACCAATCGGCGATGACTGAAGCGGTCAAACATGTAAAATCCGGACAAATCACCTTTGCAGTACGGGATACGAGCATTGATGGAGTTGATATCAAGAAAGATGATTTCATGGGAATCTTCGATGGGAAGATCGTTGCAGCGAAAGGCACTCAACAAGAGGCTGCCGAAGCGCTGTTGTCAGAAATGATCAACGACGAAGATGAAATCGTCACCATCATTTTCGGAGAAGATTCCGATGAAGCTGAAGCAACCGCACTTGGAGACTGGATTGAGGGAAAATTCCCTGATGCTGAAGTTGAAATCCATCCAGGCAACCAGCCAATATATTCGTATATCATTTCTGTAGAATAAACGCCTTGAATATTCCTACCATGATCAGAATGGGTTCCTGACAGGTAGGAATATTCTTTATCTGTCAGAGCTGTTCAATCAGTTCTCTATATGCACAAATGGGGGAATCACAATGAAGTTTAAAAGCGTCTTCGATATCATCGGTCCGATCATGATCGGGCCATCCAGCTCCCATACAGCGGGGGCAGCTCGGATCGGACGAGTGGCCCGCTCTTTGTTCGGTCGTAAACCCGAATGGGCGCATATTTCCTTTTACGGTTCTTTTGCGAAAACGTACCGTGGTCATGGTACGGATGTGGCTATTGTCGGGGGGATTTTGGATTTCGACACATTCGATGAACGGATAAGTGATTCGTTGAATATCGCTAAACAAAAAAAAATTAAGATCAAAATGTCGGAAGAGGAAGCTTTGACGGATCATCCCAATACAGCACGGATCCGGCTTGGAGATAAAGACGGGGAGCTGGAAGTGGTCGGGATTTCCATCGGGGGCGGAAAGATCGAAATTATCGAGATGAATGGATTCGAACTAGGTTTATCCGGGAATCATCCTGCATTATTGGTCGTACACAACGATCACTATGGTGCCATTGCCGGTGTAGCCAACTTATTAGCCAAGCACCAGATCAACATCGGACATATGGAAGTCGGTAGAAAAGAAATCGGCAGTGAAGCTTTAATGACGATTGAAGTCGATCAAAATATCGGGGACGACGTTTTGAAAGATATTGAAAAACTTCCACATATCATTAAGGCGACACGGATTCATGAATAATGGGAAAGGCGGTATGAGCTATGTTCAGGAATGTCAGTGAGTTGGTGGAACTTTCCATTTCTAAAAATGTTCCGATATCCGAAGTGATGATCGAACAGGAAATGGAAGTGACCGGAAGATCCAAAGAAACAGTCATGGAACTTATGGAGAAAAATCTTGATGTCATGGAAAAAGCTGTGGAACGCGGAATCAGGGAAGGCGTCAAATCCCACTCTGGTTTGACTGGTGGAGATGCTGTTCTTCTACAGAAATATATCGAGAGCGGGAAAAGCCTTGCGGGTACCACCATTCTGGATGCAGTCAGTAAAGCTGTAGCCACGAACGAAGTGAATGCAGCGATGGGAACGATCTGTGCAACACCTACAGCAGGTTCTGCAGGAGTCGTACCAGGTACTCTATTTGCTCTTCGGGATAAACTTAACCCAACGCGGGAACAAATGGTCCGTTATTTATTCACTTCAGGTGCGTTCGGATTTGTTGTAGCAAACAACGCCTCCATATCAGGTGCTGCAGGAGGCTGCCAAGCAGAGGTCGGTTCAGCAACAGGGATGGCAGCAGCTGCGATTGTCGAACTCGCTGGTGGAACACCCGAACAATCTGCAGAAGCCATGGCAATCGCACTCAAAAATATGCTTGGCCTGGTATGTGACCCTGTGGCAGGCCTTGTGGAGGTTCCGTGTGTAAAACGAAATGCAATCGGGGCAAGCATCGCCATCACCGCAGCAGACATGTCCCTTGCAGGTATCACAAGCCGAATTCCCTGTGACGAAGTAATCGATGCGATGTACAAGATCGGGCAAACGATGCCGACAGCACTTAAGGAGACTGCACAAGGAGGATTAGCGGCCACTCCGACCGGCAGGGAGCTTGAAGCGAAAATTTATGGAGTGCCGTTAAAGAAAAAGTGATGGATTTATCATTACCTGTCACGCATGTCAAAGGAATTGGAGAAGCGCGGGGAGAGGAATTGGCTGATCTGAAAGTGTACACTGTAAATGATCTTCTTATGTATTTTCCGTATCGCTATGAAGATTTCAAAGTGAGGGATTTGACAGAACTGAAGCATGATGAAAAAGCAACAATCGAAGGGAAGGTTCACAGTGAGCCTTCTCTCCGTTATTTTGGCCGGAAGAAATCAAGACTTACGGTAAGGGTGCTCGTTGGAAAGTATCTTATCACCGCTGTATTTTTCAACCGTGCCTTTTTGAAGAAGCAGCTTGCTATCGGCCAACCTATTACGATAACTGGGAAATGGGACCAAAACAGGCTTACGATCACGGCCCAGCATGTGGTCTTCGGCCATCCTAAAAGCGATGAAACAATCGAACCGGTATATTCCATCAAAGGTGATTGGACAGTCAAAAGGCTCCGGAAAGTCATCCGATTATGCATACAGCAATATTTAGATTCAGTGGAAGACATTTTACCTGAAGAGTTGAGGAAGCAATACAAACTCGTCGAACGCAGAGAAGCGATCCAATGGATCCATGCACCAGTTACCCACGATCATTTAAAGCATGCTAGAAGATACTTTGTCTATGAAGAATTGTTGATGTTCCAATTGAAAATGCAGTGGTGGCGTAAACAAGAAAAAGAAAAATCCGATGGGATAGAGAGGAAGTTCAACCAATCTGAAATCGAGTCTTTCATTGGGTCACTTCCTTTCCCTTTGACAGGTGCCCAGAACCGTGTAGTGGATGAGATTTTAAAAGATTTACGCTCGCCTTATCGTATGAATCGCCTGCTACAGGGTGATGTAGGTTCAGGAAAGACGATCGTTGCGGCGATCAGCATGTATGCTCTTGTAACGACGAATATGCAATCCGCTTTGATGGTCCCTACTGAAATTCTAGCTGAACAACACTACGAATCCATGACCAGATTGTTCAATGATTTCAATATCGAGGTAGAACTCCTGACTAGCTCGATCAAAGGGAAACGTCGGAAGGATATCCAGGAACGGGTCAGAAGTGGAGATGTTGATATTTTGATCGGCACACATGCCTTGATCCAGGACGAAGTCCAATTCAGTAACTTAGGCCTTGTGATCACTGATGAACAGCATCGGTTCGGAGTCGAGCAAAGGAAGGTATTACGACAGAAAGGGATTACTCCGGACGTCCTTTTCATGACCGCTACACCGATTCCGAGGACTTTAGCCATATCCGCTTTCGGTGATATGGATGTTTCCACCATCGATGAAATGCCTGCCGGTCGAAAGCCGATAGAGACATACTGGGCGAAGCATGGGATGTTGGACCGGGTGCTCGGATTCATCGAGAAGGAATTGAATCGGGGTAGGCAAGCTTATGTGATCTGCCCGTTGATCGAGGAATCGGATAAGCTGGATTTCCAGAATGCGGTCGATGTGCACGCACAGCTCGTCCACTATTTTACCAACTTCAACGTAGGACTGATGCATGGCCGTCTATCGTTTGATGAGAAAGAAGAGATCATGGCCAGATTCAGTAAAAATCAGGTCCAAGTCCTTGTGTCGACAACCGTCGTCGAAGTAGGTGTGAACGTTCCGAATGCTACCGTAATGGTCGTATATGATGCGGAGAGGTTCGGGCTGTCCCAGTTACACCAATTACGGGGAAGGGTGGGAAGGGGAGATGCTCAATCGTATTGTATCCTCATCGCAGATCCGAAATCGGATGTCGGGAAAGAACGTATGCAGATCATGACGGAAACGAACGATGGATTCGAATTATCCCAGCGGGACATGGAGCTGAGAGGACCAGGGGACTTCTTCGGGAAAAAACAGAGTGGCCTGCCCGATTTTAAAGTCGCTGATCTTGTCCATGATTATAGGGCATTGGAAGTTGCAAGGAACGATGCTGCCAAAATGGTGAATGCTGAATTTTTTTGGAAAGATCCGCAATATGACGTTTTAAGAAATTGGTTGCTTGAACAGGTAGAGGTATGGGAAGAGCTCGATTAGACTTCTATTCCTTGAAAAGAATGACCAATCAATATATACTACTGTTAGTACCTACTCATAAGAGTAAGGGATGGTGAAGGAATGAAGAGAAATAAAAAAGAACGTCAACAACTGTTGAAGGAGACAATTCTTTTAGACCCATTCACAACAGATGAAGATTTAGCGGATCAATTCCAGGTAAGTGTACAAACAATACGGCTTGATCGCCTTGAATTATCGATACCTGAGCTACGGGAACGAATCAAAAGTGTTGCTCAACAGCAACTGGATGAAGTGAAGGCACTTTCAATTGAAGATGTCATCGGTGAAATCATCGATCTCCAGCTTGATAAGTCTGCAATTTCGATATTGGACATCAAAAAAGAGCATGTCTTTTCAAGGCATAACATTGCTCGAGGACATCATTTGTTTGCACAAGCGAATTCGCTTGCCGTAGCGATCATAAATGATGAAATGGCTCTGACTGAAAAATCCGATCTCCGTTTCACCAGACAGGTTAAAGTCGGAGAACGGGTTGTAGCCAAAGCGATTGTGGTCGACAATCAGAGTGATCGATCCATCGTGGAAGTGAAGAGCTATGTTGAACAGGAACTGGTTTTTGAAGGTATATTCACCATGTTCCGTTCCAACAAAAGCAACATAGAAAGGACGTCATTCATAAATGAAAATCGCGATTGATGCAATGGGCGGTGATCATGCACCAGAACAGATTGTGCTCGGTGCTGTTGAAGCTGTCAATCAATATGCCGATCTTGAAGTTGTCCTGGTCGGTGATGAAAATAAGCTCATTCAATATTTGTCCGGAACAGACCGGGTCTCGATTATACATACATCAGAAATGATCTCGAGTGAAGACGAACCAGTGCGTGCTGTCCGCAAAAAGAAACAAGCATCGATGGTGTTGTCTGCGGTTGAAGTAAAAGAAGGAAGAGCGGATGCCTGCATTTCTGCGGGAAATACGGGGGCGCTGATGACGACGGGACTTTTACATATCGGTCGTATACCTGGAATCGAACGGCCAGCATTATCCCCGACTCTCCCTACATTGGACGGACAAGGTTTCGTCTTGTTGGATGTTGGGTCTAATATGGATGCGAAACCT
The DNA here is from genome assembly GCF_020179385.1 of Alkalihalobacillus sp. YIM B00296. Lineage (GTDB taxonomy): Bacteria > Bacillota > Bacilli > Bacillales > Fictibacillaceae > Pseudalkalibacillus. The sequence continues at coordinate 134,896 of NZ_JAIBLJ010000007.1, read as the reverse complement.
GAACATATTTTCCAATATGCTTTGATGGGAAGTGTGTACAGCGAGAAAGTGAGAGGCATCGGAAAACCCCGAGTAGGATTATTGAACGTCGGGACCGAGGACGGAAAAGGAAACGAGCTCTCTAAACAAACTTTTCAATTGTTAAAAGAAACTGATCTTGTTCACTTTGTCGGCAACGTTGAATCCAGGGATCTTCTTGATGGGGTTGCTGATGTGGTGGTTTGTGATGGTTTCTCTGGCAATCTCGTTTTAAAAACAATTGAAGGAACAGCGCTCTCGATGTTCAAAATGCTGAAGGAACAACTGATGAGCTCAGTGAAAAGCAAATTGGCTGCTGCTGTTTTGAAGCCGGAGTTCAAAGCCATCAAAGAAAAACTTGACTACAGCGAATATGGCGGAGCAGCGCTATTCGGCCTCCGTGCACCGGTCATAAAAGCGCATGGTTCTTCAGATGCGAATGCCGTACTGAATGCAATCCGACAAGCTCGCCACATGGTTGAACATGATATGGTGAGAATCATTACTGAAAAAGCAGCTCGACTAGAAGGGAAGGAATGACGAATGGGGAAAATTGCATTTATTTTTCCAGGACAAGGATCCCAGCAAGTTGGGATGGGACAAGAATTTGTGGAACAAAACGTCCAATCTGCTGAGGTGTTCAAGCAAGCAGACGAACGGTTAGGATACCCTCTTTCTTCCATCATCGAAGAAGGTCCGGAAGAAACCCTTACAAGGACAGAGAACACCCAGCCTGCATTATTGACGACAAGTATTGCAATTCTGAAAGCTTTGGAGCAATATGATATCCGGCCTGACTTTACAGCAGGACATAGCCTAGGTGAATATACTGCATTGGTCGCATCCAAAGCACTGACCTTTGAAGATGCAGTTTATGCAGTTCGTAGACGCGGCATGTTCATGGAAGAAGCAGTTCCTGCTGGTAAAGGGGCAATGGCTGCAATACTCGGCATGGATGCGGAACAGCTGGAATCGATCACCGATCGCATAACAGCTGAAGGGGATTCGGTTCAATTAGCGAACCTCAATTGCCCGGGACAGATTGTCATATCTGGTTCCAAGGAAGGTGTAGATAAAGCATCAGAGGCAGCAAAGGAAGAAGGGGCGAAAAGAATCATCCCGCTTCAGGTGAGTGGACCTTTCCACTCCGAATTGTTGAAGCCTGCTGCAGAAAAGATGGCTGATGTACTGGATGAACTGACGATTACTGATGCAGAAATCCCTGTGGTGGCGAATGTCACTGCTGAGCCGGTTACTGGAGCAGATGAAATCCGTTCTAAATTGATTGAGCAAATCTATTCCCCGGTTCGTTGGGAAGAGACGGTTCGATACTTGCTGGATGAAGGGGTCGATACTTTTGTTGAAATTGGCCCAGGTAAAGTGTTATCTGGTCTCGTGAAAAAAGTCCACAGACGGGCGACGACAGTTGCGATTTCCGATCCAGAATCATTAGAAGCTGCTGTAAAGAAACTAAAGGAGGTATGATTTGATGCTTAATGGTAAAACTGCCTTAGTAACTGGGGCCTCTAGAGGAATCGGCCGCGCAATCGCAATCGAGCTTGCCAAACAGGGAGCTTCAGTTGCAGTGAACTATTCTGGAAGTGAAGAGAAAGCCAGGCAAGTGGTAGAAGAGATCCAAGAAAACGGTGGTAAAGCCTTCGCTATCCAATCCGATGTTTCAAGCGTGGATTCTGTAACGGCGATGATTAAAGAAGTGATTACGACTTATGGTTCTCTTGATATCCTTGTCAACAATGCAGGAATAACACGAGACAACCTTCTGATGCGGATGAAAGAAGAGGAATGGGATGCCGTCATCAACACAAACTTGAAAGGTGTATTTAACTGTACAAAAGCCGTTGCACGTCAAATGATGAAACAACGTGCAGGAAGAATCATCAACATCGCTTCAATTGTTGGTGTTTCCGGTAACCCGGGACAAGCCAACTACGTTGCAGCAAAAGCTGGCGTGATCGGTCTTACAAAAACCACTGCAAAAGAGCTTTCCAGCCGTGGAATCACAGTCAACGCTGTTGCACCAGGTTTTATTGAAACCGACATGACAGATGCCCTTGAAGGAAGCGTAAAAGATGAAATGCTGAAACAAATCCCATTGGCACGTCTCGGAAGACCAGAAGACATCGCAGCAATGGTCAAGTTCTTGGCGGGTGATGAGAGCAGTTATATTACTGGGCAGACTATCCACGTCGATGGCGGCATGGTAATGTAATAATATGATATGATGCTTAAATATGCATCCAAATGATAAACGTCGAATTGGTAGAGAAAAGTATAGGTGCTAAGTGTACAACCAAGGCTCAGCCTACGCCAAGACTTGATTGTGCCTAAGTGAAATTCGCGACACTCCTGCGGGAAAAGCGAGCCGGGCTAGCCCCCGAAGCGAGGAACGAGTGAGGAGGCTTGCGGATCCCCCGCGGAAAGGGAGCGAATCTCGAAAAACTCGATAATTTTACATCATCTTGTATTTCTGAGATTTACTCCTTTGAGGACATCTCGTATAATATTTGAGAGGAGGTGAACGGACATGGCAGACATTCAAGAGCGTATTACTAAAATCATCGTTGACCGTTTAGGGGTTGATGAGGAAGAAGTCAAGCTTGAATCTTCATTTAAAGAGGATCTAGGAGCGGATTCTTTAGACGTCGTTGAACTTGTTATGGAGCTTGAGGATGAGTTCGACATGGAGATTTCTGACGAAGATGCTGAAAAAATTGCTACTGTTGGCGATGTAGTTGATTACATAAACAGCCATCAATAGTATTTTTGTGAGTCCCGCGTCGACACTTGATTGCGGGACTTTATTTTAATAGAATTAATTGTGTAATGCGAGACAAGGATTATGGAGGTCACAATGTCCAACCGTACATCATCAAAGAGATATTCACGAACAAAACGCAGACCTTTTACAAAGGAAGAGCTTACTGTTCGCTTCAAAGCATTCCAGGAAAAGATAGATATACAATTTGAAAATGAAAAATTGCTCTTCCAGGCATTCACTCATTCTTCGTATGTGAATGAACATCGTAAACGCCCGAGTGATGATAACGAACGTCTGGAATTTCTGGGAGATGCAGTATTAGAACTGACGATTTCTCAATATTTATATAAAAAGTATCACAATATGTCCGAAGGTGAATTGACGAAATTACGTGCAGCAATCGTATGTGAACCATCCCTGGTGACATTTGCGCTTCAATTGAATTTCGGAGATCTTGTATTACTGGGTAAAGGTGAAGAGAACACAGGGGGGCGAACGCGTCCCGCGCTATTAGCGGATGTTTTTGAAGCTTTCATAGGGGCTCTGTATCTAGATCAAGGATTAGATGCTGTAGAACAGTTCTTAAGCAATTTTGTATACCCGAAAATCAATGAAGGAGCTTTTTCACATGTAATGGATTTCAAGAGCCAGCTTCAGGAATTCATCCAAAGGGAAAATCATGGAACACTCGTTTATCGGATTGTCCAGGAAACTGGTCCTGCACATAATCGGGAGTTTACTTCTGAAGTGTATCTAAGCAGTAAACGGCTGGGAATTGGACATGGCCGCTCTAAGAAGGAGGCAGAACAGCATGCTGCCCGTGAAGCACTTCAATATCTGAATAAAAAATAAAGAAGGTTGGTCCATTCAGAACGGCTCCCTATGACTTATAGGAGACTGTTCCAAGCTTGGATCAACCTTTCTCATTCTAGTTCGTCAAATACATTCATTTTTTTCGCAGTTCACTTAGTTCCTGGATGATTCCTTCTGTTTCATTAACGCTGAAATGCTCTTTTTTCATTACGTAATCATAAAGATCCTTCAAGTCCTCGTACTGCTCTATATCGAAATCCTCTGGACGCATGACTCCAGTATTCACTACTTGCAGCTGTTTTTGCATCTGTTCTACCATATACGTTACATTTTCTTCACTTTTTACTTCGAGATTCACCGAATCATCCTTTCTTCTATCCGTTCTTCAATGACATTGTAGCATGAATCGACAATAGATGCGGAATTTTATCGCAGTTCTTCTGCACATTCCATCTTTATGATAAAATAAATAAGTATGTATTCAAATGCAGAGGATTCAACGCCCAAGCATATTGCGAAGATGAATTTAATGAAGGGGGAATCTCAATGTTCCTCAAAAGGTTGGATATCGTCGGTTTCAAATCATTTGCTGAACGCATTGGTATCGAATTCGTACCAGGCGTGACCGCGGTGGTCGGTCCGAACGGCAGCGGTAAGAGCAACATTTCAGATGCAGTCCGATGGGTTCTAGGAGAACAATCTGCAAAGTCCTTACGCGGTGCCAAAATGGAAGATATCATTTTTGCCGGCAGCGATACACGTAAATCATTGAATGTTGCGGAAGTTACATTGACTTTAGATAATGAAGATCAGCATATACCAATTGAATATAATGAAATCAGTATCACTAGAAGGGTTTACCGTTCTGGTGATAGTGAATATCTCATCAATAAACAGCAATGCCGTCTAAAAGACATCATCGATTTGTTCATGGATTCAGGACTTGGAAAGGAAGCCTATTCAATCATAGGACAAGGTAAGGTTGAAGAGATCCTGAGCAGCAAGCCTGAAGATAGAAGGAAAATCTTCGAAGAAGCTGCGGGTGTTTTGAAATATAAGACACGTAAAATAAAAGCGGAACAAAAGCTCCGTGAGACAGAGGAGAACTTGAACCGTGTAGAAGATATCCTGCATGAGCTAGAGGGACAGGTTGAACCATTGAAGATACAGGCTTCTATCGCTCGTGATTACTTGGATAAAAAAAGTGAGCTTGAAGTGATCGAGTCTGCATTATTGGTCTATGAAATAGAAGATTTACATACAAGATGGGAAGCTAAATCCAAAGAAATCGAACAATTAAGAGTTGAAGAAATCAAACTTAAAGACCAGGTTCAACATAAAGAACAGGAGATCGGGGTCATCAGAGATGAACTGGCAGCATTGGACGAGTCGATCGATGAACTTCAAGACGTCCTCCTTAATGTGAGTGAAGAGCTCGAAAAGCATGAGGGCAAGCGTGAAGTCATGCGGGAGCGAAAAAAGAATTATCATCAAAATAAAGAACAGCTTACACTTAAAATCGCTCAGCAAAAAGGAAAAAAGAAGTCTATTGAAGAAACTTTGCAAATTGAACGCAATCAGTTGGAGCAACACCAAGGAAAGCTGAAGAGTCTTCAAAACAAACTGAAGGATCACGAACAACAACTTGAACTGGTCGATAAGAATATCGAGGAAGAGCTTGAACAGCTGAAAAGCGAATATTTCGATTGTCTTAATGAACAGACATCGATCAAAAACGAAATCCGTTATTTAACTGAACAGCTTGAACAGCAATCTTCGAAATCATCCAGGCTTCATGAGCGTCATAGACAGTATATTGAAGAGCGTGACCGAATTGCAATACAAAAAGAAGACCTGACTGAAAAGTTGAAGGATGTCCAAACAGAGCTTGAAATGCAAGTCGATGCTTTCATGAAGTTGAAGACAGAAATTGAAAAGGATGAAAAAACGCTTAGTGACAAAGAATCTAAATTGTATAAAGCGTATCAATTCATCCAACAGTTCCGTTCGAAAAAAGAAATGCTCGAGGAAATGCAAGAGGATTACAGTGGTTTTTTCCAGGGTGTCCGGGAAATTTTGAAAGAACGAGGTAAACGTCTGTCCGGGATTGAAGGTGCAGTGGCTGAACTGATCACTGTATCGAAAAAAGAAGAGACAGCGATCGAAACGGCCCTCGGGGCCGCCACTCAGAGCATTGTCGTCCATACAGAGGAAGACGCAAGGACAGCGATCGGCTTCTTAAAGAAAAAGCGGCTTGGACGAGCGACATTTTTACCGATGTCAGTCATGAAGAGCCGGAGGCTTTCCCGCCAGGAGGAAGGGAGCGTATCCAATCATCCTGCTTATATCGGTATTGCTTCAGACCTGGCTGCTTATGACGATAAACATCGAAAGGTCATTGAAAACCTGTTAGGGAACGTTGTGATTGCGGAAAACCTTGAAGGTGCCAATACGTTAGCCCAAATCCTCAACCACCGTTACCGGATCGTGACTTTGGAAGGGGATATCGTCAATCCAGGTGGATCGATGTCCGGAGGTAGCTTGAAGCAGAAGAACACCTCTCTATTATCGCGGCAACGTGAACTAGATTCGATTACAGAAAAGCTCAGTACCATGGAGGAGCAGACAAGCCAGCTTGAAAAGGATGTCAAGCAAGGGAAACAGAGCTTGATCGGCCAGAAAGAGAAGCTTGAAATCCTTCGTGAAGATGGGGAAAGCAAGCGATTAGAAGAACAACAGTTGAAAGGAGAGCTCAGGGAAATCGAGCTCCAGGATAAAAACATCAATGAACATTTATCGTTATACGATCGTGAGAAAGGGACTTATGATTATGAAAAGGAAACGATGGAAGAGAGAGTCGCTTCTCTCAAGAAATCATTGAAAGAATCCGAAACAAAGGCGTTCGAACTTGAAAAAGAAGTTGAACGCTTGTCGAGCCAAAAGAAAAACCAGCAGACCACAAAGGATGATTTGAAAGAAGAGATCACCTCATTGAAGGTGAGCCTTGCACAATCGGAAGAGCAATTTTCCAACTCGAATAGTACCGTCCAACGTCTGCAAAATGAATTAGATGAAACGATGAAGAGCATGAATGATGCGGAAGAAGAATTCTGGCTGCTTGAAGAAGCAGTGAACACGAGTACTTCTGATGAAGAAGCTCTAGATGGGAAAATCATCCAGCACCGTAAAGATAAAGATGCGACAGTCCAATTGATCGGTGATCGCCGTAAGGAACGGAGCTTGCGGCAAGAAAGAGTCGAAGACCAGGAGCTTGAGCTTAAAGAACTGAAGCGTCTCCACCAGCAGATGTCAGGTGGGATCCATCAGGAAGAACTCAGGCTGAACCGTTTGGATGTCGAGCTTGAAAACCGTTTGAACCATTTGAACGAGGAATATCAGCTTTCATACGAAAGAGCGAAAGAAAAATACAGTTTAGAAATGGAACCTGAGGAGGCTCGGACGAAAGTGAAACTCATCAAACGGGCCATCGACGAACTTGGAACGGTCAATCTTGGTGCCATCGAAGAGTATGAACGTGTATCAGAACGCTACAACTTTTTGGTTGAACAGCGGGATGACTTGAATGCGGCGAAAGCGACCCTTTATGGGATCATAACTGAAATGGATGAAGAAATGACGAAAAGGTTCAAGGAATCGTTTTTTGAAATCAGGGGCCATTTCCGTGAAATATTCCGAGAATTATTCGGAGGGGGAAGAGCGGACCTTGAATTGACGGATCCGGATGATTTATTGAATACAGGAGTCAATATCCTCGCTCAGCCCCCAGGTAAGAAACTGCAGCATCTCGCTTTGCTATCTGGTGGAGAGCGGGCATTGACGGCAATTGCGTTATTATTTGGTATTTTAAAAGTTCGACCTGTCCCATTCTGTATTTTGGACGAGGTTGAAGCAGCACTGGATGAAGCTAATGTAAGCCGTTTTGCTAGGTTTTTGCGTGCATTCAGCAAACAGACGCAATTCATCGTCGTAACCCATCGGAAAGGTACGATGGAAGAAGCGGATGTTTTATATGGGGTGACGATGCAGGAATCTGGAGTATCGAATCTTGTATCCGTCAAATTGGAAGAGACGAAGGAACTAGTAACGACATAGTAATGAGGTGGACCGAATGAGTTTTTTTAAACGACTGAAAAATAAATTGACAACCCAAAGCGATACGGTTACTGAAAAGTTCAAAGATGGCTTGACGAAAACAAGAGCCTCATTTTCAACCCGTATCAATGACCTTGTAAAGAACTATCGTAAAGTAGATGAAGAATTCTTTGAGGAATTAGAAGAAATCTTGATAGAGGCAGACGTCGGTGTAGCGACCGTGATGGATTTGATCGATGAATTGAAGGACGTGGCAAGGACCCAGAACATCAAAGAAACCGAGGAGCTGCAAGGCGTCATTTCAGAAAAACTTGCGGAACTCCTTGATAAAGGCGATGAGGATACCAAGCTAAACATCCAGGAAGATGAACTGACAGTCATCTTGTTCGTAGGTGTCAATGGAGTAGGGAAGACGACTTCTATTGGTAAGCTTGCACATAAACTTAAGCAGGAAGGCAAATCTGTCTTGATGGCAGCAGGCGACACATTCCGTGCAGGGGCGATCGAACAGCTTCAAGTATGGGGCGATCGTGTCGGGGTCGACGTCATCAAGCATAGTGAAGGAGCAGATCCTGCAGCTGTCGTGTTCGATGCAGTGAAATCAGCGAATTCACGGGGTGTTGACGTACTGTTGTGTGATACAGCTGGAAGACTTCAAAACAAAGTCAACTTGATGAATGAGCTTGAAAAGATCAAAAGAGTGATAGGGAGAGAACTTCCAGGAGCTCCGCACGAGATCTTGCTTGTGGTAGATGCCACGACTGGCCAGAACGCCATGAATCAGGCGAAAACGTTCAGCCAGGCGACAGACGTGAGTGGCATCGTGTTGACAAAGCTTGATGGAACCGCGAAAGGCGGCATCGTACTGGCAATCCGCCACGAGCTGGAAATTCCGGTCAAGCTCGTCGGTTTAGGGGAAAAAGTAGAAGACCTCTATGAATTCGATGCCGATCAATTCGTCTATGGACTATTTTCCAATTTCCTTCCAAATATAGAGGAAGAAGAATCGGTAGATCGTTATTGAGTTATTCAGAAAGGACGAACCTGACAGGGGTCTCCCTTTTTTAAATGCCTATCAGACGTTTACCAATACTTTTCAAGCGTTTACCGATAAATTATTGTGTGTTACCAATATTTTTACACCTATTACCAACATTTTTTTAAGCAATACCAATACTTTTGATGCTTTTACCGATATTCGTTGTAAAATTACACCCTCACCATTTGAGGAAAATGGTTGAAATCCAATGTTAAGAAAAAAACTTGACAAAGATTTTCGTGGGGTGTAGTATGATTAATCGTAAAGGCATTTCGCTTAACAAGGGGTGAAGAAAGTGCTTGAGAAAACGACACGAGTCAATCTATTGTTTGATTTTTATCATGCGCTTCTAACTCCGAAACAGCGGAATTATATGGCGCTTTATTATCTCGATGACCTTTCCCTTGGAGAGATTGCCGAGCAGTATGAAGTTAGCCGCCAAGCAATATACGACAACATCAAACGAACAGAATCAATGCTCGAAGAATACGAAGCAAAGCTTGAACTTCTCGGAAAGTATCAGACGAGGCAGCAGCTTTTGGCCGAATTGTGTCAACAGATTGCTGAAGAAAAGAATCAGAAAGAGTTGCTCGATACGATCGATCGTATCGAGAAATTGGATTAGGAGGCGGCATTCTATGGCATTTGAAGGTTTAGCCGACCGACTTCAACAAACACTTCAAAAGGTTCGTGGAAAAGGCAAAGTTTCCGAAGCGGACGTTAAAGTCATGATGCGAGAGGTTCGACTGGCGTTACTAGAAGCCGACGTCAACTTTAAGGTCGTAAAGCAATTCGTTGCAAAGGTCAAAGAAAGAGCGATCGGACAAGAGGTACTTGAAAGTCTGACACCGGGCCAACAGGTCGTCAAGGTCGTTAACGAGGAACTGACAGCGCTGATGGGTGGGGAACAGAGCAAAATTGCTGTTGCCAACAAACCACCGACAGTCGTCATGATGGTAGGACTTCAAGGGGCTGGTAAGACGACGTCAACTGGTAAACTGGCCAACCACTTGAGAAAGAAGAATAACCGGAAACCGTTGCTCGTTGCAGCCGACGTATATAGACCTGCTGCGATCAACCAATTGCAGACACTAGGAAAACAACTTAGTATGCCTGTATTCGATCTTGGTACAGATGTAAGTCCTGTTGAAATCGCCAAGCAAGGAATCGCAAAAGCGAAAGAAGAGCATCACGATTATGTGATCATCGATACGGCAGGTCGATTGCATATTGACGAAGGATTGATGGGTGAGCTTGCTCAAATCAAAGAAATTGCAAAACCCGATGAAATCCTGTTAGTCGTCGATGCGATGACCGGTCAAGATGCAGTCAATGTTGCTGAGAGTTTCCATGAGCAGTTGGGGCTCACCGGTGTTGTCCTGACAAAGCTGGACGGAGATACACGTGGTGGAGCTGCGTTGTCAATCAAATCAGTGACCGATACGCCGATCAAGTTCGTCGGTATGGGTGAGAAGCTGGATGCGCTGGAGCCTTTCCATCCTGAACGTATGTCTTCAAGGATCTTAGGAATGGGAGATGTCCTTTCCCTTATTGAAAAAGCCCAGACGAACGTAGATGAGAAAAAGGCGAAAGAGCTTGAAGAAAAGATGCGGACGATGAGCTTCACGTTCGATGATTTTCTGGAGCAGCTTACACAGGTAAGAAGCATGGGTCCACTTGATGAGCTTTTGGGCATGTTACCAGGAGCAGGTCAGATGAAGCAGTTGAAGAACGTAAAAGTCGACGAAAAACAGCTAAATCATGTTGAAGCGATCATCCAATCGATGACAAAGGGTGAAAAGCTCCATCCTGAAACGATCAACGCAAGTCGAAAGAAACGTATCGCGAAAGGAAGCGGTCGTTCCGTTCAAGAAGTCAACAGGCTCTTGAAACAGTTCGAGGACATGAAAAAGATGATGAAACAAATGTCCAATATGCAAAAAGGTAAGAAAAAAGGTGGAATGGGTAACATGAAATTCCCATTCATGTAATTCAGGATTTAACCGGTACACATTACCGTGATAATAAACAACTCACAAAAATTTTAGGAGGAATTATAGATATGGCAGTAAAAATTCGTTTAAAGCGTATGGGAGCAAAAAAATCTCCATTTTATCGTTTGGTAGTAGCAGATTCTCGTTCACCTCGTGATGGGCGTTTTATCGAGGAAATTGGGTACTATAATCCAATCGTTCAACCAGTTGATATTAAAATTGACGAAGAGAAAGCATTAGACTGGATGTTGAAAGGTGCAAAGCCTTCTGACACAGTACGTAACCTTTTCTCTGACGCTGGACTTATGGAAAAGCTTCACAATGCAAAAAATCAAAAATAAGTAGGGTGGGACTGATATGGAAGAGTTAATCGAAACGATTGTTAAGGCTCTTGTCGATCACCCAGACGATGTACGCATAGAGGAAGTTGAAACGAGCAGCATGGTCACCTATCAGCTCAGTGTCAACAGTGAAGACATGGGAAAGGTGATCGGAAAGCAAGGTCGTATCGCTAAAGCGATCCGGACAGTGATCAATGCTGCTGGGATCAATGAAAGTAAGAAGATAAACTTAGAGATTGTTTGAATTTGTGAGAGGTGGGGGGAACCCCGCCTCTTCTTAATAGGAAGTTCAAACTTGACGAATGATAAACAGCGGATTTCCGACGCACAGGAAGTGCTAGTACTGCCGTTGTCACAGGACGTGGCGTTTTTAGGCAGTGATTGTTACTCGGGCTACCGGTCCTGCGGCGTACAGGACGTACTAGTACCGGTGATGTTTCTGATTCGTATTCATTTTGAACATCTTATAAAACATCATTTCAAAATACTATGTTAGAAGTCCTGAAGAATATCTGACTTGTAAATGTTCATGATAGAAGAAACAAAACATTAATCGGGGGAAAGACAGATGAGCGAATGGTTTTATGTAGGGAAGATTGTCAATACACATGGAATCAGAGGCGAGGTGAGAGTCATCACCCGTTCGGATTTTTCTGATGAGCGTTACCAGGAAGGCTCGAAACTGTATTTATTCCATCCAGTGATGAACGAGTCGATTCAGTTGGTTGTTCGCTCCCACCGGAAACATAAACAATTCGATCTTGTCGCCTTTGAAGGATACCCGACCATTAATGACGTACAGCCTTTGCGAGATGGCATCCTGAAGGTTTCGAAAGACCAGCTGGAGGATCTTCCAGAAGGGGAATATTATTATTACGAAATCATCGGTTGCGAGGTCAAAACGACCGATGGGAAAATCCTAGGAAAGGTTACAGACATTTTATCTCCAGGGGCGAATGATGTTTGGGCAGTATACTCTGATGAAATGAAGAAAGAGTTTTTGATCCCGTATATTGAACCTGTGGTAAAAGAAGTCGATGTGGTGGAAAAACAAATCTTGATTGAACCAATGGAAGGGCTATTAGAATGAAAATCGATATTTTAACCCTTTTTCCCGAAATGTTTGAGGGAGTCTTGAATAGTTCCATATTGAAAAAAGCACAGGAAAAAGAAGCTGTAACTTATACGGTTATAGATTTCAGGGAGTTCACATCCAACAAACATCGGAAAGTGGATGACTATCCTTACGGTGGCGGTGCTGGAATGGTATTGACACCACAACCTTTATTCGATGCGGTTGAAAGTTTGAAAGACGGCGAGGAAAAGAAGCCTAGAATCATTTTGATGTGCCCCCAAGGCGAACCTTTATCACAGAAAAAGGCAGAAGAACTTGCAGAGGAGGATCATCTGATTTTCGTTTGTGGTCATTATGAGGGCTATGATGAGCGAATCAGAGAGCATCTCGCCACAGATGAAATTTCAATCGGTGACTATGTCCTTACAGGGGGGGAACTTCCAGCTATGGTAGTCATAGACAGTGTCACAAGACTTTTACCAGAAGTGCTTGGTAATGAATCGTCTTCTAAACTGGACTCATATTCTTCAGGTCTGCTTGAGCACCCGCATTATACCCGCCCGGCCGATTTCAGAGGGATGAAAGTCCCTGATGTCCTTCTTTCAGGAGATCATGCAAAAATCCAAAAATGGCGTGATCTCGAATCTTTGAAAAGGACGTTCTTAAGGCGTCCAGATCTGATTGATAAGGGCTCCTTATCTGATGAAGACCTTAAGTTCCTGGAAAAATTAAAAAAGAACAGGAATGCCGAATAAAGTAGCTTCAAGATATTGCGTCGTGGCAACGTTTATGCTAAGATATTCTTTGTGGCTTGTGCCAGATTACGATGTTCCGCTGTTATGATGTAAAAGCATAGACAAGAACATTTGTAAGGAAGGAGGAAATACCATGCAACAACTACTTAATGATATTACGAAAGAGCAGTTGAAAACAGATTTGCCAGAATTCCGTGCAGGAGATACTGTCCGTGTTGACGTTAAAGTTGTCGAAGGAACACGCGAACGTATCCAGGTATTCGAAGGTGTTGTCATCAAACGCCGTGGATCTGGAATCAGCGAAACATTTACCGTGCGTAAAATTTCTTATGGTGTTGGAGTGGAACGTGCTTTCCCAGTACACTCTCCAAAAATCGCAAAAATCAAAGTTGTACGTCAAGGTAAAGTACGTCGTGCTAAGCTTTACTATCTACGTGCACTACGTGGAAAGGCAGCACGTATCAAAGAGATTCGCAGATAATAACTCGCACTTGCGCGGAAAGGAGCTTGGAAACAAGCTCCTTTTTTATGTAGATTAGATGATTCTGGAGACCATTTCGAATATAATGTAGATAAAAATGAATGGTAAATCGTAAAACTGGGGTGGAGAAATGGCAAAGAGAAAGAATGAATCTTGGGAATGGCTGAAGGCTCTTGTTATTGCATTGGTGATCGCAGCAGGGATACGATATTTCTTGTTTGCTCCGATCGTTGTAGATGGAGAGTCGATGATGCCTACACTTCATAATGGAGACCGTATGATCGTCAATAAATTCAGTTATGAGGTAGGAGAACCTGATCGTTTTGATATTGTAGTATTCCATGCACCTGAAGGGAAAGATTATATCAAAAGGATCATCGGTTTACCTGGGGATAAAATTGAGTATAAAGATGACACACTATATGTTAATGATAAAGAAGTTCCTGAGCCATACTTGAATGAATACAAACAATCACTCTCAGGAGGCAATTTGACCTATAATTTTGAATTAAGTGATGAAATTGGATCTCAGACTGTCCCTGAAAACCATGTATTCGTGCTTGGGGATAATAGGCAACATAGTAAAGACAGCCGGAATATCGGTTCAGTTCCTATGGATGAAATCATCGGAAAAGCGAACGTCATCTTTTGGCCGGTTGCACATTTTGAAGTATTAAAGTAGGTGAAATAAATGCAAATCCAATGGTTCCCAGGACATATGGCGAAAGCTAGACGGGAGATTACAGAGAAACTTAAAATGATCGATGTTGTCTTCGAACTTGTGGATGCCCGTGTCCCCTTATCTTCACGGAATCCGATGATTGATGAGATTGTTGACCATAAGCCGCGCTTGATCCTATTGAATAAAACCGATATGGCGGATCGAGCGATCACAAAGGAGTGGGAAGAGTATTTTTGGGAACGTGAACTGAAAACTGCCACTGTCAATTCCAAAACCGGACAAGGTCTCGAGAAAATTCCAGATATGGCAAGAGAACTTGTGAAGGCCAAGCTTGAGAAGATGATTGAAAAAGGAGTGAAGCCTCGAGCTGTCCGTGCATTGATTCTTGGAATCCCGAATGTCGGAAAATCGACGCTGATTAATCGTCTTGCCAACAAGAAAATCGCGAAGACAGGAGATCGACCTGGCATTACACAAAGACAGCAATGGATCAAAGTCGGTAAAGAACTGGAATTACTTGATACACCAGGTATATTATGGCCGAAGTTTGAGGATCAGACTACAGGCTATCGATTAGCCGTGACAGGAGCAATAAAAGATGAAATCCTTGATTTTGGGGATATCGCTTTTTTTGCGATTCAATATTTGAAAGAAGCGTATCCAGAGAAACTGATGGAGCGTTATAAATTGACGGATACCACAGCTCCGCCCCTTGAAGTATTTGAAGAAATCGGGAAAAAGAGAGGCTGCCTCATCAAAGGTGGAGAAGTCGACTATGAAAAGGCTGCTGAAATCATCCTGAGGGATATCCGATCCGAAAAGCTCGGACCGATTTCTTTTGAAAGGCCGGCAGACTACGAATAGGAACTGGATCAGGGGGACTTTGCCCCCTTTTGATAGTTGTACATAAGATGACCAAAGAAATACGACATAAAGGAGTTCCCGATGAAAGAGAAATCAATCAAGGAGATTCGTGCCTTAATGGAAAAGCATAGTGGAGAGCTTGACCAAGAGTTTATCCTTCAATTAAAGGACGATCCTAGAAAAGGCGTCCAAAAGATCTATTCACAATGGTGCAAAAGGGACGAAAAAGAACAGAAACGTTTACATACATACATGCAGATGTCTTCATATGAGAATAAATGTTACTCAGATGGATATCGGTTGATTGCAGGGATTGATGAGGTAGGACGTGGACCACTAGCCGGTCCTGTTGTCGCGAGCGCAGTCATTTTAGACAGAAATGTGAAGATCATAGGTTTGGACGACTCGAAAAAGCTGTCAGGACATATAAGGGAAGAACTATACGAAAAAATCATCGAGAACGCTGTTGCAATCGGTATAGGCTGTGTGCCAGCAAAGGAAATTGACCGGATCAACATATATGAAGCAAGCAGGGTGGCGATGGTGAAAGCGATCGAAGATTTACCGATATATCCTGATTATTTACTGATCGATGCAATGGGCCTCCCTACTGATCTGCCACAAGAAAAAATCATCAAAGGGGACGCACAAAGCAATTCGATAGCTGCAGCCTCAATAGTCGCAAAAGTGACGCGAGACCGCATGATGCTCGAACTTGACCGCAAGTACCCTCAATATTCCTTTCATTCAAATGTCGGCTATGCAACAGCAGAGCATCTGGACGCGTTGAAGGAGTATGGTATTACCCCAGAACATAGAAAGTCATTTGCCCCTGTTTCACAGTTACTGCCTAACAAATGAGATCCAGATGACGATATAAGGAAGGAACAGATTGTAATTGAGGGTGTGTTTAAATGAAGGCATTGCCTATCGAATCCATCATGTATCAGTCGGTTGAACCCTGTCGTTGAGTTGAAGCCAGGGCAGATATTTTCTGGAAGGGTATTGGCCTTGTATCCGAATGATTTGGCCCAAGTCCAACTTGTGGCATTCCAGTCTTGGAAGTATTGGAGAAAAGCAATGATTATCAGTTGCCGAGACAGGTTTTCGGCAGCCGCAAAAACTTGCCGGAATTGCAACGCCTTATTACACATCTTACGAAAGAGCAGCTTCCGATTACAAAAGAATTGATCGGCCAATCTGGAAAATGGTTGTCCCAGGTTGATTCAGTTGAAAAAGGTATACAAGCTGTAAAAACGATGCTCATTAAAAACCTGCCTATTTCAGAACCAATTTTCAGGGCCCTTTATCATGTTCAGGATCGCAGCTCTTTAACGACAGAACTACTGTCTCTGAAACAATCCCTGAGCACATTGGGTTCTCATAACATCGCGAACTCAGTAGATAGGGCGATAAACCATGTTTTAGACATGACAAACCGTATTGCAGCTCTGGATATCGTCAAAGAAATGGTGCAAATGTATTCTCTTCCGACAACCCGGAATGAGATAAAGCTTCAGGTTGATCATATCTTCAGGGCCTTGTCTATTAAAATACCTGACTCATCCGAATTGGAGAACCGGTTCCAAAATACAAACTTTCCGATTTCAGATGAAGCGCTCCTGAAGGAATTGAAGGTGAATATGTCACCTGTAAGAGCTGAACTTTTCTTCCAACAGAAATTAAGCTCGTTACATCAAATGCAAATGAACTGGATCAATGAACAATTGAACTTAAAATGGTACAAAAACCACAGCTCAATATTATTGAAATTCTCCGTGGACTAGGCTTAACCTTTGAACAGGACCTGATACATAGGCAGCTTGCCGAGATGAGAAGCCAACCTCAACTGAAAACAGCATTGCTTGAACTTTTGGCATCCGATCTCCCTCCAGGCATAAAGGAAAAAGCTGATGGATTGATCCATCGGCTTACAGGCCAGCAACTTTTACATATGAGTGAAAACCAATCCCTCACTTCCTTGTTTTATCAATTTCCCGTTCATTTCAAAGAATGGAAGAGTGATATCATGATGCGTTGGGATCTGAAGCGAAATCGTATGGGAGAGATTGACGAGGATTTCAGTCGTATTTTATTTTACCTTGACCTTCAATTTCTTAAAGAGACAGTCGTGGATATGAATGTGCAGAATAGGGTCGTTTCTCTCAAAATCATAAATGGTAATGATTCTATAAAACATTTGGTACCAGACTTAAAAACTGAATTGAAAACACAGCTTGGAAAGATTGGTTACAGATTATCCATTGTCAAGATAGAGAGGTCGTCCAATCAGTCCAGCCAGTTGTTGAAAATCGAAGCGACAGACATATCGTTCAGAGGGGTGGATCTATCCATATACGGATCATCATCGCAAATCAGCTGTTGCCCTTAAATATGATCAAGCTGCTGCCAGTTCACCAAAAGTCATAGCGAAAGGGATGGGGGCGACAGCTGAAGAAATAATAGAATTGGCAAGACAGAACAAGTGCCGCTCCAAGAAGATACTTCTCTGGTCCAGTTACTATCTAAGCTCGAGATCAATCAGGAAATACCTCCTGACTTGTATAAGGCGGTAGCTGAGGTTTTTGCTTTCATTTATCAGCTAGATCAGGCATCCGAACCGAAAGGCTGAATATTGAACTCATAATGACGTACAAATCACCACATACTATGGAAAAAGTGTGAGGTGATTTTTATGAAAAAGAATAAATTGGAAGTTCCTGGATGCGATCAAGCTGTACAACAGTTCAGAGAAGAATTTGCTGAAGAGTTCGGTGTGTATCGTCCGGCCGCTGAGCGCGAGAGTATCACGAAGAAAATCGTAGATGAAACAAGAAAAAAAGAAGATTGTTAACTGCTAAAAACTGTAACATATAAAGGCACTTATGTGGAAAACACAGAGTGCCTTTGCCTGTTTTCTTTTTCATATTTGAACTTTATAAGCGGAGATAGAATTATATAAGCCTAATTCAAATTTTATGAGCCGAATTGAAATTTTTTAAGCCGATTTTCAAAAATATACGTATTTTTCCTGATATTCCGAGCCAAAATATTGAAATTCATCAGAAATCAGTCACAACGGTGGACATGAGGTCGGTTTATTTATACAATAAAAACGGTGTTGCATAGATTAGACACATGATAGGAGGATGGAGAATGAATATCCACGAGTATCAAGGAAAAGAACTCTTGAGAAAGTACGGGGTATCAGTTCCAAATGGTAAGGTTGCATATACGATCAAAGAAGCAGTAGATGCAGCAAAAGAACTCGGTACTGAAATCAATGTAGTTAAAGCTCAAATTCACGCTGGTGGACGTGGGAAAGCCGGTGGTGTTAAGGTTGCTAAAAATCTTGATGAAGTGCGTACATATGCTGAAGAGATTTTAGGCAAAACACTCGTTACCCATCAAACAGGCCCGGAAGGTAAAGAAGTAAAGCGTTTACTTGTCGAAGAAGGCTGTGACATCAAGCAAGAATACTATGTAGGATTAGTATTGGACCGTGCGACTTCTCGTGTCGTCATGATGGCTTCAGAAGAAGGCGGTACAGAAATTGAAGAAGTAGCGGAAAAGACACCTGAAAAAATCTTTAAAGAAGTAATCGATCCTATAGTAGGTCTCAGCCCTTATCAGGCTCGCCGCTTAGCTTTCAATATCAACATTCCGAAAGAGCTTGTGAACAAAGCTGTCAAGTTCATGATGGGCTTATACACTGTTTTTGTCGAGAAGGACTGCTCCATTGCGGAAATCAATCCTCTTGTTACAACAGGAGATGGGAATGTAATGGCTCTTGATGCGAAATTGAACTTCGATTCAAACGCCCTATTCCGAAATAAAGATATTCTTGAATTGCGTGACCTTGATGAAGAAGACACGAAGGAAATCGAAGCTTCCAAGTATGACCTCAGCTATATTTCCCTAGACGGAAATATCGGTTGTATGGTCAACGGAGCAGGACTTGCGATGTCTACAATGGATATCATTAAATATTACGGCGGAGACCCCGCGAACTTCCTTGATGTTGGGGGCGGTGCAACAGCAGATAAGGTAACTGAAGCCTTCAAAATCATCTTGTCTGATCAAAATGTTAAAGGGATTTTCGTAAACATATTCGGTGGGATCATGAAATGTGACGTCATCGCTGAAGGTGTAATTGAAGCAACGAAACAAGTAGGTCTGGAACTTCCTTTGGTAGTACGTTTGGAAGGAACGAATGTTGACCTTGGAAAGAAACTTTTGAATGAATCAGGATTGAATATCACTGCAGCTGAATCCATGGCTGACGGTGCAGAAAAAATCGTTTCACTAGTGAAGTAGGAAGGTGGGGAAAACTCGATGAGCGTTTATGTTAATAAAGATACGAAAGTAATCGTACAAGGGATCACTGGTTCGACAGCCCTTTTCCATACAAAACAAATGCTAGAGTACGGTACTAAGATCGTAGGTGGAGTGACACCTGGGAAAGGCGGAACTGAAGTTGAAGGAGTCCCTGTATTCAACACAGTTGAAGATGCAGTAAAAGAAACTGGAGCTACGGCTTCTGTCATTTATGTGCCTGCACCATTCGCTGCTGATGCGATTCTTGAAGCGGTAGATGCAGAGCTTGATCTTGCAATCTGTATTACAGAACATATTCCTGTATTGGACATGGTGAAAGTCAAGCGTTATATGGAAGGGAAGAAGACACGCCTGGTAGGACCGAACTGTCCAGGTGTCATCACTCCCGATGAGTGTAAGATTGGAATCATGCCAGGCTACATCCACACGAAAGGCCATGTCGGGGTTGTTTCTCGATCTGGAACATTGACTTATGAAGCGGTTCATCAGCTTTCACAAGCAGGTATCGGTCAATCTACAGCAGTAGGAATCGGTGGGGATCCTGTCAATGGTACAGACTTCATCGATGTTCTTAAAGCTTTTAACGAAGATGAGGATACTTACGCAGTGATCATGATCGGTGAGATCGGCGGTACTGCTGAAGAAGAAGCTGCAGAATGGATCAAGGCGAACATGACAAAACCTGTAGTTGGCTTCATCGGTGGCCAGACTGCACCTCCAGGGAAGCGGATGGGACATGCTGGTGCCATCATTTCCGGTGGTAAAGGAACTGCAGAAGAAAAAATCAGGACGATGAATGCATGTGGAATCAAGGTAGCTGAAACGCCATCAGTTATGGGAGAAACATTGATTTCCGTGTTGAAGGAAGAAAACTTGTTAGATCGCTGTACGACAGCTAACAAATAAATCATCTATGGAGCTGGCCCGGAGGAATGGTGTCAGACTCCTGAAGACGGGGAGTCTGGCCGTATGGGCTGGCTCCTCTTTTATTTGCATACATAAAAAAGGTCCCGGTAATTATTAATGATGATTTTTCATTGTAATTCACTTGGTGCAATTGAAACTTCCTGCGGCGGCGACAGCCTCCTTGTCGGTTTTCCGGTTACCTTCGTGGCTGCCCACGGCGAGTCCGTTTTTAGGAGTGAATTTTGCAAAAATAAACAAGTATAACAAAGCTAAAAAATAAAGGTGAATTGGATAGAGATATCGAACCTTTCGTGAAGAAGATTTTCCTAGATTGTTCATATCCCATCTGTAGTTTCAGCTATATACATGCCAGTTTAATAAAAGAGGAGATCGAAACATTGTTAGATAGCAGGAAGAAGCGCCTTTTATTTTTATCTCGGTGTCATGGTTTAGGGAATAAAACGTTGTCTAAAATGATAGAAGAAGACAACACTCTTGAAAAAGTGTTTCAAGTGAGTAACCATCAATTAAAGAAAAAGTATCAACTTTCTGAAGTAACTGTACATCAGATGAAAGACAGGATGAAGCAAGAACGTATTCTGGATCACTTCGAAAAATATATCAATGAAAAGATTCATGTCATCACACTATTCGACTCTGAGTATCCTTCATTATTAAGGGAAATATTCGATCCCCCACTGGTACTCTATTTAAAAGGTGACAAGACCCTTTCAACTAGGCACAGGATATTGAGTGTAGTCGGAACGAGAGACGCCTCAACAAACGGGCGACGGAGTCTAGAAAAGATCATAACTCCTTTAATTGAAGGAGGATGGACCATTGTCAGTGGATTGGCGTACGGGATTGATATCGCAGCTCATCGACAAGCGATAGCATCTGGCGGCAGCACGATTGCAGTTCTAGGGAGTGGATTTCATCATATTTATCCACGTGAACATACGGATATCGCCTGTAATATCGCTTCAAATTACCTGTTAGTATCTGAATATCCACCTTACCGTATGCCGGCAAAATGGCAATTTCCGATGCGAAATAGGATTATAAGCGGTCTTTCAAGGGGAACATTGATTATAGAAGCTCTTGAAAAGAGTGGATCTTTGATCACGGGGGATCAAGCGCTGCAACAGGGGAGAGAAGTTTTCGCAGTTCCTGGATCCATTTTAGAACCTCGCACAGGGGGGACCCATTACCTGATACAGCAAGGTGCAAAGCTCACGACAAGTGCTGAAGATATACTGGAGAAGTTGTGTGACTTCAAATCTTAGGTTTGACAAACCATACTTCTATATACAATAATAGGGAAGATTTTAAATTTAGAAAAAGGGGGAGACAGATAGGCTTATGGCTGATTACTTAGTAATAGTAGAATCTCCCGCCAAAGCAAAAACGATTGAAAAATACCTAGGCAAAAAATATATCGTAAAAGCTTCCATGGGACATTTACGTGATTTACCTAAAAGCCAAATGGGTGTAGATGTAAAGAACGATTTTGAACCTAGATACATTACGATCAGAGGGAAAGGACCTGTCCTGAAAGATTTGAAAGCTGCAGCGAAGAAAGTGAAAAAGATTTACCTCGCAGCTGACCCTGATCGTGAAGGAGAAGCGATTGCTTGGCATTTGGCACATAGTCTTGAAATGGACGATCAATCCGATTGCAGGGTTGTGTTCAATGAAATTACAAAGCAAGCTATAAAAGATTCGTTCAAGAGACCCCGAAAGATCAATATGGATCTTGTGGATGCTCAACAAGCGAGACGGATTTTAGATCGACTGGTCGGTTACAATATCAGTCCTTTACTATGGAAGAAAGTGAAAAAAGGACTTAGTGCTGGTCGTGTCCAAACCGTCGCTTTACGCTTGATCGTCGAACGGGAGAAAGAAATCCAGAATTTCAAACCTGAAGAATATTGGAAAATCAAAGCGATCTTCGATAAGAATGGAGAGCAATTTGAAGCCTCCTTCTTTGAACTGAATGGAGAAAAAGTTGAATTATCGAATGAAGAAACAGTAAAAGAAGTATTGAAACACATTAAAGGTGATTCATTCGATATTACTTCTGTGCAAAAGAAAGAGCGGAAGAGAAATCCTGCTGCACCATTTACAACCTCGTCACTACAACAGGAAGCGGCAAGAAAGCTGAATTTCCGCGCAAAGAAAACGATGATGATGGCCCAGCAGCTTTACGAAGGTATTGATATCGGTAAAGAAGGTACAGTCGGTCTGATCACTTACATGAGAACCGACTCTACACGTGTAGCAGATGTTGCAAAAAATGAAGCAAAAGATTACATTACTGAGCAATATGGCTCAAAATTCACAAGCAATCGTACAAGCGGAAAAAAATCCAACAATGCGCAGGATGCTCACGAGGCTGTAAGACCGACGTCGGCCATGCGGGATCCGAAAACAGTGAAACCCTATTTGAGCCGTGACCAATATCGCCTATACAAATTGATCTGGGAACGATTCGTCGCAAGCCAGATGGCTCCAGCAATCATGGACACGATGGCTGTAAACCTGGATAACAATGGCGTCCGTTTCCGTGCTAACGGTTCAAAAGTGAAATTTCCTGGATTCATGAAGGTTTATGTCGAGGGTAATGATGATAATAAGAATGATGAAGATAAAATCCTCCCCGACCTAAAAGAAGGGGAATCAGTCAAAACAGAAGAGATTGAACCGAGCCAGCATTTCACTCAACCACCACCTAGATATTCCGAGGCAAGGCTGGTCAAAACGATGGAAGAGCTTGGAATCGGCCGGCCATCGACTTATGCTCCGACACTTGATACCATCCAGCGCCGAGGTTATGTTGCATTGGATGCACGAAAATTCGTACCGACGGAGCTTGGTGAAATTGTTTTGGAGCTGATTCTTGAATTCTTCCCAGAAATCATTAATGTTGAGTTTACAGCAGAGATGGAAACGAATCTTGACCATATTGAAGAAGGTACGGCAGAATGGAAGAAGATCATAGATGCCTTCTATAAGGAATTTGAACAGAAATTGAAGGTTGCCGAGGAAGAAATGAAGGAAGTGGAGATCCAGGATGAGCCAGCCGGCGAGAAGTGTGAGAAGTGCGGCAGTGAAATGGTCTTTAAAATGGGTCGATACGGTAAATTCATGGCATGCTCAAATTTTCCTGACTGTAGGAATACAAAACCGATCGTTAAGGATATTGGCGTGAAATGCTCAAAATGCAATGAAGGTAACATCGTGGAGCGTAAGAGTAAGAAGCGCCGAATCTTCTACGGGTGTGATCGATTCCCTAAATGTGATTTTGTTTCTTGGGATAAACCGATCAGTCGTCCGTGTCCAAAGTGCGATAGCATGCTCGTTGAAAAGAAGTCGAAGAAAAGTACGACAATTCAATGTACGAATTGCGACTACAAAGAGAAACAAAATTAGGGTGATGGATAGTGAATTTACAAGCAGTTAATGTCGTTGGAGCTGGACTAGCAGGAAGTGAAGCTGCTTGGCAGTTAGCGAAACGCGGGATTAAAGTCAATCTATATGAAATGAGGCCGAAAAGGCAGACACCAGCCCACCATACGGATAAGTTCGCAGAGTTGGTCTGCAGTAATTCCTTGCGTTCAAACGCATTGACGAATGCAGTCGGCGTCTTGAAGGAAGAAATGAGACATCTGGACTCCGTCATCATCCAAAGTGCTGATGATTGTTCTGTACCTGCAGGTGGAGCCCTTGCAGTCGATCGTCATGAGTTTGCAGCGAAGGTGACGGAGCGGGTCAAAGGTCATCCGAACGTAACGGTGTATGAAGAAGAGATCTGTGATATTCCAGAGGGACCAACAATCATCGCTACAGGCCCGCTGACGTCTGAAGATCTATCCAAAGCATTATTGTCATTGACGGGTGAAGAATATCTTTATTTCTATGATGCGGCAGCCCCGATCATCGAAGTGGACAGTATCGATCGTGACAAAGTATACTTGAAGTCACGGTATGACAAAGGCGAAGCGGCTTATCTCAATTGCCCGATGACAGAAGAAGAATTCGATCGTTTTTATGAAGCACTTATTTCAGCAGAGACCGTCCCTTTGAAAGAATTTGAGAAAGAAATTTTCTTTGAAGGTTGTATGCCCGTCGAGGTCATGGCGAAAAGAGGGAAGAAGACATTGCTCTTCGGACCGATGAAGCCGGTCGGGTTGGAGGATCCGAAAACCGGGAAGCAACCTTATGCGGTCGTTCAATTGAGACAGGACAATAAGTCTGGCACCCTTTATAATATCGTAGGTTTCCAGACCCATATGAAATGGGGGCCGCAAAAAGATGTCATTCAGTTGATCCCTGGTTTAGAGAATGCTGAAATCGTACGTTACGGTGTCATGCATCGAAATACGTTCATCAATTCACCAAACCTGCTCAAGCCGACATATCAATACAAAGGGCGAAATGATCTGTTCTTTGCTGGTCAAATGACTGGTGTTGAAGGATATGTAGAAAGTGCAGCTTCAGGATTGATCGCTGGAATCAATGCGGCTCGACTAATCCAAGATCAGGAACTGGTGGTCTTTCCACTGGAAACAGCCTTGGGCGGTATGGCAGAATATATTACGACTGCAAATCCGGATAATTTTCAACCGATCAATGCAAATTTCGGACTCTTCCCTCCGCTTGAGAAGAGAATCAAGAATAAGAAGGAACGATACGAAAAAATTGCTGACCGTGCATTGGAAACAATTCAGAATTTTTTAACAAAAGTGTGAATATATATTGTCAAGGCCTCTACGTTGTGGTACGATTTAGGGGTCTTTATGCTAATTGTTTCACTATTCAGAAAATAACAGGAAGTTGATATTGTATGCAAGAAGACATCCGTCTCTTTATTGAGTATCTACAAATTGAAAAGAACTGTTCGCAGCACACGGTTCTCAACTATCAACTTGACATCGACGATTTTGTCGGATTCATGAAGCAGCAAGGTTTGCACCAATTTGCTGCTGTTTCTTATGTGCATGTCCGCCACTACTTGACGGTATTGCATGAAAAGCGATATGCCAGGAAAACTGTAGCAAGAAAAGTCTCAACTTTAAGAAGCTTCTACCGTTTTTTGATCAGAGATGAACGCTTAGAACAGAATCCTTTCAAAACAGTAAGTTTACCTAAACAAACCAGGCGACTCCCCAAATTCTTTTATGAAGAAGAACTTGAGGAGTTGTTTGAAGTTTCGAACTTGAACACACCGTTGGGACAAAGGAATCAAACGTTGCTCGAATTTCTTTACGGAACGGGAATTCGAGTCAGTGAATGTTGTGAGCTTTCTTTGAAAGACATCGATCTCACCATAGAGACGATCCTTGTAAGGGGGAAAGGCCGGAAGGAAAGGTATGTCCCGATTGGAAGCTTTGCAGTAGAGGCCATTGAGCGCTATTTGCAATCTGGCAGGAAGACATTGATGAAAACAAAAGAGCACGATAAAGTTTTCGTGAATTATAAAGGAGATCCCTTAACGGATGAGGGTGTGAGGAAAGTTTTGAAGAAGCTGATTGAATCGACGTCTCTGACGGTGAACATCACACCTCACATGATGAGACATACATTTGCAACCCATCTATTGAATGAGGGTGCTGATCTGAGAGCTGTACAGGAAATGTTAGGCCATTCACAACTGTCCACAACCCAAATCTATACACATGTTACAAAAGATAGATTACAGCAGCTGTATCGCAACTTTCATCCAAGAGCTTAACGAGAGTCAAATGAAGGGAGGGGGTCGATTATGGATACGTTCCATGCTACAACAATTTTTGCTGTCCATCATAAAGGCAATTGTGCAATGGCAGGAGACGGGCAAGTGACTTTCGGAAATGCTGTAGTGATGAAACATACAGCAAGGAAGGTCCGTAAACTATACGATGGTAAAGTTCTTGCAGGATTTGCGGGTTCTGTCGCAGATGCATTCACTTTATTTGAAAAATTCGAAGCAAAACTTGAAGAATTCAACGGAAACCTACAGCGTTCTGCTGTGGAACTTGCCAAAGAATGGCGTGGTGATAAAATGCTGCGCAAATTGGAGGCGATGCTGATCGTCATGAATAAAGAGACACTGTTACTCGTTTCTGGTACCGGGGAAGTCATCGAACCTGATGATGGAATATTAGCGATCGGGTCAGGTGGGAATTATGCTTTGGCCGCAGGCAGAGCTTTGAAAAGGTATGGTGAACATCTGACTGCTGCCGATATTGCGAAAAGTGCTTTGGAAACCGCTGCAGAAATATGTGTTTACACAAATGACCATATACTTGTTGAACAATTAACTTGAAACGGGGGAGTTTGACACGATGAAAATGGATTATACACCAAGACAGATTGTTGAACGACTTGATCAGTTTATTGTTGGTCAGCAGAGTGCGAAGAAAGCAGTTGCAATTGCACTTCGTAACAGGTATCGCAGGAGCTTGATCGATGAGTCGATTCGAGATGAAGTCGTTCCCAAAAACATATTGATGATCGGTCCGACAGGGGTCGGGAAAACTGAAATCGCAAGAAGGTTGGCAAAGATAGTCGGAGCGCCATTCATCAAAATCGAGGCGACTAAATTCACTGAAGTCGGATACGTCGGGCGTGATGTCGAATCCATGGTACGTGACCTGGTTGAAACATCCATCCGTATCGTTAAAGAGGAAAAGGTGGCTTCCGTCAAAGAACCAGCTGAACAGAATGCAAATAAGAGACTTGTGGAATTACTTGTCCCTTCAAAGAAAACTGAACAAAATGCTTATAAAAATCCACTTGAAATGTTATTCGGGAACCAACAACAGCAAGACACGGATGACAAAGCTGATCATGAAAAGGATCAAATCGCTTCGAAAAGGAAGCAGATCGCTCATCAACTTGCTCTTGGTGAATTGGAAGATCACTATGTCACCGTCGAAGTAGAGGAACAGAACCAAAATATGATGGATTTGTTCCAAGGATCGGGTATGGAACAAATGGGGATGAATATGCAGGATATGCTCGGTAATCTGATGCCTAAGAAAAAGAAGAAACGGAAGCTTACCGTAAAGGAAGCTAGGAAAGTATTGACCCATGAAGAAGCCCAGAAACTAATCGATATGGACGAAGTTGGTCAAGAAGCTGTTACAAGAGCCGAACAAACGGGTATGATTTTTATAGATGAGATTGATAAGATTGCAGGAAAAGGGAATCAATCTGCTGACGTCTCCCGTGAAGGGGTTCAAAGGGATATTTTACCGATTGTAGAAGGATCGACCGTTGTTACGAAATATGGACCTGTCAAGACAGATCATGTGTTGTTCGTAGCAGCTGGTGCGTTTCATATTGCAAAACCTTCCGATTTGATACCAGAGCTTCAAGGCAGGTTCCCGATCAGGGTCGAGCTCTCGAGTCTTACTATTGATGATTTCATCTCGATACTTGTGGATCCTGACAATGCTTTGACAAAACAATATAAAGCTCTTTTGCAAACTGAAGGTATAAACATAGAATTTTCTGACGATGCTATTCGTAGAATTGCGACTATCGCAACTGATGTGAATCAAAATACTGACAATATCGGAGCAAGAAGACTTCATACGATTCTGGAAAGATTGCTGGAAGATTTATCTTTTGAAGCCCCAGATATTAATCTTGAGACTATTACAATTACTCCGGATTATGTCGATGAAAAACTAGGAGCTATTGCAAAAGATCGGGACTTGAGTCAGTATATCTTATAATACTTAGGAGGAGTTACAAATGAATTTATTAGAAAAAACTAGGAAAATCAATGCATTACTTCAAGAATCTGGTGGCAAGCCAGTTAATTTTAAAGAAATGGCAGGTACACTGTGTGATGTGATCGAAGCCAATATCTTCGTCGTCAGCCGACGTGGAAAGTTACTTGGATTCTCACTTGTACAGGAAATTGAGAATGAAAGAATGAAAAAGATGCTTGTTGATCGACAGTTCCCTACTGAATATACGAAGAACCTTTTCAACATCACTGATACTTCTTCCAACCTGGATATCAACAGCGATTATACCGCTTTCCCTGTGGAGAACAAAGATCTATTCGGTAAAGGCCTTACAACGATCGTGCCTATCGTAGGGGCTGGTGAACGTTTAGGTACGCTGATTCTTTCAAGATTGAATGAATCATTCGAAGATGACGATCTGATCCTTGCTGAATATGGCGCTACGGTTGTAGGTACAGAGATCCTCCGTGAAAAATCGGAAGAAATCGAAGAGGAGGCTCGTAATAAAGCTGTTGTACAGATGGCGATCAGTTCATTGTCATATAGTGAATTGGAAGCGATCGAGCATATTTTCGAAGAATTGGATGGAAATGAAGGGCTTCTAGTTGCGAGTAAAATTGCTGACCGTGTGGGAATCACCCGTTCTGTAATTGTGAACGCGCTCCGGAAGCTGGAAAGCGCTGGGGTGATCGAGTCGCGTTCACTTGGAATGAAGGGTACTTATATCAAAGTGTTGAATGATAAGTTCTTACATGAGCTTTCAAAATTAAAAGCGATCTAATGAGGAGAAGGACTGACATCGAGTCAGTCCTTTTTTTATGGCATATTTGTTCCCCAACAAAGGCACTTAGGAAAAGCGTCTTACATGTTGAACTACCCCCTAAAAATAGACAGTTTTAAAAAAGGTGAATGAAATTAAAGCTGTAGAAGATGATCCCGATATTGTGGTATTATCCCCTTCTAGTAGACAGTAGAAAGAAAGTTACTATACTGTTTATTCTGGAGGGGATTTTTTATGGGGAAAAAGAGAAGAACCTTTACTGTTGATTTTAAGATGAAGGCTATCGAAATGTATTTACACAAAGGTATGGGTAGTAAACTAATCGGAAGAGAATTAGGAGTCACATATTCAGTAATTGATAGGTGGATTAAAAACTATAAGGATGAGGGCATTCTAGGCCTGCAAGAGCATTTTGAATTCAAAAGAAATCCGTACAGGAGGCTTCCTTGGTTTTTTCACAAAACCTTCTCTGGAAGTCTTTGCTGCACTTGATCCTGATCCTGTTCTGAGTGAAAGAAATAACGACTACTATAGTCCGCGTAACAATATTCCAATACTGACAAATCATTCAATGAGACAAAAAGAAACCTTGAAATCTACACATCAGTCAAAAAAACCAATTGTTGCGGATCCGAAAATACGACAAACAACACAACCCATTCCATTTCCAGAAAAGATCACGAATATAATCAGCTGTCTGGAAGATCAAGGAGTCAACAGTAAGCTGAGAGCAGACTTATCAAAAAGATTGCTGAAAAGGTGGTATAGGAAGGAATCTGAAAAAGCAGCAGATGGCTCGATTCAAAAGTGGGTGAGGGAAGAAATCCTTAGTTTACTATCTAACGCAGCTTTCGGTCCTTTTGACTACGACAAAAAGTATCTAATCTGATTGGACCGACTGGTGTAGGGAAAACGACGACTATCGCGAAAATCGCCACCGAAAGTAGTTGGAGGCATTGAGGCGGAATATCTTGATGGAGTTGCCAAGCTTGAGAAAAGGCTGCTCATCCTGCTCAATCTAGAAAAGGTGTTAAATCCAGAAGAGACGGTGGTTGCGGCAACATTTTTCCGGGTGGCAGGTGATGCACCTGGAAACATGTGTCTGATTTTCACTTTAAGAGAAGCTATTACATTATTAAGACAACTTACCAGTGATCCCATTATAGATGAAGAGAGCATCTTTCATTCAGAGATTGCTAGATCAGCCCTTCAAGAAACAGGGAGTATACTTGCTGGATCTTATCTCTCATCATTCTCTGATTTCACCGGATTGAATTTATCGCCATCTGTCCCATTCTTGACAGTCGATATGGCTGCTGCGGTTTTGTCCTATGGATTGATGGAAATGTCCCAAGTCAGTGATTATGCCATCATAATTGATACCCAACTTAAAAATGGAGAAACTGAACATTCTGGCATAGATAGCCACTTTCTTCTACTTCCGGACCCAGATTCTTTTCAAAAGATTTTCAAATCACTTGGGGTTCCGGTAAATGAATAAAATAATGCAAACCATAAATGTGAAAATCTCAGATTATCAAGTTACAAAAGCACCGATTAAGTTGAAAACGACTGGTCTCGGTTCATGTGTCGGGGTTGTCGTTTTTGAACCGAGTAAACATGTTGCAGGCATGGCACATGTGATGCTACCAAGTTCAGAGCTTTCGAGGGATCTGACTTTCAATTTAGTGAAGTATGCTGATACAGCACTTCCTGTAATGGTTACAGAGCTCATTCAGAGCTTTGGTGTAAAAAGAGGGCATTTGAAAGCAAAAATTGCTGGAGGCGCCCAGATGTTCCAATTTACAGGAAAAAGTGAAGCGTTAAGAATAGGCCTACGTAATATCTAAGCAGTCAAAGACACATTGAAATCATTGGAAATCCCCGTTATTGCTGAAGATGTAGGTGGTCAGAACGGCAGGACGATTGAATTCGATATTGAAAAGTGTCAATTGATGATACGGACGATACATAAAGGGATAACGACCATTTAATGACTTGGATAAATAGTTTGTGAGGAGGGATTGGATGCGAAGCGGGGCAACTTTAGAATCGAGTGTACATTGGGACAATTGGTCGAAATTTCGGGATAAAGAATCTTGTGAAGCCTTATTGGAAATGCATTTACCCTTGGTCCAATATCACGTTTAACGTATTGCAGTTGGTTTGCCTAAATACATCAATAAAGATGAATTGAGAAGCAATGGACTTATAGGATTATATGACGCCTTGAAGAAGTTCGATCCGACGAGGGATCTTAAATTCGACTAAATACAAAAGGGTAATGCCACACGAATATAAAGCGGTTGAGCTCAAATTGGCATCAAGTGAGGTTGTCATCCAATCTTTAAGATAGGAGCATGAGTGATGAGTTTAAAGTTGATTGAACTTCAGGTTGCGATACCGAGAACCCAGGATGCAGGGAAAATGCAAGAGAAATTTCAACAACAGTCCCAAATCAATCAGTCTCAAGCTACATCAACTGAAAAAGAAAAAGCCGAACGGAACCGCACTTCTGTGGAAAAGCAGGAACATATGGAAAAACAACATTTCAATGGCCGACAAGGCGATCACTCTCACCACCACCAACAAAAGCGAGATAAGCATAATCAGGAAGAAGAAAAGGTCAAGCATCCCTATAAAGGACGACGTGTCGACTTTTCTGGGTAGGGGGAATGAATGACAGGATTGTTACTTAGTATAAGTTTTATCATCCACATCATCACTCTTTTATCTATTATCATTGTATGGAAACGATCAGGAGCTGCAGAGCAGGAGGATTTCAGAGCTATGAAATCGGAAATGGAAGATATCCTGATAGCATATACGACTGAAATGAAAGAAGAGAACGAGGTCTTTTTGAAGGAACTGGCTTCTCTACAAGAGGAAAAGCCAGTTGGAAATCGTGACAATAAGGAAAATGCTTCAACTGAAAAACCTGAGAAAAAGAGAATGACCGGTGATATACCCGCTAAGGCTGAACACGAAATCTCCTATTCCCCTCCTGTGAGTAAAGAAAAAGAAACATTCGGAGCTTCTGTTTCATCACAAATCCTATCGATGCAAAAACAAGAGTACTCTTTAGATGAAATTGCCAAGAGAGTAAATAAAGGCAAAGGCGAAGTAGTACTTATGTTAAAATTTTATCGAGATGGGCAGTAGGTACTTGCTAGTTCCATCAGGTTTATGTTATATTTATTCTCGGTGTTTATGTAGTATATATAACACATCACACACGTTCGTGGATTCACCCACTGGTGCTGTAAGGTAGTTGAATTGTTCCGGATAACATTACCGGCGAAATTCTGTTGATCCTCAATTCAACTGATATCCTACAGTTGTGGTTGGTCAGAAGCGGGCGGAGGAAAAAACCATAGGAGGTGCCATTCATGGCAGTAATTTCAATGAAACAATTGTTAGAAGCTGGTGTTCACTTCGGTCACCAAACACGCCGTTGGAACCCAAAGATGGCACGTTACATCTTCACGGAGCGTAACGGCATCTACATCATCGACCTTCAAAAGACGGTCAAGAAAGTAGAAGAAGCGTATAACTACGTACGCGACATTGCTGCTGACGGAGGAAAGATCCTTTTTGTCGGTACAAAGAAACAAGCACAGGAGTCTGTTAAAGATGAAGCTCAACGTGCTGGACAATACTACATCAACCAACGTTGGTTGGGTGGTACATTAACAAACTTTGACACGATCCGCAAGCGTATCAAGCGTTTGAAAGACCTTGAAAAGATGCAAGAAGACGGAACGTTCGATGTACTTCCTAAGAAAGAAGTCATCCTTCTTAAAAAGGAAATGGATCGTCTTGAAAAATTCCTAGGTGGAATCAAAGACATGAACAGTCTTCCAGACGTTCTTTTCGTCATCGATCCTCGCAAAGAGCGCATTGCGATTGCAGAAGCTCGTAAGCTTAACATTCCGATCGTTGCTATCGTCGACACAAACTGTGATCCTGACGAAGTGGATGTTGTCATCCCTGGTAACGATGATGCAATCCGTGCGGTGAAACTTCTTACTTCTAAAATGGCTGACGCTGTTGTAGAAGCTAACCAAGGAAATGCTGAAGAAGCTGCTTCTACTGAAGAAGAGGCAGAAGTTAACGCGTAAATGAATGCTCATTTAAGGGTGATAGAGGGGAACTGACCCTTTATCACCTTTTTTAAAGAGAGAAGTTCAAAAAGAAGTCATCAAGTGATAAACGGCGTATTTTTGCGTTACTCGGTTTTCGGTCCTCCGACGTACAGGATGTACTAGGTCCGGCGTTGTCACAGGCCGTAACGTGTTTAGCCGGTTTCATTATCGGTCCTAAAAACCGTCGTGCATTAAACTACTTGTTTCTAATCCGCCGATTTTTGAACCTTTTTTTAAGAAAGTTTACAAAAACAAAAACTATGATTTGTAAAGAAGGTCAATATTTACTAAGGCTACATATTCAAAAGGAGGAATTCTCTCATGGCAGTAACTGCACAAATGGTAAAAGAGTTGCGCGAAAAGACTGGCGCAGGAATGATGGATTGTAAGAAAGCTCTTACAGAAAATGATGGAGATATGGACAAAGCGATCGACTGGCTTCGTGAAAAAGGAATCTCAAAAGCAGCTAAGAAAGCTGACCGTATCGCTGCTGAAGGATTGACTCATATCACTACAAAGGGTAATGAAGCTGTCATTGTCGAAGTCAACTCTGAAACAGACTTCGTTGCTAAAAACGATTCTTTCAAAAACTTGATCCAAGAAATTTCCACACACTTGCTTGAGGCAAAACCTGCTTCTGTTGAAGATGCTCTTAAGCAGACTGTGACTGGACAAAGTGTTTCTCTTGAAGAGTATATCAACAATACAATTGCAAAAATCGGTGAGAAAATTTCACTGCGTCGTTTTACGATCCTTCAAAAAGAAGACAACGACACATTTGGTGCATACCTTCATATGGGTGGACGTATCGGAGTTCTAACTGTAATTGGCGAAACTACTGACGAAGACCTTGCTAAGGATATCTCAATGCACGTAGCAGCTGTAAATCCTCGCTATGTGAACCGTGAGCAAGTATCTGAAGAAGAAGTAGCACGTGAGAAAGAAGTTCTTACTCAGCAAGCACTTAACGAAGGGAAGCCGGAAAAGATCGTTGAAAAGATGGTCGCTGGCCGTATCAACAAGTTCTTCGAAGAAATTTGCCTTGTAGATCAAGGTTTTGTAAAAGATCCTGATCAAAAAGTTGGAAAATATGTAGAAAGCAAAGGCGGTACCATTAAAGGATTTGTACGTTACGAAGTTGGCGAAGGTATGGAAAAGCGTGAAGAAAACTTCGCAGACGAAGTAATGTCACAAGTGAAGAAATAATTTCAATCGAAGGTATTCTTGGACATTGAACAAGACTACAAATGGATAGAAATTATTTCGGAAACATCCACAGGAAAAGGGGACACTGGTGTGTTCCCTCTTTTTCAAGCAACCCCATATTATAATGTAGGAAATGCTGATGGAGGGAAAAAATGAGTACGCCTAAATTCAATAGAGTAGTCTTAAAATTAAGCGGAGAAGCGTTATCGGGCCAGGAAGGGTATGGAATCGACCCGCATATCATCAATTCGATTGCAAAACAGGTGAAAGAACTTGTTGAAATGAATGTTGAAGTTGCTGTTGTGGTAGGCGGCGGTAACATCTGGAGAGGTAAAGCCGGCAGTGAAATGGGCATGGATCGTGCAACAGCAGATTACATGGGCATGTTGGCGACTGTTATGAACTCCCTTGCACTGCAAGACAGCCTAGAAAATATCGATGTTGAAACAAGGGTCCAAACATCAATCGAAATGCGCCAGGTAGCGGAGCCTTATATCCGAAGAAAAGCAATCCGGCACCTTGAGAAAAAGCGTGTAGTCATTTTTGCAGCCGGGACTGGTAATCCATACTTTTCAACTGATACAACTGCAGCCCTTCGTGCGGCTGAAATCGAGGCAGAAGTCATCTTGATGGCGAAAAACAATGTTGATGGAGTATACACAGCCGATCCGAGAACCGATGAAACAGCAACCAAGTATAAGAGCCTATCTTATTTGGAAGTTTTAAAAGAAGGTTTGGCTGTAATGGATTCAACCGCATCTTCATTATGTATGGACAATGATATTCCGCTTATCGTTTTCTCCATCATGGAAGAAGGAAATATTAAGCGTGTTATCGAAGGAGAAAATATAGGAACCGTTGTGAGGGGGAAATAACATGTCGGATACAATCATCAAACAAGCAGATGAAAAAATGCAAAAAGCAGTCGCTGCCTTTCGTAGAGAACTTGCCACACTACGGGCGGGCCGGGCTAATCCATCACTTTTAGACCGTGTCTCTGTTGAGTACTATGGTGCACTCACGCCTTTGAACCAAATGGCGAACATATCAGTCCCGGAAGCACGACTTCTCGTAATCCAGCCCTATGATAAATCGATCATCGTCGAAATTGAGAAAGCAATCCAGAAGGCTGAGCTGGGTCTATCGCCATCCAATGATGGGGATGTGATCCGCATTGCTATACCTGCTTTGACTGAAGAACGCCGTAAGGAACTGGTTAAATTGGTCAAAAAGTATACAGAAGAAGGTAAAGTCGCAGTTCGTAATATCCGCCGTGACACTAATGATGAGCTTAAGAAATTAGAAAAGGGCGGAGACATGACCGAAGACGACCTTCGTCATTACAGTGATGAAGTACAAAAGGTGACAGACCGTTTCGTTGCTGAAATCGACTCCATCGCGGCAGCAAAAGAAAAAGAAATCATGGAAGTATGACATAATTCAAGTTAAAATAAGATAGAAAAAAGGGGCTGTCCCATAAGTGTCTGATTTTTACCATTCCGAACAACATTTTGAGAAAAAGCGTGGTTTTGATACAAAATGTTGTGTTGGTGGTGTCTGGCACTATTGCTTTGGGGCAGCCTCTTTTGATACATAATGGTCTTTTTTTCGTCTATAATGGAACATGACCATAAGAGGGGCAATCCCTTTTGTTGTTTGATTTAATCTCTCTGGGGGAGACTATATGTTAAAGAAGCTTACGAACTTAACGAAAACTAAAAAAGAAACGACTGAAAACTTCGAACTCGATTTATCCCGTGTACCAAGGCACATTGCGGTCATCATGGATGGTAATGGACGTTGGGCCAGAAAACGAGGTTTACCTAGAATTGCTGGTCATCGTGAAGGTATGAAAGTAGTCCGAAAGGTCGTTAAACGTGCAAATGAACTGGGCGTCAAAGCTTTGACCATGTATGCTTTTTCAACAGAAAATTGGAAACGGCCGAAACCAGAAGTGGAATTCATCATGAAACTTCCTGAACAGTTTCTCATGACCTACCTTCCAGAGCTGATTGAAGAAAACGTACGTGTCCGGATCATGGGAGAAAAAGAAGGCATTCCTTCCTATACGCTTAAAGCTGTAAATGAAGCGATGGACAGGACGAAGAATAATGATGGACTTATCCTCAATTTCGCATTGAATTATGGGAGCCGCTATGAAATCACTTCGGGGGTTCGACAGCTTGCGAAGGAGATTGAACAAGGAAAGATCAAATCTGATGATGTAACTGAGGAAGTGATCGGTTCTTACATGATGTCCAAAGAAGTTGGAGATCCAGAATTGTTGATCCGGACAAGCGGTGAAAAGCGGTTGAGCAATTTCATGCTTTGGCAACTAGCATATACAGAACTCTGGTTCACCGACGTGTATTGGCCAGACTTTTCAGCATCGGATTTAGACAAAGCCATTTATGATTTCCAAAATCGAGGCAGAAGGTTTGGTGGGGTATAACCCTAGGAGGCTTTTATGAAGGAACGTATTATCACAGGAGTTATTGCAGCGCTCGTTTTCTTACCTATCGTCTTTATTGGAGGGGTATTGTTCTATAGTGTAATGGCTATGTTAGCTGTTATCGGACTGAGAGAATTATTAAGGATGAGAGGGTTCAAGCTCCAACAGGTGCCAGGAATCATTTCTTTGTTCATGGTGTTGATTCTTGTCATTCCTGAGGGATTGTTGGATGTATCTTATGATCTTAACACATTGAAAATATTCGGGATCATTATCGTCCTTTATTCGTTGTTGACGTGGACGGTCATCACGAAGAATCAATTCACATTTCAAGATGTCAGCTTTGTCTTGACGGCTACCTTATATATAGGGATTGGATTCCTTTATTTCAATGAAACGAGAGCGCTTGAAAATGGAATCAGGACGATTTTCTTTGTATTGTTCATCGTATGGGCGACAGACTCTGGCGCATACTTTTTCGGTAAATCAATCGGAATACGTAAGCTCTGGCCGGTAATCAGTCCAAATAAGACGATCGAAGGTTCATTAGGCGGATTATTATGCGCAGTCATTGTTGCTATCGTATTCCAAATGATCCTCCCAATCTATTCAACGATTATCTTAGCTGTGGTAGCAGCTCTTGTCATTGGTACCTTCGGACAAATCGGTGACTTGGTGGAGTCAGCATTCAAACGACATTACGAAGTGAAGGATTCAGGTACATTACTACCTGGCCACGGTGGTATATTGGATCGATTCGACAGTATCTTGTTCGTTCTGCCGATTTTACATATCGTCCAGTTATTGTCGTAGTTGGTTTGGAATGGAGGAAAGTATGAAATATATAAGCATACTAGGTGCTACTGGATCAATCGGTACACAGACATTCGAGGTCGTGAGGGCGCACCCGGAACAATTTAAGATAACATCATTTTCATTTGGAATGAACATTAAACTCGGGGTAGAATTGATTGAAGAATTCCAGCCTGACCGTGTTTCTGTGGCGACAAAAGAATTAGCCGAAGAATTAAAAAGGACTATCAACCCTACTTGTCTCGTATATTATGGGGGAGAAGGTTTATTGGAAATTGCAACCGATCCCGCTTCAGATATTCTTGTGAATGCAGTGATGGGGAGCATCGGGCTCGAACCGACGTTAGCAGCGATTGACGAAGGAAAGACGATCGCGATTGCGAATAAAGAAACGCTTGTTACTGCCGGTCATATCGTGATGGATCGTGCGAGAAAGAATAATGTAGATATCCTTCCGGTCGATAGTGAGCATTCTGCTATCTATCAATGCTTGAAAGGTGAAAAGAAAAGCGAGATGTCGAAATTGATTCTTACGGCTTCAGGGGGCAGCTTCAGGGATAGGTCTCGAGCTGATCTTCAGGGGGTGACGGTTGAAGAAGCACTCAATCATCCGAATTGGTCTATGGGGTCGAAAATCACCATCGATTCCGCGACGATGATGAATAAAGGACTAGAAGTGATCGAAGCCCACTGGCTGTTTGATACGAAATATGAGGATATCGAAGTTGTCCTCCATCGTGAAAGTGTGATCCATTCTATGGTAGAATTTATAGACGGCAGTGTAATCGCCCATCTAGGAACACCTGATATGAAAGTTCCGATCCAATATGCGCTTTCACATCCTTATAGACTTGAATTACCTAGCGGGAAAAGGTTAAACTTAGTAGATATTGGAACCTTGCATTTTGAAAAAATGGATTTCGAACGGTTTCCGTGTCTGAAATTCGCTTTTGCAGCAGGTAAGGCGGGTGGAACTGCGCCGACTGTTTTAAATGCGTCCAATGAAACTGCAGTCGAAGCATTTTTGAAAGGGCGTATTGAATTTCTAGAGATCGAAGCCCTGATAGATAAGGCGCTGAACCAACACGAATCCATAAAGGAACCCTCTTTGGAAGAGATTCGTGAGGTGGACAATTCTTCGCGACGATTTGTACAATCCCTTATAGTGTAAAGGTGGTCACGTAAATGAGTACATTTATTTCGATTGTCATTATCTTTGGTGCTCTCGTATTCTTTCATGAACTAGGGCATCTGTTATTAGCAAAAAGGGCTGGAATATTATGCCGGGAATTTGCAATCGGTTTTGGTCCTAAGATTTTTTCGTCTAAAAAAGGTGAGACCTTGTATACGATCCGCCTTCTTCCACTTGGCGGGTTCGTACGCATGGCAGGGGAAGATCCTGAAGGAATCGAAATCAAACCAGGCAAACAGGTCGGATTGATTTTCGATCAAGATGGAAAGGTCAAACAGATTATTGCCAATCAGCTTTCACGTTATCCTGATGCCAAGGTGGTGACCGTCGAAAAAGCGGATATCGAGCACGACCTGATTTTAAGAGGACATGTTAACGATGAACTGACCGAGTCATATCCGGTTCACCCTGAGGCAGAATTCATACAGGATGGTTTGCCAGTGCAAATCGCACCTTACAATCGCCAATTCGGTTCTAAATCTTTAATTGATCGTTTTCTAGCAATTTTCGCAGGGCCGTTGATGAATTTCTTGCTCGCATTCGTTTTATTAGCCGTCTATGCAATGACACAAGGGATCCCGGTTGATGAAGCACAATTAGGAAAACTTGATAAAGATGGTGCAGCCTATGAAGCAGGACTTCAAGAGGGGGATCGTGTTCTCTCTGTTGATGGTGAGGCTGTCAATACTTGGGGAGAACTGGTCAAAGTCATCCAACAAAACCCGAATGAAGAAATGCAATTCACTGTCCAGAGAGATGGGCAAACAGAAAAAGTGACAGTCACCCCTGATGAGAGGGAAACACAAGATGGGGGATCGACTGAAGGCTACATCGGTGTCTATATGCCGACAGAAGCTTCATTCCTCGGATCATTACAATATGGAGTCGAGAAAACAGGCGAACTCACGGTATTGATCATACAGGCTTTAGGGCAGCTTGTTACTGGTCAAATTTCTTTTGACAACCTGTCAGGTCCTGTAGGGATTTATAATTACACTGATCAAGCTGCAGAGGGAGGCGTCTTCGTTTTATTGCAATGGGCTGCTTTCTTGAGTGTCAACCTTGGTATCTTCAACCTTTTGCCGCTACCGGCACTTGACGGTGGAAGATTGACTTTCCTGGCAATCGAAGCTGTCCGTGGAAAGCCTTTAGACCCACAAAAAGAAGGATTAGTCCACTTCATAGGATTTGCATTGTTGATGTTATTGATGATCGTAGTGACATGGAACGACATCCATAAATTCTTCATCAATTAAGAACAATCTGTTCACTTTTGGGAAAATCTGTTTAATTCCAAGATACTCTGACCGAATCTGGCTCATCCGCGACAATCATGAGCCAGGTTCTTCTTTTTTGAAACACTCTTGATTTGCAATTAAATGATGAGGCAATCAGACTAAAACGGTTGATTTTTTAAGCATGTACCTTTTAAATTATAGTAGGTATGTATATGAAATCATCAAATAATCAGACGTAATTTATGAATGAAGAAGGTGCAGTGATGAGACAAAGCAATCTATATATCCCTACATTAAGGGAAGTCCCTTCAGATGCTGAAGCAATAAGTCACCAGTTGTTGGTTCGGGCTGGCTTTATCCGCCAAAGTGTTTCTGGAGTCTATTCCTTTTTACCATTAGGCCGTAAAGTCCTTAGGAAGGTGGAAACCATCATCCGTGAAGAAATGGATCGCATCGGTTCACAAGAAGTATTGATGCCGGCTTTACAACCATCTGAGCTCTGGGAGGAATCTGGGAGATGGGAGACATATGGACCAGAATTGATGAGATTGAACGATCGCCATGACCGCAAGTTCGCATTAGGTGCTACACATGAAGAATTGATCACAAGCTTACTCCGAGATGAAGTGAAATCTTACAAACGCTTACCGATGGTCCTTTATCAAATTCAAGCGAAGTTCCGTGATGAAAAAAGGCCCCGGTTCGGTCTTTTACGAGGCAGGGAGTTCATCATGAAGGATGCCTATTCCTTCGATGTCGGTCCAGATGGCCTGGACCGTAATTATGACGCGATCTACAATGCCTATATGAATGTTTTCAACAGATGCGGTTTGAATTTCAGAGCAGTCATCGCTGATTCGGGTGCCATGGGAGGGAAGGATACCCATGAGTTCATGGTCCTTGCAGATATCGGGGAGGATACGATCGCTTATTCAGATGAATCCGAATTTGCAGCGAACATTGAAATGGCGCCTGTTAAAGAAACTTATACGAAAAGCACTTCTCCTATAAAGGAACGTATCAAAGTTGATACGGGAAACAAACGTACGATTTCTGAAGTTGCCGAATATCTCGATGTGGAACCACAAAAATGCATCAAATCACTGTTGTGGATGGTAGATGAGAAACCTATTCTTGTCCTCTCCCGTGGTGATCATGAGATTAATGACATCAAGATCAAAAATGTCCTTGAAGCTGAAGTGGTCGAGTTGGCAACTGAAGAACGGACGAAAGAAATCATCGGTTGTGAAGTCGGATATATCGGACCAGTTGGTGTTCCGGAAGAAGTAAAAGTAATTGCCGATCATGCAGTAGCCTATATCACCAATGGGGTATGCGGGGCTAATGAACCGAATAAGCATTATCAAAACGTCAATCCTGATGCTGATTTTAATGTAGATCTTTATGATGACTTACGATTCATAAAGGAAGGTGATCCTTCTCCGGATGGAAAAGGAAAGATCGTCTTCGCAAAAGGAATCGAAGTTGGACATGTGTTCAAGTTGGGGACAAGATACAGTGAATCGATGAATGCCACCATCCTTGATGAAAATGGTAAAGCGAAACCAATAACGATGGGGTCATATGGAATCGGGGTTTCCCGTATATTAGCAGCTGTTGTTGAACAAATGCACGACGAGGACGGGATGATATGGCCTAAGTCATTATCTCCGTTCGACGTCCACCTCATTTGTGTCAATCCAAAAAATGAAACGCAATTTCAGCTTGGAGAAGACCTCTACGCCAAACTGAAGAATGATCGTTTGGATGTCCTTTATGATGACCGTAAAGAACGTGCGGGTGTCAAATTCACTGATGCTGATTTGATCGGGATATCAGTACAGGTCATTGTCGGGAAGCGTGCAGAAGAGGGGGTTGTCGAAGTGAAGAACCGACAAACTGGTGAAAAAGTAGAAAAGCATATTTCTGAACTTGAAAGGTATATTTCGAAGCTATAGAGATGTTCGACGGCCGGAAGGGACTGACGGGTATTCACAGTCAGTCCCTCCCCTTTTTAACCATACATATTCCGAAGGGTACATTACGAGCGTTATGCCCTATCAATCGTTGAAAGGAGTCAAGATGAAATGGAGGACCTGGAAATTCGGAAACAACGTTTATCCTTGTTACTTGAACAAATCGGCTTTCCTAAGGAGAAGCTCCCCTTTTTTGAAGAAGGGTATTTAAAAAAGCTCTCCATCCAAAAGGAACAGAAAAAATGGACCTTCCATATTTTCATTCCATCACTCTTACCCTATGATGCTTACCAGTTATTTGAGACACTTTTGCAAAAAGCGTTCCATGCAATCGCAAACACAAATTGTGTCATTCATTGTGAACAAAAAGAAATCACCAATGAGCTTTTTGAAGGCTATTGGAGCCCATGTATCGAACAATTACAAGCCCAAAACTTTCCTGTGCTCGATATGCTTTCTGGGGAGCAGCCTGCCCTTGAAGGGAATAAAGTGATCGTAAGGGTCTCGAATGATGCCCAAGCTATGCTGTTTCAAAGAAAACTCGGTCCATCCCTGGGAACTGCATTCAAAAGATACGGTTTCCCCCCGCTAACATTTGAAACGAAAGTGGAACAGAATCAGGAAGATTATCAAAGATTCGTAGAGCAAAGGGAACAGGAAGATAAGACAAAAGTGATGGCTGCCTTGATGGAGAAAGAAAAAGCCGAGAAGAAACTTGAGAATGGCATCCGCGAAGAAAGATTGAAGATCGGATATGGGATAAAGGATGAACCAGTCCAGATCCAGTCCATTGTAGATGAGGAAAGGAAAATCACCGTTCAAGGGTATGTATTTGACGCAGAGACACGAGAGTTGAGAAGCGGTCGTATGTTACTGACATTCAAAATAACGGATTATACCGATTCTCTCCTTATCAAAATGTTCTCCCGCGACAAGGAGGATATCCCCAAACTACAATCCGTGAAAAAGGGGATGTGGGTGAAAGCACGTGGAGGTATACAAAATGATACGTTCGTAAGAGACCTTGTGATGATCGCAAATGATATCGAAGAGCTCCCGCCGGTGGTCAAGAAGGATGAAGCATCAGAGAATGAAAAACGGGTTGAGCTCCACCTTCATACACCGATGAGCCAGATGGATGCGATTAGCTCTACGTCTTCACTCGTCGAACAAGCAGCAAAATGGGGGCATCCTGCAGTAGCTATTACGGACCATGCAGTCGTCCAATCATACCCAGAAGCTTATTCGGCAGGAAAGAAGCATGGAATCAAAATCTTATATGGCCTGGAAGCGAATCTAGTAGACGATGGTGTGCCAATCGCTTATAATGACCAGCACCGACTCTTGCAAGATGAAACGTATACCGTTTTTGATGTGGAGACGACAGGTCTATCAGCCGTCTATAATAAAATCATAGAACTTGCAGCAGTGAAAATAAGAAACGGAGAAATCGTCGACCGTTTTGAATCGTTTGCCAATCCACACCACCCACTATCAGCAACAACGATTGAACTGACTGGGATTACTGATGATATGGTCAACAATGCCCCTGAGATCGAGGATGTGCTGAAGGATTTCCATACTTTCATCGAAGACTCGATTTTAGTTGCCCATAATGCCAGCTTTGATATGGGATTCCTGAATGTCGGCTTCCGGAATGTCGGTATCGGTAATGCAAACAATCCAGTCATCGATACACTCGAACTTGGCAGATTCCTATATCCAGAGTTCAAAAACCATAGATTGAACACACTTTGTAAAAAGTTTGATATTGAATTGACGCAGCACCATCGGGCGATATATGATGCTGAAGCTACGGGATATCTGTTACTGAAAATGATCAAGGATAGCATCGAAAAGGGGATCACCTATCATGATGAATTCAATGATCATATGGGGGAGACCGGATTCGAACGGACTCGTCCCTCACATTGTATCCTCCTAGCCAAAAACCAGGAAGGCCTGAAAAATATATACAGACTTGTGACCGAGTCCCATATCAACTATTTCTTTCGTACACCGCGGATTCCGAGGTCGAAGTTGAAGAAATACCGTGAAGGGATCCTTATCGGGTCGGGGTGTGACAAAGGTGAAGTCTTTGAAGGTATGATGCAGAAGTCCCCTGAAGAAGTGGAAGAAATCGCTAAATTTTATGA
This sequence comes from Alkalihalobacillus sp. YIM B00296, assembly GCF_020179385.1. Classification (GTDB taxonomy): domain Bacteria; phylum Bacillota; class Bacilli; order Bacillales; family Fictibacillaceae; genus Pseudalkalibacillus. Next base: position 90,997 of record NZ_JAIBLJ010000007.1, on the reverse strand, counting down.
TTATCTTGAAGTTCAGCCGATAGGAAACTATGAACATCTCATTGAAAAAGAACTTGTACAGAATGAACTAGCCCTGAAAGAAATCATAAAGAATATCGTCAAACTTGGAGATAAACTAGACAAGCCGGTCGTAGCGACTGGAAATGTCCATTACCTCAATGAATCAGATAAAATATACCGTAAAATCCTCATCGGCAGCCAGGGGAATGCCAATCCGCTTAATCGCCAGAAGCTTCCTGATGTGCATTTCCGAACAACGGATGAAATGCTTGAAGAATTCGACTTCCTTGGGGAAGACGTTGCAAAGAAAATTGTCGTGGAAGCAACACGTGCAGTCGCAAGCCAAATCGAGGAAGTGAAGCCGATCCCAGATGATCTTTACACACCTAAAATCGTAGGAGCTGATGATGAAATCCGTAATATGAGTTATGGACGTGCTCGAAGCATCTATGGAGAAGAGCTTCCGAAATTAGTTGAAGACCGCCTGGAAAAAGAGCTTAAAAGTATTATCGGGCATGGATTTGCAGTCATCTATCTGATTTCTCAAAAACTTGTAAAGAAATCATTGAATGATGGATATCTTGTTGGGTCACGTGGTTCGGTTGGTTCCTCATTCGTCGCGACGATGACGGAAATTACTGAGGTGAACCCTTTACCGCCGCATTATGTTTGTCCATCTTGTAAGCATTCTGTGTTTTTTGATGACGGGTCAATAGGATCTGGATTCGACCTCCCGGACAAACAGTGTGAGAAATGCGGGGCTGACTATAGGAAAGATGGTCATGATATACCATTTGAAACATTCTTAGGATTTAAAGGCGATAAGGTTCCTGATATCGACCTCAATTTCTCAGGGGAGTATCAGCCACGGGCACACAATTACACGAAAGAGCTGTTCGGTGAGGGTTATGTATATCGTGCAGGGACGATCGGTACAGTTGCAGAGAAAACAGCATACGGTTATGTCAAAGGGTATGCATCGGATAATAATATTCATTATCGTTCAGCAGAGATCGATCGGCTAGTCGGTGGATGTACAGGTGTCAAAAGGACGACTGGCCAGCACCCTGGTGGAATCATCGTCGTGCCGGATTACATGGATATTTTCGATTTTTGTCCGATCCAATTCCCTGCTGACGACAAAAACTCAGATTGGAAAACGACACACTTCGATTTCCACTCGATACATGACAACTTGCTGAAGCTCGATATCCTGGGGCACGATGATCCGACTGTCATCCGGATGCTCCAGGATTTGAGCGGGATCGATCCGAAGACGATTCCGACAGATGACGCAGAAGTCATGAAACTGTTCAGCGGTACAGAGTCATTAGGAGTAACAGAGGATCAGATCATGTGTAAGACAGGAACATACGGAATCCCTGAGTTCGGTACACGTTTCGTAAGGCAAATGCTCGAAGAAACGAAACCGAGCACCTTCTCGGAATTGGTTCAGATTTCAGGGCTTTCCCACGGGACGGATGTATGGTTGAACAATGCGAATGAGTTGATTGCAAATGGAACATGTGAACTTAAAGATGTAATCGGCTGCCGTGACGATATCATGGTATATCTCATTTATAAAGGGCTAGAGCCTTCGCTAGCCTTCAAAATCATGGAATTCGTCCGTAAGGGTAAAGGCTTGCAGGATGAATGGATTGAAGAAATGAAGAAGAACGGTGTACCGGATTGGTATATTGAGTCTTGTAAAAAAATCAAGTACATGTTCCCGAAAGCCCATGCAGCCGCTTACGTCTTGATGGCTGTCCGGATCGCCTACTTCAAAGTGCATCATCCAATCCTCTTCTATGCTGCATATTTCACTGTACGTGCAGATGATTTTGATTTGGAAGTGATGGTGAGAGGGTCTGCCGCAATCCGTCATCGAATTGATGAAATCAACCAAAAGGGTCTGGATGCATCTCCTAAAGAGAAAAGCTTGATGACGGTCTTGGAATTGGCCCTTGAAATGTGTGAACGTGGGCACAGCTTCCAAAAGGTTGACCTGTATCGTTCATCAGCATCTGAATTCATCGTTGATGGCGGTACATTGATTCCACCGTTCAATGCAATTCCAGGACTTGGGACCAATGCCGCGATCAACATCGTAAAGGCCAAAGAGGATGGAGAATTCCTTTCGAAGGAAGATTTGCAGCAACGAAGCAAGATTTCGAAAACCGTGCTTCAATACTTGGAGGATCAAGGGTGCCTGGAAGGGCTTCCTGATGCAAACCAACTTTCATTGTTTTAGGTTTTTCGCATTGAGTGATCTTAAGCTTCCAGTGGGACTATCGTAAAGTCTTGTTCTAAGTTGCAATGCTGATCACGTTTATGGTATATTGGAATTGGAAATACTAGTGAATAGGTCGTCGGAAGGAGTGGGTGCCAACCCACTCTTTCCTTTATGTTTGATATCTTTTTTCCTTGAATATTCGGAAGTTATAAAGTTGAAGCAGAAAATGTCCCATGATAAAGGAGGGCCACTTATGAGTAAAAAGGTGAGTGAGATAACGGAAGACCTCGTCACACCGATCTTGGAATCCATGGACCTTGAACTGGTAGACGTGGAGTTTGTTAAAGAAGGGAAGAATTGGTTTCTAAGAGTATACATCGATAGTGAAGATGGTGTAGACATCGAAGAATGCGGTAAAGTAAGTGAACAATTGAGCGAGAAATTGGACGAAGTCGACCCGATCTCCCAGGCTTATTTCCTAGAGGTATCATCACCAGGTGTAGAAAGACCTTTGAAAAAGGATGCAGACCTTCATAAAGCAGTTGGGAAGCATGTGCATGTCAAGACTTACGAGCAGATTGACGGCCAAAAAGAATTCGAAGGTACGCTCACCGCATTTGATGGGGAAGAGCTGACTGTCGAAATTCGAATCAAGACAAGATTGAAGGAAATCAAGATACCGTATGACAAAGTGGCAAACGCCCGGTTAGCGGTATCATTCTAATCCTAAGGGGGAGAGTCCAATGAGCGATTTAATGGATGCGTTGACAGTACTTGAGAAAGAAAAGGGAATCAGTAAAGACGTCATTGTAGAAGCGATTGAAGCTGCTCTGATTTCGGCATACAAACGGAATTTCCATCAAGCACAGAATGTCCGTGTTGATTTTAATCAGGACACGGGCAGTGTTAAAGTATTCGCAAGAAAGAATGTCGTGGAAACAGTCGAAGACAGCCGCTTGGAAATGTCAATCGACCAAGCAAAAGAAATCAGTCCACAATATGAAGAAGGGGACATCGTCGAACTTGAAGTGACACCGAAAGATTTCGGACGTATAGCAGCCCAGACAGCAAAGCAAGTCGTCACCCAAAGAGTTCGTGAAGCAGAACGCGGAATCATTTATTCTGAATTCATCGATCGTGAAGAAGATATCATCACAGGCGTCGTACAACGCCAGGATCACCGTTTCATGTATGTGGATCTAGGAAGGGTTGAAGCATTGTTGCCGACTACAGAACAAATCCAATCCGAGTCCTATAAGACGAATGACCGGATCAAAGTGTTCATAACGAAAGTTGAGAAAACGACTAAAGGACCTCAGATCATGGTTTCCAGAACACATCCAGGGCTATTGAAAAGACTATTCGAGCTAGAGGTACCTGAGATTTATGATGGAACAGTCGAAATCAAATCAATATCCCGTGAAGCCGGTGATCGTTCCAAAATTTCTGTACATGCAGAGGATCCCGAAGTAGATCCGGTAGGTTCTTGTGTAGGACCAAGAGGGCAGCGGGTCCAAACAATTGTGAATGAGCTTCATGGTGAAAAGATCGATATTGTAAGATGGTCTAAGGATCCGGTTGAATATGTGGCTAATGCACTCAGCCCTTCAAAGGTCCTTGAAGTTCAAGTGAAAGAAGAAGAGAAAATGACTCGTGTCATCGTTCCTGACTATCAACTTTCACTTGCAATCGGGAAGCGTGGTCAAAATGCTAGATTAGCTGCCAAGCTGACGGGTTGGAAAATCGATATCAAAAGTGAGACCGAAGCAATTGAAAAGGGTTTATATGATCCGAACAAACAACCTGAAGAGCCAGGTTATGATGAATATGACGAAGAGCTGGAAGATTAAAAGGAGAGAGAAACGATGAAAAAGCGGAAAATACCGATGCGAAAGTGTATAGCTTGCCAAGAAAACAAGCCGAAGAAAGAATTGATTCGCATTGTCCGTACTCCTGAAGGAGAAGTTTCGATAGATCTTACCGGTAAGAAGTCAGGCAGAGGAGCTTATATTTGCAACAAGATCTCCTGTTTTGAATTGGCACAAAAAAAGAAAGCATTCCAAAACCAACTATCTGTCCAAGTTTCTGATTCAGTATACGAAGAATTGAAAAATCAGGTCAGTCAATCGGGGAACTAGATGAAATCATCATGGAAATCATTGTTGGGCTTAGCGAATAGAGCCGGGAAATGTGTATCTGGAGAAGAGTTGGTAGTTAAAGAAATACGTCAACAACGTGCCAAAATGATCTTGCTTGCTGAAGATGCATCCGCCAATACAAGGAAAAAGCTGATAGATAAGTGTACTTACTATCAAGTTCCTTATTATATAGTTCCTGACCGAATCGAGTTAGGTAACGCAATTGGGAAAGAACAACGGGTAACCGTTGCCGTGATCGATAATGGCTTTGCGAAGAAATTGAAGAAATTGATCGATCAATAATTTCGGGGGTGACCAAATGAGTAAGATGCGCGTGTATGAATATGCGAAGAAACATAACATTCAAAGTAAAGATGTAATTCAAAAGTTGAAGACTATGAATATAGAAGTAACGAATCATATGTCGACAATTGAGGATGCTACGGTAAGTAAATTGGATGAAACGTTCAATTCTAATCCGGGGCAAAAGAAAGGATCGAAACCGAATAACCCATCCGATAAACCTACGAAACAATCGGATAGTAAACCAAAAGGCAATAACTCGGATAACCGCAACCAGCAAAAATCTGGAGATCGTCCGAACAACCGCGGTGGGAATAAACCGAACAATAATCCGAATAAATCAAATCGTAGCAACAGCCCTAACAGCAATCGCGCCCAGAACCGTCCAGGAGGCCAGAGCCGTCCAGGTGGCCAGAACCGTCCAGGAGGCCAAAGCCGTCCAGGAGGCCAGAACCGCCCAGGAGGCCAGAACCGTCCAGGTGGCCAGAACCGTCCAGGAGGCCAAAGCCGTCCAGGAGGCCAGAACCGCCCAGGAGGCCAGAACCGTCCAGGTGGCCAGAACCGTCCAGGAGGCCAAAGCCGTCCAGGAGGCCAGAACCGCCCAGGAGGCCAGAACCGTCCAGGTGGCCAGAACCGTCCAGGAGGCCAAAGCCGTCCAGGAGGCCAGAACCGTCCAGGTGGCCAAAACCGTCCAAAAGGAAAGAACAACCGTCCTGCTGGAAATCAACCACAACAGCAACCGAAAAGGGAGCAACAGAAACCGAAGATGCCTGAAAAAATCACTTTTGAAGGTTCTTTGACGGTCGGTGAATTGGCGAAGAAGCTGCACCTTGAATCCTCTGAAATCATCAAAAAGTTGATGGGATTAGGTGTAATGGCAACAATCAATCAGGAACTTGACAAGGAAACGATCGAGCTGGTTGCAGCAGATTTCGAGGTTGAAGTTGAAGAGGAAATCATCATCGACGAAACGAACTTCGAGCAAATTGAAATCGAAGAAGATGAAAATCTACTGACGATCAGGCCGCCTGTCGTTACAATCATGGGGCACGTCGATCACGGAAAGACGACGTTGCTAGATTCCATCCGTAAAACGAAAGTGGCTGCAGGAGAAGCAGGTGGGATTACACAGCATATTGGTGCTTACCAGATTGAAGAGAACGGGAAGCCGATCACGTTCCTTGATACACCAGGACACGCTGCATTCACGACTATGCGTGCTCGAGGTGCACAAGTAACAGATATCACGATTCTTGTAGTAGCTGCGGATGATGGTGTCATGCCTCAGACAGTAGAAGCGATCAACCATGCGAAAGCAGCAGAGGTGCCGATCATCGTTGCTGTGAACAAGATGGATAAAGAAGGAGCTAACCCTGACCGTGTCATGCAGGAATTGACAGAACACGAATTGATTCCTGAGGATTGGGGTGGCGATACGATTTTTGTTAAGCTCTCAGCTATCAGTGGAGAAGGAATCGATGAACTTCTGGAAATGATCCTTCTCGTAGCAGAAGTTGAAGAGCATAAGTCTAATCCTGATCGCTTCGCTAACGGCACGGTCATTGAGGCACAGCTAGACAAAGGCCGCGGTCCGGTGGCGACTCTTCTCGTGCAAGGCGGAACACTCGAAATCGGGGATCCGATCGTTGTCGGTAATACGTATGGCCGTGTACGTGCGATGGTCAATGATCTTGGCCGCCGTGTCAAGAAGGTTGGACCTTCCACACCTGTCGAAATTACTGGTTTAAATGATGTGCCGAACGCAGGTGATCAGTTCAGAGTGTTTAAAGATGAGAAAAAAGCTCGAGCAGTCGGTGAATCCCGTGCCAAAAGACAAATCGAGCAGAAGCGTAAAGAGAGCTCGAAGCTCAACCTTGATGATCTGTTTGAACAAATCAAAGAGGGAGAGATCAAAGAAATCAACGTCATCCTCAAAGCCGACGTCCAAGGCTCTGTAGAAGCCCTTGCAAGCTCATTGAGAAAAATCGATGTTGAAGGTGTCAAAGTGAAGATCATCCACACTGGTGTAGGTGCGATTGCTGAATCTGACATCATATTGGCCTCAGCTTCTAATGCGATCATCATCGGATTCAATGTTCGTCCGGATAATAATGCGAAACGTACCGCAGAAGCCGAGAAAGTGGATATCCGACTCCACCGTATCATCTACAATGCCATCGATGAAATCGAGTCTGCTATGAAAGGTATGCTCGATCCAGTCTACCAGGAGAAAGTGATAGGCCAAGTAGAGGTACGTACGACATTCAAAGTTTCAAAAGTAGGAACCATTGCCGGTTGTTATGTGACAGAAGGAAAAATCACACGTGATTCCGGAGTGCGTCTTGTACGTGATGGTGTGGTCGTATTTGAAGGTACTGTCGATACACTGAAACGTTTTAAAGACGATGCCAAGGAAGTGGCTGCTGGTTACGAGTGTGGTATAACATTAGAGAAATTCAACGATATTAAAGAAGGCGACGAAATTGAAGCCTATGTCATGGAAGAGGTACAACCGAAATGATCGGGAGTTTGAAGTGTGAGTGTCATATTCATGATGCTCACTCTTTGAAAGAAAAACGTTCGGTAGTCAAAAAAGTGATCCAGCGTTTGAAACAGCAATTTAATGTGGCCGTAGCAGAAATGGACTATCACGAACTCTGGCAGCGATTTGAGATCGGGATCGTGACAATCTCGAAAGATAAACAAATGGTCGAAAAGGAATTGCAGCAGGTAGTAAAATATCTGGATCGGTTTGATGAATTTGAAGTCACGAATTATGATACCGAACTATTATAAGAAACCTTCTTCTTTAAATTGACTTAATGAGGTGTTTTTTTATGAGCAATGTACGTGCGAATCGCGTAGCAGAGCAGATGAAAAAAGAACTTGGTGAAATAATTGGCCAAAAGATCAAAGATCCGAGAGTAGGATTTGTCACTGTTACTGCTGTTGAGGTGACTGGAGATCTTCAACAGGCAACAATCTTCATTTCTGTGTTCGGGGATGAAGAAGAGAAAGCGAATACCCTGGCTGGTCTTGCAAAAGCCACAGGATTTATCCGCTCGGAAATCGGAAAAAGGATCCGTTTAAGAAAAACGCCAGAAATTCTCTTCCAGTTTGACCATTCAATCGAATATGGCAATCGGATCGAGACGCTTCTGGATGAAATCAATGATAACAGAGAATAAAGGGTAGAGGGATTGCCCCAGCATATCGTGTTCAAAGCTTCCGATTGGACGATCAGCACAAGGATACATGAATTGGTCGTTCACCAATCGGACTACGAACCGCTGGGCCAATCCCATTTTCCCTTTTATATGTTATAGATACCGTTCCATCATTCTACATAACAGATTAAAAGCTTGGATTTCCGCTTATTGGCGGACAGAGGAGACCTTTTTTCCATAAAATCGCCATGTTCTATATAAGTAGCGACACCAAAACCCCTGGAAAACAGTGGAATTTATCGGCTTTCACCTAAATAAAGGAACGGACGTACGCTAAATTTTTAAAATACCCCTTATTTCACAAATAACGGATCAGATGTCCATTGAAAATTTAGTAGATCTCTGATAATCGTATCGAAGCGAAAAGAATTTAGCATTTGAACAAGTAATTGTTCTCGTAACGGATCCAAAAATGAAATTAGACGTTTTTCGTTGGATATTTAATGTCTTGCAGCACCTCACCACAGGTCGTTGCCTGATAAGGATGTGTAAGCATGAAAGTAACAGAAAATGGAATCATCCCTTTACATAAACAAGCAGGTATGACTTCCCACGATTGTGTCGCCAAGCTCCGCAAAATGCTCCGTACTAAACGTGTTGGTCATACAGGCACACTTGATCCCGCTGTCTCAGGAGTCCTCCCGATCTGCATCAATCGGGCGACTAAAGTGGCTGAATATATGAGTGCATATGACAAGACTTATGAAGCAACGGTTTCTTTAGGGACTGCGACAACGACCGAAGATCAAACAGGGGATATCATCGAGTCTGCGGATGTCGGTCTTATAAGCACTGAGCAAGTCAGGTCCGTGTTGGAATCGTTTGAGGGAGAAATCGAACAAATCCCTCCGATGTATTCTGCAGTGAAAGTCAAGGGGAAAAGGTTATATGAATATGCCCGCGAAGGAATTGAAGTTGAACGACCGTCGAGAAATGTCAGGATCATTGTTCTGGAGCTTTTGGATAATCCTCTACGTAACCATAATGACGGTAATATCGAGTTCAAAATCCGAGTGACTTGCAGTAAGGGAACTTACATCCGCACGTTGGCCGTTGATATTGGTAAAGCTCTTGGTTACCCAGCTCATATGGCATCCTTGATAAGGACACAGTCAGGACCATTTACACTAAACGAGGCTGTCACCTTGGAACAATTGGAGCAGATGATCATGGCAGATAAGTTGTCTGATGTACTAATGCCCATTCAGAAAGCTTTGAAGATTTTTCCTTCTGTAACCGTTTCAGACGAAATCGAAAAAAAGATCCTCAATGGATCTTTGCTTGAAGAGACAAAAGAACTTTCCAATCCAAGGACTGCCGTTTATAATGGACAAGGAGAGTGTCTTGCCATATATATTCCACATCCTGAACGCCCAGGATGGGTCAAACCTGAGAAGGTACTTAAAATTCAAAACAGAACTTAGGTGGTAATTTGAAAACATATAAGATTGACCATACCCAATTGGAACAATTGAAGGGTGCCCCACCAACTGCAATGGCCATCGGATATTTTGATGGAATCCATTTAGGACACCAAAAAGTAATCAATGCTGCCAAGCACATTGCAGATGATACAGGGTTGGAGTCAGCGGTCATGACGTTCGATCCTCACCCTTCTGTCGTCCTTGGCAGGGAACGGACTGAAAAAACGCATATTACACCAATTGAAGATAAACGGTCTCTTATTAACGCGATGAGAATCGATCGGCTTTATATCGTCAATTTCAGCAGATCGTTCGCTTCCCTTACACCACAGCAATTCGTCGATGATTTCATCATTGGTTTCAATGTCAAACATGTCATTGCGGGGTTTGACTTTTCATTTGGCAAAAAAGGTGAAGGGACGATGGAAACACTTCCGTTCCATTCAAGGAACCAATTCAAACATACAGTTGTAGAGAAGGTAGCTATAGATGGAGAAAAGGTCAGTTCCACATTGATCCGTTCATTGATCGAGTCAGGGAAAGTGGAGCAGATTCCCAAATTTCTTGGTCGTACTTATTCGATTAGAGGAACCGTCGTCCATGGTGATCATCGGGGGAAAACGATCGGCTTTCCGACTGCCAATATCCAGCCTTCTGACACATATCAATTACCACAGACAGGTGTTTATGCTGTCCGTATGCAAGTGAATGGCGAGTGGTACGAAGGAGTCTGCAATGTTGGATATAAACCGACTTTCAATGAGGTGAACCCTGATCTTCAAACCGTGGAAATCCATTTGTTTTCATTTGATGCTTCCATTTATGGGGAGGATGTCAAGGTAGAATGGTGTCATCACATCCGGCAGGAAAAGAGATTTTCCTCGATTGATGAATTGAAAGGACAAATTGCGAAGGATATCGAGGAAGCAACACAAATCTTTCACAAAACATAATGGTCTTGGCTTGCAATTAGACTTGAAAAGCGTTATTCTTGTATTTGTACAAATTGTACAGAACCGCTTCTTGGCACAACGATTCACCGACGTTTGCTAGGGAGATCGGGGATTACTAGAAAAGGAGGTGAAAGGATGGCTATTTCACAAGAACGTAAAAACGACTTGATCGCTGAGTACAAGACCCATGATAACGATACAGGGTCTCCAGAAGTACAGATTGCTATCCTGACAGAGCAAATTAACGAATTGAACGATCACTTACGTACACACAAGAAAGATCACCACTCTCGTCGTGGTCTGTTGAAGATGGTTGGTAAGCGACGTAATTTGTTGACGTACTTACGTAAGAAAGATGTTACACGTTACCGTACTCTTATTAACAATCTAGGTTTACGTCGATAGTTCATCAAAAAAGCGGGGGTTATACCCGCTTTTTTATTAGCTTTAAAAACCTGGCGATACATATTCATGTTCGAAAACACATGGATGGATTTATTAGCTTTTTGAATATATAATTTTGGGTTATACTAGAACAAGACAACCAATAATTTTGTAAGTTTGAGAGGAGTTCTCTGAGAAATGGAGCAAAACAAGCATGTTTATTCTATCGATTGGGCAGGACGTAAGCTGACCATTGAGATTGGAAACTTAGCTAAACAGGCTAACGGCGCGGTTATGGTCCGCTATGGTGACACAGCGGTTCTTTCAACAGCTACAGCCTCAAAAGAACCTAAAAATCTTAGCTTCTTCCCACTGACAGTCAATTATGAAGAACGATTATACGCAGTCGGTAAAATTCCAGGTGGTTTCATCAAACGTGAAGGAAGACCAAGTGAGAAAGCGACTCTTGCTTCCCGCCTGATTGACCGTCCGATCCGCCCATTATTCGCTGATGGATTCAGAAATGAAGTTCAAGTCGTCAGTACAGTAATGAGTGTCGATCAGGACTGTTCATCTGAGATGGCTGCCATGTTCGGTTCGTCACTTGCATTGACGATTTCAGACATTCCGTTCGAAGGACCAATTGCCGGAGTGACAGTTGGCCGAATCAATGGCGAATTCGTCATCAATCCGACTGTAGACCAAAAGGAACAAAGTGATATCAATCTTGTTGTAGCAGGTACGAAATATGCAATCAACATGGTTGAAGCAGGAGCACAGGAAGTTCCTGAAGAAATGATGCTTGAAGGAATCATGTTCGGTCATGAGGAAATCAAACGTCTGATTGCCTTTCAGGAAAAGGTTGCCGAAGAGATCGGTAAAGAAAAAATGGATATACAGCTCCACCAGCTTGATCCTGAACTTACTGAAGAAGTAAGTGCTCAATTTATCGATGAAGTGAAGGAAGCTGTAAAAGTAGTTGAAAAACATGCTCGACGAAACGCGCTGGATTCGATCACCGAAAAAGTCCTCGCTCAATATGAGGAAGACGAAGAAAAAGCAGTTGAAGCGAAAGAGATCTTACATACGCTCATTAAACAAGAGGTCCGTCGACTCATTTTGAAAGACAAAATGCGTCCGGATGGCCGTAAGATTGATGAAATCCGTCCGCTCTCATCCGAGGTTGGCTTATTGCCAAGGACTCACGGATCCGGTTTGTTCACCCGTGGTCAGACGCAAGCGCTCAGTGTATGTACGTTAGGGGCACTTGGGGATGTACAAGTTTTGGATGGACTTGACATGGAAGAATCCAAACGATTCATGCATCATTACAACTTCCCGCCATTTAGTGTTGGGGAAACTGGATTCATGCGGGGACCAGGTCGCCGTGAAATCGGTCATGGTGCCTTAGGTGAACGTGCACTTGAAGTTGTCATTCCTACTGAAGAGGAGTTTCCTTATACGATCCGTTTAGTGAGTGAAGTTTTGGAATCCAACGGATCAACCTCACAAGCAAGTATTTGTGCGAGTACGCTTGCGATGATGGACGCAGGTATTCCAATCAAAGCACCGGTTGCAGGGATTGCGATGGGCCTTATCAGTGATGGAGACAATGTCACAGTACTAACAGACATCCAGGGCATGGAAGATCATTTAGGTGATATGGACTTTAAAGTGGCAGGAACAAAGCAAGGCGTAACGGCACTGCAAATGGATATCAAAATTTCCGGAATCAACCAGGAGATTTTGCAGGAAGCCTTATTCCAGGCAAAAGAAGGCCGTATGAAAATCTTGGATTCTATGCTGAGCACATTGGCTGAACCGAGAACAGAGCTTTCTTCCTATGCACCTAAAATTCTTACGATGAAGATCAAGGCAGATAAAATCCGTGATGTCATCGGACCAAGCGGTAAGATCATCAACAAGATCATCGAAGAGACAGGGGTTAAAATTGACATCGAGCAAGATGGAACCATTTTCATTGCTTCTACGGATGAAGCTATGAACCGAAAAGCGAAAGAAACGATTGAAGATATTGTACGTGAAGTGGAAGTAGGAGAGATTTACCTCGGAAAAGTGAAACGAATTGAAAAGTTTGGAGCATTCGTTGAACTGTTCAGCGGAAAAGATGGCCTCGTCCATATTTCCGAGCTTGCAATGGAGCGTATTCCGAAAGTGGAAGATGTCGTCAAGCTTGGGGATGAAATATTGGTCAAAGTCACCGAAATCGATAACCAAGGCCGGGTAAACCTTTCAAGAAAAGCTGTATTGAAAGAGCAGAAGAAAGAACAAGAACAGAAGTGAGAGACGGATTAGGTTGATCCGCCTCTTTTTTTAACCCTCCATTTTCCAATCTCCTTCAAATCACCATCAATTTTTACATCTTTCAAACGTTCTACCCTGTCCCAACCAAACATACGTTAACTATTGAAAGGGGTAGATCGTATATGAAAGGATACAAGACCATTATCATTTCAGCATCAATCTTACTAATTGCCTATATGAGTGTCCAAAACCCGCTTTCACATCGTTATATCTCCACACTGAAAAACGACGGTTTCACGGCTGCGACGGTTGCTGATTCGAAAGCCGGTCCATTACTCGATCAGGTCAAAATTTATGCAGGCGAACATGATATCGAGCCAGTGGATGCCCGGATCGACCCTGTCTGGAAAGCGATTCCCGGTTATAACGGCCTTTCAGTTGACATCGAGGCATCTTATGAACGGATGAAAAAGAAAAAGGCATTCGACGAATCCTTGATTGTATATAAACAAACGAAACCTGAAATTTCATTGGAAGACCTTCCTCCTTCTCCGATCTATAAAGGAAACCCGGATAAACCTATGGTCACTTTCCTTGTCAACGTCGCATGGGGAAATGAACACCTTCCTGAAATCCTTGCGACGATGAGAAAGCACAAAATTCATACGACGTTCTTCCTGGATGGTTCATGGGTCAAGAAAAACCAGGAACTAGCGAAAGTCATTTTTGAAGAGGGGCATGAAATCGGAAATCATGCATACTCACACCCGGACATGAAGACTATGACTAACCAGAGGATCAAGGATGAAATCCATAAGACGAATGATATCATCCAAAGTACATTGGAGGTGACACCAACATGGTTCGCTCCACCAAGCGGGAGTTACCGGATGGATGTGGTCAAGATTGCCTCCTCTATGAATATGTACACCATACTCTGGTCTGTAGATACAGTAGATTGGAGAAAACCGGATCCAAATGAAATGGCGAACCGTGTGGTGAATAAAATACATCCAGGTGCTGTGGTACTGATGCATCCTACTTCATCAACGGCAAAAGGCCTAGAACAAATGATACAAGGGATTCGGGCGAAAGGTTACTCAATTGGCACAGTGTCACAGCTGATGAGTGAAAAGAGACTGGTGAAAGCTGATAAGCTGGGTGAGGCTGACAAATAATTGTCGAATAAAGGCTTAAATGGTATAGTGGTTTTATATAAAGTAAGTACCAAAATACCTACATAATTTGCCTGTTTGACAATTTAGGAGGAAAGAGTTTGATAACAAAACATACGTGTAAGAATGGCGTACGAATTGTAACAGAAAACATTCCTAGTGTAAGATCAGTTGCAATCGGCATTTGGATTGGCACAGGATCCCGTTTTGAGGACAAAGACAATAATGGTATTTCCCACTTCTTGGAGCATATGTTTTTCAAGGGGACGAAAACCAGAAATGCAAGAGAAATCGCAGAATCATTTGACAGCATCGGGGGGCAAGTGAACGCCTTCACTTCAAAAGAGTATACATGTTATTACGCAAAAGTATTGGACAATCATGCCTCGCATGCATTAGAAACACTTTCGGACATGTTTTTCAATTCCACTTTCGATGAAGACGAACTTTTAAAAGAAAAGAACGTGGTGCTTGAAGAAATAAAAATGTATGAAGACACGCCTGATGACATCGTTCATGACTTGTTGAGCCAGGCGACATATAGTCATCATCCTCTGGCATATCCGATTCTAGGAACGGAAGATACGTTGAATAAATTCAACGGCGATACACTAAGAGCTTATATGGATGGTTTCTATATACCCGACAACGTCGTCATTTCAGTTGCAGGGAATGTCGACGATTCATTCGTACAGGAAGTTGAAAGACATTTCGGAGGCTTTACCTCCTCCAACAAGAAACCTGTGGCTCAGAAACCTGCATTCTATACGGAAAAGAAAGCACGAAAGAAGGATACGGAACAGGCTCACCTTTGCATCGGATTTGAAGGTTTACCTGTCGGAGATCAAAGCATTTTCGATTTGATCGTCATTAACAATATTTTCGGGGGAAGCATGAGCAGCCGTTTATTCCAAGAAGTGAGAGAGCAGCGGGGGCTTGCCTATTCTGTATTTTCCTATCATTCCGCGCATTTGGACACAGGAGTTTTCAATATCTACGCTGGAACGGCTCCGGGACAGTTGGATGAAGTATACGATACGATTTCCAATATCATTCGGACATTAAAAGATGATGGTGTTACAGAAAAAGAAGTTGCCAACAGCAAGGAGCAGATTAAAGGAAGTCTCATGCTTAGCTTGGAAAGCACGAACAGTCGTATGAGCAGAAATGGAAAACATGAACTGTTGTTGAGGAAACATCGATCTTTGGATGAAATCTTACAAAGCATAGATGCCGTTACCAAAATGAATGTCGATCAGCTCATCCGACGAATTTTCACAGACGATTTTTCCAGCTCACTCATCAGTCCAAATGGGCAATTCCCAAAAAATTTTCCGAATTGATTTCAAATGGGGCGACTCTGAACAGGGTCACCTCATTTTCTATTCGTTATTAAAGGTTAATGTTGAGTGCATTCACCTGTAAGATGTGTAATTCTTTCTCTGATAGGGCAACTAATGATTTTAGCGAAATTGCAACATCCCAACGGAAAAGCGAGACAGGCAAGACAGCACAGCGAAGAACGTGCGAGGAGACTTCCGGATCGCCGTCGGAAAGGAAATAAATTTTGCAACTTTATCACGTATCCCTGTATCAATTTTCTCTCTATATTTGTGGATTGGTCCTTCTATCGGGACATATATATAGAATGATAACCAAATTAGGAGGGAAAGGGATATGAGATTAAGTGAAATCCTAGGGAAAGAGATCATCGATTATACAAAAGGCGAGAAGCTTGGGGTCTTATCTTATGCAGAATTCATCATTGACGAGGAAGCAGGATATATACATATGCTGGAAATTCCGTTAACTGAATGGAATGGGTTGCGGAAAAGGAAATCAATCATACAATTTAAGTGGAATAAAATTTATCGAGTGGGTGAAGAAACAATTCTAGTGGACCCTTCACAAGCGGATGTCCAAACCGAATTTAAATAATCACCATGAAAGTATATTTTTCATATGATGTTGGAGAATCAGCACTCAAGTATAATTATTCCTCCGTATTAATGACGAATGAGAAAGGGGAGGAAGGATGTTAACAGGAATTAAAGCGGCGATCATAGGCGGCGATGCACGTCAGCTTGAAGTGATCAGAAAGCTGACAGCATTGAACGCAAGTCTTTATTTAGTCGGATTCGATCAACTGGACCATGGATTCACCGGCGCAACGAAAATGGATCTGGAAGACTTACCATTAAGTGAGGTGGATGCTTTAATCCTCCCTGTCAACGGCAGTGGACCGGAAGGAGAGATCGATACGATATTTTCGAACAAAAAAATAAAATTCACAGAAGAACTTCTACAAAAGACGAAACAGTCATGTACCGTTTTTTCTGGTATCACAAATCCTTATTTGACAAAATGTACATCGAATGCAAACAAAAAGCATATCAAATTATTCGAGCGCGACGATGTCGCAATCTATAATGCCATCCCTACCGTCGAAGGTACTATTATGATGGTTATACAGCATACAGATTTTACAATCCACCAATCCAATCTTATGGTATTAGGCTTCGGTCGTGTAGGGTTCACTGTAGCAAGGACGTTTGCTAATTTAGGAGCTAACGTTTCCGTAGGGGCCAGGAGATCTGAACATATCGCTCGAATAACAGAGATGGGCTTCAAACCATTTTATCTCGACGATTTAGAAAATGAAGTAGAATCGATCGATGTATGTATCAATACAATTCCAGCACCAATCATCACTTCCAATATCATCTCGAAAATGCCATCTCATACTTTAATCATCGATCTTGCTTCCAAGCCTGGAGGTACAGATTTCCGTTTTGCTGAAAAAAGAGGGATCAAAGCATTGCTAGCACCTGGATTACCGGGTATTGTTGCTCCAAAGACAGCCGGTAAGATCATAGCGAATGTTTTGACACAATTACTTATGGATGAAAGCAACTAAGAGGAAGGGGCAAGGAGAATGAAACTGGAGGGTAAACAGATAGGATTCGGTTTGACTGGTTCACACTGTACCTATGAGGCAGTAGTCCCTCAAATCAAAAAGCTAGTGGATTCAGGTGCCAATGTCATTCCATTTGTTACTTTTACAGTTCAAAACACGACGACGAGGTTTGGAGAAGGTGAAGACTGGATCAAGAAAATTGGAGAAATCACTGGTAATGAAGTAGTCGATTCTATTGTCAAAGCGGAACCATTTGGACCCAAAACACCTTTGGATTGTATGGTCATTGCTCCATTGACAGGAAATTCGATCAGTAAATTCGCCAATGCAATGACGGATTCGCCAGTATTGATGGCAGCAAAGGCGACGATGAGAAATTTGAACCCTGTCGTCCTAGGTATTTCCACGAACGATGGACTCGGTTTGAATGGCGTAAATATCATGCGATTGATGGCAGCAAAAAGCATCTATTTTATACCTTATGGGCAGGATTCCCCTCAAAATAAACCGAATTCGTTGGTGGCCCATATGGATCTATTGGCAGAAACTGTAGAGGCTGCGTTAGATGGTCGGCAATTACAGCCTGTTTTACGAATATATGGATAAGTGTTATGGTTTCCATACAAAAGAATCTTTCTTTTAAAAAGAATTCTTACCTCTTCAATCAATGATATGGTAAAATAAATGACAATATGACCAAGAGATACAGGAGAAACCATGTTGTTTCTCCTTCTATCGTTTTTTGATAAGCGATTTTATAATTCATATAGTGTCTTTTTTTTAATAATTCAGCCCTGTATTCAGCTTCATGTTATGTTTTTAGTTAACCAGGTTTTGATGAACGAACCCTGAGTAACTGGAAATGGACGGGGCTTAGAAAATAATATATAGAAAGATGAATTTTGAGGAGGGACATAACAATGGAATCAAACAAAGGATATCACGTTGCAGTTGTTGGAGCTACAGGAGCTGTAGGCCAGCAAATGCTCAAAACATTAGAAAAAAGAAACTTCCCAATCGCTTCTCTAAAGTTATTAGCAAGTAAGCGATCTGCAGGTAAAACAATCCGCTTCAAAGGTGAAGAATACACGATTGAAGAAGCGGCACCAGATGCATTCGAAGGTGTACAGGTCGCATTGTTTTCTGCTGGAGGATCGATTTCGAAAGAACTCGCGCCAGAAGCAGCAAAAAGAGGTGCTGTCGTTGTCGATAATACAAGTGCCTTCAGGATGGATCCGAATACCCCGCTTGTTGTTCCTGAAGTTAATGAAGATGCGCTTCATTCCCATAACGGCATCATTGCCAACCCAAATTGTTCAACAATCCAAATGGTCGTTGCCTTAGAGCCGATCCGCAAGAAGTATGGATTGAAAAAAGTGATCGTTTCCACTTATCAGGCGGTTTCCGGGGCAGGGGCTAAAGCAATCAATGAGCTTAATGACCAGACTCGAGCAATCTTGGATGAAGAAGAATTCACACCGCAAGTCCTGCCGGTTGCTGGAGATGAAAAGCACTATCAAATCGCTTTTAATGCTGTTCCACAAATTGATAAATTCGAGGACAACGGTTTTACATTCGAGGAAATGAAAATGATCAATGAAACGAAAAAAATCATGAGCATGCAAGATCTTGAAGTAGCTGCTACGTGTGTACGTCTGCCGGTTGAGACCGGACATTCTGAATCTGTCTATGTAGAAATTGGAAATGACGATGTGACAGCCGAAGAATTGAAAGCACTATTGTCCGATGCTCAAGGAATACTGCTTCAGGATGATCCTTCACAACAGCTCTACCCGATGCCTGCTGATTGCGTCGGAAAAGATGATGTATTCGTAGGTCGTATACGTAAGGATCTTGACCGTCCGAACGGTTTCCATATGTGGGTCGTTTCTGACAACTTGCTGAAAGGTGCCGCATTGAATTCTGTACAAATCGCTGAAAGTCTCGTCAAACTTGATCTATTGAAATAAACTAGCGAGGTGCATCAATGAATATAGTTGTACAAAAATTCGGCGGGACATCTTTAAAAACCGAAGATGGACGGAATCGCGCCGTGCAACATGTATATAATACAGTTAATGAAGGAAAAAAAGTCGTAGTAGTCGTGTCTGCAATGGGTCGGAAAGGGGATCCGTATGCAACTGACACACTCTTGAGTCTGATCACAGGAAATCCAACATCGATTAGCCCTAAGGAAACAGATCTCCTCATGTCTTGTGGAGAAGTGATTTCATCAGTCGTCTTTTCTAACTCGCTTAAGCAGAAGAACATCCAGTCATTAGCGTTCACTGGTGCAAAGGCAGGCTTCAAAACGAATGCCGAGCATACAACTGCTAAAATCGTAGAGATGGATTGTAAAAAAATCGTTGAAGCGCTGGGAGAGTTGGATGTGGTTGTCGTTGCCGGATTCCAAGGGCAATCGGCGGAAGGGGACGTCACTACCCTTGGAAGAGGCGGCAGTGATACTTCTGCAGCGGCTCTCGGTGCTGCATTGAAAGCTGAAGTGATCGATATTTTTACGGACGTAGAAGGTGTCATGACTGCTGATCCACGTATCGTCAAGGCTGCACGACCTCTTAGTGTGGTCACATACAATGAAATATGTAACATGGCTTATCAAGGAGCTAAAGTGATTCACCCTAGAGCAGTAGAAATCGCGATGCAATCAGAAGTACCGATCCGGATCCGATCGACTTATTCTGATAATGAAGGAACGTTGGTTACATCCTCTGCTGGGGGTGGAGCAGGAAGAGACATAGAGGACCGTCTGATCACCGGGATCGCTCACGTACCGAATGTTACCCAGATCAAAGTGCATGCACCTGATGGAGATTATGATTTCCAATCTAAGATCTTCAAAGCGATGGCAGAGAAGCAGATCAGTGTCGACTTCATCAACATCAGCCCGCGCGGAGTGATCTATACGATCCATTCTACTTTGACAGATGTGGCGGTTACAATTTTGAAAGAGTTGGGTTATGATGCGGATGTCCAGCGTAATTGTGCAAAAATATCGACGGTAGGTGCGGGTATCGCAGGGGTTCCGGGGGTAACGGCGAAAATTGTCGGCGCCCTTTCAAAACAAGGCATCAACATCCTGCAATCAGCTGACTCCCATACGACGATTTGGGTGCTCGTACAAGAAGAGGATATGATCAACGCTGTAAACACACTTCATCAAGTGTTCGAGCTTGAACAAGGCGATCGTATCTGATGCAGTCATAAGGAGGAGTATAGTAAGATGGACTTTGGAAAAGTATTGACCGCAATGGTCACTCCATTCGACCATAAGGGAAACATCGATTTCCAACGGACGACCAAGTTGGTCGAATACTTGATTAAGAATGGATCGGATGGTCTCGTTGTAGCGGGGACTACTGGAGAATCCCCTACTCTGACGAAAGAAGAGAAGGTAGCACTATTCAAGCATGTCGTCAAAGTTGTTCAGAAACGTATTCCGGTCATTGCTGGGACCGGCAGCAATGATACTCATGCTTCGATCGAGTTGACAAAACAAGCTGAAGAAGCCGGTGCAGATGGTATCATGCTGGTGGCCCCGTACTACAATAAACCGACCCAGCAAGGCCTTTACCTGCATTTTAAAACGATTGCTGAAGCAACAAGGCTCCCGATCATGCTATACAATGTGCCTGGCCGGACCGTCGTTAATATGACAACCGATACCATCGTCAGGTTATCCGAAATCGATAACATTGTTTGTGTCAAAGAAGCAAGCGGTGATCTTGATCAGATAACTGAAATCATCGCGAGGACGAACGATGATTTCACTCTATACAGTGGGGATGACGCACTTACGTTGCCAGTAATGGCTGTCGGCGGAAATGGTATCGTTTCTGTCGCATCCCATGTGATCGGAAATGATATGCAAAAAATGATTGCATCTTTCCTGGCCGGGAACGTGAAAGAGGCAGCTGCCATTCACGGAAAGCTTTTACCGATTATGAAGGAAATGTTTGCCGCACCAAGCCCGACACCAGTGAAAACAGCACTTCAAATTTCTGGTGTTGATGTCGGTGGTGTCAGACTTCCACTTGTTCCTTTGACGGAGCAGGAACGTGTCCGGTTGACATCATTATTGAACAACTATCATACAGTATGAAATTAGAAAGAGATTGACCTATTACCCGGTCGATCTCTTTTTTGCTTTTCGGTCAGAATGGCAGATCTGTTCCACTTGTGGATGAATCAATGGATCGGAAAAAAATCGATGGTAGGAAGTTGTCCTTGAAAATGGATAGAATGATTCTGAATAAGACAATACTAAAGGGAAAGTAATGAATGTTGTGAAAGGAGTCGCTATGAACGAGCAGCTGAACAACGAAAATAAAGATATAACACCAACTCAGCCAACCCAACCACAGAACCCGAATAAACAAGGCCAGGACAAGGATAACAACTCATCAAGCCTGGTCAATAAAATCCAGCAGATGGGACAGACGAACGTACCGCAGATGGAGCAGTCGAATGTCCATTGCATGACGATCGTCGGACAAATCGAAGGGCATGTTCAACTTCCCCCAAATAATAAGACAACCAAGTATGAACATATGATTCCCCAGTTGGTGGCCATAGAACAGAATACGAAAATAGAAGGTCTATTAGTCATACTCAACACAGTAGGTGGTGATGTAGAGGCTGGTTTGGCGATAGCGGAAATGATTGGGTCCCTATCGAAACCGACAGTGTGCCTGGTACTCGGCGGAGGACATTCGATCGGAGTTCCGATCGCTGTTGCAGGGGATTATTCATTCATCGCGGAAACAGCTACAATGACGATCCATCCTGTCCGATTGACTGGATTGGTGATCGGAGTACCTCAAACATTCGAGTACCTTGATAAGATGCAAGAACGGGTGATCAGTTTTGTGATGAGACATTCCAATATTACTGAAGAGAAATTTAAAGAATTGATGTTATCGAAAGGGAACCTCACACGGGATATTGGGACAAACGTAGTCGGGGACGATGCGGTAGCTTACGGGTTGATCGATGAGGTCGGAGGACTCGGAAAAGCGATGAAGAAATTGTACGAACTCATCGAAGCAGATAAACCATCTGATAAAGAACAGGATTTGATCCAATGATCCTTTATACTTCCATGCCTAACGAATTGGTGTTCAACAATGCCGCTGAAAATTATGACAAGCATTCTATGATCGAAATGAACGGTGTCTCGATGATGGTTGAACACCTTGATGAGAACCAATGCAGGATCGTGAATCTGCTAAGTACAGATCCTTATCATTACCTGGATCCGAGTCTGCAGCCAGGAATCGTTTTGAAAAAGAGCTACCACTACGATGAAAGTCCATCTAGTTCACAATAGTCCAGTATGATATAATAACACTACTTATAGTGGGTTGACCCTTAGGTGTTCGACTCGTTTAACACGGTTTCTACAGTTCTTGATGTGTTAACACAGTCCTACTCTTAAGACGGGTCAGCCCTTTTACAATACATAACGATAGACACGCATCACCATATACATCGGGAAAAGTAAATGTCATGAGAGGTGGAAAAATGGCAAAACGTAAAAAAAAGAATAAAAAGTCGTCAGGTTGGAAATCCCAGCTTTCATTTGAAGTTTTCGGATTGTTATTGTTTGCGATGACTTTGATCGCAGCGGCACAGTTCGGAAAAGTGGGCAATTTGTTCGCTGGTCTATTCCGCCTGTTTGGAGGAGAATGGTACGGGATCCTGTTGTTAGGTATCTTTGTCCTATCCATATATATCATTTGGAAGCGTGCCTGGCCTCGTTTTTTCACGCGCCGTTTGAGTGGTGTGTACCTGTTCGTCCTTGGCCTTATGCTTCAAAGTCACGTCAAACTGTTCGATCTTCTTTCACGTAATGGAGAATGGGAAAATCCATCTGTGATTCAGAATACGTGGGAATTGTTTTTGCGCCAACAAGGAGCGGATGCAGGAACTTATGATTTGGGTGGAGGTATGATTGGTGCCTTTAGTTTTGCGTTCACCTATGTCTTATTCGCACCCGAGGGGACACAAGTCATCATTTTCTTCATGTGGGTTATCGCAGTCTTGCTGATCACTGGGCTATCCATGAATGATATTCTCGCAAAAGTTGTTACACCATTAAAAAAATTCATCTTGAATACATACAGTGATTGGAAGGATCATATCCATAGCAGGAAAGAACAGAAAGAAGAAGAGCGTAAAAATGAGCGGAAAACACGGGGCAAACGGACAACGAAAGACAAAAATGAAACTAAACCAGCAGAAGAATTTGAGGAGCAACCGTATTCTGAACCGATCATTGAAGATTTTACGGAAAACACATACCAAGAAGCATTCGAATTTGAAGAATTGAAACAAAAAGAACTTCAAAGGAATAATACTGAAAAAGAAAACCAAAAAACATCCAAGCCAAAAGAAGAGAAGGTTTCAGATACTGGTGAAGTCGCTACTGGATTTTCCATAGCAGAAGTGGAAAATGAATCTTATGAGCTACCGCCGTATGATTTGTTGAGCCGTCCTGTGAAGTCAGGGCAGCATCGTGAAAGACAACATGTTTCAGAGAATACAAGAAAGCTTGAGCGGACGTTTGAAAGCTTCGGTGTCAAAGCCAAAGTAGTCAAGGTCCACTTAGGGCCTGCCGTTACAAAATATGAAGTACAGCCGGCTATCGGTGTGAAGGTCAGTAAGATCGTCAACCTGACCGATGACCTTGCCCTGGCACTTGCTGCCAAGGATCTGCGTATCGAAGCCCCGATTCCTGGCAGATCAGCCATAGGTATCGAAGTACCGAATCAGGAAGTGTCAATGGTTTCATTAAGGGAAGTCGTCGATACGAAGCGCAATGATCTCAATGCGAAACTGAGTATCGGATTAGGACGTGATATTTCTGGGGAACCGATACTAGCAGACTTGAGCAAAATGCCGCATTTACTGATTGCAGGTGCGACAGGCAGTGGGAAGAGCGTATGTGTGAATGGCATCATCACAAGTATATTGATGAAAGCTAAACCTCATGAAGTGAAAATGATGATGATCGATCCGAAAATGGTCGAATTGAATATGTACAACGGCATCCCTCACCTGCTCGCCCCCGTAGTGACAGAACCGAAGAAAGCGGCCCAGGCACTGAAACGGGTCGTCAATGAGATGGAACGTCGGTATGAACTATTTTCCCATAGCGGTACAAGGAATATTGAAGGTTATAACAACATGATCAAACGGCAAAATGAAGATTCGGATGCAAAGCAGGCATTGTTGCCATATATCGTGGTCATCGTCGATGAATTAGCTGACCTGATGATGGTCGCTTCAGGGGATGTGG
The DNA here is from genome assembly GCF_020179385.1 of Alkalihalobacillus sp. YIM B00296. Taxonomy (GTDB): domain Bacteria; phylum Bacillota; class Bacilli; order Bacillales; family Fictibacillaceae; genus Pseudalkalibacillus. The sequence continues at coordinate 66,660 of NZ_JAIBLJ010000007.1, read as the reverse complement.
AAGATGCGATTACAAGATTGGCCCAGATGGCACGTGCTGCAGGAATCCATTTGATCATCGCGACACAAAGACCGTCAGTGGATGTCATCACAGGTGTCATCAAGGCGAACATTCCATCCAGGATTGCATTCAGTGTCTCGTCTTCCACAGACTCACGGACCATCCTTGATATGGGAGGAGCTGAAAAGCTGCTCGGTAAAGGGGACATGTTGTTTTTCCCGATTGGTGCCAACAAACCGACGCGGGTTCAAGGCGCTTTTCTATCGGATGAAGAAGTACAACAGGTCGTCGATTTCGTTATCGGCCAGCAAAAAGCCAAGTATCAGGAGGAAATGATTCCTACTGATGAACCTGATCAAAAAGTCGAGGAAGTGGAGGATGAACTTTTTGATGATGCTGTCAATTTGATCGTTGATATGCAAACGGCTTCTGTCTCGATGTTGCAAAGGCGTTTCCGCATTGGATATACAAGAGCCGCAAGACTGATCGATGCTATGGAAGCAAGAGGAATTGTCGGACCATATGAAGGAAGCAAACCAAGGGAAGTACTCATCTCTACTCTTGATCAAGATGCCTCTTCCAGTTGAGTGACCTATTGATAAAGGGTGACTAGAACAACGCTGAAATGCTGTTCGGTCGCCCTTTTTCTCATTTATATGATGTATCTCAATAACTCGGGGGACAATCCCTACAATTTTAAAATGATCTCAACAACTCAAGAATTATCTCGACAACTAAATTTTATAGTCCATCAGCTTTTTTCAACAAGTAGTATGTCATATTGAAACATTGTCGTAACATTCTTATATATAATGTAAAAATAGTATTTATTTATTGATGTAAAAATGATATAGTAATTGTCGAATATTGTTAAATAAATAGATTAGAATGCAACATACTTGGGGTGAAGACATGTGACCATCAAAACGGACCATCGTCTATTATATTTACAAGTAATAGATCGATTGAAGAAAGATATCGAATCAGGAGTCTATCAGGAAGGGGAAAGACTTCCTAGCGAATTTGAACTTTCAAAACTTCTAGGGATCAGTCGTGCGACCCTTAGGGAGGCGCTGCGGATCCTTGAAGATGAAAATGTTGTTGTAAGAAGACATGGTGTCGGGACCTTCGTACGTACACGAGCTGTTTTTTCTTCTGGTATTGAGGAGCTTTTCAGCCTCACTGAGATGATTAAACGAGGTGATAAGACACCAGGGACTATCTTTTTATCATCTGAAACAAGAGAAGTGATGGATGAAGATATCCAGCGATTTGATTTAACACCATCGGAAAAACTTGTAGTCGTGGAACGTGTCCGTACTGCAGATGGACAACCCGTCATCTATTGTCATGATCAGATTCCGGCCAAATTGATGCCTGTGAACTACAAATCCAAGGAAGAAGAATCTCTTTTCAATATACTGGAAAACGAGTCTGATAGCCGGGTCCTGTATGCAGTTGCCCATATCGAACCATTAGGCTACCACGACCGGATTTCCGAAGTTTTGGAGTGTCCTCCAGAATCTTCCCTTCTTGTGTTAAAACAGATGCACTATGATCAGAATGACGATCCTGTCCTATACTCAGTGAATTACTTCAGGGCGGATAAGTTTGATTTTAATGTGGTCAGACGTCGGGTGTGATAAGAGGCTCAAAATGGCACCTAAGGATACCGGTACTTTAAAAAAGAACGTTGTTATGGTGGCGGTGTTTTGAAAAAAAAGCTTGTTGAATTTCAAATAACCATTTAAGTGTTTGTTTAAAGAGATTTAAGGAGGTGGTCAAGGGGGTTGTTGGAAGCGCTTAGCTTTTAGAATTTAGGAAAATTTAAAAATATAACAAGGGGGAACTGTCGGAATGAAAAAGCGTTATGGATTATTGATGTCTATGGTATTGGCTGCTGGAACTTTGCTTTCGGCTTGTGGAAGCGATGAAGGGGATTCAGGTTCAGGTGATAAAAAAGAGGACGGATTTAAAGTAGCAATGGTAACAGACACTGGCGGTGTTGACGATAAGTCATTCAACCAATCTGCTTGGGAAGGCCTTCAAGAATTCGGTAAAGAAAATGATCTTGAAGAGAAGAAAGGCTACAATTATTTGCAATCTGAAAATCAAAGTGACTATCGCCCAAATTTGAACAGTTTGGTGCGTCAAAACTTTGATCTCATTTATGGAATTGGTTTCTTGATGCAGGAAGACATCCAGAAAGTAGCTGAACAACAAAAAGAAGCACAATTTGCACTCGTTGACAGTGTAGCAGTGGATGCGGATGGTAAGCCTCTTGAAAATGTTGCAAGCATCACGTTCAAAGAACACCAAGGATCTTTTCTTGTCGGACTAGTTGCAGGACTTCAATCCAAGTCTAATAAAATCGGATTCATCGGTGGTGTAGAAAGCGAATTGATTTCAAAGTTTGAAAATGGCTTCAGGGCAGGTGTCCTTACAGCGAATCCGGATGCTGAAGTGACTGTCCAATATGCTGGTGACTTCAATGACGCTTCAAAAGGTGCTACAATCGCTTCTGCTCTTTACGGGCAGGGTGTTGACGTGATCTACCACGCTGCAGGCGGAACTGGTTCAGGGGTATTCACAGAAGCAATCAACCGTAAGAAGAACGGAGAAGATGTATGGGTGATCGGTGTTGACCGTGACCAATTTGAAGAAGGAATCTACGATAAAGGAAACAACAAGAGTGTAACATTGACTTCAATGGTAAAACGTGTAGACACTGCGGTATTTGAAGTCTCTACTCAAACAAAGGAAGGAAACTTCCCTGGTGGACAAATCGTGGAATTCGGACTTGAAGAAAATGGTGTCGGTATCGCTCCGACAGAAGATAACGTTTCTGAAGAATCACTGGAGATGGTTAAAGAATATAAAGAGAAAATCGTTGCTGGTGAGGTAGAAGTGCCTAAGACGGCTGAAGAGTTTGAGACTTTCAAAAGCGAAAAGTAATCATTATATCTATACAGAGGGGTTGACCCATAAGTCTTTGTGTCAACCCCTTTATTTATGCTCTTAAGTGTAACAAAGGCATGTCGAAGGTCGACTAGACTCCCTTGTTACACTTAAGAGCACTCATAGGATACAGCTGGGCGGTTCAGCAGCCTATGCGGACGGAACAACACAGTAGGAGTGATGACAGGTGGAATACGTCATAGAAATGCGGGATATCCGCAAAGAGTTTCCGGGCATTGTTGCCAATGACAACATTACATTACAGGTTCAAAAAGGAGAAATTCATGCATTGTTAGGGGAAAACGGTGCAGGAAAATCCACCTTGATGAACGTTCTTTTTGGCCTTTATCAGCCTGAAAAGGGTGAAATCCGTGTCCGTGGGAAAAAAGTGGAGATCACGGATCCGAATATCGCCAACAAATTGGGAATCGGTATGGTTCATCAACATTTCATGCTTGTGGAGAATTTTACCGTAACTGAGAATATCGTCCTTGGTCAGGAGCCGAGACGACGGGCCCAGGTCGATATCAAATCTGCTGCAAAGAAAGTTGAAGAGATTTCAAGGCAGTATGGTTTACGAGTCGATCCGTATGCCAGAATCGAGGATATTTCCGTCGGTATGCAGCAACGAGTTGAAATTTTAAAAACGTTGTATCGCGGGGCAGATATCCTGATTTTCGACGAACCGACTGCAGTATTGACGCCACAAGAAATCAAAGAACTGATACAAATCATGAAGCGTCTTATTGCAGAAGGAAAATCGATCATCTTGATCACTCATAAATTAAAAGAAATCATGGAGGTTTGCCATCGTTGTACAGTCATCCGTCGAGGTAAAGGGATCGGAACTGTGGATGTTGCGGATACGAATCGTGAGGAGTTGGCCTCCATGATGGTCGGCCGAGACGTTTCATTCACTACCAAGAAAGAAAAAGGGAATCCGCAACAAGAAGTCCTTGAAATCAAAAACCTTGTTGTAAAGGATTCCCGAGGCATCCCAGCAGTCAAGGGTCTTGATTTAACGGTTCGGTTTGGAGAAATCATCGGGATTGCCGGCGTCGATGGGAATGGGCAGACCGAATTGATCGAAGCGATTACGGGCTTGCGTAATGCAGAAAGCGGAGAAATCCATTTGAATGGAAAAGAGATCACCAACCTTAAACCACGTAAAGTGACTGAATCGGGGTTAGGCCACATCCCCCAAGATCGTCATAAACATGGACTTGTCCTTGATTTTTCTATCGGTGAAAATATGGTCCTGCAAACGTATTATCAAGAACCTTACTCAAAATACAAACAAATCAAGGCGCCGGAAATTTTTAAAAAAGCTAACCAGTTGATCGACCAATTTGATGTCCGCACCCCTAGTGTGCATACCGAAGCTAGGGCTTTGTCTGGCGGGAATCAACAGAAGGCGATCATTGCTCGTGAAGTCGACCGGAGTCCGGATCTGTTAATAGCAGCACAGCCTACACGGGGTCTGGACGTTGGTGCAATCGAATTCATACATTCCAAACTTATTGAAGAACGTGATGCAAATAAAGCCATCCTGCTCCTTTCATTCGAATTGGATGAAATCATGAATGTCAGCGACCGTATTGCTGTCATTTATGAAGGGAAGATCATTGCGATCGTCAACCCGAAAGAAGTGACGGAGCAAGATTTAGGTTTATTGATGGCTGGATCCAAACGGACAGGGAAGGAGGAGAACTAAGTGAGGCTGCAACAAATTTTATTCAAGTTAAGCGTTCCTGTGATTGCAGTTGCGCTTGGTCTTCTCGTCGGTGGCATCATCATGATGTCAAGTGGTTATGATGCATTCTATGCCTATTCATCATTGTTCAGTGTCATTTTTACAGACCCTTATTATATCGGTGAGACAGTAAGACAAATGTCTCCCTTGATTATGTCAGGTTTAGCAGTTGCCTTTGCTTTCAGAACAGGCCTATTCAATATTGGGGTAGAGGGGCAACTGTTAGTTGGTTGGTTGGCCTCTGTCTATATGGGCATAACGGTAGAAGGCGTCCCTGCTTTCATCCATGTCCCCCTTGCCATCCTTGCAGCGGCAGCAGCGGGGGCGTTATGGGGAGTTGTGCCGGGATATTTGAAAGCGAGATTCAGAGTGCATGAAGTCATCACGACAATCATGATGAACTATATTGCTTTACATGTGACGAATTCAATCATCCGGAATCATATGTTGGCTCCAGGTGAACGTACAGAAGATATCCAATCTTCAGCGTCATTATCTTCATTGTTTTTACAAGAGATTACCGACTATTCCAGATTGCATTACGGAATCATCGTTGCCATATTAGCAGCAGTGTTGATGTGGTACCTGTTATGGAAGACAACGACAGGCTATGAACTTCGTGCAGTCGGGTTCAACCAGCATGCTTCCAACTATGCAGGTATCAACGTATCGAAGAACATCATTCTCTCGATGTGCATTTCTGGCGGTTTTGCTGGTGTAGCAGGGGCGATGGAAGGCCTTGGTACGTATCAATATATGACAATCAACGCAGCATTTTCTGGCGTCGGGTTCGACGGAATCGCTGTAGCACTATTAGGAGCGAACAGTGCCATCGGTATCATCCTAGCCGCAGGTCTATTTGGGGGACTTAAAATCGGAGCTCTAAATATGCAAGCGATGGCCCAGGTGCCGCCTGAGTTGATTACGATTGTCATTGCTCTCATCATCTTCTTCGTAGCTTCGAGTTATCTTGTTCACTGGCTGAGGAACCGCATTAACAAAAGGGGGAAAATCTAGATGGGTCTATTGCAAATATTAGAAATCATCATACCGACAGCCATCTTTGCTGCCGCCCCTTTGATTCTGACCGCACTCGGTGGCGTATTCAGTGAACGGTCTGGTGTCGTGAACATCGGATTGGAAGGCCTCATGATGATGGGTGCCTTCATCGGAGCAGTGTTCACTTTTTATGGAGAGACCTGGGGATTGGGTGGTGCATCACCATGGTTTTCTTTCTTGGTTGCAATCCTGATCGGCGCTGTTTTCTCCTTGCTGCATGCGGTGGCGAGTATTTCGTTCCGCGCTGACCAGGTTGTCAGTGGTGTCGCCATGAACTTTTTGGCTGCGGGTTTGACGATTTTCCTCGTCAAGAAAATATTTGACGCAGGTCAGACACCTTATCTGAATGAACGGATTTTTAAATCAGATATACCATTTCTTTTCGATATTCCATTCATCGGACCATTATTATTCGGTGATGCCTATATCACTTCGTACTTGGCGGTTGCCCTAGCTTTCGTCGTCTGGTTCATCGTCTTTAAAACTCCTTTCGGACTTCGTTTGAGAGCTGTAGGTGAACATCCGATGGCTGCCGATACGATGGGGATCAATGTAGCGAAGATGCGTTATGTCGCAGTCATGCTCAGCGGGGCGTTCGCAGGATTGGGAGGTGCAGTGTATGCGACTTCAATCAGCGGAAACTTTACTCATTCAACAATTGCTGGACAAGGCTTCATGGCCCTTGCTGCGATGATTTTCGGTAAGTGGCATCCACTTGGTGCATTAGGTGCGGCATTGTTCTTCGGTTTTGCACAATCATTGAGTATTACAGGACAACAGATTCCATTGCTGAAAGAAATTCCACATGTCATCTTGCTCATATCTCCGTATGTGTTGACAATCCTTGCACTGGCTGGATTTGTCGGCAGGGCGGATGCACCGAAAGCAATCGGTAAACCATACGAAAAAGGAAAACGATGATCTTTAGAGAACTTCTCATAGTATGAGGAGTTCTTTTTTAATTTAAGCCGCTGTTAAATCCTGTTGTCGATTTTTCAAGCGAAATTCGCGACACACCTGCGGGTCGCCCGTCGTCCGCGGAAAGGGAGTGAATTTCGCAGAAATCAACAATGAAAAATACCAAAGCCTTAATTAAATGATGGATATTAGGCTTGCCAGCTGTTATAAAATGCCGTTGAAGAGTATTATAATGTAAAGTGTTTCATGTTTCGGTACGGATTAGGGTAAACTAGTGAGTGAAAACTTGGCAAAGGAGAGGTTGAAGATATGACAAAGACGAAAGAACCTCGAATCATACCTACTGAAGGGTATACATTGCATCTGGTAGAAACGGAAAAATATAAAACGACGACGATCTCCATCCAAATAAAAAGGAAGATTGAAGAAGAAAACGTAACAAAACGAGCATTATTGGCTCAAGTCCTAAAGTCTGGGACGAAATCCTATCCTTCTTCACTACATATCCATCGTCTTTTAGAAGATATGTATGGTGCTGGATTCGTTACTTCAATTGCCAAAAAAGGTGATTATCAGATCATCACGATCCGTATGGATGTTTCAAATGAAAAATTTCTACTGAACAACACACAACTGCTTGAACAGTCCCTGGATTTCTTAGCTGAAGTATTGCTTCATCCATTGAATGATGGAACAAAATTCGATGAAAGCAATGTGAAAAAGGAAAAGAGGGTACTTAAACAGAAAATCCAATCGATATATGATGATAAAATGCGTTTTGCGAACAAACGGCTTGTCGAAGAAATGTTCAAAGGCCAGTCATATGCACAGCATGCATTCGGAAAAGAAGAAGAGGTCGAGTCGATTACGGCTGAAGAACTGTTCGATTATTATAAAGACGTGATTGAAAAAGATGAAATTGATATTTATATTATCGGGGATATCAATGGTGATGAAGTAGGACGAAAAGTCCAATCCAGCCTCCGGCTCAATGAACGTATCAATACAGATGAAGCACCAGTCCAGGAAGTTACCGCTAGACACCAGGAAAATGTCGTTTTTGATGAACAGGATGTCAAACAAGGAAAGCTTCACATCGGTTACCGGACCTCAATAACGTTTGCAGACCCTGAATACTACGCCATTCAAGTATTCAATGGAATCTTCGGTGGATTTTCACATTCGAAATTGTTCCTCAATGTACGTGAGAAAGCAAGCCTTGCGTATTATGCAGTTTCGAGAATCGAAAGTCATGTCGGTGCCCTATTCGTCATGTCAGGCATTGAATTCAAAAATTACGAAAAAGCCGTATCCATCATCAAAGAACAAATGGATCACATGAAGAGCGGCGATATAACAGATTCAGAACTTTCTCAGACGAAAGAAATGATACGTAATCAGCTTCTCGAGTCTGTTGATAACCCGAACAGCTGGGTCGATCTGCTTTATCATTCCAGAGTCGCTGGGATACGTCGATCCATCGATGAGTGGATCGAGGGCATCCAGGCTGTCACGATGGAAGATATCCGTAATGTAGCGGATACAGTAACATTAGATACGATCTATTTCCTTAAAGGGGAGGGTCAAAAGTAATGAATGAAACCTATTACGATCAACTGAAAGAAACCTTATACTCGGAGACGCTGGATAATGGCTTGCACGTTTATATTTTACCGAAGAAAGGTTTTAACAAAACGTATGCAACCTTTACAACGAAATACGGTTCTGTCGATAACCATTTCACACCGCTAGGCTCGGATGAGCCGGCGAAGGTACCGGACGGGATTGCTCATTTTCTAGAGCATAAATTGTTTGAAAAAGAGGACGGGGATGTATTCCAGGACTTCAGCAAGCAAGGGGCTTCTGCGAACGCTTTCACATCGTTTACACGGACCGCCTACCTTTTTTCAAGTACTTCAAATGTAAAAGAAAATCTGAAGACACTGATCGATTTTGTCCAAGCGCCTTATTTTACCGAAAAGACTGTGGAAAAAGAAAAAGGGATCATCGGGCAAGAAATCGAGATGTATGATGATAATCCAGATTGGCGTGTTTATTTCGGTGTGATCGAGAATATGTTCCACCGACACCCAGTCAAAATCGATATTGCCGGAACGGTGTCTTCCATTGCCAAAATCACAAAAGATTCTCTCTATACATGCTATGAAACGTTTTACCATCCCAGCAACATGCTGTTGTTCGTCGTCGGCAATGTCGTTCCAGAAGAAATCATGAGTCTTGTGAAGGAAAATCAGAGCGGAAAAGAATTTACGCCACCAGAAAAAATCGAGCGTTTTTTTGAAGAAGAACCACCTGAAGTTGCAAAAAAGAAATCGGTCATCAAAATGACTGTGCAAACCCCGAAGTGTATGGTCGGATTCAAACAGGCCACACCTAAGCGTTTTGGGGATGAACGGCTTAAGTACGAATTAGGGATGAATCTTCTCCTTGATTATCTCTTCGGTCAAAGCTCAGACAATTATGAAGAGTTGTATACGGAAGGCTTGATCGATCAATCGTTTTCATTCGATTATACCGAAGAAACAGATTTCGGCTTCTCGCTTATCGGAGGGGAAACGAGTGATCCAGATCGACTGACTGATCGGATTTTCGAGATGATCGAAGCGACCAAATCAAAAGGGATCGATACAGAAGCTATTGACCGCCTGAAGAAAAAGAAGATGGGAAGTTTCCTAAGATCGATGAATTCACCAGAATATATCGCAAACCAGTTCACGCGTTTCCAATTTGGTGATATGAATTTGTTTAAGGTCGTTGAAATGTACGACAAAATAACAACTGAAGATCTTCAGAACATACTGAATGACCATTTTAAAGAAAAGGCCTTCACAAGCTGCCAGATACGACCGAAAAACAGTTAAGAAACACAATGATAGGGAGACTGGCTAAAAAGTCAGTCTCTGCTTTATGTTTCAGTACGATTTTATTTTATCGGTGCAGATTAAAAATATCTGAGCAAACTTCAATTTAACGTAGCAATTTATCGGTGCTATTCTTGATTTTATCGGTGAAGCTCATTCAATACAATTTCATATGGGGGGATGTAATATCAAAAACTATGCATTAGTGACTGGCGCCAGTGGGGAAATCGGACAAGCGATTGCAAGGGAATTGGCTGCCCAGGGATATAACCTTTATCTGCACTATTTCCAAAACAAGCATGCAGTCGAAAAGCTGCAAATCGAATTTGCCTCGATTCTTGACTGTAAGTTGATCAATGCAAATCTTGCAGTCCAAGAAGGACCTCGAATGTTAGCTGAACAGATTAAGACGCCGATCGATGTATTTGTTTATAATTGCGGGAGTTCACATACTGGACTGATTACAGATGTATCCCAAAAGGAACTCGATGGTATGGTACAGCTCCAGTTGAAAAGCCCGTTCCAGCTCACCCAACAACTTTTGCCGTCAATGATTGAAAGGAAGAAAGGGTCGATCGTCATGATCACCTCCATTTGGGGACAGACGGGTGCATCCTGTGAAGTTCTCTATTCAATGGTTAAGGGTGGCATGAACACAATGGTCAAGGCCTTATCGAAAGAATTGGCTCCTAGTGGAATCCGAGTCAATGCAGTGGCACCTGGTATCATTGCGACAAAAATGAATGAACATCTGTCTGATGAGGAGCTTGAAGAGATCTCAGAAGAAATACCGCTCGGGAGATTTGGACTACCTGAAGAAGTCTCTGATGCAGTCGGTTATTTGGTATCCAAAAAATCTTCTTATGTTACTGGGCATATCCTTCCGGTCAATGGTGCCTGGTATTGTTAAAAATGGATGCATAATTTTCACCTTCTTGAGAAAAGATAATCTCTGAACGATTTTATTTTCTAGGAGGGACTAGACATGTCTGTTCTTGATAACTGGAATGAGTGGAAAGGTTTCCTCAGTGAACGTTTACGTCAAGCAGAGGAAAAAGGAATGAAGGACGGAGCGATTACTGAAATCGCGACTGAAATCGGAGCATACCTTGCTGATCAGGTTGAACCGAAGACCGCTGAAGAAAAAGTACTTGCAGACCTTTGGCATGTTGCTAATGAAGAAGAGCGGCACTCAATCGCTAGCATGATGGTCAAGCTTGTACAAGAAAGACAATAGGAGAAATAAGACTGATCCGATATGAATGTCTGACCATTCGTGAGCTGATTCTTGAAGGATCAGTCTTTTTCATTTGAACAAAGGAACTAGGCAGGCAATCCATTTCACTTCGTTTAAGACTTGCCAAGTTTTCTTTAATTTTACTTTTCTTAACGTTGAAAATCATTTATCATTAGGATGTCGGATATTAGTGAATATGCAAAGGAGATGAGCAATGGAAAAGCAGGAATGGTATTTAGAATATGAAATACATAAAAACCGTCCCGGGCTCTTAGGGGATATTTCTTCATTGCTCGGTATGCTTGGAATAAATATTATTACAATCAATGGTGTTGACAATAAAAGACGCGGTATGTTGTTGTTGGCTCATAATCCTGAACAAGTCGAACGTCTGAAGACTATCCTTGAAACGATGGACAACATCACGATCACCAAGATGAGGAAACCGAAACTCCGGGATATTCTGGCTGTCAGACATGGGCGCTACATCCAAAGGGACGCAGATGATAAAAAGACTTTCCGCTTTGTCCGTGACGAGCTTGGATTGCTTGTTGACTTCATGGCAGAATTGTTCAAGATCGAAGGACACAAACTCATAGGGATCCGTGGAATGCCCCGTGTCGGTAAGACTGAATCGATTGTTGCAGCCAGCGTATGTGCAAACAAACGATGGGTTTTCGTTTCATCAACCCTTCTGAAACAAACGATACGAAACCAATTAGCGGATGATGAATACAGCAATGACCATGTTTTTTTAGTGGATGGAATTGTCTCATTAAAGCGATCATCAGAAAAACATTGGCAATTGATCCGAGAGGTGATGAGACTTCCAGCAACTAAAATTGTTGAACATCCTGATATTTTTGTGAGGGATTCAGAGTATACACTTGATGATTTTGATTATATTATTGAACTCCGAAATGATCCTGACGAAGAAATAACCTATGATGTCGTTGATAGGAACACGACGTCCTTTGATTTTGATTTTGAATAGTGGCAGGTGGTAGCAAGTATGACAGAGCTTGGTCAGCGCTTGAAAGAAGCACGGTTGGAAAAACAGATATCATACGAACAGTTACAGGATAAGACGAAAATCCAAAAGAGATATCTCCAAGCGATCGAAGAAGGAAAATACTCCGTATTACCAGGAGCTTTTTACGCACGTGCATTCATTAAAAATTATGCAGAAGCGGTCGGCCTGGATCCAGAAGTGCTCTTTGAAGAACATGCAAGTGAATTGCCCATAACAAAGGAAGAACCGTCGGAATTCACACCTCGGTCTTCAAAAACCAAAACGAACGTGCCGAAGGACAACAAGGTGGCAAAGGTGTTTCCAGTGCTCCTGACAGTCGTTTTACTAGCCGCTCTATTACTGGTTTTTTACTGGGTGATACAAAACAACGTAGGTAACAACAGCTCTGAACCGAACACCGATAATGTGGACAAGTATGAAAGTTCTGAAGGTGATGAACCAGAAGAGTCTACGGAGACATCCGAGGATACAAGTGGGAATGACGGCAACAGCGACACTTCGGAAGAAGAAGACACTACAGAAACTGAATCTGAGCCTGAAAAAGAACCACAAGAGCAAAAGGTTGAAGAACTCTCTTCAGAAGGGAGCATCAAATCCTATTCGCTATCCGGTACAGAGGAATTCACGGTCGAATTGAAGATGAACGGAGATGCTTATGTCGATGTGAAGGATGAATCAGGTCAATACATCGAACCTGGAAGAAAGGTTTTCAAAGATGGTGACACACAGGAATATGATCTTGCGGATAAAACTCAGGTGACATTCAATATCGGTGCAAGCCAACATGTTGAAGTCACTGTCAATGGTGAACCACTCACATACGCAATGGAACCTTCCAAAAGACCACATCAGAAAATCGTCATCCAATATCAAAAAGGAAACGAAGAAGCCGATTAATCCAAAGGATTGACTCAGCATGCATTAACAGGCAGTTGAGCTGGTCCTCTTTTTATTCGTTCTATCAAGTGCTGTTCAATATCCATATCATACTTTCTAATAAGGCTTCATTGTTTGTTTTGTAACTGATTGTGGTAAAATATACATGTTTGAGCCCGATAACCGACAGGAGGAAGTTATGAACTTACCAAATAAAATCACGATATCAAGAGTAATGTTGATCCCTATTTTCATGGTATTTCTCCTTGTTCCATTCAACTGGGGAAGCCTTGAATTATGGAATGGGAAAATACCTATCCACCATTTCATCGCAGCACTCATTTTTATCATTGCATCATGTACAGATTGGATTGACGGCTATTACGCAAGAAAATTGAACCTGGTTACCAATTTAGGGAAATTTTTGGATCCACTGGCTGACAAGCTTTTGATCACAGCGGCACTTGTCGGACTCGTTGAGCTCCAACTTGCGCCAGCATGGATGGTCATTTTGATTTTAAGCCGTGAATTTGCGGTGACAGGCCTGCGTCTGATTGCAGCTGGTGACGGAGATGTCATTGCCGCCAGCAAGATGGGGAAATTGAAAACATGGATTCAAATCGTTGCGATAGCAGCGTTGTTGCTTCATAATGTTCCATTCACGATCATTTCATTCCCTTTTACTGACGTAGCCTTGTGGGCAGCGACACTCATCACTGTCTATTCTGGATGGGATTATTTTACGAAAAACAAACACATTATGCTAAAGTCAAAATAACAACAATGGAAGGGCTGACTCAAATCCGATGGAAAGTCAGCCCTGTTATTTCGGAGGAAGAGGTGAGTTTATGAACGCAGAAATCATTGCAATAGGCTCGGAGTTGCTATTAGGCCAAATCGCAAATACGAATGGCCAATTCATTTCTAAACAGCTGGCCGATCAAGGGATCAATGTGTACCATCATTCGGTCGTCGGAGATAACAAACAACGACTTATTTCAACGATCCAGATCGCTGAAGAACGCGCTGATCTATTGATTTTCACCGGCGGGCTTGGGCCAACAAAGGATGACCTCACGAAAGAAACGATTGCAGAGCACCTTGGTCTCCCCCTGATCGAAAATAAAGAAGCAATGGATTTCATTGAAGGATATTACAAGAAAATCCAACAACCGATGTCAGAGAACAACCGCAGGCAAGCCCTTGTATTTGAAGGAGCTGCTGTACTGCCGAATAACTACGGGATGGCTCCGGGGATCGCTTTGCATAAAGAGAAAAAGACGTATGTTCTTTTACCTGGGCCACCGAAGGAAATGAAACCGATGTTCACCGATTTTGCGATTCCATACATACAGCAATTGAGAGGGGAAGATGTAGAGCTCATTCTCTCACGTGTCCTCCGTTTCTATGGTATCGGTGAATCGGCACTTGAAACGAAATTGATGGACCTCATCGAAGGACAGACGAATCCGACGATTGCACCTCTAGCGGGTAATTACGAAGTGACCTTGAGATTGACAGCCAAGTGTCAAACCGAGGATCAAGGTAAAAGAATGATAAGTGAACTCGAAAAGGAAATCTTTGATCGAGTCGGCCGATTTTTTTATGGCTATGATGACACTACACTTTCCTGCGAAGTCTTCAATACATTGCAAGATAGCGAGCTAACAGTTTCTTGTGCTGAAAGTTTGACAGGGGGGTTTTTTGGACATGAACTGACGAAGCAGCCTGGAGCAGGGCAGATTTTACAGGGCGGGATCATATGCTATCAGAATGAGATCAAAATGAATCAATTGAAGATCCCCGAAAAAGTGTTGGATGAAGATGGCGCGGTAAGTGAATTGTGTGCGAAACTGATGGCGGAAAATGTACGGAAATTATTCAAAAGTGATTATGGCCTCAGTTTCACTGGTGTGGCAGGTCCGAATGAAATGGAAGGAAAGCCTCCTGGAACAGTATATATCGGAATCGCTTCTCCGCAGGAGACGAAGGTATATCCACTTAAGCTTGCTGGTGGCCGAAATGCAGTAAGGACCCGTACAGTCAACTATGGATTGTTTTATTTATTGAAACAACTTACAGGACAGCAGATTTCACAAAAAGGCGAATAAATGTTCGTAAAAAGTATTGGCAAAAGGTATAAAAAAAGGTATGATGAAGTTAGTTAATTTTAAGGAGTGATTGCATGAGTGATCGTAAAGCTGCATTAGATATGGCTTTAAGACAAATAGAGAAGCAATTCGGTAAAGGATCTGTCATGAAGTTGGGAGAACAGACGGAAAATCGAGTTTCCACAACTTCAAGCGGATCACTCGCTGTGGATATCGCACTAGGTGTAGGTGGTTATCCGCGCGGCAGGATCATTGAAGTCTACGGACCGGAATCTTCAGGTAAAACAACTGTAGCCCTGCACGCGATTGCAGAATCACAACGGAATGGCGGACAGGCAGCATTCATCGATGCTGAACATGCTCTTGACCCGGTTTATGCTGAAAAGCTTGGTGTGGATATCAATGAACTGTTGTTATCTCAACCAGATACAGGGGAGCAGGCGTTGGAAATCGCTGAAGCCCTTGTACGTAGTGGAGCTGTAGACATTTTGGTCATCGACTCTGTCGCTGCCCTGGTACCGAAAGCTGAAATCGAAGGGGAGATGGGTGACTCACACGTCGGACTTCAGGCGCGTCTGATGTCACAGGCACTTCGAAAACTGTCGGGAGCGATCAGCAAATCAAAAACAACAGCGATCTTCATCAACCAGATTCGTGAGAAGGTCGGCGTCATGTTCGGAAATCAACGATTAGTTGCTTGATCCGTAAAGGATTGAGGAGTTTACTATGGGTTTCCCATGCTAGTGATAGCATGTTTAAAAAACCTTGTGAACCTTATTGCCTAAGGGTGTGGCATTTTAATGCTGCTAACGGTGAAGCCCTCCAATAGATGGGTAATACCGTGCCAAGCCTTATAGGAAGGTGTAGAGACTACCGAAAAGGGCTCTTCGAAGAGTTAACTTAGTAGGGTACGGCAGAAGATAGGCTACTGCTGGAAGTGCAAGGCTCTCAGGTAAGATTGAGATGAAGAGATAGTCCACACTATAGAGATGGAAAATCTATAGAGAATGCCAGAAACAACTCCTGGGGGACGTGCCCTCAAATTCTATTCTTCTGTACGTCTGGAAGTACGTAGAGCAGAAACCTTGAAGCAAGGGAACGACATGGTCGGAAACAAGACACGTATCAAAGTCGTCAAGAACAAGGTTGCGCCTCCGTTCAAAACAGCAGAAGTAGATATCATGTACGGCGAAGGAATTTCAAGACAGGGTGAAATCCTTGATATCGGGTCTGAAATCGAAGTGGTACAGAAGAGTGGAGCATGGTACTCCTTCAATGGCGACAGGCTCGGTCAAGGACGCGAGAACGCAAAGCAATTCTTGAAGGAAAACGAAGCGATCGAAAATGAAATCTATCAACAGATCCGCTCTTATTATCAATTGAACACTGAAACGGCTGCAGCCAAAGAAGACGCAGGAGAGCAAGATTCGCTAGTATAATAATATTTTGATGCAAGATGACCCGTTGATCGAATTCCGGGTCATCCTTTTTTATGCTGACAGATCGTCATGAAGGATACAATACGCTTTACCTGCCAAGTAAACTCTGTATTGTAAGCTCTTGACATTAAAAATAGACAACTATACAATTGATGTATATTGTTTGATTACTTTTACAATTGTTAAACAATGAAACAGCTGTATGTGAATAGCTAGCTTGAAGAAAAACTATTCAATTTTACAACCAACAATTAGATAGCAAGAGGAGGTGAAAGGTATGTATATAGACATTATCGTCCTCATCTCCATTTTGCTTGTCTCTGCAATCGTATTTGCAGTTGTTGGATATCTTGTTCGTAAATCAATTGCTGAAGCGAAAATTTCTAGTGCCGAGCATGCGGCAAAACAGATTATCGAAGATGGAAAACGAGAAGCTGAAGCTAGCAAAAAAGAGGCTTTGCTTGAAGCGAAAGATGAGATTCATCATCAACGGGTAGAAGCCGAAAATGAAATTCGCGAACGCAGATCAGAACTTCAAAAACAAGAACATCGATTGGTACAAAAAGAAGAGGTCCTTGACCGCAAAAGTGAAACCTTAGATAAGAAAGAGGAATCATTAGAAAAAAGGGAGGATACTCTCACCAAAAAACAACAACAAATTGAAGAGATGGAAAGCAAAGTGGAGCAGGTGTTGCAGCAACAGCAACAGGAACTCGAACGTTTATCTGGAGTTTCACGCGATGAAGCGAAGCAGATAATCATGGATCAAGCCCAATCGGAAATCGGCCATGAGCTTGCAGCTATGATTAAGGATCGTGAAAACCGCGCGAAAGAAGAAGCAGATAAGAAGGCGAAGGAGATTTTATCCTTAGCTATCCAACGTTGTGCTGCTGACCACGTAGCGGAAACGACTGTTTCTGTTGTCAATCTGCCGAACGATGAGATGAAAGGTAGAATCATCGGACGTGAAGGACGTAATATACGTACCCTTGAAACATTGACGGGGATCGATCTGATAATCGATGATACACCTGAAGCGGTCATTCTTTCCGGATTTGACCCGATCAGGAGAGAAATTGCAAGAATTGCTCTTGATAAACTCGTTTCTGATGGAAGGATCCATCCAGCTCGTATTGAAGAGATGGTGGATAAATCCAGAAGGGAAGTTGATGAGTATATCCGGGAAATCGGTGAACAGACTACCTTTGAAATTGGAGTGCATGGCTTGCATCCTGACTTGATCAAAGTATTAGGTCGCTTGAAGTACCGTACAAGTTACGGTCAGAATGTACTCAAACATTCAATGGAGGTCGCACACTTGACCGGCTTGATGGCTGCAGAACTTGGGGAAGACGTCACCGTGGCTCGCAGAGCTGGACTACTTCATGACATCGGTAAAGCGATCGATCACGAAGTGGAAGGAAGCCACGTTGAAATCGGAGTTGAACTTGCTCAGAAATACAAGGAACATCCGATTGTCATCAACAGTATCGCTTCACACCATGGAGATACAGAACCAACGTCAATTATTGCAGTGCTTGTCGCCGCTGCAGATGCTTTATCTGCTGCTAGACCTGGTGCTCGGAGAGAAACACTTGAGACATACATCAAAAGGCTTGAGAAGCTTGAAGAGATTTCTGAATCCTTCGATGGGGTCGAAAAATCATTTGCTATCCAAGCAGGACGTGAAATCCGGATCATGGTACGACCTGACATGGTGGATGATGTTGCGTCCCACCGTTTGGCTCGTGACATCACCAAGAAAATTGAAGATGAACTCGATTATCCTGGCCATATTAAAGTTACAGTCATTCGAGAGACAAGAGCAGTTGAATATGCGAAATAAAGCGGCGTAACACGCCGCTTTATTTTTTTTCATAAGATGAGGAAATATATAATTTTGGTTACGGTGAGTAATGCTCCATCGCCCAACCACTTGGATCACTTCAGCCCTCCTGCGTTGGCGACAGCCTCCTCGTCGGACTTCCAGTGACCTTCATGGTTGAACAGGGCGATTCCGCTTTTCTTTAATTGGACACTGTTCGTATAAAATGGCATAGTTATGGGAAGAAGCAGAATAGGTGAAAATTGTAGATATACTTACATAGATAGGGGTAAAAACAAAATGAGAATTTTATTTATTGGCGATATTGTCGGATCGCCTGGAAGATCGATGGTCGAAACGTATCTCCCAAAGTTGAAAAGTAAATATCAACCTACGTTGACTATAATCAACGGCGAAAACGCTGCACATGGACGTGGGATAACGGAAAAGATCACCAAAAATTTGAAGCAATGGGGTGCCCATGCGATCACTATGGGAAACCATACTTGGGACAACAAGGAGATCTTTAAATTTATTGACGATGTTCCCCAGATGGTCCGTCCCGCAAATTTTCCAGAAGGTACGCCTGGAAAGGGGTACACATTTGTAAAAATCAATGAGATTGAAGTAGCTGTCATAAACCTTCAAGGGCGTACATTCATGCCGCCTCTGGATTGTCCTTTCCGAAAAGCGGATGAGATTCTTGAAATAGTCAAGAATAGCACACCTTTCATATTTGTCGATTTCCATGCAGAGGCTACAAGCGAGAAACAAGCGCTTGCATGGTATCTAGACGGTAGGGTGTCCGCATTAGTAGGGACACATACACACGTGCAAACTTCTGATAATCGTGTTCTCCCTGGAGGTACAGCATATATTTCTGATGCTGGGATGACGGGTCCTTATGATGGAATTCTCGGGATGGGCAAGGAAGCAGTTCTTAAAAAATTTCTGACAAATTTACCAGTTAGGTTTGAAGTGGAAAATGGGCGGGAACAGTTAAGTGGGGTCATAATCGAGCTCGATCGGGTAACTGGACTAGCCAAATCGATTAAACGAATCCAAATCAACGATGATCATCCTTTCACGGAATAGTCTTCGCGAGGTTATGATTTAGAGGAATACAAGCTCACATCGTGAATATAGTAAAAGTGGTAGGATATCAATAAGGAGGTACAAATCATGGAAATATTAAAAGTTTCAGCAAAGTCCAATCCAAATTCTGTAGCTGGCGCGTTAGCTGGAGTCCTCCGTGAACGAGGCACAGCCGAAATACAGGCAATCGGTGCTGGCGCCTTGAATCAAGCTGTGAAAGCAGTAGCTATTGCACGAGGATTTGTAGCACCTAGTGGAGTTGACCTCATTTGTATCCCTGCATTTACAGATATCTTGATTGATGGAGAAGAAAGAACAGCCATCAAGTTGATCGTTGAACCGAGATAATGATGTGTGCAAGCCTGTTTGTTCATTTGAGCAAGCAGGTTTTTATTTTGGAGCTGTTAGCTTTTAAAGGTTAATGGTGAATACTTGGAATTCGTGAGACTCCTGCAGGAAAAACGAGCCAGGTGAGAACCCACAGCGACATGCAATTTAAGGATATTCGACCAAAAACAACCACGTCCTGTGGTGAACGTCGAGGCCAGCTCATCCTGTGCAAGTGAGGAGGCTTGCGGAATTAGACTAGGCTTGTAAAAAATGCAGAGAAGTGATGTCTAGCTCCAAATGGATCACTTCAGTCCTCCCGTGGCGGCAACACATTGATTAAGGTCGAAGTGTTTACCCACGCAGAACCGAACTTTGTTTGGTTCGAGCCTCCTCGTCAGTCTTCCAGTGACCTTCGTAACTGTACGGGTCGCTTCCGCTTTTATTTAGCCAGCGGAAGGGGAGTGAATTTCACAAATATCAACATGGAATATAACAGATTGGAGACCAGCATAGAAGTTTAGGTGTTTTAAGTATATCATTATATATAGTAGGAACCCTGTCCAAAATGGAATGAAGGGAAACACTTCGCACCTGATCAGGGTTTTGACCAGGTTTTTTTATTGTTTCTTGGATAGGTTCATAACTTACTATAGAGAGGGGGGTTCTTAAATGCAAGTATTCGATGCTCATTGTGATGCTTTATTGAAGCTATGGCGGGATTCCACTTTAACATTTGATGACACTGAACACCTCCAAGTCTCTTATCCTGGTTTGAAAGCTGCGGGGGGGAAGGTGCAGTGTTTTGCTGTCTATGTTCCAGATGATATTTTCGGGGATGCAAGATTCCAAGCAGCCATTGAAATGATTGATATATTCTATGAAAAAATCCTGAAGCCCTATCCAGATCTAAAGGTGATCCAAACAAAAGAAGATATCGACTTTCTAAGTGAAGGGGATATCGGTGTCATGCTTACCTTGGAAGGCTGCGGACCGATTGCGAATGATTTATCCAGATTAAGGACATTGATTCAGCTTGGTGTACGTTCTGTCGGGCTCACTTGGAATTTTGCCAACGATCTCGCGGACGGTGTACTCGAAAAAAGACAAGCTGGTTTATCCAACTTAGGAAAAGAAGCTGTGACATTTTTAAATGAAAATAAGATCTGGACGGATGTCTCTCATTTAAGTGAAGCGGGATTTTGGGATGTGATGGAACTGACTGACCATGTCATCGCTTCCCACTCAAACGTGAAGAGGTTGTGCAACCACCCAAGGAATCTCAATGATCGGCAAATCAAAGCATTGATTGAAAAAGATGCGGTGATGGGGATTACATTCGTCCCTTATTTCCTCAATAAACGATCTCCAGTCCGGATAACTGAAATCCTCAAGCATATCGATCATGTCGCTTCCCTAGGCGGAGTCTACAATATCGGTTTCGGTTCTGACTTCGACGGAATTTCAGAAACAGTGATCGGACTGGATTCCTATTTCGGTTATGATCGATTACGCAACGAATTGCACAAACACTTTTCTGAAGAATATGTAAAAGGCTTTTGTTTTGATAATTTCTATAAAAGAATAAATTTTTAGATTTTTATACAATAGATGACTGAATATAAGAAATTTTCCTAAGAGAATACTTGCATTTTTATAGTGTTAGGTCTATTATTGTAGACGTTATAAATCATTTTTCTTCCTAAATCAAAGGGTTTTCTGACTCGGATGGTTCGGATGAAAAAATAACATACAATTGAAATTTTGATTGGAACAATAAAGGGGTGGAGTTCGAAATGGTAGATCAACTTTCATGGAAAGTTGGCGGACAACAGGGTGAAGGAATCGACAGCACTGGTGAGGTTTTTTCACTTGCTCAAAACCGATTAGGTTATTATCTCTATACATACCGTCACTTTTCTTCTCGTATTAAGGGAGGACACACGAATAACAAAATCCGTGTTTCCACAAAGGAAATAGGTGCGGTTTCGGATGACTTGGATATCTTGGTGGCATTCGATCAGGAAACGATTGATGTAAACTACCACGAGCTGCACGAAGAAGGATTGATCATTGCAGACGCAAAGTTCAACCCGACCGCTCCAGAGGACTGCAAAGCAAAGTTGTATGCGGTTCCCTTTACTGAAATTGCGAATGAATTAGGTACCTCCTTAATGAAGAACATGGTTGCAATTGGTGCGACAAGTGCGATACTTGGCCAATCGACAGAAGAATACCGTGAAATCGTTCAAGAAGTTTATGGACGTAAAGGTGAAAAAGTGGTCGAGAAGAATATGGAGGCACTTCGTCAAGGTGCAGAGTATTTCAACGAGCAAGCAGGCGGTCCGATTGAGCGTCTTCAGCTGGAAAAAGCTGATGGTAAGAAGCGTATGTTCATGATCGGGAACGATGCGATTTCCCTCGGTTTCTTAGTCGGAGGCGTACGTTTCATGTCTGCTTACCCGATTACCCCAGCATCTGAAATCATGGAATACATGATCAAACACCTTCCTAAGTATGGCGGAACCGTTATCCAGACAGAGGATGAAATTGCAGCAGCGACGATGGCGATCGGGGCGAATTATGCAGGAGTCCGTACGATCACTGCATCTGCTGGACCTGGTCTATCCCTTATGATGGAAGCGATCGGCCTTTCAGGTATCACCGAAACTCCACTCGTGATTGTAGATACTCAACGTGGCGGTCCTTCTACAGGATTACCGACAAAACAAGAGCAATCTGATTTGATGGCAATGATCTATGGTACACATGGCGAGATTCCGAAAGTGGTTATCGCACCAAGTACTGCAGAAGAAGCGTTCTATGATGCTGTAGAAGCTTTGAACATTGCTGAGGAATATCAATGTCCTGTCATCGTGTTGTCAGACTTGCAGCTTTCATTAGGTAAGCAAACAGTCCAACCGCTTGATTACAGTAAGACAGAGATCCGACGTGGGAAACTCCAGGTTGATGAATTGCCTGAGCTTGAAGCGAAAGAATACTTCAAACGTTATGAAGTGACTGAAGATGGGATTTCCCCTCGTGTCCTACCTGGTACGAAGAATGGAATTTTCCATGTGACAGGGGTAGAGCATGACCAAACGGGTAAACCATCTGAAGTAGCAGCTAACCGCCAGGATCAGATGGATAAACGGAACAGGAAACTTCAAAATTTGAAGTTCAAAAACCCGATTTTCAAAAATGATAAGCATGATGAGGCTGATGTCCTGGTCGTCGGTTTCAATTCAACTCGCGGAGCGATTGAAGAAATGATGCCACGTTTAGAAGAAGACGGAATCAAAGTCAATCACGCGCACGTACGCTTAGTGCACCCGTTCCCTGCAAAAGAAATGCAGGAAATGGTCGATTCTGCAAAAAAAGTCATCGTCGTAGAGAATAATTCAACCGGTCAACTTGCAAATATCATGAAGATGAACATTGGGAACCTTGATAAAATCAACAATGTACTGAAATACAACGGGAATCCATTCCTGCCTACAGAAATCTACACAAAATGCAAGGAGTTGTTATAGATGGCAACATTCAAAGATTTTCGTAACCAAGTAAAACCGAACTGGTGCCCAGGTTGTGGAGATTTCTCTGTTCAGGCGGCAATCCAGCGCGCAGCTGCGAATATCGGCTTAGAACCAGATGATTTGGCTGTTGTTTCTGGAATCGGATGTTCCGGACGTATTTCAGGTTATATCAATTCTTATGGATTCCACGGTATTCATGGACGATCATTGCCGATCGCCCAAGGAGTGAAAATGGCGAATCGCGATCTGACTGTCATCGCATCTGGCGGTGATGGGGATGGATTCGCAATTGGTATGGGACATACAATCCATGCAATCCGTCGCAACATCGATGTGACATACATCGTCATGGATAACCAGATCTATGGTTTGACGAAGGGTCAGACATCTCCTCGTTCAGATTTTGGCTTCAAAACGAAGAGTACCCCGGAAGGGTCTGTGGAATCGTCGATTTCGATCATGGAAACAGCATTGACCGCTGGAGCGACATTCGTTGCCCAGAGCTTCTCCAGTGACTTGAAAGAATTGACCTCGTTGATCGAACAGGGGATCCAACATAAAGGGTTCTCGCTCATCAACGTGTTCAGCCCTTGTGTAACCTACAATAAGGTGAATACGTATGATTGGTTCAAAGAAAATCTAGTCAGCTTGGCTGGTATAGAGAACTATGATTCTTCAAACCGTATGATTGCAATGCAAACATTGATGGAAAACAATGGCCTTGTTAAAGGTTTGATTTACCAAGATAAAAATAAGAAGTCGTATCAGGATCTTGCCCATGGATACAGTGAAACGGCATTATCCAAAGCGGATCTAAGTATTGATGACGTACAATTCAATGAACTTATTTCCGAGTTCATGTAATTTAATCGTTTATAAAAACCTCATCTTTAACCGGATGGGGTTTTTTGATTGTTGTATTCTAACTCCTACTGAAAGCTAGCTAAGCGAGGAACGAGCTTAGGAGGTTTGTGAAATTAGGTAAAGAATGAAAAAATGGATGCGGAGAAGTGATGTCTAGCTCCAACACCCCAACCACTTGGATCACTTCAGTCCTCCTGTGGCGGTCGACACATTGAAGTACTACTTAAGAAGTTACCCACGCAGAACCGAACTTTGTTTGGTTCGAGCCTCCTCGTCGGACTTGCAGTGACCTTCGTGACTAAGCGGGTCGTTTCCGCTTTTGTTTAACCCGCTGAAAGCGAGTTATACACGAAAACAGTCTTTTTGAATAAATCAGCGGAAATCAAAATAAACGTTAAAAAAACGAAATATAAACAAAATAAGGTATAGTTTAAGGGGAGGAATTGCAAAATGATATAGAGTGTTCTTCCATCAGTGATAACCGCATGTCCACTCGAGAAGGACACACCTTTACTGCTTAATGTTGTCATGATACAATTTAAGAGGGTAGCCTATTGTGGAATTAAAAGGAGTGTACATCGTGGAAGGAAAAATGAAAGCGATTATTAAGCACCATCGCGATAAAGGCGCTAAACTCGAGATGGTAGATATCCCTCAAATAAAAAAAGATGAAGCATTGATCAAAGTAAAGGCCACTTCCATTTGTGGTACAGACGTACATATTTATGCCTGGGACGAATGGTCAGCAAGCAGAGTTCATCCCCCTTATATATTTGGTCATGAGTTTGCAGGAGAAGTCGTGGAAGTTGGGGCTGAAGTAACCAACGTCAAAATGGGTGACTCCGTTTCTGCAGAGACCCATATCGTTTGTGGGGAATGCCCGCAATGCTTGACCGGGAATGCCCATATATGCCGGAATACAAAAATCATCGGTGTAGATATCGATGGATGTTTTGCGGAATACGTCGCACTTCCAGCTAAAAATTTATGGGTAAATGACCCTGACCTGCCTATGGCTGTCGGTTCAGTGCAGGAACCAATGGGAAATGCTGTCCATACTGTACTCGCTGGTGATGTTGCAGGCAGAACGGTAGCGGTTATCGGGTGCGGGCCGATCGGACTTATGGCTGTTGGTGTCGCAAAGGCTGCCGGTGCCTCCCAGGTGATTGCATATGATCTGAATGAATACCGCTTGAATCTTGCAAAAGAAATGGGTGCGACGACGACAGTCAATTCAAAAGAACAAGACCCTATTGAAGTCACCATGAGCCTGACAGATGGAAACGGCGTCGAGGTTGTCTGTGAAATGTCTGGACATCCAGCAGCGATCGATCAAGGATT
Organism: Alkalihalobacillus sp. YIM B00296; assembly: GCF_020179385.1. Classification (GTDB taxonomy): domain Bacteria; phylum Bacillota; class Bacilli; order Bacillales; family Fictibacillaceae; genus Pseudalkalibacillus. The sequence goes on along the minus strand of NZ_JAIBLJ010000007.1, from coordinate 41,406 downwards.
CAAGATGCTTACCAATGGTGGACGTATGTCGATTTTGAGTCTGCCTGTCAAACCTGTAGAAGTCGACATCACGAATGATATCGTGTTCAAGGGAATCACAGTCCAAGGGATCACAGGACGAAAAATGTTCGAAACGTGGCGCCAGGTAGCGGGACTCCTGGGGTCAGGGCAGGTGGATGTTGAAAAGATGATTACACATGAGTTCCCATTAGAAGATTTTGAAAAGGGCTTTGAATTGATGCTGCAAGGAAAATGTGGAAAAGTGGTATTGAAGCCTTAACATGAGGTTTTCCATGAATTATTGCAATCATAATCATGATAGGAGGAATTAGTAGTGAAAGGTTTTGAGTATCTGCAAAACGAACTTGATCAAATGAAGTCTGAAGGTGTATTCCGCGAATTGATCCCTTTAGAATCTGAACAAGGTGCAAGGGTCGTTATCAAAGGAAAAGAAGTCATCCAGTTATCATCAAACAACTATTTAGGCCTTACCGACCATCCGCGGATGAAGGAGGCTGCCCTGGAAGCCGTTGAAAATTACGGAGTAGGGACAGGATCTGTCCGTACGATTGCAGGCACGTTAGCGATGCATGAAGAATATGAGAAAAAGCTTGCAGAATTCAAGCATACTGAAGCGGCTCTCGTTTTCCAATCCGGGTTCACGACGAACCAGGGTGTTCTATCATCCATCTTGACGAAGGAAGATGTCGTCATTTCAGATGAATTGAACCATGCTTCGATCATCGATGGAATCCGCCTGACCAAAGCAGATAGAAAAATCTACAATCATGTCGATGTTGAAGATCTTGAGCGTGCCTTAAAAGAATCTTCCGATTACCGTGTCCGTCTCGTCGTAACAGATGGAGTGTTCTCGATGGACGGAAACATCGCACCGCTTCCTGAAATCGTGGAGCTTTGTGAAAAATATGATGCGATCCTTATGGTGGATGATGCGCATTCAAGTGGTGTCCTTGGTCGTAACGGCCGTGGATCGATCGATCACTTTGACTTGAATGGGCGTGTACATATCCAAGTCGGGACGCTCAGCAAGGCGATTGGAGTATTAGGTGGATATGTTGCAAGCACACAAGCATTAAGAGATTATCTCATTCATAAGGGACGTCCATTCTTATTCAGCACATCTCATCCTCCAGCAGTGACAGCAGCATGCTCAGCCGCGATCGATGTCCTTTTAGAAGAACCAGAATTGATCGAAAAGCTGTGGGATAACGCAACATTCTTCAAAGACGGTCTGAGGCAGCTTGGGTTTGATACTGGTAAAAGTGAAACACCGATCACCCCTGTTGTTGTAGGTGACGCGGCACTGGCTCATAAGCTTTCGGATAAACTATTCGAGTATGGCGTATTTGCCCAGGGGATCGGCTTCCCGACTGTAGCAAAAGGATCAGCACGGGTCCGTACTATTGTGACTGCACAGCATTCTAAGGAAGACTTGCAGGAAGCACTTGACGCATTTGAAAAGGCTGGTAAAGAATTGAATATCATTTAATATTAGAAAACCAACTGTCCCAAAACAATCGTGCCAGACACCACCAATACAACATTTTTGTAACAAAACCCACGTTTTCTCAAAATGTTGTTCGAAACGGTGAAGTCAGGCACTTATGGGATAGCCCCTTTCAGCATAAGTCCATCCAAGACTCAAACAAAATTGTGTCATGTTTTTTCATGTGGTCTTGATTTCCTGGCGTCAATACTCTTCTTTCAAATTCTCACCCATCCTTGTAGGATCCACTAGTTGTATATGCGACCACATGATCTTCATGGTCAAGCGTACCTGAATTTGTTATAATAAACTAGTTAACTACACAGATAGGATCTTAAAGCGTTTATATAGAATTAGATTTTGAAGTAAGGAGTGAGAAGATTGAAAAAGGATACCTCCGTCATCGAATCACCAGGACAGAAGAAAGAAGCAAAAGATTACTCGAAGTATTTTCAAACAACGTATCAGCCCCCATCCCTGAAGGATGCGAAACGCCGGGGAAAGGAAAAGATCCAGTTTCATAAAGACTTTACGATAGATGATGACTTCAAAAATATCGGACAGGGGAAAAAGTTCTTGATCCGTACGTATGGTTGTCAAATGAATGAACATGATACTGAAGTCATGGCAGGGATTTTGACGGATATGGGATTCGAATCTACTACAAACACGAAGGATGCGGATGTCATCCTACTCAATACATGTGCAATCCGAGAAAATGCTGAAAACAAAGTGTTTGGGGAGATCGGCCACTTGAAGCCGCTCAAACTTGAAAAACCCGGCCTGATCCTCGGGGTATGTGGTTGTATGTCCCAAGAAGAGTCTGTCGTCAATAAAATCATGCAAAAGCACCAGCATATCGATTTGATTTTCGGTACGCACAATATCCACAGACTTCCCCAATTAATTAAAAATGCTGTCTTCAGTAAAGAGATGGTCATTGAAGTATGGTCGAAGGAAGGGGATATTGTTGAGAACCTTCCGAGAGTGCGTAAGGGGAATATCAAAGGATGGGTCAATATCATGTATGGCTGCGACAAATTCTGTACCTATTGTATCGTCCCTTATACAAGAGGTAAGGAACGGAGCCGCCAGCCAGAAGATATCATTGAAGAAGTACGACATCTTGCAAGAAACGGTTACCAAGAAATCACTTTGCTTGGTCAGAATGTCAATGCATATGGAAAAGATTTTGATGATATGGAGTATGGGCTTGGAGACTTGATGGATGAGATGCGTAAGATCGACATCCCTCGTGTCCGTTTCACTACAAGCCATCCAAGGGATTTTGACGATCATCTGATTGAAGTCCTGGCAAAAGGCGGGAACCTTGTTGAGCATATCCATCTACCTGTCCAACATGGAAGTTCTGATGTGTTGAAGTTGATGGCGCGTAAATATACAAGGGAACACTATATGGAGCTTGTCCAAAAGATTAAGAACAAGATTCCAAACGCTGTCTTTACGACAGATATCATCGTTGGATTCCCGAACGAAACCGAAGAACAATTTGAAGAAACCTTATCGCTTGTGAGAGAAGTCGAATACGATATGGCCTTTACATTCATCTATTCACCAAGGGATGGTACACCTGCTGCGAAAATGGAGGACAACGTACCGATGGAAGTGAAAAAAGAACGTCTTCAACGGCTGAACAGTGTCATGAATGAAATCTTCCTTAAGAAGAACAAGGCCCTGGAAGGTCAGGTCGTGGAAGTGTTGGTTGAAGGGGAAAGTAAAAAGGACCCTGATGTGCTGGCAGGTTATACCAGAACGAACAAACTGGTGCATTTCCGGGGACCGAAATCGTTGATTGGTAAACTCGTCATCGTGAAAGTGACAGATCCTAAAACATGGAGTCTCAATGGTGAGCTTGTAGAAACGGCAGAGGTGGGGGTATAATGGCACACTATACTAGGAAACAAGTTATCGAAAAAGCTGAAGAGCTAGCGAAAATGATCTCTTCGACAGAAGAAGTGGACTTCTTCAAAAAAGCGGAAGAAAAAATCAACGAAAATGATAAAGTACAAAAGTTGATTGGTAAAATCAAAATGTATCAACAGGAGGCGGTCAACCTTCAGCACTATCAAAAGCACGAAGCGCTGAAAAAAGTGGAAGACAAGCTTGCGAGCCTGCATGCTGAAGTGGACGCCATTCCGATCGTAATGGAATTCAAGCAATCACAAACAGATGTGAACGACCTTTTACAGTTGGTCACCTCCACGATCTCGAATACCGTAACGAATGAAATTATTCGTGAAACAGACGGCGATCAGTTGAAGGGGATGACAGGATCAGCAGTCAAACACAACCGATATTAATACACGGAGCTGTCCCAAAGCAATCGTGTCAGACACACCAACACAACATTTGTATCCACCACGATTTTTTACAAAATGTTGTTCGGAACGGTGATAGTCAGACACTTATGGGACAGCCTTTTTTTGATTGGGTTTTCTAAAAAATTGGTGCTAATTGAATGCTGATAAGGAAATGAAAACTGGAAATATTTAGATCACTTCAGTCCTCCTGCGGCGGTTGACACATTGATTTACATCTAATGTGTGAGCCCACGCAGAACCGAACTTTGTTTGGTTTGAGCCTCCTCGTCAGTTTACCAGTGACCTACGTGACTAGGCGGGTTGCTTCTGCTTTTCTTTCGCCCGCGGAAAGCCAAATTGTAAAACAACAATTTATACGAATACAGCCTTTTGATTTGATTACTTTCAAGAAAACTCATGAAGCAGCATTGATGGACTGCTTTAATCGTTCAAGCAGAAATTTCAAGACGACTGCAATCAGAAAATAGATGATAAAAGAATACATATGGCTCCAATTCAGTTGCTCATAAAATCGCAAATGGATGAAAAGCGGTTCAATGATGAACGCTCCTGTTCCAGAGAGCAGGAAAGCAGCCAGAATGTAATGCTTCCATGTATGGACCATTTGATAGGTGATCATATAGCCGACTGGGAGAGCGGCATAATCCATCGGGACAAAATGGGGCACTTGATCGAACAATTTTTCATGGTATACCCACCATCCGTTATGGACTCCCATCGTATCGATGAAAACAGCAATGATCGATACGAGTGATCCAAAAGTCAAAACTTCAAAAATACGTGTTCGATCAAAAACTTTCCACCATATTACCCAAGGAAGAATAAACAATAGCAAACTGATCAACTTTTGTATAAGAATATTCATAAGATAAGCTCACCCTCTGCTTGTCAGGATAGGGGAATATTTAAGGAAAATAATAAAATGATAATAATGATGATTGAAATCAAATAGGAAAGTAGGGGCTTGACGTAATGGAGCCGTAGCATCGGAAACATGATACACAGGAAGAGGAACGAGTAAAATAAATTCCAACCACGGAAGTATTCTATTTTTCCGAATGCATTTCCTAGGGCTTCAAATCCGATATAAATACCGACCCATTTCAACATACGCAAAACCTTCCCGAATGTGGTCGTTGGATAGTTGCTTAAGTATAGAATGACGGTGGCTGGGAAAATGACGAATAAATACAGCAACTCAGTTACGACGTAGGATATTCCCATATCCGGTACGATCCGCCATAACAATTGATTCCTACAAAGGAAAAAATAGAGCAAATTCATGCTGATTAGATAAAGGATCGTGGCATGATATTGACTCCAGTTCTTCCAATTTCCCTGTTTCCAGGTTGCAAATATGGATAGCAAAACCAGTGAGACATGCATGAAAGGCCCCCCTTATTACAAATCGTATTAACCATTATGAAGTGATACCGGTTTCAAGGATTTCTACATTAACGTCTACCTCAATATCGGCTGACGGATAAATTTCTTTCCATTGATCATAATCAAACCCGCGTACTCTGCTTTTTAGAACATTACCAAATCCGATCGGATCAATGTTCTTTTCCTTAAATTCTTCAAGCATATTCAGGCAATCTTCTTCCAGATCTTTTGTAAGCTTACTTTCAAGCTTTGCCAGGAATTTGGGGTCAGAAGGTAATTTGAACCTTGTTGTTTCATTCAATATTCCGTCCAGGTTGATTTCGATTCGGAACTTTGGATCTTCAATTCCTTTGACAACATGATATTTAACTCCGGATCCGATGTTTTCTATGATGTAATCGTGGTCTTCATACTCTATCTTCCGACTCCCGTGTTTCATGTTTTCTTTCATGACTTTGAACACAAAGCTATCCGAAAATGGGATGGTATGGACAAATTTCCCTTTTTTAAAAAAAGCGATCCCCTTGATGTCTATATGATCGCTGTATTTCTTCAGCAACGGGAGAAAGCCGTCCATCCCTTCCGCATGATAAGCATATGAAAAGTCATGCAGATTTGTTGTCGGGAAATTTTCTTTTATATTATTTTTTATTACCCCGTTGATATACCTTGCAGTCCGTTCACTTTCAGAGTACTGGGTTTCGATCATATTTTTTGAAGAACCATCGACTACAGCCAAGTAGACCTCTCTTCCGATACTTGCATCTCTCATCAAATTGTCGAGTAGAAAGGAGATGTCATTTTCGGCAAGTTCTTCATTATAGAGATTGACTGCGATCTTCCCATGGATCAACGGTTTAGAGGACTTCCCTTGTAACTTGGCATGTATCTCTTTTAACGTTTCACCTGTAGCGGTAAAATACTTTTCTGATGTAGTGGAACCCGTTTCAAATCGACTGAACTCTGGCACTGAAACCGTTCCTCTGAACTTTTCCTCATCAATATAATCATATCCGCCAATTTGTATGATTGCTACATCCTCTACGCTATTTATTTCACAGCCTGCAAGTACACAGATTGAGATATAGAATGGGACGAACCGGTAGATCATCTTAAGCATGTCGTTTCCTCGCTTTTTTCATGGCTTTTTGAATAATGAACAAGATGGGAATATACAAAAGGACATAGAAGCCAATTTTACCAGTCCAATCGTTCAACGTATCGATCATCTCTCTGTCTTTCAACAATCCGGATGCGATATAAAGGATAATGAAATAGAGAATGAGAACCCACCGCTGTCTGAAATGGAACACTCGCCGGGGAACTCTGCTTGCAGCCCATAAAGCCAAACATATATTGGGTAAAATCACATAAACCCACAGGGCTATACCAACATATTCAAACCTTTCCACAAAAGGAAACTCGACGATTTTCCATAAGGAAATGGTCGGCCAGATGACACCCTGAATCCCTTTTTCACTGTAATAGATGAATGATACCAGGGCTGTTACCAGGTAAAGAAGAGTAGTGAAAAAAACACCATGGTGCGCCCATTTTTTTGAGGAAACAGGTTTTTTGATGAACGGATAATAGATCAATAGCAATTCGATTCCCAAATAACTCAAAGTTACTGTTTTGGTTGCTGATAAAATTTCAATGAGGGTATGGTCGATTACCGGGAACAGGTTTTCCAAATGTGCGTATTGAATAGGATAGAATTTCAATGCAAGGATTGGCAAACCAAGGATGACACTGAACAGACACATACCGGTAACAATACGGAAGCCACCTGCTGCAAAATAATAGGCCAATAAAAGGAAAAGGAACGTAAATACCCAAACATTCAGACGTGGGAAGATCCACACCTGGACAACTTCGACAAAGGTTCGGATAACAGTCAGTGTGAGCAACAGATAATAGAAGCTGAAGATGATACTGAATAATCCACCGAGAAATTTACCGAAGAGATCGTTGTGGACAGAAACAAGGTCTCCGTCACTATCTTCAAGGATATGATAGATCATCCATATTAGAATATGCATGATCACGCCTCCGATTAGTACCGAGACCCATGCATCATAACCCGCATCTTTTACGATATAACGTTCAAATCCTAAAATACCGATACCTACTTGCATGGAGTGAATCAAAAAAAAGACAAGAGTCGGTGAAACCTTCACATTTTCCGAGATAGCCTGAGTGCCTGATTGTTTGGGTTTAATCATCGATATCTCTCTTTTCCTGAACACGATTTGGGTTGAAACGTGTTGAATCATCAGCCCGCGTCTGCATTGGCCTTTTCGACTGTAGACTGAAAGGCAAGCGGATGAACGCATCTTTCAAATCCCTGAACCGCAGTGGATAGAGCGGTGCAAAAAAAGGCCTACCGATTGATTGAAGTCGAATCAGGTGACCGATGAAAAAAGACATGCACATCGATATTCCCACCAACCCCCAAAATTGTGCGGAAAGTAGAAAAGGGAATCGGATAAGCCGGATTGTATTACCGATTTGATAAACAGGTGTTGTGAAAGACGCTAACGCTGCAAGTGCAGTGATGATCAACAGCACATTACTTGTCAAACCGGCTTCCACTGCTGCTGTCCCGATGACGATACCGCCAACGATACCGATTGTCTGGCCGACCTTTGTAGGTAGTCGAGCTCCTGCTTCCCGAAGTAACTCGATGGTCAACTCTAATACGAGAACTTCCATGATCGGTGGAAAGGGTATATCTGCCCGAGAAGAAACAATAGTTGCCATCATATCCTCAGGTATCATTTCTTGATGGTGTGTCAAGACTGCTACATATAAAGAAGTGCTCAACACGGAAAATATGACAGCGAATAAACGGATCAGACGAAACGCAGATGCCAGGTGCCAGGGCAAGAAGTAATCATCTGATGCAGAAAAGAATTCGACGATGGTTGTAGGGCATGTTAACGCATGAGGAGACCCATCCACGATGATGGCGATCTTTCCTTCCACCAATACCTCAGTCACTCGATCCGGTCGTTCCGTATCTAAAAATTGTGGGAAAGGTGAGTTTGAATTGTCTGACATCATTTGTGTAAGGAATGAACTATCGATGATCTGGTCATATTCGATTGCATTCAAACGTTGAAGGACAGTATTCAGGTTCTCTTTATTTGCGATTCCCTCAATGGATATGACGGCAACCCGGGTTTTCGTGAGTTTGCCGATCATCACTTCACGAATGGTCAATTGCGGCAATGTCAGGCGTTTTCTCAAAAGGTTTATGTTCGTATCTAGCGACTCGACGAACGCTTCCTTCGGACCGACAACACTAAACTCCACTTCAGGAATACTGACTTTTCTTGTCTCGACTGTAGTCGCCGGAATTAAAAGTGCCCGGTCATCGGTTTCTTTCATCCGGATCATGATATCTCCTTGCATGATTCTTATCCGGATTTCCTCTAAATCATCGGTGATCTTGATGTTGTTGACTGGAACATGATCTTTAATTTCTTCTAAATCTTTCAATTGTTGAGATTTAAGTACCGGTAAAATTGATTTATGTAGGAATTTCGGTTCGATTATGGTCTTTATGTAAGAAACGATACAATCCGTTGGACCCGTAAGGTGATCAGATGTAAAGTCCTTCGATTGTTTAAGAGTCTCGATCAAAGAATGGATGGAGGCATTTTGTTGAACTCGTGGATCTTTTGGAACTCCTTTTTTATTCTTCCACCATTTCAACATCTCATTTCCCCCCTACTGAATGTGAATAAGCCGTTTACCTGATAATGAATTGTTGTTCTTATCATTTTTTACTCTAGGCTTATTATTTATACTAATTTAGGAAAAGATAGGGAAGGAAAGGTGGAGGGTTACATGATATTAGGGTATGTCACTCCAGTGTTGTTCGTAATCGGTTTTTTTGTCTCAGCCTACTTTCTTATGAGTGGAGTTGCAAAGATCTTTTTGGTCCTTTTTATCTTATACCTGATGGTTCTCCCTTTTCTCCTTTTATATAAACAGGAGGTCAAGGAATTCCGGGAAGATACAGATAAAATTTTGAATGAAGAAGAGAGCGGTGCATGATCAGCACCGCTCTCAAGCTTTTTTTACTATTAGACTTTGATTTCTTCCTCTCTTCTGTTTGCAATGAAATCGGGTCTTGGTTTGCCACCGGAAAATGGGTGGACAAGTCGATTGTGGACACTGTTATAGACGAGGAAAAGATTGTTTCTGTCATATGGGGTGATATTACTATTCGAACCGTGCATCGTATTGGATTCGAATATGATCAATGATCCAGCTTTTCCAGTCGGTACCTCGATTCCACCACCATCGACAAGCCATTTCATATGGTCATGGTCTGGAACACCCAATTCCTGACGCTTAAGGGATTGTTTGAAATGGTCTTCAGGTGTTTCACCGGCGCAGGAAATATAATAGTGGTGTGAACCTGGTACGAGCATGAGCGGTCCATTGAAAGAGTAGTTGTCAGACAATGCAATCGATACACTTAAAGCTCGCATCCGTGGCATCCCATCCTCCACATGCCAGGTTTCAAAATCCGAATGCCAGTAGAACTCTTTTCCTGTGAAACCAGGTTTATAATTGACCCGTGACTGATGGATATACACATCATCGCCTAACAAATGGTTGACGATGTTGATTAAATCAGGGTTTCTTGTCAATTCTTCCAAGCAAGAGTTGCTTTTATGGAAATCGAATATGGACCTGATTCCTTCACTTTCCGGTTCCCTGATGATTTTTGGGGACTCTGTTTCTTGGTTCTCATCACGCAAACTGAAAATTTCATTCTGTAATTTTTCAACCTCTTCTTCATTAAAGAAGTTTTCCAACATGATGAACCCGTTTTCCTCATAGTAGGAAAGCTGTTGATCCGATAACGGGCAATCCTTCCTTGTACTGACATCTCCATGGATGACCGGATCCTTTCTCTGGAGAACTTCAAATTGATTATTGTTCCTTGACGGATATAAATCTTCCATATTAACACTCCTTCGATTAGAAATGGTCATTTATTTGGTCATTTATTGTTGTACCCGTAAGCTATTTCTCTAAACCTCTAATTTTTTAAAAAAGAAGAAAATTTATGTGAAATTTCATGTACCGTATTGCAGAGGTAAATTTAAAAAATAGAAAAAAATGAACAATAATTTTGTATGAAACTCATAGACTGAACTAACGGGACATTATGAACGAGTTTATAAAATTTTTAGCACACTAGTCATTCGCCCTGCATAGGATGAATTGAAGATTGGAAGAGGAGGGATTGAGTTACATGGCCAATAACGATTTCAGTTACAGAGAAATTATAACTAAAGCGGTTTGCGGTAAGGGGAGAAAGTTCTCACAGGCCACCCACACGGTTACACCTGCTCATAAACCATCCAGTATTCTCGGTTGCTGGATCATTAACCACAATTACAAGGCGGTAGAGAACGGTAATGCAGTTGATGTTGAAGGCAGCTATGATATTAATGTATGGTACTCCTACAATAACAATACAAAGACAGAGGTCGTAACTGAGACGATCAAGTATAAAGATAGCTGTAATCTTTCAAAAAGAGATGAAAACTCATTGGGAGCACATACTCAAGTGAATGCCAGAGCTATTCAGGAACCTAATACATTAGAAGCGACAATTTCTCCAAACGGCAACAAAATACTTGTGCAAGTTGAGAGGGAATTCATTGCTGAAGTAATCGGAGAAACGAAAGTTTGGGTCCATGTAAACCAAGATGGTGTTGAAGAAGAATTTGAAGACGATTCTTGGGAAGATGAAGTTGATGGAGAAGAATTTGAAGATCTAGATCCGAATTTCCTTCTAGGTGATTTAGAGGAGTAGGTAAACAAGGAAGAAGAAAACTTCTTCCTTGTTTTTTGTTTCATCTGATCAGAAGTTGAAGCATTGTGTAACCAATATTGAAACCACCAAGAAAAGTCCAAGAGATTTATGTAATCACGCCGTTTTCAGAAAAATCACGTGGAAATCCGTAATAATCAAGCCGTTTGTTTTCACAGAAATCGTTCGGATAATCGTAATACACGCCAAACAGGGCCAATGTTCTGCTAACAACCTCGTGCAAATTTATAATTGTATTAAGCCTCATCCTACCAATCAGAAAACCGAATTATGCTATAATGGGGTGTAGAAAATATGTAAGACGGAGGGCTAAAATGGCTGAATACACTCCAATGATCCAGCAATATCTATCGATTAAGGCAAAATATGAAGATGCCTTTTTATTTTTTCGTTTAGGAGACTTTTATGAACTGTTCTTTGATGATGCACTTAAAGCATCCCAGGAACTTGAAATAACTTTGACTAGCCGTGATGGTGGAAAGGGGAACCGGATTCCGATGTGTGGAGTCCCTCATCATTCCTCACAAAATTATATCGCGCAGCTGATTGAGAAAGGATTTAAAGTCGCGATTTGTGAGCAAGTCGAAGATCCTAAAGTGGCCAAGGGCGTCGTGAAGAGGGATGTCGTCCAAGTCATCACCCCTGGTACGGTGATGGAAGGGGCTTTATTGGATGAAAAAGTGAATAACTTCATTGCATCCGTTACACCTTTTGAGGATGGATATGGTGTTGCAACAAGTGATCTTTCCACTGGTCAGAATGCGGTGAAATTCCTTCAAGAGGACTGGAAAGCCGTCTGTCTTGAACTGCAATCGATTTCTGCGAAAGAGATTATCGTTCCATCCAATATAGCAGAAGACGAGTTGAAACTCTTAAAGGATGTCTATCAATTTACGGTTTCGTTCGAAGACGATAACGAGATGCCGGAACATTTACATAGCATTACAAGTGAACTGCAAAATGAAGAACTGCAGTATACTGCCAACCAGTTGATCGCTTATCTTGTCCGTACCCAAAAACGATCACTCGATCATCTTCAGAAGTTCCAGTATGTCGAAACGACAGCGTATATGAAAATCGATCCGAATTCGAAACGTAATCTTGAACTGGTGGAAACGCTTCGTCAAAAACAGAAGAAGGGTTCTTTGCTATGGCTTTTGGATAAGACGGTAACCGCCATGGGCGGCCGGATGTTGAAGCAGTGGATCGAACATCCATTGCTTGATCGGAAAGCAATTGAAGAACGGCTTTCGATTGTCGAAACGTTTATGAAGCAATTTTTCAATCGCGAACAGATCCGCGAACAATTGACCGAAGTATATGATCTTGAACGGTTGGCCGGTAAAGTAGCTTATGGAAATGTGAATGCAAGGGATCTTATCCAGTTGAAGCGGTCCCTTCAAAAGATCCCTTCTCTGAAAGATACGTTGCTTGATATGGACCATCCAAGTCTAGTCGAGCGGTCAGAAAACATGGATCCTTGTACGGAACTTGCGGAGTTGCTGGAGTGTGCGATTCATGAAGAGGCACCTCTTTCAATCAAAGAAGGGAATATCATAAAGAACGGCTATCATGATGGTTTGGATGAATACCGGGATGCAAGTGTCAATGGAAAAGCATGGATTGCTTCCCTTGAGCAGTCCGAACGTGAAAAAACCGGCATAAAATCATTGAAAATCAGGTATAACCGGGTGTTCGGATATTATATTGAAGTGACGAAGAGCAATCTTCATTTGATAGACGAAGAACGATATGAACGTAAGCAGACACTGGCGAATGCTGAACGGTTCATTACTCCAGAATTGAAGGAAAAAGAAGACATCATCCTCGAAGCTGAAGAGAAGTCGATCGAGCTGGAGTATGACCTTTTCATCAATATCCGAGAAGAAGTGAAAACGTTCATCCCTCAACTGCAAGTACTGGCGAAACAAATCAGTGAAATCGATGTATTACAATCGTTTGCAATAGTAAGTGAGGACGGGCAGTACTGCAAGCCTCGCATTGCTGAGGATGGAACAATCCATATCGACGCTGGACGTCATCCGGTTGTCGAACAGATGATGGACCGCCAGGATTACGTTTCCAACAATGTCCATATGAATCATAAGCGTGAAGTCCTGTTGATCACTGGTCCGAATATGGCTGGTAAAAGTACGTACATGCGACAAGTTGCCCTTTCCTCGGTCCTATTACAGGTAGGATGCTTTGTTCCAGCTGGAAGTGCAACATTGCCGATTTTCGATCAGATCTTCACTCGAATCGGTGCAGCCGACGATCTGGCTGGAGGACAGAGTACGTTCATGGTCGAGATGATGGAGACGCAATATGCATTGACACATGCAACGGACAGGAGCCTTTTGTTGTTGGATGAAATCGGCCGTGGTACTTCAACATATGATGGTATGTCACTTGCTCAATCAATTATTGAATATATCCATGAAAATATTGGCGCCAAAACGCTATTTTCTACGCATTATCATGAACTGACGGTGCTTGAAGATCACCTTGAACGATTGCAAAATATCCATGTGAAGGCGATAGAGGAGAATGGGAAGGTCGTATTTCTCCACCGTGTAGAAGATGGAAAGGCTGATCGCAGTTATGGGATCCATGTCGCTGAATTGGCACAGCTACCGGCTGAATTGATCAAGCGGGCAAATGAATTATTGACAGACTTCGAATCTTCGAAAAATGCAAAAAGCAATCCTGATATACCAGTAAAGGAAGATGAAGGGCAGTTGTCCTTTTTTGAGCCATATAATGAGGCCAAAAGAAAGATTCGGAAATCAAGTGAACAACTACACCCTGCTTTAGAAAAATTGAAGGGTTTGGAATTGCTTGCGATGACACCTCTTGAAGCAATGAATACTCTCTATGAACTTCAAATGTCGATTAAACAGGAGAGGCAGGAGGGATCGAAATGGGTAAAATCCAACAGTTAGATGATCTTTTATCCAATAAGATTGCAGCCGGTGAAGTTGTTGAACGCCCTGCATCTATTGTAAAGGAACTACTTGAGAATTCGATTGATGCGAACAGTTCACGGATCGATATTGAAGTTGATGAAGGCGGCTTATCCAGAATCGAAATCATCGATAATGGGGATGGAATCGAAAGTGATGATCTGCTGACGGCTTTTCAACGTCATGCTACAAGCAAGATCAAGCATGAAAACGATCTGTTCCACATAAGAACACTTGGATTCCGAGGGGAAGCACTGCCGAGTATCGCGTCTGTTTCAAAAGTCGAGGTGAAAACGTGCACGGGTGCAGGAGCTGGTGACGAGCTGTCGATCCACTTCGGAAAGATCATCGATCAAAAGAAATCGGACAGCCGGAAAGGGACATCGATTGAAGTGACACAACTGTTCCATAATACACCGGCACGGTTAAAGCATTTGAAAACGGTCCATACTGAATTAGGGAATATCACAGATGTGGTCAACCGCCAGGCAATGGCACACCCAGATGTCGCTTTCCACCTGAAGCATAACGGGAAAACCGTATTGCGTACTACAGGGAACGGTGATCTTCTGCAAGTCATCGCCGGTATTTATGGAATGTCAGTCGCGAAAAAGATGCTGAAAGTTGAAAAAGATACGTTGGATTACTCGATCAGCGGATTCGCGGCCAAGCCCGAAATCACGAGAGCCTCCCGTCAATATGTGTCTTTGTTCATCAATGGCAGGTACATCAAGAATTTCTCGATCTATAAAGCAATTGAACGGGCTTACCACACATTGCTTCCCATTGGACGCCATCCGATCGTGATCCTTTCCATCAAGCTTGATCCGATCCTTGTCGATGTCAATGTCCATCCAGGCAAGTTGGAAGCGCGGTTCAGTAAAGAACAAGAACTGACGAAAGCGGTTGAAGATGGGGTTGCTGAAGTGTTAAGGCATACAGAACTTATTCCTTCTGCGTTAAATCCGAAACAGCAATCGATCCCGAAACCGAAGTCCGAACAACCAAGCTTTCAGTTTACCTCTTATACACCAGAGACGGATAACAAGACGAAGGTGGATGAGAAAAATGGAAGTACAGGAAGAGAACCGGTTGAACATGTAGAAGAACCAAGAGTTGGAAATACAGTCCAATCGTCAGATGAACCGATCTTTACAAAAGAAAGATACGAATATCGGCAGGAAAAACTATCTGAACCGCAGGAACCAGAACTGGCGCCTGACTTGGATCCAAATGAAGAGGCGCCTTCTTCACGCGTTCCAACGATGTATCCCGTTGGGCAAGTGCACGGCACTTACATAGTCGCCCAAAATGAACAGGGTATGTACATCATCGATCAGCATGCAGCCCAAGAACGGATCAAATATGAGTTTTACCGTGAAAAGGTCGGTGAGTTTGAGCATGAAGTACAGGAGTTGTTAGTTCCTTTGACGTTCGAATTCACCCATACCGAAGCACAGGTGATTGAGGCCAATCAGGATGAGCTTGCGTCAATCGGAATCTTTTTAGAACCTTTCGGAGGCAGTACATTCATCGTCCGGTCTCATCCTCAATGGTTCCCGAGCGGAGAAGAAAAGGAAACGATCCAGGAGATTATCGATCAGGTCCTTTCAGATAAAAAGACCGATCTGAAAAAACTGCGTGAAGACGCAGCCATCATGATGTCTTGTAAAGGATCGATCAAAGCGAACCGCCATTTAAGAAATGATGAAATGACGGCTCTGATCGAAACATTGAGAAGAGCCGGTGATCCTTTTACCTGTCCACACGGCAGGCCGATCATCATCAAATTTACGACTTATGAGATGGAGAAAATGTTCAAAAGGGTCATGTAACATACTTGGAGGTAACCGATGAAACCAGCATTAGTTGTCATCGTCGGCCCGACAGCGGTCGGTAAAACGAAAACAAGCATCGAGATTGCTAAAGCGTTTGACGGAGAAATCATCAACAGTGATTCGATGCAAGTATACAAAGGGCTCGATATAGGTACGGCTAAAATCAAAGAACATGAAAAAGAAGGAATACCGCACCATCTCTTTGATATCAGGACACCTTACGAAGATTACTCTGCGGCAGATTTTCAGAAGGATGCCCAGCTGAACATCAAACAATTACATGAAAAAGGGAGTCTTCCCATCATGGTTGGCGGTACAGGCCTTTATATCCGGTCGGTCACTCATGGTTATGAGTTCACGGATGTGGCCGCAGACCCCGAATTCCGGGGAAAGCTGGAAGCCTACGTGGAAGAGCATGGTCCTGAAGCATTACATGAACGTCTGTTAAAAATTGATCCTGGACGTGCATCCCAAATCCATCCGAACAACATCCGTCGTGTCATCAGAACATTGGAAATTCATCATGCCACAGGTAGCTTGGAAACCGCGACTGCCCATCGCGGAGCAGAATCGATATACAATCTTATCACAATCGGATTGACGATGGACCGTGAGCAATTGTATGAACGAATTAACCTTAGAGTCGACCTTATGATGGACGAAGGTTTGCTAGAGGAAGTTCAGTCCCTTTTTGACGCAGGAGTCCGGAACACCCAAGCCGTACAAGCAATCGGTTATAAAGAGCTTTATGCATATCTTGAGGGTGAATGCAGCCTAGAAGAAGCCGTTGAGACCTTAAAGAGGAACTCGAGAAGATATGCTAAAAGACAGTTGACCTGGTTTCGCCATCAGATGGACGTGGAATGGTTCGATGTCACAAATGGTTCAATAAATGAAAAAATTCCATCAATTTTGCGTTTTGTGGCAGGAAAGCTCAATTCTGAATCGAATTAGTGTTATGAACGTTTATTGAGGAGGCCTATACACATGAAGCAATCCATTAATATTCAAGATCAATTCCTGAACACCTTAAGAAAAGAAAACATCTTCGTAACAGTATACTTATTAAATGGTTTCCAGCTTAAAGGGCTGGTTAAAGGATTTGATAATTTTACCGTTGTACTGGAATCGGATGGTAAGCAGCAGCTTATCTACAAACATGCCATTTCAACTTTCACACCCCAGCGTCCTGTTGATTTTTCTTCTGAAAACAATAGCCAGAACGGTTAAATCAATAGCGGGTGTAATGAGTCCCATTAACCAAATATAAAAGCCCCGGGCAATGGAAAGTTCCTGTCCGGGGCTTTCGTATGCTTATAAAGAAGAGACAGATCGTCCTTCCGCGTAATTCAGATAACGGTTTAATGTAAGAGGGGTTTTCATGCCAAATTGATATTGGATCTGTTCGGTATCTCTTCTGTCGAGAATGGCTCTGAGGATTGCGGTCCTTCTGAAATGCTGTGCAGAAATTCCTTTTCGGAGTCCCGCTCTTTTGATTTCTTGCCGGATCATTTTTTGGATAGCGATTTCAGTTAGTCTTTTCGGCCGATCTTCTGAGTAACTCCATCTATAGGTCAACCTTTGGAAATCAAACGCGACGAAAAACGGATCCGCACTGTATTGTGCAGGACGTACAGCTTCCGGAATCGACCGGAAATACTCGAATAGAATTTCATTTACCTTAGAAGAGAGTTCGATGATCCGTTTGGCTGTTTGTTCAGTAGTCGGTATGATCAACTCTTTTTTTATAAATGATAGATGACGTGCTTCAATTGCACTGACCTCATGCAAGGTCACACCATGATCTGCCATAAGGGTAATGATCCCAAGATTTCTTTTTGATAAAAGCTCATGAGCCTTCAACTGATTTTCAGTCAATCCATCCTCAGAAGGTATGACTTCCAATAGGCTACCTAATTCCTCATCGGTTATGAACATATCTTCAGTAAAGGAGTCTTCCTTATCATTAAGTAACTCAATCGATGAAAGCGGATTATCAGATATGATTTTTTTGTGAATGAGGAAACGGTGATATTGGTTCAATACACTATAAACCCGTTTCAATGTACGGAATGAATAGGACCGTTCAGTGATCAGAAAGTCAAAATAAGTTTGTACGAACAGCTCTGTGAATGTTTCTCGATCATGATAAGACATCTCGTTTACACGGATCCATGCGAGGTAATCCTCAAGATCATATTGATATCTTTTGACCGTAGAAGGTCGTCTCCCCCTTTTTTCAAGATCAAGGATGAAATCGATTGCAGCTTGAGGTGTTTCGTTGTTTTCCATGATCACTTCCACACCACCTTACATACCTTTGGGTTGATTATATCATGGTTTTTCTGTCAGTATGTATAACCGCTATTGAAAAATCAAACGCTATACAAAAAATAGCGTGAGGTGGTATGTGTGTATAAGAAAGTCATTGCTGTCCTTTTTATCGCCAGTGTTCTCGCTGCATGTAACAATGGGGATGAAGCACTCGATCAGGCTTGGGAAGAAAACTATACGAATCCTGGTAAAACGAGGATAAGTCAAAATGAAAGCGGGTTAGAACATAGTCCTCTTGTAAAAGAACGGGACGGGGAGAGTGAACAGGCTGAAGATCTTGTCAAAATGACTGAACAAGTAGAGGGAGTAGAAAGTGCTGATGCAATCGTAACGGGGATATATTCAATCGTCGGAGCGAAGTTAGAAGAAGGTGCAGATGAAAATGCGACAGTAGACCGAATATATGCTTCATTAGATGATCTCAGCCAGGGGGCTAATGCTATGGTGACGACAGAACCGGCTCATTTGAAAAAAATGAAGGAATGGGGAAAAGAACTTGAACATCGTAGACTTAATCATGGAATATATAACGAAGTAGGGACAATGATCGGACAGATTAAAGCGAAAAACAATAGGGAAATAGATGAATCCAATCCTTCAAAAATGGACGTGGATCGAGAACACATCAAACATTTACCGAATACACCAAGATAACTCTCATCAAGAGGGTTATTTTTTATCAATGGGTTAAATTTAATCTTCCATATATTTCTCTATTGACACACATGTATATACAAGTATAAAATATTCACTAACATGTATATACAAGTTGTTGAAAGCGGTTTTAACTATATGGAAATGGAAATGGGGATCTAGTTCGGCGTCTATTCCGCTAAATGTAACCGTTTTCGTATGAGGAGGAGAAACAGATCATGAGTGTTAGTCATGAAGTAGTAGAGGAATTACTGGCTGCCCTTGGAGGTAGGAAAAACATTCATACTGCAACACATTGTGTGACGCGTCTTAGACTTGTTTTGAATGATGAAGGGAAGGTAGATCACGATAAGCTGAATGGCATAGACCTTGTCAAAGGATCATTCTCAACAAATGGACAGTTCCAGGTCGTCATTGGTCAAGGAACGGTAGATGAAGTTTATAAAAAAATGGTAGAGATCACTGGTATCGGGGAAGCGTCGAAGGACGATGTGAAAAGTGCAGCTGCAGAAAGGCTGAACCCACTTCAAAAAGCGGTGAAAGTACTCGCGGATATATTCATCCCGATTCTTCCAGCCATCGTAACGGCTGGCTTGTTGATGGGGCTTAACAATATTCTCACTGGCCCCGGAATCTTTTATGACGGTAAATCGGTGATCGATGTGCATCCACAATGGGCAGATCTTGCAGACATCATCAACCTTATTGCGAACACCGCATTCGTATTCTTGCCAGCATTGATCGGTTGGTCGGCAGTCAAACGTTTTGAAGGAAGTCCGTTACTAGGGATCGTGCTTGGACTGATGCTCGTCCATCCAGACCTGTTGAACGCCTGGGATTATGGAAAGGTAGTTGAAGAAGGCGGAAAAATTCCCGCATGGAATCTATTCGGAATGGATGTTGAAAAAGTAGGTTACCAGGGTCAAGTATTGCCTGTGCTTGTGGCCGCTTATGTGCTGGCCAGAATCGAAAGGTTCATGAATTCCAAAATCCCTGATGCTTTCAAACTATTGATCGTTGCACCAATTACGCTTTTAGTCACAGGATTCTTAGCATTCATCGCGATCGGACCTATTACTTTTGCAATCGGGAACCTGATCACCGATGGATTTGTAAGCATTTTTGATAATTTTGCAGCTTTAGGCGGAATCATCTACGGTGGTCTTTATTCATTGCTGGTCATCACCGGAATGCATCATACCTTCCTCGCAGTGGATTTACAGTTGATCTCTGCTACTGGCGGAACGTTCCTCTGGCCGATGCTTGCACTATCGAACATCGCTCAGGGTTCAGCAGCACTTGCCATGGCTTATGTGTCCAAGGATGAAAAATTGAAAGGGTTATCCTATACGTCCGCAGTTTCAGCATATCTTGGCATCACTGAACCCGCGATGTTCGGGGTGAATATCCGTTTCAAGTACCCGTTCATCGCCGCGATGATCAGCTCAGCGATTGCAGGACTGATTGTAATGTTGAATGGAGTAAAGGCTAATTCGATCGGTGTTGGAGGTTTGCCAGGATTCTTATCAATCGCGGAAGGATACTGGGGAGCATTCTTCGTTGGAATGGGAGTGGTTTTAATACTGCCATTTATCCTCACATATCTATACGGTAAATTGAAAAAGCAATGACCATTCAGGGATGGAGTTTTTTACAGCTCCCTCCCTTTCATCCTTATAATCTACATCTATGGAAGGAAGTCGTCTATGAATACAGATTGGTGGAAGAAATCAGTTGTATATCAAATTTATCCGAAAAGCTTCAATGATACGACCGGAAATGGAGTAGGGGATCTCCAAGGAATAGTAGCGAAATTGGATTATTTAAAAACACTTGGGATAGATGTTATCTGGCTTACCCCGGTATATGATTCTCCACAAAAAGATAATGGCTATGATATTCGGGATTATTATAAAATCCATGAAGAATATGGCACCATGGAGGATTTTGAATACTTGTTGAATGAAGCACATGCTCGAGGAATCAAGGTGATCATGGACCTTGTTGTCAACCATACCTCAACGGAACATGAATGGTTTAAGCAGGCCCTTGCAGATCCTGATAGCAAATTCCGGGACTATTATATATGGAAAGATGGCAGGGGCAACAAGCCGCCGAACAATTGGCAATCGAAATTCGGAGGTTCGGCGTGGAAGTATGATCCTGATTCCGGTCAATTTTACTTACATCTTTTTGATGTTACGCAAGCTGATTTGAATTGGGAAAATGAAGAGCTCCGCCAAGAAGTTTATGATAAGATGCATTTTTGGTTCGAAAAGGGTATCGATGGTTTCAGGCTCGATGTCATCAACCTCATTTCCAAAGATCGACGTTTCTTAGATGATGAGGGAAGTGTCCCTCCAGGAGACGGAAGGAAGTTTTATACGGATGGTCCCAGAGTTCATGAATATCTGAATGAGATGAACGAAAAGGTTTTATCTGACAATGACGTCATGACAGTCGGGGAGATGTCTTCAACGACAGTGGACCACTGTATCAAATATTCGAAGCCAGAACGGAAGGAATTGAACATGACCTTCAACTTCCATCATTTGAAGGTTGATTACGCGGACGGCGAGAAATGGACGAGAGCTGATTTCGATTTCATCCAATTGAAAAAAGTACTATCAAAATGGCAGGTCGATATGTTCGAAGGAGGGGGCTGGAATGCATTGTTCTGGTGTAACCATGACCAGCCGCGAATCGTATCCCGATTTGGTGATGAAGGAAAATATCGGAACGAATCAGCAAAAATGCTTGCCACGACGATCCATATGATGCAAGGGACGCCCTACATTTACCAGGGTGAAGAGATCGGGATGACCAACCCTGGATTTGATGAAATTGGATCATATCGTGATGTGGAGTCGATCAATGCGTTTGAAAAGATGAAAAATGAGGGGAAGTCTGAAAAAGAAATCCTTGAAATCCTGAAGCAGAAATCGAGGGATAATTCCCGTACACCGATGCAATGGAATGCAGAAAAGAATGCCGGCTTCACTGAAGGGGAACCGTGGATCGACGTAGCAACCAACTACAAGGAAATCAACACGGAAGAAGCATTGTTGGATTCGGATTCAGTTTTTTACCATTATCAAAGGTTGATCGAACTCCGGAAGGAATATGACATCATCACGACTGGTGACTATCATTTGATTCATAAAGATGATCCGCAAATATTTTCATACTTGCGAATTCAGGAGGACGAAAAACTTCTTGTGGTCAATAACTTTTATGAGAAAGAAACAGAATTCAGATTACCGGAGCAAATCGGGTTAACGGATCGCCAGTCGACTGTATTGCTTTCAAATTATCCCGACCTGAAGGGAGATCATGAACGGTTAAAATTGCGCCCGTATGAATCCGTCGTTTTTTACTTTGGAAAATCATGCTAAACTAGTAATGGTGATGAAAGATGCAAAATAATAAATATTTACCGATCTATCAAGATCTTCAAGAAAAAATCGAGAACAACACATATCCACCTGAATCCAAGCTGCCATCGGAAAATGAACTGACGGAGCTCTACAACACCTCTAGGGAAACGGCTCGCAAAGCGTTACATCTTTTAGCTCAAAACGGCTATATCCAGAAGGTGAAGGGGAAAGGGTCGATCGTATTACCCTTTGATAAATTCAACTTCCCGGTTTCAGGACTTGTCAGCTTTAAAGAGGTCTCACAGAAGGTGGGGAAGAAAGTTGCCACTCATGTTCATGAACTTTCACTGTGTGAAGCGGATCATTTTATCAGGAACCAATTGAATGCAAAATCAGGCGAGAAAGCATGGAAACTCATTCGCTCAAGGGAAATTGATGGAGAACGGATTATACTCGATAAGGATTATCTGCTACAGGACAAGATCCCCACTCTGACAAAAGAGATTGCCCAGAATTCGATCTACGAATATATCGAAGGGGAGCTCGGGCTTTCGATCAGTTTTGCAAAAAAAGAAATCACAGTTGAAGAAGTCGAGGAAGAAGATGTTGAGTTGCTTGATCTCGATGGGCATACCCATATTGTTGTTGTCAAAAACTATGTCTACTTGGAGGATACGAGTATTTTCCAATACACGGAATCGAGGCACCGGCTTGATAAGTTCAGGTTCGTGGACTTCGCCAGAAGAGCACATTTGTAACTGACAAGCTACCACAGACACGAGCTGTGGTAGTTTTTTGTTTTGTCGCAATAATCCTTGTGTCGAGTTTGCCCATCCAAATTTAATCATGCTGTCTTGATTTTCTCTTGAAGAGTTCGAAACATGAATAGAATGAGCAGGTTCCTTCCTATGCAACAGTAATATAGGCATTTGTCACACTTCGTGATTCTGGGCGTATAATATCGAAGAATCTGAAAGTGAGGTGAAGGTTCTTGCAACAGGCGATAAATCGAAACTCTAAAAGCCAGATCAATGTCGTTCTCAACTCGGGCTCTCCTTCATCTGCAACGAGAGACGACTGGCTTTTGGATTCGAAAGAGCGCGAGAAGCATGCGCCTCTGAAAAAAATCCAAAAAGAATTAGCTACTTTAGTCGGAATGGAGGAATTAAAAGAATTAATCAATGAAATCTATGCTTGGTTATATATAAATAAATGCAGAGAGTCAGCGAATTTGAAAACCAATAAGCAAGTACTCCACATGATGTTCAAAGGCAATCCTGGAACAGGTAAAACGACCGTTGCACGAATGATCGGAAAGCTGTTTCATGAAATGAATGTCTTGTCTAAAGGGCATCTGATTGAAGCCGAGCGAGCGGATCTTGTTGGGGAATACATCGGTCATACCGCGCAAAAAACAAGGGACCTTGTGAAAAAAGCACTCGGCGGAGTCTTGTTCGTTGATGAAGCATACTCGCTCGCACGAGGTGGGGAGAAGGATTTCGGAAAAGAAGCGATCGATACACTCGTGAAAGCGATGGAAGACCAGCAAAATGATTTCATCCTGATTCTTGCCGGGTATTCAAAAGAAATGGAAAACTTCCTTACCCTGAACCCAGGTCTACCTTCACGTTTTCCCGTGGTTGTCAGCTTCCCGGATTATACCGTCGATCAACTGATGGATATCGCCAGACGGATGATAAAAGACAGAGAATACAAATTATCCTATGATGCTGAAAGAAAACTGAAAACACACCTTCAACAAGTCCGATCAAGGGAAGGCAGTACGTTTTCGAATGGGCGTTACATCCGGAATTTACTTGAAAAATCAATGCGCAAACAATCAATGCGATTATTAAAAGAGGGGAAAGAAGATCGAGACTGCCTCTTATTGATTACCGAAAGGGACCTCCATCTAGCAGAAACCCCCTGAATCTGTTAAGATGTAGGCAGGATTTATGACGAATGGAAAAGGCTCAAAAACGATATTAGATAACGTATGAGCCAATTAAAAAGGCAGGGGAATAGATTGGCAGCACAATCAAATATTAAAGAACGGACGTTACTGATAGGGTGTCAATTGCCAGACCGAAATGACACCCTTTTTGAATCTTCGATGAGTGAACTGGCTGCATTGACACAAACAGCACAAGGTGAACCGGTAATGGAAGTGACACAGAAACGTGAACGGTATCACCCTGCAACATTGATTGGAAAAGGGAAAGTCGAGGAAGTTCAAGTCCTGCTTGACGAAATAGACGTCGATTTGGTCGTTGTGAATCATGAGTTGACACCAAGTCAGATCAGGAACCTGACAGAAGCCCTGCAGGTGAAAGTCATTGATCGCACGCAACTGATCCTGGATATTTTCGCTCAGAGGGCACAGTCGCGAGAAGGTAAGCTTCAGGTCGAGCTTGCCCAATTAGAATACCTTCTTCCTCGTCTTTCTGGACAAGGTACGCAGCTATCACGGCTCGGTGGTGGAATCGGAACGAGAGGACCAGGGGAAACGAAGCTGGAGACAGACCGCCGGCACATTCGAAACCGAATCACCGATATTAAGAATCAGCTGAAAAATGTCGCTTCGCATCGCCGTCGATATCGTGAAAGACGGAAAGTGAACCAGGTCTTTCAAATTGCCTTGGTAGGCTACACGAATGCCGGGAAATCAACCTGGTTCAACACTTTGACAGATGCAGATGCTTATCAAGAAGATTTACTGTTTGCGACACTCGACCCGATGACAAGAAAAATGAAACTTCCTGCTGGTATGATGACTTTATTAACCGATACAGTCGGATTTATCCAAGACCTACCTACCGGATTGGTCGCTGCATTCCGTTCAACTCTCGAAGAAGTGACAGAAGCTGATTTGATCATTCATATGGTGGATGCATCAGATCCTAACCGGGATAAGCATCAAGAAACGGTCATGGCATTGTTAAAGGATTTAGGTGCTGAAAAGATTCAAGTCTTGACCGTCTACAATAAAACAGATCGCCATCATGCCCCGCTGCCGAACTATCAAGCCCTTTCCGTATCTGCTTTCAAAAAAGAGGATCGGAAACGGATGCTGGAAACCATTGAAACGCAGATCAAGGCATCGATGGAGTTGTATAAAGTCCGTGTACCTTCTGGTGAAGGGAAGTTTTTAAGTGATTTACAAAGATTGACGATCCTTGAAAAAAGACAATGGAATGAAGAATACGGGAAATACATTTGCGAAGGCTATGTACATCCGGCTTTGCCAATCCACGATAGAATCCAAACAATGAATGACTAGGAGATTATGAAACAGAATGAATGTTCTTAACCATGACGAGAAACTAGTAGAGCTTTCAAAGAAAATAGAAAAAAAAATCACGCATATCCATGCGAGAATCGATGCGATTGAAGCGTACAATCAACAGAAAGTATTGTCGGCTTTCCGGAATAATCAGGTGAGCGATTTTCATTTCACTCCTTCGACCGGGTATGGTTATGATGATACAGGAAGAGATGTACTTGAAAAGGTGTATGCAGAAGTGTTCGGTACAGAAGCGGCAATCGTCCGACCGCATATCATATCAGGCACTCACGCGATTTCCGTTGCACTCTCCGGCATCCTGCGCCCGAAAGATGAACTTTTGTATATCACGGGCAAGCCTTACGATACCCTTGAAAAAATCGTCGGGATACGTGGAGATGGGAAAGGCTCGTTGAAAGAGTTCGATATTTCATACCAGTCTGTCGATCTCCTCACAGATGGGGAAATTGATTATGAAACAGTCAGGACAAAAATAAACAGCTGTACTAAAATGATCGGCATCCAACGTTCAAAAGGATATTCAGACCGGTCTTCTTTTACGATTCATCAGATCAAAAAAATGACAAAGTTCGTCAAAAGCATTAAGCCAGATGTCGTTGTTTTTGTCGACAATTGCTATGGTGAGTTTGTCGAAAAAGAAGAACCGACAGATGTTGGGGCAGACTTGATCGCCGGGTCCCTTATTAAAAATCCAGGCGGAGGACTTGCGAAAATCGGTGGATATCTAGCAGGACGGGAAGATTTGATTGAATTATGCGCTTATCGATTGACATCACCTGGTTTAGGGAGGGAGGCAGGTGCCTCTTTAGATACACTTTTGGACATGTACCAAGGGTTTTTCCTTGCACCGCATGTCGTCAGTCAGTCCTTGAAAGGTGCGGTTTTTACCGCAGCATTTTTAGATGAACTAGGATTTGATACTTCTCCGCGATGGGACAGTGAGCGCACTGACCTCGTCCAATCGGTCAAATTCCATGATGCCAACTATATGACCCGGTTTTGCCAAGCGATCCAAAAAGCCTCTCCTGTCAATGCGCATGTCATACCCTATCCGAGCTATATACCTGGTTATGAGGACGATGTGATCATGGCTGCAGGAACATTCATCCAAGGAGCGAGCATTGAATTGTCCGCTGACGGCCCGATACGTCCTCCTTTTGAAGCGTATGTGCAAGGGGGCTTAACGTATATGCACGTCAAGCTTGCCATCTTATTCGCTGTCCAAGAATTGAAAAATTCAGGTTTAACATTAAAAGTATAAGGGAATTGACTAAAGGGAGTGTGTGTCACTCTCTTTTTTATAATGTCGAAAAATAAATGTAAGGATTCCTAACATTTATTTGACACAAAAACTCACATTTCATATACTATAAGTAGTTCATAAGAGAGGAGGCATTCGATTGGGAGATCAAGTGAGAAGAAACATGCCCTTATTTCCCATGGGGATTGTAATGCAACTGACCGAGTTGTCGGCACGGCAGATTCGATATTACGAAGAAAACAAGTTGATAACGCCAGCCCGTTCGGAAGGGAATCGCAGATTGTTCTCTTTCAACGACGTTGACCGGTTGCTTGAAATCAAGTCTCTTCTAGAACGTGGAGTCAATTTAGCTGGAATTCGAGAGGTCTTTGAAATGAGAGAAAGGGGTATGCAGACTCTGCACCCTTACTATAGAAAAGAACCTACTGAAGCAGAGCTCCACAATCATTTGAAAAAAGAACTTTATCAAGCAGGTCGTTATGGAAAGGCCTCATTGATTCAAGGGGAGTTGTCTCGATTCTTCAATTGAAACCAACATCACATTGAATCACTAGGAAATGTAAGTAGTAATCTGGTAGTAATGTAGTTTTAGATCAAATAGGGAGGAAACAAAATGAGCTCGAAGTATTCGAAGGATCAAATTTTTAAAATGGTGAAAGAAGAAAATGTAAGATTCATCCGACTACAATTCACGGATCTCCTTGGTACCATCAAAAACGTTGAGATTCCTACAAGTCAGTTGGAAAAAGCCCTTGATAACAAAATGATGTTCGACGGGTCATCTATTGAAGGTTTTGTTCGTATCGAAGAATCTGATATGTATCTCTACCCTGATCTGGATACATTCGTCGTATTCCCATGGACATCTGAAAAAGGGAAAGTTGCACGTTTGATTTGTGACATTTATAATCCCGATGGTACTCCATTCGAAGGAGACCCTCGTGCAAACTTGAAGCGTATACTTAAGGAAATGGAAGATCTCGGTTTTACTGACTTCAATATCGGACCTGAACCGGAATTCTTCTTATTCAAGAATGATGAAAAAGGCGAACCAACCCTTGAATTGAACGATAAAGGTGGTTACTTCGACCTTGCCCCAACCGACTTAGGTGAAAACTGCCGCCGTGACATCGTGTTGGAACTTGAAGACATGGGCTTTGAAATTGAAGCTTCTCACCATGAGGTTGCCCCTGGACAGCACGAAATCGACTTTAAGTATGCAGATGCCGTCACGACATGTGACAATATCCAAACATTCAAACTTGTGGTCAAAACA
This sequence comes from Alkalihalobacillus sp. YIM B00296, assembly GCF_020179385.1. GTDB lineage: Bacteria > Bacillota > Bacilli > Bacillales > Fictibacillaceae > Pseudalkalibacillus. Next base: position 13,301 of record NZ_JAIBLJ010000007.1, on the reverse strand, counting down.
ATCGCTCGTAAGCATGGATTACATGCGACCTTCATGCCGAAGCCATTATTCGGTGTAAACGGATCCGGTATGCATGCGAATATGTCATTGTTTAAAGGCAAGGACAATGCTTTTTATGATCCGAACACAGAAACACAATTGAGTGAGACTGCAATGCAATTCTTGTCAGGTATCGTAAAGCATGCAGAATCCTTCACTGCAGTCACAAATCCGACTGTAAACTCTTATAAGCGTCTGGTGCCTGGATATGAAGCACCATGTTACGTTGCATGGTCAATGCGCAACCGTAGTCCTTTGATCCGTATTCCAGCATCACGAGGCATCAGTACTCGTATCGAAGTACGAAGTGTCGACCCATCAGCCAATCCTTATCTAGCAATGACAGCAATGCTTGCAGCTGGACTTGATGGCATCAAGAACAAAATGGAAGCACCGAAGCCTGTAGATCGCAACATCTACTCTATGGATAAAGCAGAACGTGAACAAGCAGGTATCCGTGATCTTCCAGCAACATTGAAGGATGCCCTGGAAAACTTCAAATCAAATGAAGTTATGACTGCAGCCCTCGGTGGGCACGCAACAGAACACTTCATTGAGCTTAAAGAAATCGAATGGGATATGTTCCGTACACAAGTCCACCCTTGGGAACGTGAACAATATATTCAACTATACTAATTCCTCTAAACCCTTGATACCATTGGTGTCAGGGGTTTTTATTTTTTTGGTCAAATTATTAATTATCTTCATATGTGATGGACGACCAAAATTTGACCAAAAAAATTTAATGATTTGGTTAAAAAAATGTTGACCAAAATTGAAAGCCTTATTCCACAAAAGGGCCATATTGAATAAGAGAAGTAATTTTATAAAAGTGAATCAAATCTCTAAGTTATTCAATTAACGATCAGTATAATAATCCTTTAAAACCTATGTAAAGTCCTTTTTATGACCCCTATAGAATATACATGTAAAAATAATTTTATATGGGGGATGTATGGAGATACAAGGGAGGGCAAATTTAAGTGTTGGTTGGATAACTTTGTTTCTAATGGGTACTGACTTATTTGTGGTGTCTCCGTTATTACCGTTCATTTCTGAAGCCTATAAGGTTAGTCCAGAGACGACTGGATGGATGGTAACTGTTTTTGCGGTTACATATGCCTTTTCGGCTCCATTCTTTGGTTGGCTTTCAGATAAAAAGGGACGGAGAACAATTATTACGTTTGGTTTATTATTGTTCGCTATTTCTAACGCACTAACTGCTTTTGCTCCTTCATTTTCATGGCTAATTGTTAGCCGTATTTTAGCTGGTTTGTCTGTTGCTTCAATCACTCCGTTGATATACGCAATCATTGGAGATATTGCGCCACCAAATCGAAGAGGAACATGGCTTTCGATTGTTGTTTCAGGACACTTAACGGCACTTTGGGCAGGAGCGCCATTCGGTACGTTATTAGAGTATTTTCTTGGTTGGCGTTCAGTATTTGTTGTAATGGCGATCATAGGATCCATATTGGCAGTAGTGAATTTCAAAACATGGGAATCTATTCCCAAAAGTGATTTAACAAGAAAACTATTAGAAGGAAATCTGCTACGAATACTTGGTTCCGTAAGTGTTACCATCATTTGGGCGATTTCAATGTATGCCCTCTATGTCTATTTAGGTGCAGCTCTTTACTCTGAAAATCGATTTTCTTCATCAGAAATCGCATTAGCTGTTACTTTTTATGGCGTCGGTGCCGTTTTAGGAAGTCTTACAAGTGGGCAATTAACAGATAAATTTGGAGAAAGAAAGATTTCGAAGGCTACGCTAATTTTCTTGACTCTAGTACTCATTTGTTTAGGGATATTCTTCTCATCTGGCGATTGGGTTTATTTCTTTCTGTTTATATGGGCTTTGGTTGGGTATGCAGGATTTACATCATACCAAGCACGATTAGCAGTGGAATATCCAAAAGAACGAGGAATTGTTATGGCATGGAATAATACGGCTCTATATATTGGTATCACCATTGGCTCAATGATTGGAGGTTATGTGATATCTATTTGGGGATATTCACTGCTCCCATATGTTTGTAGCATTGCAGCAATCGCTAGCTTTATGCTTAGTACTCAAAAGGTAGAAGAGTCAAAAAAAGAATCGGCTTTTTCAGTAGATACTTGACATCAGAACGGGGTCTTTTTGTTTCGCTATCAGGTTCTTTAATAAAAGATTCCTTTTGAATTTTAAACGATTGTTTTCTAATATCGATATTCAAGAAACGGCCGCGATTGTTGAAGATTAAGCAGATTTAATCGACTTTATTGTTATTTATTTTAAAAATGAGTACAGGGTGAAGAAAATTAAATAAATATTTTTTTGAACACTGTCCTATTTACGAACGGTGTGATGTATGGAATATTAAAAATTAAACAACTTTGTTGTAAGTAAACACTAAAGAAAAAAGATAAGGTAAATTCAACAAAATAAGTGAATTTGCCCTAGCTTTTTGTGAGTGGCCCAAAAAAGAACGAATAGTTGCCGTACTCCTAAAAGGTTCATACATATTAGTAGGACTAATATATATGATCCTTTTTTTATTCATGCAAAATAAGTATTAAAAAAAGTGCAAAATAAATCCAAAAGTTACAACTTGCAACGCTAATTTACTAGAGAATAACTACTTTATTATCTATTATTTACTCTATCTCCCTTTACACTTCTACCCGGATAAAAATGATTCTTTTCAACTAGCTCGTTTTCTTTTGCTGTTACATCTCTAGGAATAATTTTATAAATAGCCGTTTTACTGCCCCTATTTACTCTTTCTTAAAATGGTCGATGAATTCGCTGGCCCTCCATATAATCGAAACATTAATGTTCCTGAAGGTTGTGATTGGGAAAGTCTGAAAAATAAAAGAGGTGCGGAATTAGAACTCCTATATACAAAAATTTTAAAAGAACTTTCCAATACCAAAGGGATTTTAGGGCAAATTTTTACTAAGTCACAAAACAAGATTCAAGATCCCGCAAAGCTCTATAAAATTATTGATATGGTAGATAAAGAAGAATGGAGTATGATGGGAGCTGACCTTAAAGGGAAGATATATGAGGGGCTTTTAGAAAAAAATGCGGAAGATACAAAAAGCGGAGCTGGGCAATATTTCACACCACGGTCACTAATCAAGGCAATGGTAGCATGTGTACAGCCAGAATCCATGAAGACAGTTATAGATCCTGCCTGTGGAACAGGTGGCTTCTTTCTAGCAGCTTATGACTATATTAAAGACAATCATGAAATGAATCGAGAAGAGAAGGAGTTTTTAAAGAGCAAAACCTTTTACGGAAACGAGATAGTTGCTAATACTCGAAGACTTTGCTTAATGAACATGTTCCTCCACAATATTGGCGAAATAGATGGCGATACTTTTATATCATCTACGGATGCTTTGGTAGCCGATGAAGGAAAACGATTTGATTATGTGCTTGCTAATCCACCTTTTGGAAAAAAATCCAGTATGACCATCACTAATGAAGAAGGTGAGCAAGAGAAAGAGGATCTGGTTTATAATCGCCAAGACTTTTGGGTTACAACTTCAAATAAACAGTTAAATTTTTTGCAACATATAAAAACACTTTTCATCAGACCAAAATTGAAAGCATACCACAAAGTCGTCTATATATCGTACAACGGTGAAGCAGCTGTGGTTCTTCCTGATAATGTCCTTTTTGAAGGTGGGGCAGGCGAAACCGTAAGAAAACAGTTGCTACAATCGACCGAGCTACATACCATATTGCGGTTACCTACTGGTTAGGCTTGGAATTCCGATTTTGTACCTCAAAACAGAACGGGGATCAACAAAGGGTTTACCTGGACCCGGGTATCCGTGCGAAGGTAAAATTCCGAAATTGGACCAAAAAGGGGTTACTAAGGACTCCTGTATTTGAGAAATTTATTCTATAACTTAAAAGAAGCTCATAATTGAAAAATCCATTCATTGGTAAAGTAAAAAAGGAAGGAGACTAGGTAGACACCGAAATGAGGTCATACAATGAATCGTAAGAATTTAAACCATCCAGACATTATGAATATACATACCAAAGAAGAGATGATGGAACATATTATGGATGAATATGGTGGAGCGATCCTAAAATTGACGTATTCCTATGTTCGTAATCGTACGGTCGCTGAAGATCTAACGCAGGAGATCTTTTTAAAATGTTACGAAAAAATTCATTCCTATCGGGGAGAAGCCAATTTCAAAACTTGGCTTTACAGAATTGCTTCAAATCACTGTAACGATTATGTAAGAAGTGCTCATTATCGCTATACGGTTTTGACTGAGAAAATAGCCAAATTCACAAAAGGGAAAGAGCCTTCGCCTGAAGAGGCTGCAATCCTAAATAGCCGCAAAAAGGAGTTGTCAGAACAAGTTTTATCGCTCCCTATAAAATACAGAGAGGTTATTTTTCTCTTCTATTTTGAGCTATTGTCACAAAAAGAGATCAGCCTGATGTTGGATATCAACCTAAATACAGTTAAATCGAGGTTGTCGCGGGCAAAATTTCTCCTGAAAAACATCTTGGAAGGAGGGGATGAAGATGCAAGATGAACTGAAAAAACTTAAAGAAACACTCGAACAAACGACATTTAAGGACTTTGATTTTGATGAGGAGAAACGGAAAAAAGTGCATGAAACATATAAGCGAAAACAAAGAAAACCGACCTTATTTGGTAAAGTCAACCCTACATTCAGCATGATTGCATGCTTTATGATCTTGCTGGGGATGGCCTTTTATACATTGAAGCAAGGTCCTGGTCCTTCGGAAAATGAACCAAGTACAAGCAAGCCTGTTGAAATTTCAGAGTCCACTGATAGCAGAAAATTTGCTATTGAAGCAAATGTTACAAAAGATAAATTAATCTCGAGAATGGAAAATCCGCTTGCATTTTTTGATTCTGTCCAAGGTTCATTCACCTATCATATAGGTTCCTACCATCATGATATTACTGAGAAAAAACACTACCAAATCCAAACAGGGAAGCATTCCGCTTCTTACATCAAAAGTATCCAGGAAGATGAGGTATCTATTGAGAAAATTTCCGATCAACATGATTTTCAGGAGCTTTTCCTTGCTGGTGGTGTAAACCCTTCGATTGCACCGAAGAATTATGCATTATGGTTAAAAACAATCGAAGATGACTGGGAAATCGCTGGCTATGAAGAAATGCAAGGACTTAATGTGGTACGTATCGAAGGAAAGATGAGTCGGCATTCGGCCACATCATTCAAAGCCTGGGTTCATACTGGTACGGGTATTTTAATAAAGCTGGAGGAGTATGCATCAAATGGAGATGTTGTGGATTATATAAAAACGCATTCCATTTCTTTTAACCAAAAGGATTTAACTAGCCTTCGGTCAAATGATCCAATGAGTGCAATTCCTGAGGAATTCAACGAATATCCAGCGTCCTTTAAAAAACATATTAAGATTTTAAAGAGTGTTCCATACAAGATTATCGAGGCTAGGGTCTCGATAAATACGGACAAAATGACATTTTTCCAGCATTATAAAGGTGAAAACGGGAGTAGAAACGATATTCAATTAAGGATTCAACCAGACAGATTTGAAGAATGGAAAGCAAGTACTGGAGTAAAGGAAAATAACGGTAACTTATTGGATGGTACGGAAGCCGTCTTTATCCGCATAGGAAAACAAAAGCTCGCGGTCAGATGGGAAGACAAAGGGTATTATTACGAAGTGAGTAGTTTATTATCAAAAGAGGAGCTTCTGGAAGTCATTGATTCCATGGGAAAGTTAAAACTTTAATAAAATAATAAGACTGACTCAAAAGGACATTTGGAATGCGCTATATCTGGTTAATAATAATAAACGAGGGGGCGATTGCTGTAAAACGTGATCGCCCTTTACTTTTTCATAAACTGAAGCTGGAATATGGTGGATTGGATTTTATTCCTTCTTTAGAAAAGGGCCAATTAACGGAATAAGAAGGAAATTACTCCTGTTCATAGAATAGATGAATGAAATAGATGGAAGGGAGAAAAGTAATCATGTCTAACACAATTACTAAAAGTAAAGTAATAAAACGTAATGGATTTAGTTTCATTGGTAGTTCAATACGAACGAGTAATGAAGTAGAGATGAAAAGGGAAGGTAGTATCCCACAACTTTGGGAAAGTTTTTATGAGAATAAAGTATTGGATTCTATAACTAATAAAAAGGATTCAACTATTGTTGCCTTATATACAAATTATGAATCTGATGAAACTGGTATTTATACATATGCTATTGGTACAGAAATAACAGATAGTGAAAAGACTTCTGAAGGTCTGGAGTCTTTTGAAATCGCTGATGATAATTATATTGTTTTTACTACTCGAAAGGGATCTATTCCAGAAGTAGTCATTGAGGCCTGGCAGGAGATATGGGATTGGTCAGAAGATAGAGAAAGGGCTTTTAAAACAGATTTTGAAGTATATGGTGAAAAGGCAAAAGATCCTCAAAATAGTCAAGTTGATATTTATATTTCTGTTAAGTAGTACCAGTAGATATAGAGAAACGTTATTAAAGAAAAGGGCGCTTTTCTGTAATAAGGAAAAGTGCCCATATTACGTATAAGGGCCATTTAAATGAGTAAGGGAAGGGGCAATTTATAAGGGCTGGACAATCCGAGTTATCAACAGCAACAGTAAAAATGGAGTGTAGGCTTAAAGGCAAGCACTCCATTTTATATTTTAATTTTGAATTTCAGTAAAAATTTGAAAGGTCACGCCGAATTTGTCCGTTACATCACCAAAAGCTGGGCTAAAAGGGGTTTCTCCAAACGGCATATTGATTTGACCGTTATGCCGCAAGGCTTCAAAAATTCGTTTTGATTTTTCCACGTCGTTCGTTGAAATGCAAATTGTCACCTGTTTACCCTTTTCAATAGTCGAACCACCTGGAGCATCGGAAAACATGAGCTCCGCTTCACCCACTCGTAACTTTGCGTGTGCCACAAGATTCTTCAGATCATCGGTGAAAGTATTAGGCATTTCCGGCATATCTCCGTAAGTAATAATTGTGAGGACTTCAGCACCGATTGCTTGTTCATAAAACTGAATAGCTTCCCTTACGTTCCCTTCCATATTTAAATAAGGGGTAATTTTTACTGTCATCATTGATCAACTCCTTAATTTATTATTCTTATCAATTGTAGCAAATGAATAATTCTTTGATTTCTTTTCGATTGCTATCTTGAACAACAAACAGCAAACGGTGCTTTTTTATGATCTTTATGTTATACCTTAAACGGAGCACTTCAGTTGATTAACAAATCAAACTGATTAGCATACAAAATTCCGAAATGTAGTAGGTACCAAAAAGAAGTTTGGATGTTCTGATTCTGAGGTTGTCTTTCCTCATTATCAACCTATGAGTATTTACTTAGCCTAATAAAAGGGCAACAGGAGGAGGAATCGTTTTGATAAAGGAAGAATTAATTATAAAGTAGTCAATGAAATAAAAATGTTTGGATGGAGGGGAAAGGAATAATGACTGACAGTTATCCAGAAATAGGTGAAGTGATTGGATATATTCATCAGCAAATATACGAACCTTTGTCACTTTCCGAGTTAGCTCGTTATGCTTCCTATAGCCCGTACCATTTTACGCGCATTTTTAAAGAAAAAATGGGTATCTCTCCAGTATATTATATTTCAGCTTTGCGTCTTCAAAAGGCAAAGGATTTGTTGCTGCACACGAATTTGAGAGTACGGGATATTGGACTGGAAATCGGTCAAAAAAGTTTAGGAACATTTACGACCCGATTTACTGAGCGGGTAGGCATGACACCTTCCGATTTTCGGGACTCTGTGCAGAGAGCGGAGAATCATTTTCGTTCTTTACAAAAGCTTAGCGACTGGTCTGATTCCCATATTTCCACAGATCAACAAGCAACCATAAAAGGAACCGTTAAAGCGACCGTTCCTTTTGAGGGATTGGTTCTAATCGGTTTATTTGCAAAACCAATACCTGAAGGGCTCCCGATCCACGGAACGCTCGTTTCTTCGTTGGGAGACTTTCACATAATAGATGTCAAACCAGGCGTTTATTACTTAATGGCTACCTCTGTCTCTTGGGGAATGCAGGCCATGGACTTTCTACTTCCTCAAAAAACCTTACGGACGCGATCGAAAAAGCCAATCATCGTAGAATCGTTTTCCTCAGTCCCACATCAAGAAGTAATTCTCTATCCTCCACGGCTCGACGATCCACCAATCCTTATCTCCTTGCCATTGTTAATGAATAATTTTCTACAAAAAATTCAAAAACATAGTAATCGATAAGAAATCCAGAAGGATAGGTGTACGATAACAAACAGTGGAGTAAACCCCCTTTAAAAAAGAGCACGATCTACTTCCATTAAAACAAGGCAGCTTCCTCAGTTCCAAATATTCTTGACAAAATTGACACGAAGTTATTCCGAAGGCTTTTTTAATCCCTTTTTATTAAAGGCTTTATTTAAAATTTTTTCTTTTCTTATTTCCATAGTTCCTCCATTAAACTACTCTTTTCTGGCATAACTTAAATTTCAAGATGCTCTAACTAATTACCTTCCTTATTCCACAATAGGCCCAATTCAAAAAGACGGACTTACTCAAGAAGTGCGCCCGATTACGGAAGATCACTATCCGTTTTGTTGATGGTATTGATTTTCAACTCTTATCTCAATTACTTGTGGAAAAAATTAAATAGAATTATGCTCCAGTAGTCCTTAAATACATTCCTGTAAGTATAATAAATCTTGGTGTTTAGTTTCTGAATGATAACCCATTTTCCTTCAAAGCAGACCTAAGTTTAGGTAAAGAAGCAGGTCCCATACCGTGAAATTGCAAAATCTCTTTTTCACTAAATTTTGATAGCTTATGTAAAGAAGTTATCCCATTGTTTTCCAATGCTCGTCTTGCTGGTGCCGAGAGTAGTGAAAGAAATCCGTTATCAGGTTTGCGTTCTTGCTCACAAGTCGGGCAGGTTGGACAATCGCTACTTTTATAGTACTTATGTCCTTTGTTGCAAGTCCTTAAATTTTTTTCTGAGTTTGTCATTTTAAAATGTCTCCTTTTCTTAAGAAATTTTTTTAACTTTCAACATTCTGCCAATTATTGAATGGATGACTTTTCAGGAGTATCTCTTTTCTAAGTTTGACGATTATACTTTGATACATGTTTCGCTATCTCCTTTTCCTGCCCTTTAACTTAATAACAATTCTTTTAAATGATAAGATATTTTACAATCTCTTCCTCCTCTCCAAGAAAATGGACCTAAAAAGGAAAGGAGTGCTTATCCCTGAATAGCGCCCGATTTCGGAAGATCGTTATGTACGGTATAGACTTTACAGATATTCATGAAAAGTACCCGATATTTCAATAACATTTTTATGTAAAGATATCATTCATCTAGGGAAAATTTAGTTTCACTTAAGCCATTCTCTTAACTCTTCCGTCAATTGTTCGACTAACTCAGGTCTTCCATGTAACTGAGCTGGAATATTCTGAAAAATCTGGATACGCCAATTTCTTTCGATATTTACGACAACTAGAGTGTGATGTGTATTGGCAGGATTGATATCTAATTGTCCACAAGGAACCATACATATTGGATATTTCTAGGACGGCGGGACGCCGTCCAAAATAATTTCAGATTACCACCGATTATAGTATTACTTCGAAGCAGATTAAATGTCCGAATGACCAAGTAAGGGGCTGTATTCTCATTATCCCTTGTATGCTTTCTGCAATTCAGCAAGATCAAATTTCTTCATTTTAAGAAATGCCTGCGTTACGCGTGTAATTTGCTCTGGTGTACCCTTTCTCATCATCTCGTCCATCTCTCTCGGCACAATCTGCCAAGACACGCCATACTTATCTTTCAGCCAACCGCATTGCTCGGCTTCAGGAACCGCAGACAGCTTTTCCCAGTAGTAATCAATCTCTTCTTGTGTATTGCAATACACCATAAATGAGATTGCCTCGTTAAAACTGAATTTATGCTCTCGTGCGCTGTCCATTACGGCAAACCACTGATTTTCAAGCATGAAATCAGAGAACATGATTGTTCCTTCTTTGTCAGGTTCCATGCCTTTAGGGTAGCGGGCAATAAGTCCCTGTTTTGAGTTCTTAAATACTGATAGATAAAAATTAATCGCCTCTTCCGCTTTGCCGCATTTATCGCCGACAAACAAAATCGAGGGTACTATCGTAGGCCTCTCTTCACCTTCTGGATTGGTAAGAATTAACTGCCACGACAAACCATACTTATCCTGAATCCAGCCATACCTCTCACTGAACGGATACTTATCAAGCGGCATTAACGCTTTGCCACCTTCGGACAATTTGTTCCAAACCTCATTTATTTTTTCTCTCGCGTCTTTTTCTCGCGATGGGTCAAAATTAACTATGAAAGACACCGACGGATTGAACTTGAACAAAGGCCCTGCGCTGATTGCCATGAACTTCTGCCCCCAAAACTCAAAAGAGACTACATCACAGTTGCCTGATGGTGTGTCGTAGAGTGTTGTTATATTCGTAATTTGTGAGTCCGGGAATATGGAAGCGTAAAACTCGGCTGCTTCTTTTGCCTCATTGTCATACCATAAATGCGGAACGATTTTTTGATTTGTTTTTGTCATAGTTATTCCTCCTTAATTTTCTGATAATTTTTTCTGCGACAAGAATGGTGACCAAAATTCCAGCGTAAAGAATTGCTAAAACCATCTGGAATAATATCCGCTTGTTCTACGGTAAAGAAATTAATTGACTCAATTGTTTGTTCCCTGTAGACATCATACAGATCATGGCGGTTTTTGCATCGATATACGCACCCTCATTAGTTATCATTCCAATTTATTTTACCATTTTCATTCTGTTGTAATTTCTTATAGATTGCTGAATAACAAAAAATACGTATTGTTAATCCACAAATTCTCTTTTTTATTGACTTTGAACTCTCTAACTGATTCTAGCAAACTGCCTGACTCTCTTTCACCAAGCTCTTCAAGAAAATCAATGAATTCTCCTTCTCTGTTTTCATTACTAAAATCATCCATTAAGTTATTAAGCTCCCATTCTATGATTTCTAACTCTTGCGATGTACAGGTTAAAGATTTGAACGGTATTGAAACCTTGATCTCTGACTTAATCCTGCAATTATTGAGTTACATGGCTGAAGATGAGCGTAAACGAATAAGGGAAAGGCAAGAAGAAGGGATTCGAATGGCCATTCAGAAAGGGGTCAAATTTGGAAGAAAGAAGTTTGGGATTGATGAAACCTTTAAGGCCGTTTATCCCGAGTGGAAACAAAATAAAATCACAGCTGTAGAAGCCATGAAAAGAGTGGGAATGAAAAGCAACACCTTTTACAGAAGGGTCAAAGAATACGAGGCGAACCTTTAACTGTTTAGCAGCAATCTACTTATAGGTTGCTGCTTTCGCTTATTCCACCTTCTCGAGGGGATGGGAAAAACACCCATAAAGAACTTGACGGTCACACAAAAAAACACCTTATGCCTAATATGAGACCACTGAAGAACTGTCTGGATTTTAAAAAGTTCACTTGGTTTCTCACGAAAAACAGCTGTTTCGGATTCATTTTTCACCGAAACAGCTGTTTTTTTGAAACGAGACGGGATATCCTGCCCCTTTTTATTTCATCAGCTTTAGGATTCTTTTCAAATTAACGGCGAAGATTGCCATCGCACCTTGTATATGCATACCTTCAAGACCCGAAGATGAGGCTACCTCATATCCGTGTCTATGTTTTAATTCACTATTCTTTGCCTCGATTTTATATCGCTGCTTAGCCTTTTCTTTAAACTCCTCACTATTTTGGTATTCAAGTTGGTTCGTATGTTCTGCCGATTTTATACTCACGGAATACGTTTTCGTTTTCGCCCCCGGTTTATAACAACCGTCTCTTAATGAGCATCGTTTACACTTTTCCACATCAAAATAGTACGTCATCTTCTGGTTCTTACTCTGGTTTTTCTTTCCTTGTTTCGCTTTTCGAATCGCCATATGACCTGCGGGATACACATACATACCGGCGTCCTTATTGAACTCGAATTCATCCTCTTCTTTACGGTTTCCATGAGAAACGGTGGGGTTCAGTTTCGCCACTAATTTTATCTGGTGATCAGAAATATATTTCAGGTTGTCCTTCCCGGAATAAGCAGTGTGCCCAATAATAGTGTCGATGTCCATACCACATTCTTTACTTTTTTGAATCAAGGTTTCGAGTTGTTTCCCATCATTTTTTTCTCCTGTTGTGACTGTCGCTGCGGTAATAATGCGCTCTTCACTCATTGCCAGGTGGGTCTTGTACCCAAAGAATGAGGAGTCCGCTGATTTGTGGCCTACACGGGCGTAGGGTCCTCGGAGTGTTCAAGGAATTCGATGTCATCCTCCACAGTTTCCTTTAAGAGGTTTAAAGGTTCTTTCACTCTGGGGTATTCTTTCAACGTGGGTTCTTTGTCAATTACCTCAACAAGCTTTTGAGTATAATCGACTTCGGCTTCAATTGTATCCGCTTGGGGTTTTTCGGGAACTTTTCTTTCATGGATTCATCAATCGAATAGATCTCTTTTCGAACCTTTTTGGATCGATTACGGAGTATTTCTTGCGGTGTCAGTTGATTGTACTTCGCTTTCGTATGAGTGGCGTCCACAATGATTGATTTGGATTGAATGATGTTTTTTTCAATAGCGATCTCGACCGTTTTTCCAATCAAAAGATCAATAAGATCATTGTCTTTTAAACGTTTACGGCGAAAATGCGTCAATAAACTGGAATCAATAACCTCATCTTCCGGCGCCATCTCCAGAAAGAACTTAAAAGACATGTCAACCCGTGCACGATCCACAAGGTCCGCGTCGGATAACTTATAAATCGTTTTTAAGAGAAGGTATTTGAACATACGAATCGGATGCACGGCGTTTCGTCCGTTATCATGGCAATACTTATTTTTCAACTCATGGTAGACAAATGAAAAATCAACAAGTTCGTTGATTTGTCTTAGTAAATGATCTTCTGGAATAATGGCATCATATAACCCTGCATAATCACTTAGGTTCATCGACAGTTGACGTTCAATCATCCAATCACTCACTTTTATGTATTACCTTAATTGTAAAGGAAATCAGCCCATCTTTCTTCCGATAACGGAAAAAAGATGGGCTGATATTTAAAATATTGGACTTTTTCAGTGCCCTCGCCTAATATGAGAGCCCTGCAAAACGAATACAGTAACTGGAAAAAACGCC
>NZ_JAIBLJ010000069.1 GCF_020179385.1 Alkalihalobacillus sp. YIM B00296 | reverse complement strand
TGTGAGAGGTCGGGGGTTAGTCACCCCCTCCTACTCGATTTGAAAAGCATTTGTTCTTAGTCTTTGACTACGGTATCTAGATGAAAATATTTGACGAATCATATTTTGCGCGTTAATTTATTTGCTCTTTTCACAGTGATATAAAGCCACCGTAAAAACAAAGATGACGAATCTAAAGTGGTACATACACAACCAAGCCTAGCTCTAAGTGGTAAGGGAAAAGTCTTTTCCTATACAAATATATACACCGCTCCAAAGAAGTTTTCTGGTAGTGTTCCTTACTTTATTATACTTGTTGATTTGGAAGAAGGATTACGCGTGACTGCAAGATATAATGGTAAAGAAATGGAGATAGGGAAAAAAGTAGAACTTGACACCATAGAAGACCGTGCGTATTTTTTTAAACCCCAGGTAGGATACTAACAAACAAATAAATATAAATAACGTTTTTTTCACCAACATTTTGTCAAAGACATTACATTATCCAGGTAGACATTGAAGTGCCTAAGCGCCTATTTTTATCAGGCCTTTCATAAGTATCGAGATAACTAGTATAAAAGAAAAAAGTATATGTAGTATCAGGATGGAGTTAATCTCCCTCCTTTTTTATTATAATTCTTTCTAAGGGTAATGCTTCCAGTGTTCCGTTAAAGGCCCTTTTTCCCACGTTACAGCATTCTAGGTCTTTATTAAGTTTGAGTTATAATATTTAACTCTTGATCATCCCTTACTTCTTTTATTCCTCTTGCTTTGCCTCTTCCACCCGTCAACACTTGAGCTTTTGCTAACAGTGGATAATGTAAATTAATTTGAATTGTTGTAAGTAAACCACCGACTGGAACTTGAATATTGTACTTTTTAAACAATGACTTGCCTTCACATTTAATAGCTTTGTTCTTTTTTTGATTGTCTTCCTGTTATTCGATTTTTAAATCATACCAGAAAAATATTGAATATTCTTTAATGTAAAAAACTTCTGAAAATATATTGATTTCCCTTAATTTTCCCATTATGATTATTTTATAGCAAATAAATAAAATGACATTTCATTATACGAAACGAATGGAACCCAGAGTCTTCAGTTTTAGAAGTGACACTCATAGGTTTAAAGATGAAAGCCCTAAAAGCAGGGCTATAGTAGCTGTAACAGGGGAGACCTTTACTATTAATGGTGCTACATGGTTTAATGTGAAGTTCTATCAAAGTACCTGAAGGGGATGTTATTCATTTTGCTGGATGCAGGTCTGGCTACAGAGCATATTTTATATCGTAACCGGAGGTGGAATTTCTGTCGGAAAGATATTGGGAAGCAGATCCACTGAAACAATTGGAAAGACAGGAGGAATAGACGGAAGAGCTCTTAAAAAAGGCAAAGTATAAATCATTCAGGCGACTATTATAAAAAAATGCCAGATTAAGACGCAATTGGAAGAAGGGTGAATTACTGTGAATCAAAGCGTTATTAAAGCTCTTAAATTACTGACCTTATTTATAGAAGAAAGGCACGAACTATCACTTCAAGATATTTATAAAATGACTCGGATACCAAAGGCGACTGCTTATCGTTTACTGTCTTCGTTAGAAGAGGAGGGGTTTCTGCGTAAAATCAAAAATTCCGAACATGATATTCGCTATCGCCTCGGTCTCAGGCTTCTTGAACTAGGAAATCTTGTTAAGGAGGACCTTGAACTTCGGAAGGTCGCGTTTAATCATATGAAAGCGTTATGTAAGGAAATCAATGAAGTCGTTCACCTCTCAATCTGTGAGGATGAAGAGGCCATCTATATAGAAAAGGTAGAAAGTAACCAGACCATTCGACTATATACTAGAGTGGGTAAACGACTTCCTTTGTACGTTGGCTCAGGCCCTAAACTTTTACTGGCTTACCTTCCAGGCCATAGACAAAAAGAAATTATCAGTGGAATGGAATTCGAAGGGTTCACACCCAATACGATTACAAATGAGAAGCAATTATACGAGGAATTAGAAAAGATTCAGAAACAAGGTTTTGCTATAAGTTATGGGGAGCAGGATATTGATACAGTTGGTCTTTCTTTTCCTCTTCGAGACTACTCTGGCATTGTTGTCGGCGCTCTTGGTGTTACTGGTCCAAGCATGCGTTTTTCAGACGACAGAAAGGTTGATATTCTTGAAAAAACAAAGAAGGCTGCTGAAGTCATTTCTAGGGACTTAGGTTTCTCCGGATATCTGTAGTAAAAACAGTTCCAGAACTTCCACCCTTTTATAGTGAGTCGTTTTTTCGTAAATTTTTACAATGTACCTTTTAGTTTAAAGTAATTTCACATTCTAAAAAATAGAATCTATCTGGAAGGGAGAAAAAATGAAATTTCAATCTGAGACAGTATCTAATATTCCTCCTTATTTATTTTCAAAAATCAATGAACGTAAAAAAGAATTAGTAGATAAAGGGGTTGATATAATTGACTTAGGCATAGGTGCCCCTGATTTACCTACCCCACGACATATAGTGGAAACATTAAAAAAAGAAATGGATAACCCGCAAAATTTTAGATATTCCCCCTATGGAGGATGTGAAGAATTTCGTGAAGCTGTAGCTGCTTTTTACGAAAGGGAGTTTTCAGTTCAACTAGACCCAAAAGAAGAAGTATTGACTTTAATCGGTTCAAAAGAAGGGATTGGCCATTTAATTCCTGCAGTTATGAATCCCGGAGATCGTTTTTTGGTACCTGATCCTGGGTACCCAGTTTATGAAACAGCTTCTGTTCTAGCTAGAGTTAAAACAGTACCATTTCCTTTAAAAGAAGAAAACAATTTTGTACTTGACTTTGATGATATTCCTGTGGAAGAAGCTAAACAAGCGAAAGCAATGATGTTAAACTATCCAGGGAATCCGACTGCCGCTTCTGTTAATCTGGATTTTTTTCAACGGGCTGCCGATTTTTCAAAGGAACATGATTTATTGTTATTACATGATTCAGCTTATAACATGGTTACTTTTAACGGATACAAGGCACCTAGTGTGTTGCAAGCCAAGGTGGATAGAGAAAGGGTGATTGAGTTTGGGTCTCTTTCAAAAGGTTATTGTATGACAGGGTGGAGAATTGGGTATGCAGTAGGATCGAAAGTTGCTTTGAAGAGTCTTTCAGTTCTAAAAAGTAATCTTGATACTAGCCAATTTTTACCAATTCAAAAAGCAGCAGCTTACGCTTTAACATCGGATAATTCTTTTATGAAAGAATATAATGAGATTTTGGAAAAAAGGATGCTTGTAATGCATAATGCGTTGAAGATAGCGGGGATTGATTCAAACAAACCAAAGGGAAGTATTTTCTTATGGTGTAAAGTACCTTTCAACCTTTCTTCTAAGGAATTTGCAGAGCAACTATTAGATCAAGCTGGTGTAATTATTACCCCTGGGTCTGCATTTGGCTCGAAGGGTGAAGGTTTTTTTCGAGTTTCCCTATCGGTTGAAGAGCAGAAATTGAAGGAAGCGGGCACTCGGATTGCAGAATTTATTCATGCACCAATTAAAGGAGGAGTTTGACATGACAAATATGACAAGCGCTCATGCCATTGTAGAGTGCATGAAGCGTGAAAACGTGGAGCGCGTATTCTGTGTACCTGGTGAGAGCTACCTTCCATTAATGGATGCAATATATGAAGAAAATGAAATTAAATTGATTTCGAACCGCCATGAAGGTGGAGCAGCTTTTATGGCTGAAGGTTATGCCAAGACTTCGAATAAGCCTGCTGTGGTGATGGCGACCCGAGGAGTTGGAGCGGCCAATCTTTCTATTGGCATACATACCGCATATCAAGATTCCACTCCGATGATCGTTTTTCTGGGGCAGGTCCATACTAAATTCCGTGGGCGTGAAGGGTTTCAGGAATTGGAGCTTGATCGTTTCCTTGAACAAATGACAAAATGGGGAGTGGAGATACGCGACCCAGAACGGACGCCTGAACTTGTGCAGAGGGCCTTTCGGATTGCGAAGTCAGGGCGCCCTGGACCAGTTGTTGTTTCGCTTCCGGAAGATATCTTGCCAAAGATGGCTGATATGAGATTCGGACCAGGTATCCGTATTCCAAAGCCAGCTCTTTCAAAACAACAAACAGAAGAAATATTGTCCTATTTAAAGGAAGCTGAACGTCCGGTAATAATTGCCGGTGGAGGGGTTAAGCTATCTGACGGGGAAGAAGCACTGCAGGAATTCATTGAAAAAACCAATATTCCTGTTGTCGCCTCATTCAGGAGGCAGGATGTACTCCCAAATGAACATCCATTGTACTGTGGGCATTTAGGTCTCGGTACTCCTATACCTCAAGCTGAAACGGTCGGCTATGCTGATGTGATCCTTGCTGTTGGAACAAGGCTGTCTGAAGTCACAACACAGGATTATTCCTTGTTGAAACAGGAACACACTTTACTCCATCTTGATATCGATGCAGATGTACTTGGGAAAGTTTATCCGCCAGAAATTGGGCTTGTGGTAGATGCAAAAACAGCTTTTCACTCCCTTACTGAAGCAGTAAAGGATTGGGATACTTCTCGCTGGAACGCGTGGACGAAAGAAAGAAAAACGGCTTTTGTTAAATCATCCCAAATTAAAGATATCAAGGAACAAGCGTGGCCAATCGGCTATAAAGAAGTAATCCAGACATTTAATGAACTATGCCCCAACGACTGCATTATAACGAATGATGCCGGTAACTTTGCGACATGGTTGCAAAATTTTCATTGTTTTAGTGAGCGGAAATCTTATACTGCTCCCACTTCAGGAGCAATGGGATATGGTTTTCCTGCTGGTGTTGGAGCTAAGATGGCTACCCCGGAAAAGCCGGTTGTAGTCTTTGCCGGCGATGGAGGATTTATGATGACGCTTCAGGAAATCGAGACTGCAGTACGCAATAAAATTGCAGTTATTGTCCTTTTGTTTAACAACTCATCATATGGCACAATCCGTATGCACCAAGAAAGAACCTATCCTAATCGTACTATTGGCACCGAACTTTCGGATGTAAGCTTTACAAAAATAGCAGAAGCGATTGGAGCAAATGGTTTAACTGCGGATTCTGAAGCTATGTTCCGTTCTGCTTTTAAAGAAGCACTGAAAGAAACTGAAAGACCAACCATTATTGAAATGAAAATGAACCCGAGACAAGTTTCAATAGGAATGACTTTGTAATGAATTTACGTTTTTAAGGCTGTGCAAAAGTACATGGTTTTTTACTTTTGCACAGCTGTTTTTTTGCGATTACACAACAATGCTTATCTATTGAAAGGGGGCATGTCGCTTTTCCACTACTGCCTCCTGGTTAATTACTTCTCATGACCTGTATATAAAATTAAATCTTTATGATTAACGTTTTATTCATAAACGAGTTTAATAATGAACTACCTCCTTAAATATTTCTATACAAAATATACGAATTTCTATTCTCTAACCATCCGTATTTTTGTGTAAAAACAACATTGTTTTAATATTCTTAAAATTATAAAGTTTAAGTATGGAAACAGGTTCGGGGATGAACGGAAAAACAGAGGCTTATTGTAATTGCTTAGAGGCTATTGTGAGGTTTGATGGCAATACATTTTTGTTGAAATTTCATTATCCTAACCAAACGATATACTCGATGAGCCATCCAATTATGATGTCAGTTAAAATCACAAAAATGTGAGAGGAGATCGTATATGAATAATCAAACTACAACACAACAAGCATTTAAAGAAACAAACCGGGACCAAGTAAAAAAATATTTAAATTATATCAATGGAGAATGGGTTGCTTCTGTATCTGGAAAATTCTCTTCCAATGTAAACCCTGCAAATGGAGAAATCTTGGGAGAAGTTCCTCAATCAACGAAGGAAGATATAGACTTAGCGGTAAATGCAGCGAAAAAAGCACAAAAATCTTGGCGCCTTGTTCCAGCACCTGAAAGAGCTGAAATTCTCTATGATGTTGCACGATTATTAAAACAGCGAAAGGAAGATCTTTCTCAAATCTTGACGAGTGAGATGGGGAAGGTCATCAGTGAGGCTAGGGGAGAGGTACAAGAAGCGATTGATATGGCCTATTATATGGCTGGAGAGGGACGCAGACTATTTGGAGACACTGTTCCATCTGAGCTTCGAAATAAATTTGCGATGAGTGTTAGAGAACCTGTCGGAATTGCAGGACTCATAACCCCATGGAATTTTCCGATTGCGATTGCATCATGGAAATCACTTCCGGCATTAGTTTCAGGAAATGCTGTCGTATGGAAACCTGCATCAGAAACCCCGTTTATGGCGGCAGAGTTTGTGAAAATTTATGAGGAGGCGGGATTACCAGAAGGAGTAATGAACCTCGTATTTGGTAGTGGTGCAGTGGTCGGCAATGCCATCGTTGATCACCCGGATGTAGATATTATCTCCTTTACAGGTTCAAACGAAATAGGCCGTCAAATTAATGAACAAGCAGCGGGTATGTTAAAACGGACCTCTCTTGAAATGGGTGGAAAGAATGCTGTGACTGTACTAGAAGATGCAGATATTGATCTTGCTGTAGACGGGATCCTTTGGACTGCCTTTGGCACGGCTGGACAAAGGTGTACGGCCTGTAGCCGTATTATTGCACATGAAGCAATTAAAGAAGAACTTGAAAGCAAGCTATTAGAGAGAATTTCAAAATTGAAAATAGGAAATGGATTAGATGAGTCTGTAGATGTTGGACCAGTCATTAATCAGTCATCTCTACAAAAAATTGATAACTATGTCAAAATTGGGGTGAAAGAAGGAGCAAAACTTCTTTGCGGAGGCGGAATTTTAACAAGTAATAGTCTGGAAAAAGGACATTTTTATGCGCCAACGCTTTTTACAGATGTTTCACCAACAATGACGATTGCACAAGAGGAAATTTTTGGGCCTGTTACCTCAATCATTCCAGTCAAGAACTTGGAAGAAGCAGTAGAAGTGAATAATAGTGTCGAATTCGGACTTTCTAGTTCAATATTTTCTCGTGACGTGAACCGAGTCTTTCAAGCAATGAGGGATTTGGATACTGGTATTGTCTATGTGAATGCTGGAACAACTGGGGCAGAAATTCACCTGCCATTTGGAGGAACAAAAGGAACTGGAAATGGACACCGCGATTCAGGGATTGCAGCTCTGGATGTCTATACAGAATGGAAATCCATTTATGTAGATTACAGTGGTTCCTTACAAAGAGCTCAAATTGATAATAGGTAAAGTTAGTCTCGTGATGACTACCCAACTCAGGGGTATATAACTGAGATGAATAAAGATTAAATAAACAACAACCCCCTTCTTTTGAATTTTAAGAGGGGGGTTTTATGCTTTTGATTCTTCATAGCATTGAATAGCTGTATACAATAGTATACAATGCTTAAAATTATTGGTATCTAGGGGAATCAAATCATTGATCTTATCTAGGCGATAGATAATCGTGTTTCTATGAATGTATATATTTCTTGAGGCAACACTCATGTTCATGTTGTATTTGCAAAACATACTGAACGTATATGCGAGAATATCATAATTATCATGTGCCGTTAAAGGTGAAATCAAATCTATTAATTTTTTCTTATATTCTGATGTTAATTCTCTAGGAAGCAATTTTAATAATGTTTCACGTTTATTAAATAAATAGATATTTGATTTTTGCTCTGAATTTGATCCGATATTCATTGCCTTTATAGCATTTTTATAGGACTCGGCAATACCTTTAACCCCTGTGCTGATGTCTCCAACTGATATGGATGCGGAAACCTTGTATTTCTTGTGTAAAAAAGTATTTAATCTTTGAAGTTTTTGTTCCAAGTTTTGTTGTAGGATCGTGAATGAGCGTTCTGAGGGTAGCGATTTTATCAAAATAAAGCGTTCAATATTTAAAAATGAAATGATATCATTTTTCGTTTCGTGAAAAAGCAGATGAAGAAAGTCTAACACTTCTCTCTGAAAGTATTGGAGAGGAAACTTTTTAAGCGAAATATTTTGCGATAGAGAATGAATATCGATTAATATACAAACACTATCCGTCTCTAAGTCATAGTCTAGAAGTTCTGAGTATTGATAAATGTGATCGATGCCCTCATTTTCCCTTAAATGGGTTATCTGATGGACAAATACCTCAATCATTTTTTCTTTTAATTCCACCATTTCTTTTCTAAAAGCTTCCTGGCACATCATTTCTACATGATTTTTTACAAGGTGAACATATTTTTCTATTTCTCTCGGCTCTCCGACGATACCAAGAACGCCTATTACATTATTATTAAATGTTAAAGGAACTGAAATACCGGGCAGTATTTTTTTATCCATTTGATTCACACAATCTACCATACTGTTGTTCTCAATCACTTTAAGTGATGGCTTGTGATAAAGACCGATTCTGCTTTTATCAATAGAACCAATTATGTAACCTTCATTATCGGTGATGTTAATGGGAAATTGTAAAACTTCACTTGTCTTTTCTACAATATCTTGTGCAATATGTTCAAGAATCTTCATAATAAGTCCTTCCTTTCAACAATTGTCCGTAAAGATAACAAGAGAGGTTTTTCCCATGGTCAAAAGAAATAAAAAATCCTTACTTATATTATAACTTTTTTAGTGAAAATGAACATATTATTCTGAATATTTATAATTTATAATGAATTTGAACCCCCCTAAAGATCCTGTTTTCCTATTTTCGATAAAACAGGTCTGCAAATGCTACATTCAGAAAGCAGATTTAAGGGTTTACCTTACCTCCATGGCTTTACCAAGATCCTGACCTATTCTTGTATCCTATGGCATTATGGGCCTTTTACAATATTTGTAGACATCGTGCTGCAAAATTTTATGAATTTAGATTTAAATGCTGAATCGATGACGACACTATGTCCAAATCTTTGTAGTCCAATTGGAAAGTCGGTATTGAAAGTTATTAAGAATGTTACCACTGTTCGATTATCCATAAAAGTCTTATCTCAAAGCTTGATAGTAAACAATATGAGATGAAAGTCTATAAAAACCATTCATAACAGGGTAGCCCTTTAAAATTAATGGTGAAACTCTTAACAGGAAAATCTCAAGCAATGTAAAGGAACATATAAAAACCCCATAAGTTCAATTCATAGTATTTATTTGTTTACATTTCATTTCAAATTACAAGGAAGGGTGGATGAACCAGAGATGAATAGAGCAGACGTTATTATTATTGGTGGGGGAGTTATCGGATCAAGCCTGGCATACAATCTATTGAATGATGGTTTTACAGGGAAAATAATACTATTTGAAAAGGATTGCTTATATGAATTTGCTTCTACACCTAGAAGTGCCGGCGGCTTTAGGCAGCTATTCACTACTCGCGTCAATATGGAACTTAGCAAATATAGTTTGCAAATTTATAAAAACTTTGAAAAGACGATGGAAGTTGATGGTGAAGAAGCAGAAATCGATTTTAAACAAAGAGGCTATTTACTTTTAGCAACAGAGGAAATGATGTCTCAATTTGAAAAACATTTAAAGCTTCAAAATGACAATGGGATATCCTCTCAACTTCTTCAAAAACAAGAATTGCTAAATATAATACCTGAACTTATGATCGATGATTTATCCGGTGGACTCTATTGTGCTGAAAGTGGGTATTTAGATCCTTACTCAGTCATGCAAGGCTATATTAAATGTTCCAAGAAATTAGGTGCAGAATATATTTACAATGAAGTTGATAGCCTTTTGATCGACCAAGACCATATGAAAGGTGTTTGTCTTGCTGATGGTACCGAGTATTATGCTCCTGTTGTAGTAAATTGCGCTGGTGCTTGGGCATCATTTTTAAGTGAAAAAGCTGGTTTACCATTACCTGTGGTACCTTTGCCAAGACAAATATTTCATTTTGATGTTGAAACACATTTGAAAAAGCACCTTCCTTTAACAGTTGATCCGACTGGTGTTTATTTTAGACACGAAGGAGGAAAATATATTTCTGGTTATGCAGAGGAAATTGAACCCAAAATTGATTTTAAATGGAGACGATCAGCATTTATTGAGAATATTTGGCCTATACTTGCCCACCGGATCCCAAATTTTGAAAAGTTGAAAATTGAGAGAGGGTGGGCTGGATTATATGATTACAACACAAAAGATCAAAATGCCATTCTCGGTGAACACCCATCTATGAATGGATACTATGTAGCTTTCGGGTTTAGTGGCCATGGTATGCAGCAGGCTCCTGCTGTAGGTAAATGCTTGTCTGAACTAATACGCACTGGTAAATATGAAACCCTTGATCTAACTCCTTTAAGAATAGAACGATTTACAGAAAATCAATTAGTACAAGAAGATGCGATCTACTAATGAGTTACTCATAGTTTAAAAATGGGAAATTGAAATTCACAGGCAAACAAAATTTCAAAAGCCATTTATGATCGTTTTCCATGAAATTTAGGTACAAGCTTTTCCCTTTGTCAGACTAAGGATAAGAAGGAAAATTCATTTTGTCTACGTAATGAAAAGACAGAATTTTCAAATAATTAAATAGCTTTTAGTATGGAAGGATGAGACAATTGAAAAAGTTCAAAGGATATAGATTCAGCTCAATTATGGGACAGGTTTG
>NZ_JAIBLJ010000068.1 GCF_020179385.1 Alkalihalobacillus sp. YIM B00296 | reverse complement strand
TTGGTAAATTGATAGGTATTGAGGTTTTAGATCATCTGATTATAAATGCTAATGCTAGATATACCAGCTTAAAAGAAAAAGGATATGTATGAACCATTTGGAAGGAGCTAGTCTCCTTCCTTTCTTATTTATGTTCATTTAGAAAAGGAAAATTAAGCTATGTATTTAAAAACAAGGGTTCTTACTGGAAGTTGATTAAATGTACTTTCATTATCTATATTAATTAAAAGCAAGAGGATTTTGAAAATAATAAAAATTCAGAAAATTTTATTGACAGTTATAAGCATACTTAGTATTATAAGTATTAATAGTTTAATTGCTTATAAATAAATACAAGAGGGTGCAACGGTTGAAAATTAAAAAATCACTTTATAAAACCATTTATGATGACTTAGTAAATAAAATTCTGTCTGGAACCTTCAAAGGAGGGGAGCAATTACCATCTGAAGCCGAGTTGGACAAAAAATATAATGCGAGTAGAACCCCTGTGAGACAGGCTTTAAAACAATTGGAAAACGATGGATTTATATATCGTTTACAAGGGAAAGGATCCTTTGTTTCTAATAGAAGACCAACTGAACTTTGGACTAAAATGACAGGGTTTAGAAGTCAATATCTAGATAATTGGGAAAAAATATCTGCAAAAACAATCGCCATAGATTATTTTGAAAATAAAAAGATATCTTCTATTTTAGGTATTGACGAGGATTATAAATTAATTCACCTAAAAAGAGTAAGATATTTTGATAATAAACCAGTAATATATTTAGTGCATTTTGTAAGTCCTAAAATCCCTTATAGTATTTTTGAAAAAGATGAAAATTTCATTTCATTGGGTCATCTTCTTAAAAAGCATTTAGATATTGAAATTGTTGGGGCAGAAGAAGAGATAGAGGCAGTGAAAGCTAGTAAAGAAATAGCTAAACATTTAGAAGTTGAAGAAAATGCATCTCTATTAAAAGTAACACGATTTTCATATGATGAAGAAGAAAATCCAATTGATATCAATATTTACTACGTGAATACCGAAGAATGGAAATATAAAGTTAATTTCACGCAGGAGGGTGGTAGTTATGAGGATTTTTAAGGGGAAATTGGCATTTGGATTTTCGATATGGGCATTAATTATTTTAGTGTTTCATCTCTACACTTCTTATTTTGGTACATATTCACCAAAGGTACAAAGGTCATTGCATTTATTCTTCCTACTCCCCTTAGCATTTTTGGTCTTCCCATCACGTAGAAGAAACACCAATAAAAATAACCCAACTATCCTAGATTGGATTTTAGCAAGTATTAGTTTAATACCGAGTTTCTATTTATTTATGAACGCAGATAGTTTGAATATGCGAATTGAGCAAGTGGATGAGGTTACTTCCACACAAATTATTTTAGGTACACTTATGGTTGGATTGGTCCTAGAAGCATGTAGGCGGGCTGTTTCCTTTGTTTTTGCAATAGTTGTTGCAGTGTTCTTCGGCTATATTTTTATCGCCCCTTTTTTACCAGGTATGTTCAATGCAAGGCAAATGTCGTTTGATAGAGTCATTGAAGTAGTTTATTTAACGAGTGATCAAGGGATTTATGGTTTTCTTACTGGGATTTCAAGCAATATACTCTTTGTGTTTATAGCTTTTGCAGCAATAATGCTTAGGTCTGGGGTTGGAAAATATTTTATGGATGTAGCAATATTTTTAACTGGGCGTTTTCGGGGTGGTCCTGCAAAAATTGCTGTTTTATCGAGTGGTTTATACGGAAGTATAAGTGGTAGTTCTGTTTCTGATGTTTATTCTACTGGCAGTTTTAGTATCCCTTTGATGAAAAAGATTGGTTATCCATCAACTAAAGCAGGGGCTATAGAAGCAGTTGCAAGTGCCGGAGGACCATTGATTCCCCCCGTAATGGGGGCAGGCGCTTTTATTATGGCTGAAATGACATCAACCAGCTATACCACTATTATAAAAGCTGCAATATTGGGTGCAATTATTTATTACATAGGGATCTTAGCTACGGTACATTTTGAGGCAGTTGCTTTAAATTTACCAAAGCTTCCTGACGAATGGAAAGTTAAATATCAAGTGATATTAAAAAAATCACCATATCTTATACCGTTTGGTGCAATGGTTTATTCTTTATTTACAGGGCTATCTCCTGCAAAAAGTGCTGTTATATCGATAGGTGTAAGTATTATAATTTGGTTTATTATGTCAAAGGGAAAAATAAATGTTAAAGATTTTATAGAGGGTGTTAACTACGCGGCTCGCGGGGCTACCGTAATAGCTGCTGCTCTTGCTGGTGCAGGAATAATAGTAGCTGTATTAACACAAACTGGAGCAGCGTTAGCAATGAGTAATATTATTTTAACTTTTTCATTCGGTAACCTTTGGTTAGCACTTATATTGATTATGTTTGTGACATTGATCTTGGGGGCAGGTATACCAACAACCCCTGCCTATGTTATAACTGCAACCGTTGCAACTGGAGCTTTAGCTTCTTTTCATATACCTGTATTAACATCGCATTTGTTTGTTTTTTACTTTGCAATTTTGGCAGATATTACTCCACCAGTTGGAGTGACTGCTTTTGCAGCAGCCAACATTTCAGAATCTCCACCAATGAAGACTGCATTAATGACACCAAAGTTTGCATTTGCTGGATTTCTTGTACCATTTCTTTTTATTTTCAGCCCAGAGTTAATATTGTCAGAACAATCTTCTTTATTTGAGATTTTATTCACCTTTATTGTAACTTCTATTGCAGTAGTACTATTTGCAGCAGTTATAGTGGGTTACTTGTTCCAAAAACTATCTTTTTTTAAACGTTTGTTGTTATTAACGGGGGTGTTTGTCTCTATTAGTAATATATTTTTAATTTCAATTGTCGGAATATTATTGCTATTTGGATTACTTCTATATGAATTTTATATATATAAAACCAAGCAAGGAAAGCCAATCAATTCATTTAAGGAGGAGATTGCAAAAGAAAACTATTAAACTTTTTATTTTTAAAAAAATGGAGGAAAAAAAACAAATGAGAAAATTCTTTATGTTATTTCTTATTGTAGGTCTTGTATTATCTGCTTGTACTGCTCCTCAAAATAACACCACTAGTGGTAATGAAAATAATAGTGAAAATGGTGCAGAAGATACATCAGAAAATCAGACAGTAGTTCAACCAACAAATTTAACATGGGCAGCAGGTTCTTTAGGCGGTGGTTGGTATAGCATGGCTGGCGGCATTGGTTCAATGATAAAAGAAAATAACTCAAATATAAACATAAAGGTTATCCCTGGAGGAAGCCTGCAAAACATACCATTTTTAGATAATGGGCAAGCACAGATAGCATGGGAGCAACCAGCTTTTGTTATGGCTGCTATTAATGGAGAAGACCCATTTAAGAAAAAATACCCAGATATTGTTGCCCTAGGAAATGGGTTTGGGGTCAATTATTTTCACTTTGCAGTAGGGGAAGATACAAATATTGATTCAATTGATGAAATCTTTGAGAATAAAATGCCGATAAAGATTGCAGTAACACCGGTTAATAACTCCGATGAATGGGTATTTAAAAAGTTTTTAAGTTATTATGGTGTATCTTATGAAGATATTGAATCATGGGGTGGTAAGATATTCCATGGGAGTTACACCGAACAAGCTGAGCAATTTAAAAATGGTAATGTCGATGCTATGTTTACTCAGTTAGCCATCCCGGGTTCCGCATTAACTGATGCCTCTAATGGTAGAAACATGAAGATTTTAACTATGTCAAATGAATTAATTGATCATCTTTCAGAATTTGCGATTGGCAAAGGGGAGATCCCAGCTGGTACTTACCCCGAGGCTGTTAATGGCGATGAAGCTATTCAAACGGCAGTCATGGGGAACATTTTAGTAACAAATAAAAATGCTTCGGAAGATGTTATTTATGAAATAACTAAAATTGTTAATGAAAATAAGGAGAAACTCCCAAATATTCATGCAAGTTTAGAAGCCTTTAGTACTGAACAGGCTATAAAGGATCTTGGAACTACCTTACATCCAGGTGCAGAAAAATATTATAAGGAAATCGGCATAATTAAATAATTGAAAAAATGGAGGAGAAATAATGAACTATAAAACTATTCTTTACGAAGTGAACCAAAATATACTGACGATCACTATTAATAGACCGAAGACTTATAATGCGCTAAGTACTTCTACAAAAGAAGAGCTATCTAATGCCTTTCAAAGAGGAAATGAAGATAAAAATGTTAAAGCTATCATTATTAAGGGTGCAGGTGATAAAGCCTTTTGTTCAGGGCAAGACCTAAAAGAAAGCCAAAATGTAAGTAAAGAAACTGCGGATAAATGGGTTGATGAGTTTGACAAATTATATAGAATAATTCGGAAGGTAGAAAAACCTATAATAGCATCAATAAATGGTGCTGCTACAGGATCTGGTCTTCAACTTGCACTATTAGCTGATATTCGAATATCAAAGAAAAGTGCCAAGTATGGTATGACAGAAATTAATGTTGGATTACCTTGTGTGATTGGTAGCACCATGTTTTGGGAAGTGATGGGAAAATCAAGGACTGCGGACCTTATTTTAACTGGAAGGTTAATAAAAGCGGATGAAGCTAAGGATTATGGTTTAATTACTAGGGTTGTTAATGATGAGGAACTAGAATCTGAAACATTGAAACTAGCAAAGGAACTTGCAGCTAAGCCACCAATGGCACTTGCAATTAATAAAAGGCGTTTTAATCAAATGAGTGAATATAACTTTAACTCGTGTATGGAATATGCAATTGAAGCTCACACTCTTGGATATGAATCCGGTGAACCGCAAAAGATGATGAGGGAATTTTTCGAAAAACGTTCTTCTTGATTAGAGGTGGGATTATATGAAGTTATATGAATGTGAAGGAAAATTGTTGTTTGAGAAATATAACATTCCAGTAGCAACTGGTAGCTTAGCTACAAGAAATTATATGCATTTAAATTATCCGCTCATTGCAAAAGCACAAGTATTAACGGGTGGAAGAGGCAAATCAGGAGGAATAATAGAAGTTAGCACTCAACAAGAACTAAAGTCTATTACTGAAAAGTTGTATGAAATGAAAATTAAGGAAGAAACAGTAGATCACATTTATTTAGAAGAAAAGATTTCTTATCGAGAAGAATTTTATTTATCAATTATTATTGATAGAAACAGTAAATGCCCTATTCTTCTTGTTAGTAAACAAGGGGGGGTTGATATTGAAGAAGTTCCAGATGAAGAAATACTCACAATTAAGATTAACTCACTGATAGGCTTACAACCATATATGATACAAAAAGCTTCTTTGTTCATAAATATTAACTATGACATGCTAGCCAGTCTACTAACAAAACTTTGGGACTTGTACAAAAAGGAACAAGCAGAACTTGTGGAGATTAACCCTCTTTTTTTAGATGATAATAACCAATTAATAGCCGGTGATGCAAAAGTTATTCTGGAATCTACACACAATGAACTACCTTTAAAGTTACTCAGGAACAATAATACTTTCGAAGCAAAATGTGAAGAATTAGGTGCCTCCGGTGTTGAATTAAACGGTGATGTAGCAGTTATAACTAGTGGCGCAGGGCTAGGTATGGCTACATTTGATCTGGTTTCTTCAAAAAAAGGAACAATAAGAGCAGTTATAGATCTTGGAGGGCATGTAATCCACGATGTTCAAAAGGCTGAAAATCTTATTAAAGAAATAAGAAATTTAAACCCTAAAAAATTCCTTTTTAATTTTTATTTTCAGTTGGCTAGTTGCAGGGTCCTTTCAACTGCTATAGCAAAAGAACTAGGAAATATTTCGATCCCTGTAATTGTTAGGCTTAAGGGTCAAGACGAAGAAAGTTCCAAAGAGATATTATCTCAATTTAATAATATTAGCGTAGCTGATGATTTAGAAAGTGCATGTGATTTAATACAAAAACCTCTTCTTCGGGAGGGCATGTAATGTCAATTCTAGTAAATGATAATTCAAAAATTATAATACAAGGAATAACCGGTAAAGTAGGAAGGTCGTTTTGTAAAAGGATGGTTAAGTTTAGTTCACCATTAGTTGCAGGAGTTACCCCCGGCAAAGGAGGAGAATTTATCAATGATGTGCCAGTTTATAACAGTGTAGAGGAAGCAGTAAAAAAGAAGAATGCTGACACATCCTTTGTGACTGTACCGGCAATTATGGTAAAACAAGCTGTTTTTGAATCGATAGACGCTGGGATTAAGTTAGTGGTTATTTATACGGAAGGTGTAACCAAGCATGATAGTTTGGATATTGTTCAGTATGCAAAGCTAAAAGGTGTTATGATATTAGGTCCTAACTCAGCGGGGGTTGTATCACCATCCCAGGCAAACGTTAGTGACTTACATGATTCTATATTAAAGAAAGGGAAAATAGGTATTGTTTCAAGAAGTGGAACTCTGACCTATGAAGTAATAGAGATATTGAAGGAAATGGAATTGGGTGTAAGCACTGTAGTTTGTATAGGTGGGGATCCTATAGTGGGTCTACAACACGCTGACGTTTTAGAATTGTTTGAAAAAGATCCAGAAACTGAATCGATTGTTTATATTGGGGAGATAGGCGGACGTGATGAGTATGAATCTAGCAAGATTATTAAATCCATGGAAAAAAATGTTTTTGTGCTAATTGCAGGAGTTTATGCTCCTGATGGCAAGAGAATGGGACATGCAGGAGCTATTATTCAAGCTGAATCTGAAACTGCAAAAGCGAAACAAAAGGTTTTAAAAGATTCTGGAGCAAAAGTTGTAAATGTACTTACAGAACTAAAGAATGAATTAAATAAGTATTATTCCTGTGTGTAGTTGTTAAAAGAATTGATTTTATTCTGAAATAATAAATCCTTTTAATTAGCTAGAGGATTTTAGCCTTTGGCTATAGGGATATACTTAAAATTTAACTTTATTAGTATATCTCCATAAGTAAGTTAATCCAAAGCTAGAACACTGTTGAAGGAGGAGTAATGTGGAATATTTGAAACTATTTATTAACGGTAAATGGGTACCACCCTCAAGTGATAAATATTTTGATGCGATTAGTCCCTCTACAAATGAATTAATTGGAAAGATACCATCAGCTAGCAGGGAGGATGCTGCAAAAGCTGTAGAAAGTGCATATAAAGCCAAAAAAGTAATACAATCTATGTCAGTATTTGAAAGGGCTAACCTTTTAAGAAATATTGCAGAAGAAATAGGAAGTAAAAAGGAACAATTAGCTCATACTCTAACTTTGGATCAGGGAAAACCCTTTTATAGTGAATCAATAAAAGAAGTTGAATCTGTTATAAGAGGCTTTCAAGAGGCTTCAGAGCAAATAAAGTGGTTAGAAACATCGGTTATTTCTACACAAGACCTTCATAAAAAAGCATTTACGATTTTGCAACCAAAAGGAGTATATGCTGTTATAACCCCCTGGAATTTTCCCTTAATGGTACCAACCGAATTTATTGCACCCGGATTAGCGGCAGGAAACACAATAGTGTGGGTCCCCGCTCCATCAACCTCTTTAATTTCTATAAAACTAGCAGAATGCTTTGAAGCCGCAGGAGTACCTGCGGGAGTAATCAATTTAGTTACTGGATCTGGGGATACAGTAGGCGATGAAATTGTTATTCACCAAAAGACGGACGCTATTGCATTTTGTGGCAGTACAAAAACTGGAGATATCATTGCAAAGAGAGGGGCGAGTAAACCTCAACTTCTAGAACTTGGTGGAAATGGTCCTACAGTTGTCCTAAAAGATGCTGATATAGAACATGCTGCTAAAACTATAGCAAAGGGATGTTTTACGAATGCTGGACAAATTTGTTCTGCAACTGAAAGAATTCTTGTTCATAATAGCATGCATGATCAACTAGCAGAAAAGTTAGTTTCAGAAGCTAAGAAAATAAAGCTAGGAGATCCGTTTTTAAAAGAAACAACTATGGGACCATTAAATAATTATCCTGTATTAAAGAAAAATATAGAACATGCAGAAAATAGTAGAGAAAGAGGATCAAATTTTCTAATTGGTGGTACAAAGGCTACAAACCAGTCAAGTGAACTTTATTTCGAACCAACTGTAATAACAGATGTAAAGAAAGAAAGTTTATATAACTTGGATGAGACATTTGGTCCGGTAGCACCCATTTTTTCATTTGCTACAGAGGAAGAAGCTTTTGAATTAGTATACAGTAGCCAGTGGGGATTAGCTTCTTCAATTTATACTAAAGAATTGAAAAGCGCTATGAAATGGGCTGAAGCATTACCTACTGGATTAGTAAATATTAATGAAAACAGTAACTACTGGGAGCCACATATTCCTTTTGGAGGAAGGACAGGAAAATCCAGTGGAAAAGGAAGAGTTGGAGGTCAGTATGCTATTAAAGAGATGTCTGATCTAAAAACGATAACATTAGATCTCCATTAATGATTAATTTAAGAAGGGGGAATTTGAAATGGAACACTCAGTTCTAATATGGGCATTGTACATTATAGTACCTATTGTTGGTATGGTGGCTACTATTCTAACGGCTCACTATTTTAAAAGAGAGGAGCAAAAATAGTGATTATCACATTTATAATTTATCTTGTAGTCGTTTTCGTTATAGGAGTCACTGCAGAAAAATTCATTTCTAAAGGTGAAGAAGGCTACTATTTAGGTGATAGAAAATTTGGTCCATTATCAACAGCGATTAGTGCTGGTGCAACAGATACAAGTGGTTGGATTTTTATAGGAGCTGCAGGATATGCATATACAGCGGGTATTTCAACAATGTGGATGCTTCCAGGTTTTATTGTTGGTTACTATATCAATTGGTTTTTTGTGGCCCCAAAATTACGACGTTATGGTGCAAAAAATAATTGTCTGAGCTTATCAGATTATTTTGAGAAGAGATTTAACGATAAAAGCCATATCTTGAAAATAACTGCTAGTTTGATAATTGCTGTTTTTTTTATAGCATATATGGCTTCTCAGTTAAGTGCTGCAGGAAAAGCATTTGACGCTATTATAAATATCGACTTTAAAATAGGACTTGTAATATGTGCAGCTTTTGTAGTCGGTTACTCAATTTTCGGAGGATACCGATCCGTAATTTTGACTGATTTAACGCAAGGCTTAATAATGTTAGCGGTGTTGATTATATTTCCTCTATATATGATCTTTTTTGAATTAGGAGGTTGGAATCAGTTTTTTATAACTGCAGGAAATTTAGATCCTATCTTAATTAGTGATTATGGTGGTGCGACAGGTGCTTCAGCCTTTGGCTTGGTTCTAGGATTAATCGGATTTGGTTTTGGTGTTCCTGGACAACCACATATAACACAACGTTTTCTCTCTGCTAAGAATGATGCCACTATTAGACAGGGTGCTATTATAGCTATGGCATGGGTTATTATTGTAATGGTTGGTGGAAATCTCCTCGGATTAATTGGAAGAATTCTAGTTCCTAATTTAAATGATCCTGAATACGTGTTTCCAACCTTGACTATGGAATCAGTAAACCCAGTTTTAGCAGGGGTAATTCTAGGAGCAATTTTTGCAGCTATACAATCTACTTTTTCCTCTCAACTGATGGTTACCACTCAGGCTATTGCAAGTGATCTTTTAAAATCCTTTTCCAAAAAAACTTACACAAACAAAGAATTGTTAAATATTAGCCGCCTTACAATGGTTGTTTTAGGGATTATAGCAACTGTTATTGGACTATTAAACATTGAAGCTGTTTTTTATTTAGTGTTGTATGCATGGGCGGGGTTAGCAGCAAGTTTTGGACCACTTTTATTTTTTAGTCTATATACAAACTATATTACAAAATGGGGTGCATTTGCAGGCATGGTTACAGGAAGTGTAGTAACTATTGTTTGGAAGTCTACTCCGTACTCTGCTTATATCTATGAAATTATTCCTGGGTTTATTCTAGCGACCATAATAATGATTGTTATTAGTAAAATCACCAAAAAAGCAACTATTTCCAGCAATATTGATGAAAATGTTGCGGGTTCGTAAAAAAGGAGGCGTTAGTAGAAATGTCACTTTTTAAAGTGAAAAAGGCAAACAATATGCCTATTCAATCACCACTTATTCCAGATCCATTTGTTCCATATTCTTGTAATGAAAATAAAACTCTTTTGGTGTATTGTCAAACTTCAGAAGAAGTTGTTAAAAGATATTTAGAACCTACTCCTTTTGAGTATGTTTCTAATAACTTTGCTGTATCAATCTCTGATTTTTCAAATTGTGATAGGGTATCTTTCATGGATTGTGCTATTGTATTCCAGGTGAAATATAAAAATATTCTTGGTGGCTATTATATGTTTGAATATGAAAATAACGATTCGGCTATTGCTGCAGGTAGAGAACTATGGGGTTATCCTAAAAAATATGCTGATATTAGTTTAGTAAGAGAGGGGAACAAGGTAATAGGTGAAGCTACAAGAGACAACTTAGATATTATACGTATAGAATGTGATTTAAGTAAGGAAAGTCCTGATCTCCAGGAGCTAAACCTTGTTCCTCACTTAAATATTCATACTATACCAAAACCCGATGGGAAAGGGGTTTTTTCCAAAAGGGTTATTGCTCGTGATACAACACCAGATTTTATATTGTATGAAGAAATGACTGGGGAAGCAACAATTAAACTTAAAAGAGCTTCAGATCCCTTAGATGAATTTAATCCTGTTAAAATCCTCGGAGGAAAATATATGATAGGAGATTTTTATGCAACAGAAGAAAATGGCTGGGGGAAAACTGTTGATACATTAGTATAAGGAGAGATATTTATGGAGATGCAAAATAAAGTTGTTGTTATTACTGGGGCTGCGGGATATATTGGTAAGGCATCAGCAAAGCTGTTTGCAAAAGAGGGAGCAAACCTCGTTCTTGTAGATAAAAAGAAGGAAATTCTTGATGAAGCAATTAATGAAATTGGTTTAAAGGATGGTCAATTCATAATTGTTGAGGCTGATGTAACTAAGGAAGAAGATGTAAAGAAGTATGTGAGTAAAACTATCCAACAGTATGGGAAGATCGACGCTTTATTTAATAATGCTGGTATCGAAGGAAATGTTGCTTATGTTTTAGAAGATACCGTAGATAATTATGAAAAAGTAATGAGTGTAAATGTAACAGGTGTATTTTTAGGGCTTAAGTATGCCATTAAGGAAATGTTAAAGCAAGGATTTGGTTCAATTATTAATACTGCATCTGATGCCGGTATATCTTCTGCGCAGGGACTAGGAGCATACGTTGCTTCAAAACATGCTGTAATCGGATTAACTAAGACTGCTGCGTCAGAATGTGCAGATAAGGGTATAAGAATTAATTCAATTTGCCCCTCTTCTATTAATAGTAGATTAATGAATTCATTGGAAAAAGGATCAGGTGATCCTACTAAAGCAAGAACAGAATATACAGAAAAGATTCCAATGAAAAGATATGGAGAACCATCTGAGGTTGCTGAAGTTGTTCTATTCTTAGCGTCTCCTAGATCCTCTTTTGTAACGGGTAGTGCTTATTATGTTGACGGTGGACGATTGGCAAAGTAAATGAATTTTTCAAGGTAATTTTAAAAGCTGCCTAATTTATTTAGGTAGCTTCTTTTTCGCCCAGTTTTACCTAGCCTTATATAAAGTTGTGTTCCTAAGAGCGGGGGTTTGCGGCCAACTTCCTTCAGATTCTGGGTCGCCTCAGCATTGTACCAATTGAACTTGAAACCTAAACTCTATCATAAAAAAGCCGACATAAAAATTGACCACAAAACTGACCACATTTTGACCACAAAAAAATCATCTTTAATACTTTTAAATCTTTATCTGTTTTAATAAATATTGATTTGAAGCGGTTTTTTATCTTTTATAATACATACAAAACTATAAAGTATCTGTTCCGTACACAAGTTCACCCTTGGGAACGCGAACAATATATCCAACTATACTAAAATGATAAACCCTTGACACTATGAACTGTACCCTTGAAAATAGACAGTTTAATAAAAAGT
>NZ_JAIBLJ010000067.1 GCF_020179385.1 Alkalihalobacillus sp. YIM B00296 | reverse complement strand
TTTTGAACATCTGCCGTTAGATATTTCTGAATTTCTTTGCTGCTCAGTTCCTTTGATTCTTTGATTTTCACCTTGTTTCTCCAGTTTTTAGGTGTCAATGGGTCTGCATCTTCCGTTGTTCCAGCCAATGTGTTTTTGGTAAATCGTTGAGGAAGAATTGAGGTCAGTAGGGGTGAAAGTAACACACCACCCAAAAGAATCCCTCCCTTTTTAACAAATGAACGTCTTCCCTGGTACTCGAGCGGAGTAAGCGACTTCTTTGTTAACCAGGGGACACCTGCTTCTCGGATCATCTTGGATATTCGTAATGACTTACGAATACCCAATCCTTTCAGGATATACGTTTTTAATTGCATTCCTGTATAAACTTTAGGTGGTTTGTGAACGTTCATTTCAAGGATAGTAGGCTCAAATTCCCAATCAGGCTTCACTTGATTTAACAGTTCTTTCATTTCAGGGTTATGAAGACTCTGGATCGTTAGCCATCCGTTGCTTTCCCTTTCGATCGAAGTTGCCAAATGGCTGCATACTGAACAGTTGGAATCAAAGAGCAAATAACGTTTTACCATATAATCACCTCTTAATGTATTTAAAAAATAATCACATTTTTTGGTTTATTGGTGAAAATCTAAACTTATATTTCAGGAGTAAAGGTTAACACTATTTTTGAAACTATATAAACTTTACGTGGAATTAATCTTCAAAAAAAATGACGGAGATTCATTTAGTAAGCACGCGATTTTTTCTAGCTCCTCAGTATTAATTGATCTTTTCCCTGATTCTTTCATACTATATCCTGACACCGAAATCTTTAAATGATAGGCCATGAAAGATTGTGATACACCTTTAGACTTTCTTGTCTTCCTGATTTTTTCATGTAATTTCATTTATTGTTTCACCTCCTTGTTAATTCACTTTACGTGGATTTATATAATTCAATTATAAGTACACGTAAAGTGGATGTCAATCGTTTATTTTACTATTCGTGGAATTTATTTAACACAGCGTGAAATATTGCTAATATTAAAGTAGTTAAATTAGATTGGATGGGTTGTTATGAGTCTGGGTAAAAGACTAAAGTATGAAAGAGAAGATAGAAATTGGTCTCAAAAATTTGTTGCAGAAAAACTCGGAATAACTAATACTGTCTTATCTAATTATGAACGTGATTACCGAGATCCAGATACAGAGAATTTACGTAAAATTGCAGAATTATATGATGTGTCAGTAGACTATTTATTAGGACTAACTAATAATCGTAATGCTTATAATAATGTAAAAGAAACCACGGAATGTGAAGAATATGAAAGCCTTACTGACGAGGAAAAAGATTACCTTAAACTTCAGTTAGAAATTTTCCGAAAGATAAAAGAAAAAGATGGGAAAAATCCTAACAGGAATAAATGAATACGGTCATAATAAATATAAAAAACGATATAAATACGTTGCCTATTAGAGTGTAGAGAAACCATGTGTTTTTCTGCATTTTTTTTATTATGAAATCAATTAGGATTTTAAAAATTACTTGTTTTAGAAACGATCGTCTATTTTTCTTTACGAATAGTAGGCTTTTCAATGATAATTTTAAAACCTGTATATCTTTCCCAAGCAAAGCCAGTTCTTCTTCAGAATGTTGCCTTCCACCATACCCTCCTTTAATCATACTTTCGATCCAATCTATCGACAATTTTTTATGAATTTTTAAAGACCAGAAGAACCAAATTTGACTTGTAAATTCTTTCAAAATCAACAAACTTTCTTCCTGCTACGATCTTTTTCGTGGGAACTAGGTATGGTTTATCAATTTACTGCTTGTCAAACAGTTGTTCTCAAAGTAGACTAGTCAGCAATTAAAATTGTCTAAACAGATTGAAACGAAAGCTTAGTCCTATCATGGTCATTTATCATTGATTTTTGTGCTTTCCCCCTATGTGGGAACGCACTCCCTCAATACGTTCCACCCAAAAGTTATTTGGTGGGACAAAAATAAGTTTTCCCAGAGGTATAGAAGTATGGGGGGAGTATACGTTTTACTTTTTTAGCAGCTGTATCTAAATTGGATCAGCGAAGTGGAGGTGGTGATAAAGGAATACCTAGTTCGGGGCTTTTCATTGATGATGGACATGTATTATTTAAACAATTAGCGTCTAAATGCATTTGAATTATTTATACCCGAATCCTATGAGATCACTGTAGAAGGTGTCTAAATAGTCTGGTGGAAAAGGTGGAACTCCGTATGGTGCTGAAATACACTTCTTTAAAACAAAAAGACCTGGATTATTTAACATTTATCCTACGAAATGGCATTGTCACAGCAAAACAAATCCGTGCGAAGTTTGAGGAGCCTACATTGACCCGGGTATATAGCCGGGTTCGGAAGTTGATTGCCAAAGGATTAGTGAAATATGAACGTATTGCACATAAAGTCGGAGTCTATTATGGATCACGCGAAGCTCGTAATGTGACACATGCCGACGTTACGGTTCCATCGAAAGCAACCATCTATACCATTCAACATGCATTATTAATGAATGATCTCCTACTTTATCATGAATTTCTTTTTGAGAGAGAAGGTATCGAATTCCAGTATCAAACCGAACGAGAAATACGATTCAAAGCTATCGGACAAGGCAGTCAACCGAATAGACTGCAGGAATATAACCAGATACGAGATCGTATCCCTGACGCTATCTTTGTCATTAAAAAAAGAGATGGAACACCAATACGTGTTTGGGTTGAGCTGGAATTGAACAAGAAAGATCGCAAGAGGTATGATGAAAAATTCAAACTTTTTGATGATCTATTGTTGAATGGACATTTTGACCAAATTCGATACTACACCAATGTTGTTCAAGTTAAAAATGCAGTCAATAAAGCAAAAAGGAAACTGGTCAATGATTCAAAAGTAGTGGTCAGGGATATCCCGGAAGAGATCTTAAATGATCGATGGGAAGAGGTGAAGTCAAGTGGAAAGAACTGAACGACAAAGTGAAATGGATCAACTCATTGGGGATGTTATGTTATATGCCGTTTACGCTTTGGTGATCATGAGTTTTCTTGTTCCTGCACTTGTCGGGATGATGATTTTTGCTTTCTTATCCTATTTCAAGCGAGGTTGGCTTGTTTACCTGGCAGCTGGTTCAGGGCTGATCCTACTGATGATTCAATTTTATAAGGGTTCATTGCTTGATTATTTCGGAATTATTTCTAAAATGAACATTCCCTATCTTTCGGCAGGAGTAGAGAAGGTTTTCAATCAAGGAAACCAGATTCAAGTAACCCCGGATACTTATTTCAATGTTATAGGGGTATCGTTCGTTTTCTCCTACATATATTTCCTGTTTGCAAAGTACCACTGGAAGAAACCTATCGTATCGAAATACGATGAGCATCAAAAACAAAAAACATTGCATCCATATGTTTCTTTTCGAAAAAAACGATTAAAGTTTCTTACAAAAGAACAGAAAAAATACCGATCAAGCAACTCCAAGGAATCGTTTATTGGCTATACCGATTTTAAAGAGCGTGTTTCTCTGGATCCTCACGAATTGAATTACCATATGGTTGCCCTTGGGGGAACCGGTACTGGGAAAACGACACTCATCGCTTCGCTGATGGAAGTCGCCTTACGGAACGGGAAACCTGTTATTTTTTTTGATGGTAAGGGAGAAGAGCAATCGATGCTTGCATTCAAGGCGCTTGCAGAAGCTTATGGGTGTAATGTCTCTCTTTTCACAGAAAGCAATTCACTGACCTACAATCCGGTTAAACATGGTACACCTACTGAAGTTCGTGATAAATTATTGAATCTTTTTGAGTGGAGTGAGCCCTTCTATAAGACCTTCAGTTCCCGATATTTGCAGTTGGTTGTGAAGCTCATTGATGAGGTTAAACTTCCCCGAGACCTAAAAACCATATATGATTTGACATCGATTGCCCTTGTTAATGATCTCTTCAAGGAGCAATATGAAGAGCAGGAAATTGAAGAAGAAGTTTTGGTTGAGTCCAAGAGTACAGAAAAAACAAATCGGTATGAAGATTTAATCTCGGATTTTTTTGAACCGGACGAAGAACAATCAACATCTGCTATTAGAGGAGAGGAGGTCAGGATTCAAAAACGTACAATCAGGGCATTACGAGAAGAATTGAAGAAGATGAAAGAAACGTTTGATATGGATTTTTCAGACAAGGATTCGCAACGATGTTTAAGTGGTTTACGGAATCAGTTAGGCGAACTCATTGAATCAGATCTTGGTCACCTTTTTATAGAATCCGATAAGGGGATCGATCTCCAAAAAATAACGGATCAAAACGATGTCGTTATTTTCAGTATCTCTGGAAGCCGTTACCGCGACTATATTCAAAAACTTGGCCGGATGGTGGTCCTGGATGTCAACAGTTTAGTCGGTTATCGACAGACGGTTGGGAAAAAACCGATTTTTACCGTCTACGATGAATTCTCAGCTTATGGGAATGCAGAGATTGTTGATATTGTTAACAAGGCACGATCGGCAGGCTTTGAATGTATTATTTCTACACAATCATTAGCTGACATCGATGCTGTGGATCCTACACTTACAGATCGCATTTTAACAAATTGTAACACCCTTGCTACAGGTCGTATGAATGCGTCAAAAGACGCAGAACGGATAGCCGACCTGTTCGGAACCTATTCCGATCATGAAATCACACAACAGGTTGAAAAGCAAAATAACTACCGTCGTATCGAAAAGGATAGAGGAACGGTTCGGCAAGTTGATCGATACAGAGCCCATCCAACCGAGATTAAGAACTTACAGATTGGTGAAATTTTTATTAGTCGAAAAATGAAAGAAGAGAACATAGGAGAAACGTATTTTAGAAGAGTTTATGTACGGAATTCGCTCAATCTGGAGGGATTGAATGGAAATTAAAAATAGCTTCAAGAGAAATGCCGGGCAGGTAAGGAAAAAAATCTTTAAAGATGAACGGCGCTTGGTTTTCTCACGATTTAACGCCAGGACTGTATTCACATTTGGATTCTGGTTAGTTTTAATGACCGTGATTTTCTGTTCTTTTCTATCGTATTATCGAACAAACTTTCTGAATGAGCGTGTTAATGCATATCAAGATGAAACTCAATCCAAAATCGATAGTCTTAATAAAGTCGGTTTTACGAAATCCCCAGCAGGAGAAACGTACTCGAAAAACTTCGTCAAAACCTACATTAATATTCCGAAAGACCCTGAACAACGGGAAAAACGAAACAATGCTTTACAACCCTATCTAGCAGAAGGTTTAACTCCAGGGGAAATAGAGAATCTTTCAGAATTCAAAGGGGAGCGTGCAATAAAGGACATCCATCTTTACGACGTAAAAGATGTTCAGGAGGATTCCGCCAAATATGTCTACCGTATCCGATACCAATTGAGCAATGGTGTTGAGCAAAACAAAAAGGTAGAGGTAAATGGAAAAGACAGTAAAGAAAAGACAGAAACTGAAAAGATAGTTGATAAAGAGAATCCGATCGAGACGATAGACGTGATGATTGTTGTTCCCATCGGTACAGATGGTCAATCATTCAATGTGGTTGAGCAGCCTTACTTCCAGGCGGTCCCTGGTGATACCCGTCTTACAGCAATTGAGGATAAAACGAATCCATCAAAGAAAAACACACAAATTGAACAGGAAATGAAACGGTTTGTGACTCAGTTTTTTACATCTTATACCGAGAATACGGTTGATGAAATGTCTTATTTGATGGAAAAACCGGAGAGTTTGAAAGATACATACTCGTATAAGGGTGTTGAAGATTTTATTGTCTATGAAGGTGAAAAGCAGGGTCAATACAAGGTGAAAACCCTTGTTCATCTTAAAGAGGATAAAAGCGGAGTGGTCATGAAACTTCCGTTTACGCTAATAGTTAGCAAGGAAAACAATAAATTTTATGTTCAAAAACTCAAACATACTATAGGAGGTTGATGGAAATGCCCGATATTACAGGTCTTACGGAATATATCTCTTCTCAGGTTGCTGCGGTCTTGTTCATCATTATGATCGTTATGATCGTTCGAGCGTTTATATCACAGCGCTGGAGCATGTTCTTTTCCAGCTTTATCTTTGCGGTCGTGTGTTATGTGATTGTAACGAACCCAGGAGAATTTGAAAGCTTGGCCAATGCGATTTGGAATCAGGTCAAAAGCGGTGGTTTAAATTGAGGTCAGGTGCCTATAACTACCGAAAATTCTTTAAATACCCCTTGAAGATCTGGAAGTTTGGAAAAGGGGATAAATCCCTTGTCTTTTCTAAGGGTGTTGAAATTAGACAAATCATCGTGGCAGTGTTTCTATTCGGTTTTCTTTTTATCTTTAGAGGAACCCTCAATGAGGTGCTGCCGACCACTTTACAAGTAGCCTTTTATGCGGTGTTGCCTTGGATCATTGCAGGAGCAATCTGTCGAAGTCGATTGGATGGCAAACGGCTGGATCGTTTCTTTATCGGGTATTTCCGCTATTTGTACAATCGGCGATTCAGTTACAGCAGCCATAAGCCTGTTTACCAACCCCAAATGAAGAAAGCACAGTCTTACGAGCGATTTGAATAAGGTGGTGGATCCATGTTACAGTTTCCGATTCATTCATATCAAGAGAACGTCATCTATACCCATGACACGGAAGCCTGGGCGTATTACCGGCTACAAGAAAATACAGTTGGGATCAACCAACAGGAAGCTGAAAACAACCTCGTCAACCGCCTCCAAAGGCTTGCCTGGCAATTAGCCACCTTCGAGGAAATTGACTATAAAATTGTTCCGATCCCCGTTGATATTGATCAACGGATGGATCGCTTGCAGGAGCAGTATGAAGGCAATTATGCCGAAATTGGACACTATTATGCGGAACGAGCCAAAGAGATTTTACGTGATGAAGCCGAAAACGTCGTTGACTATAAGTTTTTCATCGGCGTTAAATTGAAACGGCGAGAGTTGGATGAGAGCCTCATCCATACCGTTTCTTCATCATTCAAGAGTATGAACCGTTATCTACAAAAGCTCGCAGGTTTTAAAGGACATGAGGTCGATGATGTAACGGTCAGTCTGTTCAAAGAATCTGAGGAAGAGGCCTTTATAACCCTTTTAAATTATGTAGGGGCTTATCGGGTAAAGGAAAAGGAATTACGCTACATCATCCGTCATCAGTTTGTCAGAGGTCAAGCACAACCAAACGGAGAAGGGAGCCTTTACCACCTTACGGAAGGGATTCTCGACCCAGGGAAAGCAGGCTATGTACATATCAAACAGTTGGATCAGGAGTCATGGTGTGCTTTCCTCCCTGTCTCTGATTTTCCGATTGATCTCAGTTATAAAGAATGGGCTTACTTTTTCCAATCCTATCCTTTTCCAATCGAAGTCAATATGCGTACGGTCTATAAGCAGAAAAAAGAAGATGAAAATCAAACCAATACGATTAAAAAACGCTTCCGCGATCAGGATGCACAATTGATCGAAGCGAATGAAGACGACGACAGCTTAATCAATACAGGACGTGA
The DNA here is from genome assembly GCF_020179385.1 of Alkalihalobacillus sp. YIM B00296. Lineage (GTDB taxonomy): Bacteria > Bacillota > Bacilli > Bacillales > Fictibacillaceae > Pseudalkalibacillus. Next base: position 4,899 of record NZ_JAIBLJ010000067.1, on the reverse strand, counting down.
GCTGTTGCATGATCTAGAAAATCAAATCAAGAATCAAGGAAAACCTTTGCTCAGAACGCACATTCATTTTGTTGTTTACGGTAAAACAATAGAAGAAGTGCGAAAACGGGCCAGAAGGCTGAAAATGGATTTTAGAGACCAGCAAATTGAACTTGTGCAGCCGTTAGCCGATCAACTCCTTCTCTTTCATCAATCCTTACCAGGGGCCAACATTGTCGCGGAGGATTGGGAACAGATCCTAATGCCTGAATCCTTTGCGGAATCTCTCTTCTCTTTGACACGGAAAGTTGGCAATACGGTAGGCTTTTATCTCGGGAAAAACATTTCGCATGAAGGGGAAAGTGTAGAGGGTTCACAATCTCTTGTCTTCTATCACCCCTTTCTCGCTCACTTAGGTTTGAAGGGTTCCAAGTATTCTTCCCCGCATGTCACCATTTCGGGCCCAACGGGAATGGGGAAGTCGTTCCTTTTAAAAGATATCTTACTAAATGCCGTCTTTTTCGGTGCGAAAGTCCTTATGACGGATCCCAAAGATGAAGTTGAAAAGAAATTCAAACAGGCATTGACCCCTGAACTGGAACGGACTGCACCCTTTTTTAAAGATCTGATCGAAAGCTTCAACTACATAACATTATCGAGTGAGAAGAAGGATGCCGGAAAGCTTGATCCTCTTACCTTCCTTGCCGGCGAAGAGGCACAGGATGCAGCGGTCGGGGTACTGGAATACCTTTCCGAGCTGCAATCCAATGAACGGAATGTGAAAACGGCCATTTACAAGGGTGTGCGCCATGTGATGCAACATGAGCAAAAGCCAGGTCTTTTAAAAGTCGTCCGTTATCTCCAAACCTCCGAAGATCCAGATGTTCAAAATGTCGGTGACCTACTTTATGAGATCGGGACCAATGGTGTTGCAAAACTGATGTTTTCCAATGGAGATGTAGAAGGGATCAGTCTGAATGAACAGGTCAACATCCTCCAAATCCAGAACCTGAATCTACCCGATGAAGGCGAAAAGGCGACCACGCGGGATGAACACATTGCTGTGGCACTCATGCAGCCACTTGCGAAATTCGCAACGAAGTTCGCTCGAGATGATTCTGTCGTGAAGATGACCATCTTTGAAGAGGCGTGGATGTTGATGAATACAGGGGCGGGTGACAGACTCATCAATGAATTGCTGCGTACTGGCCGTTCCTTGCGATCAGCAGTTTATCTCATCACACAATCCACTTATGAATATAACAAGCCACAAATCAAAGAAAATATCGGGACAAAATTTGCATTTAAAGCGAAGACCACTGAAGAAGCAGGCAACATCATTGAGTTTCTTGGCATGGAGGATAACAAAGCTAATCGGGATCTATTGAAAAACCTGACAGAAGGCCAGTGTATCGTGGAGGATATGTACGGACGAACCGCCAAAATACAAACGGACGTCTTGTTTGACGAATGGATTAGCGCCTTCAACACCAAAGAAAACGATCGAGGAAGAGCTGAAACCGAGGAGGCGTTCATTTGATGAAAAAACTATCAATCTTATTATCTACACTACTTGTCCTATTAGCAGGGTGCAATCAGGGTCCTTCACCTGAAGAAATTTCGAAAGTGGCTTTTGAGTGGGAGAAGGCCAATTTTGATCGAAATTATGATAAAGAACAAGAGTTAATATATGAAAAGGGTTCATTTGAAATTCATAAGACTGCAAAGAAAATAGATTCAGGCTTACAATACGATGATATTCGTTTTGAAATTTATTATAGCGAAGAATCAGAACAATATTATGTCTTTGCTGATTTCGATAATCCAAATGGCGATAATGCCGTAGAAGACAACATTGTTCTTAGAAAAAAAGCTGATGAATGGAAGGTTGATACAAGTAAAAGCTTGGATATTAACCGCGAAGAAATCAAACAAAAATTTGAACAGGAAGCTTGTATCCACTGCGAATAAGGAGGAATTGGATGAAATTCCTGAAACGTAGTCTTGGCTTTTGTTTCATCGTTTTGTTCGTCGTGTTACCTACGGTATCCCTTGCTGATGATCCTTCCCCGACTGTTAAGAAAAAAGAAGAAACCGTTGGCCGTGTGATGCTGGAAAGTAAGGAGTATCCCCCTGATCACTACAAGATGGAAGCTGACATTGGGGATGGACTGAAAGACGCTGGAGATCAAGCGTTACATGCCATCAATCAAGGCATGTGGGGGTTCAATAAAACGATTGCAAGCTTTACCCTCTATTCAACGAATCAACTCATGTCTTTTGATTTAATTAGTACCATTGTAAGTGAAGCAAGTATTATGAGTGAACGAATCTATGAAATCATGTCGGGAACCTTCTTATCATTGTTTGTCATTTTTGTAGGAGGGACCGCAGCATGGCGGTATTTTGTCAATCAACAAGTCGGTCATGCGGTAAAAGCCATTATAGGTGCTCTAGCAATCATGGTTGTGACTTTTTGGTTTTATTCGGATGCGACAGGCAACATCAAATGGCTCAATGATAGAGGAGCAGAACTCGAAGGGATTGCGAGTTCTGCAAACGTCATTATCAGCTCAGATGAATTTGACAGCAACGCGGCGTATAACCCGAAAGAGGGTATTGCGGTACTCGATAATCAATTGTTTAACCTCATGGTCAAACGTCCGTATTTACTCTTGAATTATGGCTCAACGAAAGAATCCGAGATTGTAGGCGAGGATCCAAACCGAGTTGATAAACTCCTGGCAATCAAACCGTATTCTGAAGAAGGTAAAGAAGAAAGAAAAAGAATTGTGAAGGATGAAGTATCTAATTATGACAATAAACAAATGACTCCGGATTTCAGTGGCGAGCGATTTGGCTATTTAATCATCACGATCCTTTCAACAATCGCACTTGCGATACCGGTTTTACTTTTAGGTACCTTTAAGTTTCTGCTTCAAGTATGGTTCCTGGCTCTGGTGATTTTCACGGCTATCCCACTTATTTTATCAATCCTCCCGTCTTACAGTGAAAGTGCATTGAATCATGGAAAGAAGCTCGTCGGAGTGCTGATGATGAAAGCAGGGTTAGTGCTTTTAATCGCTGTGATTACAGGGATCATCACCTTGCTTTATGAGTCTGTCAAAGTTACAAATGGCGTAGAAGGTTATGGATTTGTCGTCTTTTTGATCTGTATCACCATGTGGGGATTATTCAATTATCGTACTGAAATCTTTGAAGTCGCGTCTGCAGGGATGGTTCAAGGGCAACAAATGGTCGAAAGAACGACAACAAACACATTTCACAAATTGGGGGATGCTGGCGGGAACGGATTCAAGGGTGCTAAGAGAATGGTAAGCCAAGCTTATCGAAACCACCAAAGAAAAACCCGCCATGACGAACTTTTGGAAGGACGAAAAGCCCCTACAAATGATGCCGTCAATAGCAGAGTTCGTTCTGAACACCGTAAAGCGGTTGGCGAAACGAATCAAAAAACTGGAACCAACTTAACAGCTTTGTCTAAAGGGGCCATCACACGTTCCTCTTCTCGAAATCCAGGAACGACCATCGTTAATTTGGATGAGTATAAACACGGCAAGGGTGAAAGAGTAAATGCTAACCATCCTTCCAATCGTTCGACGGATAAGCCTAGAAAAAACGAGCCTTCCAGTCAAAAAACAGTTGGAACCAGTCGTTCTTCTCAACGTAAACCTTCCGGGAGTAGGGAAAGTAAAAATGAAGTAGCAGCTTCAAGAGACCCCTCTAAAAACCTCACGAAATGGGAAGCACAACAACAGGTCAATAGAAAAAAAGCCAAACAATCTACTGAAACACCCAAGAGGTCAGAAAGCAGGAAGCCAAAGTCCAAAGATCCGAAACGACGAAAATGATGGTAAAAAAGCAGTTTGACGGTAATCCACATCCGTTTACAATCCATGACGGATTTTATGGATCTGAATTGCTTTAGAAAGGAGTGCATATGCAAGGTGTTCTGAAGAAAGGTACAAAAGCTGCTGGTACCATTGCCATTCTGAAAAATCCCCTAACTTGGATTATTGCATGCCTCCTTCTTCTTCTTACCTCTCTTTTCGGGATCGCCTTATTCATTTCGATCAGTCTGGGTGGAGCGAATCAGTTTGAATCTGGCATGTCTCGTGAAGGCGCTGATGGAACCGCCCAGGTATCAGCAGAAGTGATGCGGTACGAGCCTCTCGTCCGGAAATATGCGAAAGAATACGGTGTTGGTGACTATGTAGGGCTGATCATGGCTATAATCCAGCAAGAAACAGGAGGAAGGCATTTAGATGTGATGCAAGCTTCAGAGTCCGTCGGGCTTCCTCCTGGAACCATTACCGATCCTGAATATTCCATTCAAGTCGGTGTGAAGTATTTTGCGGAAATGATGAAACAAGCGAAAGGCGATATTCATCTCGGCTTGCAGGGGTATAATTTCGGGAATGGTTTCATCGGGTATGCACTAAAACGTGGCGGTTATTCCAAAGACGTAACCATCAAGTTTAGTCAAATGATGGCTACGAAGCTAGGGTGGGAGCAATTCGGTGATGTGAACTATGTCGAGCATGTACTTCGTTTTTACGATAATGGAAATGACAATATTGTCGTTACAGGTGACGGAACCCAGTCGTTTAATGTGGAAGAAGTCCATACGATCATAAAGGAATTTCTTGGCCAACCTTATGTATGGGGAGGGAGAACACCCGCAGCAGGAGGATTCGATTGTTCAGGGTTACTCGAATATGCGTTTGCACAGGTCGGTGTTGATCTCTATGGGACAGCCCAATCGCAATACGATAAAACGATACCGGTTCGAGAAGATCAGGTAAAACCAGGCGATTTCGTCTTTTTCTCCACCTATAAATCCGGTGCTTCCCATGTTGGGATGTATGTTGGTGAAGGGAAGTTTATTAATGCCAATGG
>NZ_JAIBLJ010000066.1 GCF_020179385.1 Alkalihalobacillus sp. YIM B00296 | reverse complement strand
ACCAGAATTAACTGATTGACCTTATAATACGATAGGGCGCACTTGCTGATCTCGTATTTTCTTCGGTTTTCTTGGCCCCAAAATCAGTGGATGCTACCTTTAGCCCAGCATGAAAAACCTCTTTTTTAGTAATCCATTGAATGCTTTTTTTCTAACTCTTTGATCCTGTTCATAACATATTGTGAAAGAGATGAGTAATCTGATATGTCTAAATGACAAACATTTACTTGTGGTCCAATCACAATCTTTATACATGTTCGAACTCCTTTTTTTACTCCAATAATGGCAATTGGAAGAATAGGGGCATTCGTTTTACATGCGATAAAAGCTACTCCTTTTTTAGGCTGAACCAATTCTCCATTTTTACACCTTTTTCCCTCCGGAAAAATACCAAAAACTTCCCCATTGTCAATAATTCTTAAAGTTTGGCGTACAGGACGAATAACGATATCACTTTGACGATCAACTGGAATCGCATAAACAGCGGTAAAAAACCATTTTAAAAAACGATTACGAAATAATTCGGCTTTTGCCATAAAATGAATGTTCCGTTGCAACACACAAGATAGAAGTACGGGGTCATAATTGCTGACATGGTTAGCAGCTACAATCAGTGCATTTTGAGTAGGGACGTGTTCCAAGCCGATGATTTCAATTCGGAATCTTAACTGAATGAATAGTTTTACGACAGGTTTTAGTAAAGAATGAACCATTTAGTATGCACATCCAAGTTACCTTTGTAAATTACGAATAGTATAGCCTTGCTAAGGATAAGTTATGATTTGTAACAATTTGTAATATTTATAAGAAATAGATGATACTCTTGAAGACATTGCAATTTGACTATCCGTTATCTCGCTATATCTTCAGTAAACTTACATGAAAGTTTATTCCTTCTGTTTACTGAAATTCACGGTTGTCATTGTCATGTTTAAAATTTTACGAGGAGTCAGAACTGAATCTTTCAAATGACCATTGGGTAAAAGTGAAGGTGAAATATGGCGGTATTTGTGGAAGTGATTTAAATCTTCTTTCTAACTCATAGTCCTGTAACTTCACCCTTTGTGTCGTTTCCTTTCACAATAGGTCATGAAATCGTAGGAGAAATTACGGGAATTGGCTCCCAGGCTAATCATTTAAGTATCGGAGGGGTGTAATTGATCCCATTCTGTCATGCGCAGCCAGTACTTAGAAAGTGAGGAAAAATATTGATTAATTGTAATACATTAATTTTTTCTGCTTCTATTGGTAATGGACATAATCAAGCAGCCAAAGCACTACAAGAAGAGTTTGAGAAAAACGGGTATACATGTGAAATCATCGATACATTTAAGTTAATTAATCCGGCATTTCACAAAATAGTTTTAGAAAGTTATTTACAAATTTTAAAGTTCAGTCCGATTGTTTGGGGAAAAATTTATCAGCATACAGAAGAGCATCCTTGGTTTATGTTAATGGACCAATTTGGAACATTTTTCACGGAACGTCTGTACTCAATTGTCCAAAAACATCAATGTAAGTCGTTAATTTCAGTGCATCCTTTTTCGACGGCTATATTGTCAAAATTGAAGAGGGAAAAAAACTTAGATATTCCGTTATATACTGTAATTACTGACTTTGTTATGCATCCAGCATATATTCGAAACGAAGTAGATGGATATTTTACAGCTTCAGATCATTTGGATTATTTTGCAACTTTATATAATATACCAATATCAAAGTTCTACTCAACTGGAATCCCAATTTGTTCTATACCATCTTTAAAGAAACCAAAATGGAAGGTAAAGTATGAATTACAGTTAGACCCAGAGAAAAAAACTATATTAATCGCAGGTGGTGCGATCGGATTAACAAAATTCACGAAGGTATTAAAAACTTTAAATGCTATAGAAGACAAGCNAGCAAAAGCAAAAATTGAACAACTGGAAAGTAAGCATGAGATAGTTAGTACTGGTTTTACAAATAGGTTTACCGATTATTTAAGGGCCAGTGATGTTATTCTTTCTAAAGCAGGTGGATTAACAATGGCAGAGTCATTAGCTTGTGAAACGCCGGTTTTAATATATCAACCAGTACCAGGTCATGAAGAACAAAATGCCCAGTATTTAATGAATTATGGGGCAGCAGTAAAAGCCGAAATTTGCGAAGAGATTCCTGTAATATTAAAACACATTTTGTTTAATAAGCGTTATTATGAATCGATGGTACAGAACATCAAAAAAATTCAAAAGCCTTATGCTGCCAAAGAAATCATTAGTGAAATAAGTAGGGGTAACACCAGCGTAGCTACTATAGACCGTAATAAGGGTTAAAAAAGTTCCTATAAGCATTAGAGTCGGAACTTTTAAGGCTATATTATGAAAATTATAGGTCGTTTCCATAAAGTTAATCTTGGAAGTTCCGTTTCCAAAAACAGAACAGGAACTTCTTATCTTCAAAGTATTGTTTTATAAACGTTTTACAATTATGCACATCTAATTGCGGTTGGTGTGTCAGCTACGCTGTTACTACCCCATTAAAGGGCGCTTTAATGGAGGAAGGATCACAGAAATGATTAAACTTTTTTATAAAAGAATGATTCAATTGAAAATATTAAGAGCGTGTTTTGATCAAACTTCTTTTCAAAACACGCTCTTTCTTTTTGTTCGTTTATCAAGGTTATTAGTTTCAATTTGATCAAACATTATTCTAAACCTACATAGGATAGTTGGAAAAAATGTTATATATTCAATAAATATTAGCTCCAGCAAGGCTTGCAATAAATAAAAACAGGCTTAATTTCACAAGAGCAAATAAGCCAGTGCTATCCCAACCCAACCGTAAAGTAATGCAAAAAGCAGATTTCTGGCTGTGATCCGATAAGGATTTTCTCCGGTCATGTCGCTCATCAAAGTCACAGTTGTATTAAAAGTACCTGACGAATCATTTGCCAAATTCGATGTAAGCAGCACAATAGCTAGACTTAGAGGATTCAGCGTATCCAGCAAAGGTTGGATGAACATCCCCATCAAACTGAGTGTCACCAACGGATGAATCCCGATCATGGCCGCTAGTAAAGATACCATCTGCAGAATCAAAAACAAAACGAGCGGAACAGTAGTGAACCCTCCCAACAATGCCTGTTGAGCTTCAGGAATTAAATCCGTTTCCTGAAGCATGCTGCCAAAAAAACCAATCGACAAAAACAAAATCATAAAATTTTGCATCGATGCAATGTGTCTGGGCCAGGCAAGATAATTGTATGTGAGAAATGGCCTGAAGCGCCCGATAAGAAGCGACCACACTAATGAAAAAGGAACAATGCATAAAATAACAGCATCAAAGAAGTCAATGTGAAACCCTTTCGATAGCATGTAGCCGATAGATATAAACAGAAACAATGCGCCGAATAATACGAACATGGGCCGATACTTCATTCGTTGAACCTCACCGTGGGTAAAATCAATAGAAATCCGTTTCATTTTGCTGTTTGTGACCCAATCGACAGCGAGCATCACGATGGAAAAAACGATTAACCACGGCAGCATGTCGAAATAGGAAACCTGAGTCGCGGTGACCGTAACCGCAATAAATACTTCCACCGGACTCCATACTGTAGCCGAGGCGAATGTTCGCAGAATCGCCTTGCTTGCAAATCTATTGATAAATTCTATATTTTGATCAATTCGTAAGCTTTTAACAGTCCGATAGGCCGCAGGCACCGCGGATAAAAAGATAAATAAACAGAGCACATAAGTAAGAATAGAAGTCCGTACATACAGCTGCCTGGCATCCCTTACATTCACCCTTAACAGACTGAGGATAGAGCGGTCATAGCGTCCCACAATAATCAAATTATTGATAAAAGGCAATACGTACAACAGAGAGATAATCAGAGCATTGGCGTTGAAAAAACGGGGGATTCCCCACACATTCACATCCGACACAAACACCAGGCTGCCGCCTGCTAATAACAAGATCGCAGAAATCGTTTGATAAGTCCTTCCCCCGCCCCAAAATGAAATTATCAGACAAGTGATGGACAACACAGACAATGATCCACTGACAAATACATGATCAATAAATATATCGGCAATATATAGTAGTAGAAACGTGGTATAAAAAACACAGCGCAAACTTGTCATGACGACCATCAACTCATCCTTTGCATTATGAATTGTCACTATTGTAGTGTATGTTTTATATTTAGTAAAATTGATAATTATGAAACAACTGATCATCTATAATGATCGGAAAGGAGCAGAAGATGGAGTTACGGCATATCATCACATTTTTAACGATTGTGGAAAAAGGGGGGTTTCACAAAGCGGCCGAATCTCTGGGTTATGCGCAGTCGTCCATTACGGCACATATGAAGGAATTGGAAGGGGAATTAGGCTGTGTTCTGTTCGATCGACTTGGCAAGATGGTCGTTTTATCTTACCATGGAAGACTTTTTTTACCTTATGCCAGGCAAATGATTCGATTGTCCAATGAATCCGTGAGTGTACTCAACAAGGAGAAAGAACCCTCGGGCGAGCTGACAATAGGGGTATCCGAATCCCTGATCATTTACCGATTCCCTTCCTTGCTTAAAGAGTATCAAAAAAAACACTCCAGGGTTGAAGTGAAACTGAAACCGATCCTTCGTCCCCGAAAGGTCCTGTTATCTTACCAGTCAAAAGAAATTGATCTGGCACTCATAAACCATACGGAGAACTGGACGTTATCCGGAATGACATGTGAGCCCCTAACGATGGAAAATATGATGCTCTTACGTCCCGTCGATAACTGGAATGAGAGCCATATTGCTCTTTATACTGAAGCGGATTGCAGTTTCAAAGAAGTGTTTGATCACTTTCTGGAGAATTCGGATGGCGAGATCACATCCAGTCTGGAACTCTGGAGTGTAGAAGCCATTAAACGGTGTGTAATGAATGGTCTGGGCTTCTCTGTTCTCCCTGCTTTTACGGTTTCGGATGGTGAGAGCAGGGATCACTTGAATTTAACTTCTCTGTTTGACTCCAGCCCCGGCATTTCAACTTACCTGGTTTATCCTGAATCGAGATCATTTTCTCCGACGGTAGAATCCATGATTCAGTTTATACTGGACTATTCACAATGTTGGAATGAATGACGAATGTTGCAAGCCCCGGCCACGGCACGGACCGATATGCCCGTCTGACCGAAGTGCTTCGAAAGAAGCAAGATTAAGTCTAGAGGGTCACATCGGCATCTGTCCGAACCTGACAGATGCCCGTCCACAAGATGGAACGGGCTTTTCCGTTAACCTTTTGCCGCCCATGAAGATTTGCTTGTTTGTTCGGCAGATCCACTTGCCGTACTCATCAGCGTCCGCTGACCCTTTATTTGTTCAATGCGTTGATCCAACCGCTGCTGTCCGGCAGTAGTCAACGATTGTCGTAATCATCATGGCCCTTCAAAATTAGAAGAATTTCCTAATTCCCGATAATCATTGTCAAGACGCCTTGTAATAAGCAGCTTTTTCTTCTCGTAATACCGGATCGATCTGGCGCTGACACCGGTCGCTTTGGAAAGCTGGCTTATTTTCAACATGCTGGCTCTTTTCAATGCGGTGTTTCAATTCCTAATAGTATCATTCCCTTACTTACGACAGCTTCTGCCTCTGCTCCCCGGTTTCTGTGAGCCGGTGGAGCGCGTGCATGACGGATACCTGCTATACAAGCTCCAGCAAGGCTTGCTTCGCCGCTTCAACCGCAATGCATTCCTTCTGTAGCAGGTAATAGACCACATCCGCAATATATCGCTCCGATCCTATAGGCCTAGTGACAGGGTTCCTGTTCTGAACCGCAAAGTAAATTCCATTTGTTGGTAATTATCTGACGGACTAGAACAACTACCCTGTCACCAGGCCAATTTAGAGGATGCAGTTTATTCTGCAGCAAATTATCTTGCTGCAAATGGAGCAGCAGACGGAAGAATAAGAGATGCTGTTTTTGCTTATAATCACGCTGATTCCTATGTAGAGGAAGTCATGGGCTTCGCTGATTCCTATGTAAAAGGGTACGTAGCAATCAGTGGAAGTACCGAAAATACCGGCGTTGAGGTCATCGATGTTGGTTTTGAATGGATAGGTAACTCAGAATATGTGTTTGGTGGAGGACGAAATCAAGCAGACATTGCAGCTGGACGTTTTGATTGTTCGAGTTTTGTTCATTGGGCATTTGCTCAAGTTGGCGTTGATCTAGGACCATTAGCATCGACCAGTACAGAGACCTTAAAATATTTAGGACAAACCGTATCCCCAAGTGAAATGCAACCTGGTGATCTAGTATTCTTTGATACTTATAAAGTTGATGGTCATGTTTGAATTTATGTAGGTGATGGAAAATTCATAGGAGCACAGAATAGAACAGGTGTAGCAATTGAGGATATGTCGAAAGGTTATTGGGAAGAAAAGTTCAATGGACGCGTAAAACGATTATAAAGACGAGGTGATAAGAATGGGATACGACATTAAACAGTTTGATCCAACCGAAAGGAAGTTTACTTTTTGTTTACTAGACTTGACTGCTACTGATTAAGATCAGGGACATGTTCCTTATATTTAAGTGAAGAGGAAGCAGATTTTTATAAGTGCAAATGTATATGGTAAACCGGACACTTTGGGGAAGTTATAACCACCTTGACATGCTTCCCCTTTTATAATGTTTTCCTTGGTGAAAAAGGATGTAGATTTGTAATATTATTTAAGTATACGAGGGTACGAGGCAAAATCCCTCAATCATAAAAGGACAAACTTCGGGTGGAGAACGACTATAGTCCGCTTTGTTTTTTCTACATTTTTTTACTATCCTGGAATTGGAAACCAGGAACAGCAAGTAGGTTTTTTTGAAGAATTTCTTTAGGATCAAGAAAAGAAATTTCAAGTGAAACTCTTCTTCAAGGGGTAAAGGTAGCATCCATCAATTTTAGGGCCATATGTCCAATAAATGGAATTGAACGACTATCATCAAAAGTTGGTAGTCGTTCCGTATGAACTAGTTAAGCTAAGACCAATTAATTATGAGGCAGACCACATAGCTTGGTTTAATATTGAACAAGATGAAAAAATGCATGAATGGGTCGGTAACACAATTCCTACATCTTATGATGAAGTAAAAAAATATTTATATGAACTTCTTCCAGAACATTTTATGATCTGGATAATTGAAGAGAAAAGTAGTGGAGAAGTAATCGGAATGATGAGAATTAGTCATCCTGAACCCCATTGAAAGCTTTTAGTAGCAGGTGACTCTCAACGGCTTCATTCTAGTTAGCGAAAGGGCTATATGAAAGAGGCACGTGAGTTAATTTATAATTATGTGTTTAATATGTTAAAAGTTGATATTTTAGTTGCAGATGTTTGGGAGGGGAATGTTAACTCGATTAAATCCTTAGAACATGCTGGCTATAAACTAGTGGATGTAAAGAGAGAAAATTTTAAAAAGTACAATCGGATGAATAATAAATTAATTATCAACTACATTCAAGTTACTGGAAGACCAAACTTGATCGCTTGGCTATCAAATAAATGTCTATATTCACCATTTTGGGATATAATTGTTTTTTCCTTATAAAATATTCTGAGTGTAGGTATTTTATAATATTTCGAACGTTCAGATTTCAATCAACGTATCAATTGGATTGATTCACCTGAATTCTTATTTCAATGGGGAGGACCTGGATTCAATTATCCTTTGAATGAAAGTCAGTTAGAAAAAATACATTGAGAATTCGAATAATGATAATTCCGATACTTTGGGTATAAAGTGGTTTATAAAGAAACAGCAAGTGTTATTAAGCCCTATTAATAAATAAATTTCCAATTCTTTATTTTTTAATGGTTAACATCATTACACACTAGTCTTAGTGTATATGGCATTTAATCTATGTATGATTTGGCAGTATGTTTATTAATAAATGAGTATGATTACACATTTAGGCAATGAATGAATTGTTATTTTTATTCATCATTAAGAAATGAAGTATTCCGTTAAAGGGCCATATTCTTGAATAAAGCTGATCGGCTTTTTTTCTTATGGTAACGGGTAGGAAAGTGGTAATTGAGTTATAATTTTATTAAATTAATCTAGGAGGAATTAGAATGGTTACATGTTATTTGAAATATGTTATTGACCCCTACAAAGTAAATGAGTTTGAGGAATATGCAAAGCTATGGATACCGTTGGTTAATAAATTCGGTGGAACTCATCATGGATACTTTCTACCACATGAGGGAGCTAATAACATTGCATATGCATTATTCACCTTTCCAAGTTTGAGAGACTATGAAGAATACCGACAAAAAATAGTAGATGATATTGACTGCCAAAAGGCTTTTAGATTAGCCGAAGAGACTAAATGTATACTAAGTTACGAGAGAAGTTTTATGCGACCTGTATTTGAGTAAAGGGAGGAAAGACGAACTTATTTTATTAAATAGTGAGCAATTGCAAAACATGGGAGATGTTTTTTCTTTATTAGGTGCTACAAAGCTGAGGTGGATAAATGAGTTGGCTTTACTTATTATTAAGTATTATTGGAGGTGCTGTTTTAGCGCTTCAAGCTGGAGTAAATGGAGAGTTAGGCAAAAGAATGGGGACTATAGAGGCAGCGGTGGTTGCTTACTCTGTAGGAACTTTAGCCTTACTATTAGGTACATTGGTTTTTGGGAAAGGTAGTGTAGCAGCACTTTTTTCATTCCAGAGTTGGAAATGGTTTATTGGCATACTTGGCGCTCTGTATATTTTTATTATGGTAGTTACAATACCAAAGGTTGGGGCTGCTAATGCCATCATTGCTGCTATATTAGGTCAACTTATTATTGGGATGATTATTGATCATTTTGGGTTGTTTGGAGTAAAAATTTTACCGATAAATCTCTATCGTATTTCAGGTATTATATTAATGCTCATATCTTTATTACTGTTCTTTAAAAAATGAAAAGGCCTTTTATTTTGGTTTGTGTTGAGCAAAAAATTTAGCCATTAACCTTGTCATTTAGAGTTATTCAACAATCGGGCGCGCGCGACAAGTTCTGTTATAAGCGTATTAATGCGTGAAAATACAGGGAGTTTAATAGATTAGACTTCAACTTTACAACGGAGGATGGGAATGACGGAACCATGTTTCCCGAAACCATCCCGTCAATACTCCTGCATGCGTCATGATTGACAGGTCATGGGGTGTGAAGCACAGGTAGATTCGGTTGAACGAAGGCTGAAGCCATTCCTTTGGAAAAGGTATGCTGACGGATAGACCGCACGGCTGAAAAACTAGATAAGGTGAGAATGTTCCGCCATAAGGAACTGACGAACTTCCGAATGTACGGGTCTAAAGATTGAACATAGAGGAAACCTATGTACCATCAAACGATGGGGTGAGTGGTGTAGAGTAAAACTGCGCCCTCTGAAATACGCTATGCCGAACAATGGCGGCATCCAGCTCACAGGCTTATAGGAAGCACCTACGTCTAGAACGGATAGCTACGTTGTAAGGTACTTGGAAAGCAAGGGACGTTGAAACAAAGGCTGTCACCTGAAACGGTTGCTATAAAGACTACGTCGAAATGCACTTGTCCTTGTGAGGGTAGGGGTATGACTAATGAATCTTCTGTAATGGGAGGGGAGGAACAGCCCCAAGTCTAGCGAAATGAAACGATTATTTTCCAAGCGTTCATCGCACCGATCGGGTAGGAATGTGGGAATTTCCACAGTGCGAGCTCTTGTCTAAGGGTAACGGGGAACTTATAGTCTAGTACATAACGTTAGATGGAGCGCGGAACGATGGGAAACTATCATATTCCGTGTGGAGCAGGGGAAAAGCCGGAGATAACTTCAAACGCTTACCTATTGCTAACTTATCCGTAATTGAAGTGACCCCATAAAGTTAGACGATATTTCTCAAGCAGCTTGGGCATGAGTTCGGTATTGGATCGGACTCATGCCTTTTAATTTTGACTTGATTCTTTTGTGATTATAGTAATTTATATATTTTTCTAGTTCTTGTTTAAAGTGTTCGACACTATCAAACTCTTTTAAATATAGAAGTTCGGATTTCATGATGCCAAAGAAGTTCTCTATTACTGCGTTATCGTAACAATTCCCCTTGCGAGACATACTCTGAGTAATCCCATTTTGTCTTAGGACATAACGGTACTTTGTCATTTGGTAATGCCAGCCTTGGTCAGAATGAATGAGGAGGGTATCCTCATCTGTCATTCGTTCAAGAGCTTGATCTAACATGGTTGAAACAAGTGAATAGGTTGGTCTTGAAGCAATGGTATATGTGATTATTTCGCCATTGTACAGATCCAACATTGGTGACAAGTAAAGCTTCTCTCCGAATAATTTAAACTCTGTTAGATCAGTAACCCATTTCTCATTTGGTTTTTCAGCGTTGAAGTTACGATCTAAGATATTAGGGGCAATCTTACCGACTGTTCCTTTGTATGAGCGATATTTTTTTATACGAACAATACATTTAAGCCCTAATACCTTCATGATACGTTGTACTTTTTTATGATTTACTCTATGCCCACGGTTTCTAAGCTCATCGCGAATTCGCCGGTAGCCAAAACGACCCTCATGTTCATCATAAATGGTTTGTATTAAGACTTTCAGTTCTGCATCTGGGTCTTTCGGTTAGCGAGGGGTTAAGTAGTGAGCACTGGTCAGTTGACCATTTAAATCAACTGTCACGCTTTGGTCTGGCGTTTCAAGGGTTATCGGCGGCACAACTGTATTCACTCCGGGAACAACAATGGTTTTCCCTTCTATACTGATCACCTGGCCGTCAATCACCCGTTCTTCACCCAATATGTTCAAATAAACGGCAGGAACTTCGACCACTGTACCTGGTATCTCCAAGGAGGATTCAGGAACGTAAATAGGGACTGCTGGAGTCGTAACTCCAAAAGAGACGCAAGTTTTATTCTCGATATTCAAATCATTTAACGTAGCAGAAAAAGAAGGGATTTCCTGAGAGATACCAGGAACATAAAGGGTTTGATCTTCAGTTTCGACATCTGCCCCTGGTGTTGCTAGCGAATAGCCAAGAATTTCGTGGTTAGCGGGATCAACATGCACACGTACCGGATCTACTGTTGCACCACTATCCGGAACGGTAATCAGTACAGCAGGAGTGGTGACGGTTTTCCCTTCAACCGTACCATAGACATATACACAAGTGTTACCATAAGCATTGGCGGAATCAGGATTCACCGTAACAATAGACATTGTCCCAAGAACCAGAGCAACAACACTTAATAATAAACGTCTCATTGTCATCTTCTCCTTCTTAATTAATTGAATGTGTGCTTGCTTTTTTAACCTCCTTTCTATTTATTACCAGTTTAAAGATTTATTATTAATAAATTATTTGCCTATTCTAAAGAAACAGTAAATTGAAAAAAATAGTTCGATTTTCATGGTTAAGATAGAGAAAATTGTAACTTTTATATTTATTTTGCACTTTTTTTAATACTTATTTTTCGTGAATAACAAAAAAAGGATCATACATATTACTCCTACTAATATGTATGATCCTTATATATCTTTTCCACAAACGCGCCCTATTCTTGAATAAGCTACTATGGATGGGGGGACTATTGGGTTTGTTAGCCCTTTTACAAAATGGGCATTGACAAGTATAGTCATCATTATCATTACAGGCATTTGGATAACGCTTCAAATCCTGCCCTCTTTTTCTTTTGAGAGCTTAATTCTGAGTGAATGGGGAAGTGCTTTAGCTATTAAAACCTTGCTATTTTTCCTTCTGGTTTTCATTGGATATGTTCAGCGAAAAGCTGTTATGAAGCTCAGTTCAAGACTCATTCATTCCTTCTTTATAAGAACAAGAACAGAGTTGATTTTTGGGGTTTTCGTCTTCTTTTTTGCAGCTACATTAGTCGCAGTAAATCCAAGTGCGGCTGAACAAGGTGTCTATCCAGAAAAATCAGTTCAAGAAGATTTAAATCTAAACGTTGAGATTACACCATTTGAGATTGGTTTAAATACAATTACATTACATTTTGAAGATTCTCCAGATATTCAGGACGTACGTGTTGACCTAAGTATGCCTCCCGATTGGAGTATCGAAAGAAGTGCATTTAAAGTTGAGGGAGGAACGTACAAATTAACAGGGAATTTACTTCATGCTGCAGGAACTGTCAATATGAACATCAAGGTTATAATAAAAAATGGGGAAAAGGTTGAGATACCTTATAAAATTGTAGTGCCCGGTGAGATACGCTTTAATGAGTCATAAACGTGTTAAAGATATTTTAATATTTCGGTTTGAGTGAATATAGGAGGTTCTGATTTTATTAAATATAATCTAGGGGTTATTGCTTAAACAAATGCAGGCTATAAGGGGTAACAACAGCGTAGCTGTCATTACCCGCAATAATATGTATTAAATCGGAAATTTATTAATAACTTCATTATATTAATTTTATGCTTTATTACTGTTCAAAAATAATTGATCAATGATCAATCAGGACATACTATAACTTTGGGGCTGTCCCAAAAGCCCTTTTAAATGAGAAAAAGCCACG
>NZ_JAIBLJ010000065.1 GCF_020179385.1 Alkalihalobacillus sp. YIM B00296 | reverse complement strand
GAAAAGCTGGAGATGACCTCAAAGGCTTACCTATTGCTAACAAGAGTTGAAGAAGGGTTAATAAAACTATTATGTGAATATGGGGTGACATGTTGACACGATATTATATTGCAGTGACGTATGATGTCTGCGAACATAATAATCTATATGAAGATATGAATGAATATCCTTTAGATTTGTCTATTGATATAGATAAGCAAGTAAGGGAATTTGCAAAAACGGATGTTGCCCCCTTAATAAAGGTTTATGAATCAGATACAAGTGACTTTAAAGAACTAAGATTGTACAAAGAATATAAATTTAAAGAATATGAGTGTGGTTGTAATCGATAGTCTTTGTTCAACTATTGGGTGCTTTTCTCAAAAAGAGCTCAATTTCTCTATTTTAATACAGAGGAATTGGGCTCTTTTATATTGGAAATTCCTTAACGTTGTAAATCCGCATTTTCCTGACGCTACTCCTATTATAGAA
This sequence comes from Alkalihalobacillus sp. YIM B00296, assembly GCF_020179385.1. GTDB lineage: Bacteria > Bacillota > Bacilli > Bacillales > Fictibacillaceae > Pseudalkalibacillus. Next base: position 12,326 of record NZ_JAIBLJ010000065.1, on the reverse strand, counting down.
ATGTCGTGAAATAGAATAAGACATACGCAATTACTGATATTTCTAAACGCTTTAAGGCTTAATTTTAAATAGCCTATTGCAGGTTTGGCATGCCTTTGTTTAGAGGTTAGGCACATTGCTTTGCAGAAACGGCTCTATTTTACGCATTCATTAATATTAGCTTGATGGGCATGGGGTAAAGGCAGTTGTAGGATAGTTTGAGAAAGGGTCTGTAAAAACTGTTTTTATCTTATATAAAGTAATGGTAAATTACAACAAAACATTGGATAGATTTGTTATGGTAATAATCGGTAGACACCCAATGCACCAAATTCAACCATATATGAATATTGTGTAAACAATCGGTAAAATACAACCAATATTGGTGTTATGGTAATAAACGGTGGATCCCATAGTACCATATAATTTCAAACAACTATGAATTTTATTAATTTTGAATGTTGCGTAAACATTTGGTAAATTACAACATATTATTGGATGAATTTGTTATGGTAATAACCGGTGGGACACTACCACTTATGATTTGAAACCACAGAAACTAACTACGAAGAAAGGAGTTCGAACATGGAGGTAATCCTGGTTGTATTTTTGTTTGCCTTATTTCTTTTAATTTTAGGAGTTGTTGAAAAATTAAGGCATCAAAGGAACATTGATTCCATACCGATTCGGATCAATGTAAATGGAATTAGGGGCAAGTCAACTGTTACTCGACTGATTACAGGCATGATTATGGATGCAGATTACAAAACGGTCGGAAAAACCACAGGGACTTCTGCTCGTATGATTTATGGACCAGGGGATGAGGAACCTATTATACGTAAACCTGAAGGTCCAAACATACGTGAACAAAAGGATGTGGTTACCAAAGCAGCCAACTTGGATGTTCATTGCCTAGTCAGTGAGTGTATGGCCGTAAACCCTGATTACCAAATTATTTTTCAGGAACAAATGCTTCAAGCAAACATCGGTCTGATTGTTAATGTACTAGAAGACCATATGGATGTCATGGGGCCTACAATGGAAGAGGTAGCCGAAGCGTTTACTGCCACCATCCCACATAATGGACATGTGATTGTAAACGAAAGTGAATTTGTTCCCTACTATCGAGAGGTTGCTGAGAAACGTGGAACAAAATTGATCGTATGTGATACTTCACGTGTTTCAGAAGAGTATTTGAAAAAGTTTGAGTATATGGTCTTTCCTGAGAACGCTGCTCTCGCATTAGCTGTAGCGGACATTCTTGAAATTGATGAGGAAACCGCTCTTCGTGGAATGTTGACCGCCAATCCCGATCCAGGCGCAATGCAGATTCTTCCAATTAGTGATTTAAATAACCCATCTTATTTTGTGAATGGATTCTCAGCAAATGATTCAGCTTCTACAATTAATATCTGGAAACGAGTTAAAGAACTTGGTTATCCAACAGATAAACCAGTGATAATTATGAATGCTCGGGATGATAGAGTCGATAGAACTGAACAATTTGTCGAGGATGTACTGCCACATCTTGATATTGATACATTGGTTGTTATTGGGAGCGGTGCATCACCAATTACCCAAGCATATAATAAAGAGAAAATAAAGGTGGCCAACTATTTAAATTTAGAAGGTTATAACACGCCTGAGATTATGGGATCTTTACAGCCTTATTTAAAAGGCCGGACCATTTACGGTATAGGGAATATTCATGGAGCAGGTGAACCGCTAATTAAAGAGTTAGAAGGCATCAAACTAAGCAATCTTAAATCTCAAAAAGAAATTTCGTAAAAAAAAAGGGAGGCCCAAAAGTGTTTGGTGCAGATTTGTATGTAGCATTAGTTATTGGTGTAGTATTAAGTCTTATTTATGCGGAGCGTACAGGGATTATACCTGCTGGATTAGTTGTCCCTGGTTACTTGGCACTAGTCTTTGATCAACTTTTATTTGTCGGCATAATCTTTATTATAAGTTTTGCCACCTATTTACTCGTAGTACATGGTATTGGCCGATTTACAATTTTATACGGAAGACGAAAATTTACTGCCATGCTATTCATGGGGATCATGTTAAAACTTGTGTTTGACTATTTTTACCCAGTAATGCCGTTTGAAATTTTGGAATTCAGGGGAATTGGCGTAATTGTTCCTGGTCTAATTGCAAACACAATTCAACGGCAAGGGTTAGTACCAACAGTAAAGAGTACAGTATTCCTTAGTGCTGTTACATTTGGTATTCTATTCAGCTATCAAAATTTTCTTACTGGGGTTGTTATCTAATGAAAGAAAAGGTGTTAAATCGATACGAACGCAAACTGAAAAACATTAAACGACATAAGAAAAAAACGTTTAAACATACGTTGATAGCATTTATCGTTTCTTTCATACTCATTGTTGGCTATAACCAGATAGATACGTATGCTGTAACAAACACAAAAGTACCAAATGGCACAGAAAAGCTTAATATTACACTTGTTGGAGATATTATGACAGGAAGATACGTGGAAGAAGTTTCAGATCGATTTGGTGATGCATACCTGTATCGACACGTTGTGCCTTATTTTAAAACCGCAGACTTTTTAACTGGAAATTTTGAAAACCCGGTTGTTCTAGGTAACTACCCGGCAAGCGAAAAAAATATATCTTACAAAACAGACGCTAAGGCTGCTACCGAGTTGAAAAATCAAGGCTTTGATGTGGTAAACATGAGCAATGACCATATGATGGATTATAAAGAGAGGGGTTTAATGGATACCCTCAATACTTTTAAAAGAGTCGGTGTGCAAACCGTCGGTGCAGGTAAAAACGTTACCGAAGCCAAGAAAATTGCGTACAAAGTAGTAAACGGCTATACAATAGCCACAGTAGGGTATACCGATACTTATCGTAAAGAATCAAAGGCAGCAAAAAATCGTGCCGGGATCCTAGAAGCCAATCCCGAATACTATATGCAAATAGTGAGAAAAGCGAAACAGAACGCTGATATTGTTATTGTACATGCCCATTGGGGACAAGCATATGACGGGCAACCACAGCCTAGACAAAAAGGTATTGGGCATGCCTTGGTTGATGCGGGTGCGGATATCGTAGTAGGACATGGACCCCATGTATTACAGCCGATTGAGTTTTATAAAAAGGGTGTCGTCATGTATAGCTTAGGTAATTTTGTCTTTGATCAAGGCTGGTCAAGAACCAGAGAATCTGCCATCGTTCAATACAAAATAGCTCAAGATGGAACGGCAAAATTGGAAGTCCACCCAATGTACATTCGTGGTTCACAGCCACGCCCGCTCTCTGGTGTTGAGGATGTTTATAGTAAGTATAGGGTATACTCCCACCTTACAAATGGCGTCGTAAAAAGTGCAGAGTGGAAAAAAACTTGGAAAATTGAAGGGGATAAGATAACGCATCGTATAGGGAGGTAGTCATCATGAAGAAAATTGGTAAGATCAGTGTGGTAGTCCTACCAATTATTATACTTATATTCTTTGTCTATAAGGAACTAAACAAAGAAGAGATCTCTTACGGAGTTGCTTCAGATAGCCCCATCGCAACCCAAATTGGTTTGGAAGTAATGGAAAACGGAGGAAATGCAGTCGATGCAGCAGTGGCAGTTAGTTATGCGCTGGGTGTAACCAAACCCTTTACTTCAGGCATTGGAGGCGGTGGAACCATGTTGGTCCATCCGGCGGGAAAGGAACCCATTGCATACGATTACCAAGTTACTGCCTCGGAATATGGAGACATTCCCGGTGATGGAATAGGTATCCCAGGATTTATTGCAGGCATGGAAATGGCGCATGAAAATCACGGTGAACTGGAAATGGGTGAATTAATCGACCCGTCCATCCAACTCGCTGAAGAGGGAGTTAGGGTAAAAAAAGAACTACATCACGTGCTTAAAAGCAACACTGGTCTCTTACCTGTTGAGAGTCTTCCACACTTTTATCCTGACGAGGAACCGATTCAAGAAGGGGAGTTTCTAGTACAAGAAGACTTAGCGCAAACACTTCGGTTGATTCAAAAGGAAGGTTCCGATTTCTTTTATCAAGGTGAACTCGGCAAGGAAATTGATAAAGAGATTTATGGAATTAGTCATAAAGATATTCAAAGTTATGAGTCAGTCAAAAGAGAACCAATTAAAGGTACATTTGATGGGTACGATGTTTACAGTGTAGGACCACCAACTGGCGGAATCTCGTTGGTTCAATCTTTACAGATAGCTGAACATATGAATATCGAAAAAACAAAGGGAAATTCGATAGACTTTATTCAAATGCTTGGAGAAATTAACCGAAAAACGTACGATGATCGCGTAGAAAATATCGGGGATCCTAAATTTGCAAAAAATCCAGCAAACGAAATGTTGTCTAAGGAGCGCACCAAAACATTGTCCGAAGATATTTCCCTAGGAGGTTTATCTGAAAGGTACCAGGCAGAACTAGATTCAAGAATTAATAAAAGTGAAAATGGAAATACGACACATTTTGTTGTAGTCGATAAAAATGGAACAATGGTTTCGGTTACGAATACCCTAAGTAGTTATTTTGGATCGGGCAAGTACGTACAAGGATTCTTTTTAAATGATGAACTAGAAAACTTTAGTTCAGGATCTTCTCCCAACCAATTTGAGCCAGGTAAACGTCCCTTTAGCAGTATCGCTCCTACAATTTTATCGAAAGATGAAAATCCTATTATTGGTATAGGTGCTGCTGGAGGAAGACGGATTACGATGCTTACAGCTGAGGTTTTAGTGCGGATACTTAAATTTGATGAGGAACCACAAAATGCAATATCTGCGCCACGCTTTTACGTCGAAACAGATAGCAATACCGCAGAACTCGAAAAAGGAATGGAAAGCCGAGAGGAAATTGCTGAAGAATTAGATGACTTGGGGTATGATATTGAATTGGACAATTCACAAAGTCATTTTGGTAGTGTACAAACATTAATGGTTGATTATGAGAAGAAACAAGTAAAAGGCGGTTCGGACCCACGCCGCTATGGAAAGTGGGATTCTAAAATACCAAAAAAATAAGGAGTGTTTATCTTGAAAAAAGTAGCAGATGCATTGTTACCATTATTATTTTTAGGCCTTGTAACTTCCGTAATGGTTGGTTTTAAACATCAAACAACACTAACAGTAGAGGAACAAAAGTCTATTGAATATTACAAAGTTGCTCTTCAACAAGATGCAAAAGTAACCCCACCTCTTAATCATACTGCAAAAACAGAAAAAAAGCCTACGAATGGAGGAGAATAAGCATCCAATCATCCCTGGATTAAAATAAATTTATATAGAAAAGAAGGGGCTGACCCAAAACATCAATGAAATTGATGTTAGGGTCAGCCTTGTTTTATTTTGAAGGATTTTCAAAAGATTTTGGTGTATAAGAGACGGATTCCATCTCTTATACTATTTCTATTTGTTTTCTTTGAACTAGATTTTTCATCTTTTTGAGATTGTGCCCAATACTAACTAAGCCCCATTCGACAGTTACTTTCGAGAGGCCTTTTAAGTGGAAGCGTTGAAAACCTTGGTTATGTTGGTTTGACCAAACGCAGTCTCTACGTCAATTTTCCGTTGACTGTATTTGTCTTTCCCTTCTTCTGAGTGTAAGCGTTCACGGATTTTCTGACGTTGTTGTACGTTCTTTAACGAAAGGTAAATCGATTTTTGATCTTTTCCTTTTGCGCATTTTTCTTGAAATGGAGAGCCGATACATTCTGTACAACGATAGGTTTGCTGGACCGAAACATATCCATTTTCTAAGGTTCGTTTACGTTCAGCCTGAAAGGTCAACCTTTTTTGATTATTTGCACAGATGAATTCATCGAGTTGCTCATCATATTCCATGTTTTCAACACGGCCGATTTCCTTTTTCCACTTTCTTGTCTTCTCTTTTTCGAAAGTATTAAAAGGAATATATGCCGTCAATTCGCTTTCTTCGAGATGGGAATAGTTTTCTTCACTTCCATAAGCTGAATCTGCGATCACATTAGAGGGCAAAGGTCGATATTGCTTCAGACAATCAAGATGGGGAATGAGACATCTTGGATCCCCTGCACGCTGATGAATACTGAAGCCCGTGATGAACTGTTTTTCTGTTCCTATTTGAATATTATATCCCGCTTTTAATTGTCCGTTTTTCATGTGATCATCTTTCATACGCATGAATGTCGCATCATGATCTGTCTTGGAGTAACTGTTACGACCGTTGGTGATTTCCGTTTGTCGCTCATACTTTTGTTTCCTTGGAAGAAAGTCTTTCTCCAGCTGTTTTTTCACCTTCTTAACCTTACGGTCTTTCGGGTTCTCTTCAAGGTGCTCATTTAACTTCTTGACGGTATCTTGTATTTCTTCTACCGTAACGGGTTTTTCTTAAGGCTCTCCTTCTAAAAATCGTTCGATGTCGAAGACGATCTTACGAAACTTTTCATCGAGTTTCTCGCTATATCGTTTTGTCGCCTTTAACCAAACAAACGTGTATTTATTCGCATTCGCTTCGACCTTCGTTCCATCCAGGTAGTAATCTTCTAAGGTAATGAACCCCTTATGATGTAAGAGTTCAATGATGGAAAAGAAGACATCGTATATAATTGGCTTCATCCGTTCAGAACGAAACCGGTTAATGGTTCGGAAGTCAGGTTTTTGATGGTTACTGAGCCACATGAAGTAAATATTCTCTTGAAGGGCTTTTTCAATTTTTCGACCGGAGTATATTTTCTCGGCATACGCAAAGACAAGGATTTTTAACATCATTTTAGGATGGTAACTTCTGCGGCCGCCGCCTTTATACTCCTGAAGAAGAATATACTCATCCAGGTTTTCAACGGCTTCGTGAACGATTCGAGCGAGGTGATGAGGAGGAACTTTAAGTTCTAAATCCATTGGTAGAATCAATTGGTCCATGTTATAATCAATGAAATAAATATGATCATGTTTCATAAAAGAATCGTCCTTTCTGGATTTGTTGTGTGGTAACTTCAATTATTCAGAAACAGGGCGATTCTTTTATGATTTCAAGAAAAAATAGACCAAAAGTAGAGGGGCTGACATCAGAAGGACGAATTAGTCCTTTTGAGTCAGCCCCTTTTTTTTAAGTATTTAAGTTGTTATAATGTAAAAATTTAAAATATTGTTAACAATTAGTTAAATTAATGTTAAAATAATTTCAAGTGGTAAATATAGCCAGTTTAATTCCTCAACTAAGTTTACTTCTTAATCTAGTAGTTAAGTTGGTATTAATGGTTTTTAATAAAATAAAGTAAAGGGGAGAGTGCTTTGATCCAGAAAGTTATATTCACCGCTTTTTCATTGCTACTGTCTACTAGTCTATTGTTTCCTGCTGCATCTAAATCGTCGTTTACGCCTTACTACGGTAAGACTTATTCACAACCAGAGCAGGTACTTGCAATGTATCCAAACCCGGATGTTGAATTTGACACGCCAGCCTTTAATAAAGACGAGGAAAGCTTCACCACACAAGAAGAAATGGAAGCATTTCTCAATGAACTTGATCAAGAGAGCACGTTAGCAGAAATGAAGATAATTGGTAAATCGATTGAAGGTAGAGATATACCGATGCTGGTCTTTCAAAAAGGATCGGATACTGAAAATAAACCGACCGTGTGGATTCAAGCTCAAATTCATGGGGACGAGCCGGCAGCCGGAGAAGCTGCATTAGTAATGGCACAAATGTTAACGAAAGAATATGGGGAAGAACTTCTTGAAAAGATTAATGTGGTCATTGTTCCACGGGTTAATCCTGATGGAATGTATCGCTTTCAACGCTACGCGGAAAACGGTTTGGATGGCAATCGAGACCACATGAAATTAGAGCTACCAGAGGTACGAGCGGTACATAAGGCGATGAATGCCTATTACCCAGAAGTAGTCATCCAGTTGCATGAATACAGTGTATATGACAGTGACTTTGACCATATAGGTGATGAAGGCGCTCTGAAGTATCATGATGTGATGGTTCTTTCAGGAAGGAATTTAAATACGCCAAAACAATTAAAAGAATATGCAGATGGTGATGATGGATTTATACAAAGCACCTCTAATCAATTAGCGAAGTTCGGTTACTCTGATCGATCATATTATTATGCAATAGGTGTAAACGGCGAAAAACCATTAATTAGTGAAGGCAAAGGCCTTCTAAGAACAGGACGTAATATCTATGGAGTTCAACCCTCCTTTTCATTTCTTGTTGAAAGTCGCGGTATAGGGATTGGACGTGAAAGCTTTAAAAGAAGGGTACACGGGCAGATTGTCTCCCAAACGAGTCTTTTGAATCATACAGCAGAAAACGCATCAAAAGTTGCACAAATGGTGTCTCAAAGCCGAGAAGATATTACCGAGAAGGGAAAAAACACCAACGACGACGATAAGATTGTTGTTGAAAGCAAACGTAAAGTATATAAGGATAAGAGCCTGACTGTTGTGGATATCGCAAAAGGGGAAACCAAAGAGATACCCGTGGATTATAAAAGCTCTGAAGATAGTATTCCATTACTAGAAAGAGAGCGGCCGAGGGCGTATATTATGCCACCTGGGAATGACGAGGTTGTTGAGAAACTACAAAACCTTGGCGTAGAAGTAAAACAGTTAATTAAACCGCTTAATGTTGATGTAGAAAGTTACACAGTAAGCGATCAAGTAAAATCTTCCATAGCGTATGAAGGACATTATAGAAATTGGGTGAAAACTGAAATAAATGAAAAAAAGATACATTTTCCTACAGGTAGTTATTTGTTCGATATGGCTCAGCCTAGAGCAAACCTCATTGCCCTTGCTCTAGAACCAGAGGCGGATGATAGCTATGTAACTTTTAATTTCATTCCAGCAGAGCTTGATGAAGAAATTTCTGTTTATCGACTAATGGAGGAGTTACCATCGTCATTAAATTGTGTAACAGTCGAGTAAACTCAATAGTGTCATGGTATAATCAGTAGAGTATATTATGTCTGTTTAATCCCCCTGAACAGCGCCATTAAATGGCGCTGTTCAGGGGGATATTTGTTTTGGAGGTCTAATATACATATACGGTACGGAAAACCACAAAAAAGCAAGGCTTTTTCATAAAGCTTGAGCAATGAATTAAAAGGAGATACAAGCCCTTTTGTTTCAATGTCCCTTATTAAAATTTCACGTACCGTACTAGCGATTCTTTATCTTTTTTAATGTCCAACAATAGAGGTCTATCATGATGTTAAGTTACTTAGCTGGTTTCACCAGTAATAAGTTCAACATCAATGACAGTATTTTTAACAAATACAGGCTTTTCAATTTCTATTTGATCAATTAGCGAGGCACAAAGCGCTTAAAAGACGGCGGAGCGATTAGCGACGGTACAGGTCTTCCTGAAGTGGCCGATGAATTCGAGTTCCAGTCGCAAATAGTAGCGATCGGGGTCAACTGCGCTCCCGTGGACGCGGCTACAGAAGCCGTGAGACTCTTCAGTAAAAACACTTTAAAGCCGATCATCGTCTATCCGAACTCTGGAGAAACCTATGACCCCAAAACAAAAACTTGGCATGGAGAAGGAGCCTGTGAAAGCTTTGACACTCAATCGGAAGCCTGGTACAAAGCAGGCGCCCGCCTCATCGGCGGCTGTTGCCGGACTACGCCTGAATATATAGAGACACTTGCTCATAAGTGGAAATAATAGAAGAGGGGATGAGGTTTCCGGATAGTGTTTATAAAAAAATAAGACCCATTCTTTACATGTGAAACCTCTTATGGGTTTTTCTACATTTTTTAAAATAACCTAACAATCATTATATTGATTCCAAGTACCACTATGTCCTAACTAAACGATGTTATTTATCTGGTTGTTATCTTAGTACATCACTTCATGTAATATTCATCTCCCTTTTATAGGGTGACATCGCTTTTTACTAGATTTAAGGGATAGCTTTCGTTGTGGAAATGGTACAAAAAAGACGTTTTGCATTGAGATCAACATTTCTTTGTCCTTTAATGTAATATCTTCAAACTGACAATGATTCCCCACCTCTACCCCTCCCAAAAAAATGATAACCTTAAGAACTTAGACCTGTTTAGTTACTAGTTTCATAGCTAATGAAGTAGAGGGTTTTAGCGTCTGAATCTGTAGTTTCATATAAGAAGGCAGATTCCTGACTGTCTTTATAAGAGGTACTGTCGAAAAAGAAAAACGGACTATAGTCTTTCTCCTACCGATTCTTGTCGCAAGTAAGTGTTGAATGGTTTCGTTTAACCTCTTATTTGCGGCTTTTTCGTCAGCTGTATGTAAAAAGTTTGCTCCTTTTAAATAAACAGGAAATACGTTGTGTTTAACTTGCAAGTATCCGGATAATCTCTTAATATTCGACATCCTTACACAAAGAAATCAGGTGATTAGACCTATATAAGTTTGATTAGTGAAAAAAATGTAGAATAAACGATTTCTTTCAATAATGAACGAGCAGCAGTCAAAGGGGATGTAGAGAGTTCCAGATACTATAAGTCTTTGAATGGGGACTGGAAATTCATTGGTCGGAGAACCCTAATGAACTGCCGAAGGATTTTTACAAGGAAAATTTCAACGATAAAAATTGGGCTACCATCCCTGTACCGAGCAACTGGCAGGTGCACGGATATAGTGAGATCATTTACTTGAACCAACGCCATCCGTGGCAGAGACATGGACGGATTGTACCGCCCGAAGTTCCCGTCGAACATAATGAAGTCGGGTCCTATCGTTGTTTTGCACATTACGATTTTTTAGTTGTCAATGTAGAAAAACTACCTTCTAAAAGTAAACAATGGTCGGGAGATCTAGTTTACATCAGGATCCTCTTTATTATGTCATAATAAAAACTTTTTGGGTATTTTTGCCCAACCCCCGAAAAGGTCTCACTACCCCTATAAGGCTTACCACGGTCTAATTTCTGTGACATATGCTACAGGTTTTTTTAAAAATAGGAAGTGAAATTGGCATAAACATGATCAAGTATTTGTTTAATTGAATTTTGTATTCCATACTGCTCGTCCAATAAACAAGCCGTTTACATTTTGATTCTCTAAATAACTACTAAAGTTTTGGGTGTTTACACTACCACCATATAATATCGGGAGTTGGTGTGCGGTTTTTCCGTACATGTTTTCCAATACACTACGAATGTGACCGTGTATTTGGGATACATAGCTTGCTTCTGCGGGTGTACCATTGGTTCATACGATTACAATATTGGGTAGATGAGTCTTTTCAACCCCATAACGTTTTTAGTTGCTGAGAGAGTACTTCAAAAGATAATTGATAGTCTTTTTGATCTTTGTTTTCCCCAACACATATCAACGGTCTTAATTGGTGTCGGAGTACGGCGTGTACCTTTTTATTAATATCTTGATCACTCTTGTTAAAGTATTGTCTTCTTTCAGAATGTCCTAATTCTATTAAGTAAATACCAATTTTTGTTAGCATTAATGGACTTATTTCACCTGTAAATGTACCTCTATCTTCCCAATGCATGTTTTGTTATCCTAGCAAAATATCATGATTTGTAAGTTTCTCTCTGATTTTGTATAAAGAAGTATAATGATAAATAGCTTGATAGGGTTTTTAAAACGTTGTGGAAATTCTTGTATTTTTTTACTGTAACTTAGTCCCTCTGAAAAGGGTTTTCGTCATTTTCCAGTTGGTACCGATCCAGAGTTGTTCAATATCCATTAAAGATTCCTTTCTATCCATTACGCCATTGAATCGAAAATGATCCAAACGGAGGTAGCACCTGGATCCTGGTGTCCTATCGCTCGTTCACCTATGAGTTGGTGTATAATCCTCCATTCGATATAAATTTCAGGCCCTTAAATTAACGTTTGATTAACTTCTGTAGACTGTACAAAACACACATTTAAAATTCCTGTAGATCCTCCCCTGGATCCTGGTTTTAAAATCCCCTGAAATTCTGTTTTGAATATTAAAAATATTTAGATTTATACCATTGTATACTATACATAGGGACTTCACTCTCCTTGTAGGATTTTTGGTTTTGTCACCTGTAACTTCTACGATTTGGGGTGAAGTCCCTTTTTGTGTCTTTATATCTCTTGATGTACGAGGGCTAAGAATTATGCAAAAAGTTAAGAATACTACATTCTAATTATACGAACGAAAGTTCGTTTTATGGAAATTAATGTAGACAAAAAGGGTTTTATCTTAAACGTTTATTAATGAGTTAGAACATCAGGCAATTATGGGAGAAGTTATTACTAATGGCTATAATAAAGAAGTAGAAACAAGAATCCACTTTCTTAAAAAAAAAGAAATTTTTGTTATCGTAATTTGCCTTAGCGCTAGTAAAAGTTATAATTAGTTATAT
>NZ_JAIBLJ010000064.1 GCF_020179385.1 Alkalihalobacillus sp. YIM B00296 | reverse complement strand
AATATGGGTGTCGCCATTTAATCCTAGGATAATAAGGGAAGCTCATTTATTTATTATATATCCAAGGTCAGAACCGGACTCGGGAAATCCGACCGTCCGGGATCGCAAGGGGGCTTCAGGAAAAGTGGCTTTAATTAGTGCGCGCGCCTGAATTCTACCAGACAATAGCGCAAGCACGGTTCTGTGAGGGGGAGACACAATCTACCGTAAAGGTAGAGAGGTTCCTTTCTACTCGACTTACCTGTTTAACGCTCTTTTTTTATTTAATAGTGGATAGTATAAATGTTAATCTAAATCAAGTTAAAATGTATTAACTTACCAATACATAATTTGATAAATTTTGAGATAATTAGAAAGATAAATGAAAGTTATTCTAACAAAGAATGATCTAAACTATCATTTAAAAGCAACCTAAACAACTTGGAGGACACATCAGTGTGGTTAAAGATATTTTTAGTATTACTAGCACTATCTGGTATAAGCTTAATGGGGTTTGCTGTATTCGGTAAGAAGAAAGATATTGAAAATATCACTGGAGGAGGCTTTTCTCCTGGTGTTTTTGAATTTATATTTGATCTCTTTTTTGAATTCTCTCCGACTAAATTTAAAAGAGTGTTACTTTTTCTATTAGGATTAGTTGTTGCGTTTATCTTTACATTAGGCGTAATTATATCTTAGTTAGAAATAAACCTTCTGGGATTAAAATTTAAGACTGGAACAAAGATCTACACCGATTCTTTATTAACAAACTGGGGCTTAATACTCTTCCCTGATTATATTTTATTGGAGTGAGAACAATACTTAAGCAAACTAATGTAGTAATTATCCTTATACTAATAGTTCCTTTTTTTATATCAAGTATTATACCTGAAAAATATGGAACAGAATTTCATATTATCTATGGAGTAGTTGTATTAATATACGGTATTTATTTAGCTTTAGTTGATCAGCAAAAAGGTATTAAAGGTAATTTAGGTTTCCTTATATTAATAGCATTATTAAGTGTATACCTTGTTATATTTGGGTTAGTTGCATATTAGAAAACAACATTTATTAAAGTATAGAAAAAAATTTTAGAATGCTTTATAGATTATCTTTACGAATTAAATGCTAGGAAACTTAAGTTTATGGTATATCCAAAAACTTGATGACTAGGGACGTTCCGGATATTTGATATTCATGAGACAAATTTGACCATTCTTGGGTAAGTTCATAATAGGAGGTATAAATATTAAAGTTAAGTTATTATTTATTATCACCCTTATAATTTTTACTTTAATGTTTTCTCTATCTAATTATGTTACAAATATTTCAGTAGCCCAAACTGAAATTTGGTCTTATATCACTGGAATATTTGTAGTTCTTATGTTACTTATTGCGTTAAAAATAAACAAGAAGAAATAGACTAGGATTAGTAATTGGATAAAACTCTTAAGGGAGATGCAAAAAATTTTGCATCTCCCTTTCCTATGAACGGGCAGTCACACGGAAAGGGGGAGCATATCCGTAATAGTGTCCTTTTACAAACGTAATATGCAAAGCACTCCTAATATTGTAAAAAACTTGAATGGTTAGGGTGCAAAATTGTTTTATTCATTTTTACTTTTGATTATGATTCCCCCATATCCTACCTAATAGACTTTAAATTAAACTCACTTATAACAATAAAATTAATAATATTACCTTGTATTTCAAACCAATTATTTGTTAAAGTAAAAGATATCTTTATTGTGACAACCTTTAACAAACTATTACAAAATTTTCAAAGGAGTGAATACCAAAAACTGTTATAAAAAATTAAATAGAATCATTGTATTCCTTAGTTGTTTTTGTTGAGCCGGGTCTATTATTTTCCTTAATAATAGATCGAACTAAGTCATGATCCCTTCCACTTAGCGCCTCATTTAAAAGTTTCATAAGTTAATAATTCAAATTTTAATTACCCCCGTTTCAAAATTTTTAGCTTTCTACAATAAAACTTCCATGATAATCAAAGATCTTTATTGGAATAAATGGTGAATTCGGGATAATAAGGTGCAATCCCTCATCTATTTGCTATTTATTTAGAGGAATATCGCGTAATTGGTATTTAATCGAAGGTACTTGAAACGATTCATTTACAAAAAAATAAGTTTGATCGAGAGAGGAGCTTGATGTTTGAAATCAAAAAGACGTATTTTTCGAAATCTTTTTCTTTATCTTATAATTACAATTTTAATTTTTACTAGTATCCTTCCTACTCCAGTATTGGCCGCTGAGGGAATCCGAGACTGGGTGAAGACGACAAACTTTTTTGAGTCCGATCATCTAATAGCCATGACAAATCCTTTGGATAAATTGATAGAAACCGATGAGGAAGTGGCAACGGCAAAAGCAGAAGAAAAGGCGGACAGCAAACTACCTAAAAACGAATCTGCTCCAAAGGGTGAGAAATCGCCCGCTCCAAAAAAAGTCGGTGAAATCAAAGATAAGCGAACGGCCAACACTAAGTTCTACAAGTTGGAAGATGGACGTGTTCAGGCAGAAATCGCTTCCTCTCCGATTCACTACAAAGATACAAATGGCCACTGGCAAGATATCAACTCTACCATTCAACAAGTGGATACCCCGGGTTACACATATGGGAATGTAACAAATAATTTTCAAACGTACTTCGGGAACAAACCGAGCCAATTGGTCAAGTTTCAATTAGACAAGCACCATCTGATCCTTGGCGCGGAAAATGCATCTTCCAACGAACTGTCTCCCGGTGTTGATGGGAACATTGTTACCTATAAAGGACTGTTTGATAATGCAGATGTCGAGTACATTGTTACCCCTAAGGGGTTAAAAGAAAATATCATCTTACATAAGGCGCCGAACAATCCGTCTTATACCTTTGACATCACGCTTGGCAGTGTCACAGCGGATAAGCAGGAAGATGGTTCCATCGCTTTCATCAGTAAAGGCGAACACCAAAAAGTGTTGTTTGTCATGCCGAAACCATACATGGTCGAAAGTAAAACGGATCCTAATTCGCCATACGGAAAGGTGTATAGTGACAAGGTTTCGTATGAAGTGGAACAAAATGGCGCAAAGATCAGTGTCACTGTGAATGCAGACAAAACCTGGCTTGACGATCCAGATCGTGAATATCCGGTAAAAATCGACCCGACCATTGAACTGCAGCCAACGGCAGGAGATACGGGAACCGGAAAAGACACATGGCTCTGGGAAGGGAGTCCAACTAGCAACTATGGGGACTATCAACGGATGTCTGTCGGGACTACCACAAGTTACCGTGGCCGGGGCCTCGTTGAGTTTGACGTCTCGAGCATCCCAGACAGCGCAGTTCTCGATTCAGCCCAAGTAGGCATGTACTATGACCAGGACTTTACAACGAGTAATTATGATGTGACTTTGAGTGCCCACCCTGTAAATAAGGAATGGAAGGAGTTGGAGGCGACATGGAACGAAGCCCAAACCGGTGTTCCATGGACCAATCCAGGTGGTGATTTCGATGAACAAACGTATAATCGAGTGACCGTGGATAATATGGATACAGAGACATATGAGAATGGAACATGGCCAACCTCTACCAATGTTTCGGGATTTTATGGAACAAATTACCAGGTTAACTACTTTGGAAATGGATCTGAAAGCTTTACCTGGCAGCCGAACCTTACTGAAAGTGGAGACTACCAGGTAGATGTACACTTTACAGCGGCAACCGACCGTGCACCTGACGCACCCTATACGATTCACTATGATGGAGGAAGTGAGACAAAAACTGTTAACCAGAGAGACGGCGGAACACGATGGGAAAATGTCGGGACGTATCCATTTGTTTCTGGAAATACTCATAAAGCCGTCCTATCGGATGCGGCCACAGAGGGGTATGTGATCGCAGATGCCATCCGATGGACGAAATGGGCTGAAGATACGAAAACAGCTGGAGCTAGTAATGAATGGCACAATTTTAGCATCAAAACCCTGGCTCAACAGTGGATTCAGGATGAAAACAGTAACCATGGCATTCTGTTGAAAGCAAAGGATGAAACGCTTGGACACGGTGGTCCCCGTTACTTGCCGGCTGAATACGCCTATAACGGAGAACACGCTGTTCGTCCAAAGATGACCTTGATTTACGGAGAACCTGGCGTCACTGTTGAACAACCGAATTACATTACAAGTACAGGTGCGAAATTAGAATGGAGTGCCTTTGATAACAGTGATGGTGATTTTGTTGAATATCAAGTACACAGAAGCGTCTATCAAGACTTCACACCATCGGCATCTACACTAGTTGCTCCGATCGATGATATCAACAAACAAACGTATACGGATACGACCGCAGAGCCGACACCGGCGGACGATCCGGACCCTTATGGGAATGCGTATTATTACAAAGTGGTTGTCAAAAAGAAAGATGGGGATCTGATTCCATCCAGTACCGTGTTAGCTCGCTTACCTAAAGCCGGGCATGTGACACAGGTGATCCAGGGGGCGACACCGGACACAACATTGTCCAGTAATCAACCGGATACGAATCAGGATGTGTTTGCGGATAAGTCCTGGCTTTCAGTCGGTAACAACAGCTCAACGTACGGTGCAACCCGTTCGGTCGTCAAATTCGACCTGTCGTCACTTCCGTCAAACGCCAACATTCTCAAAGCGGATATGAGCCTTTGGTCGTGGTATACAAGCACTTTTGACGATAGTACGTCCCCACGAAGTATAGACCTTCATGCGCTCACGAAAGATTTTGCTGAGTCGACTGCCACATGGAATGAGGCAGACAGTGGTGTTGCTTGGACGAACACGGGTGGGGATTATGACCCAACCGTCCTTGACACGGTGACGAATATTCCGAACGATCCTCAGTGGATTTATTGGAACGCTGCTGAAACTGTGCAAAGCTGGCTTGACGGATCCACTACAAATTACGGCTTTTTACTGAAAAAACAAGATGAGAGTAGTAAAGACGGACGCGTTCTCTTCTTAAGCGGTGAAGCTGAGGAAGAAGAGATACAGCCTAAATTACAGGTTACGTATACAACTAAGACCGCGGAAAGTACCTATTACGCACCATATACACCGTCACGGATGATTCCTGGGAATGAAAACCCGTATACATCAGACGTGACGATCACAAATACGACGGATACCACTTGGTCAGCGGGAGACTATGTCCTTTCGTATCACTGGGCGACGGTAGACGGAGTGGATGCTACTACTTCTGGTAATCGTCTAGAAACGGCATTGTCTGAAGATGTCTCACCAGGAGAAACCGTTACAGTTAAGGACGCTCAAATCAAAACCCCGATCCAGAGTGACAATGGAAATAAACGACGAAACTTCGTTTTACAGTGGGATTTATTGAATACGACTACCGGTTTATGGCTTTCAGATGCAGGAATTCCGACGCTCAATCAAGACGTCGTCGTAGAAGATCCTACCTCGGATGAGTTGGGGATGGAGTCCTTCTACCAGTATACCGGGAAAAATACAGGTGCCGGATCGACTGCCATGGTGAACTTGAAGAATGGGAACACCGTCTTCAGTTACAACCCGATCCAGAACCCGGGACGCGGTTTATCGACGTTCGTCCGATTTACGTATAACAGTATCGATACATCTGACTCCACACTCGGTTATGGCTGGGCATTATCGACTTCCAGCATTCAGCGACTCGGAACATCATTGGATTTCCACCCGAAAGGGAAAACGTACCCAAGTGACATTACGTTGACGGATGGTGACGGGACAAGCCATATCTTCCAACTCGAAAAACATGGCAGTACAAATTCGGCTGATTGGGAGTACATCGAGCCAGCGGGTGTGAATTTATATTTACAGCTTTACGATCCAAATGATCCACAACACAAGTGGGTGATGACACGTCCTGACCGTACGCAATTTTTCTTTGATGCCGAAGGATACTTATCTGAGATTGTTGACAAAAACGGCAACACGTTGACCTTTACGTATGAAGAACGGAAGTCCAAAAACAAGCCGGATAAGTTTTTGCAATATATTACCGATGCGGCAGGGCAGCGCACGTTAACCCTCGATTATTATGAAAAGGGGGAAACGATTAACGGACAAAAGCTCAGTAATCCTCATCTCATCGATAAAGTTCAAAGCATGACTGACATTTCCGGTCGGACCATTATGTTCACTTACAGCGACAAAGGACAATTGAAACAGTTTGTCGATGGTGATGGAACGAGCGAAGCAAAAACGTTCCAGTTCAGTTATACAACGGAAACAACCAATAAAAATACGAAGATGAACAGTGTCACAGACCCTAGAGGGAATGCGACGCAATTCAGCTATTTCGATCCAACCACCTCGTCGTTCAACAAGCGGAAAATCGAAACGATGACGGACCGGTTGGATGGTGTTACTACTTATAATTACGAGGATTTAGACAACCCGACGAATAATGATTCCCAGGTCAAAGCAACCGTTACCGATGCGAAAAACCGCGCTTCGGTCTATTTGATCAATGGGTATGGGAATCCGCTCGAGATCGCCAATGCCAAAGGCGACGTGACGAAGCTTCATTGGGATGCGGACAGCAATGTCGACCGGTTGGAAGAACCGAATGGAGCTGTGACGACATGGACCTACAACAGCAACGGTTATCCATTGACGGTCACCGATGCTGAGAACAATGCAAAATCGACACCGAAATCGATGACGATGGCGTATCAAGACAGCCTTGATGGCCATGTGAGCGATCTGGTGAAAAAGACAAGCGCTGAAGGACGTGTCTATTCCTTTGGGTACGATACACAGGGAAATCTGACATCGGTCACCGACCCGAAAGGGAACGCGACAACGACAGACGGGGACTATACGACCAACTATACGTATGATACGTATGGTCAATTACAGAAAGTCACTGATGCCAAAGGAAATGTGACGTCATATAGTAACTACGAATCGAATGGTTATCCAGAAACGATCATGGATGCCCTCGGGAACCAAACCCAGTATGACTATGGTCAGCGCGGTGAAGTGCTGAGCATCACGAATGCAAACGAGAACAAGAGTACCTATACGTATGACGTCTTCAACCGACCATTAGAAAGTACGGTACCAAAAGACGAAGCCGACGGGGAATTCATTAACACACCAGCACCGGTTTATGACAAAAACGATAACGTCACTATCGAGTATGCACCGAATGGTGCTGCCTATTCCCATACGTATGATGCGGCCGATCAAATAACCGCATCAACGAATCCGAAATACAGCGATACCGGGGATGCTCGAAAAACGACCTATACCTATGACATTATCGGAAACCTAGAAAGTGTCACAGAACCGAAAGGGAACCTGACCACGACCGTTGGGGACTTCACGACAACCTATCAATATGACGTACTCGATCAGTTGACGTCTGTGAAGAATGCACTGGATGAGACGATCATGTACGAATATGACAGCGTTGGGAATATGGTGAAGGAAACCTTACCAAAAGGGGTCACGACGACGACGGATACAACGGACTATACAATCAGCTATACGTACGATCTCAATCATCGTGTCACAAAGGAAACCGATGCGAAAGGGTATACGACCGCGTATACCTATGATGATGACGGAAACAAGACGAGTACTACGGACAAAGAAGGGAACACCACGAAGCTCCACTACAACGATCGAGGTATGTTGGATAAAGTAGAGGTTCCGCATAAACTAGATGACAGCGGAAATATTGTTTATCGTACGACGGAATACGTCTACGATGAAGTAGGCAACCGAACCAAGGTGATTACCCCCCGTGGTACCAAAACCACCACCGAGGGCGATTTCACGCATGAAGCGGTATACGATCCACTGAACCGATTACAAAAGAAAATCCTTCCGCATGACGGGGGAGCAACCAATGTTGCAGAAATGGCCTATACCTACAATGATGTAGGCGAAGTGACGAAAATTACCGATCCGAAAGGGAACGTCACCCAAACCACTTACTTCGATAATGGCTGGGTCAAGTCGCAGACCGACCCATGGGGGATCCAAACGGCTTATGACTATAACCCACTCGGTCAGCAAACCCTCCGTACCATGACAGGTGAAGGTGGTTCGCAGAGTCGTGAGATGGTCTGGTCTTATTATCCAGATGGATCGTTGAAAGCGAAAAACGATTCCGGTTCACCAAAAGCCTTGCGTGTCGAGTTGGTGGACAATACCAGTATCCAAACGGAGGAAGCAGTCGAACAATGGACAACATCCAATACAGGAACCGGATTCCATGGTGAAGATTATTATACCAACGCTTCCGGAACAGGTACCGATTCCTTCACATGGAACCTCGAGGTGCCGGAAGAGGGAACTTATGAGGTTTACGTCAAATATCCAAACGGAAGCGAATATGCGACCGATGCTCCGTATACCATTCACTATACGGACGATGCCACAGGCGAAGTAACCACACAAAGCTATACCGTCGACCAGAGCGCGAATGGTGGTAAGTGGAACCTGCTTGGCTCCCACCACTTCAAAGCAGGAAATGGTCAGAAGATCGTCCTTACGGATGAAGCGACTGGAACCGTCGTAGCCGATGCTGTGAAAATCGTAAAAGATACGACGGGAGTCACGGATGATGAGTCCAAGCAGTTCGACTACACATACGACGTTAATGGAAACCTTATCCAGATGACCGACAGCAGCTCTGGTGCTGAGATCGATCGTTATGAGATGGCGTATGATGAACTGAGCCGGATTGATTCTGTGAAAGAATGGATTAATACGGTAAGCACGCCTGAGCGGACGACCACGTATCAGTATGATGCGAACGGAAATCCGACAAAGCGTACGTTTGATGGAAAAAATGAGAGCGAAATCGCGGAGTACGTCTATAACGAGCGAAACTTACTCGATACTCTTTCGATCAAGAACAGTGCCGATGATCCGGATCCGAAAGTGACGACATACCAATACACGCCAAACGGTATGCGTAAGCAGGAAACGAAACCGAACGGGAATGTAACAACCTATGACTACTATCAGGATCAACTGTTACAGAAAAAAGTGACGAAAAAGTCCAACGGCACCCTGGTGAACTCGCATACCCTTGTGTACAACGAGAATGGGCATCGTAAGAAAGATACACTGCAGCTGGTGAATGCGAACGGGGCGACGGTCAACAGTGTGTTAAACTATGAGTACGATGCACGCGATCGCGTGACCCGATATGAAAAGACCGGGGACAATGCCACGGTCGAAACATATCAGCTGGACCTCAACGGAAACGTTGAGAAGTCGACCAAGGATGGAGAAACAAGCACGTTCACCTATCAGAAGAACCGATTGGTTTCGGCTGATTTGAATGGGACTTCCGTCGAGTACAATTACGACCCATACGGTCGTCAACATACGGTGAATGCGATTGGAACCGACGGTTCCGTTACGCAGCTGCATCATTATACGTATGACGGATTCGACCGGGTAGCCTCCC
Source organism: Alkalihalobacillus sp. YIM B00296 (assembly GCF_020179385.1). Classification (GTDB taxonomy): domain Bacteria; phylum Bacillota; class Bacilli; order Bacillales; family Fictibacillaceae; genus Pseudalkalibacillus. The sequence continues at coordinate 4,927 of NZ_JAIBLJ010000064.1, read as the reverse complement.
ACAAGAAATTGAAAGAGGGTACGATTTCTGAATACACGACAGTCGAATTCAGCTATGATCCGATGGATCGTACGACAAGCCGTACAGAAAATCCGGGCTCAACCGGAGAAGAAACGACCCATCTAAACTATCTAGGGCTTTCAGGTCAAGTGCTCAACGAAGAGGTTGCAGGCGAAATCACGAAATCCTACAACTACTCGCCATGGGGCGAACGGTTGTCGATGCTGAAAAGCAACGATGATGGCACATCTGAAACGTCCTACTACGGGTACAACCCGCATACCGATGTAGAAACGTTATTCGATGAGAACGGAGATACTCGCGCAACCTATGGATATACTGCGTATGGAAAGATGGATGAGAAGGCCTACACGTTTGAAGGCGAAACGGATCCAGATCCGAACGCACCCGATCCATACAACGTTTATCGATACAACAGCAAACGCTGGGATCCGCATACGAACAACTATGACATGGGCTTCCGGGATTACGACCCAGGACTGAACCGATTCCTGACCCGTGATATGTATAACGGCGCACTCGCGAACATGCGAATGTCCACCGATCCATTTACCATGAACCGTTATGCATTTGCGAATGGGAACCCGATTTCCAATGTCGAGTTAGATGGGCATTATTATGCAAGACCAGCCAGTGGTGCGTACAGCGAAAAAAAATTAGAAAGTAATAATGATACTGTAGGAGATACAGTAAGAGATGTAGGAAATGCTATTGATAAAATCAAAAACAGTATAGAAGATAGTGAAATCATTAATGATCCGAAGATTTACCTTTTGTTGGCAGCAGAAACCTTAATTCTTGGATCTGAAATGTATGATACTATGATGCCGGATTATTCTCTTAATTCGAATCTAAATGATTTCCTCCATTTCGGGAAAATTACTGACAAAGCAAAAGATGCTACAAAGGCTAAAGGTAATGCTGTCCCATACAAACAGGGTGGTGGTAGTAATCCAAATGATTTTGTTAACCCCCATGCAGAAAAACATATGTATGACTCTAGTATACTATCGAAACCAAACAGCTCTCAGTATGGGGAGAATGTAGATGTTGGTAAGTTGAGACAAGAAACAATAAGTAATCCAGATAAGGCTTATTCTAATTGGCCAAACCCTAATAATCCTAATACTCAGAGAATAACAAAGTTTTATAAGGAGTTTAACGGAAATATTAGTACATCAGATACTCCAACTGGAAGTCATAGAGTGTTTGAGAATTTAGATAATCCTAATAGAAGTTCACATTTTCCATATGTACCAAGAAAATAAATATTTAAGGAAAGTGATAGTTTTGGATATTATGTTATACCATTCTTTTTTACCTGAAAGCCATGAGTTTCATGTACCTTTAGAAGAAATTTTGACTTATGGAATTAAATACAATACAAAATCCAATTATCGTTATAGTAACGGTGGGATGGTCAAGTTAGAAATTTCAGAAAAACTTAGACCTAGGGAAACGCCTAATTGGATTGATTTCAGAAAAGCAGTAGGAGTCGATATCAAAAATCGATTTTCTAAATCATTTTGCTTTCCTATTTTCACAAATAAAGTTCTAGTGTTTAATGGTGAGTTATCAATGAATATCTATGACCAAGCATTTTATGAGGATTTAAAAGAAACTGACGAGGAAGCATTAAATTTTGATACTGGTAGAAGTATTGAGTATTGGATTAAAGAGTACTGGGAGAGCATGGTGACTTTGGAACAGTATCTTCAAAAGAAACTATATCCAAAACCTGAGATTTTAATTTTTGAAGATGTGCCCAAACAAATCATAAAAGTATGTGAATAGTAATGTTAAACCTTGATTGGCTAAATGCCTTTCAAGGTTTTTTTTGGTGGTGCTACCTGTGCCTAATAAACCGTTTTCATGCAGAGAATAAGGGCAATCCTAGTATACCCTATATGATGTTTTAACAAATTCTTTAGTACTTACAACACCTTTAAAACGTATACCCTATATAATAGATTTCATTTCTTGTAACCTAAAAACCATCAGATACTACCATTATCATCCGCATATACTTAACCTTCGCTTTCTCCTACCTTTTAATTTTTTTCGCAACTTTGACGTACATTGAACGATTGCTATAGTGAGAGGACTACTCCACCTCGATTAACTCCTGAATGTCGATGTCTAACACTTTGCATACTGTTTCTAATGTTGATAGATATTCTCTGTCTACCGTTGTCTAACAAAGATGGCTTATCGTATTGGGATGAAGCCCTGTCATTAGTACCAATTCACGTTGTGAGAGGTCACATTCTTTAAGGATTTGTTTAAGTTTGATGGATTCGACCGGGTAGCCTCCCACAAGAAATTGAAAGAGGGGACAACGTCCGAATATACGACAGTCACATTCAACTATGATCCGATGGATCGTACGACAAGCCGTACGGAAAACCCAGGTACAACGAATGAAGAAACGACCAACCTGAACTAGCTTGGACTGAGCGGTCAGGTGCTCAACGAAGAGGTTGCAGGCGAAATCACGAAATCCTACAACTACTCGCCATGGGGCGAACGGTTGTCGATAACGATGATGGCACATCGGAAACGTCTTACTACGGGTACAATCCACATACGGACGTCGAAACACTATTCGATGAAAACGGAGATACTCGCGCAACCTATGGATATACCGCGTATGGAAAGATGGACGAGAAGGCGTATACGTTTGAAGGTCAGACCGAGCCGGATCCGAACACACCCGATCCATACAATGTGTACCGATACAACAGCAAACGTNCGTATACGTTTGAAGGTCAGACCGAGCCGGATCCGAACACACCCGATCCATACAATGTGTACCGATACAACAGCAAACGTTGGGATCCGCATACGAACAACTATGACATGGGCTTCCGGGATTACGACCCAGGACTGAACCGATTCCTGACCCGTGATATGTATAACGGCGCACTCGCGAACATGCGAATGTCAACGGATCCGTTTACGATGAACCGATACGCATTTGCGAACGGGAATCCGAACAGCAATGTTGAGCTGGATGGGCATTATTATGCACGACATTCAGGTGCAGCCTATAGCGAGGAAAAATTACCAAGTGATAATGATTCAAACAGCGGTTATGGTCGGGGCTCAATTCTTGGAAACTTGGATGTATCAAAACACACCAACGGAGGGGATGGTAGCGTTGATACCAGTGGGTTCCATACAGCTCTGGATGTAGGAGGCTTAACGCCTGTAATAGGTATAGGTGCCGATGTACTGAATTCAGTAGTTTATGCCTTTGAAGGTGACTATGAGAATGCTGGTTATTCAGCTGTATCTGCAATTCCTATTGTAGGATATGGTGGGACAGCTATAAAATATGGTAATAAAACCAAAAATGCAATTGAAGCAACTAAGGGTACGGGAGAAGCTTCGAATATATTGTATAAAGGGGAACGCTCCTCAATTACTCCAGAACGAGCGTTTCAAGAAGGTTTTAAACCTAAAGGATCTCATAATAACCTGGAAGAGCACCTATTAAGTAATACAACTGCAGGTAATTTTGTATCTACTAGTTCGAGTAAGAATATAGCAGATAGCTTTGCTGGGAAAAATGGGTATGTTTATGAAATTAACACATCTAATTATATTGATGTTAATAAAACTCTTGGATCCCGCTCACCATTCCCAGAACAATTGGAACATTCAATACCTGGAGGTGTTAAGCCTAATGAAATAATTGGAGCACATGTGAAGAAGAATGGAGTGCAACAGGCGAGTTTATTCCTAACCCATTATTTAGGAGGTAAAATTTTTGGATAGTGAAAAGAAAGTTATAAAACTTCATAGAAATGAAGGGGAAATAATTGAGGGGATTTTGAAGTTATATGAGGAATCTCCAAATGATGAAGATATGGTTTTAATAGAACTAACGGTAGATAGTAACACAATTAGTTTCCAAGATGAGAATTTTTTTGAAGCATTTCAAGCTCTTAGACGGCATTTAGAAGAACGGCACATACAGATTATGTGTAATGGAGCTGCAATAAATGTTTATCCATCCCCAATGCAATTATCAATGGGAGTTGGACGTTCAGCTTATAAATTAAATGTTGGGAAACCGGCCACAACAGAAGATATAGTTGATATATTTGAGTATGAAGGGAATTTAAAGTTTGTAGGAATTGAGGAGCAGTTAAATTATTATATTAGCTGGTCAAAGAGCTTAAAGTCTTAGGATTTAACTGGAAAAATGATTCATGAAAGGTAAGTAGAATTATGGAAATATTCTTTTACAAAGTAAATGACGAATATGGCTGTTTTTCAAATTTTTCCCCTCATGGCTTTGATTTAGAAGGTCAATTTTGGAAGACAAGTGAGCATTATTTTCAGGCGCAAAAATTTGTTGGAACGGAATATGAAGAACAGATCAGGCTTTCATTATCACCAATGGAAGCCGCTAAAATGGGACGTGATAGGAGTAAACCACTTAGGGAAGATTGGGAAGATATAAAAGATGAGGTTATGAGAAAAGCAGTTCTGAAAAAGTTTTCTACGCATAAGGACATACAAAAGGTATTACTTTCTACTGAAGATAAAGTAATCATTGAAAAAACTTCTAATGATTACTATTGGGGATGTGGAAAGGATGGTTCAGGAAAAAACATGTTAGGTATTATTTTAATGGAAGTTCGAGAACTGTTAAGAAAGAATGTCCAATAATACAATTAGAACCTTGATTGGCTATAAGCCTTTCAAGGTTTTTTATTGGCTTTACATAAGCATCATATTTGAATCGAAGCTGGTAAGCAGATTTACGAGATCGGTTGTAGTGACATTAAATAAAACAACCACCCTATCACTCGTTCAAACAGATGGAGAGATAAAACGAGAATATTAGACATCAAGAAATGGAAGGTTCAATTGGTTAATATCTAATAACCCTTGG
>NZ_JAIBLJ010000063.1 GCF_020179385.1 Alkalihalobacillus sp. YIM B00296 | reverse complement strand
GTAAGGTGTAGGGCTTGCGGCTTTAGCCGTGGGAGTCTCAATGAGTAGTTTAATAAAGGGTGGGGAGTAACTGTCCATCAGTTGGAAGTGCTACTGATGGACAGCTCCAATTTTAATTCAAGCTTTTACCGATTCTTTTAACGGTGCAGGATCAATACTTTGATCATTTGCAGTCAAATCGATTCCATAGTCTTTGGCAAAGACCATGTGTGTTTCAGCAAGAACTCCCTCTTTATTTTCATCTAGGCTGAATACTCTTGCGCCGCGGAGCCTGTTTTTTTCAGCTCCTGAAAGGCCATATGTGCCAAAGCCAGCGCTGCCTCCATAACCAAGTAGAACTCCGTAATAATTGCCCGAGTAAGTATTAATATGGTCATGGCCGCAAAAGACCCCCTTGACATCGTTTCTCTCTAATATGGCTGAAAACATGCCGCTGTTAATCGGTCCTGGGCATTCGTCTTCATTTCGTTCTCCTACAATATTGTGTTTTTTCACAGCTGTTTCATGGTTAGCAGCTGTTCGTCCGTCAACACTTCCGTACCACATAAAACGATGCTCCCATAGAGGAATGTGAATGAACATGAGTGAAGGTATTTTGCGATCAAATCTTTTCTCTAAACTCTTAGAAGTTTCATAATACCATTTAACCTGGTTCATTCGAAGCCAATCCCAGGTAGGATAGCCTTCAAAATCCTGACCGGCAATAGTATTTGGGGCATATCTTCCGCTGTCAAGCAGCCAGAGGTTGAACGCTGCTTTTTTACCCTTGGAATCATTTATGAGCAGGTTCATGTTTCCTGTTCCTGTAATATCTTTTTCTCCAGGTTGGTTCATATTGTATTTGTAAGACATATAGATTTTTAGCATATCTTTCTCGTCAAGACCGCTGTTAGGAGTTGAATCTTCATCATGATTTCCATAGGTAATTGCCCATTTAATTCCTCTTTTCTCCATCGGCTGGGCAACGTTGTTAATTGCTTGTTTCATCTCAAGAGCTGTGTCGCAGCCACCGGTAATATTGTCGCCATTGAGCACAACAAAATCAGGTTTTTCTGTATCAAGCACTTTCTCCATTAGCTGAATGGTTCGGCGGTCAATACGCTCATCATCTTGTGTGTCATTAAACTGTACGATCTTGAACTTTCCATTTGGATTAAATTTCAGTTTAGCTTCGTCCTGCTTTTTTGCCTCGGCTGTACTGGTTAAAAAATCAACTGGTAATCCTGTTGTTCCAAGTGTCAAGGCAAGTGTACTCAGCCCGCTTATTTTTATAAAGTTCTTTCTGTCCATCATTCTGCCTGAATTTTGATTACTCATATAAAAGCCTCCCAATCCGTACGCAATTTTTTAAAAGTAAAGCATTTGATAAATAACGAAAACACAATTCGGATAACAACATAAAGAACTAATTGTAAAACAGAATTATGTCGCCCGTATCCCTATCATTTTTCTTACTTAATAGTAGGATAGAAATGTTGATAGATTATATATATTGAGTGAAAAGTAAGTAAAAAAAACAAAAATAAAATGAAAAACGATAGATATTTCCTCTTAAAACCAAAGAATTTTTTCAAAAAACTACTTCAATATGAGGTTTAAATCCCTATTTTTTGAATGGGCTTTTGATAAATTTACAAAATATTAATATTTTAGTTAATGTTTTTTTATGTTTATTTCCTATCATTAAACAGATAAATCAAAACAAAACAAAATGACTGGATAACCGGCCTTATGCAATTCTTTTTGAAGGAAACGTTTTATCTTTTTTCTTCTTCGACGTGCTTTGGGAGTCATCTCACGTCACCCTTTCTCCGAATTAGTTTTTTCCAGACTTTCTTCAACTTGCTGACTAAAGCCGTATTCATCCTCTAAAAACCAATCAACAGCGCTAACCCCTCGCTATCGAAAATCCCTTTACATCTACTATTTCAACCCTTTAAACAAACGTTTGATTGACCTTTCGCGGAATTTGTCGTAACCATTCTGTGCCTGGCACCGTTTTATAGTCCTTGTGCCCCAACACTTCTCAAAAAGTGCCAGGCACGCACCCTACTGTACCCATTTCCCAACTAGTTAAATAGTTTGAAAATTATTTGACTTAAAAAGTTTGAAGGATAAAGTAACTTTTCTGTTGAAGGTATGGTAGGTTGAACGACAAAAACAATAGGGTTTCAAGGGATTATGTGTAAGATTGCTAGATTCAGGAAGGGGTGGGTTACATCCATCCCATCTGAATTTATTATATTTACATAATTATAGGAGGATTAACAAAATGAAATGGAATACTAGCTTAACACATAGCCTTAAATTTCTTTCAATCATTCTATTAGGGAGTCTAGTATTATGGCCGACATCTACAAGTGCGCATGAAAGTGTCGTATATCCCTATCAAACCTATACATACTCCGAGATGGTCCGGGATATTAAACTTTTAGCCGAAAGATATCCGGACATTATCAACTATAAAGTAATTGGCAAGAGTGAATACGGCAGAGATATTTATGCAGTATCCCTTGGAAAGGATAAACCTGGTGGGCCTTCAGTATTTATCAACGGTTCCCATCATGCAAGAGAGTGGCTGACTACAAACCTGAATATGTACATGATCGACCAATATGCTCAGGCTTATCAAGAAAACGGTACAATCGATGGGTATAATGTAAAAGAAGTTCTGGACAAAACGACGATGTGGTTTGTCCCTATGGTCAATCCAGATGGCGTCACCCTTCAACAAAGTGGATTGGATTCCTTCCCGGAAAGCGTACATGACGACCTGATCAGAATGAACGATGGCAGTACGGATTTTACAAGATGGAAATCCAATGCTAAGGGCGTCGACTTGAATCGGAATTACAATGCTGATTGGAAGAATATCCAGGATAATCGCAGCGAGCCGAGTTGGGCTTTTCATAAAGGAGTATCGCCGCATTCTTCATCCGAAGTCAGAGCAATCGTCAATTTTACAAAATCAATCATGCCTGAAATCGCCGTTCCTTATCATAGTGCTGGAAAGGTGATTTATTGGAACTATAAACAAACGGGTGCGCAGTACGACCGGGATCATCGAATTGCTAGAGAAGTCAGCAATATAACAGGGTATCAAATGATCTATGCTGAAGATCATCCATCGGGTGGTGGCATGACAGACTGGTTCATCAGCAAATATCATCGACCAGGTCTTACTATGGAAATCGGAAACTATCCGGGTCCACGCCATCTGTCGATCTCAGAGTTCAATCTAAGCTGGGAGGAAAATAAATCAGTACCATTATATGCAACGGAGGAAAGTTATCAGTTGTACGAAGCGAAATTCTCCACAAATAAATAATTTATAAAGGACTAACTCCGAAACTACAAATTGGGGTCAGCCCTTTTGATTGCTTTACTTAAACGTTTGAATAAATTTACAAATCCCATCACACCAACCTTTCCTTCCCCTTAAACAAATGTTTGATTGACCATACGCAGATATTGTCGAAATATTCTCGGTGCCAGGTACCATCTCTAATCCCTTGAATCCCAATGGATTTGACTTAAATGAATGAGAGATTGCAACAAAGTTGGTTGCAGTCTCTCATTTTCCTATGTTTGGGAAAGCGCTTTTCCATTCTTGATAGTACTTGGGGCATCTCTATCTTTTAGTTTCCTTTTGGTCCCTTCTTTGGCAATACTTCAAATGCAAGGAATTGTGTCACCTGGCTAGAATTGAAATTATTATCTGAAGCTAGTACGAGACTGTTGTTTCCGTTCGCGAGTTTTGGTCCCCAAGAAATGCCTTCGATGTTGTCGAGTTTAGACAAACCTAACGTATTCAAATCAAGAATCAGACGCTTTTTGACAGGCTTGAATTTGCTTTCTTGTAACGAATCTATGTTGCTAATATCACTTGCTCCGTTAATATCAATCTCATAAAGACGAATGTAATTTTTAAAGCTTCTATCTTCACCTTGAACACCGGCACGTTCAATTAGTAGAAACTTATGGTCGTTTACCGATAGGATCTCTGTCACACCATTATCTGTATATTTACCAGAACCAGGCGCTTCCGGAATTGGATCAATAGGATATGCATATTGTGATAATATATTCCCGGCACGATCGTATTGAGTGATACGTGAAAATGCTCCGGCGTCTATAGTAGGTGCAGGTCCAAAGATTCGATTGACTAATGTGGATTATATAAATGCACATGGTACAAGTACCCCTGAAGGAGATAAATCAGAGACCAAAGCGATTAAAAGTGTTTTTGGTGGTCATGCTTATAACTTAAAGGTAAGTTCCACTAAATCGATGACTGGGCACCTTTTTGGAGCAGCAGGTGGGATTGAGGCTATTATAAACCTTAAAAGTATCATGGAAGATATAGCTCCTCCAACTATTAATTATGATATACCGGATGAAGAGTGTGATTTAGATTATGTTCCAAACCATGCAGTTAACATGAAAATAAACTATGCTATTTCTAATGGTTTTGGTTTTGATAGAGGTAATGCTTTTCTTTTTCAACTAAAGTAAGCAGATAGTTCAACAAGATTGATAAAGATAAGTTATTCTAGCAAAAAATAAGACCCTTAGATTTAGGGAAATCAAGGGTCTTACCTTATAAATAAAAAAACTAATTATGGGACTTTTCTAGGGCTAATTTTATACCAAAACCTATCAATATTGTACCTGTAATTCCTTCAATAATATTTTGTGTTTTAGGTTTTTTCATAAAAGCACTAATCTGATTAATTAAATAGACATAAAGTAAAAACCATATGGCAGTCAATACAGTAAAAGTGATACCCATTATAAGAAACGGTATGAAGGTATTGCTTCCAGAGTCTACGAATTGAGGGAAAAAGGTTAAGAAAAAGACTGCAACTTTTGGATTTAGGATATTGGTAAGAAACCCTTGCTTAAAACAAGATGTATTTTCAAACTGACTTTTTGTGTTCATATCAACGGTTGTTGCTTCTTCCTTTTTCTTCAAAGACCATAATGTTTTAACACCCAGATAAATTAAGTAAACAGCACCAACGTATTTGAAGACAGAAAATAATAAAGCTGATTTCACAATGATTGCTGAAAGTCCTAATACAGCAGCAGAAGTATGGATAAGAATGGCACAACAAGTACCTAAAGCTGTTTTAAGACCTCCACTTCTTCCAACGGTAAGAGTATTTTTTGTAGCAATGGCAGTATCGGGACCGGGTAAAATAATTAGAAAAATACACATAAGTGCAAACAGATAAAAGTTTTCCATTTTATTATCACCTTTCTGATTATGATAATGTCTTCTGAATATGTGATTCTTACACTTATTATAAATAAATCGCGTTATTAATTGAACATAAACCCTATTTGATTAATTTCTTTGTTTCACTAACAGGTGCTTATGTTTAAGAATAGGATTGCTGCGGCGATCCATTTTGGGCAGGATAGATTAATAAAATAAATAGGTATATTAAGGTAGGACTTTAAAAAAGCTAATAAGTAATACACTATATTTAAAAGGAGATACAAAGGTGAAATAATGGAAAAAGTTGAGGAACTATACAATCTGATTGATAAAGCTAACGATCAATTATATCAATTATGGCTTTCGGAAATGGTTTTTACATGGAGATGGTGGTTAGGAGTTGGTCTAACAATTATTCCCTGGTTATTATGGTTTAAATTTAGAAAAAAGGAAAGCTCAGATCGATTATTATATGTAGGTTATTTTGTTATACTCATCTCTTCGTGGTTAGACCTTATAGGTATTATACTTGGATGGTGGTTTTATAAATCAAAAGTTATTCCCGTAATTCCAGCGTTTATTCCTTGGGATATTACGCTTATGCCAGTTTCCGTTATGTTTCTTATTCAATATAAGCCAAACATTAGTCCATATATTAAAGGGACTATATTCGGATTTACTACTGCTTTTATAGCTGAACCATTTTTTCAATTAATAGGGCTTTATGAAACTAAACAATGGGAATTTGTTTATTCCTTTCCTATATATTTACTTATTTATTTAGTTTCAAACCATATAAGTAAAAGGAATAGTTTTCAAAAAATCTAACATTTAATCACTAGTGTTGCATAAATATTATCGAAAAATTCAATCTATTCATTTTCATGCTTGAGAACCAAAAAGGTAAACACTCCAATAAAGGTGACACCATCCATTTGGTTTTTATTTACAGTTAGCCATTTGCCAACAGAGACGTTTTTTGTTAAGGGACGACTTTCCCTTTAATTTTTCGAATCCAGATGTGCGCCGGTTTCCAAAGTGCTGCTCTTAAAAACGGCTAATTTGTAGGGTTTTGCGGTTCCTTTTTGTTTCAAGTTGTGCGAGCACATGCAAACCATACACGATCAGTGCGATGAATACTTGATTATGAATCGCCCATTCGCTTTGACCATAGAACTTTTTGATATTCAAATGCAAATGTTGCTTGATCCATTTGAAAAACAGTTCAATCGCCCATCGTAATTTGTACATCTCTGAGATTTGTTCGGCACTCAAATCGAAACGGTTAGTGATGAGTTGGAGTTCATTCCCTTTTGAATCGATGACTTTTAGTAAGCGAAAGACGAAAGATATTTTCAGCCCGATTTTGTGTTGTGCCAATCAACACAATTTGGTCCGATATGACATCGGAATCTTCTGGTAGTTTAAATGCTTCTAATTCGCGAATAACCGCGTTTTTACGCATTCTTGATAGGAAAAAGTAGCCCTCATCTGTCATGCGGTCAAAACGTTCATAATCCAGGTAGCCACGGTCAAAGACATACATGCATTCTTTATCGTCTACCATGACTTCAAGCTGACTACGATCATGTTCTTTTTCAAATGATCTATGCTGAAGATCATCCATCGGGTGGTGGCAGAAAGACTGGTTCATCAGCAAATATCATCGACCAGGTCTGACGATGGAAATCGGAAACTATCCGGGTCCACGCCATCTGCCGATCTCAGAGTTCAATCCAAGCTGGGAGGAAAATAAATCAGTACCATTATATGCAGCGGAGGAAAGTTTTCAGTTGTACGAAGCGAAATTCTCCATAAATAAATAATTTATAAAGGACTAACTCCAAAACTACCAATGCTTTAAATAAACGTTAGAATGAAACCACAGATCCCATTAGACTAATCTTCCCTCCGAAAAATGATTCAGCTGTACCAGACGTTTTCTCGGTAGTAGGTTTTGATGAAATTCTCTAAGAAAGTTCCCCGTTGTATTGCAAAAGAAATGACTATCAACCATTATTGTTACGAATCTACGCAGGATTCTAGTAAGTAACATTGAATTATAGTGATTTAACATCAGTAAATATTTTGAGGCAGGTCTCTCATCTGGATCTGACAAAGGAAGGGGTATATATATGTCTAAAAAGATCACTTTTCTCGGAGCAGGCAGTGCGGTATTCGCAAAAAATGTCTTAGGGGATTGCATGTTGACGCCAAGTGTCCAGGGGTTCGAATTTGCCCTCTATGATATTAACGCACAACGATTGAAAGACTCTGAAAATATGCTGAACAATCTGAAGGTGAGCCTTGGCGCCGATGTTGTTATAAAGGCATATTCAAATCGGAAAGAGGCGTTGAGGGGAGCGAAATATGTTGTCAACGCCATCCAGGTTGGTGGCTATGAACCTAGTACAGTCATCGATTTTGAAATACCTAAGAAGTACGGCCTCCGTCAGACGATCGGTGATACGATCGGAATCGGTGGCATCTTCCGGGCGCTTCGAACCATTCCTGTCATGCTTGATTTTGCAAAAGATATCGAAGAGGTATGTCCAGACGCCTGTTTTTTGAATTATACGAACCCTATGGCATCGCTGATGGGTGCTATGCTGCGTTACACAAATGTAAAAACCGTGGGGCTTTGTCATAGCGTGCAAGCAGCAGTTCCGGGACTGTTTAAATCTCTTGATCTAGACACGGAAGGCGTTCAGTGGAAAATCGCCGGTATCAACCATCTAGCATGGTTGTTGGAAGTGAGGAAAGACGGTGTAGACCTCTATCCGGAAATCAAAAGACGGGCAGCGATCAAGCAGCAGGAAAAACATCATGACATGGTCCGCTTTGAGTTGATGAACCGGTTCGGCTACTACGTAACGGAGTCTTCCGAGCACAATGCCGAATACCATCCTTACTTCATCAAAAAGAACTACCCTGAATTGATCGACCGGTTTAATATTCCGCTTGATGAATATCCACGCAGGTGTGTCAATAAAATTAAAAATTGGGAAAGCATGCGCGAAGATATCATCAACAACAAGAACCTTACGCATGAACGCTCTCATGAATATGCTTCTTATATCATTGAAGCAATGGAAACGGACACGCCATTCCGTCTCCATGGGAACGTACTCAACAAAGGAAGTTTGATCAGTAACCTTCCGACAAAGGCGGTCGTCGAGGTACCATGTTTAGTTGATCGTAGCGGCATTACGCCATGCTATATCGGAGACCTCCCAGAACAATTAGCTGCATTGAACCGCACCAATATCAATCCTCAGCTATTGACGATTGAAGCAGCCATGACTGGTAAACGGGAGCATATATATCAGGCAGCGATGTTAGATCCGCACACTGCAGCAGAGCTATCGATTGATGACATCGTTTCCCTCTGCGATGAGCTTATTGAAGCACATGGTGACATGCTACCTACTTTTGAAAAACTAAACGTACTCGTATAGGGAAGCTGCAAAGTTTGTTGCCAGGACTCGAGACGAAGAAAGTAAATCAGTACCATTATATGCTGCGGGAGAAAGCTACCACCTGTACGAAGCAAAATTCTCCACAAATAAAATAAATTTATAAAGGACTAACTCCGAAGCTTCAAGTAGGGGGATTAGTCCTTTTTATGTACTTTAAACAAACGTTTGATTGAATCTACAAATCCCCTCACACCAACCATTCCATCTCCTTAAACAAACGTTTGATTGACCAAACACAAAAATTGTCGGAATTTTCTCGGTGCCAGGCACCATCTTCAATCCCATGAACCCCAATGCATTTCAAAATGTACCAGGCACCATTTTCACCCCCTTGTGCTACAACGGTTTTGAATCCGTGCCTGGCACTCGAAAAATTTTCAGACTAAATAAAAAAGGAAGAGGCCATACGTCTCTTCTTTTTTTATTTCATTTAGTAATTATTTAGTAAAAAATATTTCGCCATTAACCCCTGGGTTTTTCTTTAACACGAGCATAAGAAGGGTATTTACTCAATAACTACACATATATATATTCAGAAAATTTCATATTTTATGTTGAAAGCGATTCATTATGATGGTAAGGTAGATATTAATTAAGTAAAAAGTTAGTAAATATTTTACCAAGTTGATTGAAGGAAGGGCTTTACGATGACGACGATTAAAGAAATTGCTACTCGTGCACAAGTATCTAGTGCAACGGTTTCAAGGGTGCTGAATAATGATGAAACGTTATCCGTTGCAATAGAGACGCGTCAAAAGATCTTTGACGTAGCAAAAGCGCTAGGCTATAAAACCATGCAAGAACGTCGCAATGAGAAGGCACAACCAATGGCACAACGACCTTCAAATAACCAGGATTCTAAAATAGCGATTCTTCTATGCCATTCATTAGAGGAAGAATTGAATGATGCGTTCTTTCTATCCATTAGACAGGGGATCGAACAGGAGTTATCAGAAAGGGGGATTGCGGCAACTGAACTATACAGGTTGAGTAACATGAACTTCAGGAATTTCCGTACAGACATAAGCAACCTGATCATAGTGGGGAGAATCAGTTCAGATGTTCTTAACCAGTTGGATCACCTCGAAAACATCGTTTATATCAATCATGAAGTCGACGAGAATATGTTCGATTCCGTCACCATCGATTTTGAAAAGGCGACGAATAGGGCACTCAACCATTTATTCGACTTAGGATATAAGCGGATTGGTTTTATTGGGGGCAAAGAGAAAGAGCATTTGAATGGTACCAAAATTGAGTTCACAGATGGACGAGGTTTGACTTTTGAAAAAGTGATGAAAGAAAAGGGGCTTTATGATCCTCAATCCCATCATGTAGGCGATTTCTTCATGTCTGATGGTTATAAATTGATGAAGAAAGCCATTAACCAGGGCGATCTTCCAGAAGCATTTTTCATTGCGAGTGACGCGATGGCAATCGGGGCGATGCGTGCTTTACAGGAAAAAGGTTATAGCATTCCAAAGGATGTCGCGATTGTAAGTTTCAACGATATAGAGATGGCGAAATTTGCCAGCACGCCCTTGACAACGGTAAAGGTTCCGACAGAAGAAATGGGCCGGGTCGGTGTCAAGTTGATGTTGGATCGCCTTAAAGGAAGGAAACTCCCGCTGAAAGTCACGGTTCCGACTGAATTGGTGATTCGAAACAGCTGTGGCGCAAATGAAAAATAAATACTGCCAAGAGCTGTGGAAAAATCCCTTTAATACGTTAAGGAGGTGATAACCTTACATAAAAAACGTAAAAGATAGGTCGTACACCTACTCAACTTGGCGAGAAAGTAGGTGCACTCATTGGAATGCTGTTTCGTTTATCCAAGAAGATAAACTTGAACAGCACACAGAATTATAACGGAACGGGACGCTTTAAACAAGATTATTGATTATGTACGTAATGAACGAAAATAAAGTTAACAAAATTAGGAGGAATCATAATGAAATATAAATGGTGGGCTCCATATATTTTGGCATGTTTTGCACTGCTCCTAGCGGGATGTTCGAGTGGTGCTTCTGGTGATACGACGACATTGACGTTTTTCTCAACAGTGACGACAGATAATGATAAAAAAGCAATGTCAGAAGCGATCGCTGCATTTGAGGAAAAAAATCCAAATATCGATATTGAAGAGAATTTTCCTGGTGGAGGATATGAAGATATGTTGCGTGTAAAAATGGCAGCAAATGATATGCCGGACTTGTTTGACACACACGGTTGGTCGAAGGAACGTTATGGGGAATACGTAGCTGATTTGAAAGACATGGACTGGGTGGACAATCTCGATCCTGCTTTGGATAACATCTTGAAAGATGAGCTAGGCAAAGTGTATGCCTATCCTGTGAACCAGGCGAAGGATGGCATCAATTACAACGCCAATTTGCTTAAGGAATATGGGATTGAACCGCCTGCAACGTTTGACGAATTCATGGAAGCGCTTTACCAAATCAAAGAAAAGAGTAAAGGCGAAGTGACGCCGCTTTGGATCAATGGGTCCGACAAGTCGGCTTTCGGTCAGTATTTCGATCAATTTGCGACACCTCTATTAGTGACCGACAAGGAAAACAATTACGAAGAGGAGTTATTGGATGGTTCATTCGATTGGTCGAACTATACATACTTACCGGAGAAACTGAAGGAAATGAATGAGAACGGCTTACTGAATGAAGACGTTTTAACGGCGCAAATACAAGATCAGGCGCAGTTGATGGCACAAGGGAAAATAGGTTTCACATTTGGCGGCGGTTACCTGGGTCCGGCGGTCAAAGAATTGAACCCAGAAGTCCAAGTGGGTGTCATACCGATGCCGCCTATTCATGAAGGGGACGAGCCTAGCTGGATTGGCGGAGAACGCCATACGGTTGCCATTTGGAAAGACTCGGAGAACAAAGAAGCCGCGAAAAAGTTCATCGATTTTTTAGCTCAACCGGACATCGCGAAAAAGATCGCGGAGGGCACATCCCTACCGGCAGGGCTTGCGAATGTTGAGGCGGATAACTATTACGCCGACTATTATAGTGATTTTGAAGGCGTGGAAGTACAACCCTATTTTGACCGCATATATCTGCCGAGTGGCATGTGGGATGTGATGGGAGCGACTGGACAGGAATTGATCTCCGGATCCAAGACACCGGAACAGGTATCCGAAAAAATGGGCAAAGAGTACACAAGGCTGAAGAAGCAATGATCCCTACACAGAAGCAAGGAAGTCCTCCGGCCGCTGCCAGGCTTGCTTGTCAACAGTTGATCTTATCTCTCAGGAGTGATGTCAAACATGAATGAAGTGGTCAAAGAGGCTTCCCGGCCGATTGCCAAAAGTAAAGTCAAACGTGCCCCACGCCTAAAGAATAAATCACTTTGGTGGATGTATATACCGGCATTGATTGTCGTCAGTGTGTTCATTCTTTATCCTTTTTTGAATGGAATCCGTGTTTCCTTTACGGATTGGAATGGATTTTCACAAACAAAAAACTGGATCGGATTGGAGCAATACAAACGCATGTTCCAAGATCCAGCCACCTGGTTAGTCGTGAAAAATACCTTGTTATATGGAATTGGGAGCACCCTGTTTCAAAATATCATCGGTCTGTTGTATGCATTGTTATTGAATCAAAGCATTCGTTTAAAATCGTTGACAAGAACCATCGTTTATCTGCCTGTCATCATCAGTCCGTTAGTGATGGGGTATATCTGGTATTTCTTCTTTGCCTATAATGGGGGAGCTTTGAATGATGCGCTGAACTTATTTGGCCTAGACAAAGTCAATGCGTTAGGAAATCCGGATATCAACCCTTGGATCATCGTTTTTGTCAATACCTATCAATTTGTAGGGATCGCCATGATCATTTACTTGGCGGGACTGCAAAGTATTTCAAAAGAGTATTATGAAGCCGCTGAAATCGATGGAGCATCAGCCTTTCAACAATTCAAAAATATAACGATGCCTTTGTTGATGCCAGCGATCACCATCAACGTGGTGCTTAATATTATTGGCGGCCTGAAGCTGTTTGATGTCATCATTGCCTTGACAGGTGGAGGACCAGGTAATGCTTCTCAGTCGATGTCAACGTTCATGTATGATCTTTACTTCAGCCGGCAGGATGCAGGTTATGCAGCTACCCAGGGTGTGTTGATGGCATTTATCATTCTGATTTTGAGCTTGTTCGCTCTGGTTTACTTTAAACGAAAGGAGATCGATGTGTAATGGACGGGAGAAAAAAGATGATCAAATGGCTTTTGACAGGTATAGCCTTGTTCGTCACCTTGTTCCACCTGATTCCCTTTTATATCATGATCACGACATCGTTGAAAGCGAACAATGATTTCAGTTCGAAGTGGTTAATGCCAGAAACCTATAAACTTTCCAATTTTATAGAAGCGTGGGAAAAAGCGGATTTAGGAACGGCATTCATCAATACCTTCATCATTACAGCAAGTACAGCTGTCTTGCTCGTACTTCTGGGATCGATGGCAGCTTACCCACTGGCCCGCATGTTTACAAAACTTAATAAATTTGTTTACTTTCTCTTTATTTCGATCATGGTCATTCCACCATTAACCGCATTGGTACCATTATATAAAATGGTCGTTGATATCGGCATGATGAACACACATGAAATTGCCGTATTGAACAACTTGGCCGCATTCCTTCCATTGACGATCTTTTTATATGCGGGGTTCATACGTTCGACCATCCCGAAGGAGTTGGAAGAAGCGGCTCGAATGGACGGGGCAGGTACGCTGGTCGTTTTTTTCAGAGTCATCTTTCCACTACTTAAACCAGTGACTGCTTCCATTCTAATCATTTCGTGTGTATTCATTTGGAATGACTATCAATTTGCCATTTTCTTCTTACAAAGTAAAGAAGTCCAGACACTTACAGTCGCACTGGCCAGTTTCTTCGGTCAAAATCAGAGCAATTTGAATCTAGTCGCTTCAGCAGCTTTGATGTCAATGTTACCGATGACTATTCTATTTCTATTCTTACAAAAATATTTTGTAGCAGGTCTCTCATCTGGATCTGTCAAAGGATAAAGGAGCTTATATATGTCTAAAATCACTTTTCTTGGAGCAGGGAGTACGATATTCGCAAAAAACGTCTTAGGGGATTGTATGTTGACGCCGAGTGTCCAGGGGTTCGAATTTGCCCTCTATGATATTAACGCACAACGATTGAAAGACTCTGAAAATATGCTGGAAAATTTGAAAAAAAGCCTCGGTGCTGATGTTGCTATAAGGGCATATTCCAATCGGAAAGAGGCGTTGAGGGGAGCGAAATACGTCGTCAATGCGATCCAGGTTGGCGGCTATGAACCTAGTACGGTCATTGATTTTGAAATACCGAAAAAGTACGGACTCCGCCAGACAATCGGGGATACGATCGGAATCGGTGGAATATTCCGGGCACTCCGGACCATTCCGGTCATGCTTGATTTTGCGAAAGATATTGAAGAGGTATGTCCAGACGCCTGGTTTTTGAATTATACGAACCCTATGGCTTCGCTGACGGGTGCGATGTTGAGTTATACGAACGTCAAAACCGTGGGACTATGTCACAGTGTGCAAGCAGCGGTTCCGGAACTGTTCAAATCCCTTGGAATGGATAGTAAAGGGGTACAGTGGAAAATCGCCGGCATCAACCATCTGGCATGGTTGTTGGAAGTGACGAAAGACGGGGAAGACCTGTATCCGGAAATCAAAAAACGGGCAGCGGTCAAGCAGCAGGAAAAACATCATGACATGGTCCGGTTCGAACTGATGAACCGTTTTGGGTACTATGTAACCGAATCATCCGAGCACAATGCTGAATACCATCCTTACTTCATTAAAAAGAACTATCCGGAATTGATCGAGAAGTTCAACATTCCACTGGATGAATACCCTCGCCGGTGTGTCAATCAAATCAAGGAATGGGAAAGCATGCGTGAAGATCTTGTCAACAATCAAAACCTTACGCATGAACGCTCTCATGAATATGCCTCTTATATCATTGAAGCGATGGAAACAGACCAGCCCTTCCGGCTTCATGGGAATGTACTCAACACTGGAGGTTTGATCAGCAACCTGCCAACAAAAGCGACCGTGGAGGTACCATGCCTGGTTGATCGGAGTGGAATCACACCATGCTTTATCGGGGATCTCCCGGAACAATTAGCGGCATTGGACCGTACGAATATCAATACGCAGCTATTGACGGTAGAAGCCACGATGACAGGAAAACGAGAGCATATTTATCAGGCAGCCATGCTAGACCCGCACACTGCCGCAGAGCTATCGATTGATGACATCGTTTCCCTCTGTGACGACCTCATAGAAGCACACGGAAACATGCTGCCAACTTTTGAAAAACAAAACGTACCGGTTTAAGAAAGCTGCAAAGTTTGTTGCCTGGCCTCAGATTACGAGACGAGCTGGGAAGAAAATAAATCAGTACAGTTTATGCTGCGGGAGAAAGCTACCAACTTTACGAAGCAAAATTCTCCACAAATAAATAGTTTTATAAAGGACTACCTCCGAAGCTATGAACTGTACCCTTAAAAATAGACAGTTTAATAAAAGGACC
>NZ_JAIBLJ010000062.1 GCF_020179385.1 Alkalihalobacillus sp. YIM B00296 | reverse complement strand
CCTTTCAGTTTTTAGCGGCGCTCCGTATCCGACCTCACTCTATCTATTTGTTTTTTAGGTATATCTCTAGAATATATTCTGGATGCCTGGATCTTTTATAAATTTTTAGTAACGAGTATTTTTGTAATCCATAAAATAGGAAAATCATAAGACAATGTATATACTAAATAACATAAGGAGGCATTAAAATGTTAGCATCGTTATTCGGAAGCAAATGCTTCTTTTGTAAGAAAAGAGTAAGAAAATCTGTGAAGTATATTAATGATCATGGGAAGCTTGTCAAAGTATGTTTCCAATGTGTACCGTATGCAGAAAGAAGAGCTTTTAGAAAAAGGTAGCCTATTGAATTTGCTCACAGGCTCTTGCTTTTTGGAAACGAATCGAGTTCGACATTTTTGTCAGGGTCATCTGTATACCATATAAACTTACCACTGAAGCCATATACGACAGAAATGATAAGAACTAAGAAATGGTACCATAGGAACGGTAAGTAAGAAAGAGTTGATACACCCAAAACGGTCGCCATATAAACACCACCATCAGACCAAGGAACCATCGGGGTTGTGATGGTACCTCCTGCTTCCGTATTTCGGGAAAGAACCCGGCGATCCATACGTAAACGATCATAATTTTCCTCAGTAATTTTACTGGCGGTGATAAGAGAAACGTACGCAGCCCCTCCGAAAAAGTTTCCAAAAAAACCTGCAATCAGCGTTGAAACAGTCGTTTTCCCCGCATTATCAGCCCATTTAAGCAATGTATTGCAAATGACCTGTAAAATGCCCACTGCTTCCATTAATCCGCCCAATCCAAGCGCGAGGATGATTAAAAGAATAACTTCCAACATCGATACGATCCCGCCTCGATTCAAAAGGTTATCCATAAAATCCACACCAGACTCAATATGAAATCCAGAGTACGATGTTTTGATCCCTTCAAGTAAAGTCATATCTTGGAAAAGGGCAGCCCAAATCGCACCAAGCAAAGCGCCGAATGTAATTGTAGGTATAGAGGGCTTTTTAAAAGCAAGCAGTCCGATAACGATTATGGCTGGAATCAACATGTACCATTCAATGTTAAAATAACCTTCTAGAGCATTCATGGCTTCTTCAGCCCTTGTCAAATCAACGTTTTGTCCAACATAAAAGAATCCTACCAGCAAAAACAAAAGTGAAGAAAGTGCCAACGCCGGTACACTGACATAAAGCATCGACCGAATGTGGTCAAACAAATTCACTCTCGTCAAGGAGGCCGTCATGACCGTAGTATCGGATAAGGGAGACAGTTTATCACCGACATATGCTCCACAGATAACCGCTCCGGCAACAAGCGGTGCAGGAATTCCGAAACTATGTCCGATTCCCATCATCGCTATGCCTGCCGTACCCGCCGTACCAAAGGAAGTACCGGTTGCTAAAGATGTAATGGCACATATGAAAACCGTTGCAAACAAAAATATCGATGGATTGATAATGCTTAATCCATAGTAGATGATACTAGGAACAATACCTCCAGCAATCCATGTACCGATTAATGCTCCAACAGGAGTTGGATCGGCAGTTCAAACACAGAAATGAACAGGTAGATGATAAGCACAAAACCTACTAATATAAACAATACCTCACCCATATTTGGCAATCTTGTCTTGTTATTTTCCATAATATCCCCTTTCAATCGTTATAGCGCTTACAACAACCAGCTAGACACTATTTAACCCAAGATACCCCTCCCCATTGTATGTTGATTTTATTAATGACCCTCCATAGGAGGAATTAATAGAAAACCTTCATTAAGTTCATCTTCTACATTCGAAAAAAAGGTATGTTTCCCCATGATCCAAGCTCTTCCAGAAATTTCTGTCAACACAGCGGAAAAGCCTCCAACATTGGTCTTTTCGAGAATTTTTCCACGAAAAAGGGTTCCGACTATACTTTCATGAATGAAGGGTTCACCAATTTCAATTTTTTGTTGTTCATATAAAGTCGCCAGCTTCGCAGATGTACCGGTTCCGCATGGGGAACGATCAATTCCACCAGGTGGGACGACCACTGTGTTCTTCACCGTTGCTGCAGGATTCGAAGGTTCGGAAAAAAATTCGATATGAGTCAAACCTTTTATGAAGCTTGACTCAGGATGAATAACCTCAGTCTCATGATTGATCGCATTTCGCAGTTTAACAGCGGTATCAATGATGTTACTGGCATTAGAAGGTACTAATGGTAATCCTATTTTCTGGGCATCTATAATTGCGTAGAAATTCCCCCCATAGGCAATGTCACAATCCACTCCACCTATCGTCGGAACGTCTACAGTAACGCTCTTTAATAAAAAGGAAGGCACATTACAAAACGTCACTTGTTCTGCATGACCATCGTTCACTTGAATGGTTACGTTAACCAGACCTGCAGGAGTGTCCAAAGTAAGTTCAGTTTTTGGTTCTTTCACTTCAATCATTCCCGTTTCAACTAGAGCAGTACAAAAGCCAATGGTGTCGTGGCCGCACATGGGCAAATATCCCCCGGTTTCGATATAGATCACTCCAATATCAGCATCAGGGTGGCATGGTTCAACCATCAATGCCCCAGACATCACCTCGTGGCCCCGAGGCTCGTACATTAAAAATTTCCGTATCCAATCGTATTCATCTTTCATATGAAGCATTTTATCAGCCATTGTCCGGCCTTCTAACTTCGGTAATCCACTGATGACAGTCCGTGTAGGATTACCCCCTGTATGGGTATCGATCGTTGTGAACAGTCTATCTGCCTTCATCTTTTTGCCACCTTCTCTCTAAATCGGTCATAACTCAACGGTTCAATGGGGATGGCAGTCTTTTCTTCCATGACAAGTTGTGCCATGACTTTTCCGGTAATGGCAGCTAAACTGATCCCATCTCCTTCATGACCCGCAGCAATGTAAAAGCCTGGAACCTCTTTGACAGGAGAAACGATCGGTAAATGATCCTCTGTCCATGGCCGGAGCCCGGCATAAGTTCGTATCACCATCATGTCAGCCATTTTCGGATAGAATCGGATCGCCCTTTTAGCAACACATCGTGTCACTTCAAAATCGACTGACGTATCATACCCAACGAACTCGCGACTGCTTCCGATCAAAAAATTTTGACTTTCTGTCGGCTCAAAAACGAGTGCAGCTCCATATCTTTCGATGTCTTCATCAACTCGACGCTCTCCCCCGAATTTCGAGATCAGATAGCCGAACTCCATCACTTTTCGCATCCCGACAGGAGAGCTGCGGGAAGCTACAATGATATGCCCTTTTCTTGGGACAATCGGAATAGGTACATCAAGCATTTGACCAATATGGTTTGCCCAAACCCCCGCTGCATTGATTACTTTATTTGCTGTAACTGTACCCATCGTTGTTCCAATTGTGAATGTGCCATCCATCTGTCTTTTA
Source organism: Alkalihalobacillus sp. YIM B00296 (assembly GCF_020179385.1). Lineage (GTDB taxonomy): Bacteria > Bacillota > Bacilli > Bacillales > Fictibacillaceae > Pseudalkalibacillus. The sequence continues at coordinate 11,910 of NZ_JAIBLJ010000062.1, read as the reverse complement.
ATCGTATTGACTTCGGTATTCGGAAAAAGCTTTGCCCCCTTTTTCTCGGCATCATGAAAGAGAGAAAAAGCAAGCAAATAAGGATTAACTGTTGCGTCTGTCTCGCATTCAAGCCCACCGGGGAGATCATCAGCAAAATAGGGGGATTCCTGGCGAATATCTTGACGATCCAGCATTCGAAAAGACAAGCCTGCATCCCTTTGACGGTTGACCCACTGACTTGCAGCTTCCATTTCCTCTTCCGTTTCACAAACTAAAATACTTCCTGGAGATCTGTACTCAAACGGCAGCTCGAGCTTTTCACTAAGCTCCTTAACTAACTTCTGGCTTTCTAAGGACATTTGACTGTCGAAGCCTGGATCCTTATCAATCGCTAAAATATTCCCATCGCATTTTGAAGAGGTTCCACTCACTAACCCGCCTTTTTCGAGAACCATCACTTCCATTTCTGATTGAGTCAGGTAATAGGAAATGGCTGCACCAATAATGCCGCCACCTATTACAGCTACTTCTGTTGTAATGTTTCGCATATCGTATCGGTCCTTTTTTGGATAGTCAGTTATTTAGAATGCAATTTCTGTGCCAAGTCTAAAAGAATGCCATTTCGGCTTTCGATAGAAAAAACATGTAAAGAAAACTTGGCAAAGCCAAGCCTTTAGCGCAGGCTGAGCCTTAGTTACGCTTATATTGAAGAAAGTATTTTATACTTTCTTTAAATGTAAAAATAATTAGTCTCTGTCAAAATAATTTGACACAAATTTCGAGATCAAGCTATGAAAATAACAATCAACCTTACATTGCGTTGCGTATAAAGGAATCCACTTTTTGGCTTAATTCTTGCATGCATTAAAAGTGATAAGGAGGGACTGACATGAGAGGAAATCAAACGGTAGTCTGTCGCTGTGAAGAGGTGACCCTTGAAGAATTGCTTAAAACAATACAAACGTTTAAGTGTTCTTCACGCGAATTGAAACTACGGACACGTGCTGGGATGGGAGTTTGTGGAGGAAGGACTTGCAGAGCCAGTCTTGATCATCTGATAAGTCAAAAAGAAGGGAAAAATCCTACAGATTCCATACCTTTAAAATATCAGCCACCTATTCGACCCATCACATTCAAGAATTTGGGTGATATATAAATGAATAAAAGAATTGTCAATCATCCGATCCTTGACACATTAACTAACAAAAAGGATATTTCATTTTCCTTTAATGGCAAAAATCATAAGGCTGTTGAGGGGGATACGATTGCCTCCGCCTTACTTGCTAATGGGGTCCGTACACTTCGTTATCATGAGGAAAGTGGAAATCCGAGAGGAGTTTACTGCAATATCGGACATTGTTTCGAATGTCGTGTCAAAGTTGGGAATTCTGAAATAGTCCGTGCGTGCCTTACTCCAGTAGAAGAAGGAATGAAGATTGACAGCCTCACCCAATACCCAACTCCCTTAAAAGGAGGTTTACGACATGATTGATGTTATTATCATCGGTGGAGGACCTGCAGGATTATCAGCCGCAAATACGTGTGCTCGTAATGGATTGCAAGTTTTGGTACTCGATGAATTTATGAAACCGGGTGGAAGGCTGTTGGGACAGCTCCATGAAGAACCAGATGGAGAATGGTGGAATGGTATAAAGGAAGCTTCGGTGTTGGCAGCCAAGGCAGATAACCTGGGCGTAGACGTAAAACTTGGTGTATCAGTCCACAACTTGCAAACCGACAAGGGGAATTGGGTCGTATTCACAAATAAAGGCAAGTTCCGATCAACCAATTTACTCTTAGCTACAGGGGCTGCAGAAACACCTTTACCTCTCCCTGGATGGACATTACCAGGTGTGATGTCAATCGGAGCAGCCCAGGTAATGACAAATGTTCATCGCGTAAAGGTTGGTGAAAAGGGGGTTATTGTGGGCATGAATATACTCTCATTTGCCATCATGAGGGAACTGCGTTTGGCTGGTATTCAAGTAGATCGAGTTCTACTTCCGCCTCGTAATGAGTTATTAACAGAATCCTCCAACCCAATCAAAATAGTTGATGATTTGTCAGAAGCTGCCCACTTGGCTCCAGGTTTCATCATGAAATGGGGAGCCAAGTTGATGCGTGTAAAAGCTTTAAGAAAAATCGGACTAAGCTTTTATCCATCTAACGGCTTTAAAATATGGGATGTTCCGATTCAATTGAAACAAGCCGTCGTCGAAATTATGGGTGACAAAAAAGTGGAAGGTGTAAAGGTAGTCAAATTGAACACCAAGGGAGACCCTATACCTTGTACCGAAAGAATAGTAGAGGCGGACTTCGTGTGTATCGCAGGCGGACTATATCCACTTGTGGAGTTAGCAGCAATTTCAGGATGTCCATTCCATTACATTCCAGAGTTGGGTGGTCATATACCTTTGCATAACGAAAGAATGGAGACTCCTGTTGAAGGCCTTTATGTTGCAGGTAATATTACGGGTATTGAAAGTGCCAAGGTTGCGATGGCACAGGGAGTTGTAGCAGGTTTATCAGTCTCACAAAAAGTGACGAAGCGGATTAGACTCGAAGAAATGACAAAAGTAATTGAGCATGTCCATGATGTAAGGGCGAAATCAATCATCCAATTCCATCCAGATATCCAAAAAGGGAGAAAAAAAATAGAAATACTTTGGAATCATTACCACCAGGAAAAAAAACAAACTAAGATTCCAAGTATTGAAAATTCCGTATGAGATTTTTATAGGGACTGACCCATAAGTGTCTGAGTCTCTCCATACTTAACAACATTTATCGTGTTTTGGATTCAAAATGTTGTGTTGGAGGAGTCTGACACTTTCTTTTGGGTCAGCCCCTATTTATAAGGAAGTTAAAATGTATGTTTAATCGCACATGTTTTTATAGTGGTGTAGAAATCCAGAGCGGCCTGTCCCTGTTCACGAGTATGGGAACTTGACATTTTCATCCCTCCGAACGGTGCCTGATATTCAACTCCTGCTGTTTCTTGGTTCACTCTTACCATTCCGGCATCAGCCTCATCGAGGAACCGATGAGCCTTGGACAAATCCTGAGTGAAAATCGATGCGCTTAAACCAAATACAGTTTGATTAGCTAATGATATCGCGGCCTCAAAATCATCAGCGGTAAGGATCACCGCAAGAGGACCAAAGACCTCTTCCTGCACGAGTTTGTGATCAGGGGTGATTCCTGTCACAATCATTGGATTAACAAAATAGCCATTGTCGTTCCCTTGCTCGATTTCTTTTTCAATAACCAATTCTGCTTCCTGTTTTGCAACTGAAAGATATTCAGATACACTGTCAAATTGACTTTTTGATGCAACAGGACCCATATAGGCGTTTTCATCCAAAGCATGATTTACTTTGATGGTCTCCATTTCCGCTTTCAAAGCTTTGACAAAAGGTTCATAGGCTTCCTTTTCAACAATGATCCGGCTCGTCGCTGTGCACTTCTGCCCCGCTGACCGGAATGCCCCGCTTACCACCATGGATGCTGCTTTCTGAAAGTCTGCATCTCTTAACACGATCGCTGCATTTTTACCACCCATCTCGGTTTGGTATTTGATATTACGAGCTGCGCAAATCGAAGCCACACTTTGACCCGTTGAGGTGGATCCTGTAAAACTGACAGCATTTATTTCCGTTTTTTCTAACAGTGCATTTCCTACATCTCTACCTCTACCGATTACGATATTCACTACACCATCAGGTAAGCTCGTTTCAGCAAAAAGCTCCCCTAAGCGGAAAGCAGTAAGAGAAGCTGGCTCAGCTGGCTTCCAGAGTATTGTATTTCCTGTAATCAATGCTGGAGCCATTTTCCAGATCGGAATAGCGACAGGAAAATTCCATGGTGTAATGATTCCGACCACTCCCAATGGAACACGCTTGGTGTATTGCAATACATTCACATCCGATGAGGGAACGAGATTACCTTGTGCTCGGACACCTTCACTTGCATAATAGCGAAGCAATTGGACGCCTCTGAGAACCTCCCCTTTCATTTCTGTAATGGGTTTTCCCATTTCGGAACTTGCTAATTCAGCAATTCCCGTCATGTTTTTTTCCAGTACCGCTGCCATTTCGTAAAGTACTTCTCCCCTCTTCGCCCCGGGCATTGTGGACCATTTCTGATAAGCTCTTTTGGCAGCAGCCTCAGCTTCGATCATATCCGTTTCATCAGAAAAGTGAATGGTACCGACTTTTTCAGAAAGATTGGAAGGATTCATGACATCAAGTTGCTGACCTCCAGGCTTGACCCACTCTCCTCCGATCCAGTTTGTTGTTTCCATTTGATTTACATCCCCTCTCAAAAAAGATACTAGTCCATTATTGATTTTGTAAGGTGCTCTGTGCTTTATCAAAGAAATGTTTGATATCCTGGTGCATTTTGTCATCCAGCTTCAATCGAGGCGGTCTCGTCGGACCTACTGGTTGACCATTAAGCTCCATCATGTATTTGATGGCTTGTACTAACTGAGGAATTGCATCGTAATGGAATAATGGCAAAAGGCTTCGGTACAATGGCAAAGCCTTTTCGAGGTTACCCTCCCTTGCTAGTTGAAACAACTCAAGGCACTCCTCAGGAAGCGCATTAGGAACACCTGCAATCCAACCTGTAGCCCCCATTAAAGGTCCTTCTAAGGAAAGATCGTCAACTCCGATAAGAACCTCCAAACTGGTCTTTTCTAAAATATCATGGACTCTCCGAACATCCCCGGAAAATTCTTTAACGGCAACTATATTTTCGATTTTTTCTAATTCCGCTAAAAATTCTGGTGTTAGATCAGTTGGATAATCTCTAGGATTGTTATAAGCGATAACGGGTAAACCAACATTAGAAATCTGGCGATAGTGTTCCACGATTTCATGTTCCAGCGGCTTGTAATTAATCGGTGGAAGCGCCATAATCCCTGATGCTCCAAGGCCTTTCGCATGTTCACACCATTTTACGACTTGACTGGTTGCCGGAGCTCCGGAACCAACTGAAACAGGTACACGACCTTTCGCCGCATCGATGACCGTTTCTACAACCTTTGCTCTTTCGTCATTGGAAAGTACGGCATATTCTCCAAGTGAACCACCAGGAATCAGACCGTGTATGCCCTTTTCGATCATCCACTCTGAAATTTCATAAAGTCTTCTGTAATCAACCTCATAGTCTTCCGTCATCGGGGTTACCAGTGCAACATGGATCCCTTCAAAATATTTCATAATAAATACTCCCTTCTGATGGTTATGCAAGTTCGAACAGAATCGATCTTGTTCACCTTAAAAGGATTGCAAGATTCATGCCATCTAAAGAAAACCTGGTAAGTCGAGGCTGAGCCTTAGTTGCACATACCAATTGCAAAAAGTGAAAGTAAGCTTGAATGATCATAACCGTGATGATGTATAAAAATTTATACAATGTAAAAATATTTATACATTTTTTAAATAATTAATATTATATGGCTGGCGCGTATTCTCATAAAGAAAAGCGCAAACACCCTGATCAGCCACGAAGATCACTGGAAGTCCGACGAGGAGGCTCGAACCAAACAAAGTTCGGTTCTGCATGGGTAAACACTTCGACCTTAATCAATGTGTCGACCGCCGCAGGAGACTGAAGTGATCCAAGTGGTTGGGGTTGGAGCTAGACACAANCGGTTCTGCATGGGTAAACACTTCGACCTTAATCAATGTGTCGACCGCCGCAGGAGACTGAAGTGATCCAAGTGGTTGGGGTTGGAGCTAGACACAAAAAAGAACAGCCTTGCAGCTGCTCTCTTGATTGTCTGGCGACGTTACAGGATGTACTGACTTCGACACTTACCGCGCGTGTGAGCTGTACTTCCGTATTCGACCTGCAATGGCTATTGATTATTCATCATTTCTCCTTGTTTTTTGAGTTGTTAGGATAAATGTAAAGTTGTTGAGATAATTTCAGAGTTGTTAGGATAATTTTCGAGTTGTCAGGATAATTTCAAAGTTGTAAGATTCTCCCCTTTAGTTGTCGGGATAATGCTTTGCACCATAGCCCCTTTTCCCGTTCAACTTGTATTTTAGACGCTTTGATTCTATTTTCTTGGTCTATTCAGTCATTTTTAACTTTGTAAATCACAAGAAAAGTGCAAGCGCCCTGATTAATCACGAAGGTCACTGGAAGTTCAACGAGGAGGCTGTCGCCGCCGCAGGATGAAAGCTGAACCTTAGTTACACCTATACTTAGTCCGTAAACTTTTCTGCTACGCCGGTTAGCTACATCGCTGAAAAGTTATACTTTCTTAACGTATAAAGTAATACGAATCTTTTCAACCTTCCTAGTAGAGCCTAATTCATCCTAATAGGAAACCTTCCGAAAGAGGATCAGAAGGATCGATAAAAAATTGATGACTTCCGGTAATAAATGCTGTTCCACTGATTTTAGGAATAATGGCATCAAAGGGTCCAATTTTGGTAGATTCAATAATTTCACCTTTCAGTTGACTTGTAATGATACTCTCGTGAACAAACGGTTGTTTCTCTGCTAATTCACCTTTTTGATATAAAGCGGCCATTCTAGCTGCTGTTCCTGTCCCACATGGCGATCGGTCAATTTGCTGGTCGGCAAACACGGTAACATTTCTTAAATGTGATCCCTTTTTCTTAGGCTGATCTGAAAAGATGACCCCATAGATGCCTTGAAGCTTGTTTTCCAAAGGGTGCTTCACATCAACGTTTTTTTCAATTTCTTCTTTTATTACTTTTCCCCATTTCTGAATTTTGGAAAGCTGTTGGATTTCCACTTGCAAATCGAGATCTTTGGCCTGGACAATCGCATAAAATGCTCCACCAAAAGCGATATCTACCTTAATGTTTCTATGATCCAGCGAAATTTCAAAATCTTCCTTATAGACAAAGGATGGAACATTGATGAAGGATACTGATGAGACTTTATGATTGCCATATATAGCTTCCGCAGTGATTTTACCAGCGGGACTATCAATGGTGTATACAGAAGATCCTTCCCCTTTGGTTTCAAGGAACCCCATTTCAATTCCAGCGGTAACAACGCCAATGATTCCATGTCCACACATCGTGCTTAGTCCTTCATTATGCATGAATAAGACTCCAAAATCCGAGTCTTTATTTTCCGGCGGGGTCACGATACAGCCATACATCCCATGATGGCCCCTTGGCTCATGCATCAAGATCGTCCGGATCATGTCCAAATTATCTGTAAAATAAGCTCTTTTTTCCAAAATCGAATCCCCTTTTATCATCGGCAATCCACCTGTAATGATCCTTAATGGTTCACCGGCTGTGTGCGTATCAACCGTAGTTAACATTCGCTTGAATTCCATTTTCAACACTCCTTATAGCAGCTTTTTTCTTTCTTTAAATAATCATGCAAGAATTGTTCCACTCTTTTAAAAGTGACTGATGTTTCATTATAATAAAGTCATTAAAAAAATAATAAAGATGTTTAAAACGCCAGTCACGTTATTCCGTTAAAGGGCCAGATTGTTGAATAAGGAAGGTAATTAGATCGTTCATCTTGAAATTGTAAGTTATGCCAGAAAAGGGCAGGATTGGGAATCTATTATTATCAATATGATGTTTTAATGGGAGGAGAAGCTAAAAATGGAGTTCTTGTTAGTTTTCAGTTTTCATTTTTTAACAATGGGGTCTTTAGTAATGTTAATAAGCGGTACTTTTGCTTATTTTTTAAGACGAATTCACATTTTATTTATTGTATTGCTTAGTATGTTAGCAGGATATTGTTATTCAATCGTATTTGAAGTACCTGGTTTAGCTTTGTTTTCAATTATGTTTAATGCAATTTTATCTCTTATTGCTATTGGTTTGGTTAAAGGTGGTTTATATGCTAAGCAAAAAGCAGAACAAGGTTAAATTAATAATCCATAATCGGGGGCTTTTCTGCAATAAAACTTATACAGATCAGTCTAAGATCGATCTTCAATAATCGGGCGCGATTCTGAAGTGAATTGCGCTCTTTCTTCATGTATAGGGCCATTTTGTTGAGTAAAAGAAAGAATATCAAGTGATATACATAAAAGAAATTGAAATTATATTTATTGACATACACCGATATACCCCCACCCCAGCAACGAGAAAGACCATTTATGAAAAGTTTTTCATATTCAGCAGGAAAAATTTAATAAACAGAGAAGTAGAAGTATTGTAAAACTCAATTAAGAAGAAAGGAGGACACATGGATGGTATGGAAAAGTTTTGGGAAGTTGATGGTTGCTTTTATAGGTTTGGCTTTTACGTTCACTCTTGTAATGGGTACAGATGAAGCGAATGCTGCTGAGACAGAAGCTAATGTTTCTGCAGAAGTCGAGGCAGAAGCTAATGTTTCTGCAGAAGCCGAGGCAGAAGCTAATGTTTCTGCAGAAGCCGAGGCAGAAGCTAATGTTTCTGCAGAAGCCGAGGCAGAAGCTAATGTTTCTGCAGAAGCCGAGGCAGAAGCTAATGTTTCTGCAGAAGCCGAGGCAGAAGCTAATGTTTCTGCAGAAGCCGAGGCAGAAGCTAATGTTTCTGCAGAAGCCGAGGCAGAAGCTAATGTTTCTGCAGAAGCCGAGGCAGAAGCTAATGTTTCTGCAGAAGCCGAGGCAGAAGCTAATGTTTCTGCAGAAGCCGAGGCAGAAGCTAATGTTTCTGCAGAAGCCGAGGCAGAAGCTAATGTTTCTGCAGAAGCCGAGGCAGAAGCTAATGTTTCTGCAGAAGCCGAGGCAGAAGCTAATGTTTCTGCAGAAGCCGAGGCAGAAGCTAATGTTTCTGCAGAAGCCGAGGCAGAAGCTAATGTTTCTGCAGAAGCCGAGGCAGAAGCTAATGTTTCTGCAGAAGCCGAGGCAGAAGCTAATGTTTCTGCAGAAGCCGAGGCAGAAGCTAATGTTTCTGCAGAAGCCGAGACAGAAGCTAATGTTTCTGCAGAAGCCGAGGCAGAAACTAATGTTTCTGCAGAAGCTGGGGCAGAGGCTAGTGTTTCTGCAGAAGCTGAGGCAGAGGCTAATGTTTCTGCAGAAGCCGAGGCAGAAGCTAATGTTTCTGCAGAAGCTGGGGCAGAGGCTAGTGTTTCTGCAGAAGCTGAGGCAGAGGCTAATGTTTCTACAGAAGCTAATGTTTTTTAGTGAGGTGAACCTAGATATTGAGGCTGAATAGAATACGGTAGGTACTCATGTTATGAAAAGCAAAAAACATTAACCATAAAGCTTTTTGAACTCCTGTGGCCGACTTCGCAGATATAGCTCTCTCAGACTAATATGCAAAAGAAAATAGCAAAAAATAAGTGACATTATAAATCGTTAATATACACTCCAATGTTACTTCATTAAAGGGCGCTATCCTTGAAACAGGGTAGTGCTTTTTTTCATTTAAAGGGCCATTTTGTGGAATAAAAAGCTAAGTAAAAAAATCCCCGTATCCATTCTGAATACAAGGGATTTTATGTTAGCAAAATTATTTTTCTGTTGCAGGCTTGTAGTGTCCGGGTATGCTATTGGCAGAAATGGCCAATCGGTTCCAGCCGTTGATTGTGATGATTATGGTAACGAGATCGATATATTGCTTTTCATCAAAATGAAGGCGGACCCGCTCATATAGATCATCTGGTACACCGTTTGCCGAAATGGTTGTGACTGCTTCCGTTAATTCTAGCGCTGCCCTTTCCGACTCAAGATAAAATGGTGACTCACGCCAAGCATTCAAACAGTAAATTCTTTGTTCGGTTTCACCATTTGCCCGGGCATCCTTTGTGTGCATATCCAAGCAGTACGCACAGCCATTGATTTGAGACGCACGAATTTTAATCAATTCGATTAATTTGTTATCAATTCCCGTTGTTTTCTTGTACTCCTCCAATTGACTCATTAATTTGACAACTTCCCGATTTGTCCGCATGTAGTTAATACGTTGCTCCATGTCTATCTCCTCCATTAAATTGTTTTAGGGTTTCACTAATAAGACAAAACAGAGGATTGATTTGTGACATAAAAATAGAGAGCCCGCATTGAGCTCTCAGTCTATCCTTATTAAGGAACAGGAATATGATTTAATTTATCCGGATTTGAAACAATAAAGATTCTCCAGATATTTTTTTGTTTTGAATCTACTTCAAAGCAGATGACTTTGATAGGATGCCCCTCTTTTACTTGCAAGATTCCTTTCTGACCATTGACCATCACCGGAAGAAGTTCTCCTATGAAACTTCCTTTAGCGGAAATTCCTTTAAGAAAGGCAGATACGTGCTGTTTGTTTACAATTGGATTTAATGCAGAAATCACTTTTCCTCCGCCGTCGGTAACAAGTACAACATCTTCTGTAAGAATATCAATAAATTCCTCAAAATTTCCGGTCATTGATGCTTTTATGAATGTTTTTGCCAGGAGATCAACACGTTCAGTATTCTCCAGATGGACAGGCATATCATTCTTTAATTTCCGCTTAGCACGGCTGTAGATTTTTCTACAATTCACTTCAGTCTTTTCCAGCATCCCAGCAATATCCCCATAGTCATAAGCAAATGCTTCTCTAAGAACGAACACTGCTTTTTCGACAGGTGACAGTTGATCCAGCAATACGAGAAAGGCATAAGAAACTGTTTCGTCTGTTACAACCTTATCTAAAGGCTGCTCTGTTTGGTGTACCCAAGGCTCAGGCAACCAGGGCCCTGTGTAAATTTCTCTTCTCTTGCGGGCTGATTTTAAAAAGTTTAGACAGCGATTCGTCGTCATTTTCGCAAGATATGCCTTCAAGTCCTTAATTTGATCGGTGTCAAGCTTAAGCTGTAGGAATAAATCATGAACGATATCTTCTGCGTCGGTAACTGATCCAAGCATCCGGTACGCAATGGAGAAAAGAAACGGTTGATATGTCTTATATAATGTATCCAACTCCATCACTTACTTCACCTATTTTCTATTACATTTATCCTCTAGTATATACGATTCGTAGATTCAGGACCATGTCTAAATACCAAAAAATAACATGGATAAAAATTTATTTCCCTTGGCAATTTTGTAATCCGTGCATATCCATAGAACGTATAAAAACCATTGTTTGGTACTTGAAATAGATGAAGAACCTGAATGGGTGGAAGAAATACTTAATTTAGTTTTATAAAATACCGCGCTACTATAAGTTATTCCATTAAAGGGCGCAATTCTGAAGTATTGAATCGCGCTCTTTCTTCATGTATAGGGCCAGATTGTTGAAGAACACGAAAATGATTTTATTATTGTTTTTTAGTTATATAAATGTTTGGTACTATAAAAGTATGAAAACAAATCTGAGTATTGTTGATGTATTTTCTGAGCCTATACATACTTTAATTTGTTTTTTTGAATTAGTGGTGAATAGCAAGACCTCAAGGATATAAAGGAGGAGGATGAAATGATGAATCAATATGGTACACTACATGAGTCAAACGGTCGTTATGCTTTAAGATTTGAACGATTTTTTCCTCATAATCCAGAAGATGTTTTCCGTGTCATTACGAATCCTAGTTACTTCACCCAATGGTACCCTTTCGCAACAGGGGAGATGGATCTCAGACTTGGTGGCAAGATTGCCTTCGATGACGGTGAAGGAACGACATATAAGGGTACCATTACAGAGTTAGAAAAGCCATATTTATTTGGTTTCCGTGAAGTTGATGATCTGATAAACATTTCATTGCGGGAAGAGGATAAAGGGTGTCGAATGATCTTTACCCATACTTTTAACGATGATTCATGGGCAGTTAATACCGCGGCAGGATGGCATAGGTGTCTGGATGTATTGGTCCAAATCATCAATGGTAATCCAATTAAGTGGCACGATAACTCAGCTAAGCTGCGTAAAATCTATAGTGAAGCATTTAGTATGGAACGTTAAAAGAATATAAAAAGTTATTCCATTATACCAGCTAATATAAGTCAATACTTTTTGC
>NZ_JAIBLJ010000061.1 GCF_020179385.1 Alkalihalobacillus sp. YIM B00296 | reverse complement strand
GGCTAGAAAAGAACAGCCCTGGGCACGGTGCCAGGGCTGTTCTCCTTGAATTTAAACAGGTATTTCCAGTCGCATTAATGAAGTTACTCGGTTTTCCAGATGTCTATATTATGCCATTACGTTACTCATTGGAATATTCTTTTGAATACAGAGCTTTAATACAGCTCGTTCCTTAGAAATACCCTTTGCCATGATTTGAATTAGAGTTCCTCCATCGGTACATACAGTATTTACTTTGTGTTTAAACCGCTTTTGTAATTTCTCATAGTTAGTATACTGCGTTATTAATAATTTTGAAACTGTGGTCTTTTTAAATTCATTTAGTGGAACAATAATCGGATTTACCACTGCGTTCATAGCCCTGCTATAATCTATGGTTTTATTACTGTACCATTTATCTTCTGACTCGATGGAGAGGCAGGTTTCAGCAGGACAATCAGTAACATACTCTATAATTTCATCTATAATAGATGATTCAATTGGATAGTGCTCTCTGTACCCTAGTACTTTGTCTATTACTAAAGCACCATTATAATTAACAATGGCTGTAATGTCTTGCAGTTCTTGTGGAAGAAATACTTTAACCGACCGTGGAGCTCTTGCTGTAGCGAATATAATAGTAATTCCTTTGTGTTTTGCAATGAAAAAATACACAAAATTGCAATTGCAAATACATAGTATTGCAACTTGACAAGGAGCCTCTCCATGTAAAGTTGCTATGATGTTTTAGGCTTGCAATACTCTGCACTTTTATTTTGCAATAAACAAGTTCTCTGCTTTTGCTTCTTGGATATCTAATAATTGATTTCTCATCAGTAATAATTGATTGCCCTCTTGTCTTAATAAATGACATAGTTCATGACCGAAATCTTCCCATTGTTCTTCTGGAGATATTCTACAATCAATTATAATTTCTCCATTATATACACGACTAGAAAATTCCTCAAAGTGAACAAAAATACCTAAGCGGGCTGCAATGTCTAACAAGTCAAGTTGGTGAGGATTGTAAACGTCGATATTAAAATAAAAATCTTTAATCCAGTCTTCTAATAAAGTTGTTTGATACTTCATTAGTTTACCTCCTTGCAAAACATATGTTTGTTTTAGTGTTATAAAGAAACACAGATTTATGATTTAAAAGGAAAAATAGCCTCTTCTAATAAGCAGCATACGAGGGAGGAATATACCGGCTCGAAAAAAGATTCTATCGAAAAGTTCCTATCTTCCTTCTTTGAGAAATATGCTTCTCAAAAGAAAGAAGATATGGTCTATATGACAGGCGATGTGCATGATTCTTATTCCATACGTACAGAGGGAGGGAAAGCACTTGATCTGAATGCAGGGGAAAATAAATTTCAGCTGTACAACTATCTTGGCTACAATAATCAGCGCTGGATTACTACTAAAAATGAAAACGGAACTGTAAGAATCACTTCTGTTTACTCGAAATATCGGAAGCGGGAATTTTGATACTTAATGATTTAAATCTGGATCTAGAGTCTCAACAATGAACAATTTCGTCTGATATAAAAAAGCGTAGTATAAAAAAGAATAGAATGGTACTCGGATTCACGAATCATTAAACTTAAATTTAGTAGAAAATCTTGAAAATTTATAACATTCATCCTAAAGATAGTGAAATCATTTATTTTTAGTAATTGCTATATTTAACAATGTAGAAAAAACAACGCTTTAATAACGATCATTTAGCAGCAAAATTTCAAATGAAATAGAGCCAAAAATTACGAGGGGATGGGGGTAAATAAATGAGTTCACACATATCAATATTTTGTATAGGGGAATTATTAATTGACTTTTTTTGTACAGATGTAGACATTGATTTATTGGAGGGTAAAAATTTTCAAAAACAGGCTGGCGGGGCACCTGCTAATGTATGTGCAGCAATTGCAAAATTAGGTGGAAATGCATCTTTTAGCGGAAAGGTTGGGAATGAACCGTTTGGTCACTTTTTAAAGCAAACGCTTGATGAGCTAAACGTTGACACGTCAATGCTCGTTCTAGATGACAATCACCCTACTACATTAGCTTTTGTATCTTTAAAGGCGAATGGGGAAAGAGATTTTGTTTTTAATCGCGGGGCAGATGCTTTTTTAACTGAAGATGAAATGGATAAAGAAAAACTAAAAGAAGCTGCTGTTGTTCACTTCGGCTCAGCTACTGCTTTATTAGACGATCCATTTCAATCCACTTATTTAAACACAATGAAATCTGTTAAACAAGAAGGAAAGTTTATCTCTTTTGATCCTAACTTTAGAGGAGATCTTTGGAAAGGCAGAACTTCAGTTTTTGTTGAGTTAGTGAAGCATGGAATTAGCATGGCTGATTTTGTAAAAGTAAGTAATGATGAATTAAAAATAATTACTGGGAAAAGTAATGTAGTAGAAGGAATTTCCGCTCTGCATCAAATGGGAGCAGAGATAGTAGCTGTTACTTTAGGAAAAGATGGAACGTTCGTATCGAATGGAGAAAGCCATGAAATCATTTCAAGCATGAAAGTAAAGTCAGTTGATTCTACTGGTGCTGGCGATGCCTTTGTTGGAGCAGCGCTTTTTCAGTTAGCAAAAGAAGACGATCCGAATAACGTTAAAAAGAACTTTGAACAGCTTAAAAAGATCATTTCTTTTAGTAATAAAGTAGGCGCTGTTGTTTGTACGAAATTAGGAGCCATTGCTGCCCTGCCAACATACGATGAGCTTTATGAATTTTCCGAAGTGTAGAGGTCATAAAAGAAAATAAGATTAATAATGAAGATGAAATATACAGCCAGGAATTGGCCTAAAGACGGCCATTTGCCTGGTTTTCTTTTTTTATATAAAGCAAATTATATCAGTTTAGACAACTAAATTTATTCACCTAAAAATTTTAAACGTTTACAACCAAAGATAGTGAAATCCTTATGAAAGCGTTTTTGCTATATTTAAGTCAGTTAAACAAATCTATGAAAGAGGAGACATACAAATGAAGAAAAAGCTTACGATTATGATGTTTTTCATTATGTTGGTTGGTAGTCTGTTAGCAGGTTGTTCATCAGGAAATTCCGATCAAGCGAGTGATAACGCTGGAGACGGAAACTCCGAAGGTGGTGTAGTACAATTAACGTTTTGGAGAAATGCTGGTAATGATGTAGAAAATAAAGTATATGAAGATTTAATTAAAGGGTTTGAAGAGCAAAATCCAAACATTAAGGTAAAAATGACACCAATTCCTTTTGGTGATTATGAAACAAAGCTTCGCACAGCTTTAGCTGCAGGAAACCCGCCGGATGTTATGGCGATTGACAGTCCTAACTTAGCTGCATATGCAGATGCAGGGGCGATCAAATCAATTGATGAGTATATGAAGAGTGAAGGAAATGTTGATGATATTTTAGAGGGAACTCTAAGTGGAATGAAATATAATGACGAAATTTATCTTGCTCCTATTGTCGAGTCTGGTATCGCGATGTTTTATAACAAAAACTTATTTGAAGAAAAGGGAGTTCCATTCCCATCTGAAGATCCAAACAACCCTTGGACATGGGAACAAGTTTTAGAAGCAGCTAAAAAGTTAAACGATCCAGCAAATGGAGTATATGGTATTGATCCGGCGCAAGGTTTTGGTGATGGAGAAGGTCCAGCTTACTTTAAAATGCCGATTCTGTGGCAGTTTGGAGCAGAAGTATTAAGTCAAGATGGCACAACAGCAGATGGCTATTTAAATTCACCAGAAGCAATAGAAGCACTTCAGTTTTATCAAGATTTGTATGAAAAACATAAGGTTGCTGCTGTAGAGTTACCGCCAGATCCGTTTGCAACTGGAAAAGTAGCAATAAGTATGGACGGTACATGGGCATTAGCACATTTAAAAAATAATTTCCCTGATTTTAAGTTAGGAGAAGATTTTGGAATCGCACCGCTGCCTAAGGCGAAACAAAAAGCAGCACCGAATGGTGGATGGGCACTAGGCATTGCTTCAAAGTCCGAACATCCTGAAGAAGCTTGGAAACTGATTCAGTATATTACAAGTTATGAAGGAATCAAAACATATGCTGAAGCAACAGGAGATATTCCTGCAAGATATTCAGTTGCCGAAGATATGCCAGAGCTTAATGAGTATCCAAAAAATATCTTTGTCACACAGGCGCAAAATTATGCTGAAAACCGTCCTGTAACACCAGCATATCCTACAGTAAGTAAAGCAATGAAAGAACTGTTTGAAGATATCGGCATCTCTGGAAGAAATGTCGAAGCTGCCGCCGCGGAAGCCGTGGAAAAAATCGATAAAGAAATTAAGAAAACTCAAAATTAGTCAAAAGTATGAAAAGGGGGGAGGGTTCTCTCCCTTTTCATATAGATAGTAAATGTTTTTTAGAAAGGGTGGATAGAGTTGGAATTAAAGAAATCAATTACCCCCAAAAAAAATCTAAGCATCTCTAACAAATTTTCGATGAGTTATGGGAAAAGTGAGAAGTTAGCAGGTATAGCATTTGTCTTACCGATCGCAGTCCTTTTAATTATTTTTATGTTTTATCCAATGATCCAAGCTTTTATTATTAGTTTTCAAGATTTTAATTTAATTAGCCAGAAAAAAACATTTATTGGATTTGACAATTATATCAATTTATTTAAAGATAAAGAATTTATTGCTAGTTTAAAACACTCCTTTTATTTCGCGATGGTCGTTGTTCCTGTTCAGGGAATCATCTCTCTGGGACTTGCATTGCTTCTTCAAAAGAAATCTCGTATCAATTCATTTTTTAGAACGATTTATTTTATCCCTGTTGTAATTTCGACTGCTGTTGCAGCAACTGTTTTCGAACTCATTTACAGCAAAGATTTTGGTTTATTAAACGCAATCTTAGAAGCACTTCATTTACCAACCGTAAACTTTTTATCAAATCCTGATACAGCAATGAATGGGGTTATCATTTTAGGGATTTGGAAAGCTGCAGGATTTTTTATGATTATTTTTCTGGCCGGTTTAAATAACATCCCAGCTGATTTATATGAAGCTGCTCACGTAGATGGTGCCGGTAAAATCAGACAATTCTTTTCTATTACATTACCTTTATTAAAAAGAACAATAGCATTTGTAGCAATTATTACAACAATTGATGCCATTAAATTATCTGCATTAGTTTATGTTCTAACAGGCGGCGGTCCTTCTGGTTCAACGGAAACGACAGTTGTGTATATTTTTAGGACAGCATTTGAACAAATGAGCATGGGTTATGCTTCAGCTGCGGCGTTTATTTTGTTTGCGATTGTATTAATCATCTCCCTTATTCAAATGAAGCTGTTTAAATCAGATGTAGAGTATTAGAAAGGTGGTAAGAGAAGTGAAAGCTTTAACTCAACTTGCGAGATATACATTAATGATATTTGTGGCACTCATTGCCCTTATCCCAATTTTATGGATGGTGTTTGGATCTTTTCGAAGTCACCAAGAAATCTTTGAGTATGCGACGAGCTTAAATATTCATTTGATTATTCCAGTGGAGTGGACACTGCAAAATTATGTGGATGTAATCATGGATGAAAGAAATCCTATCTTTCAGTTTATTGGAAATACCTTATTTATTGCAGTAACTGTAACTGTGCTGGTGCTATTTTTTAATTCGATGGCGGCATTTGCATTTGCTAAGTTAAATTTTCCTTTTAAAAATGTTTTATTTATATGTTTAATGTCCGCTATGATTATACCCGGTGAAGTTACTTTAGTTCCTAATTATCTACTTATGAACGATTTAGGGTGGGTAGATGATTATAAAGCGTTAATTTTTCCTTCTTTAGTAAATGTGTTTGGGATCTTTTTACTAAGACAATTTTTTGAAGAGATCCCTAAAGATATGATGGAAGCAGCGCGTATTGATGGTGCCTCATGGTTTAGAATTTACTGGAGTATCGTCTTACCTTTAGCGGTTCCAGCTTTAATAACATTGGGAATTATTACTTTCCTAGCAAACTGGGATTCTTACTTCTGGCCGTTAATTGTTCTTAATGATGATTCAAAACAAATGATTCAAGTTGCTCTTGCTAATTTTTCTTCACTAGCTGGTACAGAGTGGGCGAAAATTTTAGCTGCTAATACAATCAGTACACTTCCTATTTTAATTGGCTTCTTATTTGTACAAAAATATTATATTCAAGGTATTTCAACGTCTGGGATGAAATAACTAATGTTAATACAGTAATTCATATTTTTAGGAGGCTTGTTTTTAGGCCTTCTCTTTTTTATATACTATTACAATAGGGGCGTTATTTATCAATTTCCAAATTTACTGAGTGCCTGTTGAAGTGAAATTTAAATGTATATAATGAAGGAATAAGTTTATATATTTTTTGACGTGGGGGGTGTGGTATGTTGTTTTCATTAAGAGGTAGGTTAATGCTTACTTTCATTATATTATTAATTATTCCGTTTATTGTTTTATCTCTCGTTCTTCCTAGCCACTTTATTGGAATTATGGAAGAGAAAATTGAAACCTCCACTGTGCAAACGATGGATCAATATACACTTTATATTAATTCAATTACAACCCAAGTAGAGGAAATAGGAAAGCAGGTGCTTGCTAATCAAACAACACAGCAGTATTTAAATATGCCGGATGGTAATAACAATAACTCTATAAATGAGAATCGTTTAATTATCAAAAATCAACTGAAAGAACTGTTATCTTCGATCATGGTTCATAACTCAAACGGCATTTCTATTTCTGTCTTTCTAAATGACGGCACAGCAACTTGGTTAAATGATCCTATTTTTCTTAACAGCGGTTGGTACAATGACTTCTCGACAAAAGATCAGCAGTGGCTTAAAGCGCATAAAGATCCTTATCAGCCGTTTGGTGAGATGCGGGAGCGCACTATTAACAGTTATCTTTTGCCCCTGTTTGATATCGACACGTTTCAACGGGAGGGCGTTATTAAAGTGAACTTTCCTACTTCATTATTAGAAAATGCGCTAAATAACATTAAGTTCGGAGAAACGGGCCGTATTTATTTAATGAACTGGCAGGGAGAGAATGTATTACAGCAGGAAGTTCTTACGGCAGAAACGGTTTTAGAGAAAAGTATAAAACAAATAGAAAGCAGTTCTGCTGAAAAAGGAATGATTGAAATAAGTGAAGAAGGCGAAAACCATCTTATCTTTTTTCAAAAGTTAAACGTAAATAACTGGGTGTTAATTGGTGAGGTGCCAAAGGCAGAATTATTTTCAAAAATTAATCTTCTGCAGCAAAACTTATTGTTAGTAAGCGGTTTTTTATTTCTTTTAACGATTCTCGTATCTTTCGGATTATCCTCTAATATCGCAAGGCCGCTGGCAAAACTTACGAAAGTGATGGGATTTATTGAACGTGGGAAATTTAATGAAGCAAAACGTTTTATACCGACGATTAAACCGAACAACCGTGAAGTCGGCTATGTTATAAAAGTGTTTAGTCAAATGATTGAAAGGTTAAAACGTTTAATTGAAAAACAATTCGAAGCAAATATAAGAAGACAAAATGCAGAATATAAAGCGTTACTATTACAAATTAATCCTCATTTTATGAATAACACGCTTGAGATTATTGGCGGATTAGCAGCACAGCAGAGAAACAAAGAGGTAATGGATGTTAGCGTATCTTTAGCGCGGATGATGAGATATTCTTTAAATACGCAAAGCGATTTAGTAAAGTTAAGTGACGAAATGAATTATATTCGTCATTTTACTGATATATTAAAGCTTCGTTATGAAGATGATATTTCTTTTGAAATTGAAGAAGATCCCTTAACGAAAGATATTCAAATCATTAAATTTATTTTACAGCCTTTAGTGGAAAATGCGGTGAAGTATAGTTTTGAAAGTAAAAAGTATGCGAATATTAAGATAGCCGCAGTCAAGAAGGAATACGGGGTGTTGATTGAAGTAGAGGATAATGGAATTGGAATGTCAAAACAAGTGATTTCAGAACTAGTAGAGGAAGAGAAAAATAATGATTCGATTAGTGTTTTAGGAAGCAGTGGTCGAAGCATTGGACTTCGCAATGTTCTCGGACGTTTAAATCTTTATTATGGTGATTGCTTTTCGTATGATATACAGTCACATGAACATGTAGGTACAAAGATCACACTACGTATAAAGTTAGCTGAAGAGAGGGATACACACCATGAATGTAATGATTGCTGATGATGAAGTACAAATTCGTAAAGGACTGCGAATGAAAATGGACTGGGAAAAAGAAGGCTTTTCAATTGTGGTAGAAGCCTCTGATGGACAAGAAGCCTTAGAAATGTTAAGCAAATATAATATTGATATTGCAATTACAGACATAAAGATGCCGATTATGGATGGAATCGAATTTTTTAAGCAATGTCATATAAAATATCCAGAGCTAAAAATTATTGTATTGTCTGGTTATGCAGATTTTGAATATGTTCGTTCTGCTATGCAGGTAGGTGTGAAAGATTATCTATTAAAGCCTGTTGCACCGGATGAGTTAGTGGAAACGTTACAAAAAGTTCGTGTTGAAATTGAAAAAGAACGAAGTGAGTTGATTGAAAATACGCGAATTCGTAAGGAGATGCATAATCAGCTTCAGGAACTTCAGGAACAATATTTATTGCATTTGGTGAAAGAGGAATGGTCTGAACTGACGATGGCTTTTGAAAGACTTCACCACTTACAATTGAAAGAACTTACTTCTAAAGACACGATGTTTCAATTTGTGACGGTTGAAATAAGAACTTCAGAAGAAGTGAAAGAGGATTTGCAGGAGATGCAGCTCCCTTTTCAGATGATTTGTAGAGAATTTGCTGCAGAAAGAGAAAATATTTATGCTTTTTATGATCCAAGCTATTCGAATATGTTGCATTTTCTAGTTCGCATTCCTTTTAATAGTCAGTTTAATATAAAAGCTTTTGCACAGGATATTCAAAAAACAGTGAATAGTTTTCTTAAAGTGGAAACGGTTATTGGCATTGGGAAAGAAGTAAAGGGGTTATCAGAGTTTAAAAACGGTTATATTTCGAGCTTGCTTTCTTGGAGTCAGAGTAAAGTAGGAAATCAATCGCAAGTCGTTGATCACCTTTTAAAGGAAGATATGGTTGAGTTTTCTCCTCATGTTGAAAGAAAGCTAATTAATGCAATTGAAAATCTTGATAGTGAATTGTTTAGAGCCACCATTGAATCAATATTAGGGAAAAACAAAAGTTATTCAGTCATTTCGTTTGTTTTCTTGGCTAATCGTCTGCTTCTTTTATTAAGCTCTTTAGCGAGAAAATATGATTTGGATATGACAAAAATTCAAAATTTCCTAGTTGTTTCTAGGCAAAGTGTATGGGAACTCAATTCCCAGCAAAAAGTAATGAACCAATTAATAGAATTAGGAAAAGAGATGATTGACAAGCTTCAGCAGGAGCGCCGTTCAGGCGGTTCGCATATTGTAGAAGGAGTGCGGCGTTATTTAGAAAAAAATTATGCAAATGATATTACGCTTACCATTTTAGCTAAGCAATTTCATATTAACGGAACCTATTTATCTGATATTTTCAAAACCCATGTTGGACAAACTTTTAGTGACTATTTAATTAATTTACGGATCGAAAATTCAAAAGGCTTATTACAAGATGCTCAATTGAAAATTACTGATGTTGCTCATTTAGTCGGTTTTTCAAATTCAGGCTATTTCAGCACGGTCTTTAAAAAACATGTTGGTCAAACACCGGTAGAATATCGGAAAGAAAAATTAGCGGAAGAAACTTTGTTTGTAGATGATGAAATGCGGGGTCGTAAATGAAGGCAAAGAGAACCTTCCTAATCATTATCTTATTCTTGGTAGCAGGAATGGCAGGTTGTTCTCCTTCAATGAATCAAAATGATAATCATTCAAGTAAGGGAATTAAATCAGAAGAAGAAAATCAAAGTCCTGAAGTGGTAAAGTTAACGTTTTGGAGGAATGCTGGAAATTCAGCAGAGAATAGAGTGTACGAACAATTAATAGCCGGATTTCAAAAAGAGAATCCAACGATTAAAGTAGAAATGGCGGCTATTCCATTTAGAGAGTATGAATTAAAGCTTCGCACGGAATTAGCTGCAGGAGATAATCCTCCAGATGTGATGACGATTGATAGCCCGAATTTAGCTGCTTATGCAAATGCTGGCGTTATAAGATCA
Organism: Alkalihalobacillus sp. YIM B00296; assembly: GCF_020179385.1. Lineage (GTDB taxonomy): Bacteria > Bacillota > Bacilli > Bacillales > Fictibacillaceae > Pseudalkalibacillus. The sequence goes on along the minus strand of NZ_JAIBLJ010000061.1, from coordinate 5,391 downwards.
ATTGATGCATATATGAAAATTCAAGGTGGTATAGATGATATTCCTGAAACGGTCCTAAGCGGAATGAAATACAATAACGAAATTTATCTTGCTCCAATTTCTGAGTCGAGTACTGCAATGTTTTATAATAAAAACTTGTTTAAAGAGAAAGGAATTCCATTTCCATCTGAAGATCCTGACAATCCTTGGACATGGGAGCAAGTGTTAGAAGCGGCTCAAAAGTTAAATGATCCTGCTAACGGCATATATGGTATTGATCCTGGAAAAGGATTTGGAGAAGGGGAAGGACCTGCTTATTTTAAGATGCCACTTTTATGGCAATTTGGCGCAGAAATATTAAGTCCTGATGGTACCACTGCAGACGGTTACTTAAATTCTCCCAAAGCATTAGAAGCACTGCAATTTTATCAAGATCTTTACCATAAATATAAAGTAGCGGCTGTTGAGCTGCCTCCAGATCCTTTCGTAAGTGGAAAGCTGGGAATTAGTATTGAAGGTTCTTGGGCATTAGGGCATTATACGAATAATTTCCCGAATTTTAAATTAGGGGAAGATTATGGAATTGCTCCGTTACCTAAAAATGAACAGCAAGCAGCACCCAATGGAGGTTGGGCATTAGGGATTTCGGCAAAAACTGTACATCCTGAAGAAGCATGGCAGTTTATAAAGTATTTAATAAGTTATGAAGGAATTAAAAAGTATGTGTCAGCAACAGGAGATCTGCCTGCAAGGTATTCAGTAGCGGAAGATTTTCCTGAATTAAACGAGTATCCTAAAAATATATTTTTAGTTCAATCTCAAAAATACTCGATAAACCGACCTGCAACTCCTGTATACACTGTTGTGAGTACGACGATTAGAGAACTTTTTGAGGAAGTAGGCATTGCAAAAGTTGATGTGAAAGTGGCAGCAGACCGTGCTGTTCGAAAAATTGATCAAGCGATTCAACAAATGGAAGAAAAACAATAATAATTTAGTATCTTAACGAGAATGACTGAATAGGGTCATTCTCGTTTTTTTTTGCCAAAAAAATTAAAACGTAATGTCCAAATAAAATGAACGTAAATGATTTTAATATTTGATAACCTAAATGAAGTGAAAGTTGACTAAAGTTAAAGGAGTGAATAAATGTTTAATCTTCATTATAAAAATGTAGGTTTTATCCTGCTGTTACTGGTAATCTTCTTTTTAATGACAGGATGTCAAAATAATCAGGAAGAAAATGAAAGCGCTATTAATATGGAGCCTAATTATGAAGCAGATTCTGACTATTATACGGAGTTATATCGACCGCAGTATCACCTTTCACCGGAATCGGGAAACTTAGCCGATCCGAATGGAATGGTCTATTTCGAAGGGGAGTATCACCAGTTTCATCAACAAAATGGACAGTGGGCACATGCCATCAGTAAAGATCTTGTTCATTGGGAGTACTTTCCTCTTGCGTTAACTCGCGATGAATTAGGAGAAATTTGGTCAGGAAGTGCTGTCGTCGATTGGGAAGATACAAGCGGCTTTTTTGATGGGGAAGCAGGGTTAGTTGCTTTTTTTACACACTTTAAAAATGGTGTTCAATCTCAAAGTATTGCTTACAGTAAAGATAAAGGAAGAACGTGGGAGAAATATGAAGGGAATCCAGTGATACCAAACCCTGGTATAAAGGATTTTAGAGATCCTAAAGTATTTTGGCATGACGAGACAGAAAAGTGGGTGATGGTTGTCTCTGCAGATCAAACAGTTTATTTTTATGGATCAAACGATTTGAAAGAGTGGGAGTTTCTAAGTGAATTTGGCCATGGCGAAGGCGCTCATATGGCCGTTTGGGAATGTCCGGATTTATTTGAACTTCCTGTGGATGGGGATCCGAATCAAACGAAATGGGTTCTTCACGTTAGTATTGGAGACAATCACGTTACTGATGGTTCAACGGCACAGTATTTTATTGGAGAATTTGATGGGACAACATTCACAAATAATAATCCTTCAAATTCAGTATTATGGACAGATTATGGCAGAGATTTTTACGCAGCACAGTCTTATTCAGACATTCCTGAAGAGGATGGAAGAAGAATATGGTTAGCTTGGATGTCTAACTGGAGGTACCCATATCAGTCCCCTACAGATCCTTGGATGGGAATGATGTCTGTACCTCGAGAATTATATTTAAAAACAATTCCTGGAGAAGGTATTCGTCTTATTCAGCAGCCTGTTGAAGAGCTAAATAGTTTACGCGCTTCACATTATAAATTCGAAGATATTAAAGTAAACGGCACTGTAAAGCTTAGCGATTTTCAAGGAACACACTATGAGTTTGAAGCGGTTATCGAGTGGGATCAGCTAAATGAAGTAGGACTGAGAGTTAGAAAATCTGATACAGAAGAAACATTGATCGGATTTGATGCGGGTAGCAGTGAAGTGTTTGTTGATCGTACCAATTCCGGTAAAACAGATTTAATAGATCGAAATGGAAATTCATTCAAGTTCGGCAAGGGATTTGCAGTACCTATTAACTCAGAGAACAAGCAAATTACGTTACATGGTTATATTGATGAATCTTCAATAGAGCTTTTCGTCAATGACGGGGAACGAGTATTGTCAAATTTAATTTTTCCAAATGCAACAAGCAGCTCTCTAGAATTATATTCAATTGGAGGAGAAGCGGCATTTAAGTCTCTTGATTTATATCATCTAAAGACAATTTGGCGAAAATCTTCTGTTGCTGGGGAGCCAGAACGAATTGTGCTTAGTCAAGAGTCTGTGGATGTGGCTGTAGGAGAATCAGCAGAAGTACAAGCTATGCTTAAACCAGATTGGTTAAAAACAAGTGAAGAATTAATTTGGAAAGTAGAAGATGAAGGAACGGTTAAACTTACCCAGCTTGATAATGGACGAATTCTTATTGAAGGAGTTCAAAAGGGGTCTACTAAGATCAAGGTAACCGATCCTCAGGAAAAAATTTCAGCAGAAATAAGTGTTTTTATTTTTTAATCGTTAACATGGAATAAGTGAGGAGGGCACCTTTTCGTTTTCAGAATCAAGTGCATGTATCTAAACACTTTAAATGTTCATTTCCAAAGATAATGAAATCTTTAACGAGTTGCTTTTAATAATATTAAAGTAAGAATTATATAAACTCAATCTTACGATTTAATGAACAATAAGGTGGTAGATTACCAATGATTCAAGAGTTAAGTAGCGAATCATTAATTTGTGCTTATAGGAAAGCGTTAGCATTAAAGCTTGATTCTCATTTTATTTTCTTATTAGAAGAAGAGCTACAAAAAAGAAATTTACCAATAATAAGAGCTGAAATAAGTGAAGTGTAAGCTTTAATTTAAATCGCTTCATCTGTAGTAATATCAATTTTTATGAGGATGACTTAAGAAAGGGTGTAAAACATGACGAACAAACAGTTATCAGAGAAGGATTCTATTCAAAAAATAGAACAATCACCCCCCTATACACACCTGTTAGCATATCATATTATGCCTGAGAAAAACTGGATGAATGATCCGAACGGTTTAATTTATTGGAAAGGCGAATACCATGTCTTTTTCCAACATGATCCTTATTATGTAACTCCTCACTTAATGCACTGGGGACATGTGAAAAGTAAGGACCTTGTTCAGTGGGAGTATCAGCCTGTTGCACTAACACCAACAAAAGAGTATGAAAAAAGTGGGTGTTGGTCTGGAAGTGCTGTCGATGATAACGGGATGTTAACTCTAATTTATACAGGTCATAAGATGATTGATCAAGAAAAAGATATCCTTGAGCAAGTACAATGTATTGCCACAAGTTCTGATGGCATACATTTCATCAAACACCCTAACCCTGTCATTGCAGAGCCTCCTAAAGAAGGATCTTATCATTTTCGTGATCCGAAAGTATGGAAGCATGAAGATCATTGGTATATGGTAGTTGGGACTACGAAAGAACAAACTGGGAAAGTCGTTCTTTATAAATCTAAAGATCTCCGTGATTGGGAGTATGTAGGTGTGATGGCTGAAAGCGATGGGACAATAGGGTATATGTGGGAGTGTCCTGACTTATTTAAGCTTGGAGACAAGCACGTGTTAGTAATATCTCCTCAAGGCATTGAAGCCGACGGAATGCGTTATCAAAATCATCATCAATCTGTTTATTTAGTTGGAGATCTTGATTATAAAACAGGTAAATTTGCGTATAACGGCTTCGAAGAAATTGATTACGGATTTGATTTCTATGCTCCGCAAACGTTTGAAGATGGAAATGGCCGCCGTATATTAATTGGTTGGATGGATATGTGGGAAGCAGATATGCCTACACAAAAAGATGGTTGGTCAGGAGCAATGACAGTTCCACGCGAGCTGAATTTCTCAAGTGATCATAAGATTCTTATGACTCCAGTGGAAGAATTACAATTACTGCGCGGGGAAAAGTGGGAAGAGTGCAATCTTAATGTTTCAAGAAAAGAAATTTTACCGATTAAAGGTAATAGTTTAGAAGTCATTGCAGAATTCAAAGTGAAAGATGCTGAATCATTTGGCACTATGGTACACTGTGCTGATGATGAATCAGAAAAAACAGTCATCAAAGTTGATTTGAAAGAAGAGTATCTTATTTTCGATCGTTCAAACTCTGGAGAAGGCAAAGGGGACGGCATTCGCTGCACAAGACTTCAAAGAAATGAAGATGGGACAATTAAACTTCACTTGTTTATTGATCGTTCTTCACTAGAAGTGTTTGCAAATGATGGTGAAGCAGTGATGTCAGGAAGAGTTTATCCGAAGCCATCAAGTACAGGTATTTCATTATTTACTGAAAATGGTGAGGTTAATGTACAAACACTTAAGGTTTGGAAATTAAAAGATATATGGAGTGAATAGGATCTATTTCTAAAGCAGCCCAGTACAGGCTTATCTAAAATTGTTGTTCAGAACCTTATTGAAATAGAAGAAAAACACCTTGGGTGCCAAAAAGGTGCCGAATGGGTGCCGATATCAATATTATCATATATTGTTGAGTGAATATTCTAGTGGGAAACAAACGTTTTATTGTATGGTTTAATTAAGGTTAGATTGTAGGATGTTCTAATGTAAAACCCACAATCTATGGGCGGCATGATGAAAAAAACACATCATAATCCCTTGAACACAAGGAATTACGATGTGTTTTTTATATTAGCATGACCCCATAATTTTTCAAAAACTCACTGAAAAAGTGGTCAAAATGAAATAATTATTGTGATTATACAATTGACTTTCATTATTTACTTAACAAAGTATATTTCTGAGTTTTTAAAGAAAATTAGAAATTTAAACAGTAAGATTCAACATAAAGAATTAAAGATAGGGGTAAAAGCGCCACTTTTTCGAGTGTATTATTAACGAGTCTATGGACCTTTATTGG
>NZ_JAIBLJ010000060.1 GCF_020179385.1 Alkalihalobacillus sp. YIM B00296 | reverse complement strand
TGGACATGATTTTTCCTCTTCCTTAATGAAAATTGTTTAAACACTCATTAAGAATACTATTATTAGGTTATGTTCCTACTATTAGGTTATGTTCCAACAAAACCGGTGATATAGACAAACTTATTCGTTTCGAGGAAATTCCCATATATGCCCTTTATTACGATCGATAAGGAAGGGGAGAATAAAACCCCATTTTTTTATACAACCTTTTCTTCAATTAAATGGCCCGTTTGTTGAGGAAGCTTTGTGAAGATATTGATGATTTCTTCCTTTTTATTTTAGGATTTTTTTGTTTCATACTCCTTAACCAGTTTATAAAAGGTTGTCTTTTTCAATCCGACTTCCTGCATGGCCTTTACCGCAGTAATTTCTCCTGATTTCCAACGATTATAGACTTGTACGAACTCTTCCGTAATCGTAGCCTTTGGTCTACCAAAGGTAACACCATTCTTGACAGCTGCATCAATACCTTCGCGTTGCCGTTTTCGAATCTTATCCGGTTCCTCTTGTGCCATCCAGGAAAGGATCTGCAATACTAAATCTGCAATAAAGGTTCCCAAACTATCCTTAAATTGAGTCGTATCCAATAATGGCATGTCTAAAACCACAATGTCCGCCTCAATATTCTTTGTAATGTCATTCCACTCTTGTAAAATCTCTTCCTTATTTCTACCAAAGCGATCTAAGGAATGAATGTATAAGACATCACCTTTTCGTAAAATACGTTTGAGCAATTGGTATTGGACTCTTTCAAAGTTTTTTCCACTCTGTTTATCGATAAAGGTGTCTCGTTTATCTACACCCATTTCCTTCATGGCTTCTAATTGCCGTCTTTCATTTTGATCTTTGCTGCTGACTCTTATGTATCCGAATTTTCGAACGTCCATTTGAATCTCCTTTCATGTTTACTCTTATTCTACTAAAAAACGTTCGGAAAAGTATATAAAAATAAGAGAACGTCCGTAAACTATTTTAATAGTTTTACGGACGTGAGAAACGGTCATTTTTTATTAGGAATTTGGAGTTCGTAAAAGTGTACTATACTGAACACAAAACCATTCCTTGTATAAAGAGAGATGCTAATTGGGAATATAAAAGTAGTTTGGAAAAACAGGATATATGTGGTAATATATCTATATAATAGTATTTAAATACTATTACTATTTATCTATTAATAATTTCGTTCCTTGCTATTCTGCATTAAAGAGGGAGGGTCAAATGAATTCTTTTATTGCCCATATTCGAGAAAGCGATAAACAAATACAAAGTGTCGAAGAACATTTATTAGGAGTAAGAGATTTAGCGGAGTCATATGGAGAAAAAATTGGTGTAAAGCATTTAACTGGTTTAGCTGGGATACTTCATGATTTGGGTAAATATACCAATGAGTTTAGAAATTACATAATAGAAGCTGTTAATAATCCTGATTCTCCACCTAAAAGAGGAAGCGTTGATCATTCGACTGCTGGTGGAAAGCTTTTGTATGAACTTTATCATGAAAAAAATATCATCCAATATAAAGCTCTAACAGCTGAAATCGTTGGCAATGCCATTATATCTCATCACTCTTATCTTAAAGATTTTTTAAATCCAAAGTTAGAATCGATTTATTTGCAAAGAGTTTGCGATAAAAAGTTAGACGAATTCGAAAAGACTAAAGAACACTTTTTTACTTATGTTTTAAATGAGAAGGATTTTATTGACTATGTAGATACCGCTGCTACTGAGCTGAAGAATTTTATAATGAAAGATCCCACTGGAAGCAATGAGAAAAAGATTATGTTTCTTACTAAATTTATTTTCAGCGCATTGATTGATGCCGATCGGACAAATACGAGACTGTTTGAAGAAAAAAATATTGACGATTCACCACGTAATCGTGAAAAGCTTTTTAATACATACTACAAAAGACTGTTAACCAAGATTCAATCATTTCAAAATCATCCAGATGCAAATTCCCCTATTAATCTTCTAAGAAGTGAAATGTCTGATCAATGCGATAGTTTTGCTGAAAAGCAATCAGGAATCTATACATTATCCATTCCTACAGGAGGCGGGAAGACTTTAGCCAGTTTAAGATATGCACTAAAACACGCCAACCTTCATAAGAAAAAACATATTATTTATGTTGTCCCCTATACAACCATAATCGAGCAAAATGCAAAAGAAGTTAAAAAAATATTAAAAGATGATTCAAATATTTTGGAACATCATTCAAATGTGATTGAAGATACAAATGATGATGATGAGAATAAAGAAGGCTGTATGAATGTGCAGCAAAAATTAAAGCTGGCTAAAGATAATTGGGATTCACCGATTATTTTTACCACGATGGTCCAGTTTTTAAATGTTTTTTATGCAAAGGGAAGTAGAAATATTAGGAGACTTCATAATTTAAGTGAGTCCGTTATTATCTTTGACGAGGTGCAGAAGGTTCCTATTTCTTGTGTATCGTTATTTAATAATGCGTTGAATTTCTTAAAGGATTATGGGAGAGCAAGCATCTTGCTTTGTACCGCGACACAGCCTGCTCTTGACTTTGTAGAACAAAAGCTGGAAATCAATACGGATTCAGAAATAATAGATAATCTTGATCAAATGATTCATGCTTTCAAGCGAGTTGAAATCGTTGATCTTGCGACAGATCAAACCTTCAATAATAAAGATTTGAAAGTATTCATTGGGGAAAAAATAGAAGAGATACAAAGTGTATTAGTCATTTTAAATACAAAAACAGTTGTAAGAGATTTATTTACTCAGTTGGAAAAAATCGATTCCGATGTAAAGGTCTATCATTTAAGTACATCAATGTGTGCTGCACATAGAAATAAAATTCTAGAGCAAGTAAGACACACCCTTAAGGAAGGGATAAAAACAATATGTATCAGCACTCAACTGATTGAAGCGGGGGTAGATATAAGCTTTGGGTGCGTTATTCGTTCTATGGTAGGCCTTGATTCTATCGCACAAGCCGCCGGACGTTGTAACCGACACGGTGAAATGGGAATTCAGCGTGTTTATGTTATTGATCATGAGGAAGAAAACTTAATACACTTAAAAGAAATTAGAGTAGGCAAGCAAGTTTCGAAACAAATCTTCATTGACCTGAAACACAATGAGCGGAATCACGGTGGCGATCTACTGTCAAGACCGGCGTTGAAAAGGTATTTTAAAGAATATTATACACAATTTAAGTCTGATTTAAATTACTTTATTCCTAAGTTGAAGAAGGATATGACAGAGTTATTGGCTTCTTCAAGAAATGAAAGTAGCTATCGCCAAGCTTATTATCATAAAAACGGTAAAAAAGACGTTGAGTTGTTTATTGTAAATAGTTATCAAACAGCAGCAGAGCATTTTCGAGTCATTGATGATCTTTCAACATCTGTCATTGTTCCATTTGAAGATGGAAAAGATATTATTGCTGAATTAAACGGTAACCAATCAATTCAAGACCTCTCTCATTTATTAAGAAAAGCACAGCAATATACGGTTAACCTTTTTAATTTTGAAAAAGAACAATTAACTAAAAATGATGGACTAGTTTCTTATCTGGACGGAAAAATTTTAGCCTTAAAAGAAGGGGCATATAATGATGAATACGGTTTAGATCTAAATAATGAGAGTGGTTTTGGGAATGTAATTATTTAAAAAACCTATCGTACGATAAAGATAGGTTTTTTAATCATATAATATACTTTTCAATCCACGCTAATGTTAGCGACGGTTTATTATATCATATCTAAAATTATTTATTTAATTTCGTATATTATATTATTAAATTATCTATTGATTTAATTTATAAACATATGTATGTTTAAAATGTTGGAAAAATCAAACAAAAAGGAGGGGATGAAAAATGAGGAATTCAATAGAATTTAAGCTTTTTGGTGATTACGCACTTTTTACGGATCCTTTAATGAAAATGGGTGGAGAAAAGCTTTCTTATCAAGTACCGACTTATCAAGCTCTAAAAGGAATTGTTGAAAGTATATACTGGAAGCCAACGCTACTAATGGTAGTAGAAGAAGTCCGGGTGATAAAACCAATCAAAATGGAATCAAAAGGTATCCGTCCGATTGAATATAATGGTGGGAACACGCTTGCCAATTATACGTATCTAAAAGATGTCTGTTATCAGGTGAAAGCCCATTTTATTTTTAACCCTTATCGACCGGATCTTGCATTTGACCGAAACGAAAATAAGCATCATAACATCCTTAAGCGGTCTCTTAAAGCGGGAGGACGAAGAGATATTTTCTTAGGGACGAGGGAATGTCAAGGCTATGTGGAACCATGTAGATTTGGAGAAGGAGAAGGTTTCTATGATAATTATGGTGGCGATCTTCATTTAGGTACGATGGTTCACGGAATCAATTATCCTGATGAAACGGGTAGAAACGAAATGGAAGTACGTTTATGGAACCCGGTAATGAGAGATGGAGTTATTCAATTTATCAGGCCGGACCAGTGCACGCAAACTCGTAAGATTAAGGATATGGAACCAAAATATTTTGATCGTACAAATATTGAATCAGCAAATGTGCTATTAAAACAATTGGGAGAGGAGGTGGATCAATGAGCTGGTTGTTGAATCTGTATGATACCTACCAATCAAACTTGGACAGGGTTGGCAAGGTTGAAAAAAAATATAACGGCCAAGAGTACACAATGCTGCCGATTTCTCACACAACTCAGAACGCCCACATAGAAGTAACGGTCACAGAAGATGGAGAGTTTCACTCTGCTGCTGTCATAAATAAAAGTGATGCAAGCACATTAATCCCGTGTACAGAAGATTCAGCCAACAGAGCTGGTTCAAAAATAGCACCATATCCCCTTCATGATAAACTGAGCTATGTTGCGGGAGATTTTGTTGCCTACGGAGGAAAAATAAAAAAAGAAGAGCCCTTTACATTTTACATAAAACGATTAGAGGAATGGGCAGAGTCATCTTTTAGTACTCTAAAAGTCAAAAGCATCTATAACTATTTAAGCAAAAGAAGATTGATAAAGGATCTAGTAGAGAAAAGGATTTTACACCTTGATTCTGACGGGCAACTAATCGATACTTGGGACAAAAAGGCTGAAGCTTACATTGGCGAAAAGCCTCCAATATTCTCTACAGTCACAAGTGGACAAACAAGCGCTTTTATTAGATTTAACGTATATTCACCGGATAAAATGTTAACAAAAGTTTGGAAGGATCCTAATATGTATGATTCTTTTATCCGTTATTACAGGGATTTTTTAAGTGATGAGGATTATTGCTATGTAACAGGTAAACGTATGCCGGCGACTGATAAGCATGCCAATAAAATTCGAAATGCAGCGGATAAAGCGAAACTAATCTCGGCAAATGATACAAGCGGCTTTACCTTCCGAGGAAGATTTAATAAGGCGAATGAAGTGGCCAATATAAGCTACGAGGTTTCTCAAAAGGTCCATAATGCTCTTAAGTGGCTTATTAACCGCCAAGGGAAAATTGTCGACCAGCGTGTGTTTCTTGTGTGGGGGAATGATGAATTAGACATACCTGATCCTGTGAATGATAGTTATTCCATATTTACAACAAGCCTAACTGGCACAGAAAAAAAAGAAATTAAATCTTACACACATGAAGAGTTTGCAGGTGAAGTAGCTAAAGCGATTGATGGTTATCATAATAATTTAACGACTTCGGCCAATGTTAATATTCTCATTCTTGACTCCGCTACAACTGGCAGATTAGCAGTACTATATTATCGCAATATGGATAAAGAAATTTATTTAAACAAACTGAAAAACTGGCATTCCACTTGCGTTTGGGAACACCGTTACAGAAAAAATGGAGAAAATGAATTTGTACGATTTTACGGAGCTCCTGCTACAAGAGATATAGCACTTGCTACATATGGACCAAGAGCAAGTGAGAAAATGGTCAAAGGACTAATGGAACGAATGATCCCATGTATTATCGATGGAAGAAGAATACCATTGGACATTATCAAGAGCGTATTTCAACGTGCTTCTAATCCTGTTTCAATGGAAAAATGGGAATGGGAAAAAACACTTAGTATCACATGTGCATTAATTAATAAACAGGAGGGAAACGATGTGGCATTAGATATTGAAACTAATGACCGGGATTATTTGTTTGGACGATTACTAGCTGTTGCTGATGTGTTGGAACGAAGAGCACTGGGCTCTGATGAAACAAGGTCAAGCAATGCAATCCGTTACATGAATTCTTTTTCAAAACATCCTGCTAGGACGTGGAAGACGATTCAGGAAAGTTTACAGCCCTATCAAGCACGACTGGGGACAAAAGGATTATATCTCTCCAAATTAATAGATGAAGTGGCATCTAAAATGAACCTTGCGGATTTTAATAATAAACCGCTGACCGGAAAATATTTATTAGGTTTTTACAGCCAAAGGCATGACCTGTATCAGAAGAAAGAAAAAAATAACGAAGCTGAAACAGCATCTAATTTATAAGGAGAGATGAACATGACTATTTTAGACCATAAAATCGACTTTGCCGTTGTTTTATCTGTCACGAAGGCTAATCCGAATGGGGATCCATTGAATGGAAATCGGCCACGACAAAACTATGATGGGCATGGGGAAATTTCTGATGTGGCCATTAAACGTAAAATCAGAAATCGCCTACAGGACATGGAGGAATCTGTATTTGTCCAATCAAACGATAGAAAGATAGATCCATTTAAAAGTTTAAAAGAGCGTGCTGAAGCTAATTCAGAACTGGAAAGAATACTGAAAGCAAAAGATAGTTTAAATGACGAATTTGCAATGATTGCATGCAAAGAATGGATTGATGTCCGGAGCTTTGGACAAGTATTTGCATTCAAAGGTACAGGTAAAGGATCGGGAGTGTCTGTTGGGATAAGAGGACCGGTTTCCCTTCATACGGCAACAAGCGTAGATCCAATTGATATCACTAGTATGCAAATTACCAAGAGCGTTAACTCTGAGCCGGGGAAAGAAAGAGGTTCAGATACAATGGGCATGAAGCACCGAGTTGATTTTGGGGTTTATGTTTTTTACGGAAGTATTAACACACAACTAGCAGAAAAAACGGGCTTCACAAATGAAGATGCAGACAAAATTAAGAATGCGCTTGTCACTTTATTTGAAAATGATACATCAGCAGCTCGTCCTGATGGAAGTATGGCAGTTCACAAAGTTTGCTGGTGGGAACACAGTTCGAAGTTAGGTCAATATTCCTCCGCTAAAGTCCACCCTTTACTTGATATTAAGAAGAAAAACGAAGAGCCCAAAACCATTGATCACTACTCCATTGAGATCAATGAATTAGAAGGATTAAAGGCTGAAGTCATTGATGGACGTTGATGATGAAGATAGTCTTTTGATGTTATCCGGCATACAGCATTTTCAATTTTGCAGGCGCCAATGGGCTCTCATCCATATCGAACAACAGTGGGAAGAAAACGTAAAAACGGTTGAGGGACAGCATCTCCATCGAAATGCTGACAAGCCATTAATTAGAGAAAAACGTGGGAATAAACTTATCGTTCGTGCAATGCCTGTAAAATCGAATGAGCTTAAAATAACCGGGGTTTGTGATGTGGTAGAGTTTATTCAGGATAATAGCGGTGTGGAAATAGAGGGCTCCGAAGGAAAATACACTACACACCCTATCGAGTATAAACGCGGGAAACCCAAAAAGAACAATTCTGATATATTACAATTAACGGCACAAGCTATGTGTTTAGAAGAGATGCTACTATGTGAAATAAACACAGGTTATATGTTTTATAATGAAATAAAGCACAGAGTTGAAGTGCCTATAACAGAAGATCACAAAACTGAAGTAAGGTTAATCGTTGCAGAAATGTATCATTATTATAAACGTAAGCATACTCCCAAAGTAAAAACAGGTGCCTTTTGTAAAAGTTGCTCCCTTCAAAACATTTGCTTGCCAAAATTAATGAATAAACGGTCTGTAAAGAGTTATATTGATAGGAGGATCAATGAGTGAAAAAGCTTCTTAATACGCTATTTATAACTCAAGCAGACGTTTATTTATCATTAGACGGCGATAATATTGTTATCATCAAGGAACAGGAAAAGTTAGGGAGACTACCGCTTCATAACTTAGAATCAATTGTTTCGTTTGGATATACCGGAGCTAGCCCGGCACTAATGGGTTACTGTGCTGATAGAAATATTTCACTCGTTTTTTTAACGATGAACGGGCGATTTCTAGCGCGGGTAATCGGACAAAGCAAAGGAAATGTCATATTAAGAAAGAAACAATATTACATTTCAGAAGATGAGGCAATGTCAGCAAAAGTTGCCCGTAATTTTATTGTGGGAAAGATTTATAACAATAAATGGATCATTGAAAGAATGACAAGAGACTATCCGTTACGAGTAGACGTTGCGCAATTTAAGGAAATCTCTCAACATTTATCATCTATCATTCTTGAGGTAAGAGAATGTAAGGGTTTAGAAAGGTTGAGAGGTTTGGAGGGCCAGGCTGCTATCAGTTACAATAAATTGTTCAATCAAATGATATTACAGCAAAAAAAGGATTTTTACTTTCACTCACGTTCTCGAAGACCGCCGTTAGATAACGTGAATGCTATGCTATCGTTTGCTTATACGTTATTAGCGAATGATACCGCATCAGCGTTAGAAGGTGTTGGACTGGATGCATATGTTGGCTTTTTACATCGAGATCGACCAGGTAGGGCATCTTTAGCTTTAGATGTCATGGAAGAATTAAGAGGAGTCTACGCAGATAAGTTTGTCCTATCTTTAATTAATAAAAAGGTCGTAAATAAAGATGATTTCCTCAAGAAAGAAAATGGTGCAGTTATCATGACGGATGAAGCAAGAAAGAAATTTTTAGCTGCCTGGCAAAATAAGAAGCAGGAAAAGATCACACATCCGTATCTTGGGGAAAAAATACCTTGGGGAATAGTGCCACATGCACAGGCTTTACTATTGGCCCGCTATTTACGAAATGACTTAGATGAGTATCCACCCTTTTTATGGAAGTAGGTGTATGACTTGTTAGTGTTAATTACTTATGATGTAAGTACGGTTACTGGTGCAGGACAAAAAAGGCTACGGAAAGTATCGAAGATGTGTCAAAATTATGGTCAGCGAGTCCAAAATTCTGTTTTTGAATGTGTTGTAGATGCAACTCAATTGGCCACTTTAAAAATAGAACTTGCTGAAATTATTGATAAGAGTCATGATAGTCTCCGGTTCTATCAATTAGGGAATAACTATAGGACCAAAGTCGAACATATGGGAGTTTGTGAATCTATTGATGTAGAAGGTCCTCTGATTTTTTAGTGCGCATGTCAAGCGCACATTGATTTACTGATACTTTCGCACCTGAATTCAGACATATAAAGACCATTATTTGTTATTTCTCTAATTAAGTCCTTTATTTTATAAAGGAAATAGCGTTTTTTTGATTAAAATCACGCACTTTTAAGTTATTTTGATTAAAAATCGCTGTCGCATCCTTCATGGGTGCGTGGATTGAAATATCAAAGAGCCCAGATGGCTGTGTGGTTAATCCGTCGCATCCTTCATGGGTGCGTGGATTGAAATCCTTTACTACTTGAACCGATCACCTGAATATCAGTCGCATCCTTCATGGGTGCGTGGATTGAAATTTTTCTCATCTGTTCAGGATGAGTAGAAGGAAAGTGTCGCATCCTTCATGGGTGCGTGGATTGAAATATAACCCTTGCATAGTCATTTGCAAAACGAAACAGTCGCATCCTTCATGGGTGCGTGGATTGAAATTCATTCTTTGTATAAACTTTTTAAACTCTTTATTCGTCGCATCCTTCATGGGTGCGTGGATTGAAATCGTACATTACCGCGAGTATGCCGGTTTTCATCATGTCGCATCCTTCATGGGTGCGTGGATTGAAATGAGACTGTTGTCATTGATCGTTTCCTGAAATTCGTCGCATCCTTCATGGGTGCGTGGATTGAAATGCATACTTTTCGTGCGCGTACGAAGCTACTTGCGGTCGCATCCTTCATGGGTGCGTGGATTGAAATGTCGCGATCGCGTTTGACCTCCTCCCATAGATCGAGTCGCATCCTTCATGGGTGCGTGGATTGAAATGATCAAGTGATCGGACGTATGGGCGACCTGTACGCAGTCGCATCCTTCATGGGTGCGTGGATTGAAATGTCAATAACCGCCACACTATATAAAACTAACAGAGTCGCATCCTTCATGGGTGCGTGGATTGAAATGCCTCTATGCGACCAGTATTCGTATACGGCCGCGTCGCATCCTTCATGGGTGCGTGGATTGAAATTGGAAAAGGCACTTGCAACGTACGATCGCTTAAAGTCGCATCCTTCATGGGTGCGTGGATTGAAATCTTTACTCGGATGAATACCGAGACTACACTTCCGTCGCATCCTTCATGGGTGCGTGGATTGAAATTTTTTATGGGACTTCAAGAGGAGTAGGTACACAGTCGCATCCTTCATGGGTGCGTGGATTGAAATACCAAGAACATCAAAAGAGAACATTGAAATGCTGGTCGCATCCTTCATGGGTGCGTGGATTGAAATATAATCACTTATTCCGAAGTGCATGTCGAATAGGTCGCATCCTTCATGGGTGCGTGGATTGAAATCTTTTTGAGAAGTGGAAGGCGTCCCCTATAACCCCGTCGCATCCTTCATGGGTGCGTGGATTGAAATGATTCTCGTTCAACCCAAATGACTCTTAATCCGTGTCGCATCCTTCATGGGTGCGTGGATTGAAATTTCGGTCTTCGGATCATGCACGGTGTAGTAAATCGTCGCATCCTTCATGGGTGCGTGGATTGAAATCAAATCATAAACACGTCGGGTTCCATGTATCCTTTGTCGCATCCTTCATGGGTGCGTGGATTGAAATAACTCCTTACAAATGAGCTCCATTAGATCGAGAGTCGCATCCTTCATGGGTGCGTGGATTGAAATAATGGAACGGCTGAAGCCCTTTTGAATGATGCCCGTCGCATCCTTCATGGGTGCGTGGATTGAAATGCTAATGACGGTATGACGACTAGGGGATATTCGTGTCGCATCCTTCATGGGTGCGTGGATTGAAATGCCGGAAAATAAACGTGATTCATGATGAATGTTGTCGCATCCTTCATGGGTGCGTGGATTGAAATGTATTGTTGGAGTTTCTTGTTTGAATAATTGATGTCGCATCCTTCATGGGTGCGTGGATTGAAATTTACGGTCATAGTGCATCACGTTATAGGATAATTTGTCGCATCCTTCATGGGTGCGTGGATTGAAATACATAATGTATTCATAATAATACTAGGATAGTTTGAGTCGCATCCTTCATGGGTGCGTGGATTGAAATACAATTGGCGGTGCGATTGCAGGAGGAATTTTGTCGCATCCTTCATGGGTGCGTGGATTGAAATACATAATGTATTCATAATAATACTAGGATAGTTTGAGTCGCATCCTTCATGGGTGCGTGGATTGAAATGTCATACTCCCTTTTCAATTGTTCATTCACCGCCGTCGCATCCTTCATGGGTGCGTGGATTGAAATTTCTCACCGTTGCGTTATATGCCGACCAATCTTGTCGCATCCTTCATGGGTGCGTGGATTGAAATATGCCATCGAAGTCATACCAGTTATGAAAGCCTTGTCGCATCCTTCATGGGTGCGTGGATTGAAATATTGAATTACTGGAAAAGGCATTACTTACAGGGATGTCGCATCCTTCATTGGTGCGTGGATTGAAATAACAGATTATATTTTAGGATTGACGGATGATCCTGTCGCATCCTTCATGGGTGCGTGGATTGAAAATTGCAAAAAAATCATAAGAGAAACAGAACATCCAAATAGGGTAAAAGTCAAAATGGATACAAACTGTGTAAGCTACGATGTTACGATAGTAAGTATTAACTTTAATGATAGCTATAGGCATTGTATTATTACAAATTCAGATTTCGGGGTGTCGAACCCCTTCAATCTGATAACCCGATCTATGTAAATCTCCTTCTTTGTTCTTCTCATTATAATCCTTTACTCATGAGAGTAGTAAAGGGATGCTTCACTAACGTTCCGCAAACCTTATGAACTTTTTAAAATAGAATTCAAAAACTTTATAAAATTCAAGCCCCTTGATAGCTCTTTTCGCAAAGATTTTAAGTCGATCAAACAAAGAAAGGAGCTGTTAAAGCTATGGAAACAATTTACGAAATTCAACGAATTAAGCAAGTGATTTCCGAGATCGATGGAGGTGATACATACGTCTTGGTTCTCCTGAAGATGCAGCGAAAGTTGCTGCTGTATTTATTGGTGAAGATGATCGTGAGGTGTTCTTTGTGATGTGCCTGAATACGAAAAATCGAGTTGTTGCGGTGCATCGTTGTCATGTAGGTGCATTGAATGCTAGCCTCGATCGGGGTAAGGTCAAATGTTCATCTCAACGTGGTAAAATTCCAACATCGGATTTAACTATTTCTGATACGCCTTATGAGCATTTTCGACTGTATATGTTTTTTATCAAAGAGAAGGAAAGACTTTGGGCGACCATAAAATAGTGACCTGTTGCATAAAAAATGTGAATAAGAAAACCACAGTCCCAAAGACTGTGGTTTATCTTACCACTAATTCATCTAATGTTTTTTCGGTTTGATAACTTTTAAAATAATATGGATCCTTTGAGCTAGAAGCTCCTTCTTTTACGTTAATTCCTTCTTTTTTCAAAAAATCAAGAATAGTTTCTAATTGTTTCTCTTTGTTTTTTGGGGACGCCATAGTTGGTCCTCCTTAATGATCTTTATTTTTATTATACTCTACTTGGATTGTATCATCAATAAACATTAGTCTAATGAACGATTCCATTAGCATTTTTTCATCAACATTTCCGTTGTTATCAACTGTTATTACAAAAATACTCGGTTTTCCTCTCATTAGAACTCTTTTGGTGATGTACAGCCTTTCTTCTTTTTCACTCACACTGTTTCTTTTCATGTAATTAAAAGCATAAAATTGCCCATTATCTAAAATACCTCTTAGAATACCGGTTTTAGATTTTTCAAACAAAGCTTGTGTTTTTTCTTCATCATTTAGAAGCTCCACTCGTCTTACTTTTGCATCATCTAATTTTTTAAACCAATCATTTATAAGACCGGCTGCCAAAACAAGTAGTGCAAATTTAATTACATCTTTCCTATTGTATTCCTCAATGTTCTTTCCTGACAATTCTGTACGTATTTCTGAAAAAAATTTAAATAATTCCATTTTTCCTTCTTCACTATCTGTAACTTTAAACATCTTTCTCGCTATTTTAAACTTATCTAATAATGCTTTAGGTATATGATAATAATCCTGCAGTATGGTGTTTTGGTTTTTATTTTCCATCACATATCCTAATGAATGGTTTATTTTAATGGTTACATCCTTAGTGGAATTAGAACCATCCTGGGTATAATAATCATAAAGTTCCACAGCAATAACATTTGGATGATTCATAATAAATTTTTCAAAAATGTTTATTACGTTTTGATTGTGAGCGTGGATATTTATTTTTGTCATTTCTTTCCAAAGAGCTTTGGCATTATCTTTTAAAATTTCGCGTTGCTCTGTATTTTCCTTATCCAAATGTGTGATTTTGTCTTCTCTTTCTTTTATAGACTCTTTGTGGTTAAACCAAAGGAAATAGGCAATACCTATGAATACATATATAGCAATATAGAGGTACCCTTTTTTAATTTTATAATCTTCGGTCATTACACTATCTACACTCATTACCGTAAATGAAAAAGCCATTATAGGACCGATTATAAAAAATAAAATCCAAACAATGATAGTTAAAACTTTATACAAATCAAACTCTGACATTTTTTCAAGGATTTTATTATTCCCCTTAGACATTGTATCCCCCATACCATATTTAACTAAATAAGTAATATAAGAAAATTATACCATTGATTTCTATGGTTTTTATACCTTTAGTTTTCAAAACCGATTTTTTACAAAGACCAAATTTGATATGGGGATTTTGTCGAACAGCGTATCTATTATTGAGGTTTATACCTGTCGTTGTGTTCGTACCCATTGAAAAAGCCGTTTTTCCTTTCCTTTTAACAAGGTTGAAAACACCTCGCAGGTGGTATACAAGCGAACAGTCCCACAGTGTTCACATGTCTCACTGGCATGTGCAACATAATGCACTTCCCAAGTCTCCTCTTTTCGAATTTGGAATAAGCATGGTGTTTCTTCCACGATACAAACAAAGGATAGATGATAAGGTTTTCCGACAAAGTTATATTCGACACGTAACGAATTCCAATCGTATGTTGAGAACTTCATTTTTTAACCTCACCTTCATGACTCATGATGATCAGGCAAGTTATTTCTGTTCTAAAGAACGTTTTAGAAAACTTAAGTTTTTAGTTTTCCTTAAGGTCTACTCTCCCCCCACTTCTCTTTTACGGCTTTTACCTCGCTGATATTAAAAAACAGAACCGTACTAATCGTATCGTGTACGCCCTGAATACGGATTGTTTTTTGGATCGGATCGATTTTTTTAACCTCCCCTATAATCGATGTAAAGAACCCTTCTTTCCATATCGTAATTTTTACAAAGGAGTTGTTTTGAAGGCTGTATATAATTTGCCTTTCGATTTCTTCAGTTTGATCTTCACTGAGGTACGGTCTTGGGGATGCGATCGTGTTTCGATCAAACCCGTCCAGTAAGGCCACATGTTCTGGTAAACAAAACCCTTGCCACTTCATCATTCCTCGATCTTTATTCATACCTTCCACCTTTTTACTCTTATTTTAAGAACATATGTTCTGTTTTGCAAGTATTTATTTTTTGAGTCTCTGATCTCATGAAGGTATCATCGGTTTACTTTTCTTAAAAAAGGGTTCTTGCAGTAGCATTGTTTTTCAAAAAACCATTGCCATCGGGGGAACCACAAGGGTCTGCTCATAGGACGGTAAGGCGACCCGAGACGCCTCCTAACGCCTATGGCATCTCGCTTCCCTCTAAAACCCAAGCGAACAAGAGACTGTAAGAGGATGACCTGCTATGTCATCATCCACATTCGCTTTGTTCCATTGGGTTTCTTGACGAGTGAACGATTCCGAAGATTAATTTCGATTTGTCGTCTTCTTTACCACGAGAGGCAATATTGTCCACTTCGGTCGCCAAGTAAGGATCCATATAAAATGAAGTGAAAGCCTTCTTCACTTTTTTCTTTTTCGTTTTCTTACCAACTGCTAAGTCTCGTAGGTAATCATCATCCTTTTTAACAAGGGTGTTGTTAATTTTTTCAACTTTATCATTAACAACATTGTCGTCATTAACATCAACATTGACATATGTTTTAATGTCTGTTTTGTTGATGTCATCGTCATTGTTTTTAACCTTAGCATTGTTGTCTTTTTTATCTTTATTGTCATCATTGATACATTGTCGTAGGATTTGAAAAAGGTTCGGGTCGCAATAGGCTTTCTCCAGATGGTTATACACTTGGATGGAATGTCGGAGAGGTCTCAAACCAATTTATTTTCTATAGTCATTTACAAGTTATACCAAGATATAATGACGAACCATTTGCTGGTAAACGAGTTCGTTATTAAATAAATAAGTAATTATCTTCTGTAAAAGGGGACGATAATCCAAAACAAGCTAAAATAAATGTTTATGGCAATTAACCTTTGTATGTTTTGGCAGTATATT
>NZ_JAIBLJ010000006.1 GCF_020179385.1 Alkalihalobacillus sp. YIM B00296 | reverse complement strand
TCTCCGTGGCTTTTTCTCATTTAAAAGGGCTTTTGGGACAGTCCCTTCACAATTGTACCTTTATTGATAATTCTCAGAGACGACGGTTGCACAGCGTGCACAGAGTGTCGGATGATTTTCGTCTTGACCGACAGTCGGCGTCACTGTCCAGCAGCGCTCACAGGTTTCACCTTCAGCTGCCTTTACGACAACGCCAACTTGGTCATACACATCAGCATGTTCTGGAGCATGTTCTTTATCTCCAATGACTGCAACATGCGATACGATGAAGAATTTATCTAGTTCACCTGCGTGGTTCAGCAGCTCTTTTGCTTTTGCATTCGGATAAAGCTCAAGTGATGCTGCAAGTGATTTACCGATCTCTTTTTTATTACGTGCATTTTCTAATGCTTTCAGCACTTCGTCACGGATATCCAACATTTGATCCCATTTGGTTAGAAGATCATCAGCATTCGGATAAGTCTTGACATCAGGAATGGTCGTCAGTTGGATGCTTTCTTCCTTTTCGCCCGGGATATACTGCCATACTTCGTCCGCTGTATGCGGGATGATCGGTGTGACAAGCTGTGTCAGCGCTACCACACAATCATACAATACGGTTTGCATTGAACGCCGTTTATGATCATCTTCTGCTTCAATATACAGAGTGTCTTTTGCCAGATCAAGATAGAATGAACTTAATTCGATCGTACAGAAATTGTGGATCGCATTATATACAGAAGAAAATTGATAATCATCATAAGCATCCTTCACTCGCACAACCAACTCATTCATTTTGACCAGCATGTACTGATCAAGCTCGTTCATATCTTCATATGCCACACGATGCTTCGCAGGATCGAACCCATTCAGATTCCCGAGCATGAAACGGAGTGTGTTACGGATTTTACGATATACTTCAGAAACCTGCTTTAGGATCTCATCAGATACGCGTACATCGGATTGATAATCCACAGAAGAAACCCATAGACGGATGATGTCCGCCCCTAGTTGCTTCATGACCTTCATCGGATCGATGACATTGCCTAAAGACTTACTCATCTTCTTACCTTCACCATCAAGTACGAATCCATGAGTGATGATTGTCTTATACGGGGATTTTCCTGTCACAGCCACACTTGTTGATAAAGAAGAATTGAACCAACCTCTGTATTGGTCTGTCCCCTCCAAATAAACATCAGCAGGCCGATGTAATTCAGGACGCTCGTTCAACACGCTTTGATGTGATGAGCCTGAGTCAAACCAGACATCCATGATATCTGATTCTTTTGTGAATTCCCCATTCGGGCTATTTTCTGATTTGAACCCTTCAGGCAAGAGATCCTTGGCATCCCATTCGAACCAGACATTCGATCCATGCTCACGGAACAGATTCGAAACATATTCGATCGTTTCAGGTGTGATGATCGGCTCGCCATCCTCACCATAGAACACCGGAATTGGTACACCCCAAGCTCTTTGGCGCGAAATACACCAATCCTCACGATCCTTGACCATGTTGTGGAGGCGAGTTTCGCCCCAGTGTGGATACCATTTGACATTTTTGATTTCTGCAAGGATCTGATCCTTAATTTTATCAATCGATGCAAACCACTGGTCTGTCACTCGGAAAATGATCGGTTTCTTCGTTCTCCAGTCATGCGGATAGGAGTGGGTGATGAAGTCCAATTTAAGCAATGCACCTGACTCCTGGAGTTTCTCTGTGATCGGTTTATTGGTATCATCATAGAACATGCCTTCAAAACCTGGCGCTTCCTCTGTCATGATACCTTTATCATCGACCGGGCACAGGATGCCGATTCCATAACGCTTCCCGACTTTAAAGTCATCTTCTCCGTGGCCTGGAGCAGTATGGACACATCCAGTACCTGATTCGGTAGTGACGTGATCGCTTAGCATCACTAACGACTCTCTATCATAAAACGGATGCTTTGCAACCACTTTATCAAGATCTGTCCCTTTCATCTGCTTTATAACTTTTGGAGATTCCCACTCCAATACTTCTGTCAACTGTTCTAGAAGATCTTCTGCCACCAGATAGTTGTTCTCTGCAGTTTCCACGACGACATAGTTATAATCAGGATGAACTGCGATCCCGAGATTGGCCGGAATCGTCCATGGTGTGGTCGTCCAGATGACTACAGAAACATCTTCATCAACGACACCTTTCCCATCCTTTACTTTGAACCCAACATAGATGGATGGTGAACGTTTGTCTTTATACTCGATCTCCGCCTCAGCAAATGCGGATTCAGATGAAGGAGACCAATAAACAGGCTTTTTCCCTTTATAGATCAACCCTCTGTTCGCCATTTCACCGAAGACTTTGATTTGTTCTGCTTCGTATTCCTTATTCAATGTAATGTATGGGTTATCCCAATCGCCCCGTACACCTAGACGTTTGAATTGTTCTTTCTGCAATTCAACCTGCTCTAGCGCGTAGTCAGCACACATTCTACGGAACTCAGCGATTGTATGTTTTTTCCGATCCACTTTCTTTTTCTTTGCGAGTGCTGTCTCGATTGGCAATCCATGTGTATCCCATCCAGGAACATATGGCGCATTAAAGCCATTCATGGATTTATAACGGACGATGATGTCTTTCAAAACTTTGTTCTCAGCATGCCCGAGATGAATATTGTCATTTGCATATGGAGGTCCATCATGCAAAATGAATTTCGGTTGGTCTTTCGTTTTCTCTAGTACTTTTTCATAAATCTTTTGTTGATTCCATGTGTCCTGAATGTCCGGCTCCTTGTTCGGAAGACCGCCCCGCATTGGGAAATCAGTTTTTGGCATCAATAACGTGTCTTTGTAATCCATAAGCCTCTCCTGCCCTTCCAAAATTTCTTTTTACTCTCATCTGTTGACGTGAATGTAGCGAATCAGAGCTTTCTGACAAGCTGAGCAATCGTTCACTTTTACAGCAAAAAGGATTTTCATCCGATTTGAATGAAATAAAAAACCTTCTCATCCCAATAGGGACGAGAAGGTTGACTCGCGGTACCACCCTAATAGTCTGTATCACCTATAAGTTCATACAAACCACTCAGCATTCTTAACGTGAATGAAACGCCGCTGCTTACTCGTATTTTATTCAGCGCGGTACTCCGGGGTGATCTTCCTTACCAGACTCTTTATCGGGCTTCCACCAACCCCGATTCGCTTTGAAAGATGGCCTGATCGTACTGTCCCCATCTTAGTAAGTATATGTTCCTGTCATCAAAGTATACCGGATTCAAAAATGCTTCGTCAAGTTATGTTTGCTTTTTCAGCATCCGATTCATCAAGCTGGTGCTGTTCATCTTCTTGTTCTGGAGGTATCAGATGGTCCCAATCCTCATTTTTCAGCATTTCCAGTTGAGCTTCAATCAACATT
The DNA here is from genome assembly GCF_020179385.1 of Alkalihalobacillus sp. YIM B00296. Taxonomy (GTDB): domain Bacteria; phylum Bacillota; class Bacilli; order Bacillales; family Fictibacillaceae; genus Pseudalkalibacillus. The sequence goes on along the minus strand of NZ_JAIBLJ010000006.1, from coordinate 228,232 downwards.
CGGAAACGTGTACGGTAAACGGAAGATTGTTTTTTCAGTTCTTCGATATCCAGCATGATTTTCCTTGATTTTGAAAGTGCTTCATTTATGATCCGATCAGCATTTTTCTCTGCTTCTTTTACAATCAATCGTGCTTCCTTATTTGCATTGCGCTTTACTTCTTCGCCCGTTTCCTGTGCAACCACGATCGACTTGTTCAACGTTTCTTCGATGTTCGTAAAGTAGGAAAGCTTCTCCTCCATTTTCTCCAGCTTTTCCTGCAAGTCTTTCTTTTCACGAATGACACCTTCATAATCTTTGATGACTTGATCTAAAAATTCGTTAACTTCATCTTCATCATATCCTCGAAAACCACGATTGAATTCCTTATTATGAATATCCAATGGTGTTAAAGGCATGACGCCACCCCCGTATCGATGTCTTTACTTTCTTTCATTTTCGACATATTCATTACCAAATCCTTCTCTTATTTGGAATTTTTTGAACCGTACGAAATTTTCCATTTCCCTTTTTTACTCTTGCCATCAACAGAAATGAGTTTCGCTCTTCCCATACCTCGTACGGAAAGATGGTCTCCCTCTTCTAAACTACTTGAGGGCTGATCGACAATCTTCCAATTCAGCTTTACTTTTTTGTTCGTTATGTAAGGTACCACCTTTGTCCGAGATAGGCGAAATATCTCGGACAATACGACATCCAATCTCAGGGAACTGACTGTACTCGTTGTCGTCGCCCATTCTTCATCTTTGCCGACCAATTTTTCAGGAGATATCACATTCGTGCTTACAGATGTTTTCCCTACCGAATTGAAATTCAAACGGACATAATCGGCAATCTCACTTGCGAGAATGAGTTGAAATTTGGAGTCATCCATTAAAATATCACCGAATTTCTTCCGCTTCAGGCCCAGGCTCATTAAAGAGCCAAGTACATCTGAATGATGGATGGTGACAAATTTGGAGGGATAGTCTGCTTCAAGACATACGATTTCAAAGTCTTCCTCTTGAGGCACATAATAAATGGGGTACAGAAAGGCTCTTGAACGTTCAATGCCCTTGTACCCCTGCCAGATTTCAAACCGGACTTCATCATTCGTACCAAGAAGAGATTTTACAATCTGCTGCTCCCTGGGATCCAGGAAATCCGTAACTTTGACCCTGTATTGATCCAGTACTAGTTTCCGCCATTCCAACACTTGATCGACAAATGGCTGTTCTTCTGGTCTGAAATGATCATATATCGACATATCGACACCTACAGATAATCGAATAAGGCACGTACCCCTATCTCAGCAAAGAACAATGCAAACAATGCTGCGATCGGGGACAGATCGATCATTCCAAGAGGTGGTATGATTTTTCTGAATTGAGAGAGGAACGGTTCACAAATCGAACCTAAAAATTGACCAAAGGACGACTCTCTCGCATTTGGTACCCAAGACATGAAAATATAAATGATGATCAACCATCGATAAGCTCCTATTGCAAATATTAGAATATCTTCTAGCATTCTCTATAACCACCCTTTTAAGCTTCTATTCTTCACCTGTCATTTCAGAAATCGCACCTGAAACGTCTACATTATCTGGTGTGCACATGAAAGTGTTCGGACCAAGTTTTTGAATATCTCCACCGATCGCGTACACAGTCCCGCTGAGAAAATCGACAATTCGTTTGGCCTGGTCAAGCGGGATTCTCTGCAGATTCATTACGACTGCTCTTCTGTTCTTCAATTGATCTGCAATCTCCTGTGCTTCAGAGTATGTCCTCGGTTCGATCAGGACGACTTTCACTTGCTGTTGGACACTTTGTAAGCTTACGATATTTTGACTCTTCTGATCCCGACGTGAACGAGACATCGGCTCGACATCTTCACTTTCAGTCTGTTCTACCTCATAAACCTCTTCTTCATATAAATCATCATCAAATGCAAAAAAATTCTTCAACCTTGATTTAATTCCCATGGAGAGCCCTCCTCATATTTCTTTACCAACTAGTGATGTACCGATACGGATAAATGTAGCGCCTTCCTCTACGGCAATCTTATAGTCATTCGACATTCCCATGGATAGCTCTGTACAAGGTGCGTGTGAAAGGCCTAAGGCTTGTACTTCCTCTTTCAGTAGATGCATCGTACGAAAGATCTCTCTAAGCCTTTCTTCATCAGATATGAATGGAGCCATCGTCATTAATCCTACAACTTCAATATGCTCATATTGTGAGACTTTTTTGATAAATTCTATTGCTTCTTCCGCATTTAAGCCGTGCTTCGAGTCTTCTCCTGAAACATTGACTTGGACAAAACATTTGATCTTGCGGTTTATCCTCTTGTTGATTTCCTTCGCGAGTGACATCCGGTCTAATGAGTGGATATAATCGACCTTGTCAATGATCGATTTCACTTTTCGGGATTGAAGTGTACCAATAAAATGCCATTGGACATCCCCGTTGACCTGTTCATATTTATGTAAAAAGCCATCATCTCGATTCTCACCAAGATGGACAATTCCTGCTGAAACCGCTTCTTGTGCCGTTTCGACACTGACGTATTTTGTCACTGCGATGATTGATATCTTTTCCTGGTCTCTATTTGCGTTTTGACAAGCTTCAGCTATGTCATTTTTAATCTGTAGCAAGTTTTCTGATATACTCAATCTTCGAATGTACACCTCCTAGTGATCCAACTTGATGAAACCTAACATCCTTCCAGTTGATCCCTTTTCTTTACGATGAGAAAAAAATTCATTTACATTGCAGCTTGTACATAGTGCTGTAATACGGATGTTCTCTTCTAAAACACCTGTTTTCATTAGAAGCTGCTTATTCAATTGCTGAAGGTCCAACTGATATTTGGAATCTTCCTCTGAAGTATAAGGTTTATCATCAACTCTTTCCAGAGCATCATCAACCTGTGAGATGACACGATGATCGACCTCATAACAACAATGCTGGATTGATGGCCCGACAACCACATGGATTGATTCAACAGGTACTTTTTCCTCGTTAACCCAAGTTTCGATCATCCGGGGAGCGATTCCTTTCACAGAACCCTTCCATCCAGCATGAGCGATGCCTGCTATTTGGACCTCATTTGAAAAGAAATAAATCGGTACACAGTCTGCATAGGCTAGGGCAAGAACAATTTCTCTATCCTTCGTATACAAACCATCTTTCCCCATCATTCCCGAATTATAGGAGCTTGAACCCTTGCCCATGTCCTTTTGTCCGACTTTCTGAATCTGGTTGTCATGGACTTGGTGAGCAAAAACCCACTGGTTAAGCTGAGTACCGATCGCTTCAGCCAAGCGTCTCCTGTTTTCAATAATATTTACCTCATCATCATTGACATGCAAACCTAAATTCAGGGTGCTAAATGGCTCCTGGCTCACCCCGCCATGCCTTGTAGAAAAACCTGCGGTCACCTTATCAAGGGTTTTTTTGATTCCGTAATAGGTGCGTTGTTCAAGTTTAAAAGGATCAGCCACTTTCACCCCTCCAACAATCATCATCGTGAATCTCTGTCGATAACAAGCTTAGCTCTTCCCTATTTTATCATAAGTTGTTGAATTGTTGGAGAATACGTTGCTCATTTTAATTCTTTGAAGAATTATGGAACCCTTGTGAAGCCAATTCATTTTCTGAATGATCCTCAAACCTTACGAGAATGACGTCTTTACCGATTTTGACGATGTCCCTCCATGGGATTATGATATCATTTTCTTTCCGCATGAATCCCATCATCCTGCCTGCCCCGGGGATGACGATCGCTTCTATCTTCCCAGAATTTAGATTGATCTCAAGATCCGCAATATGGCCTAATTTTCGTCCATTGGATACATTGACAACATCCTTGACTTGAAACTCGGAAATTTTTATCACAGTAATCGCCCCTGACTTTTTTAAAAGATGTTTTAACAAAGAAAAGTTGCTACACTTTCTGAAAAAATAAGTACAAACAATGTTTCTTTATAAAATATATGACAAGGCGATATAACAATGAACAAAAAAAGAAGCCGACTCATATTTATGATCGACTTCTCTATGCTTCAACTGCTTTGGATACTTTTGTTCATTTGAGTGATCGCGGCTTTTTCCAAGCGGGATACTTGCGCCTGGGAAATACCGATTTCATCAGCTACTTCCATTTGGGTTTTTCCTTGGAAAAACCTCATCGTCAATATCAATTTTTCCCTCTGATTCAACCGCGTCATCGCTTCTCTCAATGCAATTTCCTCGATCCACTGATAATCCTTCTGTTTATCATCACTTATCTGATCCATCACATAGATAGGTTCACCACCATCATTGTAAATTGGCTCAAATAATGAAACAGGATCCTGAATAGCATCAAGGGCAAAGACAACTTCTTCTTTTGTAACTCCTAGTTCACGTGCAATTTCCGTCGGGTTCGGCTCCCGGGATTCTTTGCTGACGATCTTATCACGAACCTGTAAGGCTTTATAAGCGATATCCCGTAACGATCTCGAAACCCTTATCGGATTGTTATCACGCAAATACCTCCGTATCTCACCAATGATCATCGGGACCGCATAGGTTGAAAACTTGACATTTTGACCTAGATCGAAATTATCGATCGATTTCATCAATCCGATGCAACCGACTTGGAATAAATCGTCGACATATTCACCTCGGTTGTTAAATCGTTGGATGACACTCAGAACTAATCTCAGATTCCCATTCACAAGTTTTTCTCTTGCTGACAAATCTCCATTCTGCATTTCTTTGAATAACACTCTCATTTCAGGGTTTTTCAACACTGGAAGCTTAGATGTATCTACACCACAAATTTCTACTTTATTTCGTGTCATATCTTCCCCTCCAATTGGGAGTTACTGTCAAACTAAAGTATCTCCTGAGGAGGAAAATTTATGCACAAGCTCCCAAATTATTGAACCTGATTAAGAGGGTAAATTTCGAAAGAATCCAGTCATGGAAACACTTCTCTGATTTTATAAAAAAAAGAAAAGCGCAAACGCCCTGATCAGCAACGAAGGTCACAGGAAGGCCGATGAGGAGGCTCGAACCGAACAAAGTTCGGTTCTGCGTGGGTAAACACTTCGACCTAAATCAATGTGTCGCCGCCGCAAGAGGAGGACTGAAGTGATCCAAGTGGTTAGGCGTTAGAGCTAAACATTCCTTCCTCGAAACAAGTTATTATACTTTCTTACCTTTATAAAGAAAACTTGGCGAAAAGCCTTGTGAAGGTCGAGCCTTAGTTGTACTAATATTTGGTTCGTAAACTTTTCCACTGTGTCGAAATCTAACTTCATGCCAAAAAGTTATACTTTCCTAACGTGTAAAAAAGACATGACGTCTGAACCACACGCCATGTCTTCTTATGTTCCTCTACATCATTTTATTGAATTCTTTTTGAAGTCTTTTGATGATCCGCTTTTCAAGTCTAGAGATATAGGATTGCGAAATACCCAGTAAATCCGCAACATCCTTTTGTGTTTTCTCTTCACCACCCGCAAGGCCGAACCTGAGTTCCATGATCTGTTTTTCCCTCGGTGATAATGTATAAAGGGCTTTGACCAATAATTTCCGATCCACATTCGCTTCGATATCCCGCGTAATGATATCTTCCTCAGTTCCCAACACATCGGATAATAACAATTCATTACCATCCCAGTCTACATTCAATGGTTCATCAAATGATACTTCTGAACGCGTTTTGTTATTGCGCCGCAAATACATCAAGATTTCATTTTCAATACATCTTGAAGCGTAAGTAGCTAGTTTGATTTTCTTTTCAGGGTTGAACGTGTTGACAGCTTTTATTAGACCGATCGTACCGATACTGATCAGATCTTCAATATTAATGCCGGTGTTTTCGAACTTTCTCGCAATATATACGACGAGACGCAAATTCCTCTCGATCAAGACTGCCCTGGCCGCCTTGTCTCCATTAGGCAGCTTCTTCAACAATAAAGCTTCTTCATCTTTCGATAGGGGTGATGGAAGGGCTTCATTTCCGCCTATGTAATAGATTTCTTCTGTCTTCACACCCAGTTTGATCAAGAGTTTGTACCAGAACAACGTAAATCGCAGTTTCAGCTTCCCCATTCATTATCCTCCCCTGGTTTATTTAATGGATTTCTATGATGCTGTAGAAGTCACTTTCGAATTCGCTAACATCTTAGGATGAAGAATAGCATTATATTCTCCTTCACCTGAGATGTTTGTAAAGGATAACCCCACAATGACATTCGATGTCTCGTACTTTACGCCACTCTCCCAAATATTCAGGGAGTCAGCCTTGACCCCGGTCAGAAATTGATTGCTGCTTCCCACAGCCCTATACGGAATGATGCGCATGCGGTCTTGCCATGGATTCGGTTCCTCCACCAATTCACCGAACGATCCAAGGCTTTCCGCATGCCGAACCACAGCCTTTGGCAATTGGTCTGCAAATACAGTCATATCCAAAATCATGACTGGGTTTTTCGAAATCGGATCATGCAACTGGTTTCCACTATCTACGAGGCCGATACCTTTCAGCTTGAGTGAGTCTATTTCCAATTCATATTTCATAATTTGGTCATAGCGAAGCTTCCGAACTTCGATTTGGTCCACTCTTCGCTTTGTAAAATAAAGCATGACCGGAATCATTAAAATAACGAATAACCAACTGATCGGATCTCCCATTCCGGATGATTTTGTCTTGATTACACCGTTCATTATTTCTGCATCACTCTTTAAAAAATAATGAAGACCTAAAATTCCACCTCCTGTGATGAAAGTTGAAAAATAGAACATGAGTAAGCCTTGTACAAAATAACCAAAACGCTTGTAACCAAATGTTGTGATGATGATGAAGACAGAATAGATGAATTTGAAAAAAGGGTGATAGAGGATTGCTGCATCCAAAAATAAAAACAAAACATATAAAGAGCCTAGAAATGCACCTAAAGTCAACCTTTTCTTAGTGATATTCCTCTTAAGAATAATTGCGGTCAACCAGAGTAATAGAAAATCGATACAGAAATTCAGAAACCAAATGACATCCAGATATATTGTCATTGGCCGCTCCTTTCCTAGTAGAACTGTGCACTAAGTATAGCTCAAGGGGAGTAAAATTGTCTGTCGGTTTATGTGGGGGGCAAGCTATTAATTTTGAGAGATTTACAGAGTTTTTGTCGGCTGGATTTAAAGGGGGATTATCAATTTGGAAGACAAACAAATGGTTTAAATTTCATGCGGACGTAAAAGCTCTTATCACTATCCAAATGTGGTGGCTTACAAATCTATCGGACATACAGGGTCTTATCTGTGACAAACTAGACTGTATTTCCATGAGTGCATGCAAATAAGGGCTCCGGTGTCCGTTATAGTTCCCTCCAACAGCCTTAATAAAGCTGAAACCGAAATTCGTCTCCCCTTACCGCTAACCACACCCTTCACACGCTTGAAGAGGGAAACTTCTTTTGATGAAGCATCCATGAAAAAAGGGGCTGTCCCATTAGTGTCTGACTCTCACCGTCCCTAGCAACATTTTGAGAAAAAGTGTGTTTTTGAAACAAAATGTTGTGTGGTGGTGTCTGACACTATTGTTTTGGGACAGCCCCTTCGTAATTATCTCAACGATCCTCTCATCTTATAGAATGTTTGACCATCCTACAGGAATTGGTGCCGTTCTCCTCAATANTGGGACAGCCCCTTCGTAATTATCTCAACGATCCTCTCATCTTATAGAATGTTTGACCATCCTACAGGAATTGGTGCCGTTCTCCTCAATAGATCGATTGATTCGATGGTTGCCGGGCATCAAAGGGCCAGTCCCTGAGTAAAACCTTCAATCTAAATCAATGTGTCGACCGCCACAGGAGGACTGAAGTGATCCAAGTGGTTGGGTGTTGGAGCTAGAATCCGTCGAAAAAAATTTTCATACTTTCTTTCTTATCTTTTAAAAAAGGAACTGCCCCATTTGTGTCTGGGACAATTCCTTTTTTTAATCGATCAGCCTTCCAATACAGGATAAACCCCATTTTCATCATGGACTTCCTTCCCAGTGATCGGGGGATTGAATACACATACCATTCGCATATCCGTCTTGGCACGAAGGAGGTGCTCATCATTTTCATCTAGAGCATATAATGTATCTTTTTCAATCGGCCATATCTTATTATCTTTCAATGTTACAACCTCACCTTCGCCTTCGATGCAATAGACAGACTCTAAGTGGTTCTGGTACCATATGTGTGTTTCAGTACCTGCTTTGATAACTGTATCATGGACGGAATAGCCCATGTTATCATCCTTTAAAATCAATCTTCTGCTTACCCAGTTTCCTCCATCAATCGAATGTCCAGAATCGACTACATCTTTTAGTTTGACGATTTTCATGTTTCTTCCTCCTTGTAGATTTCACTTCTATTAATTGGTTACTGGTTCTTTTACCAGATGTTTTACACTTTCTTCAATGATTTCAAACCCTTTTTCCAAACCTTCCATATCAATATTGATCGGTGGGAAGAGTTTGAATACTTCATCTTCAGGTCCTGAAGTCTCCATGATCAATCCTCGTTTGAAGGCCTCAGCAGCTATTTCAGCAGATAGACCTTCTTTTTTTGTTTCTACCCCGATCATCAGTCCTCTGCCGCATACTTCCCCTTCTATTTCAGGGTACTTATCCGTAAGATTGATAAGGTATTCCTGAACAACTCTTGATTTTTCTTGGATTCTTTTCTCGAATTTTTCATCCTCCCAATACTCAAGAGCAGCTACAGCTGTTACAAACGCATGGTTGAACCCACGGAATGTTCCATTATGTTCACCAGGTGTCCAAATATCGAGTTCAGGACGGATCAAGGTGATGGCGAGCGGCAATCCATAACCACTTAATGATTTGGACATACAGACGATATCTGGCTTGATTCCAGCTTCTTCAAAACTGAAAAAAGTCCCTGTACGACCGACTCCAGCCTGGACGTCATCAATAATCAAAAGGATGTTATATTTCTTACAAATCTCATCAATCCTTCTCATCCATTCATAACTTGCAGCATTGATTCCACCCTCACCTTGAACAGTTTCGAAGATCATTGCAGCCGGTGTATCCACGCCGCTGCCATCATTCTCTAAGAAGCACTCCAAATACTCTAAGCTATCCGTACCATTGTTGATAAAACTGTCATATGGCATTGTCACTGTATTTTGCAAGGGAATCCCTGCCCCTCTTCTTTTTACAGCATTTCCTGTAACAGACAAGGAACCGATCGTCATCCCATGGAATCCGTTGGTGAAACTGATGATATCTGTACGGCCTGTCACTTTTCTCGCTAACTTCAGCGCACTTTCTACGGTATTTGTACCAGTCGGGCCAGGAAACATCATTTTGTACTCAAATCCACGCGGTTCCAGTATAGTTTCATTGAATTTTTGTATGAATTTCCTCTTTGCCACAGTAGCTTTGTCCAGGGAATGGGTGATTCCGTCTTCAGTAATGTAATCGATCAATGCAGATTTCATATTGTCATCATTATGGCCGTAATTCAAAGCGCCTGCGCCTGAAAAGAAATCGATATATTCTTTTCCGTTTTCATCCCACAATTTATAACCTTTAGCTTTTTCAAACACTACTGGGAAGCTTCTGCAATAGCTGCGAACTTCAGATTCCAATTCCTCAAAAAGTTTCAATTCTTCAGCATTTTTGTGCATATTGAATTCCTCCTTGATAAGATTTGGTTAAGAAATTTAACAATTACCAGATTTGCGGTCATGATTTAAAGGACCGATCCTGAAATTAAGTTCGGTTTCGTGATCATCACTTGGGAATAATTGATCAGGGAAGCGCTCTGATACTTCACAGTTGGTATCATGAGAGCACGCAAAGCCCTTGAATAGTGATTGAGAAGCTTCATTCGAGGGAGTTACCGTAGCTTCTAAGTATCGGACATTCTGGCAGTTATCTCGTTCAATCAGTTCTGCGAGCATATTAGTGGCGATCCCTTTACCTCTTTCATTAGGGTCGACACCTACCTGCCAGACGAACACCACCTGAGGATCTTCGGGGGGTATAAATGCTGTTACAAATCCAACGGTTTTACCTTTGATTTTCGCAACTACACATGTTTCAGAAAAGAACTCACTCATCATGATGTATTTATAAGTTGAGTTTTGATCCAAGCTAGTCTCTTTTACAAGTTCCCACATTGATTTTCCATCTTCTAAGGTCGGTTTTGTTAGTGTAACTTCTTCTATCGACTCGACTGTTTCAGTTATCATTGAATGTACGATTCTCCTTTCTGACATATTGAAATTCGGCCATGTGATTATATTATAAGTACCTGGTATAATCATCAAACCATTTTAATAGCCATAAACAACGGTCAGTTCCACTGACTGCCGCTGAGTCAAGTTGAGGTATGGTATATAAAGATATCCTGTTAATTGGTAGAGATTGCACATTGATTTAAGAAAACCTTACGGGGCATCCAAAGATTTGCTTAAAATTAAAGGCTGCTTTGTTAAGTTTCATTATTGATTTTCGTTAAAATCACTCCCTTTCCACGGGCGAACGAAAAGCGGAAGCGACCTGCATAGTCACGAAGGTCACTGGAAAACTGACGAGGAGGCTTCCGCCGCCACATGAAGTCTGAAGTGATCCAAGTGACTGGTCGCTGAGCTGGACATCACTTCCCTGCATCTACTTTGCTTCATCCGCTAGCCTCCTCACTTGCACAGGATGTAGTGGTTTTTAGTCGAAGATCCTTAAATTGCAGGTCGCTGCGGGATCTCGCCTGACTCGTTTTCCTGCAGGAGTGTCGCGAATTTAGCTATAAGCGTTTTCTATAAAATCAACAACTAAGCATGAGAGAGCAAATTAAAAAGCTGCCTCCATAAAAGGAGACAGCTTTAATTATCGATTTATCGGCGACGGTTCCGGTTTCTAAGGAACGCTGGAATATCCAATGAATCATTGAAATCCGTCTGAGGATTTGAGCTTGAAGTACGTTGTCCTTCTTGTTGTCTAGAAGGTTGAGCCTCTTCCCGATTGTTCTTTTGCGGAGACGGCTGACTTGGTTGTTGATTGTTCATCGTCTGTTTCGGTCGTTGCGGCTGTGATTTAGCTTGTGGCTGTGCATCATCAAAGCCGGTCGCAATTACTGTTACAAGGATTTCATCCTTCAGATCTTCATTGATGACAGAACCGAAGATCATATTTACATCTTCGTCTGAAGCGGATGATACGATATCCGCAGCTTCGTTCACTTCGTAAAGGCTTAAGTTCGATCCACCAGTTATATTCATGAGGACACCTTTAGCTCCATCAATGGAAGTTTCTAATAATGGACTCGAAATCGCTTTCTTTGCTGCATCTGTCGCACGGTTTTCCCCAGCTGCAACACCAATCCCCATTAAGGCAGAACCCTTTGATGTCATGATTGTCTTCACATCCGCGAAGTCAAGATTGATCAACCCTGGAACTGCAATCAGGTCGGAAATACCTTGTACACCTTGTCGAAGCACATTATCGGCTTCTCTGAATGCTTCCAGCATCGGTGTATTTTTATCTACAATTTCCAACAAACGGTCGTTAGGAATGACAATCAATGTATCTACCTTTTCTTTAAGCGTTTCTATCCCGCCTACTGCATGAGTTGAACGCTTCCGTCCTTCAAAAGTGAACGGCCGGGTTACTACACCTACAGTCAATGCTCCGATTTCTTTTGCGATTTCAGCAATAACCGGTGCAGCACCAGTTCCAGTTCCTCCACCCATACCGGCAGTGACGAACACCATGTCGGCGCCCTGTAGGACCTCCTCAATCTGTTCCTTGCTTTCTTCTGCTGCTTTCTTACCTATATCTGGATTTGCACCTGCACCTAAACCTCTCGTCAATTTTGCACCAATCTGCATTTTCTTTTCTGCTTTTGAGAGATTCAACGCTTGCGCATCCGTGTTTACTGCGATGAATTCTACACCCTGAACGTTATTATCGATCATCCGGTTGACAGCGTTACTTCCACCACCGCCTACACCGATTACTTTAATTTTTGCGAGTCCATCCATATTCATATCAAACTCTAGCATTTGCGATCCTCCTAATCTACTGTTTTACTGTTCTCGACGAATTATTCAAAGAAGGTTCCAAACCATTCCTTCATCTTATTTTTAACACCAGGCTTATCTTTCTCTACCCGTTGTTCGGTATTCCTACGCTTTTTCGCAGGTTGTTCTTCCACAATCTGTTCATCTGAAATTGAAGCAGCAACTTCTTTTCCCTGGATTTTCACATTTTTGAAAGTGAACTGGATCAGCCCGACTCCTGTCGTATACTGCGCTTCTCGCACACCAATATAATCAGGCATCGAAATACGAACGTTCTGGTCGAGCACCTCTCTTGCCAGTTCCAATACACCCGGCATCGCTACCACTCCACCAGTCAATACAAAGCCTCCTGGCAATTCATTATATCCATTACGATGGAGCTCCTCCGTGACAAGGCCGAAGATCTCTTCCATTCGCGGTTCAATGATATGAGCAAGTTCATATTGTGAGAATTGCTGTTCATTGGATGAACCGATGCGCGCTACTTCAAATGACTCTTCATCAGAAGCATGATCAATAAAAGCATGCCCATGTTTCACCTTAACACGTTCTGCATCTTCTGTCGTTGTCCGAAGACCAATGGATATATCTTTAGTAACGAAGTCTCCCCCGATTGGCAGAACCTTCGTGAACTGAATCGAACCCTGATCAAAGACTGTCAGGGTGGTTGAACCTGCCCCCATGTCAACGAGAGCGACTCCAAGGTTACGTTCATCCTTGTTCAAGGCTACTGTTCCAGCTGCCAATGGTTGAAGGCAGATATCTGCAATATCCAGCCCAGCACGTTCAACACAGCGGAGAACATTATGTAGTATCGTTTTCGAACCTGTTATTAAAATTCCTTCCATTTCTAGCCTAACGCCTATCATCCCTCTTGGATCATTGATTTCACCTAGCCCATCTACGACAAATTCCCTCGGAATGACATCAATGATTTCCCGTTCAGGAGGTATGGACATTACTTGTGCTGCATCTATGACTCTTGTAATATCTTCATCACGTATTTCACGGTCTTCACTTGATACTGCAACAACACCGTGGCATGGTTGAAGTTGCACATGGTTACCGGTAATCCCGACGATAACCGAATTGATCTGCGCTCCTACCATCCTTTCGGCTTGTTCTACAGCTTTTTTTATCGAACGAACAGTTTCATCAATATCAACTATAGAACCTTTTTTGATTCCTTCTGATTTCGCATTCCCTACACCAATGACATTAAAGGACTCATCAGACATTTCTCCAATGATTACTTTAATATTGGATGTACCGATGTCTAAGCTAATCATAACTTCGCTGCTGTTCATTCTTTGGCACCTCCTTTAAAATATCGACTCTTGCTTGATCGTTTACTTTTTTCAGGCTATCTCATTTCATTCGTACAAAAATGAAGATTTCACTTTAAGAGGAAGGCTCTGTTAAAGTTCATTGTTAACATATACGAAATCCACTCCCTTTACGCGGGCGAACGAAAAGTGGAAGCGACCCGCATAGTCACGTAAGTCACTGGAAGACGACGAGGAGGCTCGCCCCAAACAAAGACTTGGTTCTGCGTTGGCTCACACATAAGACGTAAATCCATGTGTTGACCGCCGCAGGAAGTCTGAAATGATCCAGGTGACTGGTGGCTGAGCAAGACATCACTTCTCTGTTATGCTTAGCTTCATCCCGCAAGCCCCCTCACTGTGTGGTCTCGCCTGGCTCGCTTTTCCCGCGGGAGTGTCCGTATTTCGTTTTAGAAAATTTCCTGCAAATATCAATATTACGATTTAACAAAGCCAACTGGAAAGGAAACTCTACTATAGGGTATAAAGCTCCATAAGATTTATGGATCATTTGTGTGAAAAAGAACGAAAATACCTGATAGTTTCCGTATTTAAGAAATGTATTCAACATCAAGCAAGCATTCCCTTTATTTTTTAAAAGTTTTTTGTGTTAATTTCTTTCTGCCTGTTGATTTTCAGAGCTTTTCGTGAGAAGCAGACGACGGATAACCGCTATGTTGTTGAACAGCCTGACACCAAAAGCAAAAATCGCAGCTAAATACAAGTCTACACCAAGATGGACACCTAGAAAAGCCAAACCTGCTGCAAGCAGGATATTAAAGAAAAAACCTGAGATAAAAACTCTGTCATCGAAGGTTTTTTGCAATTGGGCACGTATTCCTCCAAACAAGGTGTCTAATGCTGCCAAAACTGCAATAGACAGGTAGCTCGTATATTCAGGGGGGATACGCAAATCCGACATAAATCCAAGAAGGAGGCCGATCAGTAAACCTAAAACAGGCAGCCACATTTCACGTCTCCCCCTTCTCTTTCATAAATTTAACGCGAATTTGATGACTGTATGCCGGTAAAGATACATGATCAACTGGTTTAGGAGATAAAAGAAGATTTTCACGAGCGAAATCTTCACCTGATTGGGAAGTAAGCATTTCTTTGTGTAATTTATCTGAGTCACGGGAAAGAACCTTGACTTTGACTGGTAGAGGTGAGATTGGCTTATCATTTATGTATGTCTTACCATTAACTTCCCGAATGGGTGTTGTACTGATGATCCGTTCGCCATCAATTGAGATTTCTTCTGCTCCATAACCATTAAGCTCATTGATCAATCGTCTCAATAATTCAGGATGAATGGAAAGAGCAGGTTTCCCGACTAATTCTTCATCATTTAATAATGGTTCGATGGTGAGTTCGATTCCGTGTCCGCCAACCTCTGTTAATCCGGCATCATTTTTAAGATCCGCAAGTGTTTCTTCTAGAGTTTCCAATTGTCCGCCTGTCCCTGATTTGGAGTATTCATCAATCAGTTGTTCATACTTGTATATTTCAGCAAATAATTCTTGCTGGGTCGTTTTTTGGCTCTCAAGATCATTCCTCAGTTCCCAAATATCTCTCGTATCCCGTACAATGGGTTCCTGGTTCGTATGAAACTGAACGGCAAGCATAAAACCGACAATCATTGTCATGATAAAGAATTTGAACCGTCTCTTCATGGCTGTTTGTCATCCTTCCTTAGCGATAAAGGAGGTATTTCGATGGACGTCTCTTTTTGGATCCGTACTTGTACACCATCATTAACCAATTGGTCTGTGATATTACCCTTCAAGTTTAGTGAATTGGAAAAGACATCCGGATCACCGATTGCGGTTATCACAAATGGAGCTGGATGTTTAACTCCATCCACACTTACAACAGGACCTACACAATCGATATGAGTGGTATTCGATATTCGCTGCCCATTGATAGCTACAGCCTCAGCTCCTGTTACATACAGCTCATGGATGACCATTCTGATATGCTCCTCATGGACGATGTAATCATTTGGATTTTCCGTATCAGGTATGTATGAACTGTCTTCAAGCGAGACAGATATGCCTTGACCTTCTACTGCTACTTGTCCTACCACTTTCCTTAGCTTTTTGATTTCCTCGACAAAGTTAAATGACCTTTTTTCTTTATCGGCAATCTCTTCTTCCATTTCACTTACTTTTTTCTGGGCTGCTTCAAGCTCTCCCTGCAAATTACGGTTTTCTCTTTGAATGGAAAGAATACTTGAACGCAATTGATCTTCCCGTTTCCATTGGTCATTGGTTGGTTGCTTTCTTTCCTCTTTCGTATATTGATAGGAAAAAGCAATCATGAATCCGGTGACAAGCAAGATTAACGAGTAGATTGCATACTTTCCTCTAACCTTCATTCTCTGTTTGTTCCTCTCCTTCTTCCTCCCCAGTTTCAAAAGCTTCGAATCTCGGTGATTCTGACATATAGATGACACCATCCATATTACCATCAAGCTTGTCCACGATAGAAGGGTAGTATTGCATATATTCTGCAAAATTTGGGATTCTCGATTGAACCTCATAGCCGTCATTCATATACAACGTAATATGCTGCGAATCATTTTCAAGTGGCGTATGATGAAGTTCTGAAATTCTCAACCTTACACTTTCCGAAAGCTTCGTCAACTCTTCAGCCATCAATTTTATCGAATCTTCATCTTTCCACTTCACTAAGATCGGTGCATTAGATGGAACAGTATCTTTAGAAACTTGCGGCATAGGTTCTCCATTCTGGAGTAATGGCAAGTACTTTCCATCGTTTTCTAAAAAAGCAACCTTATCGTACTCGGTTACAGTAATGATCACTTTATTGGGGAGAAATTTGTCAACTTCCACCGATTTGACCTGCACAATTTTTTGAACCTGTGATTCAACATGATCAGGATCAACCGACCAATAACTCGTATCTGTTGAAAAATCAAGCTGTGATAATATTCTATCTTCAGGTATCAATTGATTCCCTTTGATTTCAATTGTTTTTACATTGCTTAAAGGTGACTGGAAATAGATAATGATAAGGATAAGGATAAAGAAAAAAGAAATATAGAAGATCATTCGGCGGTTCGCTTTTTGCTTCCGTTGTTGTTTTAGTTTTGGTATACGGTCTTCTATTGTTGCAACCTTTTCATTCTTCATGAAGGCTTCCCCCATTTGACGAGGACTTGAAAGAGTGAAGGGGTTGACCCATATGTGTCTGGAATGCTGATTTGACCAACATTGGGAGTCACCCCCCGTCCATATGTCTCCACTCTTTGCAGAACACATCTATTTAGTTGTATTATAGCACACTGAAATGGTACATTAATCCATCTTTTCTGCATCTGACAAGAATTTTTCGAAGAAAAAAATTGTGTCCTGACAGACTAGCGGCCTAACATTTCCACTTCCGTCTCCATGTCGATATCATAGTTTTCTTTGATTGTCCTTTTCACCAGTTCAATCAGGTTAATCACGTCCTGAGCTTTCGCATCACCCGTATTGACGATGAAATTGGCGTGCATTTCAGAGATCTGTGCACCACCGACCGCTTTTCCTTTCAAACCTGAGCTTTCGATCAATTCACCTGCATAGTTTGGTAAAGGGTTACGGAATACACTTCCGCAACATGGGTGGTTCCATGGCTGAGTCTCTTTCCGATAATCCTTATTTTTTTGCATGACGTCCGTAATGCTCTCGCGATCTCCTTGCTTAAGGTGCAAGACAGCTTCTAAGCATATGCCTGGTTTTTTCTGCAGAATCGAAGTACGGTATGAGAAATCCATGTCTTCAGCAGCTAACCATTCTATTGAACCATCATCGAAGAGGATATGGGCTTTCGCTAGGATTTGCGACATATCAGACCCATGTGCCCCTGCGTTCATGTACACGGCACCACCCACTGAACCGGGAATCCCGCTTGCGAATTCTAATCCAGCCATCCCTTTCCTGCTCATGATCGTCGATAGTTTTACTAATGAATAACCCCCTCCGACAAGGATTTCTTCACCTTTCTCCTCCAAATGGTCCGTCCCTTTTCCAAGCTTGATGACAGTACCCTCGATACCTTGGTCCGAAACCAGCAGATTGGAGCCGCGGCCAATTGTCGTCCAAGCGACATCATTTTCTTTTACGATTTTCAGGACCTTCTTTAATGATTCGATCGAATCAGGTTCGATGAGGATATCGGCTGGACCACCGATTTTTATCGTTGTATGTTTGGAAAGTGGTTCATTTTTCAGTACTTTTCCTACTCCAGCTTCTTCTAATTGTTGAATTAGATTCTCCACTTCACTTACACCACCTTAAATATCTCCATACTATGATATGCACCATACATGTACATAGCTAAACATGTTCATAGATACATCCATTTTCCGATCAACATTGGAAACAAAGTTGTTTCCAGTCGAAACTTCAAAAAAAGAAACTTGGCATCTGCCAAGCTGATTCATACGTTTTAAAGTCTAATGGAATGACGTTTTATTGTCTAGCCTAATACCTTGCATAGCGGCTTATATTCAATAATACGCCGAGCGCCATGAGCATCAAAGTAAGCGAGGAACCTCCATAGCTTAGAAACGGTAGTGTGATACCTGTGACAGGCATCAAGCCCGTCACCACTCCGATGTTGATCATGACCTGGATAGCAATCATTCCGATGATCCCAATCGCAAGAAGACTTCCGAACAAATCTGGAGCTCCCAAAGCAATACGGATTCCTCTCCAAAGTAATAGGCCAAATAAAAGAAGTACTAATGAGCCTCCTATAAATCCAAGCTCCTCTGCCAGAATTGCGAAAATGAAGTCTGTTTGCGGTTCAGGTAAATATCCGAACTTTTGCCTGCTCTGCCCTAGGCCTAAACCTAACAATCCACCCGGCCCTATCGCATATAGGGACTGGATGATTTGGAATCCACTACCAAGGGGGTCGCTCCACGGATCCAGAAACGAGGTGATCCTCTTGATCCTGTAAGGTGCTGATATGATCAATGCGACAAACCCGAGAAGACCGATGAAGCCTAGACCGACAAAATGGCTTACTCTCGCTCCAGCTACATAGATCATCACGATACAGGTTCCTACTAATACAGCCCCAGTCCCAAGGTCTGGCTGCAGCATGATCATTCCAAAAGCAAAGAGGACAACCCCTAGCGAAGGTACCAATCCTTTTTTAAACGAAGTGATTCTCTTTTGATTCAAAGAAAGATACCGTGCCAAGAAAGCAATCATTGCAAGTTTTGTGAATTCTGAAGGTTGAATGGAAAAAGCCCCCACACCGATCCAACTTCTTGCGCCTCCGCGCACCATTCCGATACCAGGGATCAAAACAGCAACCAGCAAGACAAAACATGCGATGAGAAGCAATTTAGACCAGTTGGACCAGCTCCAATAATCCACTTGCATGATAAGGAACATGGCAATGACACCTAATCCAGCGAAAAGCAATTGACGCTTAGCGAAGAAAAAGGAATCCTCAAAACGTATTTCTGCCCATTGGGCACTGGCACTATATACAGTTATGATTCCAATTGCAAGCAATGTCATCGTTACGATAACCAAAACGAAGTCTGGTGTTTTTTTAGCCTTAGGCAATCAAGACACCCCTAATCTAAAGGATTAAAACGTCCTGTTAAGAGAGTGCCCAAAAAGTTGCAAATTTGAACAACCTCCTTTACCTAAGTTTATGCACCGCCTCGATAAACATGTCCCCTCTTTGTTCGAAAGAAGGATATTGATCCCAGCTTGCACACGCTGGAGACAACAATACAACATCACCCGTGACGGAATATCCATAAGCAACAGGAACGGCTTTTTCAACATTATCAACATGTTCAATCACCTTTATTCCTGCTTCTTCAGCAGCCTTCATCAATTTGGGCGCTGTTTCACCAAACGTAATCAACGCTTTTGTGTTTTTCAAATAAGGAATCAACTCATCGAATTCATTCCCCCGGTCTAAACCGCCAGCAAGCAAGATCAATGGGTCCTCAAAGGCTGATATCGCTTTTTGGGTAGCAAGTATATTTGTTGCCTTTGAATCGTTATAGAATTTCACACCTTCTACAGTTTCCACATACTGAAGGCGATGCTTTACACCACTGAATGATGTTAACACAGTCTGTATTTGATGATCGGACGCGCCTGCGATTTTTGCAGCAGCTGTTGCAGCTAGAACATTTTCAAGACTATGTTTTCCAGGCAAGACTATATCTTTGATCGCGATGACCGGCTCATCATTAAACACAATAAAACCATTTTTAAGGCATGCACCTTCTGTCAAAAGCTTATTTGTACTGAACGGTACTTTAGTGCTTTCCACATCTTTTATTATCGAGGTGACTTCTTGATCATCTGCGTTGTAGATACAAAAATCATCTTCCCTTTGATTCCTGAAAAGACGTGCTTTCGCCTTTCCATATTCTTCACGGCTTCCATGATAATCCAAATGGGCATCAAAGATGTTAAGTAGTACACCGATATGGGGCTTGAAGGAATCGATCCCCATCAATTGAAAGCTTGAAAGCTCTGCTACCAGAATATCATTCCACTCCGCCCCGTCCGCCACCTCACATAGGACGGTACCTATATTTCCTGCCACAATAGGTTTCTTCGGACTTCCTTCCAGCATCAGGCCTAATAGAGTAGTAGTTGTCGTTTTTCCATTGGATCCTGTAATGCCGATAATTTCAGCCTCTGTTAAGTACGATGCAAGTTCAACTTCCGTATAGATTGGGATCCGCTTTTCTAAGGCTGCCTTAACCAAGGTATTATCATATGGTATTCCTGGATTCTTCACGATGAAGTCGATTGGCTTGTCCAACAACGATAAGGGATGACTGCCACAATGTACTTCAATTCCATGCGCAATCAATTCTTTCGCTTCTTTATTCTTTTCAAGTTCCTTCATATCGTTGACGACTACATTGGCACCATGCTTGATCAACACCTTAGCTGCAGCAAAACCACTTTTTGCAAGTCCGATTACAAGAACATTTTTATTATTGAGTTCATATTTACGCTCCATCTAGCTTAACACCTCGATATAAATGCCTAAAGCAGCTAATAACAGCCCTACGCCCCAGAAAGTAACGACAATCCGCCACTCACTCCAACCACTCAATTCATAATGGTGGTGCAGTGGACTCATCTTGAAAACACGCTTCCCTGTTGCTTTGAACGAAACGACCTGAATCATGACGGACAACGTCTCAATGACGAATACTCCACCGATGAGGACGAGCAGGAGTTCCATTTTGATCAGGATCGCAACTGCTGCTATTGCCCCTCCTAAAGCGAGGGATCCAGTATCACCCATGAATACCTTTGCAGGGTGGGCATTGAAAACAAGAAATCCGAGAAGGGAACCGACGACAGCTAGACAAAACAATGCAATACCTATTTCAAATTTACTTGAAGCCACTACTGCAAATGCTCCAAAGGCAATGGCAGCAGTTCCGGCCAAAAGCCCATCAAGACCATCTGTCAGATTGACGGCATTGGATGCACCGACAAGCATAACGATGATCAAAATGAAGTAGAACCAACCTAACTCGATGGACCAATCTGTTCCAGGCAGTGCAAGTGTAGTCGATATCCCTGCTGTTCTCATGCCAACATAAAAGATGATTGCAATAATGAGTTGTCCGAGCAGCTTCTGTTTCGATGTTAAACCTAGATTCCGCTTCATGACAACTTTGATGAAATCATCGATGAATCCGATGATCCCGTAGCCTAACGTGACAAACAATAGAATCGACGTTTCGATCGTAAGAAGACCAAAATACCAAGAAATCACTAATGTTGATAATATTAAGGAAACGATGATGACTATACCGCCCATAGTCGGTGTCCCAGATTTTTTCTGATGTGATTTGGGCCCTTCTTCGCGTATGCTTTGGCCGAATTTTAAACGCTTTAAAAATGGTATGAAAATCGGCGAAAGGACGACAGCTACAAGAAATGAAGCCAGAAGGGTAACAATCAATGCTGATACCATCCTTATAACCCCTCCAAGTAAATAATTTCTGAATAAATAACGATATTGGTTTAATGAATTCCACTATTTGTATTTTTTAATTGCTTCACGAGCTAGTTCACGGTCATCGAAATCAATCGTATTGTTTCCAATGATCTGATACGTTTCATGTCCTTTGCCAGCGATCAAAATCACATCGTTCTCTTCGGCATTCTCAATAGCGTATTCTATAGCAGCTTTACGATCGATAATGGAAGTATAAGAGCCTTCATCAACACCGGCTTCCATATTCTTCAGGATAATCCGCGGATCCTCTGTCCGAGGATTATCTGAAGTGAATATCGCTAGATCTGAATTGTCAACTGCGATTTTTGCCATCATTGGCCTTTTTGTTCGATCACGGTCCCCTCCACAACCGACAATGACGGATACATTGCCTTCCGCAAACTCATTGACGGTTGTCAACACATTTTCCAGACTGTCGGGTGTATGGGCGTAATCCACAATGACCGTGTATGGTTGTCCTGCATCCACCACTTCAAATCGGCCAGGAACCCCTTCAAGTCGTTCGACAGATTCTATCATTTTTTGTTCATCAAGACCAGCTGCTATGCCTGCAGTTATCGCAGCCAGTACATTGTATACACTGAATTTACCGATAAGCTTCATCTGAATATTATAGGTATCCTTCAATGTATGCAACTGAAAAGTGGTCCCTCTGCCGGTAATTGAAATCTCTTTTGCCATGACATCACTGTTATTCTCGATTCCATATGTCATGATTTGAGCTGCGGTGAGTTTTTTGTATTTCACTGTCGCTGCATCATCTTCATTTAACACGGCAACCTTTTTCTTCTTGTTACCATATGTATTTCCAAGTTGCGAAAAAAGAAGACCTTTCGCCTGAAGATACTGCTCCATCGTTTTATGATAATCGAGATGGTCCTGTGAAAGGTTGGTGAATACTGCGATATCAAAGTCGCAACCCCGGACCCTCCCCATCTCCAAGGCATGGGAAGATACCTCCATGAAAGCTCCATCTACCTTTTCAGCGACCATTTTTGCAAAGGCTTTTTGTAAGAATGGTGCTTCAGGAGTGGTGTTGGCAACAGGATACGTTTGATTGTTGATTCTCATTTCAATCGTCCCGATCACACCAGTACGATGGTTTTGCTCTTGAAACATTTTATCCAAGATGTGTGTGATCGTCGTCTTTCCATTTGTACCAGTAACTCCAATCAATTGTAATCGATGGGTAGGATGGTCATAAAATTGATCAGACAACACTGCAAGTGTATGGCGGCTGTCCCTCACAAGGATGACAGGCACAGTCGTTTCTACCATTTTTTCTGCTACAATAACCGATGCTCCTCTTTTTACCACATCGTCAACATATTCATGACTATCAAAATTCGCACCTTTTATACATACAAAAAGGTTTCCTTTTTCAACATTGCGGGAATCCATCTCAATTCCGGTAATTTCGGGATTCCCCTCATTCTTCAATTGATATACAAATAGGTGCTCAAGCAATTCATTCAATTTCTTCATAACTGACAATCCATCCTTTTATCTTTTCGTCCCTCTCCATATTACTATACCTTCAAAGGAAAGTGCCAAACACTCTCCATTCAACAGTTTAACTAACAGAGTACTCTACTCAGGTCTGTTGATTGATCAAGAGAATGTCTGACACTGTTAATCCTACAGTACGATCCATATGCTTGTTTTTCATGCAGTAAGTACTCTAGGTTCCATTCTAATCCTCTGAAGATGTTTTGTCACCCATATAAAGACGAATCGTCGAATCTACAGTCATTTTCACTCCTGGGGCAGGTGC
Source organism: Alkalihalobacillus sp. YIM B00296 (assembly GCF_020179385.1). Taxonomy (GTDB): domain Bacteria; phylum Bacillota; class Bacilli; order Bacillales; family Fictibacillaceae; genus Pseudalkalibacillus. Next base: position 205,019 of record NZ_JAIBLJ010000006.1, on the reverse strand, counting down.
TTGGTCAATTACAGTATCTCCTGTGCCTACTGTTTCGATCTTCAATTCATAAAATGCTTTATGAATGTCTTGCCTTGTCTTTCCTTTTAGATCGGGAATTTGGATCAGAGGCTGGTCTAACCAGGTCAATTCCTTTTCAACCTGATCCTTCCTTTTCGGCACACCCATTGCAGGCAAGCTGTCCTCTATGATGTTACCAACGATCGGTGCTGCTACGATCCCACCGAATTGCAATGTTCCTTTCGGGTTATCTACAGCCACATAAACGACGATTTGCGGATCATCAGCAGGGGCAAAACCTATGAAGGAAACAATATGATTATCTTTCAGGTACTGGCCGTTGACAGCTTTTTGTGCTGTACCAGTTTTTCCTCCTACACGATAACCATCGACAAACGCACCTTTCCCGGTCCCTTGTGCAACTACAGTTTCCAGCGTTTCACGAACTTCCTTGGAGGTTTCTGGTGAGATGACCTGCCGTTTCATGTTCGGACTATTTTTACTTACAGTCTCCCCTGTCGCAGGATCCAACCATTCTTTGGCAACATAGGGGGTATATAAATATCCGCCGTTTACAGCAGCTGCGACAGCTGAAACCTGCTGGATCGGGGTCACAGAAACACCTTGCCCGAAAGCAGTAGTTGCAAGTTCAAGCGGACCGACTCGTTCAAGGTTGAATAGGATCCCTTTACTTTCTCCTTGAAGGTCGATCCCTGTTTTTTCTCCGAAACCAAAATCATTGATGTAAGAGAACAACTTCTCTTTCCCTAAACGCTGGCCTAAAACCACAAAACCTGGGTTACATGAATTCTGGACCACTTCTAAGAAAGTTTCACTCCCATGGCCGCCTCTTTTCCAGCACCTCAATTTCCGACCCGCTACTTCAATTGAACCCGGATCATGTATGGTGTCCCTTTTGAGGTCTACTTTATTTTCTTCTAAAGCAGCTGCCAACGTAATGATCTTGAACGTGGAACCTGGCTCATAGGTGCTCCAGACGGGTTTATTCCGATTGTAGATCTCCTGGGGTACTTCCCGATAATTAGATGGGTTATAGTCTGGCCTGGATGACATTCCAAGTATTTCACCGGTTTTCGGGTCCATCGCGATAGCAACGACACCGTCAGGATTGTAGGTCGCTTCTGCAATATCCAACTCTCGTTCAATGATCGACTGGACTTTGGAATCGATCGTAAGTTTGAGATCCAGCCCATCCTTCGGTGGTTCATATTCATCCGATAATGATGGCATCCGATTGCCCCGGACATCTGTATAAAAGGATACATGTCCTTTTTCTCCGCTTAAATGGTCATCATATTGAAGCTCTAACCCAGTCAAACCTTGGTTATCGATACCGACAAAGCCTAAAACGTGAGATAAATAGTTTCCAAAAGGATAATGGCGTCTGCTATCCTCTGCTATAAAAACTCCTGGAAGATCGAAGCCCCTTATTTCATTCGCTTTCTGGTTACTAATTTTTCTGCCCCCAGGATAAATATTGACGATTGATTTCCTTTTGGTGATCGTCTTATAGACTTCTGTTTCATTGATGTCCAATGCCGATGCCAGTTTTTGCGCGGTTGCTGCTGGATCCCTTACTTGTTTCGGTACGACATACACAGTCGGAGCACTGATGTTCATCGCAATTGCAACTCCGTTCCGGTCAAGGATTTCCCCACGTTTCGGTTCAAACGGGACATTACGGCTCCAAGAATCCAGCGCCAATCCTGTCAACCATTCCCCTTTCACAAACTGGACATAACCTAACCGACCCATGATCACTACTAAAAATAAGAGTCCGGCTACGAACACAAAAACAAGCCGTCTCCGTACAGTTACATTAGAAACACGCACTTGTCCAACCTCCTCGGCAGATGAGCTCGTTTCATTATATGCCTGTACAGAAACAGCTAGAACAAATCAGTTATTCCTTATTTCTTCCTCTTCACCATTACTTTCATTTTCTTCTTCCTGTTGCTGCATAGCTTCTTGTGGAGACTTTAATTCGACGACGAGGGCGGACCCTGCCTTGACAACTGACCCTTTTTTGATACTTTGTAACGACACGAACCCGCCCCCAGTGAATTCAGGCGTTTTCAAGTCTAAAACCTGTGCGAGACGCAAGACTTCAGAACGGGACATCCCAGCAAGATCCGGCATTTCCACCTTTCCTTCAGTCCTGAGGAAGACTTGTTCACCTTCAAGAACCATCGTATCCGGATAGGGAGCCTGGCTGATAACCCGATCCCCTTCCCCGAGGACCTGTACATTCATTCCTTTTTCCTCTAATTCCCTTTTCACCTCAGTGGAAGGATGTCCTTCAAAATCATCAAGTTTAATGTTGTTTGAAGTCTTCTCTGTTGTTTTTTTCTCTTTTGTTTCATCAGGAGTGATATTCAAATATTGAAGTCCACCTTGCATGACTGGATTGAAAACCTTCGATACAGGTACAGATCCTGATTCATATGCTTCATCGTCCAGGTCAGGACGGTCAATTGCGACGTAGACCAATAACTTCGGGTCATCGGCTGGTGCCATTCCTAAGAAAGAGAAAATATAGTTGTCATGGCCACTCATCAATTTTCCGTTTTCATAGAGCTGAGCTGTCCCCGTTTTACCCGCTACTTCGTAGCCTTTAAGGTTATAGTTTTTCCCGGTTCCATCCGTTACCACTGACCTTAGAAGGTCACGGACTTTTTTGGAGGTGTCGGCAGAAATCGGATTGCCAAGAACTTCAGGTTCGTAGCTTTTCAACACATCTCCGTTGTTCTTATCAACAATCTTATCGATGACGAATGGTTTCATCATCTTCCCGCCATTTGCAATCGCGGTTGCTGCTTGAATCTGTTGGATCGCGGTAATGGAAGTACCTTGACCAAAAGCTGTAGCTAATTTTTCTATCTCCCTTTGATATTGGATTTTCGACCTGGCTTCTCCAGGAATATTAATACCTGTTTTTTGATCGAATTGCCACCGCTCTGTCAAGTATTCTTGCAACTTATCAAATCCTAGCTGCTCTTTGGCTATTTTCGAAAAACCTACATTCGAGGATCTTCTTACGCCTTCATCATACGTAATCGTCCCCCATCCTTTCCCATTGTTATGATCCCTAACCTTGCTATATTCTGTCTTGTATACTCCAGATTTGTATTTGTCGTTCCCATTATAGACGCCCTCTTCAATAGCCGCTGCAAGGGTGAATATCTTCATCGTGGAACCTGGTTCAAAGGCTGATCCGATAGCGAAGTTCGTATAGTTTGTGATATCCCTTGTATTCGGATTGAAGCTTGGACGGTTGGACATTGCAAGGATCCGACCTGTTTTAGGATCTGCTACGATCGCCATCATCCGTTTCGGATCATATTCTTCTTCAACATTGTTCATTGCTTGCTCTAGGAATAATTGGATTTTTTCATCAATAGTCAAGTATACACTTGACCCATGTTTCGGCTCATTAATGACTTCCTTTGGATCAGGCAATTTATAGCCGTATCGGTCACTTTTATACTTTAAGGAACCATCCTCTTCCTGCAAATACTTATCGAGGTATTTTTCCAATCCCATCAGCCCTGTCCTGACCCCTTCCTCATTGTTCGAAGTGTACCCAAGTATATGGGATGCGAAATTCTGGTTCGGATAATACCGTTTTGTATGCCGTTGGAAATCGATTCCACTAATATCCAATGCTTTGATCTCTTCCATTTTGGAATGGCTGATCTTTTTCCCCCCTGGACCAAGTTCTACCTGGAATAGTCCTTCCTTGCTCATCAAATCTGTCAATCTAGATTCAGACATACCCAGTATAGGGGCAAGTTTACTAGCTGCCTCAGCAGGATCCTTTATATGATTCTTGTAATCTTCGTTCAGGATGGCGATCACCGTGTAGGAAGGAATATCTTCAGCGATCGCTTTACCGTTACGGTCGTAAATCGTCCCTCTGTTTGCATCAAGAGAAGCTGTCCTTGTCCACTGTTCATCCGCCATTTTTTCAAGATTGACACCTTCAGCCTGACCTGTCCAACCTAAATAAAAATAGCGCCCAATCAATAAGAAAAAGAGCAGGACAAATATCAAAGATAGAATCGCTGCTCCTTTATTAATATTCGAATTCTTTTTCTCTATCATTCAAACCACACCTAAACTAATTGTTTACTACTTTGATATTTTTATCGTCGAACTTCATGCCTAACCTCTGTTCTGCAAAGTTTATGATCCTTAAGGGTTCGCTGAGTTCTGACTTTTCAAGGGCTAAATCATCCACTTGTTTGCTATGTTGATCGATGTTCTGCTCCATTACTTGGATTTTTTTATTTACAGTGTACATTTCGGCATAGTTCGAAATGATGAAGATCGAAGCCGCTGCCAACATTAAAGCGGCGAACGCCCATAGGACTTTCTCCCCTTTTGTAATTTTCGGTCTTTTCCGCGTAATGACATCAGGTTGTGACTGTGGATTTTGAACATGGTTCGGTTTGTTCTGTACTTGATGGGCAAGATTGCTCATACTCCCTATTCCCCTTTCTGTTTTCTCTTTTCAGCGATTCGTAATTTCGACGATCTCGCTCTTCTATTTTTCTCTTGTTCTCCAGTTTTTGGAATAATCGGTTTCCGTGTAACCAACTTCATATTCGGTTGGTATTCCTCCGGGATGACCGGCATCCCTGATGGCAAATCCGGTTCACTGCTCTCTTCCTTGAAAACTCTCTTGCATAACCGGTCTTCAAGCGAATGAAAGGTGATGACACAGATTCTTCCCGCTGGATTCAACATTTCGATTCCATCCCGTAAAGCCTCTTCAAAAGCATTCAGCTCATCATTGACGGCTATCCGAACGGCCTGGAAGGTCCTTTTGGCAGGATGTCCACCTTTTCGCCGCGCTCTTGCGGGTATCGCCTCTTTTATGATTTCCACCAATTGACCAGTCGTTTGAATTGGTTCCCGTTCCCTATGTGCTTCGATTTTCCTTGCGATTGATTTCGCGAATTTTTCTTCTCCATATTTGAATAATATCGAGACAATTTGTTCGTACGACCATTCATTCACTACATGGAACGCGGTCAGTTCACTCGTCTGATCCATTCTCATATCCAGCGGGGCGTCTTGATGATAACTGAATCCCCTGTCTGCTTCGTCCAATTGTGGAGAAGAGACACCAAGGTCAAATAAAATCCCGTCAACACCACTAATCCCTTTTTCAATGAGTTCTTGCTTCAGATTTCTGAAATTAGATCTTATGATACTGAACTTACCTTCGTACTTTGCCAATCTTTCTTCGGCATGCTTGATTACGTGAAAATCCTGATCAAATGCATAAACATATCCTGAAGTGAGCCGTTTTAAAATCTCTTCTGTATGGCCCGCTCCCCCAAGGGTACAATCCACATAGATGCCATTTTCTTTAATGTTCAGTCCTTCGATTGCTTCTTGTTTCAATACTGTTTCATGCTCAAACATAACTGTCCCTCAATTTCCGCTCTAACTACGCTCGTCCCATCCCTTTAAAGGTCAAAATCCAAGAGACTTTCTGCAATTTCTCCAAATGAATCCTCAGACTTGTTGAAGTAATCTTCCCAGACCTCTTTATTCCAGATTTCGATCCGGTTACTTACCCCAATTACGACACAGTCCTTTTCCAACTTTGCATATTGACGTAGTGTAGATGCAATGTTTACACGCCCTTGTTTATCAAGCTGGCATTCTGCGGCTCCTGAGAAGAAGAACCTGGTGAAGGCGCGTGCATCTTTTTTGGTGAATGGGAGTGCTTTCAGCTTTTCTTCAAGCTGCTTCCATTCTTCAAGAGGGTAACCAAAAACACATTGATCTAGTCCTCTTGTAAGTACGAAAGTGGTTCCTAATTCATCACGGAACTTCGAGGGGATGATCATTCTTCCCTTATCGTCAATGGTATGTAAATGCTCTCCCATAAACATATACGGGTCCCCCTCCCCACTTTCTCACCTAAGTCTACCACAACTCCCCACTTCACACCACTTGTTTAATAATTCTTTTCCACAAAAAAAAATCCTGCTTTTAAATGCAGGATTTTCCGAGTTTTCATCGCTATTTTTTTACATTATCGTTAGCTGAAATACGACATGATAAAGGGGTGATTCCCTTTATTCCGTCCAGGTTTTCATTAATGCTGGTGATTTTCCACGAACAGGTTGGAATAGCGTAAAACAATCGTGTGCGATTAGAGTTTTATTACCTTTGGACTCCCGTTCCACAAATAATTTTGTGTTGCTAATTCTGAAATGAAGTCAAATCCGATTTGATTGATGAAATAAAAGACATTCAATATTCTCTCTTGAGGCTGATCATCTGGCAGCAGGTGCATTTGTATATGATCGAATTTTTTCAATTCGACCTCATGTCTTTGATAAATGGACTTTTCCATCTTTTGTTTCAAGAAGAGGATTTGGTCTTCGATGATGCTCCAGTTTTTTTCAGTCAAACGATCCAGCCCTCGATCAATGTCATAAGCCGTTTTCCCTAAACGGTCATGTCCCTTTTTGAATACTTCCATTACATGACCGATTTCTTCGTCCAGATCATAATCTGTATTGTCAGCCAACCATTTCTCCTTTTCATCCAATACACCATTAAAAACGATCTGAACGGGATCCAATTCCTTTTCCTCGATTGTCTTTTGGGTATAAGGGTCCAGGAGTACAAGTGACAAACGAGGCAGAACAGGCGGCATCTTCATATCAAAAGCATGAAAGACAGGTTTTAATGCACTCCAATAATTGATTTCCCCAGGACCACCTACAAAGGCTAATGTAGGCAAGAGAAGTTCCTGCATCAACGGACGGGTGATCACATTATTACTAAGCCTTGATGGTGTTGTTTGTGCGATATTCAATAACTCTTCTTTACTATATAGGCATTCGTTGTTTTTACCTCGAAACGAGCTATTTTCACGAATTAACAAAACTCTAGTGCCCCGTTCTTCAATAAAGAGATGTGCATTTCCCTCTTCGGATTCGATGGGTGAGAGATACCCAAGGTTATTGACATTTGCAAGGCCATTTTGAAAAGCCTCATCAATTTTTTTATTTTTGCGGATCATGCTCTCAAAGAATGGTGTTTCAATTCTTCGCAAATCCGGATGATGAGAATCAAGGATGACCAATCCGAAATCACTGTAGAGCTTAACCATAAGGTAGGCGAAAAACCCAGTCAATGTGTCGCTCTCTTTGATAGCTTTTTGGATCAGATTTTTGAGTTTTTGTGTATGCTCCGTCTCCCCGAAAGAACGGATCACTTCTTCAGCCCATGGGAACAACTGATCCTCATCAACCTCTATATGAGAAACTGATCTCATACCCTCATATAAATTCAATTTGTGTTTTTTAAGTTGCCCATCCATTGGAATATGGATATGATTGATTTCATCAAAATCATGATCCTCTCCTGCTATCCAAAACACCGGAATGACGGGCGTGCCGAGTTGACGTTCTTTTTCCTGAGCAAAAAGGATAGTTGAAAGGCATTTATGTATCGTATACAAAGGACCTGTCAATAACCCGGCCTGTTGTCCTGTCACAACGACTGTCGATCTGGGGTCCTTCAACTTTTCAATATTATCAAATGTTTTACTCCCAGCTGGTAAAGACTGATGATATGAAATCAGATGGTTGTAAAGGGCAGTTCTAGGAAAGGTTCTTTCCTGAAGGTCTTTCCAACGATCGATATAGCTTTCGCTCTCAAACGGATTATAATTAAATAAACTTCCTACATCTGAATTTCCCTTCAGATAGGCAGAAAAGAGATTATCTTTATTTTGAAAAGGTAGCTCTAGTACTTTCATACATTTCTTCCTTTCTTAAAAACACGACAGACGCTTTGCGAATATGAGTATAGCAAATTACCGATTCTACTCCCAACAAATCTGCCTATGTCTCCCAAGGACCCAACATCGTACCAGGAAAATCACGAATCAGGCTATATATACGATAGTACAGGAGCTTTTGGAACCGCTTCTTTCACAGTGAACCTCTTCTCATAAAATTCATTTTTATATGGCAAGCACACGATTGATCAACCCATATATACAAAGGACTAGATATCCGGAAGAAAAAAGCAGGAAATTCAAGCGCCAGGCTGCCTTGATGATCTTGGAAAGTCTGATGTCTTTATTTTGTTTCCAATATATGAAGGTGATACTGATAATTAGTATTAAAATGATGATGATGATCGGCCACAAAAAGGCATTCCCCCAAATGGTATATAAGGCAAACATGACAGAAAGAATCAGGAAAAAAGTGGTCACGTCTGTCGCAAACAGGAAGGACCGCTTTTTATGGCGGATTATTTTTCGTGTTATCCAGTAAACCATGATCCAAGCCAGTAAAGGTACCGTCACCAATGCCGCCAGGGATCCTAATAAAAAATCAACCATTGTTTCCCCTACTTTCCATATGATCTTCCATCCCTTTGATGACTTGATATACGAATTGATTATTAGGAACTTCGATACTCTTCTGTTGGGCAGAATTCAGAAGGAACCCATTAATTGCATCGATCTCTGTTTTTCGATTATTCTCTATATCCCTTAACATGGAAGATTTGTTTAAAGAAGTATTTTCGCAAACTGACACTAAATCCTTCCAAGCTTCATGATCTTCGATGTTCAAGACTTTACAAGCTTCTTTACTGAGTTGTTTCATCAAATGGAACCAATATGGATTGGCAAGGAGATCACCGTTGTTAACCTTCAATATAGCGGTAAGGGGATTGATGACAGCGTTGATATGTAATTTTTCACTAAGCATGGCATACCAATCCTTTTGGTAAGTGAATGGGAAGTTTTCTTTTGAGAGTATTTCCCAATTGATTCCGGAATGGCCATCCAGATAAGGGGCGATCCTGGTTTGCCCCAGGCCTGTGTGGATGATTGAATGATCCGATTCTTTTAATGCACCATGCTCTACCACCCCCAAATAGATTGAATGCATCTGCAGCTTTGGCAAGACACGAAGATGCTGCATGCCATTCTGTACAAACAGAATAGCACGTGTCCGGCTGAACCTTTCACCGATTTCAGGTATTACTTGCTCAACGTCATAAGATTTAACTGCAACTATCAATACCTCAATGTCCTCATGATCTCTACCTGATAGTAAACGAACATCAGGTTGACACGTATATACTGAAGTCCCAAATTTCAAAGTCAATCCCATTGTCTGAATTGCTTGTTGCTGGGTTTCCCTTCTCACAAAAAGTACAACATCATGAGGACTTTTTGAAAGATAAGCCGTAAATAGCTGTCCTATCGCGCCTCCACCAATGACCCCAATTTTCATGATAACCCCAACCTTTGAACAAGGATTTGTAAGATTATAGTAGCACAAAATTGACTCTGCTGATAAATCTTTCCATTGTAATTTGGTCTATTCATCGGTAATCTTATATGTTTCCAATGTTCATTATCCCACCAACTCAAGACTAAAACGCTACAAATTTGAAATTACAACTCGAGAATGATCCCAACAACTTAAAAAATATACAAAAAAAGGGGCTGTCCCATTAGTGTCTGACTCTCACCCTCCCTAGCAACATTTTGAGAAAAAGTGTGTTTTTGAAACAAAATGTTGTGTGGTGGTGTCTGACACTATTGTTTTGGGACAGCCCTATTAATTCTTAAACCGGGTACACTGGATGCTTTCGTTCACTGAATATCATTTCTTTCGACTCGTATGCAGTAAACCGATCGATTAGCTCCGCACGTAAATCATCAGCAGATACAATTTGATCAACTATCATTTCGGAGGCAAGCTTATAAATATCGATATGTTCTTTGTATTCCTGATGTTTCTCTTGAACATATTTTATCCGCTCTTTCGGATCTTCAATTTCATTGATTTTATTAGAATATACCGCATTGACAGCCGCTTCAGGTCCCATTACTGCGATTTGGGCAGTTGGGAGCGCTATGCAGCAATCTGGTTCAAAAGCTGGCCCTGCCATAGCATAGAGGCCAGCTCCGTATGCTTTTCGGACAACGACCGAAATTTTCGGAACCGTGACATCGCTCATCGCTGCGATCAACTTGGCACCATGTCGGATGATTCCCGCTCTCTCAACTTTCGTACCGATCATGAAGCCTGGTACATCAGCAAGGAACAATAATGGAATCGAGAAAGCATCACATAACGTGATGAACTTCGCAGCTTTGTCAGCCGAATCTACAAACAATACGCCGCCCTTGACTTTCGGCTGGTTCGCCACGATGCCGACTGCCTTTCCATCAATCCGCGCAAAACCGGTCACGATTTCAGGCGCGAACAACTTCTTCATTTCATAAAATGAACCTTCATCAATAAGTCCGTCAATGAATTCATACATATCAAATGGGACATTTTGATTTTCAGGCACGATTTCAGATAAACTCCGTCCCTGTACAGGCAATTTCCCCTCTTCTTTATGAGGTTTTTCTTTATAATTAGATGGGAAGTAGGAGAGATAGCCCCGTGCAGATTCGATTGCTTCCTCTTCTGTTGCTGCAAGATAATCGCCGCACCCGCTTACGCTGCAATGCATTCGAGCTCCACCCATCTCTTCAAGGGTCACCTTTTCCCCAATCACTTTTTCAGCCATTCTCGGAGATCCCAAATACATGGAAGCGTTCTGGTCTACCATGATGACCGTATCGCAAAATGCAGGGATATATGCGCCGCCGGCAGCAGAAGGTCCGAATAGGATGCAGACTTGAGGCAACATCCCTGACATTTTCACCTGATTATAAAAGATCCTACCAGCCCCACGGCGATTCGGGAACATGTCGATCTGGTCTGTAATCCGTGCTCCTGCCGAATCGACAAGATAAAAGAGAGGTACCTTCAGTCTCATAGCCGTTTCTTGGATCCGGATGATTTTTTCAACCGTCCTTGCACCCCAGGAACCAGCCTTTACGGTTGAATCATTCGCCATTACACAGACCTTTTGGCCGTTCACTTTCCCGATCGCCGTTACGACTCCATCAGCAGGTAACCCTTCAGCCTGGTTATTCGCGAATTTTCCGTCTTCAATTTTATAGGAATCATCATCAAATAATAATTCGAGGCGTTTTCTGACGAACAATTTATTTTGGGCTTTCAGCTTTTCATGATACTTCTCAGCACCGCCTGCTTCTACCTTTGATGATGCCTCATGCAAGGTTTCATTCATTGTCTTCAACATCCTATTCCTCCTTTATTGCTTTTTAAGAGAACGAGCGCTCATTCATTTTTATTTCATGACAACGAGCACGTCACCCTCATTAACGAAATCCCCTACATTGACGTTGACAGATTCGACTTCACCTTCTGCTGCTGCTTCAATCGGGATCTCCATTTTCATAGATTCAAGTGTAAGGACCGCTTGTCCTGCTGATACACTTTCTCCTTCTGAAACCAATACGTTTAATACGGTACCTGCCATTGATGCTGTTACCTCTTTCATGTTGGATCACTCCTAATTTTCAACTTTTGTTATCATTTCGTTTAAGTAATTTGTTGTGTATTCTCCCTTTTGAAATGATTCTTCATTTAATACTTGATCGAATAAAGGTCCATTGTTCTTGATTCCACTTAAGGTCCATTCCTCAAAGAAACATCGGGATCTTTCCAGTGCTTTATCCCGATCTTCAGCGTAGATGATGACTTTTGCGATCATCGGATCATAGAATGGTGTCACTTGGGTCTGGGAACTGAACCCAGTATCTACACGTACACCTTCAGTGGCCGGGTAATGGAACTTCTCGATCTTTCCCGGGGAAGGCAAGAAGGTATTCGGGTCTTCTGCATAGATCCTGTATTCGATACAGTGCCCTGATTTGGTAAGCTCCCCCTGTGAATATGGCAATGGCTTTGATTGAGCCACGTTAATCTGCCATTCAACCAGATCCAAGCCTGTAATCATTTCAGTGATCGGATGTTCCACCTGTAACCGTGTGTTCATTTCCAAGAAATAAAAATTCTCATTCTCATCCACGATGAACTCAACTGTCCCTGCATTCGTATAATTCACATGTTTACCAGCTTGGACAGCAGCTTCACAAATCTGTTGACGAACCTCTTCACTTAAAAATGGCGATGGTGTCTCCTCGATGACTTTCTGGTGTCTACGCTGGATCGAGCAATCCCTTTCAAATAAATGGACGACATTTCCTTGCTCATCACCGAAGATTTGCACTTCGATATGGCGACTGTTAGATATGAACTTTTCCATGAACATTTCATCATTACCGAAATAAGCCTTTGCCCGGTTTTGACTGGAAAGGAATGCTGTACGTAATGCTTTCTCGTCATCACACCGCTGCATTCCGATACCACCACCGCCTGCACTCGCCTTGATCATGATCGGATAACCTATATCAGCAGCAAGTTGGACTGCCTCCTCCACATCACTGAGCGGACCGTCACTGCCGGGCACGACAGGAACTCCTGCATCCTGCATCGTCTTTCTCGCTTTCACCTTGTCGCCCATCGCTTCTACTACATCCGCAGAGGGTCCGATGAATTTAATGTTAGCGTTTTCAACTTTTCGTACAAAGTCAGCATTCTCTGAAAGAAATCCATATCCAGGATGAATCGCATCAACTTGTTCATGAAGTGCAATCTCCAAAATACGTTCACTGTTCAAATATGATTTGACTACTGGAGGCTCACCGATTTCATGAGCTATCTTGGCATCTTTCACATAGGGAAGATCTTTATCCGCCTGTGAGTATACGATAACTGGTTCAATCCGTAATTTTTCGCAAGTTTCGACTATCCTGGCTGCAATTTCTCCTCTGTTTGCGATCAGTATCTTTTTCAAACCATCTCCTCCTATTTCTCTGGGCTACAATCTACTACTTTCAACAGGAATCCGCCTAATTCCTGTAGAATCCTGCAGATTTTTTTTACTTTTGCAGAAATTTTCGTAACTTTATTATATAATAACATTAGATAGAAAGGGAGAATAAATGAAGGGGGACGCCTAGTGATGTATAAAGTACAAAAACTTCTCGTTAATTATAAAACGTTAGAAGAATTCAAGAAGTTCAAGGAATATGGAATCCAAGAATTATCCATGCTGGAAGATTTGCAGGAAAATATCATCGATAACGATAGCGAATCACCTTTTTACGGGGTATACTATGGGGACAAATTGGTTGCCAGAATGAGCCTTTATCGTATTGATGGAACCTATGACCGTTATTTCGATCCGCCTCAAGATTACCTTGAACTTTGGAAATTGGAAGTTTTACCAGACTATCATGGGAAAGGGTTCGGAAGTGCACTCGTCAACTACGCAAAAACGTATAATCTCCCTATCAAGACGAATGCACGACAACGTTCCAGTGAATTTTGGGAAAAGATGGGCTTTTCGTCTGTAACGTACAACCCGAGCCGCGATCGCGGAGAAAATCCTTATGTATGGTATCCTGCAGGAGTTGCAGAACAAGAGCATACAGAAAAAGAAGACGGACCGATCAAAGAAACGGACGTATCTTCCACTGAATTGTGAATTATAAAACGAAAAGCTGACTTGAATCAAGTGTTAGGTCCTTCATTTGAAGAATCTGACACTTTTTTCGTCAGCTTATTCTTTACTTTTCCACTTTTTCTAAATTTCCATTATAATCCATTTGGAATTTCACTTGAGAATCCTGATCATCTCCATCTGTCACTGCCATTTTCCTCGCCCGTTCCATGAAATTCAACATGATCTTATAATCTTCATAAACATGTTCGTAGTCACTCTGTAATTTTTGAAGTTTATGGCTCAATACTTCATTTTCCTTTTCAAGCTTCAGAAGTTCTTCTTTTAATCGTTCATTTTCCCCTTGGATTGTATGTGTGTTCTGTTCAGTCGATCGGATGGTTTGTAAATAGTCGATCACATCATCCATACATAAATCTGATTTAACACCTGTTCTGTTCATTACCCTTATTTCTTCTTGATGATTTTGAGGCGTATGTGATTGCTGTCCAGCATTGCTAGCAGAATGTGTTTTCAGTTGCTTCTCTTTCATCATCTGTTTTCGCTGTTTTTTAGCAATGGCTATGGCAGCATCGTATTTTTTCCGGATCAATGAATTCCATCTAAAACCGCATGCTGCTGATGTCCGCGATAATTTTTTTCCAACTTCTTCAAATGCTGCTAGTTGAGTTCCGCCCTCCCGTATATGTCGCAGAACGACTTCTGCTAGCAATAGATCTTCATCATGATTCCAAGCATCCTGGCGTGTCGAGCCCATCTGCATCCCTCCAAACATTTCTACTTTACTTACAACATATGCAGATGGTAGAAAAGATAGACTTTTGTTCTAGTAAAAGATTCTATACTTAATTGTCCAAAACGGATACCAACTACTCACTTGCGGTTTAAAAAGGTTCTCACTGCCTGATGATGTTCATCTGACTCCCATAACCGGGAACATTCGCTTATTTCTTTTTCAATCCGATTTTTGATCTCTGTAAGATCATAACGATCCAAACGGCGTTGTTTATACGCTTCTTGAACACTTGCTGTTTTCGTTGTAAAGAACTGGATCCATTCATAAAAGTCTTTCATAGTGCCTTCTTCAGCTAATATTTTTTGGATAAACCCTTTTTCATACCCTTCTTGAGCTGAATATTTCCTCGCACTGATCAACATCTCCAAAGCATAATCAGGGTTCATACGTTCCATAACGAAGGTCGATCCACCCCATCCGGTTGTAATTCCTAGCGTCCCCTGAATGAAACCGAATTTTACGTTCGGGTAAGAAACCCTAAAATCGCATGCAGAAGCGATTTCGCATCCCCCTCCTACTGCTACCCCATTGAGGAGTGCAACCACAGGCTTAGGAAACGAGAAAACCTTGAATAAGACAGTTCCCATTTTAGAAAGCATACTGTAGGCTTCTTTCTCTGTATGTAATTGGTGGAAGACAGACAAGTCACCACCTGAACAGAATGATTTCTCTCCCGACCCACGTATCACGAGTACTTTTACAGCATGATTGTCCTTTACCTCTGTTAAGTAACGATCCAATAAAGCAATCATGTCATGATCGATTGCATTGTATCGCTCTGGCTGGTTCAAAGTCAGCCAGCAAATGCCGTTTTTGATTTCTACTTTCACTTTCTCCATATGATCACCCTACTTATGTATAAAATAGCCAGTTCCATCCATTATATCAAAACAATAAGGCGATTTTTCCGGTATGAAGCTAAGATGAACTTGCAGTGTCTTCGGATGCTTATCGTTGTTCTTAAGGAGGAATTTTGATCGTTCTAGCGGCAGGAATGTTATTTGAAGAGGTTAGGGCTGTTGGCCTTAATACATAGGATACGTTCTAAATGAAGGCCAATTTTCTTAATTGCGCGATTTTGAAGGATAATTGAGTTACTTTGAAAAAGAATTGCACGTTATTGAAAGTTGGTTTCACGACTTCGAATATTATTGCACCAATCCACGAAATAATACACCTGATGCCTGTTTAATGCAGGGCTCAATATGTTCAGTACACCGATCGGATCAACAATCCAAAAAGTGCCTGCCAGGAATTTGCACTCCAAACAGGCACTCTTATCTGTCTTACTTTTCTACTACTTCTTTTCCTTTGTATGTCCCACATTCTGGACATACGCGGTGAGAAAGCTTGTATTCGCCACATTGTGGGCATTTCACCATTCCAGGTACTTTCAACTTATAGTGCGTACGACGTTTGTTTTTACGAGTTGTAGAGGTTCTTCTAAAAGGTACTGCCATGGTTTCCACCTCCTTGAAGGAATTGTTCAGCTAGAGAATGTCAATTGGTTTGACGCTTCTTCACTTTTTATCGCTATCATTAAAAAACTTGGCCAAATCGGCCATCCTTGGATCAACTTTACCTTGTCGATCCTCTTCTTCCTCAACTACATCCCATCCTTTACCTGATGGAGGAGCAGGAGGGTTATCAGTTGGTTCAGAGCTGATGACCTTCAACGGCTTTTCCAACAAAATGTTTTCCCGGATATAAGGTATCAGATCAACTGTATTGTCTTCGACGACATGGATGTCCTCTTCTTCTGCATCCATACCATAATCTGGTTCAAACAAGAAAATTTCTGTAGAATGGATTTTGAAAGGGAAAGGTACATCTTCAAGAGTTACTGCACAAGGCAGCGTCATCTTTCCAGCCATCGTCAAATGGAAAACAGCTCGATTTTGATTGATTTCAGCATAACCCTTCACATGGACAGGTGTTATCTCGCGGATTTCAGGATCAAAATCACGGATCGAGCCAAGCTCGATTGTTTCATTAAGTTCTAGTCCTTTACGTTGAAAACTTCTCAGTTGTTGTATGGACCATTTCATTTGTCATCACCTCAAGGCAACAGTAGTAATTATAGCTTTCAAAAAATAAATTGTCAACATTTTTTCTTTACAGTCATTTTCATTGACCCTTTGCAATTTGGTACAATAGTGGAGACTGAACTTAATCATCTATACCCTTCCGTCCCAATTTTAACGTATATCCTTTCCCACCACCAAATTAGAAGGAGTAATATCATGAAAGCATTAGGATTGATCGTTGAGTATAACCCTTTTCATAATGGCCATTTATATCATTTGCAACAATCTAAGAGACAGTCACAAGCAGATGTAGTCATAGCTGTCATGAGCGGCAACTATCTGCAACGGGGGGAACCTGCACTTGTTTCAAAGTGGACAAGGGCAAAAATGGCACTAGAGGCTGGAGTCGATCTAGTAGTCGAACTTCCGTATGCTTTTGCCACCCAACGAGCAGATCGATTTGCTTATGGAGCTGTCTCCATCCTAGATGTATTGAAATGCGATGAAATCATATTTGGGAGTGAATCTGGAAAAATAGAACCCTTCATGAATACTGTAGATTTCCTTAATGAAAACCAAAAAGAATATAACGGTTGGATTCAAAAACATGTCCAGACAGGAGTCAGTTACCCAACTGCAGCTTCAATGGCTTTTTCAGAACTACAAGGAAGGCCACAGGAATCTGTCGATCTGACAAAACCGAATAATATTCTTGGGTATCATTATGTGAATTCAATTTGTCAAATAGGGTCTACAATGATTATAAATACAATCCAGCGTACTGGCGCAGGCTATCATGATGAAGAACATGGAACTGACAAGATTGCCAGCGCTACTGGAATCAGAAAAATCCTGTTCGGCGACAAAGGGGACCTCTCTGGAATCAAAGAACTCGTCCCCCCAACAACATTCAACGGATTGGGTCAACACCAACAAATATTCGGAACATTCATCAGCTGGCAACGTTATTTCAATTTCTTGAAACATAGACTGATCACATCTTCTCCAGAGGAATTATCCCAGGTATATGAATGTGTCGAAGGAATCGAGCATCGGCTGATGAACCAGATTTTACGTTCGGAATCATTTTCCGGGTTTCTTGAAGATGTCAAGACGAAAAGATATACGTGGACACGGCTTCAGAGGCTATGCACACATCTACTGACAAACGCGAAAAAAGAAACAATGGAGAGAGCATTGACAATGCAACCGACTTATATCCGCTTGCTTGGAATGAACCAAAAGGGACAACAGTATCTAAACGCCAATAAAAAGAAGGTTGAACTTCCGATCGTCAGCACACTTTCTAAACATACTGATGACTTTTTGGAACTGGACATCAAAGCGACGAATACATATATCCTCGGTTTTCCAGTTGAGCACCATTCGAGGCTTTGGAGACAGGAATATTCAAACCCGCCGATCCGCATTTAAGAAATCACCCACAAGGTCTCTGAAAATCAGACGAAGAGGCTCCAACCAAAGTGGGGCCAAATTGTGTGTCAGTCCTTTTCTTTCAAGCCCTTCAGATACCCCAGGGCATCAGAGAATTTTTCAACCGGGACGATTTTCATTTCAGTATTGATATCATCTGCAGCTTCTTTTGCGTGTTTGTAATTGTCTGCTTTGACTGGGGCGAAGAAAACTTTAGCACCAGCGTTATCAGCTGCCACGATCTTTTGTTTAATCCCGCCGATCGGACCAACTTCTCCCTTTTCATTCATCGTCCCTGTTCCAGCAATCTGATACCCTTTCGTCCAATCCTCTTCTGTCAATTGATTGTAGATTTCAAGGGTAAACATTAATCCTGCAGATGGACCACCGATATTATTGGTTTCAATTTTCAAATTCGGATCTGTCTCGATTTCGGTAAATGTGACTGGATAAGTTATACCAATCCCGGCACGTTCTTCTTCACTGTTCTGGACAATTTTTTTCGGAAAAGGTTTCAAAGAAAGTGTGATTTCCTTTTCTTTTGAATCTCTGTTGACAGTCAGTCGAACTTTTTCATTTGCATCAAACTTTTTTAATCTGTTGACGAGCTCTTCAGCGGTTTTGATTTCTTCTCCATTCAAGGAGGTGATCAGATCCCCAACCTTTAGTTTTTCCGCTGCTGGCATACCTGATATGACCCCCGTTATGAAGATACCTTTATTGATGATTTCGATCGACTTATCCGCTTCTTTAAAAGCGACTATGGTTGCTGCGTGCTGGGAACTTTGCATCATCTGGAGCTGCCTGGATTCGTATTCCTCTTCCGTTTCGTCCGAACCCCTGATCTGGTCTTCTGGAATCACTTCCCGATATTCACTGACTTTGGCCCATAAATATTCTGCAGCGTTCGCTTTCCCTACCAATACTGTCGTCAGCATGAAGGATCCCTTTGCTTGATTCCTTTCTTCTACTTCGATAATAGGGCTCAACACCTTTGCATCACCCGGCTGTGTAAAATAATATGGCAGCGGCAGGAAAGCTATCACAAGGGTTAATAATATGACAACCCAGGGCCATTGGGATCTAATTCTTTTCATGGTTCTTCCTCCAGTCACGAATCGCAGCTTCAATATCTTGAATACGATTTTTAGTTTCTTCTTCACCGATGGCAATGATCTCATCTATGTCTTTAAATGCAGAAGAACTGAACGTTTCCACCAGAGGCCTGATCAGTACATCTGTAGCAATATCGTTCGCTTTCACGAGTTCCCGCTGCATGATATCGATACTTTGCAAGATGACATCAAAGATCGTATTGATTTCCGGGTCTTCTTTAATGTGCGAAATATCTACAGCAATGACGAGATCCGCCCCCATTTCCTTCACGACGGACACCGGCACCCTATCGATCACACCTCCATCGACCAAGAGCCGTCCATCCCTTTCATACGGTACAAAAATACCTGGTACAGCGATGCTAGCCCTGACTGCTTCAGATATAAGCCCTTTAGTGATGACGACCTTCTCGCCTTTCAAAAGATCGGTAGCAATGATTGAAAATGGGAGGTCTAAATCTTCTATCCTACAGCCTTTCGTCAAAGCATATATAAGCTGTTTCACCTTTTCTCCAGCTACAAACCCCATTTTTGGAACCGTATAATCCATATAATACCGTCTACGGAACATCCTTGCCATCTTCACCATCGTATCCGGCTTATGGCCGGTACAATAAAAAGCTCCTACCAGGGCACCCATACTGCTTCCCGCAATCATATGGATAGGAACTTCCGCTTCATGCAAAGCTTTCAAAACACCAATATGGGCAAACCCTCTAGCCCCTCCAGAACCTAGAGCTAAACCGATTTTGGGCTGATTCACAGGATGACCTCCTCTTTCAGTGAGAACCTCTCCTAGAGGTCTAATCTTGGCATATTCACGTATAAATGAATGAGGACAACTTATCTATGGTCACGTATATATTAGCGTATTCATAAGGAGGATTCGGATTGTACCCTTCCCGTTTGAAAAATTTACTTTTTGCCATTGTAATTTCCCTTTTTGCATTCTCCTTAATGGTATACCCAAAAGCAGCATTTGAATCATCTTTGACCGGATTGAAAATGTGGTGGGAAATCGTTTTTCCCTCTTTGCTCCCGTTTTTCATCATAAGTGAACTATTGATCTGCTTCGGTGTTGTAAGATTCGTCGGTGTTTTGATGGAACCGGTCATGCGCCCTCTATTCAGAGTGCCAGGTTCAGGCGGGTTTGTTTGGGCCATGGGGATCTCATCAGGGTTTCCGGCTGGAGCGAAATTGACAGCAAGACTAAGGCAAGAGAAGGAAATTTCGCGAATTGAAGCAGAGCGTCTAGTCGCATTTACGAATTGTTCTAATCCGTTATTCATACTCGGTGCTGTGGCTGTCGGCTTTTTTCATAATCCAGAGCTGGGTGTCCTTCTAGCAGCAGCCCATTATATTGGTAATATCTTTGTAGGATTCATCATGCGATTTTATGGACCACCTGAGTCTCGGCCAAGACATATTTTTATTCCTATTCCAGAAAACCGCTTGATGCATGCACTCAACAGGATGTATCAAGTCAGGAAGATGGATTCCCGTCCATTCGGACAACAGCTGGGTGACGCCGTCAAACACTCGATACAGACTTTACTCATGATTGGCGGGTTTATCCTTCTTTTTTCAGTATTGAACCGTATGCTGACAGAGTTCCATATTACTATGTTTATGGCGTCTGTCCTGTCCACATTTACGACTTTACTAGGCTTTGCTCAAGTGCTTATTCCTCCCTTTCTTTCAGGAATGTTTGAAATCACACTTGGCAGCAAATTGATCAGTGAAACCAGTGGGCCTGGACTTCTGGATCAAGCTGTTCTGGTCAGCTTCGTCCTTGCTTTCAATGGCTTTTCAGTCCAAGCGCAAGTGGCTAGTATATTAGCGGAAACAGATATCCGGTTCAAACCCTTTCTATTGGCAAGAGTATTGCATGGATTCATCGCAGCGATATTAACGATTATCCTATGGAAACCTCTTTATTTAAACCAGACAAAAGGAACAGCTGTTGAAACATTTGCATCGCATCCATCGATATCTTGGATTTATGATGCATGGCACCACCTGCTGACTGTAGGGGCTTTTGTTACCTTTATGAGCTTGGTCATTTTCATCGTGATGCATCTACGCTCCTTAACACAATACAAAATGATGTAGAGAAGTCTGTGAAAATTTATTTTATTGCAAACTTCTGCTTCAGAGCTTCTTCTACCACCTTAGGTACAAGGTCGGTAACCGGGGAGTGGTACTTTGCAACCTCTTTAACGATGCTGGAACTTAAGAATGAATATTGATTATTGGTCATCATGAAAAAGGTTTCAACTGATTCATCCAGCTTCCGGTTGATCGAAGTGATCTGCATTTCATACTCAAAGTCAGAAACGGCACGCAATCCTCTTAAAATGACCCTGGCACCGGTCGTACGGACATAATCCATAAGCAATCCCTCACACCAGTCGACTCTAATGTTCGGTATGTCCTTGGTCGCTTCTTTTATCAGATTTATACGCTCTTCGACAGAAAAGAGAGATTTTTTACTTTGGTTATTTGCCACAACTACAATTACCTCATCAAAAACACTTGCACCTCTTGAAATGATATCAAGATGGCCGTATGTGATCGGATCAAAGCTCCCTGGGCATATCGCCTGTTTCTTGCTCATTTATCTTTCCCCCTCTATCTCATTTCTATATATTGTAACCGCTGTCGTGCTATTATATTGCTCATGCTTCAACCGATAACAAGTACCGATTTCTTCAGGAAGCTTAAGTACCGCATCATGCTCACAGACAATCATTGCGGCAGATTCAAGCAAACCATATTCCATTAAAAACTCGATTTCCTTTTTGATCTTTTGCTTTTTATAAGGAGGATCAAGGAATACATATGTAAACTGGGCATCTCTTTTTCGAAGGGCTTTCAATGCGCGATATGAATCATTCCTGAAGACCTCGACTCTATTAGACAAATCAAGACTTTGCAGGTTATAATTTATCGCCTCCACCGCTTTGGAGTCTACATCAACGATGATCGCCTTATCCACCCCTCGGCTCAGACCTTCTATCGTCAAGGCACCACTACCTCCGTAAAGATCCAAAGACATGCCTCCATCAAAGTAGGGGCCAATGATATTGAAAATTGATTCACGTATTTTATCGGAGGTGGGTCTTGTCCCTGAACCAGATACAGACTTTAACTTACGGCCTTTAAATTCACCTGATATTATTCTCATCATGTATACCTCGTCGTAATTTTATTTACCTCCATTATCCTACCATAAAAACGGACAATTCTTAAATAGAGCGTATATAAGCTTCTGAACTGTACAATAATAGGATTACAGCACCCTCACAGGTGTTGTAAGTTGAACCACGGAGTAAGCTTAATTTCCCCATAGGCTTAACTCCGGTTTCTCCTCTCCCATTGTTCTGTCCCTACGGCAAATGAACATTTCCGTAATGTTTCTAGGCATGTAAGGGTATGGAACAGCCCGCAGGAATGAATCCTGCGGGCTTTTTTTATTGGCTTTGTCAAAATTTGATGTTGAGTATGGAAAGAGAGTGAATTGCGCAAAAATGAAAAATCAAGTATAACAAGCCTTTTCTAATAGATGGTAAAATGCAACCGATTCACAGTATGGGTTATCCATGCTAAAGTTAGGAATGAGATGAAATTGAACAAGGAGGTAAAATCATGATTCAACGCTTCATTGAACTGGGGGAGGGCTATTCTGATATATATGAACTGATCGAGATAGCTGAAACGAATGCAGATCGTCTAACAAGGTTCATTGCTTTAAAGACAAAGATCAACGAAAAAGAAGTTTGTTCCGTAGCGATTGCTTTACAACCAGCAGGGAAATCAAACTTCCAACCGATTTATATTTGTCTTGAGGGTGTTCCAGAGCACTCGAAACGATGGGATTTGTTCCAGGACTGTGCCTCTATCCATAATAAGGAGTTGAAGGTTCTTAAAGTAAGACCGTCAAACGAATTCAACGAAAAAGAGCTATACTATCAATATTTAACCGGAATCCTCAGAATGCAGCACGTCATACCTGCCTGGCAATAATCATTACAGACCGATTTTATAGTCGTATTCTTTGGCCTTGTCTGGACGTGCATTTTGATATTCAGTCTTGATATAGGCTTTATGGGAAGGCTCTACCTTCTTTACAAAATGAAGTTTTTCGATCTTCTCGATGATCCGGTCTTTCTGTTCCGTATCACAATACAGAACAGCATATTTCATCCTTTTCGATACATAATGGATATTACCAAATTTGCGAAGCTGTTTGATATATTTTAAAGAATGAAGCCAGACGGCCAATCCGGTACGATTCGTCAGCATTAGTGGAGCTCCTTTTTTACCAGTTTTTATTCAGTCTAGCATGAAGACAAATGCCGCGCAATCACTTATATGACATTTACTGAGGGGGGCTGTTCATATGGACCTTGAAATGGTTTGGAATACGTTTATCGAATATTTACTCAGCACCTCAAAATTCATGGACGTTTCCATGTCAAAAAGGGCGGGCATACCGTTTCTCTATTTGACGTCAATCTCTCCAGTTGAGAGAAAAACCGTTGAACCACTTATTGAGAAAGCCGCCGTAAAAGCCATGAAGGGAAAACGGCTGCATTTCGAATCGGTTTATGTACGAAAAGAAAATCTCCTGCTTGTCTACCGGAGCCGTTTTTATGTTCCACAACAAAAAATGTTCTGTTGTGGGAACTTATGTCACGACTGCATTCGATTCCGATAAGAACAAAATAAGCTGAACAAAAAAAGAGGATGATCCAAATTGGACCGATCCTCTCCAACCCTATGCTATTTTATCCGCAGCCACAAGCTCCCCCGGATCCACATCCCCCGCCACAAGACATATTATCGAAGAATGGGTTGCCTGTTGGAACTTTAATGTTTTTCGAAACTTGACCTGCTAATACTCCACAGACTTCGTTCAAAAGCCCTTCCAATTCCTTCTCTGCTCTTTTGAACGCTGCGACAGTCTCATTTAAATCGATTTCACGTTTCAAAACTCTTATATCGGTTGAAACCGTCTTGTAATCTGGATGGTATTTCCCGAACCTTTGAACTTCCTCATACTTTTCCTTCATTTTGGAGAACTCATCAATCAACTTCTGAGCCTCTTTATCTTCCCGAAGCTTTTTCTTCGCTTCTTTATATTCTTGTCCTATCTCTGAATTGACGATTACAGACGACAGTTCATCTGCCCCGTCTAGAATCTCTATACTTTCAACTGTTGCTAACATAGAAAACATACACCTCCACCCTGTATTTATGGGTTACGTATAGTATGCCATAAGTGAACCCATTATTGCCAATCTCATATTCTAAGATATTCCATTCAGAGGCTTTCCTTTCATTTTTGGACATGAAAATTTTATTGACAGTCCCCTTGTTTAGCTATATAATTTTCTCGTTTAGTATAATTTAGGGGATAGCAAAATGAAAGTTGTAACATTCAATCCATTTCGGACGATTGGTTTGCCTGGAGTTAGATATATCAAGCCAGAACTTATGTTTCGGGAACAAGCATCGATCAAGGATGCTGATGTAATCTTATTTCCCGAACATTGGCAGGTCAATTCACTCGTATATGGTCTTAAGAAACCGATCTTTCCTAGTGTTGAATCCATCCATCTAGGATACGACAAAGTAGAAATGACGAGAGCTCTTTGGACTGTTTGTCCAACTCATGTCCCTTACACGGAGATTCTTGGAAATTCAAAAAGTAACATCGACCATATACTTGAAACTTTTCCTTTTCCATTTGTGGCAAAAGAACCCCGTAATTCGATGGGTCGAGGTGTTTTTCTGATCAATTCAAGAGAAGACTTTCTGGAGTACGCAAGAAACAATACCACTCTTTATGTACAGGAATTTTTAGAAATGGACAGGGATCTAAGGGTATGTATAGTGGGAGAAGAAGTAATCGCTGCGTACTGGCGCTCAGGTGAAGATCAATTCCACAATAATGTCTCACAGGGCGGGAAGATTTCATTCCTCGATATTCCGGATGAAGCCATAAAGCTGACACTTGATATAGCCAAACAGTTGAACATAAACCATGCAGGATTCGATCTTGCACTAGTTGATGGACAAATATATTTTCTAGAGTTCAATACATTATTCGGAAATGATGCGTTAAGGAGCCAGGAAATCAATATCCAGGAAAAGATATTCCAATATTTATTACGACAGTTCAGTCCCTTGTATCCTCCGAATCCATTCGGGACGACCGAGCAAGTCCCTTCGTAATTTTCAAGAAATTGTTACTGTAATTTCTTTATTCAGACCTTTAAGGGCTTTACCTTTCGTATCGACCAGGGTGACAGCTATATGATGGGTCCCTTTCGGAAGTTCTTTTATAATGAATGCAGCTTTATAAACGGGATAGGGTTTTTGATGATCGACTGAGATCCTCAAATGCCCTTTTTTTTGTTTATTTTGACCGCTTTCCTCAGTAAATTCAAATCCTGGCACGTAACATTCAACAAACACATTGTTATTTGAAATCATATGCCGTACTGTCATGGATAGTGATGTTGCAGGGCTGGTGACTTCCACTGCCTTAAAGATTGAAGGGTCTTTTTCTATGGTTACTTTTTGTATTTTCCCATTTCCTTGGACCTGGCAAGCAGAGAGAAAACATACTGCTGATACCAAAATAAATAAACGTTTTTTCCACACGATTGGATGCACCTCCTCACCCAATAGGCTTTGCAGGTGCTTGTTAAAATATCCATAGGCATGGGAAAGGTACTTATGGATAACTGGTTAATTTATAGTGCCTGTCCCACAATGAGAATAAAAAGGTTGACTCATAAGTGGTGTATAACCTTATAAAAGTGTAATTGGAGGTTATGCACACTCTATATCGAGTCAACCCAAATCAATGTTTCCCAAAAAGTTGGACTAGTCGTGATACTGTCTCTATCTGTCCATGCAGTCGGTCGATCTTTTGCCCGAAAGTCTGGCCGTAGAAGAACTTTGCTTCATTTTCCAACTCCTGTATCGCCGCCGGGTTACGGGAAAGTTTCTTATACCAATCAGGATGTTCTCTGACAATGAACTTCAGGTCTGGGCGCTGATCTAAGTAATCGATGATTTCTTTACGCATCCTTTTTACTCCCCTTACTAATCTTTAAAAAACTGGCTGAATGGATTATTTGGATAAGGTGGTCGTTTTCCCGGACCTTTTTGGAAGTGCTGTAGCATATCTTGAATACCTGCCATTGCAGAACTGATTTGTGAAGCATATTGACGGACTTCATCAATATCCAGGTTTTTGAACATCGAAAGGATTTCACCTACTGAAAGGTCATTCATATTTTTCCCGTTTTTCTTCGGTTTTGCTGCTGTAGTTGATGAAACTCCAATTTCTCGCTCTATATATTTACCCCATTGTTCATGATCCTCACCTAGAAGATTCCACTCTGTGAAAACATCTTGCCATGTCTGGTTTCCGTTCTTTACGTGATCGATTAATCCAGGGTGTGAGCGTACAAACATCTTGAATTGTTCGACCTTTTCATTATTTTTCGCTTGCTTACTCACTATAATGCCTCCCATACGTTCAACTCAAGCCTACAGTATATAGTACAACGCAGGAGTTGATTATGTTCGCCTATTTTATAGTTGCAAGAGTTATTTTTTCATTGGTACACTAAAAAGAGGCAAAAAGAAAAGAGGACTAGGAATGAAATCAACAAATCAACTGTTTGATAAGGTAAAAATCATACTAGAAAGCGGTTCTGACAAAGATAAAATGGTGTTGGAACAGGTAGTGGATGGGATCTGTGAAAAGCAATTCGGGAGTTACAGCACCTACATAACAAGCTTCATGAAAACCGAAATTGAAGAGGTGGAGGATCAGCTTGTCATGACGATCCCTATCACTCCGTTTTTAGATAACTCGGTGGATATCGTCCATGGAGGATTTACAGCTACTCTTGCGGACACTGCAATGGGCACCTTCGTCAACAGGAAGATACCCCGTAACAAAGTCGCAGTGACATCCGAAATAAAAATCAACTATACCGCTCCAGGGGTTGGAGAATTCCTTGTATGCAAAGCAGAGATCCTTCACTTAGGGACAAAAACATCCGTAACTGAAGCAAAAATCTACAATGAAGAAGGGATTCTTGTCGCTGTAGCAACGGGAAGCTTCTATGTAATCCCAAGGCAAGAAAAGCGCAAACGTCCCTGATCTTTAAAAAAGGTGACTCGAAAGGCTTGTTCGGCCTTTTGTGTCACCTTTCATTTTGTGAATCCATATATTCCTTATTTATATCACCTGGGGACAATGAAGTTCTGAGTATAATATCTTTCATAAACACCAACCCCGAGGTGTGTGAATTCCTTATTCAACATGGCTTTCCGGTGTCCCTCGCTATTCAACCAACCGATGACAGCCTCCATCCCATCAATATAATTGGCCGCAATGTTCTCGCCTGCCTGGAAATAGTCAATATCTTGATGATCCAGTCGATCAGACAAACTTCCTGTGTTTGGCGATTCATGGGAGAAGTAATTTTCTTCGTTCATTTCTTTACTATGGCCATATGCAACTTGAGAGGTTTCTTCATGCCAATGTAGAGCGGGAACATCGTATTGCTCACGGATGACATTTGTCATTGTGAAGATTTGAAGTTCTTCTGCATTTTGAATTTCTTCCCAATCTTTTTCAGCTAATTCTGGTTGTTCGATAAGTCTCCCTCGGTACTCAAGGGAATAAGGCCGTTGCATAATCAGTATTTCTGGCGTCAAGTAACGAATCCCCACAAGTGTTTTTTCGAATTTATCCATATAGAGCTGGGCCCATGCACCTTTCAGTTTCACAAGTGGCCTCGTGTTCATTTCTCCTTCTGTCAATTCGAATTGGTATTCATTTCCATCAAGCTCCAGTTTTGCCTTTGTATCCATTTTGACCTTTTTTTCAATTTCTGAACGTTTTTGCCCAATTTCCAATGGAGAAACATCTACATCTCTTCCAAGGACAAACATTGTAACGACTCTGCCTTTGTCAACGCCAAGCTGAATATACTTATCCGGATCCTCATCATATATCCACCACTGGTATCCATAAGGAGTCGGATCAATTCTGTCAGGTTCTCCGATTTTTGTTAGTAACTCTTCTTGATTCATCTGTAGAAATTGCTGGATTCCCGACTCTGGAAATTTCAGGTCTTCATTTGGTTTTTCAGAGGAACTAGAATCGGTTTGCTCGGTTGGAGGCTCATTGAATTCAGGGGGAAGTGCAATATCATCGTAAAAAATACTGAACCCAAAAAATATGAATGCTATGACAATGATCATTCCAATACTTCTCATATTCCCCTCCCCCTGATCTTTAAGAAATATTTGTCGAATCCTATTTTCACATTACCTTATAGCTGCATACTTGTCTATCCTTTGAACTTAATCTACTAATTAACATCATATTCAGGCTGTCCGATTCCCATGCCTGTAGTATGACGGTAAATAAAAATTTATAAAGTTGTCAAGGAACAAGCCTGCTCCAGTCATGAGATCTCTTAATCGTTCCCATAACCTCAACCGCTATCTTTTTTACTTTGCCATTTTATCGCAACAATACGGGGGTATAAGTCAATGTGAATGATTTATAAGCTGCTATTCTTATTGTCTAGTCTTGCCATATTTTCGATTTATTTTCAAAAGTCATACATAAATATATGGAATAATCTTTTGAAAGATTGCATCTTCAGCTGATTCATACTATTATTATGAAGGAAGAACATATCGAAGGATGTGGAGGATAACACATGAAATTTGAAGAAATCGGACTAGCAGGTAAAGTAGTTAATTTCGAAATACTTGAACATTTAATGCACAATGTTGGATTAGTACGTGCTGGACAGTGGGATTACGAACGAGTTACATATGACTATAAGTTTGAAAGCATGGATACTGGCGAAGTTTTCTATTTACGTGTTCCTTGTTATGCAGTAGAAGGGGAAGTTGAATCTCCACATGCATTGATCAAGGTCATGGAACCGTACCTTGGGAAGCATTATTATCCTCACGGAGTCGAATATGATGAGGATTTTCCTAAGCATGTCGTTACAAATTGTAAAAAGCTTTTGAATGAATTGAAAGAAGAAATCGATAAGCACCATACCGTTTGAAAAGGGCTGACTGAGTCGCCCTTTTTTTAATGATTAAAAAAGAAAAGAGAGTCATTGATTTGAAAATTGTTTAACAATCCATTCATTTAAGGCCGTGACTCTGTTCATACTTTCACAAAAGCAATATAATATATAGTAAGGAACTATTAATAATGACCTGCATTAGGAAGGCCTATACATATCGATTCTTCTAATGAGTAAGGAGGACCAAGTTGAACCAATTTTCAACTCGTAAACGCTGGATCATTTTTACTATACTCGCACTTATAATCGTTGCAGCGTTCATATGGGTATTGCCCTTAGCACTGCCTATCGTTTTTGCACTTATTTCAGCGCTTTTTTTAGAGCCGGCAGTGAAGATGTTTGAAAGAAAGTTTTCACTCAAACGTCATTTATCTGTGTTCATTGTTTTTTCTCTTTTCGTCATTTTACTTGGCATTGGCAGTTATTTTTTAGTGACGAAAGTAGTTACCTCAGCAATCAATTTTGTAGAGAATTCCCCAACCTATATTTCAGAAGTGAACAATGTGTGGGATGATATTGAGAAAAACTTTGAAAAAGCTGCACAGGATTTACCCGAAGAATTCGTCATTGAAATCAACAGTCAAGTCGATCGATTTTTGGAGTCTATAAGAACGAAACTTCTTGAGAGGAACTATGTTGAATCCTTGACTTCGCTCGTCTCCTTTATTCCGAGCTTTTTAGTGAGTATAATCGTTTATCTGCTGGCTTTATTCCTATTCCTTTTGGACATACCAAGACTGAAAAAAGGGTTTTACTCACACATGACTGAAAAGACTGCCGAGAAGGTACACTTCATGAGTACGAGACTGTCGTATGTCATATTCGGTTTCATGAAAGCTCAATTCTTAGTCAGTATCGTCATTTTTGTAGCAGCACTGATCGGTTTGTATATGATCGTTCCGAAGGTCGCTCTATTGATGGCCTTCATCATATGGGTCATTGATTTTATCCCGATAATCGGTTCCATCGTCATCCTCGGTCCATGGGCTCTCTATTATCTCTTGATTGGCAACATGGTATTAGGCACGAAACTCGCAGTGCTTGCTGGTATCTTATTGATCGTACGAAGGACCGTAGAACCGAAAGTGATGGGCCATCATATCGGTTTATCAGCACTTTCAACCTTGATCGCCATGTATCTGGGTCTGAAGCTCTTTGGGGTGATTGGTTTCATTATCGGACCGCTTCTCCTTATCATCTTCAATTCAGCACGTGAAGCAGGGATCGTTAAAACAAATTTCAAAATCTAAAATAAGGGCTGTCCCAATAAAGGTCAGCCCTTTTGCGTGCCATAAAGATGGTGCCAGGCACCGTTCAGGATCGCTTTAGCGCCAACGGTTCTGGATCGGTGCCTGGCACCACGTATCATGGCTTCTTAGAAAAAGTCATAAAGGAATGGGGGTTGTTTAGGAAGAATTCTTTCGAGTATATCTATTTCTTCAGGGCTTCCTTTTAATCGGCCTTGCGCCGCAAGCTGCCTAGGTGTCTGGTAATTGAAAAACATAGTACTGAGCGTGTTAATGTCACATTGTATCCCTTTTTCTGGAGGGTGTTGGCATCTAGCTCCTTCTTTAGGAGGAAAGTGATTCACTTTATTTACATCATCATCACTCTTCTTGATGATAAACGTGCCTCTGTTCCATCTAGCAAGAGGATCATCCAGATGAACGATCAATGGTTTTACCAATTCTGTCTCAAAAGGATAGGCTTCAATGAATTTTTTGAAGTCAACAATCCTACTCATGAAATACGAACTGATTTCTTGCTTGATTTTAGGGTCAAACATCAAGAATTCGAAGCTTTCATCGACAGCTGGATGTAATTTGATCGAATCGACCATCGAGTCATGGTTTCTTACATATTGGAGCATTGTCAATTTGGCTTGTTCATTCAGAGATACCCATTCTTCAATTTCCATCACATTCTTTTTCACTCTATAAATGAGATAACCCTTATCGGTTCCCTCTTCGTCCTGATAGACGGCAACTATATCCCTGGGATCATGTAACACAGAGTAACGCCACCATTTTTCTGTCCTCTTTAACATACCCGTGTACTTCTTAGCATACTGGGCATATATGTTATCCAACCTTTCAATATCATGCGTAATTCGTATCACCTGCCCTTCAGCATACTCATATTGGGCTGCCAACTGTTCAGGTTTGATTTCATATTTTTTAACAGCGTGTGTCAGTTCCCACCCATATTTTCTATAGAAGGCTACTGAAAAAGGATGAAGCATAGAAACCGATTGCCCGTTTTCTCGCATAACATCCAGGGATTTTTTCATGAGCGCTTTTATATGTCCTTTCCGCCGATATTCAGGCCAACTGGCGACGCCCGCAATACCTCCCATCGCCATGACCTTTCCA
This sequence comes from Alkalihalobacillus sp. YIM B00296, assembly GCF_020179385.1. Lineage (GTDB taxonomy): Bacteria > Bacillota > Bacilli > Bacillales > Fictibacillaceae > Pseudalkalibacillus. Next base: position 173,648 of record NZ_JAIBLJ010000006.1, on the reverse strand, counting down.
CCCAGCCAGATTTCCATTGGATGGATCAATAATTTAGAAGCCATCTTCCCTTGCTCAAATAAGGCCCAACAGTTTTCCAAATCAGTCATTTTTCTTTTTTTTCTCTTATCTTCCTCTGAGAGTTCATACTGGAATGCGAATTCTCCCATGGCTAGAAAGTCATCAAATTCTTTTTCTGTAATCGTACGTAACTCCATCTGTATCCCCCTCTTCACTATGTGTCCTCTTACATTATTCAGGGTACCCTTCTTCAAATCCTCTATCTTTAGACATGAAAAAAGAAAAAGGATCGGCTTAATCAGCTAAGCCAACCCTATTATTGATTATTGTTCATTCAATGATAATTTTGCTTTTGCATTCGCCTTTGCTTCCTGCATGATTTTCAACTCATCTTCTCTATCTTGTGCACGTTCTTTCCGTACCCAGCGAATCAAGATATACAGCAGGATACCTCCATATATGATTTCCTGTGCAATCTTCATGATGACACCTCCAGCTTGCTGATCATCAAGTGGTTGGAGAAAAGCAAATACTTGTGGTGCATGCATATAGGTTTGATAAATCAGATCATCTGCAAAAATGATCAAAGCACACGCTGGTGTCAATAGGACACCATCAGCAAAAATATAGCCGACTTTCTGTAGATCCGAAAGAGAATCACTCTCAGGAAGAGGTCCAATCACAGGCCACCACATGAAGAACGAACTTGACAGGAGGATGAAATGTGCTGTTTCATGTAAAAGACCGTGTGACATGACAGTATCAAAAACAAACGGCAAGTGATAAAACGATATAAGCAGGTTGAAAGATAACAATGCAATCAAAGGTTTCGTGAAAAAGCGGAAGACACGGCCTATAATCCGAATACCGAGGATCTTTCTGAAAAACACCTTCGGAAGCCCGATCAACAACAGCGGCGGGACAATGAAATACAGCAGACTCATCTGAAGCATATGTGCGGAAAATGAGTAATGGTGCCCTATGACACTCAAAGGTGTGCCCTTGGCAATATAAAACCCGGTAACTCCTATGATAAACCAGATTTTTTGTCCTCTGGTTACAGATCCTTTCCATGGCCCATTTTTTGTATAAAAAAGATATATCCCAATAACTGCGATGGTAATCAATAAATAGAATGGATTCCATAATTCGATTAAACTTACATCACTTAAAGAAGTCTGATGTTGGTTATGCATCAAATTCACTCCTTGCTCTGTTCTCTCTACTTATCTTATCAAATATTATTGACATCCACAGCTCGGAGTAGAACAATTTTGTGTCATTAATCTAGTTAAAAGGACTGACCCCTTTGGAGTCAGTCCTTATTATATTACCAGATCAATCCTACAAGGGTCCCGACTGTGATTAGAGCGATCAACAATCCACTTGCAATCCCCCACATAGGAAATTCATGTCCTTTATGTCCCAGGTGCATCCAAATGTAAAGCTGGAAGAAGACCTGGACACCAGCAAGAACGATGATGAATAGAATCGCGACGGAGTTGGAAATAGCGTCACTTGCAATCGCTGCAAACGCAACGATGGTCAATAAGATCATCATGACGAACGAGACGTTATGTTGACGGCGTTCTTGCTTCAATTTAATTTTCTTTTGTAAGGACGAGTGGTGATGGACTGAGTTTGGTTGTTCGTTACTAGCCATCGATTACCCCACCTTTCCCATAAGATATACAACTGTAAAGATGAATACCCATACTACATCGACAAAGTGCCAATATAGAGCGAACAGGTAATACTTGGGAGCATTATATAAGGTTAAACCGCGTCCACTATTCCGAACAAGCAATGCTGTGATCCATAGACATCCGAACAATACATGTCCTCCGTGGAACCCAACAAGTGTATAGAAAGCTGAACCGAATGCCCCTGAAGTGAATGTATGTCCTTCATGCACATATTCGACGAACTCATAGATCTCCAACCCTAAGAAGGAAAGACCAAGCAACAAAGTGATGAAAAACCATCTACGCATTTGCTTGACTCTATTTTCTTTAAGGGCCAAAACAGCATATACACTCGTCAAACTACTCGTAAGTAGGATGATTGTCGCCGCGAAAACCATAGGCAACTGGAAAATTTCTGATGCTTCCGGTCCTTTTCCGAAAGAATTGCGTAATCCCAGGTACGTACCGAACAATGTTGCGAAAAGTACAGTTTCTCCACCTAAAAACAACCAGAATCCTAAAAACTTGTTTTTACCTTCCAGAGTAGCTTTCTCAGGGGATTCAGGGAAGTTTTGGTCCGTTAAGCGTTCACCTACATCCATTATGCGTCAACCCCCTTATCCTCTTTCAGTAAATCTTCCTTATGAAGATGATGCCCATGATCGTCAATCCATGATCTTAAGAACATACATGCAAGGCCGATTCCGAGTCCAACAATGATTGCAATCAATGCTGGCGCTCCAGCAGAACTGTAATAAATGAATCCGAATCCTGCTATGAAGAAGCCTAGTGACATGATCAAAGGAAGAATCGAGTTATTAGGCATATGAATATCGCCTACAGGTTCTGCAGGTGTCATTTTCTTATTTCCTGCCATTTTTTCAATCCATAATGCATCCAATCCACGTACTAAAGGAGTTTGGAGGAAGTTGTAGTGTGGTGTAGGGTTAGGAATCGCCCACTCGAGTGTACGTCCATCCCATGGATCTCCACTGACTTTCTTACCTTTAGCATGTGTAACGACAACATTGATTATGAATATGATAGTACCGACTGTCATAAAAACAGCGCCGATCGTACTGATGAAGTTCAAAGAGCCTAAACCGAACTCTTCTGGGTAAGTGAAGTAACGGCGTGGCATTCCCATCAGACCCAAGAAGTGCTGCGGGAAGAATGTAAGATGGAATCCGATAAAGAACGTCCAGAAGTTCCATTTCCCGAGTGCTTCATTCAACATCAATCCAAACATTCTTGGATACCAATAATATAGTCCTGAAAATAGTCCAAGGATCAATCCACCAACAATGACATAGTGGAAGTGGGCTACAACGAAATAGCTGTCATGATACTGATAGTCAGCAGGCGCTGCAGCAAGCATGACACCAGTCACGCCACCCATTACGAAGGTTGGAATGAATCCTACTGAAAACAAATTAGCTGTAGTAAAGCGAATCTTTCCGCCCCACATTGTAAATACCCAGTTGAAGATTTTAACTCCAGTCGGGATCGCAATCGCCATTGTGGCAACAGCAAAAATGGAGTTTGCTACTGGTCCCAGTCCAACCGTGAACATATGGTGAGCCCAGACCATAAAGCCTAAGAAACCGATTAATACAGTCGCAAAGACCATTGCGCTATATCCAAATAGGCGTTTTCTAGAGAATGTAGCTACAACTTCTGAAATGATTCCGAATGCCGGTAAGATCAGAATATATACTTCAGGATGTCCGAAAATCCAGAAAATATGTTCCCAGATGATTGCATTACCGCCCATGTTCGCATCAAAGAAATTAGCTTCAAAAACCCGATCGAACATGAGAAGGAAGAATCCGATTGTCAAAGCAGGGAATGCAAAAAGGATAAGACCAGATGTTACGAATGCTGTCCATGTGAACAATGGCATACGCATGAATGTCATTCCTGGTGCTCTCATATTGATGATCGTGACGAGGAAGTTGATTCCCCCCATCAACGTTCCCGCACCAGCAATCTGTAATCCTAATACATAGAAATCGACACCATGGCCGGTCGATGTTGTTGATAATGGTGCATACGCTGTCCAACCAGCATCAGGAGCTCCACCTAAGAACCAGCTTAAGTTCAAAAGGACTCCACCGAAGAAGAACAGCCAAAATCCCAATGAGTTTACAAAAGGGAAGGCTACATCCCTGGCACCGATCTGTAATGGTACGACCGCGTTCATAAATCCGAAAATTATCGGCATGGCGGCCAGGAAGATCATAGTTGTACCGTGCATGGTAAGTACTTGATTATAGAGATTTCCTGTTAAGAATGTCATTTCAGGATTCATCAATTGTATACGAATCAAAACTGCCTCTAAACCACCGACTAGGAAGAAGAATCCGCCGGATACGAGGTATAGAATTCCAATTTTCTTATGGTCGACTGTAGTCAGCCAATCCCATAGCACGCTTTTATTCGCTGCATGTGCGTTACTCACGATAGTACCTCCTTATAAAGCGATTGAAACTTTGCTTATTCAGCGGTTTCAAGTTCCATTAAGTAGTCTGCTAGTGCATCTAATTGTTCTTCATTGAAGTTGAAATCCGGCATATTGTTACCTGGCTTCATTTCTTGTGGATTATTTACCCACTTTTTGATGTTCTCTTTTTTGTGTTCTGCGATACCTGCTACCATGTCGTTGTCAGCGAAGCCCGTCAACGCCGGACCTACATTACCGCCTTGATCCCCGACTGCATGACATTGCAGACAGTTCTGCTCGAAAATTTCCTGACCTTGAGCTACCTCAGACGGAGCGTCATCAAACTTGGTATTTTTCATACTTTCAATCCACGCATCGAACTCTTCACGCTCGACAACTTTGACTTTAAAATACATCAAAGCATGTGAATCACCACAAAGCTCAGCACAAGCACCTTGGAAGGTTCCTGTCTTTTCAGGATGAAGCCACATTTTGTTCGTCAATTTATCCCCAGGATTCGTATCCATCTTCCCGGAAATGCTCGGAATCCAGAAAGAGTGGATCACATCTGCAGAGCTTAACTCGACATTCACTCTTTCATCTACTGGCAAATAGAGTTCCTGTGCTGTTACGACCTCTTGATCAGGATACTCGAATTCCCACCAATATTGATGTCCTGTGACCTTGATGGTCATAGGTCCCTCTTCCTCAGCCGGTTCTCCACCCTCTTCAGTTGCTTGCGCACTCTTTTCGCTGACATCGAGGTCGAAAGTGGTGATAACTGTCGGCACCGCCAGTACTATTAAGAGTACGATCGGAATCGCAGTCCAAAGAACTTCAAGCAAATGGTTCCCTTCTACTTGTTCAGGGATGGAATCGTCCCCTTTACGATGTCGGAATTTCACCAATACATAACCAAAAAGAATAAAAACAACTACAAGTACGACAACCATAATAGCAAGGCTCAAGATCATCAGATCGAAAAGAGCGCTAGCACCTTTACCTTGTGGTTGAAGTGCGGATATTTGTTCATTTCCGCAACCGATTAAACCAAGCATCATAATTCCAAATAACGGAACAAGACGCCCGAGTCGTAGCCATTGTTTCATTACTACATCAAACCCCGCTTTCTTGTTGTGCTTAGAACAATTTTTAAAATATGTAACCGCTTAAGGGGAATCGATATCCCTTCAGCGATTGACGATGATCATTACAACGAACATGATGGTCAGATAGTTCAGGGAGTATACGAACATCAGTCTTGCCCATTTGATGTCATTTTTCATGAAAAATCCGGCTATGCCAAGGGCTAGCCAACCTAACCCAAGTACAGCGGCAACAGTAAAGTATACCATTCCGAAATGATATAGGTATAAACTTACCGGAAGCAACGCTGCAACATAAACCACCATCTGTCGTTTTGTCATATCGAAACCTGAAACAACAGGAAGCATTGGAATTCCTGCTTTCCGGTATTCTTCACATCGTTTCATAGCTAAAGCCAAAAAATGAGGCGGCTGCCATAAAAACATAATCAAGAACAAATGCCATGCTGTAATATGCAGGTTCGGATCGACAGCTGCCCAGCCGATCAGCGGAGGTATTGCCCCTGAAATCCCACCGACTACAGTGTTGATCGAATGGGTCCGCTTCAACCACATCGTATAAACGATGACATACACAACTAGACCTATCACACCTAGAAGTGCTGCCATCAAGGAGGCAAACATCAACAACAGTGTCCCGAGAGCAGAAAGTATGATCCCTACCCAGAGTACCTGGTTTGCATCAATCTTACCTGTAACAGTAGGCCTTTCATGTGTCCTTTCCATCAAATGGTCGATATCCCTATCGATATAGTTGTTTAAACAACACCCTCCTGCAATGACGAGAGCTGCACCTATGAGAGTCAGCAATGCTGTAGGGATGTTGGCGATCAGACTTGCTTCAGTCACCTTCAAGGCAATCCAAAATCCAGCGAATGTGGTAATGAGGTTAGACATTACGATCCCCATCTTCGCAAGTGTCAAAAAATCCTTCCAAGTACCAGTAGGTTTAGCCTCAGACAATGGACCAGGTTCCATAACCCTGCTTGATGCTTCATAAGTTGTCGTATTCATTTTGCTCATGCTTCCACCTCCTTTTAAAAGCTCTAATTCCCATATCTTACATTAAAACATAAATGTAAGGAAAACACCTATACTAATTTATCAGTAAAAAGGGTTTCTGAAAATAACTTTTTGAAAATTGTCTATGCTTGTTCACATTTTCGATGATTTCATACAGACACATATGATACGATATTGTCGATTGAAATTGTCCTTTAACATTATAAACGAATTCAATAGTTTTGTATACTTGACCCTGATTACAAACAGCTACATCATCCCTTGGTTTTCATGGGGGGTAAACGGCCTCTCAGGATGATTTGTGAAGAGGTGTCTTTTGCTTTAAACTTATTCATAATGATAAGGTTTACAAATTTCCCTATTATTATAGAAAAAATGTGAAGGTTATTTTGTTGAAATCAAGAATCGACAGAAACCTTTTTTCTGAATAATGATCAGAAATTCGAATTACAAAAAATAGTTACTTTTTCTCAATTAATATATAGAAGGTGTCGGCAATGAATCGATTTTTAAAGCTTTATGCCATTCTCACCAGTTCAGGAATGTTGTTAGTATTATTGATGGGTGCCATTGTAACTACAACAGGCTCTGGTGAAGGCTGTGGAAACTCATGGCCGTTATGTTATGGTGAAGTACTTCCCTCTCAGCCTAAAGTAGAAACGATGATAGAATACAGCCATAGGCTCGTTTCTGCTACACTCGGACTGATGGTGGTTATTCTAGCGCTTTGGGCCTGGATCAAATTCAGAGAAGTCCGAGAGGTCAAATGGCTCGCATTCTTATCCGTATTCTTCATCGTTTTCCAAGGATTGTTAGGGGCTGCTGCTGTCGTTTGGGGCCAATCATCCTTTGTACTCGCCTTGCATTTCGGATTCTCGCTGATTTCCTTTGCAAGTGTCGTGCTATTGACAATGGTTATTTACGAAAGTGAAAATCAAAGAATCGTATTAAAGGTAAACAAAAGATTGAAATGGAATATTTATCTTTTATTCATTTATTTATATACACTCGTCTACACAGGAGCTTTAGTAAGGCATACAAAAGCCAGTCTGGCATGCTCAGGTTGGCCGTTATGCAACGGTGAAATCATCCCGCCGACAAATGAATTGGAACTGATCCATTATACACACCGCTTCATGGCAGGTTTATTTTTCATATGGATTCTATTAAGCTATATCCAGATCAAATCTTATTATAAAGATGTGAAAGTTGTTAACCTTTCATTCGTATTATTATTGATTCTAGTTTCCTTGCAAGTAACAACAGGAGCTTTGATTATCTTTACGAACTTAAACCTCTTCATCGGTCTTATGCACGGACTGTTTGTCTCACTCTTATTCGCGACACTCAGCTATCTGGTTATGGTAGCATTACGGAAAACCTGACAAACCCCCAGACAAAGGGGCTGACAAATGTGTCAGCCCCTTTAGTCATATCCACTATTCAATTAAGCTAATTCGATCAATAGGTCACCTGGTTGAATCGTTGTTCCATTCGATACAAATAGATCCCCTATTTCTGTATCATAAGGAGCTTGTATTGTCGTCTCCATTTTCATCGCTTCAGTAATCATCAGATGATCACCTTTCTTGACTTTTTCACCTTTTTCAACCAGAACTTTTATCACCGTACCAGGCATAGAAGCTCCAATATGCTTTTCATTATTCTTATCAGCTTTCGGCTTCGCTATAACTTCTGCTTTCACATTCTCATCTTTCACGACGACCTCACGGGGTTGTCCATTCAGCTCAAAATAAACTGTTCTGGTCCCGTCTAATTGTGGTTCACCAATAGAAACGAGTTTAACAATCAAGGTCTTTCCTTGTTCAATTTCAACTTCGACTTCTTCCCCTAATCTCATGCCGTACAGGAAAGTCGGTGTATCGAGCACACTGATATCACCGAACTGTTCGATCATTTGCTCCCTATCAAAATACACCTTCGGATAAAGTGCATAAGAGATGAGATCGTGACTTGTTACTGGTCGATTCAGCTTATGATACAGGGTTTCCTCCAACTCCTTGAAATCAACTGGTTCCAATAATTCACCAGGTCTGACAGTAAGTGGTTCTCTCCCCTTCAAGATGATCTGCTGCAGTTCCCTAGGGAAACCTTGATAAGGCTGTCCTAGATAGCCTTGGAACATCTCTACTACTGAATCCGGGAAGTCCAGCGATTGACCTTTCTCAAAAACATCATCTTCGGTCAGGTCATTCTGCACCATATAAAGCGCCATATCCCCGACAACCTTGGAAGATGGGGTAACTTTTACGATATCGCCGAAAAGGTCGTTCACCCTCCGGTACATGCTTTGCACTTCATCCCAGCGCTCCCCGAGTCCTACTGCCTTCGCTTGTTGTTGCAGGTTGCTGTATTGTCCACCTGGCATCTCATGATCATAGATTTCTGTATGCGGGGCGATCAAGCCACTCTCAAATCCTTGGTAATATTTACGGATATCTTCCCAATAATGTGAAAGTTCCTCAAGGTTTTGAATCGAAACCTTAGGCTGTCTTTCATTCCCCTCGAGAGCATAATATAAAGAGTTGGCACTTGGTTGGGATGTCATGCCTGCCATCGAACTTATAGCTACATCGACAATATCAACCCCAGCATCCACTGCCCTCGCATATGTCATGATTCCATTTCCGCTTGTATCGTGTGTATGAAGATGGATCGGAATGTCTACTTCTTCTTTTAGGGCAGAAATCAATTCATAGGCCGCCTGCGGTTTCAATAATCCAGCCATATCTTTGATCCCTAAAATATGAGCCCCTGCCTGTTCAAGCTCTTTGGCCATTGTCACATAATAATCCAAGTTATATTTCGGCCTTCTTGAATCAAGAATATCCCCTGTGTAACAAATGGAAGCTTCTGCGACTTTACCTGTTTCCCGCACTGCATCGATTGCTACCTTCATTCCTTCGAGCCAATTCAAACTGTCAAATATACGGAATACATCGATCCCAGCAGCTGCCGATTTATTGACAAATTCCCGAATGACATTATCCGGATAGTTTTTGTAACCAACTGCGTTCGACGCTCTCAAAAGCATTTGGAACAATACATTCGGAGATTTTTTCCGAAGTTGGATCAGTCTTTCCCATGGATCTTCATTCAAAAATCGGTAAGAAACATCGAATGTCGCCCCTCCCCACATTTCCAATGAAAATAATTCTGGAACTTGTCTGGAGGTCGGTTCTGCGATTTGCAGCAAGTCATGTGTCCTAACCCTGGTAGCAAGCAAGGATTGATGAGCATCTCTGAAAGTGGTGTCAGTCAAGAGGACTTCCTCTCGTGATTTGATCCATTCCGTCAATCCTTCTACACCTTGCTGGTCTAAAATTTGCTTCGTTCCGTCCGGCATTGGTTTCGTATAGTTCACATAAGGAACCCTTGGTTTATTGAATGCTGGTTTCTTTTGGACACCAAGACCTGGAAAGCCGTTGATGGTGACATTTGCGATATAAGACAGCATTTTCGTACCACGGTCTTTCCTTTTCGGGAACACGAACAATTCTGGAGTCGAATCAATGAACGAGGTGTTGTATTCAGCTGACACGAATTTTTCGTGTTTAATGACATTCTCCAAGAATGAGATGTTCGTCTTGATTCCCCTGATACGGAACTCCCTCAAGTTCCGGACCATTTTCGATGCTGCCTGTTCAAAGGATAAGGCCCAAGTAGATAGTTTAACCAGCAATGAATCATAATGAGGGGTGATTTCAGCACCTTGGAACCCGTTTCCAGCATCCAACCGTACTCCGAATCCTCCACCGGTCCGGTATGCCATGATTTTTCCTGTATCCGGCATGAAATTGTTAGCAGGATCTTCAGTTGTCACCCGGCACTGGATCGCCACACCATGACAGTGAATTTTGCCTTGTTCTGGAATACCAAGCGTTTTCTCGTGCAGCTGATAGCCTTCCGCAATCATGATTTGTGATTGGACAATATCGATACCAGTAACCAATTCCGTTATCGTATGCTCAACCTGGACACGCGGATTCACTTCAATGAAATAAAAGGACCCATCTTCAGATACAAGGAATTCTACTGTCCCAGCATTTACATAATCTATATTTTTCATCAATTTTACAGCTGCTTCACAAATTTCATTGCGTTTTTCCTCTGTCAATGAAACACTCGGTGCAACCTCTACGACCTTCTGATGTCTCCTTTGGACCGAACAATCGCGATCATACAAATGAAGGACATTCCCATGATGATCAGCAAGGATTTGGACTTCTATATGTTTAGGATTCTCCACAAATTTTTCGACATAGATTTCATCTTTCCCAAAAGCGGCTTTCGCTTCAGACTTGGCACGGTCATACGCATCCGCTAAAGATGCCATGTTCCGGACGATCCGCATCCCTCTTCCCCCACCGCCAAGGGTTGCTTTAATGATGATCGGAAAGTCATGTTCTTTGGCAAAACTCCGTACCTCATCGAGTGTTTCAACAGGACCGTCACTTCCAGGAATGACTTGAATATCAGCATTGATCGCTTGTTCTCTCGCTTTAACTTTATCTCCGAACATATCCAGATGCTCAGTAGATGGACCAATGAAGATGATCCCCTCTTCCTCACACCTTTTTGCAAAATGAGTGTTTTCTGAAAGGAATCCATAACCAGGGTGAATAGCATCAACGCCGTACCGCTTAGCGACTTCAATAATCCCTTCGATATCGAGATATGCATCAATTGGTTTCTTACCTTCTCCGATCAAATAGGCTTCATCCGCCTTGTATCGATGGAAAGATCCAGAATCTTCCTTTGAGTAAACGGCGACTGTACGGATATCCAGTTCTGTACAAGCGCGAAAAATCCGAATTGCGATTTCACCACGGTTTGCGACAAGTATTTTGTTGATCTTTTTCATATTGATATTCCTCCTTTATTGTGATATACGTTGCTGTGAAACGACTTTCAACTTCGTACGTTGCTGTGATATAGGGTTGGACTGATCAGCTGGAGGGGTTTTCTGCTTACGATATTTAACAAACATCGATATATTCACAAGTATACCCATACTAATCATCAGTAAGATAAGTGAAGAACCTCCGTAACTGATGAAAGGCAATGTCACACCAGTCAATGGGAGGATCCCCGATGCGGCACCTAAATTGACGATCGTCTGGATTCCGATCATACCGGAAATCCCGATTGCCAAAAGACTACCGAACGCATCTTTACAATTCAAACCAACATAGATCCCTTTGAAGACGATGAACATGATCATCAAAATGATAGCCAGTACACCGACAAAACCTAGTTCTTCTGCAATGATGGCGATAATGAAGTCTGTATGCGGGTGGGGCAGAAAATCATATTTTTGGATACTTTGTCCCAGTCCTTTACCAAATAAACCGCCAGTCCCTAAAGCGAGGTAGCCGTTGATCAGTTGCATGCCATCTCCTGAAGGATCATCAAATGGACTGTAGGCTGCAGCAAATCGAGATACTTGTTCTGTTGTCAACAAGAATTTATAGGCTATGAAACCAAGAAATCCTATTCCAGCGACCATCATCGATAAGTGGGTCCATTTCATCCCGGAGCATAAAATCAGTACTCCTGCAGTCATCGCTATGACTAACATGCCTCCAAGATCAGGTTGTATGAAGACGAGCGAACAAACGAGAGATAAAATGACCAGTGGCGGCACAACACCTGTTTTGAAATCTGATATGTAGTCCTGTTTCTTGGAGAAGACGGAGGCCAAGTAAATAATGACCCCGATTTTAGCATACTCGGCAGGTTGGATACTGAATCCACCCACTGAGAACCAGGCTTTCGCACCATTCACCTCGGTGCCAATGAATTTTACCAATATCAACGTTCCTAACATCCCAAGTGTGATTGGAACGATCAATTTCTGGTATATCTTATAAGGTAAGATCATGAATACAAAGAACGTGATAGCCCCTATCAGAACCCAGACAAGATGTTTTCTAAAAAAAAAGTCACTTGATTCATGATACTGAGTAACTGCCACGATCATGCTGGCACTGTACACCATCACAAGACCGATTGTACATAAAGCCAGTACAACCGTAATCATTGTATAATCATAATGTTTAAACATTTTTTTGAACATGATGGTCAACCCTCACATTAAATTATCATATAAATAAAAATATTCGAGCAAAAAAACTTTTTTCCTTCCATAAGGACGAATAATTCCTAGATTTGTCTAAGTCTTGTTATAAAGATCCACAAGCTTTCCAAGACGATATATCCGTCAGATTTTCGGTTTCTAATTTTAAAAGGCAGAAGATTTCCAATTGCGATCCATAAATTGATGAAGGCAAATAGAGTCAACGTATTACCTAAAAGCGAGGTATCCGAACCGTAAAAGCCCCATAGCCAACCAGCTGTCACTGCATTGACCAATGGCCCGTTAAGAGTGATGAAAAAACGATTGAAAGACGTTGTTTCATCGATCTGACCAGAAAAAGTATGCGCACCGATAAAGTAAAACAAACGACATTCCAACTTCAATAACCGATTGTTGATATGTAAAATAGGCGGCCCGATCCCTACTCTTATCTGGGTTTCCTTGATCCCTGTCAGCCGCGCGGTAAGATGGTGGCCTAGTTCATGTAGAAGCGTAGCTAATGGAAATAATACAAAGATCACTAGCAGGATCATCCCGTTTCCTCCTTTATCTCTCCCTCCCATCGTACCATATGGAATGCACGTCTGATTTCGTTAATGTGAATTTTTATCAAGTTTCAAGAAAGCTTGTCATGTATGTATCTGGAGGGATGCAAAAGCAGATAGGGACTTCCTCCTAAAACATCTATTCCTAGTTATCATAGACTAAGTAAAAAACTCAAACCATCGATTGACAGTTTGAGCTTCATATATAGGACATGAACTTTGGCTTCATTTAGACCAAGCATCGTGTAAAGCTGTCAATTGACGTTCAAGTGATTCAAGCAACGCCTTCCCTTGCTCAGCTTCAATCAAATCCAAACGTACTGCAAAATCTATCTCTCTTGAAAGTCCGAACATTTGAGTATCAAGGACTTCCTCATAGAGAGGGCATTGCGGCATCGTCAAGTTTTCCATTTGAACTTCAATCAATTTAAGGATTTTCTCTGCATCTGCTTGAAGCAAAGCAAATGCTTTTTCACGATGACCGGTAACCATCTCAGTCGACAAATCGAATCCCTCCGTTCCAAGTGCCTCTCTCTATTATCAATACTATCGTCTTAGCGCTGAAATTGCAACACAAATCAACCTGCAGCCTTTTAAAATATACTTAAATCATAACGCTGTGAAAGCATTTCCAGCAATTTCACTCCACCGATACTATTCCCTTTTTCGTTAAGTGCAGGGCCATATATACCTATTCCCAGTGATGGGGGTACCAGACCCAGGATTGCCCCGGATACCCCGCTTTTCGATGGAATCCCGACTTGGATGGCAAATTCACCTGAAGCATTGTACATGCCACAGGTCACCATGAACGTTTTGACAATGGTGGCTATCCGCTCGGGCAGTATCTTTCTTTTCGTCTTTGGATCAGTACCTTTGTTTGCCAAAATCATTCCAATCCGTGCCAAGTCATAACAAGTCACTTGAATGGCGCACTGCTTGGTATACAACTCGATTAATTCCTCGACATCTCCTTCTACGATTCCATGCTGTTTCATGAAGTAACATAGTGACCGGTTGAGATGAGCTGTCTCAAATTCTGATTTTGCCACCTCGAGGTCGATATCGATACTTGAATTATTTGTCATATCATGGACTAAGGCTAATAACCGCCCAAGCTTTTCATGTATGGAAGTACCCGAAATCATACTCGTCACGACTAAAGCTCCAGCATTGATCATTGGATTTAATGGCTTTGCCGGTATTTGCGTTTCAAGCTTCGCTATCGAATTGAATGGATCTCCCGTCGGTTCCATCCCAACTTTCTGAAATACTTCATTTTCTCCCCTGTCCATGATTGCGAGTGCTAGCGCTAATACTTTCGACACACTTTGGAGGGTGAACTTTTTTTCCACATCTCCTGCCTTAATACATTTATCGTCCGTGTAATAGAGGGCCAACGATAAATCATTTTGATCCGCTCTTTCTAATGCAGGAATATAACTGGCCACTTTTCCTTGATCCGTATACTTCCTGGCACGTTCAACTAGTTCCAATAGTTCCTCATCTGTTTCACAATACATAGGATTGCCACCTCCAAAATCGCTACCACGTTGTCTATTGTAATTGTTGGTCGTTACTTCTATTAGTAGTACTATACCCTAATGTGACAAAATGAAGATAGAACGTTATACTTATTACTGTATTTTTTCAAAGGAGTGAGCATGATGGAATCCATCGTAATGATTGAAGGAAGTGTCGTATATCCCATCACCCTGGACCCTGGTGTATGGATTTTTGATGATAGAAAAGTTGATTTGAGTACATATTTTGATGAAGAAATAACAGAACCTGAAGATGCTTATACAAAAGAAGCTGCACAGCTTTGGGATCATGAACGGAGGGAAGGTGCCAAAATACCCACACACACCAACGAGAACAAGATTCAATTTAATAAAGAAGAATTGTTCACGAAATCATATGGGATTCCGTTAAATCCTTTCCTTGAAAATGCAAAACCTGATAATGCGAAAATCATTGAATTTAAAACGTCCGCTGGAGAGGTGGTGTCCATCTCGATTGATGAAGCTAAAAATGGAATCCTTGGATTTTCTCTTAATGGGAAACCTCTAGAAGATGGACCAGTTCATTTCTACTATGGTGATGGATCAAACAAAAACGAACCAATCCGATACATCAACCGGATCATCGTAAAATAAGCAATTTGAGTAAACTGCTTGTATCTATATGGATACAGGCTTTTTTTTGCTATTGACAACCCTTTATTAACCTATGTCCATTTGAATAAAGATAGAAGAATATACGAACAATAAGCGTAACTTGAGTTACATGAAAGGATGAACAACGTTGCGGAAACTTCCTTATTTCTTGGTTACGCTATGTGTACTGTTAATTTCCTGTCAAAATAATAATAATGATCAGAGCTATGGGAATGATTCAAAGCCTATCGAAGTTAAACAAAGTGTTGAATACTCTAAAGATGAAAGAAAAAGCTCCCGACATATTTCTAAACGTCTTGTAGATATTGCGACCAGGGTACCTGATGTAAAGGATGCGACCGCTGTTGTCCTGGGAAAATATGCAGTGGTAGGAATCGATGTAGGTGATCACATCGACCGATCAAGAGTAGGTTCCATCAAATACAGTGTTGCTGAAGCGTTACAACATGATCCATATGGAGCGAATGCTGTCATTACAGCCGACCCAGATCTTTATGCCCGCTTGCAAGAAATGGGTAGACAAATCAGTGCTGGAAAACCGGTTGGGGGCATTTTCGAGGAACTAGCCGCGATCACCGGCCGACTTATGCCAGAGATGCCTGGCCAACACAACAAGAGGGAGCCAGACCCATTAAGAAAAAATGATAAGAGTATTCCAAAGGACGAAGAGAAAAACCTGCAAAACCAACAACAGAAACAAAGCAAAAGCACACCTAGCGACCCGAATAAAATCAAAGAAACCCGTTAATTCAAAAAAGGGCTGCCCCATAAGTGTCAGACACTTATGGGGCAGCCCTTTTTTGGTCTTTTAAGGATTGTCGAATAAACGAAATAAGTATATAAAATGTTTTTATCGGGTATCTGTTCCGCTATTTGTGCTACCAAGGGAAGATTCTAAAAATTAGTGGATATCTGTTCCCTTATTCAATCCTGAAGCGTTTTTTTCAGTACTATTCCGGTATAAGCACTCTGATGTCCTCTATTTTTGTGAAACTGGTGTTTTTAAAGCGATGAAGGTCTCCCATGTCCGCTAGAATTGATCGATCGCAAACCCCAAGATGTATCACGAATTTCCCTCAAAGTAACTTTTATCATTTAGATTTTACAGTACCCTATTATAAGAGTATTCAGTTGCTTTTCAATGCAGTCATTACCTGCTTGTCAAGCCTGGCTGCAGCCTGAGCGTCATAGGTCTTTTCATATTGTGGAGGCTGGGATATTTTCGCTCCGTAAAACATTGCATCTCTTATTTCAGAAATATGAACTTTTATCTTTGCGAGCTTAATGGGCACAGAATCCATACGCTCTTGCAAAACCTGAGCTGTCCCGTTGATGACAGATGTTGTTTCATCTTCAATTAATGTAATCGAAATATGTTCATTAGTTTTGATGTTCGCGACCGCTTTCGAACGTAAGTCAACAGCAAAAACGATTGTTTCGGCATCAGGGGCATACACCCAGGAGATAGCATTGACATATGGCGTATGTTCAACAGGATCGACGGTATTCACCACTACATAGCATTCTTTTTGCAATAGACGAAACTGCGTTTCATTCAATGATGGTAAACTTTTCGTTGTCATTATTACCAGCTCCTTTAATCAAACGGTATTCAAAGTTTCGTTCCTCAGATACTCATGCGAACGAAACACTTTTTTCCTCCGGATGTCACTTTGGCTCCTCATGAACCAGTAATCCAACCAAAATGTAGAATGTTCTCGGAATGATATATAATACCTTCTACAAGAAAGATTAAATCCCTTCTCCGGTTTAATTTATACGTTTCAAATCATTCATGATATACTTGTCTTAGAAAGAGGTGGACAATATGCGTGTCAAATGCGTTTTATGTGATAAAATCGAAAAAATTGAAGACCAGAGCCCTCTAGCTAAAAAACTAAGAAATAGACCCATTCACACATACATGTGTCAACCTTGTCATTCAAGGATAAAAGTACGAACAGAAGAGCGTAAGACTTCCGGAAACTTTGTAACTTATCGTAATTCCTCAAAGGAAGAATCGTGGTAACTGGTCAGTTATATTTAGGTTCAGATTCGATGGATTCATATAATGCGTCAATTAGTTCAATTGGAAACTGCTTTTTATAATCTTTCCCACCGATTTTAAAGTGAATGTGATAAAAAGGAGGCTTCTTTTCGATTTGAAGATCAGCAACTTGATGGTCATCCCTCAGTATTTCTTCAAAAAAATCCAGTGTATCCTTTGCTGCTCGATC
Source organism: Alkalihalobacillus sp. YIM B00296 (assembly GCF_020179385.1). GTDB lineage: Bacteria > Bacillota > Bacilli > Bacillales > Fictibacillaceae > Pseudalkalibacillus. The sequence continues at coordinate 156,308 of NZ_JAIBLJ010000006.1, read as the reverse complement.
GTCTTCCCTTTCATCAGAAACCTTCTTGATCGTAATCCAATTGTACAGAGCATCTTGTAAATTCATCATCTACCTCCGATTAAAAATTAGGTTATAAGAAAAGCGTAAACGCCCTGTTCCGCCACGAAGGTCACCTGGAAGTCCGACGAGGAGGCTCGAACCAAACAAAGTTCGGTTCTGCGTGGGTAAATCCCTCGACTTAAATCAATGTGTCAAACGCCGTAGGAGGACTAAAGTGAGCCAAGTGGTTGGGCGTTGAAGTAGACCTTCCTTCATCGAAAAAATAATATGCTTTCTTATCTTTCTAAAAAGGGGCTGACTTAAAATCAAGTCAGCCCCTTTTCTTATTGTTGTTCACTTTGTTCTTCTTTTTTGGATTGATGCAATCTTACCTTATAGATGATCAAAATCGCGGCTGCTACCATCAGCCCTTCTGTCACAGGGAGAAAAACAGCAAAAAAAGTCAGAATCGTACAGCCGAGTCCAAGGAAAATATAGACTACCACTGCTTTCAATAACGGTAATTTCCTTGAAAATCCCAACTTGAAGACGATGATGGATAAAAGAAGAACGGTCAGGTACAAAAACCACATACCGATTTCAGGATTCGTATCGACGTTATATAGCTTTGCAAAAAACTGAAGGCGTTCGTTGATATCGACTTCCAATGGTACCGTCTCCCTTTTTCATTAAGAATTCTGCTGTGCCAGTTTTTTCTTCTTCTCTATACGTTCACGTTCATTCTTATCAAGGATTTTCTTACGCAAACGAATGGATTCAGGGGTAACTTCACAATACTCATCATCGTTCAAATATTCAAGAGCTTCTTCAAGCGTCATTACACGCGCCTTTTTCATTGAAACGGTATTATCTTTACCCGCTGAACGCATATTGGTCAGCTGCTTCACTTTTGTCAGGTTGACTGTGATGTCATTTTCACGGTTGTGTTCCCCGACAATCATTCCTTCATAAATGTCAGTTCCAGGTTCCACAAAAATCGTTCCACGATCTTCAACATTAATGATCCCATATTGAGAAACTTTTCCAGATTCCATGGAAACAAGAACACCTTCTCGACGTCCTCCGATTTTCGCCTGGATAAATGGCTGATAACTGTCGAAAGAATGATTCAGGATGCCATATCCGCGAGTCAAAGTTAAGAATTCCGTCGTGTAGCCGATCAAGCCACGTGCAGGTACCAGGAACTCAAGTCTTACTTGGCCGTTACCATGGTTGACCATATTGACCATCTCACCCTTCCGTTCACCGAGGGATTCCATGATCGCTCCTGTATGTTCTTCTGGAACATCGATCTGTACACGCTCTATCGGCTCACATTTTTGGCCATCGACTTCACGGATGATAACCTCAGGTTTAGAAACCTGTAACTCATATCCTTCTCTTCGCATGTTTTCAATCAAGATTGATAAATGCAGTTCCCCACGTCCGGAAACCGTCCACACATCCGGGGAGTCTGTGTTTTCTACACGTAAACTTACATCTGTCTCTAATTGCTGGTTCAAACGTTCCTCGATCTTTCGGCTCGTCAAATATTTCCCTTCACGTCCTGCAAATGGACTGTTATTTACAAGGAAAGTCATTTGTATGGTCGGTTCATCTATACGAAGGATTGGCAGCGGGTCCTGGTTGTTTTCAGGACAGACTGTTTCACCTACGTTTATTTCCTCCATACCTGATACCGCAATCAGGTCACCTGAGCGTGCTTCTTCAATCTCGACACGTTTCAATCCAAGGAAACCGAAAAGCTTTGTGACACGGAACTTTTTTACAGATCCATCCAATTTCATCAAAGCAACACTTTGGCCGACTTTGATTGTGCCTCTGAATACTCTTCCGATACCAATTCGGCCTAAATAATCATTATAGTCCAACAATGCTACTTGGAATTGGAGCGATTCATCGCTGTTATCCACAGGAGCAGGGATATGTTCCAAAATGGATTCAAAAATGGCCGTCATATCTTCATCTTGCTTTTCAGGATCTAAGCTTGCTGTTCCATTCAAAGCCGAAGCATAGACGACTGGGAATTCCAACTGATCATCGTCAGCGCCAAGTTCGATGAACAGATCCAGAACTTCATCTACTACTTCAACCGGTCGGGCAAATGGCCGGTCAATTTTATTGACGACCACGACCGGTGTCAATTTTTGTTCAAGTGCCTTTTTCAATACGAATCGGGTTTGTGGCATACATCCCTCATAAGCATCAACGAGCAGCAACACACCATCTACCATTTTCATGATACGTTCCACTTCTCCACCGAAGTCAGCATGTCCTGGTGTATCCATGATATTGATCCGCTTTTCTTTGTAATTGATCGCTGTATTTTTAGCCAAAATCGTAATTCCACGTTCTTTTTCCAGATCATTAGAATCCATTGCACGTTCACTGACCTGTTCGTTATCCCTGAACGTTCCGGATTGGTGGAGCATCTGGTCGACTAATGTCGTTTTCCCGTGGTCTACGTGGGCAATAATCGCAATATTGCGTAGTTCTTCTCGAAGATTCACTTCAATCTCTCCTTAATATATGTGCTCAAAAAGTGACCGATCAAACTAGCTAACCGATCATCTAGATGATGGCTTTTTGAACAATCTCTTAATGGTGTAAACCTAATAAATTTTCAACTTTCCTATTATAACACAAATTTTAAACTTTTTCTTTCTATCATTTTTCGATACACTGTTTCTAGGAGGTAGACCATGAATAAACAATCCATCATTTTTATTTTAATTTCGATTCTAGTTACGTTTAATATCGCTTTGATTGGTGTAGCTATCGGTGAGCAGAGCATTCTGCTTGCTGTCATCGCTCTTACTGCTACTTTTATCCTTATGGGAGCTGGTTTTAAACTCAAGAAGAAATTTAGAGAGAATAACCAAAGGAACCATTGAATGCTGAGCGAAATCAAAACCGGGAATACCTTTCTTCGTGAATCTAGCGACTTTCGATTCCGATTGAAGGATTCCCTGATTATTTTTTCATAAAGGTCTTACAAGTTTTATATATCTTTTTCCAGATGGCAAAGTATCTGTCCCGATCTGTTCAAATCGACAAGCTGCGAGGAACTGAAGCCAACCGACTTGTGTAAAAGGACACCCGGCATAAATGATTTTGAAGTCCTCCTGTTGAAGTTTCCTGCCTAGTAACTGGATGATTTGTCTTCCGTACCCATCCCCTCTAAATTGGGGGTCTACCATCACCATGCCGATCCAGGGCCTCTTGTTGGAAGGTGCATGCAGAATATGATAACTGAGCCCTTTGATTGATCCCTTTTCCTCCCAAACCAACCAGACACCTTCGTATCGATCATATAATGACATCCAGACCCCAAGTCTTTGAGGACCGATCTCTTCCTTCAGTATACCTTCTTCTTTTAACCACTCTGAGGAATGCTTAAACCATTCTGAAATAAGTCCGAGATCATCCTTTGTCAAATTCCGTTCAATCATCGGATAGATATTCTTCTAAAATCTGTTGATGAAGCCCTGATTTACCAGCAAATATGGAGTTTCTGCCGAGCATGTCCAGTGGATCTCCATCCAAGTTGGTTACACGCCCACCAACTTCTTCTATTAACACTTTTCCTGCGGCAAAATCCCATGGTGATAAGCGCATCGTAATATAGGCGTCCAGTCGGCCTGAAGCAACGAAAGCAAGTTCAATAGCTGCTGACCCGTAGGATCGTGTACCACGGCAACGATCGACGACTGGAACCAATCGTGCTGGATCGATTCGCTTGTTCCTTGTGATCCATGTCGCATTGATCGCGATGATGGATTTTTCAATTGGTACGCCTTCTAGTTCAGGTAACTTAACATCATTCAAAAAAGCTCCCTTTCCTTTTACAGCATGGAACATTTCATTGTAGATCACATTATAGATGACGCCTACCATTCCAACACCTTCATGGTAAACACCAATGGAGATGGCGAAATTCGTTTGCTGATGGACAAAATTCATCGTTCCGTCAATAGGGTCGATGATCCATACGGTGCCCTCTAAAGAAGTTACTTGCTCTCCTACACCTTCTTCTCCGAGTATTTGATGCTCCGGATAGGTTTCCTTAATTTTATTGATCAAATATTCTTCAACTTCCCGATCCATGTTCGTTACCAGGTCATCAGCATTTGATTTTGTTTCAATGGTCAATTCTTTTTCAAACGATTCGCGGATAACATCTCCGGCTGCGTGTGCCCATGTAACGGCTTGATCGCGAATTTCATCCCAATTGTTCGCCACAACGCCACTCCTTTCAAAATGGTGCTTATTATGTATATAGATAAAAAGTCTTTCGTGGATAAACCATTATGTACCCTTTTTCAGAGGAAAGTCATCCTCTCTATGCTCCCCATAAAAAACGAACCCTGCAAGTATAAGGTTCGTTCTATCTGTTTACAATTATTATGCCTCTAATTGTAACATTTCTTGTCTTAATCGTTCTAATTTTTTCTTTGATCTTTTGATTTGTTCAGTATTTTTTGCTACGAGTGCCTCGTGTAGAGTTGCCAATTCATAATCGATTTCGAGTCGAAGAACTGGGATTCGACGCTCAGCTTCCGTCAATTTTAGCGTTTGAATCACTTGTTTCATGGTAACTCACACTCCTTTTCTTTTAACTTTTTTACACTTCAAAGCTTGTTTTATCATACTATTCTGAAATTTTAATCTGCAACCCCGATATACTTATAGCCTCCCACCCCTGTAACGTATATATTTACCTTACTCTGTTCAATATTTTGATACACAGTATTCGTATGGTACACTCATTTTATATACTCAACGAGGTGAATCACGTGAATTTCAATGGTTTTACAGAACAAGATTTTAACGTTTTCAAAATCCAAGGGCTCGATGCAAGGATGGAGGCTATCCAGAATCAAATTCGTCCAAAGCTTGAAAAACTAGGTGAGCATTTTGCGCCGACACTGTCTGCAGCTACAGGTGATGAAATGTTTTATCATACGGCAAAACATGCTAGAAGAACAGTGAATCCTCCGGATGATACCTGGGTCGCTTTTGCAAACAGTAAACGTGGTTATAAAAAACTTCCGCACTTTCAAATCGGGTTATTTGAGGATCATCTCTTCGTCTGGTTTGCAGTGATTTATGAATCTCCAGTGAAAAAAGATTTTGCTCGTATACTAACTGAACATCAGGATGAGGTGCTAAAACAGATTCCTAAGGACTACGTCTGGTCAGTGGATCATACGAAACCTGAAGCGATCCCACATTCTGAGGTGGATCAAGAAAAGTTTTCTAAAATGACAACCCGTTTGAAAGATATCAAAAAAGCGGAATTATTATGTGGGATCCACATTCCGAAAAATGACCAAATCCTACAGGATGGAAAAGCATTGCTTGCAAAAATGGATCAGACATTCCATACATTAACCCCTCTATACAACTATGCAAGTAAGGTCCATGAATCTGGTTAATCCATTAAGGTTAATGTATTATATTACAGGTTTAAATTGAACGTATAGGTATTTATCATTAGATTTATCAATTTTTTGCTAGTGTAATGATAAATAGTTAAAAACCTTTGTACTCGTAAAGAAATGAGCTGGCTCGCATTGGAGGCAGCTCGTTCTTTTTTAACCCCTAAATAGACCATTTCTTTCGTATTCCTTCCGCTTCATTGATCATCCTTGTAAATAGTTCCTCCACAGAAGGGATGTCCTTGATCCTCCCTATGACCTGACCAGCCCAGCCAAACCCATGATCCAACAGACCTTGATTTGCAAAAGCTTGATTTGCTTGACCAGAAATATAGTCTTTGATGGCATCATAAGTCGGATTTACATTTTCAATCGCCAGGATTTCCTCTGCCCATTTATTACTGATCACCCGGCCAGGTGCTCCTATCGTTCGTTTAATGATAGAAGTTTCGGTTTCATTCCCAGCAACCAAGGCTTCTTTATATTTAATATGGGCATGTGTGCATTCTTTCGTGGCAATGAACCTTGTCCCCATTTCAATTCCTTCGGCTCCTAAAGATAATGCGGCCATAAGTCCCCTTCCATCTCCTATTCCTCCGGACGCAATAACAGGAATGGAAACCTCGTCTACGACTTGCGGGGTCAAGACCATCGTACTGATATCATCTTTTCCGATATGCCCGCCACCTTCTTGTCCTACTACCATCACTGCATCTGCCCCTAACTGTTCAGCCTTGACCGCTTGCCGTTTAGCGGCTACGAGGACAAGTTTCTTCACATGCACTCCTTCTAGTTGTTTGAAAACGGGACTCGGATTTCCACCTGTCATCGAAACGACTGGTACTTCCTCATCAATCGCTATCTGTAGCATATCTGCAAAAGGTCTGCCGTGCTGTCCAATCGCAAAATTTACCCCGAAAGGCTTTGTCGTTTTCTCTTTTACTTTCCTGATTTCATCTCTCAATTCATCTGGTGTAGATAATGACATAGCGGTTATTTGTCCCAATCCACCTGCATTTGAAACCGCTGCTGCCAATTCAGAATAAGCAAGGTAAGCGAGACCACCTTGTATAATTGGATATTCAATCCCTAATAATTTCGTTACTCGAGTTTCCCAACTCATACAATCCCTCCGACAGCTAATTAAAGTCCCTATGTAATTTGTACAGCCTGAATTTCGAAATTGGTGAAACATGTTAAAATAGCATATGATACTGGTTGTAAAAAAAGCTTGCAAGCGGCAGTATATTTGATATACTTTTCCTTGTTTTATATTAGTTTATCATAAAAAATGACCATGCTTACATTTAAAATACATTGAATGAGGTGTAATGATTGTCTCAAAACGAAACACCCCTTTTTACTGGTCTGGTGAACCATGCTAAGCGCAATCCAATTCAATTCCATATCCCAGGACATAAAAAAGGTCGCGGAATGGACCCTGAATTCCGAGACTTCATAGGAGAAAATGCATTAGCTATCGACTTGATCAACATCGGTCCATTAGATGACCTCCATCACCCGCATGGCATGATTAAAGAAGCACAGCAGCTCGCTGCAGAGGCGTTTGGTGCAGATCATACATTCTTTTCAGTACAGGGAACAAGCGGTGCGATCATGGCGATGATCATGGCTGTCTGCCATCCAGGAGACAAAATCCTTGTCCCTAGGAATGTCCATAAATCAGTCATGTCAGCGATCATTTTTTCAGGGGCAGTGCCTGTCTTCATACACCCGGATATCGATCCGAACCTAGGGATTTCTCATGGAGTCACAACTGAATCGGTTAAAAGAGCCCTTGCTCAGCATCCAGACGCAAAGGGGTTATTTGTCATCAACCCAACCTACTTCGGAATCAGTGCTGATTTAAAGGAAATCGTCGACTCATCCCATTCCTACGGTATTCCTGTGCTTGTAGATGAGGCGCATGGCGTACACATTCATTTCCATAACAGACTGCCTTTGTCAGCTATGCAGGCCGGGGCGGATATGGCGGCCACAAGTGTCCATAAATTAGGTGGTTCCATGACCCAAAGCTCTATTTTAAATGTAAAAGGAAACTTGGTGTCACCAGAGCGAGTCCAATCGATTTTAAGTATGATGACGACTACATCTACTTCCTATATCTTGCTTGCGTCCTTGGATGTGGCACGCAAAAGGCTGGCTACCCAGGGATTTGAGTTGGCAGAACAATCCATCCACCTTGCCGAGAAAGCCCGCAAACAAATCAATGAGATTCCTAATCTTTACTGCGTCGGCAAAGAAATAGTCGGTACACCAGCAACCTATGATTTCGATCCAACCAAACTGATCATTTCTGTAAAAGAATTGAATGTTTCGGGTTACGATGTAGAAGTGTGGCTCCGTGACCAGCATAATATCGAGGTTGAACTTTCAGACCTTTATAATATTCTTTGTATCATTACAGCCGGGGACCGGGAAGAAGAAGTGGATCTACTCATAGAAGCATTGAAGGAACTCTCCAACATACACAGCACAACCGATAACAAGGTTACAAAAGCTGTTCCGGTCAGTGTACCACGAATTCCGGTACTTTCCTTATCACCCCGGGACGCTTTCTATGCAGATACAGAATGTATTCCATTTGAAGAATCAACAGGCCGGATCATTGCAGAATTCGTCATGGTTTACCCACCAGGGATCCCAATCTTCATCCCAGGAGAAATTATTATCCAAGAAAATATTGACTATATATTCGAAAATATTGAAGCAGGATTACCTGTTCAGGGACCTGAAGACGATACCCTCAAAATGATCCGAGTGATCAAAGAATATAAAGCCATCAAATAAATCGACTAAAATTGAAGGAGGTTGACCATGCACGAATAGCGTGCGGTCAACCTCTTTCTCCTTTATATTTTAGGCAGTCTTATTCCCTTGTCTCTTTTTGTTTTTGCAATCAGGACAGCTGGAATATAACGTGGTTACCTTCTCAAACTCATAATGTTCAATTGTAGTGTTACAATTTACACAAACTACTGTTCCCATCGTTCTTTCCTCTCCCTTCACTTGCTGTAAGCGCTTTATTTAGTCGTTACATCTATAATATGATGTCATATATATAATGTCAAGACTAATCTGTATGTCACATTAACTAATTTATGTACATAATTCTGCCAATTCAACTAAATATCGATAAAAAAAGGATTAACTCTGATGACGACAGTGTGCCGTTATAGGTTAATCCTCATTTACCCGTTCTGTTTAATCGTATTGTTCTGCGATTGGAGAGTAAGGAAGTGATTCTTCAAAGAAAGATAACAGCTCTTCCGCTTCTTTCTTTGTTTTAATATTAAACGCTTTTTGGATATTATCCGTGTTCCTAAGATCAGCAGCATCCATCAAAGTCGAGCGCCCGGTTTGCATGCAAACGACGAGCGGTTTTCCGAAGAACATGTTGGTGTAAACGATACCGAAATCGTATCGGACATCCTCCGTAGTGAATCCTACAAACCTCACTTTAACCGTTTCGTCTTCATCGTAGAGTTTGTCAAAAAGATCCATTATCACGCCCTCCTTCAGAATCTTTTGAATATTATATTTTATTATACTTGCTCAACAATGAAAAAACAACTTATTCGACAATCTTTTTAGATTCTTTTTCTCGTGTTGGAGAGCTGTCTATAAAAGTTTTAGACTGAATTGAAGTAGAAACGTTTGTGAATTTTCGCAATTCTCTATGACACAGTCTGTCATTTTTTCTCATTGAATGATAAAATTAAATATAAATCCAGGTGTGCCTGACAGGAGTGATTGATAGTGTCAAGTAGTGCATATGTAAAGCTTGTGGCAAAATCCAAACAACAAACGATCACTTTAGATGAAGTGGAGAAGTTCATTCGTTATTACATGGAAATCACTAGTAAAACAGGTCAACAATTAAATTGGGAATATGGCGCTGCTGCCTTTCCATATACAATAGAACAACGTAAGAACGGAGAACAAGCTTATTTTCTGTTGAAAGGGACAACGCAAGGATATCATTATTTGCTTGTTGGTGCCGGAAATGATGATGATGGAGCAGAAAATACATACATACAAATCGTTTTACCTGAAGGCTCCACACATGGTGATAAAGGGAAAGCGAATGAATTCAGTAAATTCCTTGCAAAAAAATTGGATGGAGAACTTCATCTATTCAACGGCAGAATCATGTATTATTATAAACGCTGATTAATCAGTAGAAAAGCCTGCTGCGATGTGTAGAACGCAGCAGGCTTTTCTAGTTATTCAACGATTTGATCGGGATGTATGAAGATATATCCTTTATTCTGCAATCCTTTAACGATGTCAACAAGGCCTTCATTCGTCCAGTCACGATCGTGCATTAATAGGATCGCACCATTCGTGAGCAGTGGAGTATTCACCATGATATCCGCAATACTTTCCCCTGTCTGGTACTCTTTTTCCCAATCGTATCCGTACGTCCAGTTCATGAAAAGCATCCCCTGTTCTTCGGTCAGCTTCTTAGAGAATTCCGTGTTGATTCCGAATGGTGCCCTGAAAAAACGCGGGGCTTTTCCAGTGAGTGCTTCAATTTCCTCAGACAATGTCACAATCTCGTATCTCTGTTCTTCTTCGGAGCTATTTCTAAGGTTCGAATGTGACATCGTGTGGTTTCCGATCTCAAATCCCATCTCATGAATCTCTTTTACAATACCTTTTTCTTCGTCAGTGTCCATGAAGTGGCCGTTCACAAAGAAAATGGCCGGAACGTCTAGATCTTTAAGCTTTTTGGCCATTTCCAATGCATGTTTATCTGGAGCGTCATCGATCGTCAACAATACTACTTTATCTTCGGTATCCACGTCTGTTTTCAGTATCCAATTTGCTGGGTGTATCGTATATGTATTAACCGGAGTTTCTTCAGGTTCTTTTTCAGGGTCCTGTTCTTCATCATCGTCTTCATTTCCATCTTGATTTTGTTTCCCAGTATCCGTTTCACCAGACTGATTCGTTTCTTCTGATGGATTCAGCGTTTCTTCTTTCTGATCTTCCCCATTTTGATGAGCACCTTGAACCCCGCAGCCAACCAATAACAAAACCAACATTCCCATTATTGTTTTTTTCATGATGTCTCCCCTTTTTTCTCTCATTTAATCCTTTATTTAGTATAAAATGTCTATAAATGTTATTAAAGAGCCCTTACGACTAAAATTTGGATGAAATCTGTTTCCTAAGTGAAAAATAGGGTATAAGAATGAGCATGGATAGGATGAATCTCCTACATAATCCTTGAAATCAAATGAGGATTACTTGTAGAATGAGAAAGGTGTCACAAACTTTGCGAAAGGAGAACGATGAATGAAGAAATTCACCAAAGTCTTTATTATCTCACTCATCATATCAGTCATATTCATTGCTTGGGGCGTACTATATCCTAAAGGGTTACAGCAAGCTACGGGTAATATCCAGAACTTCCTTCAAGTGAAATTCGGCTGGTTCTACCTCCTGTCGGCTACTGGATTCTTGATTTTCTCGATTTATTTGATTTTCAGTAAATATGGGAAAATCAAATTAGGGAAAGATGACGACGAACCGGACTATACCCTTGTAACATGGTTTGCAATGCTGTTCAGTGCAGGTATGGGGATCGGCCTTGTATTCTGGGGTGTAGCAGAACCCTTATTCCATTATTACGACCCTCCATCAGGTAACGGGGAAACAATAGAATCTGCAAATGCTTCCCTTCGTTACGCAATGTTCCACTGGGGCTTACATCCTTGGGGTATTTATACGGTAGTCGGATTGGCATTAGCCTACTTTAAATTCCGTAAAGGTGCACCTGGACTTATCAGTGCAATTTTCAGACCACTTCTCGGTGATCGTGTAAATGGTCCAATCGGAATATTGATTGATGTCATTGCAGTCTTTGCAACGGTGTTCGGTGTAGCAACGTCACTTGGATTCGGTGCTGCCCAAATCAGCGGAGGGATTTCTTACTTATTTGAGGGCGTCGAGAATAATCAAGTTACCCAATTGATAATTATTGCCATTGTGACAGTTTTATTCATCCTTTCTGCGTCTACTGGACTAAACAAAGGGATCAAATACTTAAGCAACATCAATATTGTACTTGCCATGGGACTCATGTTCTTCCTTCTATTTGCTGGACCGACAAACTTCATTATGGATGTGTTTACACAAACGCTCGGCTCCTATATCCAGAACTTGCCTAGCATGAGTTTCAGACTCGGACCTTACAGCGAGACAACCCAGGACTGGACACAAGCATGGACGGTATTCTATTGGGCATGGTGGATCGCATGGGCTCCATTTGTCGGTATGTTCATTGCCCGTGTTTCCAAAGGGCGTACAATCCGTGAATTCGTTCTTGGCGTATTATTGGTACCGACTATTTTCGGTGCACTTTGGTTCTCCATATTCGGAGGATCAGCTGTATTCATGGATCGGATGGAAGGGACAAGTCTATATTCAATCATGACTGATAATGGTACTGAGATTGCGTTATTCGCATTATTCGAGCAAGTACCGCTTGGGGGCATCATATCGATCATCGCAATCCTCTTGATCAGTACTTTCTTTATTACATCAGCAGACTCGGCAACCTTCGTCCTTGGAATGCAAACAACGAACGGAAGTTTGAACCCTTCAAACTATATCAAATTCATCTGGGGTGGTGTTGTCGCAGCATCCGCAGCAATCCTTCTCTACTCTGGAGGATTACAAGCCTTGCAGACTGCTTCGATCATAGCCGCATTTCCATTCACCTTCATTATAATCGCGATCATATTTGCAATGGTGAAAGCATTGAAAGAAGATTATAAACTGAACTTCAAAAACAAATAACTTATTGTTTAGAGTGGCCTCAATATGGACGGAATGTCCTTTTGGGGTCACTTTTTTCATTATTAGATTCCTTAAAATCCGAAGGAAAAGTATCTGAAGATTAGATATGTTCCCGCCCCTAGAAGACTGGATAGACCTGCATAGGCTTTTGGATTTTTAAGGAACACACCAAATAAATACCCGAAGTAGCAAAAAACGATGAGTAGAATAAATTTGAATATCGATGGGTCACGATGGGATAAATAAGTAACCAATGTATAAAAACTCCAAATGGTCATCTGAACAGCTGAGAGGATCAATATGGTATACATCGCCACTCCCCCTTAGACAACTTCTTACAATTATTCATATGTAAGTTACAAGTGTATTACGACTTCAAATACCCCGGCTCCCCAACATATCATTTCTGTAACAATTCTTTTACGATTCAAGATTCAACAGATTTTCATGGTAAACTCAACTCAGGTTGTTTACAAGTCAACTTATGTATTACAAATGAAAGAAGTGAATTCCATGAATGTTCGATCTGTTGGATTTCTTTCAATCCCATTAATTTTGATCCTAGCATTCCTGAGCAGCTGTCAGTTCGAACCTGACTATGGATACCTACCCGTAGATTTGGAGTCAGATGAACTCAATACAATCATTTTTTCATCAAAATCAAACCAGGAAGAAGAAAGATCATATTATGATGCACTTCTTCAATTGAAGAAGGAATACCCTCAAAAGCTGAATTCCATCCAAATCATAAAAAGGAAAGACGAACAAGCTGTCAATTATTATAATGTATCCACGTTTCCCACCATAATCGTGTTAGACGGCAAGAATGAGATCGTCAGGCTTGAAGGAAAAAAAGAAGTGGATGATATCACAAATCATTTAGATGAAGTATATTCGAATAAATAGGACTGGCAATCGCCAGTCTCTTTTTTATTGATTAGCAAATCTTCATTAAATAACTTTTAAGAGGACATAGGAGCCGCTATTTGTGGCAAAAAGGGGTGATTTGAAAAAATAGGGATTTTGAGGGACTTATTAAAGCGGATGAGATCCTTAAAACATACAAAACCGAATTTGAGGCACTCATAAGAGCTTTATGAAACCCTTAAAACATACAAAACCGAATTTGAGGTACTCATGAGAGCTTCATGGGACCCTTAAAACATGACATCCATTCCTTTACTTGGATAAAAGGAAGCTACTAACCAATGAAATATAGGGTCTCTAATGTCCGATAAAGATCATAAGAAGGGGGCTGTCCCATTAGTGTCTGACTCTCACCGTCCCTAGCAGCATTTTGAGAAAAGTGTGTTTTTGAAACAAAATGTTGTGTGGTGGTGTCTGACACTATTGTTTTGGGACAGCCCCTTTTTAGTTTAGTGCTACTTTACAATGTGTACAGGGAGTCCGATTGCAACTTCCGCTGCTTCCATTGTGATTTCACCTAGTGTTGGATGTGCATGGATGGTTAATGCGATATCCTCAGCAGTCATTCCAGCTTCAATAGCCAGCCCCAATTCAGCGATCATATCCGACGCATTTGGACCCGCAATTTGAGCTCCGATAACAAGTCCGTCATCTTTACGGGTAATTAGCTTCATGAATCCTTCAGCATCGTTCAATGAGAGTGCACGGCCGTTCGCCCCGAATGGAAACTTAGAAGCTTTAACATCGAAACCAGCATCCTTCGCCTCAGATTCAGAATATCCTACGCTAGCAAGTTCAGGATCACTGAAAACGACAGCTGGGATTGCAAGATAGTCGACTTCTGCAGCTTCTCCAGAGATCGCTTCTGCTGCAACTTTGCCTTCGTAGGATGCCTTGTGTGCAAGTGCAGGGCCTGGTACGATGTCGCCAATCGCATACAAACCATCAACAGAAGTTTTACATTGCTTATCTACTTCAATATGGCCTTTATCGTCAAGTTTCACACCAATTTGCTCAAGACCAAGTTCTTCAGTGTTCGGTTTGCGCCCAACTGTCACAAGCACATAGTCCGCGTCAAATGTCTTTTCCTCACCCTTTATTTCAGCAGCGACTTTAACACCCTCATCCGACTCTTCAACGCCTTTGGCCATTGCATCGGTGATGATTTCTACACCTTTTTTCTTTAGACGGCGGGATACGAGCGTACTCATCTGCTTTTCAAAGCCTGGAAGGATGGTCTTGCCCCCTTCAAGGATCGTCACTTCAGTACCAAGGTTTGCGTATGCAGTACCTAATTCGATACCGATGTATCCTCCACCGATGACAACCATCTTTTTCGGCACCTCAGGCAATGCTAAAGCACCAGTTGATGAAATAACCCTGTCACTCCATTTGAATGATGGGAGCTCGATCGGGCTTGAGCCTGTCGACAGAATACAGTTTTTGAATTTATAGGTCTGTGATGTGTATTCATCTTTCGTTACACGTACTGCATTCGTATCAGAGAAATAAGCCTCACCTTTTACGATTTCAACTTTGTTCCCTTTAAGAAGACCTTCTACACCGCCAGTCAATTTCTTGACGATGCTAGCTTTCCATTCTTGGACTTTCCCCATGTCTACTTTCACATTTTCAGCAGTGATTCCCATGTCATCCGAATGTTGAGCATGTTCGAATCTATGGCTTGCATGGATGACTGCCTTAGATGGAATACAGCCTACGTTAAGACAAACTCCACCAATATCGCCTTTTTCAATAATCGTCACCTTTTGTCCCATTTGTGCAGCACGGATTGCTGCTACATATCCTCCTGGTCCGGAACCAATGACCAGTGTGTCTATTTCTTCTGCAAAATCGCCTACTACCATTTTTACCCCTCCATTATTAAAAGTTGTGGGTCGTTCAAGAGTCGTTTGACATGATTTAACGCATTTTGTGCTGTAACGCCATCGACCAGGCGGTGGTCATAACTGATTGAAAGTGCCAATACGGGAGCTGCTACAATCTCACCGTTTTCAACGACTGGTTTTTCTTGAATCCGGCCAACACCGAGGATTGCAGCATCTGGGTGGTTGATGATCGGTGTGAACCATTGTCCGCCAGCAGAACCAAGGTTAGAAATCGTACAAGTGCTTCCCTTCATCTCGTCAGAAGTTAATTTACCATCCCTTGCTTTCTTAGCAAGTTCATTTATTTCATTCGATAATGAGAAGATGGATTTACGATCTGCATCTTTAATGACCGGTACGACTAGCCCAGCCTCTGTATCTGCAGCGATTCCAATATTGTAATAATGCTTATGCACGATCTCTTCGTTCTCATCATCAATGGATGCATTCAAGATCGGATATTCGCGAAGTGCTGAAACAAGGGCTTTCACTACATATGGCAAGTAAGTCAGTTTGATTCCTTTTTCAGATGCCATTCCCTTGAATTGTTTACGATGTGCCACTAGATCTGTGACAACCACTTCATCCATGTGTGTTACGTGAGGAGCAGTATGCTTGGAATTGACCATCGCTTTGGCAATGGCTTTTCTCATACCTTTAAACTTCTCGCGTGTTTCTGCTTGCTCTTGGGCTGCAGCAGCAGGTTTCGCTTTCTCGTCTGCTTCTGGCGCTTCTTTTTCAGCTGATGGTTTTTCTGTTTCAGCTTCAGCAGTTTCTTGACCTCCCTCAAGATATGCATCGATATCTTCTTTCAGGATACGACCGTCTTTACCAGAACCTTTTACCTTCTTGATATTGACGTCTTTTTCACGCGCATATTTACGAACAGACGGCATCGCCTTGACACGGTTGGTCGGATCTTCATCTTCAGATTCGTCTTCTTCCTTTGTCACTCTTGTTTCTTTGGCGTCTTTCTCTTCCTTTTCTTCCTTCTTGTCGTTTTCTTTCGCTTCATCAGCTTCAGGCTTCTTATCTTCCTCTGCCTTCGGTTGTTCAGCCTCTGTCTCTTCACTGTCACCTTCATAGCCTTCAGCTTCGATCGTTACGAGCACATCACCAACGACTGCAACAGTACCTTCGTCAACCTTAACTTCGTTTATCGTTCCGTCGACAGGTGAAGGGATTTCTACGACTGCTTTATCGTTTTGTACTTCGAGAAGAATGTCATCTTCTTTAACTTCATCGCCTTTTTTGACAAACCATTTTACGATTTCACCTTCATGGATACCTTCACCGATATCTGGCAGTTTAAATTCAAACGCCACAGGATTCGCCTCCTTGTGTTTTCTATATAGTGAATTTGGAGTGTTCTTACGTACTATTAAAAGTTGATTACTTGCTTCGCCTTTTCCATGATATCTTTGTAATCCGGAAGCCACACATCTTCAGCAGCAGAGAATGGGAATACTGTATCCGGCGCAGTTACACGCAGAACTGGTGCTTCCAAAGATAGGATCGCTCTGTCGTTGATTTCTGCTACGACGCTTGCAGCAATACCAGCTTGCTTCTGTGCTTCTTGAACGACAATTGCACGACCAGTTTTATTGACAGATTCGATAATCGTGTCAATATCAATCGGGCTTACAGTACGCAAATCGATCACTTCTGCCTGGATGTCCTCTTTCTCCAACTCCTCCGCAGCTTTAAGAGAAGAATGGACCATAGCACCATAAGTGATGATCGTGATATCTTTTCCTTCACGCTTTACGTCTGCTTTTCCAATTTCCACTGTATACTCTTCTTCAGGGACTTCATCTCTGAAAGAACGATATAGTTTCATATGCTCTAAGAAAATAACCGGGTCATTATCACGGATTGCAGAAATCAAAAGACCTTTTGCATCATAAGGAGTTGAAGGGATTATGACCTTCAAGCCTGGTTGCTGTGCCATAAGACCTTCAAGGCTGTCTGCGTGCAGTTCTGGTGTTTTGACGCCCCCGCCGAAGGGAGAACGAATCGTAATCGGTGCATGATAGACACCACCTGAACGGTATCTCAAACGCGCCATTTGACCAGAAATCGCATCCATCGCTTCATAGACGAATCCAAAGAATTGGATCTCAGGTACAGGTCGGTATCCTTGCAAGGCTAGACCGATTGAAAGACCACCAATCCCTGACTCTGCAAGCGGGGTATCAAAGACGCGATCTTCCCCGAATTCTTTCTGAAGACCTTCAGTAGCACGGAATACGCCGCCATTTTGACCGACATCTTCCCCGAAGATCAGAACATTTTCATCATTTTTAAGTTCAATGCGCATCGCATCAGTGATCGCTTGAATCATCGTCATTTGGGCCATCGCTTACTTCGACTCCTTTTCTTTGTATTCTTCCATTTGCTCCTGTAGGTTTTTCGGAAGCTTTTCGTACATGTTCTCGATCAAATCTGTGACCTTTTGTTTCGGTGCTTCATCTGCTTTCTTGATAGCAGCCTTGATGTCTTCTTTCGCTTGACCGACTACCTCATTCTCTTTCTCTTCTGACCAGAGGTCCTTGCTTTCAAGGTACTTACGGAAACGTACCAATGGATCTTTCTTTTCCCATTCGTTATCCATTTCTTCTGTACGGTATCTTGTCGGATCGTCACCAGCCATCGTATGTGGTCCATAACGGTAAGTAAGTGTTTCAATTAATGTTGGGCCTTCCTCGTTGACCGCACGCTCACGAGCTTGTTGTGTAGCTGCGTAAACAGCAAGTACATCCATACCGTCTACCTGGACGCCGTGAATTCCGGCTGCAACCGCTTTTTGAGCGATCGTTTTGGCAGCAGATTGTTTCTCGACAGGAACCGATATGGCAAATCGGTTGTTCTGAACAACAAATACTGCTGGAGCATTGTAAGCACCTGCAAAGTTGATCCCTTCATAGAAGTCACCTTGTGAGGCTCCGCCATCTCCTGTATAAGTAATTGCGATATTCTTCTTTCCACGCTTCTTAAGACCAAGTGCCACCCCGGCAGCTTGCGTAATTTGAGCCCCGATGATGATCTGAGGTGAAATCACATTTACACCCTCTGGAATTTGGTTACCTTGGAAATGCCCACGGGAGAACAAGAATGCCTGGTATAATGGGAGTCCATGATATACAATCTGTGGCACATCACGGTAACCAGGTAAAATGAAGTCTTCCTTATCTAAAGCATACTGGCTTCCCAGCGCAGATGCTTCTTGTCCAGCAACTGGTGCATAGAATCCTAGTCGTCCTTGTCTGTTAAGTGATATCGCACGTTGGTCCCAAATCCTTGTATAAACCATACGTGTCATCAACTCTTGTAAATCTTCATCTGACAAGTCAGGCATTGCATCCTCATTTACGATTTCGCCTTCTTCGTTCAGGATTTGAAAAGTTTCAAATTCCTCTTCGATTTGTGTCAGGGTTTTTGTACCCATGAAGGTCACCTCTTCCTTTCCTATTTGAAAATTAAATGATGTGTCAGAGTCCTAAGCCAGACAATTATATAAACAATATTTAGATTGTCCACTTTTGGTTTAAAGCATGTCTAAATCGTCTTTGTTTATTGAAAGTGACTTTATGTTTTGATAATGACTACATCATGTTTTACCCTTATTCAAGGTTAGATAATCGTCAACCCTCTCAATCTACTTTGGCAAAAGAGAAGTCATTAAACTGTACTAGTTAAGAGTGGATTGACAGTGATACAACTCAATATATTTCTTAGTGTACACTACAATACAAAAATACGTCAATCCTATTGACTTATCTTGTGTCAATTAGGAATTCCAGTTAAATCATCACACCACTAAAAACCAAACTGTATTAGTATAGAAGTGAACACTGTACTAATACAACGAGAATGATTATTATTAAGAAAAGCGAAACACCCTGATCAACCACGAGGTCACTGGAAGTCCAACGAGGAGGCTGTAGCCGCCGCAAGAGGACTGAAGTGATCCAGGTGGTTGGACGTTGGAGCTAGACATTCCTTCATCGAAAAAATTTTTATACTTTCTTATCTTTTGAAATAAAACAACAAGCTGACCATCGAAACCGGCCAGCTTGTTGTACTTGGTTTTCAGTTGGTTAAAGGTAAAGAAATCCTTGTTCTTAGTGTGAAGAATTTATGAAGCTTCTTTCTTATCGGTCGTACTGAAGCCTGCTTCCTTATAAAATGCCTTCTTCTTTTCATTGTATTGATCAGTTAAATTATTGAACGTGTCTTGCGACTTTAGTACTTCCTCATATTTTTTGTTAAGGTCTTCAGTATGTGATTTCAAATCCTCGATCGCTAAATCCTCTTTTTTCATCATCTTATACAATTCACGATCCATGTTTAGCGCTTCCATATAGACTTCGTGCAATTCACCGTAGCTTTCATGGCGTTTCTCCATTGTTTCAACGAGTTCATCCGCTTTTGTCTTCAATGCCTTTTCATCGATTTCATCCACTAAACGATTTACTGATTTGAATTCTTCATAGGCTGAATCAATGCTTTCTTTTTCTTTATTGATCAATTCCTTCCTGGAATCAGCTATCCCGATCGCTTTATCAGCCAACTTCTTTATCTGATCTATTTCTTTCATGCTCATTCCCAGCATCTCATTGAAAAGTTTTTGTTCTTTTTGTTCTGCCTCAATAAGCGGCTCTTGCACTTCAGCAAACCCGGATTCCAAAGAAACGGTTTGTTCCAGATGCTCATACATTTTTTCGGCCGGTGATTCACCGATCGTACAGCCTGAAGCAGCTATAATCAAAATGCAAAAACTTGCGAAAAACAAATATTTCTTGCCGTACAACATAGCTCCCCCCTACCCCTTTCTCTCTAGTTATTTATGATATACGTTTCCTGAAACCTATACAAGATAAATTATACTGGACAAACTTATTAGTAAATTATGACCAGTTCAATCGATTTAGAACAAGAACATCACAAGGTACATATTCTTTTAAAAAAGAACTTATGTTAAAATAATCACAATGCTTTTTATGCTCGTTACAAATGAATCAATCAGCAAGATTAAGGAGTTGAATATATGATCACAATGGAGGATGTTGTCAGAGAAGGGAATCCGATCCTTCGCGAACGTGCTGAAAATGTCGCTATGCCTCCTTCTGAAGAGGATAAAGATACATTACAAAAAATGCACGAATTTCTAGTTAACAGTCAAGATCCGGAGCTGAGTTTAAAATATAATCTCCGTCCGGGTATTGGCCTTGCCGCACCGCAAATCGGAGTAAGCAAACGGATGATCGCCGTTTTGGTTGAGGATGAAGATGGTCAATTATATGATTATGCATTGTTCAATCCTCGTATTATGAGCCATTCGGTTCAAAAATCATACTTAGAAGGTGGCGAAGGTTGTCTGTCTGTTGATCGCGACGTTCCAGGTTTTGTCCCCCGTAACTATAAGGTGAAAGTAAAAGCATTCGACATTGAAGGTAAGGAAATAGAGCTTCGCCTGAAAGGTCTTCCATCGATCGTTTTCCAGCATGAAATCGATCATTTAAACGGTGTCATGTTCTATGACCATATTAATAAAGAAGATCCATTTGAAAGACCTGGTGGGATCTCAATCGGAAGGTAAAGAAAAGCACAGAAGCCCTGATCAGCCATGAAGGCACTGGAAGTCTGATGAGGAGGCTCGAACCAAACAAACAAGGTTCGGTTCTGTGCGGGTAAACCCTTCAGTCTAAATCAATGTGTCTACCGCCACAGGAGGACTGAAGTGATCTAAGTGGTTGGAGTTAGAGCTATACATTCATTCATCGAACGAAAATTATATGCTTCTTATCTCTTAAAGAAAACTCGGGCTTTGCCACGCCTTGGTGAAGACCTTGCCTGAGTTGTACTCACCCTAAAGAAAAAGGCGGATCCTGCATCGTCTAAACGATGTACCGGATCTGCCTTTTACATTTTATCTTATTAGTCCGACCTTCCTCAATCCATGCTGTATTCCATCGTCATCTACTGATCGCGTCACGAAATCTGCAGATTGCTTGGCTGCTTTTTTACCATTCCCCATTGCAATGCCTGTTCCGGCGAATTCTAACATTTCAAGATCGTTCAAGCCATCACCGAAAGCAATAACATCTTCTTGATGATAACCGAGATGGGCAATCATCTTTCCGATCCCGATCGCTTTCGATCCTCTTTTCGGTAATACGTCCATTGAGTATTGGTGCCATCTTATGAAGTTGAAGTCACTGTACATATTCCGATATAGTGTTTCTTTTTCGCCTTTCTCACAGTACAGCAATGCTTGGTATATTGAACGGCCCCTGTAAAATTCCGGGTCATGCTCAGGGTGCACTAATTTCAGGTCGTCCATGGATTTTTGGACATGCGGATGCGAGTTATGCGTGGTTCTGCCTGTTTCAGTATTCAAAAATACCATCGGATGATCGTGTTCCTTAGACCTGAGAACCAATTCATGTAAGAACTTCTCTTCAAGCGGATTTTCATAAATGCTTTGATTTTCGTAGCAAACATACTGGCCGTTGAAGCTAACGAATCCATTGATACTAAGCTCTTCAAGTAAATAGTGGAACATGAAGGGTGCTCGGCCCGTTGCAATCACAATCGGTACCTGTCGCTCCTGCAGTTCCTTTATGGCAAGCTTTGTACTTGCAGGTATCCTCTTTTGATCGTCTAATAATGTGCCGTCTATATCAAAAAAAACAATTTTATTTTTCATACAATACCCCTTTACTCTTGCTGTTTATTGCACTAGCTGCAACAGGCTGATCCTTGACGGTTTTTCTTGTCGAGAGATATACTCCTGCTAAAATCAATACCAGCCCTGCGATTGCATGTACTGGTATGTGTTCATCCAATAAGAACCATCCCCAGAACATTGCAGTGATCGGGACAAGGTAGGTAACAAACGTAGCAAATTCAGCACTTCCCTCTTGTATCATATAATAAAATAACAAATACGCTAAACCCGAACCGAACACACCAAGCCCAACCATCGAACCCACAGAGCTCCATGACACTGCATGCTCAAAACTGAAAAATGATCCAGTCACACCCATGATCACCAGACTTCCTATTGCCCCTGAAATCAAGGTGAACAACGATATCATCATAACACTGATCCGCTGCAAATGTCTCTTGGTAAACTGGGACACATAGCCATAACAAAGTGTAGCAACAATCATCGTCCCCATCCCGATGAGATCTTGATGGAACAACTGTGTCACGTTCAAATCGATCAAAATCAATATGCCAATGAAACCGACCAAAACACCAAGCCATTGTTTTAATTTTAGTGAAATTGAAAACAACAATACCCCGATGACACTCGTCCATATCGGTGTCGTGGCGTTGACAATCGATGCCATACTGCTTGAAATCCTCGTCTCACTTATTGCGATCAATCCCCATGGAATGAGCGCATTCAGGAAACCGACTAACAAGAGTGATCTCCATGGAAGTGCTTTTAAGGAGAACCATTTTCTCTGCAAAAGAAGAATGAACAATAATGTCAAAGCCCCTAAGGAACATCTTACGAACACGATCCCCCAAGGTCCCAAGTCTCCGACAAGGACCTTGATAAAATAGAAAGACATTCCCCAGATCAAGCTTAGGGTAATCAATGCAGCATATAATTTCATCTTTCTCACCTTTTTCTTGTAGCCAATATATCCCTGCTTCAAACCTATACCACTAATTACCTCGAAAAATTAAGTGCTTCTGTTTCCATACTAAGTATAACACCACAGATGGAAAATTTGGTTGGAGCTGCTTATGAGCACATCCGGATATCCAATTCAAGGTCTGAAAGGAGAGACAGATAATGTTAAGGAAATTGAGAGATCAGATCAAGCATAACTGGAGAGACTTATTCGGTATAAAACAACGTATACCGAACTTTTGATGTTTACCATATTTGTTTTAAAGGAATTAATTTGGTATCTTATGTATTCAGATACCTTTTTTACATAGGCACCTTCTCCTAATTGAATGATCGAATCAAAAAAACATGAAAAACATATAGAATTCATTTATAATAAACGAAGATGCTTCTAATTGAAAACGGTAAGGAGAGTTAAGTATGATTTACAAAGTATTTTATCAGGAGAACCTTCAAGAGGTAACCGTCCGTGAAGAAACGAAAAGCCTCTATGTTGAAGCAGACTCCGTACAAGCAGTACGTTCATTTCTAGCAGATCGGAAGTATAATATCGAATTCGTTCAGGAAATATCAGGATCTCACCTGGAATATGAGCAACAATCTGAAGATTTTGAATTGGAGACAAGATAGCACATGAAATTCGTAAAAAATCACCAAACAGCAGTGTTCGCGCTAGGCGGACTGGACGAAATCGGTAAAAACACGTATGGTATCCAGTTTCAAGATGAAATCATCCTTGTGGATGCAGGGATAAAATTCCCTGAAGATGAACTGCTAGGAATCGATTACGTCATTCCGGATTACACATACCTGGTGAAAAATGTAGATAAGATCAAAGGATTATTCATTACTCACGGACATGAGGACCACATCGGAGGAATCCCTTATCTGCTTCGCCAGATCAACATCCCGATATATGGCGGGAAACTTGCCCTCGGATTGATCAAGAACAAGTTGGAGGAACATGGCCTTCTTCGCAGAGCCAAATTACACGAAATTCAAGAAGACGATATCATCAAGTTCCGAAAAACATCTGTAACGTTTTTCAGAACGACTCATTCCATCCCTGACTCTTATGGAATCGTCGTCAAAACACCACCTGGAAACATCGTGCATACAGGAGATTTCAAATTCGACTTCACTCCTGTCGGAGAGGCAGCAAACCTAAACAAAATGGCCCAAATCGGCCAAGAAGGTGTCCTTTGTCTTCTTTCAGACAGTACAAACAGTGAGGTGCCTGGATTTACAATGTCTGAAAGCCGTGTAGGAGAAAGCATCCAGGATATTTTCCGAAAAGAAGAAGGACGGATCATCTTCGCTACATTCGCTTCGAACATTCACCGTCTACAACAAGTTGTCGAAGCATCAATCCAGTACGACCGGAAAGTAGCCGTTTTCGGACGAAGCATGGATTCGGCAATTTCAATCGGCCAAGAGCTTGGCTATATCCGTGCACCGAAGGATACATTCATCGAAGCGAACCAGATCAATCGCCTTCCAGATAGCGAAGTGACGATTCTTTGTACAGGAAGCCAGGGTGAACCAATGGCGGCATTATCCAGGATTGCTAATGGCACACACCGTCAGATTCAAATTATCCCTGGTGACACAGTCGTTTTCTCATCTTCCCCTATTCCGGGGAATACATTAAGTGTCAGCCGTATCATCAACCGACTGCATCGTGCAGGTGCGAATGTCATCGCAGGTTCATTGAATGACATCCATACGTCAGGACACGGAGGCCAACAAGAACAAAAACTTATGCTCCGCTTAATGAAGCCGAAATACTTCATGCCGATCCACGGTGAATTCCGTATGTTGAAAATGCATACAAAACTTGCTATCGATTGTGAGGTTGAAGAGAAGAACTGCTTCATCATGGACAATGGAGAAGTCCTGGCGTTAAGTGAAAAAGAGGCATCTATTGCTGGGAAAATCCCATCCGGTTCTGTATATGTTGATGGAAACGGAATTGGTGATATCGGAAACATCGTTTTACGGGATAGGAAAATCCTGTCCGAAGAAGGTCTGGTCGTAGTCGTGGTAAGCATCAATATGAAGGAGTTCAGAATTGTATCAGGACCTGACATCATATCACGCGGATTTGTTTATATGCGTGAATCCGAGGACTTGATCAATGATGCTCAAGGTATCCTGTCCAAACACTTGCATGGCATGATGGAGCGTAGAACGACACAATGGTCTGAAATCAAAAATGAAATCACTGACGTACTTGCTCCTTTCTTATATGAGAAAACAAAGCGTCGCCCGATGATCTTACCGATTATCATGGAAATTTAACATTCAGGAGAGTGATCCAATCGCGGATCACTCTTTTTTAATTCCAATTCAAAAGGACTGACGCAAATGGTCAGTCCCTTCTGTTCAATCCATCAATAATTTTTTCTCTAGACGATTGACGTCGTTATCCGCTCCAATAACGATCAAAATATCACCTTTTACGATCGTTTGGGTCGCTTGGGGTGATACGATGATTTCCTCATCACGCTTGATCGCAACGACGTTACACCCGTAGTTTGCACGGATATCCAATTCGATCAAGGTCTTGTCATGCATCTTCCCGCTTGCGATTAATTCGACGATGCTATGCTCATCAGACAATTCCAAGTAATCCAGTACGTTGTTGGACATGATATTATGCGCGATCCTTTGCCCCATATCGCGTTCTGGATGGACGATGCGATCAGCCCCGATCTTACGGACTACTTTTTCATGGTAATCATTTTGAGCTTTTACAGTGATATGCGAAACCCCTAGCTCTTTTAAAATCAAGGTGGTGAGGATACTTGCCTGGATATTGTCACCAATTGCGACAATAACATGATCGAAATTCCTTATACCTAAGCTTTTAAGGACACTTTCATCTGTCGTATCCGCTATGACAGCATGGGTAGCGATCGAAGAAAATTCATTGACTCGATCTTCATCAATGTCAATTGCGAGTACTTCCATATCATTATTGCTTAATGAACGGCATATGCTTCCCCCGAATCGACCCAACCCAATTACAGCAAATTGCTTCTTCACAATCATTCCTCCATTTGGCCTATACGTTCATCTCACCACATTGTACCATATTTTCAGATTATTTTTCTCGATTTCCCTGCACATAATTCGCATCAAACAAAAACATTCTCATCAATAAAATCAACGAAGGAATCAATAAGAATAATCCAGCAATGAAGGCGATGACCAGGGCAATCCCCATCGTTTCATTCGTAAAACCAGTTTCCAGCGTAATATATGGATACAAAATGTAAGGTAAATGGGAAACCCCGTAACCGAAGAATGCGAAAAAGAACTGCAGCATGACGAAAATGAATGCCGTACCATAACGCTTATTCCTATAAACCAACCATACAGCTATGTTAAAGCAAATAAATGAGAGGATGAACATGTATGAATAATCGAGCATGTTATTGAAATGCTCAAGGTTATGAGCACGTAAAGCTAAAAACACCAGAAAGCTTGCAAGGATTGTCGGCGGGCTCCAAAAAAGGGCGAACTTCCTTACGATTTCAAGGGCAGGCCAGTCCTTCGCTTTATCAGCGTAGAAACAGAGGAACATCGCACTGATGTACAAAACACTTACAATGGCCAGGAACACGACGGACCATGAATAAAAGCTTGTAAACAATTCTTTTACTAGGAATACGACTGTCCCTTCTTCTTCTGAAATGAAACCGCCTTCTGAAATGGTGAGGGCTGTAGATAACGATGCTGGAATCAATAATCCTGTAGCCCCGTATAGAAAGGTATAGACATTACTTTCCTTGACTCCATAGTTTCCGAATGCATAAAACGATCCTCTGATGGCAAGCAGAACCAACGCGATGCTTCCCGGCACCAACAGTGCGGTCCCATAATAATAGGCTGTGCTTGGGAAAAAGCCAACCAACCCGACGAAAAAGAACACGAAGAAAACATTCGTAACCTCCCAAACAGGAGATAGATAACGACTGATAATCGAGTTGATGATATGATCCTGTTTCGTAATTTTACCATAATAAGCAAAGAATCCTGCTCCAAAATCAATCGAGGCAACAATCAGATATCCATAAAGGAAAATCCAAAGCACCGTGATCCCTATTAATTGTATCTCCATTCAATCCCTCCTCACCGCTGATCCATTTCTTCAAATTCAGTTTCTGCCGGGTTACCCCTGAACATTTTCAGCAGTACCGCTGTACATATCCATCCCAGGACGACATAAAGGCCGAAGAATAATAGGAACATTGATCCGACGTGTTCACTCGTGGTCGCTCCATCTGTCGTCTCCATCACATGCCATAAGATCCACGGTTGCCGTCCGACTTCAGAGAATATCCAACCAAATTCGATGGCTAGCATAGCGAGCGGACCTGACGCGACAATCAGCATCAGCAAATATTTGGAATAGGGATTCCCCTTTTTCCTCTTATATGACCAGAGATATTGCGCCGATAAAGCAACAAGAAACATTCCGATACCGACCATCAAATCGAACAGATAATGAATGAAGAGCGGTGCTGTCTCTTCCGCAGGAAACTCTTCTAAACCAATGACCTCTGCATTTGGATTCCCATGGGCAAGGATACTCAAGAAATTCGGCATCCTTAATGCATACTTCACTTCTCCATTCTCGTCCAATATCCCCCCGACAATTAGGTCCGCTCCTTCCTCTGTTTCAAAGTGCCACTCTGCAGCTGCTAATTTCTCGGGTTGATATTCAGCTAAATACTTACCAGAAAAATCTCCGATTATGGCAGTTGAAATCGCAAATACGAATCCTGATACCATGGTGAAATGCAAGGCTTTTTTATAGTACTCATTGTTCCCTTTCTTCAAAATCATAAAGGCTGTGATCGCCGCCAAAACAAATGCCGAAGTCAGATAAGCGGATGAAATGACGTGAGTAGCCTTAGTCGGTGTAGCTGGGTTGAACATTGCAATCAAAGGTTGGATTTCAATAATTTTCCCATTTTCCAGCTTGAAACCTTTAGGTGCGTTCATGAACGCATTGACAGTGGATATGAAAAAAGCTGATAATGTTGAACCAATCACCACAGGTACAGAGATCAGCCAATGGAAATATGGGTTTTTGAACCTGTCCCAGGTATACAGATAAATACCTAAGAAAATCGCTTCAAAGAAAAAGGCAAACGTCTCCAAGAATAACGGCAGTCCGATCACCTGTCCAGCGACTTCCATAAAACTCGGCCAGAGCAAGGAGAGCTGCAAACCAATGCAAGTCCCCGTGACAACCCCGACGGCAACCGTCACTACGAACCCTCTTGTCCAACGTCTGGCAAGCAACCGGTAATGATCGTCCTTCCTTCTGATCCCGATCCATTCTGCCCCGCTGATCAATAACGGAACCCCGACACCGAGGGTCGCAAATATGATATGAAATCCTAGAGTCAAACTTGTCAACAAACGACTGAGTATAGCGCTATCGAGTTCTGGCATGACGATCCCCCTATAAAATGCTAAATGCAACTCCTATTACTTTACCCTTATTGTAAACAGTTACAAACAGAAAACACCAAATAGATGTTCCAAAAACATTTTGATTAAGCGACAACTTTGTGACTAACATCACAAAGTTTGTTATGATTTTCATTCTAACAGTCCCAAACGCGTTTGTGAAGTATTGAGCATATGAGAGGGCTGTTCATTTGAATGCGTCTAAAGTGAGTGTTTTCGGTAAACCTGGCGCAGGTTGAACTTAGATCTCACATTATCCAAAAGCCTCACAAAGTAATCCAAATGACCTCAAAAACCTTGAGCAACCTTCTTTATCTCTACAACTAAGGACCAAATCGCTACAAATCTGAAAAAAGCCCAACAACTCGAAAATTATCTCAATAACTCAAAATTTATCCCGAAAATCTTAAATTTCCGGTGAACAAAAAAAAGGCTGAAAAACAGCCTTTTATGGTTACATAGCATCGAGCATTTTAAATTGAGATACGATCAGATCATAGTATTCTCCTTTTTGTTTCATGAGAGAATCATGATTTCCTTGTTCAATAAGATTGCCATGATCGAGGACAAAGATATTGTCAGATTCACGGATTGTTGAGAGCCTGTGGGCGATGATGATCGCTGTACGTCCTTTAAGCAATGTTTGCAAGGCGTTTTGAATCTTCAATTCTGATTCTGTGTCAATACTTGCTGTCGCTTCATCCAATATCAGGATCCGCGGATCTGCCAGTAATGCACGTGCAAACGAAATCAACTGCCTTTCCCCTACAGATAACACATTCCCTCTCTCTTCTACCTCTGTTTTATATTGATTCTCGAGTTTTTCGATGAAGGTGCTTGCGCCGACTGCTTCAGCAGCTTGGATGACTTCCTCATCACTTGCGTCCGGACGTCCGAACCGAATATTATCCATGATGGTTCCCGAAAAAATAAATGTATCCTGTAAGACTACACTTACTTTTTGTCTTAAACTATCAAGCTTCACATCTCTCAAATCGATACCATCGATTTTGACTGATCCTCCCGTCGGGTCATAGAACCTGCTGATAAGATTGGCGATCGTTGTTTTACCTGATCCTGTATGTCCTACTAAAGCGACAGTCTCACCAGCTTCGATCGTCAAATCAACGCCATTCAATGCTTTCCGTTTATCATCGTAAGAGAATTCCACCTGATCGAATTCGATCTTCCCATCAATGTCATTGAAAATGATTGCATTTTTCCGTTCTGATACATTCGGTTTTTCATCAAGAAATTCAAAGATTCGCTCACTGGATGCCATGGCAACCAGCAATTGGTTGTAAACCTGCCCCATACGTGAAATCGGTTCCCAGAACATACCTAGATAGAATGCAAACGTTACGAACACCCCATAGTCCATTCCATTTTGTATCAAGTACACACCATACCAGATGAGGATGGCTGTTCCGATAGCATTTGACATTTCGACGAACGGACGGAAAACGGCACTCTTCCGGGTTGCATCCTTCCAGCTATCGAACGTCTCACCGTTCACTCCCTCGAAGAATCCCATATTTTCTTTTTCCTGTGTATAGGATTGGGTCACCCGGATTCCTTGAATGCTTTCATTCAGATGGGAATTGAGCTTTGCTTGCTTGATTCGGACCATTTGCCATGAGAGACGGATGTTTCCTCGTAATTTCGTAGAGATCAAGAACATGATCGGCAGGACAATCATGATAGCCAAAGTCAATTCAGGACTTAGGATGAACATGATGACGAGAATACCGATCAGAAGGAGGAAGTCCATCAATAGATTGATGACCCCGTTTGTAAAAAGTTCCTGTAATGAATTGACGTCGTTGATGATCCTTACAAGAATCGATCCAGCCGACCGTTGATCGAAAAATCGATGGGAAAGGCGCTGGATGTGTTTGAACAATCCCTGCCGGATATCATAGATGATGTATTGCCCTAGCTGATTCGTCCATTTGATCCGGAAGGTATTTGCAATCCAAGCCAGAATGTATAGCCCCGCTATTCCGAAAATCAATTGGATAAGCAAGCTCTCATCTCGTTCTTTGATTGCATGGTCGAAAAGCAAAACCCCGATGAAGATCGGAACAACCAATCTCACAGCTGTCGAAATCAACATAGCGATTATCGATTTCGGTAATAGATTGGTTTGGTATGGCTTCATGTATCCAAATAGACGTAGCATCTGTTTCCAATTGAATTGTTTTTCTATCGCTTGATCCTGTGAATAATGAAATCGTTTTTTCGTATTGTTGCTCATTCTCTCACCTCACTTAACCAGTCTGTCTTTGTTTGATGGCCTCTTTGTCCTTATATTGGATATCATAGACCCTGCGGTACATACCTTCTTGATTGATCAATTCTTCATGGGTGCCGCGCTGTGCAATTCGCCCGTCTTCCAGTACAAGGATCTCATCTGCATGTTTCAAGGAAGAGATACGGTGGGCGATGATGAATGTAGTCCTCCCTTTCATCACTTCCTGGAAGGCTTTCTGAATCTTGAATTCTGTTTCCATATCGACTGCACTCGTCGCATCATCCAGTATGAGAATACTTGGGTCTGTTAAAATGGCGCGAGCAATTGCGATCCTCTGCTTTTGCCCTCCAGATAGCCCCATTCCCCGTTCACCGAGGATCGTATCGTAGCCATCAGGCAACTCCTGAATGAACTCATGAGCTTGGGCTCTTTTAGCTGCTTCGACGATCTTTTCGAATTCTACATCTGCATCTCCATATGAGATGTTGTCTCTAATCGATGAAGAGAACAAGAAAGTTTCTTGTAGAACGACTCCAACATTTTTTCTGAGAGATATGATGGAATATTCCTTGATATCTCTTCCATCGACCAAGACCTTGCCTTCCTTCGGTTCGTAGAATCTTGAAATCAATTGAGTGATGGTTGTTTTACCCGCTCCAGTAGCACCTAGAAGTCCAATTGTCCTTCCTTTAGGAGCTTTAAAGGAAACGTTTTTCAATGCGTACTCTTCTTCACTCGCATACTTATGCGTAACATCAACGAACTCTACATCGCCGTTCAATGTGTCAATATGAAGGGGATCTTCCGTGTCCTGGATATCTTCCGGTTCATCTAAAATTTCCAACAGCCGCTCACCAGAAGCCTTTGACTGTGAAAATGTATTGATGACGAAACCAAGGTTCATAATCGGCCAGATGATATACCAGACCAGACTGAAGAAAGCGACGAGCTCACCAGGATTTAATTGATTGTTGAATACAAGGAATCCACCATAAGAAAGGAGAAATACGACACAAAGGTTCCCGATCATTTCCATGAGTGGGAAGTATTTCGCCCAGATGTCTGATGTGTTTAGGTAATTGTCACGATAATCCTTGTTATTGTTGACGAATTTCCCGATTTCGAAGTCTTCACGTGAAAGGGACTTGATCGTATTGATTCCGCTGACATTTTCTTGGACTTTGGTATTCAATCGACCCATGGATTTCCGGATTCCTCTGAATGCCGGATGTACCTTCTTGTCAAAACGGTATACGGCAACGGCCAAGAACGGAAGCATGCCAAGTGTGACAAATGCAAGAGGTACTGAATAGTAGAACATTACAGCTAAACTGAATGATACGAGCAAGACGAAGTTGATGACCTGTGCACACCCGAAGGATAAAAAGAACCGAAACCCCTCGACATCAGCAGTCAGACGTGACATCAGGTCTCCGGTTTTTGCATTGTCATAATATCTGAACGGTAAATACTGCAGCTTTTTATACAATGCCTCCCTCAACCGGTAAACCGCGGTGACACCGAACAAATCGCCCAAATACTGATGGAAGAATGTTGCTGTTCCTTTGATCGCCATCACGATGATGAAGCCGATCGCCAGATAAGGTATCCACCAGTATTGCTCATTTATGATGACCTCATCAATGGTGAACTGCAATAGCATCGGATATATAACTGTAATACCTGATACGAATAAGAGGGAAAATACTGAGAGTAAGAAATATTTACGATAAGGCCAATAAAATTCTTTCAAACGTCTAAAAGTATCCACATGAGCACCTGCCTTTTTTTTATGTATTGTTTAAAAAGTCATAATATAAATAATATAACGGACTCCGAAATAAATAACCAGAATTTTGCTTAAAATTTATTACGAGGTAAATTTCACATATTTTAGATCCATATTATTATCTATCGGATCATAGTACTGGATGTTTAAATGATTTAATTTTCAGAATTTTATATTGGAGAAAAAAGTAGAGCCTAACCTGAGTTAGGCTCTACCTTGAAACGTCCATTAAACGTTAAGTGTTTCCTGACCTGGCTTCCAGTTTGCCGGGCAAAGTCCACCAGTTTGAAGAGCTTGAAGGACACGTAGTGTTTCATCTACGTCACGGCCAATGTTATTGTGGTTTACCACAGCGTACATTAGCTCGCCTTCTGGACTGATGATGAACAATCCACGTAGTGCAACTCCTTCCTCTTCAATTAACACGCCATAGTCTTCAGAGACTTTATGGTTCGTGTCTGCAGCTAATGGGTATTTCAATTCACCTAATCCGTTATCGTCACGGTTCGTGTTGATCCATGCCAAATGAGTGTGGATGGTGTCAGTAGAAACACCGATCACTTCTGTGTCAAGGTCTTCAAATTCATCATAGCGATCACTCATCGCAGTGATTTCTGTAGGACAAACAAACGTGAAGTCCATTGGATAGAAGAAAAGGACTGTCCACTTATCATTCTTCATGTTTTCTTCAAGGCTTACTTTACCGAATTCTTTGTTTGAAAGTACTGCATCCATTTCAAAGCGTGGTGCTTGTTTTGCTACCATACGTTCTGCCATTCGTAATCCCTCCAAAAATGATTTTTAATGTAAGATCGGCGGATACGCCTTTCTTTTCCACTATTATCGTACATGCTATATTATAATCATTCTCTTATTGATAGTCAATATTAAATGAGAATTAATTTAATATAGCGTACTAGACATGCTTACTATTTCCAAAAAAAGCTTGTAGTAAACGCTTCGGGCATGTCCATATCCATTTTAACGTGTTTCCTTCCTCTTCTCAAAGGATATACTCTGATCTTATCAATTGCGGGTCCCAGCAAAAGTCCGTTATAGTATTATTATTCTGAACTGAGAAGCAAGGAGCTGATTTATATGGACGAACTACTCGCAAAAATCGATTGGGCTGAAATTTTAAAAGATGCCGGAATACTGGCTCTGAAATTGATTTTCATACTGATTGCGTTCATGATAGTGAAGGCGATCGGTAATCGAATCATCCAATCTACATTCGAAAAAATTCAGAACCGGAGAGACATGTCTCCTGGAAGGACCATCACGCTGAAGAGCATAACGAAAAGCGTCTTTTCTTACATACTAATCTTTATTTTAGTGGTTGCCGTGATGGGGACTTTTCAATTGGATGTTACAGGCTTATTAGCTGGAGCTGGTATTATCGGATTGGCGATCGGTTTTGGTGCCCAAGGACTTGTCAGTGATGTCGTGACAGGTTTCTTCATCCTTTTGGAAAAACAGCTTGATGTTGGGGATTACGTAACGACGGCTGGCTTTGACGGCATCGTTGAGGAAACGGGTTTGAGAACCACTCATATCCGAGGGTTTGATGGTACTCTCCACTATGTCCCCAATCGTGAGATCAGCGCCATAAGCAACCATACTCGCGGGAATATGAGAGCACTTGTCGATATCAGTATTTCTTATGATGATAATATCGATACAGCAATCGGAGTCCTGCAGGAAGCTTGTGACCGTATCGCTGGAACGAACGAGAATATCGTCGAGGGACCGAATGTCCTTGGCGTACAATCCCTAGGTGCTTCTGATGTCGTATTACGTGTCATTGCAAAAACGAAGAACGACATGCAATGGGGGGTCGAGCGCGAACTACGCAAAGCGCTAAAAGAATCTCTAGAAGCAAACGGAATCGAAATCCCGTTTCCGCATCAAGTATATATTCACAAAGACGAAAATCAATAATGTTTATTTTAGAGCTGTCCAGGGTACTCTTTTTGAAAGGCTGTTTCCGTATTTCCAGTTTTCTTTTCCTTATCAGCATTTAATTAGCAACAAACACTTAGAAAACAGCCTTTTGAAAAAAGGAGGGTACTTCATATGCCTTATGATTCTCAAGAAGAACTACCTGATCAAGTGAAGAACAATCTTCCTGAGCATGCCCGTGAAATTTATAAAGAAGCATTCAACTCGGCTAGCAAACAATATGACCAGGAAAAAACCGCACATAAAGTAGCGTGGAATGCAGTAAAAGAGAAATATAAGAAGAACGAAAACGACAATTGGGTGAAGAAAGAAGATTAGACGTTGCCAGGTACACTTTCAAACCTCAACAGCCTCAAGGCTCTCTAAAGTGTACCTGGCAACATGTAGAAAAAATCCTCCTCAAGCTGGCTGCAGCCTGAGGAGGATTTTTTTATTATCCTGTAATGATCTCTCCATATGGATAACGGACTTTACGGCGAAGGCTAGGTTTTGCCAGGATGAATAAAAGAGTAAGAGGTCCAAGCTTTCCGAAATACATCAACAGGATGATGACGATCTGGCCGATTGCGGACAGTTCACCGGTAATCCCCATTGAGAGACCGCATGTGGAGATTGCTGAGACCGCTTCAAACAAGATTTCGATGAAAGATGCGTTTTCAGAAATCATCATGATAAAAACCGTCGTAAACAATATACCCAGCAAGATGACAGTAATGGCAAATGCACGGATGATCGTACTGTCACTGATCGTCCGCCCGAGAATGACCGCTTCACTTTTCCCTCTTAGAAAGGTCGCGACAGAAAGCAATAAAGCGATGAAGGTGGTCAATTTGATCCCTCCACCAGTCGAGGTGCTTCCAGCCCCGATGAACATAAGGATGATTGTGAAAAAGATCGATGCATCTTCCATACTGTTCACATCAAGGGAGTTCAATCCTGCGGATCTCGGTGTCACCGCCTGGAAATAAGAGTTGAACAATTTATCGGACAACGGCATCAGTCCAATCGTTTTTACATTATTGAATTCCAGCGCGAATATGACGAACAAAGCGACAATATTGATGACACCCGTACCGATGATCATCAGTTTCGAATGCAGGGAAAGATCCCTGAACTTCCTGCTGTAGTAAAGATCAAGTATGACGGTAAATCCCAAACCACTCAATACGAATAAAGTCGAGATGACTGTAA
This sequence comes from Alkalihalobacillus sp. YIM B00296, assembly GCF_020179385.1. GTDB lineage: Bacteria > Bacillota > Bacilli > Bacillales > Fictibacillaceae > Pseudalkalibacillus. The sequence goes on along the minus strand of NZ_JAIBLJ010000006.1, from coordinate 120,862 downwards.
GGACGACAGGATTGTTGTTGTGACCGATCAAGCTATCCGACCAAATCGAAAAGCCTGCACTGTTGAAACCGGAAATACTATAAAAAATACTTGCGTAAGTCCCCTGTTTCCATCCCATGTCCGGTACCCACATAGACATGAGGATAAGTGTCCCGATCGATTCCGAAACGAGCGCAAACATCAACAGTACTTTTACCAGTCTGATGATCCCGCCGTAAGATGATTGGTTGAGGGCTTGCTGGATCAGAAGCATAAACCTTATTCCAATCCTTTTACTCAACATCTGAACGATTAACACAGCAAAGGTCATGATCCCTACTCCACCTGCTTGGATCAAACATAGGATGATGATTTGCCCGAACAACGTATAGACGGAACCGGTGTCGACTACGACAAGCCCTGTAATCGTGGAGGCTGACGTCGCAGTGAACAAGGCGGTGAGCCAGGTAATTTCCTCAGCTGTTGCAATCGGCAGTTTTAACAGCAATGTACCGACCGTGATCAACACAATAAAAGAGAAGGCTAATATCCTTGGCGGTGTCAATACCACTTTTTTTATTCGATTAGGAATACCTAGAGTTTGGAAATTCATATGTACAGTAACCCCTCTAATAGAAAAACGATCTAGAGAACTAAGTATACCTAAATATGACTCTTGTGTACATTGACCCCTTTACTACATACGGAGAATCCAGAAAAAAGAGGACAGCTGATGCCATCCCCTTATTGTTGGTTGAAACGTTGGTCGACCTGTTCACAAATCTCATCCGCTGTATAGCCGTGAGCGCTGATGACTGATCCTTGCGTAACCGTGTTTTGGATTCCCATTACATTCTGATCCTGGCCTGTGATCACACAGCAATCACAATCCTCAGCATCTTTCTCTTGTTTTAATTGTTTTATTTCATACCCTCTGCTTTGCAATGCCTCTTGAACATCTGTCAATGATTGTTCTACTCCGATTCTCGGCATTTCATCCACCTCCTTGCGAATATTGTTAATGTAACCTCATCAAGGGGGTGTTATGCATTTTATGGAAGCCCAATATAAATCTTCAACGGTAGTATGATTGATCTTAACGCCGTGATTAACCTGTAATTCCGCGTGATTAGATGTCAAAGCAGCACGATTACATTAAACATCAGCGTGATTATTAGGAAGAGGAGGATGACCCTATTCGGCCAAGTCATCTAAAAAAGAGCCCCATTCAGGGACTCTAAGTCGTTTTATGTGTCAGATAATCAATCAGTATACTTGTTGCAACTTCCAAAGCCTCTTCTTTCGGTTCGAGTTTAGAGTGATGGAGACCATATGGTGTTTCGACACCAAGCCAGAACATGAAACCTGGTATCTCTTTCAGGAAATAGCCGAAATCTTCCCCTGTCATGGCCTTCTCAACCTGCAAAACGGTATATTGAGATTTCGTTTTTGCGACGTATTCACAAAACTCATGGGTAAGTTCAGCATCATTGTTGACTTGGTAGTAATTCGCACCGTAATCAATATCAGCCTGGCATTCAAATCCCGCTTCAATACCGTTCACGAGTGCTTCGATCCTTTTTTTCACACTGTCCATCGCTTGAGGCGATAAAGTCCTTATCGTTCCTTCGATCCTTGCGTTTTCAGCAATGATATTCTGCTTCGTCCCACCCGCTATCTTCCCTATGGTGACGACTGCCGAATCAAGCGGATCCATATTCCTCGAGATGATCGTTTGCAGTTGGGTGACAAGATGGCTCGCTGCCACGACCATGTCATTAGCTTCATGAGGATAGGCTGCATGTCCCCCTTTTCCTTTCAAGTCGATGAAAAGTTCAGAGGTGTTCGCAAAAAGCAAACCTTCCTTGATGCCGACAGTGCCGACAGGGAGATTCGGTGCAATGTGTAAAGCGACGATCATATCAGGACGATCTTTATTGAACACATCACTCTCTAGCATTGGCAATGCTCCGCCAGGCCCTTCTTCTGCAGGCTGGAAAATGAACAATAGATTGTCGTCTGGACGGGTCTTCGCAAAGTGTGTCAATACGCCTAAAGCGATTGTCATATGAAAATCATGGCCGCAAGCGTGCATCATACCTTCATGTTCCGAGCGAAAATCATAAGTCGTTTCCTCTTCGATTGGTAACCCGTCAATATCCGTACGATAACCAATTGTCTTTTTCGGAGCTGCCCCGGTCACTTTTACGAGCAATCCCGTTCGCCATTCCTTCACCTCTAAAAAATCTTGAGGAAGAGAACGAATGTATTTTAATAAAAATTGCTGGGTTTCCCTCTCTTGAAAACCCAGCTCAGGAATCCGATGTAAGGCACGTCGGATTGGTATAAGTTCATCGAGAGGCATCATATTTCGCTCTCTCCTTTTCTAGTCTTCTTTTAATTGACGAAGTTCTTGCTTGATTTCCGTCTTTCCTTTTGTCTTTTCATCGATCTTCTTGATGACGCGGGCTGGTGTCCCGGCAACCACAGACAAAGGAGGTACATCTTCTGTGACGACAGCCCCCGCTGCGACGACAGAACCTTCACCTACTCTAACACCTTCCAAAATAACAGCATTGGCACCAACCACAACGCCGTCTTCAACGACGACAGGGCTCGCTGATGGCGGTTCGATGACACCTGCAAGGACCGCTCCTGCTCCGATGTGGCAATTCTTCCCTACTGTCGCACGTCCACCAAGGACAACATTCATATCGATCATCGTCCCTTCACCTACGACAGAACCGATGTTGATCATAGCACCCATCATGATGACTGCATTTTTTCCGATTTCAACCTGGTCACGGATTATAGCCCCTGGTTCAATTCGTGCTTGTATACCTTTAAGATCCAGCAAAGGAATCGCTGAGTTGCGTCGATCGTTTTCTACAACATAGTCTTCGATTGAAGCTTCGTTCTGTTCAATCGCATTCTTGATATCTTTCCACTCACCGAAAAGCACGCCGGTAGTGCCTGTAATGAACGATTTCGTGTTGGCACCGAAATCAATTCCCTCAAGTTCTCCCTTGATATGTACTTTTACAGGTGTTGACTTCTCACTATTTTGAATAAATGAGATGATTTCATTTGCATCCATCATTTTCATGTCCCATTTCCTCCTATTGACAATTATAGCTGCTTAGTCTATCCCTCTTGCATGAACTTTCAGCTTCCAATTCGTCTTTTTCATTTCAATCGCGTTCATTTTATCGTATTTTCTCCAAGATGTTAAGTGTTATGTCCTATGTTTCATCGACTTGATCAGTTCATTAAAAGCACTGACCTGTTTCAGCTGGAGGGATGCTTCACTATTGATGATCCAGGTGTCCCTGCTAAGCGGCTCATTCCGCTCATTCATAATCGGAATCGTATGGATATTCCGGTCTTGTCTAGTCAAGCTGATGGAAGGCAATATCGCATAACCAATACCATTCAGTGCCATCTGTTTACAGGTTTCGATCTGATCCACGACAATCGTCCTTTTTGGCGAAGATTTGAATTTCTTCACCCACCAGTCCTGAATCTCCTGATAATAGGTAGAATGGCTCCTGAATTGGATGAATGGCCTTGACGTCTCCTTCAATTCCTCCAAGGACTGGATTTTTGTATCGACAAGGCGCAGTTCATCCTTCATCAAATACTCTTTTGGTCCCTTCCAATCAGGGTAACCTCTTATGATCCCTACATGGTAATGATCGCTGAACAATTGCCGCTGGACTTCACTACTCCACCCCGTAACAAGTGAAATTTTCACGTTCGGATATTGTTCCACATATTTCTTCAAAACCTTCGGAAGCCAGTATTGGCCGATGATCGAGGCAACAGCAATCTTCAAAGTCCCATGCACGACGTCCCCTAATGATAAAATTTCATCCTGCAAATCCTCTTCGGTCTGGAGGGTCTTGTTGACGAATTCAATGACCTTTTCGCCTGCCGGTGTGAGTGTCAAGCCCTTCTGAGATCGGATGAAAAGCTTCGCTCCCCATCGTTGTTCAATGGATTGAAGTCGCTGGCTCAAGGCTGGCTGCGATACATAAAGCCGTTCGGAAGCTTTGCGCATATTTAATTCAGCGGCTAATACATTCAATACTTTGAACTCGGTCATCTGCATAAATCTCTCACGCCTTTTATTGATAAGATTTTCTTATCGTAGAACATAAAATAATCGTTATTTTATTATAGCTGAATATAGCATACGATAACAATAGAAGCTGATATGGAAGAAGGTACCATTATGACTCTATTATTGATATTCATCGGTTTCGCTGCCACTTTCATCGGCACACTTGCTGGAAGCGGCGGATTGATCAATCTGCCAGCCATGCTCCTTGCAGGTGTTCCGGTTCACAATGCAATCGCTTCAAACAAGTTTTCCAATATGCTAAGTTCTTTTTCAAGCTTTTTCGTCCTATTGAAACGGAAGGAAGTAAAACTGAAGGCTGCATTGAAAATAGCCCCATTCAGTTTTATTGGCGGGATCATAGGGGGACTGACCGCTTCCTCATTATCCGAACGGACGATGATCATCATCGGAATCAGCTTATTGGGCTTAGCATTTGTTACATCATTCATCAAGAAACCACCACAGCAGAAAGACGGTCATGAAAGATTATCGTTGTGGAGTTATCCTGGTTTATTCGGTATTGGTGCCTATGACGGCATGTTCGGACCCGGCCAGGCAACCTTCCAGATGTATCTATTTTTCTATCAGGGTATCTCCTACCTCCGTACCATTGCCTACACCAGATTCAATACGTTTTTAAGTTGTTTCGGCGGGTTCATCAGCTTCTATGTTACCGGGTATGTCCGGTGGGATGTAGCAATCCCTTTGTCAATCGGTTCATTGATCGGTGCCCAGGTCGCAGTACGGCTTGCTGGCAAACTTTCAAAATCGATCGTAAAACTGATATTACGCCTCATCACTATATTGCTCTTCATTCAACTCGTCTATCAATTTTTAGGAGGGAACCTATAACATGAAGATCATATTCAAAAGGCTCCATCATGTTCAAATTTGTATACCGACTGGAGAAGAGGAAAAAGCACGTTCTTTTTACAGCGATGTATTAGGCTTGACTGAAATCGAGAAACCTGAAGCGTTGAAAAAGGATGGCGGTTTGTGGTACCAGGTTGTTGACATCGAACTGCATATCGGGACAGAAAAGTATACAGAAAAGAGCAAAAGACATCCAGCTTTTGAAATAGCTGATCTCGATACAGTGAAAAGCCATCTGGAGGAACACGCTGTAACCATTAAAGACGAAACGCAGATCCCAGGCATGAAAAGGTTCTCCTTCTTCGACCCTTTCCATAACCGGATCGAATTCCTTGAAACAGATAAATAAATAGCCCTTGATTATAAAGATTTTAAAAGGAACGATCCCATTGCGGAACACTCTTTCTTTGTAAAATAAGAGCATAAAATTTAATGGATTGATGTCTAGCTCCAACGCCTAACTACTTGGATCACTTCAGTCCTCCTGTGGCGGCCGACACATTGAGGTCCTACATAAGGAATTACTCACGCAGAACCGAACTTTGTTTGGTTCGAGCCTCCTCGTCGGACTTCCAGTGACCTGTTCTGTGGCTGATCATGGCGTTTGCGCTTTTCTTACTGTTCAGGTGTTTGATCTTCCTTTTTCGGCAGAAAAGCGATCAAGACAAAACTGAAGATAGCTAAAATACTTACACCGATATAAACACTATCAAGAGAAAATGTGAGCCCTTCTTGAAGAATTTTCAGTGTTTCGGGTGCTAATTTTTCTCGTTGGGATTTTTCGAGAAGGATGTTCGCAGCATCGATCGATAACGAATCATCTAGATCCGCTCCATGTGCCTCCAAATAGTTCTGCAGCCGGTTGTTCAGAATCCCGCCTAGCAGGGTTGCACCGATCGCACTCCCTAGAATCCTCATGAACATATTGGATGCTGTCGCCACTCCCCGTTTCTCCCAATTTACAGACGATTGGATCGATACGATGAAGGTCGTCGTTGAAAGTCCCATCCCGACACCGATGATGAACGAGCCGATTGCAGCCCATACCGGCCCTTTCACCGGGTCAAGGAACACAAAGAAGAGGGATCCTAAAACAAGCGCGATGCCTCCTCCAAGTGCCACTGTCCGGAAACCTAATTTTATGATCAACCTTCCTGCCAACGTGGATGCGATCGGCCAACCGATGGACATTGTCGTAAGGGTGAAGCCCGCTACAAGAGGTGACTCCTCCATGACACCTTGCACATACGCAGGTAAAAAGGAAGAAATCCCGAATAAAATCGCACCGGTAGTCAGTGAAGCAAGGTTTGCTAACGTGATCAAGCGATCCTTCCATAAGCTAAGTGGCATGGTCGGCTCGGAAGCACTCCGTTCCTGGAAGATGAACAACATGAAACTCACGGCAAATGTCCCAATCAAGCCTACGATCTGCCAGGATGTCCAAGGGAGCGAAACCCCGCCTTGGATCAAAGCCACCATCAAACTGCTGACTGATATGAAAATCAATAAAGCCCCTATGTAATCTATTTCATGCTTTTTCTTTTCAATATCTTCATGTAAAAATAAATTCGTTCCCAATATTGCCAAAATACCAAGAGGAAGATTGAGCCAGAAAACCCATGCCCAGTCCCAATAAAGGACAATGAAGCCGCCAAAAGCTGGGCCGAGAACGGCAGAAATACCCCAGACACTTGCTAAGTATCCCTGGATTTTTGCCCGTTCCTCCATTGTGTACATATCACCGACAATCGTCGTCGCAATCGGCATCACCGCTCCAGCACCAATACCTTGAATCAGACGATAGATAATGAGCATTTCCATTGTCTCAGCGAAACCACACAACAAAGAGCCGACCAGGAACATTCCAATCCCGAAAGTAAAAACAGGCTTACGACCGAACAGATCGGATAATTTGCCATAGATTAAAATCGTTACTGCCTGCATAAGCAAGTAAGCAGAGAAAACCCAACTGTATAATCTGAATCCGCCTAGATCAGCGACGATGCTCGGCATGGCAGTGGATACGATCGTTCCTTCAATCGCCGCCATGAACATCGCCAAAATGATTGCAGTCAGGACAAGTGGCCTTAGCGTGGTCTTTTCTTTGATCCCTACCATAATATCTTCTTTCGTCATATGTTCACTTCCGTTTTTTTGCGTATTGAATAATGCCTCCCCATTATATCAACTTCATTCCACAATTTGTTAGACAAAGCTTCAGAACCATCGTTTAACTTTGAAAAAGATGAGCATTCCCATCGTCATCATGATCATAATCCCCCAAACAATCGGGTATCCCCAATGTTCATCTAACTCTGGCATATATTGAAAGTTCATCCCGTAGATTCCGGCAATGAATGTGAGGGGTATGAAGATTGTAGAAACGATCGTCAATACCTTCATGACCTCATTCATCTTGTTACTTACACTAGAGAAATAGACGTCCAGGAGATTCGTTGACATCGAGTGGGTCATCTCCACCATATCCATGGCATGTATGACATGATCGGATACATCCTTCAAATAGAAACCGGTATTCATATCGATGATTTTCGATTTTTCCAATCCTGTAATGATTTCCTTGACAGGCCACACCTGCTTGCGGAGATACATTCCGACATTTTTGTAATTATAAATCTTCTGAAGAACTGTCTGATCAGGGTGTAACACCATCTCCTCTTCCATCTTCTCGATATCCACTGCAATCCGCTCAGATTCGATTAGGTACTGGTCGACGATTGCATCCAATATGGAATAGACCAGGTACCCTGTACTCATTTTACGGATATTCCCTAGATTTTGGCGAATCATTTGGCGAACAGGATCTAGTACGTCACCCTCTTTTTCCTGAAACGTTATGATCGTTTGATCTTTTATGATGAGACTGATCTGTTCTTCATCAATATCAATTTCCTCCCGGTCGAACCACAGCATCTTCAAAATCATCAGTACATAATTGTCCAGTACATTGATTTTCGGCCGATGTTCAGTATTCAATATGTCTTCGATCAGTAAAGGATGAACCCCGAAGATATCACGGACTCCCTTAAAGACCTCTTTATTGTACAGCCCTACAATGTTGATCCACGTTACACTGTCTGATTCGGCATATGATAATGCTTCCTGGATTGTATTTACAGATTTTTCTTCAAAAACGTCACCCTTATAGTCGATGACAGAAATCTTCGTAACCGAAGCCTCTTCATCTCCAACGTAAACCAGGGATCCAGGCGGCAGTCCTTTTTTCTTTTCCAAATCTGCTTGTTTACCCATTTAATCATCTCCAAATCCATATACTACTTTTTATCTACACAAAAAATAATAGGTGTGGATTTTTATTTCTATTATTGTCGAATCATTAGAAGTTTTCACGAAAGACTTCCAAAGATCTTGCTTTTGTAAGATAATGTACAAGGTCAACTCGAAACTTAGGTATGGAGGTAAAAAAATGTTAGTTCATACAATCGAAAGAAAGAGAGAACAGATGCTAGAAACGGCTAAAATTTATGGCATGTCATCTAGCGAAACCCTTAAATGCAGCCAAGAGTTGGACAAGCTTCTACAACTACATTTAATAAACAACATTCGTGAACGAAACTTGAACATACTCAAGATTTCCTGATTTTAATATATTGAAATAAGTTCATATGAACTTGAAAAGCATTTCAAAGATTAAAATTGGGCAGATCTTTATGAAGAAAACTATACCCGTTTTCAATCCATAACACACTTCTATCATGTCGTGTGTATAACATATAACCTCTTCGGTCTGTGATCGAAGAGGTTTCTTTTTAAAAGATAAGAAAAGCATAAAAATTTTGTTTCGACGAAGGTGTCTAGCTCCAACGCCCAACCACTTGGTTCACTTCAGTCCTCCTGTGGCCGCGACAGCCTCCTCGTCGGACTTCCAGTGACCTTCGTGGTTGATCAGGGCGTTTACGCTTTTCTTATTTACTCATCGTTTTCTCATATAGTGATAACTGGGGAATAAACATAATTAAAAATGGATAGGGGAATTTCCTACATGCTGATAAGTGTTGTTATGGCCCGTATACAATGGGGAACTTTATTTACAAGAAGCAATAGACAGCATTTTACAACAAACTTACCCTGAGTTCGAATTCATTATTGTGAACGATGGTTCTACGGATAAAACGAGTCAGATCCTCAATGATATACAAGACCCGAGAGTTCGGCTCATTCACCTTCCTAAGAATATAGGAGCTGCATCAGCCTTGAACAGAGGGATTCAAGACGCAGAAGGAAAATGGATTGCATTCAAGATGCAGATGACTTAAGCTATCCGGCAAGATTGAAAGAACAGATATCTTATGTTAAAGATCATCCCGGGATGGCTGTAGGGAACATTATGGAAATGTATAAGCGGCAGAAATGAAATCCCGGAAAAAAGGCTGAGAACTGAAGAATTCGGTAACCATCTTATATCAAGTGAACATTTGAGAGCTTACCGATTCTATATCAATCCTTTATGTCACGGTTCTGTTCTTTTTTCAAAGGATATTTTCGAGAAAATCGGTGGCTATGATCCCTCTTATAAGATTTGTTACGATTACGATTTATGGATGGAATAAACAACCCTATAATGAAGACTGGCTCGTTGCTTCAATACTCATTAAGAAATTAGCAAAAAAACATCATAATGACACCCGTGATCCAGTCTAGTCTTCCAACTGGACTTCGTTTTTTAAGCTGCCAGGCTTTGCGGAGTCCTTTTCTTTTGTTTCAACAATGATAACGTCTTTATCTTTTAATTTTAATCTTTTTATTTTCTTCTATTCTCTGAATAGCAACGGCAACATTATCGAATTTATTTATTTTAATAAACGCTTTCATTTTTTTTCACCCTTTTGATGTATAAATTGATTCAGAGCTTCTTTCATCCCTATTTTATTGATCATTTTTAATTGCGTTGTTACCGTTTCAGTTAATTGGGAGATATGATTTAAATTTGTTCCCCATAATCTTTGGTCTGCAAGCACGGTTGAAACAAGGTTTTCAATGTTCCCCTCACAATTGTCAAAATCATTCCATAGTTCTTTAAATAAAGATAATGTCTCCTCATCATCAACGAGTGAAATAACCTCATCTCCACGTTTTCCTTTATAGAAATATAACAAGGCACTTAATGAGAAAACAATGCGATTCGGTATTGTTACAAAACGATCTACATACTCTAGCAAAGTCGGTAAAATTCTCGCTTTAAATTTTGAGATCGAATTTAAAGAGATACTTGATAAGTAATGATGAATAAACGGATTTTTAAAGCGATTTAAAACATCTTCAGCAAATTGCTGTAGATCATCATTAGGGAATGGCAATGTAGGAATAATTTCTTCATAGATAACGCTTTCAACAAACTCCTTCATAACATCTGTTGTCACAGCCTCACTCACTGTATTTAAACCATATAAATAAGCTACAGGTGTCATCGCAGTATGTGCACCATTCAAAATTCTAACCTTTTTTAATCTATAAGGACTTAAATCATCAACTACATGCACATTAAGCCCTGCTTTATCAGCTGGAAACTCCTCTTTTATGAACTCTGGCCCCTCAATGACAAACAAATGAAACTGTTCCCCAACAACAACAAGCTTATCAATATAACCTAGTTCCTCTGTTTTTTCCTTAATTGAATCTTTCGGATAACCAGGTACAATGCGATCAACTAATGTATTGCAAAATGTGTTAGCCTCTTTTATCCATGCGATAAATTCAGCTTCTAATTTCCAAGCATAGGCATATTGTAAAACGATATTTTTCAATTCTAAACCATTATTCTCAATCAATTCACACGGAAAAATGATAAACCCTTTATCATGTTCTCCCTGAAATACTCGATATCGTTCATACAAAAATGCTGTTAATTTACCTGGAAAGCTTTTTTGCGGTCGATCAGTCAGTTTATCATTTTGATTGAACGAAATTCCTGCTTCAGTTGTATTGGAAATAATTAATCGTAGCTCTGGATTTTGGGCTAAGTTTAAATATTCATCATATTCGTTTTTTATATTTATTCCTCTACTTATACTCCTAATCACTTCATGCTCACTTACTGGTTTATTTTCTTTAATTCCCTGCTGATAAAGGGTATACAACCCATCTTGCTCATTTATCGTATGAACATTTCCATTCACAGTTGATTGGACTACAACCACACGGCCGCCAAATAAATTTTTCTTATTCATGACATGTATTTGCCAATCCGAGAATGCCCTAAGGAAATTACCAGTTCCAAACTGCAGCACTTTTTCTGGATATGATTGATCTTCATTTAACATTGTTTTCGATAACTGTTTCAAACTATTCCCTCCCTTAAAATGCACACGTGAACATTTAAATCAAAGGGTCAGAACCCCACTTACCTGGATCAGACCCTTTTGAGTCAATCATAATAACTCAACTATTCTTCTTATTTAAGTCAACTACTGATTGACGTTTAACCAGATTTGTAGTTAAGTAAATGGGCTCATTTTCTTCAATCACATCATCCATCAATTGTAATAGCTTTTGTGCACCTACCATGCTTATTTTTTCTATTGGCCTTTTTACAGTTGTAAGGGCAGGTGATGTATATTCTGAAAAGCCGATATCGTCAAAACCGATAATTGAAAAATCTGCTCCAACGAAAAGACCTGCATCGTTAACTGCTTTCATTGCTCCAATTGCCATATCATCATTTGAACAAAATACGGCTGTCGGGGGGTTTTCAAGAGCTAATAATTTTTTCATTGCCTTATAGCCGCTTTCCATATCATAATTTCCCTTCACCATGTATTCCTGAAGAATAGGAAGCTTAAAATCAATTAAAGCCTTTATATACCCTTCCTTCCTTTCTTGTGATGAACGAAAATGTGAAGTACCCTCAATTAATGCAATGTTACGATGACCGTTCTCAATAAACAGGTTGATAGCCTCATATACACCTTCTTGGTCGTTTGATAATACATTTACAATTGATCGTTCTTCTACTTGTCGGTTTAGGACTACAAGCGGAATTTCTTTTTCTAGAACATGATAAATGAACGCATTATCTATATCGCTTTGACTCATTAAGATGATGCCATCAAATCTTTTTCGAGTAATCGCAGAAAAGTCTTGAAAATCTTGGATCCCTCGGACGTATAAATTATAATTTTCATCAATCACTGAATTGACGCCTTTTATTGTCTCAGCAAGAAAGCTTGAGGAAGTACCATTTGATAACCTCGTTAAAAATAATCCGATTGTATAGGATTTTTGCAAAACTAAGCTTCTAGCATGCACATCTGGCGAGTAATTTAGTTGATTAGCAATTTCGATAATTTTTCGTTTCGTATTTTCTTTTATTAGCGGACTATTATTAAGTGCTCTAGACACCGTCGTATGAGAGACATTAGCTAGCTTTGCAATATCCTTAATTGTAACTCCCACTTACCTAACCTACCTTCAGATCCATTTTAAACTAGAGTATCTAACCCTTACCCTCGTACCATTGATTCTTTAAACTGGAAATATTCTTTGACATTGTAATAAGATACACCTTGAACAATATCCCCTAATAATTCAGAATCATTAGGTACTTCACCATTTTCCACCCATTCGCCAACTAACTGACATATAAGTCTTCTAAAATATTCATGTCTTGTATAGGACAGAAAGCTTCTTGAGTCAGTCAGCATTCCAATAAATTGACTAAATAAACCTATATTCGCAAGCGCCTTCATTTGATCTAACATTCCATCCTTATGATCATTAAACCACCAAGCAGTTCCAAATTGGATTTTTCCACGGATGCCTCCCCCCTGGAAGCTACCGATAATACTAGCGAGTAATTGATTATCTCTAGGGTTTAAAGAATATAGGATTATCTTTGGAAGTGCATCCTCACGATCCAATGTATCGAGTAATTGACATAATGGCTTTGCAACAAGATCATCATTCATACAATCAAACCCTGTGTCAGATCCTAATTTATCTAGCATTCTACTATTGTTATTTCGCAGAGCATTAATATGTAACTGCATTGCCCAGCCTAAGCTTGAATATTTCTTCCCTAAAAACACCAATGTGAACGTTTTATATTTCTTTTCATCTTCTGGACTAACTTTTTCACCGGATAATGCCTGTTTGAAGATTCGATCTACGTCAGATTTTTCGGCATTCACAAACATCATGGTATCAATTGCATGATCTGAAACTCTTCCTCCTAGCTCATGGAAAAAGTCTACTCTTGATTCAAGGGCTGTTAAAAAGTCATCATAATTATTAATAGAGGTACTTGCTGCTTTCGAAAGCTTTTCAACCCATAAACCAAAGCCTTCGCGATTTATTTCTAATCCTTTATCTGGTCTAAAGCTTGGTAAAACACTCACATCGAAATCATTCTCTTTGATTAGATTTTGATGATATTCTAAAGAATCAACTGGGTCATCTGTTGTACAAATCACTTCCACACCAGACTTTTTAATTAATTCTCTTACTGTAAACTCTTCTTTATTTAATAATTGGTTAACTTTTTCCCAAATCATTGGTGCCGTTTTTTCATTTAACAGCTCATAAATACCAAAAAAACGTTGAAGCTCTAAATGAGTCCAATTGTATAGTGGATTACCTACTGTCATCGGCACTGTTTTTGCCCAAGCTAAATATTTCTCATAATCACTGGCTTGGCCTGTAATAAATTCCTCATCAATCCCATTTGCTCTCATCGCTCTCCACTTATAATGATCACCATATAACCAGGCCTCAGTTATGTTCGAGAACTTTTTATTTTCATAGATTTCCTTTGGGCTAAGGTGGCAGTGATAATCAATAATTGGTAAACTTTTAGCATATTTGTGATATAAATCAACCGCAACTTCATTTAACAATAAAAAATTCTCTCCCATGAATAAATTCAAATCATTCAACCCCTTTAAAATCATTTTATGTACACTGAACATTTTTATCAAAATTCCCATAATAATAAATACCTCAAAGTGAAAATTAATGCACACGTGAACATTTATTAAATTATATCTTGTTCAGGGAAATTATTCAATATTTTCTACTAATAAAAGAATCTTTCATTCTATTATATCTCTTTGAAACAGATATAAATTTCAACCAAGATTTTTTTAAGACAATATATATTGTCTAAATCAATGAAACTGACTGTGATAATGTAAAAACAAAAAAGTTCCAAGTCCTTATTATAAGGAATTGAAACTTTCTGTCCTGATGATCCGAGAGGAATTCAAACCACTCCAACTAAATGGCAGTATAAATAAGGATGGTTTTATTCCAAAAAAGTAACCTAAGGAAGTTGGAAAAATACAGGAAATGATCTTGTACTTTTAATGGAAAACCGATAGAACCAGAAATCTCCTTAGACAATTTCAATCTCTATTTAAGAAGTCAATTTGCCTAAAATTTCAATTCACCATTTACAAATTCTAATAGTTGATAGCCTTTTTGGATCATCAACTAGATAGAAGGCAACCTTTGGTCGAAAAAACAGAAAAAATCCTATGTATTTTTAAAAAGGGATTTTTTCAAAACGATTTTCACTCTAATACATGATAAGACTTACAATGAATTTATAATGGGGAAATTGAGCCTACCTATTGGTTGAAGCTTCCATCTCTGAAGAACCAAAAGAGAGATTCGCCCCCTCACCTCTCAAATATTCTTTAATGCTCAGGTTACTCCAACAAATCTTTTCGAATAGGAGTAAATGTATCTAGTAGTATTGACTCTTCTAATGCTGTTACACCATGTTTTGCATTACTGGGTATATAAATTATCTCACCTTGGGTAATAATCGTTTCTTTCCCATCGATTTGAAAAGCAATTTTTCCTTTTATACAATAACTCATTTGTTCATGAATATGGCTATGCTCATATCCTTCCGCACCCTTTTTAAATTGAACCTCCATCATCATTAACCCTTTTCCTGGATGAAAGATCTTCCGTTTTACACCGGGCTCCGCTTGCTCCCATTGACCGATTTTGCTCATATGCCCATCACTCCTAAAAAATAGTTTCAATTCATTCTAATCACTTAAGGTTGATTCTACTTTATTTCCCGTAGAGTTTTTGTTTAGCGCCAAATTTTCTGCTTTTGTAAATACATGGTTTGCCATCCACATGACAATAAAAGCTAGTAAACTAACACTGAAAAACGGGATAACGCCAGGGACAATAGTTAAAGCAAAATACAAAAGAAACAGACAAATCATCATTCCAAATGTAAAATGAGGATAGGAAGCACCTAAAATGAATGCATATTTCAAGTACATCGTGAGTTTCCAATTGTAATGGACATAAACAGGGAAAATAAATAGCAATAGAATAAGAAATGAGATGCTAATAACTAAAACACCAAATCTTATTGCTGTGTAGAAAATACCTTCTGTAGGGATTAACGCTAGGTCAACATATAACATGTACCCGCAAATCGCTAAGATCGCCCCCAGTAGATTTGATTTCATAAATTCCTTCCGATACGTTTTCCAAAAAAGAGAAAAAACAGGAATATCATTTTGTCCTAATACCCATTTACGGATGATTGTAAATAAAGCTACAGTTGCCGGCATTATTCCAAAGAATATGAGCCCTGCTAATGAAAATACAAGCCAAAGGAAGTTCACATAAGCAAGCCTTGATATCCACTCACTTATTTTGAAAAATTCACCGGAAAGACCACCTAATTTCATATTCGTAGCCTCCTTCGCTCAGGACCACCGGAATACTTCCGCAAGCGATTCCAACGTTTGAAATAACTCGCCTCATGATAGGTGTCAATATACCAATTTAAATTGACAGAAGTTATTCTTCCTATCTTTTCTTCAAGGAGAAGTTCTTTTATTTTTCTATGAATAGGACTATAACGATAATTAAATGTTACAGTTACATTTCCTTTACTGTTAGCCTCAGCCTTTAGTACTTTCTTTACATCATCAACATTTGTTACCATTGGTTTTTCTATGATGACATCTAAATCATGCGCAAGACCTTTTAGAATGTAATCGACATGTGTATCATCTCTACTTGCCACAATTAACGCATCAGGTTTGGTTTCCTGAATCAATGTTGAAATTGCTCTGGTCCATATGTAGGAACGTTATCCAGTTGTGGATATTCTTTTTTACAAGTAGTAAATCTGAGATCATCATAATCTAGTAGGCCAACAATTTGATTATTAACTGAAAACTCGTTTAATAAAGTTTTAATAAACACCGCATATTGCATACTTTCTCAATATAAACCACCTCTTATTTATTTGTTATTAACCAATTCAGATAATATGCTATAAGCATCATCTTGATGTTTTGTGTATTTTGGAATAATCCCTACAAGTTCCTTAGAACCGTCATAATTTAGGTCCTTTAATAAAGACGACTCTAAAGGAATCGGTAAAGCATAAATATGGATATTCCCCTCTTCATCCTTCAACTGATATTCTTGAATATTTGCACTATTTTTTTCATTTTTTATTTGATCTAAAGGAAGTAATCCTACCGGGTCAAAAATCGATGTTAATAATTCCTTTTCCAAAAGGATGAGATCTCCTGAATGATCGACAAACTCAACAACAATTTTTTCGTACATTGGTGGATGGAACTGTACTTCAATACTTTGTTCTCCCTCTGAATGGTTATTAATCAACGTTTGTATTTGTTGTTTTGTTTCGTCAGGTACATTTGTAAAAATAAATAATTGAAAACCACTGCTCTTATTTTGACAACCAGTCGTCAAAAAAACGATGAAGATAGAAATAGATATAATAGATAAGTATTTATAAAAAAGGTGTTTCCTCATTGATCTCTACTCCTAATTAGGGATGAGGGTGACCTTTTATCCCATTCTTAACGGGTAGTAAAACCCCCTCCACAAGATTCTAGAGAAGCAAAGAAGATAGGTGGGGGATAACTGCCCATAAAGATCCGATAAGTCTCAGCTATCCATCAGTAGAGGATAAAGAACCCCCCACTGATGAAAGTCTCGCTTTATAAGTCACCCAACTTTTTAACTTTGGTCATTTAATTTTTCCATTTCCATACAAGCAAAAATAAAAGCTCCTGCGCCATGTAAATCATTTTCGCTACGTTCACGGTTCACATAATAATCATAAACACCTATCGAAGTACCGATACAAATATCCTTAATCACAACAGAATGATCGGTTTCTTCAATTTTATACTTTAATAACCCTTGAAAGCCTCTTTTTGCAACTTCAGCATATTGAGGATCTACATACTTGTTTGTAACCGCTTTTGCAATCGTATAAATGAATAAACTTGAAGCTGATGATCCCAACCAATTATCTTCTCTGTCACCTTTATCTACTACTTGGTACCAAAGACCAGTTAGCTCATCTTGGTATTTTGATAGTGCTACAACTAAATCTTGGATAACTCCTATCCATTCTACTCGTTTCGGATGATCTTCAGGTAATAAGTCGATCATATCGATTACCGCTAGCCCATACCAACCTAATGATCTTCCCCAAATTTCTGGGGCTGTATTGGTCGCCGGGTTCACCCACGGCATTTCCCCTTTTTCATCCCAACCATGAAAATATAGTCCTGTCTTTTCATCCTTCGTATGCTTTCTCATTAACTGTTCTTGATAGTTAACCATGTCAATTAATTCAGGTTCATTGAATTCATGCAAATGGTCCTCCCATATATAAGCCGTCTAACCACATTTGATATGGATATTTATCTTTATGCCAAAATCCGCCTTCACTCGTTTTATTTAATGTATTGTATAAGTTTCTAAGTTTCCCTGCAGCCTTTTTATATTTTTCATTACCTGTTTCTTTATAAAGAGAAAATAGCAATAAGCCCGCCTGGATTGAGTCTAATTCGTCTCTTCTAAAGTAAAAATTCCCATTTTCATCGATTAAATGCTCGACATATTATAGTACGAATGAAATTTTTCATTCTTTGTTTTCTGCCAAACACTCATCATCCCACATAAAAATACACCTTGATGATAATGCCAGGTACTTGCTGGTGGTAGTTCTTCAGGCGTGAATTGATTCATCAATGTTTCAGATAATTTTTCAGCCCAGTAGAGCGGTGTTTTCAATTTTATATTTTTATCCATTACTGTTTCTCCTCTCTATTACACAAATCATTAAAAGGTTCATTTAATTTTTATAGAGTTATATGTAAGCGATAACAAAATTCTTGTGACAAGGAAAAATTTTTTTCAATTACTTATCCTCTTATCAATTTCTTATTTCCTACATTAGCTTAAAATGTGGATGACATCTATAATCATCAAGACAGTTACGTAGATTTACGTTAATAACAGATGCCTTTCATTGAAAAAGTAATCTATTGAATGTGATATAAGATAATGATTATACCCAAATCGTTATGTTTTACTATATAATGAAATTTATATATTGCTAATTTTCAAACTACTTTTATTTAAAGGGGGTTCTTATGAAGAAAAAATCAACGAACTATTATTTTCGATTAATTACTTTTATCATTCTTTTAACAACTGTTCCTGTTATCATTGTTGGATTATTTTCTTATTTAAAATCCTCTGAGGTTATTCAATCGAATGTGGCGAAAGAAAAACAACAAAGTATTTACCAAGTTCAAACGAATATTGAACAAGTTTTAAAAACAGTCGATCATTCTTTAACACACTTAGTATCTTCTTCTCAACTAACCGACACGTTAAATCAACCATTAAACCCAAGTCAATTTCAGCTATATAATCACGTAAGAGAAGAATTAAGTCACCTGCAAACATATGATACTGGATTAAATGATGTATTGCTAGTGAGTCTAGAGGAAAATTGGGTTATAAACAATAGTGGACTTCAATGGCTTAATGGCAAACAAGCAGAAAAGATTAATCGTAACTATCTTTCATTACCTATAAAATCGACGTGGGTGATGGAAAAGAAAAACAAACTATTATTTAATCCTGATATGGCCGAATCCTGCATGTACCATATGAATCTTGTTAAACAATTACCTTTGAATAGTGTTAGAAAGACTGGAATTGCTGTTGCAACCATACCTATATGTGAATTTTCAAATATTACTTCACAAAACCTTGACCTTGAGGAAACCGTCATTTTAAATGAAAAATTCGAGGTCGTTGGTCATAGTATTCAACAAAATATCGGGAAGAATTTCTCCAACCATGAACTGATTAAAAATTTACAGAAGATCGAACAGCAATCAGGTCAATTTAATATGGAAATCAGTGAAACCGATTACAAAATTACATTCCGAAAATCAGATTATAACAATTGGACCTACCTTTCAATAATCAAAATAAAAGACCTGAACAAACAATCGAGTTCGATCGGCTGGTTTACGTTTTTCATTTGTTCAATTTTACTTATCCTATCTCTAAGTGTTTCATTTATTGGCTCTAATCGAATTTATCGACCAATTTATCGACTCCAGGAATTGATTTCAAGTAAATTCAATCATAAGCCTGAGATCGAACATCGGAACGAATTTGATTTAATTGAGCATCAAATTCAACACATGTTAGACCAAAATGTTCAACTAGAACAAAAGTTACAGGGACAAGTTACACAATTAAAACAATTTTTCATGGTTAAACTTTTGCAGGGAAAGATAAGTGAAGATGAGCTAAAAACAAAACTTACTTCCTTTGGTTTTAACCAGCATTGGATAAGGAGTTGTGTATTTACTCTCCAAATTGATACGTTTGAAGGGACAGGCTATAACAGGAAAGAAGAGGATTTATTACTATTTGCCATAAACACTATGATAGAAGATCTCTTTCCTAGTAACTCAAGAATGAAACCAATTGTTATGAATCGTACACAGGTGACCATCTTTTTAAGTAACCATAAGACAGACAGGGAATACACATATTTTATTACAGAAGTAGCGCAGACAATCCAAACAAAAGTACGGGAAGAATTAAACATACCTGTAAGTATCGGGATTAGTTTACCCTATACAAATTTGACATCGACGATTCATGCATACAAAGAAGGTCTCGAAGCATTAAAATATACGATAAAATTTGGTACAGAATCGATTATCTTTTTTGAAAACCTACAAAGAAGCACAACGTTCCATACTTTTTTTCCTAAACACATTGAGAATGAATTATTCGATGCGATAAAAATCTGTGACAAACCAAAAATAGAGGAATTACTGCATAGCTTACTATCATCTATTGTAGAAAAGGAGTTAAATCATACCCATTATCAAATATCCATCGTACGGTTACTTAATGATTTGATTGAACTAATGCAAACATTGGGAATTGAAATTATTGAATTAGACAATAAAAAATCTTTATTCGACCATCTGTATGAATTAAAAACCTTAACAGAAATTCAATATTGGTTTAGAGATGTGATTATTTATCCTCTTATTACTAAAATAGAGGAACGAACAGAATCTCAATATAAGAATTTATCTGATGAGATTATCCATATTGTTCAACAAGAATTCGATACTGACATCACACTTGAGGCTATAGCAGCTAGACTTCACTACAACCCTAATTATTTAAGTAGTATTTTTCGAAAAGAGACAAACATTTCATTTAGTGATTACTTATCATTGTATCGCCTAAATATGGCAAAGAAATGGTTATTGGAAACAAATATGTCAGTAAAAGAAATTTCCGAACGGCTTAAATACAATAACTCGCAAAACTTTATTCGTTCGTTCCGTAAAAATGAAGGGACCACACCTGGGAAATATCGTGAACTAAAGAAAGCTCAGTAATTCTAACGAGTCCTTATTAACCACTTGTTGATAAAAAATAGGAGCACTCTCAAATGAGATGCCCCTATTTTTAATACCTATCAAACTCTTCATTAAATTCTTTTATCATCTGATCGCCACCATTTTTTCTCCATTTCATAATCTCTTGTTTAAACCCATCCTCGTTTAATTCTCCAATAATAAATTTAAAGGTTGCATCATCGATGATCTTTCTAAGCTCACTTCCACGTTCTGTAAACATTGGCGAGAACAAGGCTTCTGTAGGGTTTGAAACAAGAAACTTTTCATTATCCTCTGTTAATTGATCGAACTTTACACGAAGTGGGTTGCTTTCATTTGTGTAATTGCTAGAATCAATACTTTTTAACGCATTATATGGTTTTACATCGCGAATCAATAACCCTTTATTTTCATCAATCTTTTCATAGCTTCCATCAGCTAGCTTACGGTAATGTACTCCCTCAATCCCTATTTCAACTAAAGTAGCAATATCGTCCTCTGCCATTCGATTCATAAAGGATAAAACCTTTTTTAGCTTCTCCTCTGTCTTTACAGAAGCTTTTGGAAATGCAAACATTCCCCCATGACCGCCAACTGCCCACACATGTTCTTTTCCATCAGGACCTTTTATCCGGTTAGTGATATTAACAACTGCGTTAGGATTAATTTTCACCGCATTACTGCTCATATCAATGGCATCCACCATATTCCCAATATAAATACCAGCTTTTCCTGTAATAAACATTTCTTTCTGTTGATCTTTACTAGTGACGGTAAAATCGCGATTCATCAATCCCTCCTCATACAGTCTTTTCATGTACTTCATTGTGTTCATATATTCCTCGGTTTCAAAGTCCGGAATTAACTCACCATTACTTACTCCCCACTCATTTGGCGTCCCCATGTAGGATGCCATAGTTTTAAACACGCCATAGGTTAAATCATTACGGTCTGCGAAACCAATCGTATCCTGCTTTCCATTTTGATCAGGATCATTGTATGTGAATGCTTTAGCAACTTCGTATAATTCTTCTACCGTTTCAGGCATCGGTAATCCTAATTGATCCAACCAATCTTTTCGAATCACAACACCTTGTCTGGAAAGTGGTCTTTCTCGATAAATTCCATAGATTTTTCCTTCAACTGATATATTATTTAAAATAGTATCATTCATATCTCGTAAATTTGGGTATTCTTCTAAATAACGTCCTACTTCCCAAAACATTCCTGATCTTAAAGAATTCAGGACAGAAGAAGCCTTAATATCAATAATTGTAACTATTTCAGGTAATTTCCCTGATGCTAATGCTGCATTTAATCTGTCCTCTTCTATCGCGTCTGGTACCCAAATAATGTTTATGTTCGTGTTTGTCAATTTTTCAATTTCCTTAATAATAACATCACTGGGTGGTTGTTGGTTATGCAGAACTGTCATCCAGTCCAATTCTAATCCAGAATAACTTTGTGAATCTTTCTCCACCTTCAATGATTCTTTTGAGACAACAGCTTTCGAATTTGCACACCCTAACAATACACCAACCAATAACACGAAAAGTAATAAAACTCTTTTTTGTTTCATTTTCCCCCTCCAAAATGAACCAATTTCAATTCATATTGATAACGCTTTCAATACCATAAATACTACTATAGCATAAAATATCCAAAATTTTTATATTTATAAATTAATAAGCCCTATTTAAAAGTATATTTTTTCTGAAAAGTTTGATAATTATGATAAAATAGTAGAAAGGATGGTGTATTTAGAATGCAAAAATTAGTCGTTTGTAAGGAAGGCAATGGTGATTTCTCAAGTATTCAGAAGGCGATCGATTCAATTCGCGTTCATCCACTTGAGCCTGTCATGATTTATATTAAAGCTGGGAAATACGAAGAAAAAATTGTTATTCCGGTCAATAAACCTGATCTTCATTTAATAGGAGAAGATGTTGAAAAAACAGTTATTAGCTACCATTTATTTGCAGAAATGATAGATTCTAATCATAAGAAACTCGGAACTTTTCGGACACCAGTGGTTTCTATACATGCTGATAATATTCAACTGGAAAACATCACAATCGAAAATACAGCTGGCTATGGTAAAGAAATTGGGCAAGCTTTGGCTCTCTATGTATCTGGCGACCGTGGAATCTATCATCATGTTCGATTACTCGGTAATCAAGATACCCTTTACTCCAGCCGAGGTCGTCAATATTTCTTAAATTGTTATATTGAAGGTCATGTGGATTTTATTTTTGGCTCCGGTACAGCTGTTTTTGATCACTGTGAAATTCATAGTTTACGAGATGGCTACATAACGGCTTCTTCATCTCCCAAGGAATCACCCTATGGATTTATTTTTTTCGAGTGTAAACTAACCGGTTCTGCAAATGAAAATACCGTATATTTAGGGAGACCATGGCGCCCTTATGCACAAACAAGCTTTATTCGAACATGGATGGGACCACATATAAAACGTCAAGGCTGGGACAATTGGCGTAATGAAAAAAATGAAAAAACTTCACGATATTCTGAAGGTTCGAGCATTGGACCTGGGGCTACTAATGAACAACGAGTAAAATGGTCAACCATTTTATCGGAAAGTGAAATAGAGGAACTAACTGTTGAAAAAGTTTTTAATCTTTCAGATGGCTGGGTGCCAACAATTAAAAATAGAATGTTCAAGGAGGCATATAAATGACAAATTTATTATGGCCAGATGGTGCACCATTTTTTACTTCAGAACAAGAGTATTCTCCAACCATTACCCCATATCTAGTCAATCGCAAGGAAGAGCATGGTGCGATCATCATTTGTCCAGGTGGCGGTTATCAGCATCGTGCACATCATGAAGGGGAACCAGTCGCAATATGGTTAAACAATCTTGGCATTTCAGCGTTTGTGTTAAATTATCGTGTATCCCCTTATAGACACCCCGCTCCATTAGCAGATGCTCAGCGTGCTATTCGTTTTGTACGCCACTATGCAAACGAATGGAACATTGATAAACAAAAAATTGGGATTTTAGGCTTTTCTGCAGGAGGACATCTAGTATCAACAACATCCACACACTTTGAGAAAGGAAGTTATGAAGCTACTGATAAAATAGATCTTGAAAGTTGCCGGCCCGACATAGCAATCCTTTGTTATCCAGTTATTTCTTTCACACAACATTTTCACGAAGGCTCCGTAAACAATTTACTAGGGGAAGGCACATCTGAAAAACTTCGAGTCTCATTATCTAGTGAAAACAATGTATCTGATGCTGCACCCCCTACTTTTCTCTGGCATACAGTAGATGATGCTGCAGTGCCTGTTGAAAACAGTATGCTCTATGCACAGGCTTTAAGTAAAAACAATATTCCTTTTGAAATGCATATCTTTCCCCATGGACGTCACGGTTTAGGACTTTCTGAGGATGATCCCGTTGTCGGGAAATGGACGGAGTTGTGTGAGAGCTGGTTAGATCAACAAGGTTTTTGAATGAACCTATAACCTAAATAAAATAGCCTTAGCCCGGTAATGTTTATGGGCTAAGGCTATTTTGAGCAGAAAAACTACATTCTAATGAGGATAAAAATGCTCATTACTTTGCCGAAAAAGCAGCTTCAACTCTGTACAAGCTTCCTTTATCTAATGATTCACCGGCAGCATTTTGTGAGTTTTCACCAACAACTTTCACATAGACTCGGTTTTCGTAATAACCTGTTGTATTCGCTACATTCAATAATTTTTGCGGCCATTCTCCTGCCCAGCGGTAACCATCTCTTCTTTCCTTCTCAATTTCTTGAATCGTGTGCTTAATGACACCATCTCTTCCTGAAAAAATTGGACGATTCGTACCAATCTCATAAAAGCGGTACCAAGTGTTGCTTGCTGAATCAGGATAAAAATATTGCCCGGCAGGATCAGCTGATACATATTTTACCCCTTCAACTTTAGACTCTTCAAACCAGGTTAAGGCACCATCAATTGCGGCCTGAATTTCATTTGAAGGATTAGGCAACGCCATTAAATACTGGACAATTCCTACTGACTCTGAACCTGAAATGGATGGATGTTCATAAGTACGAGCTTCCTTCGGTTCATATGTGAAAGGATCATGTTGTGCACACCAGGCCGTTAATACTCCGTTCACCTTAATTTGAGATTTTAAAATATAATCCAATCCAAGATCTAATGAAATGTCAATTTGCTTTGAAAGATCATCGTTAACTATGTCTGAATTAAATGGATACTTCTTTTGCGAAACCATTGTTAATACATTCATAACGCGAATCATCGCATTATCGTTATACGTAGCATAGTCTGAATAGTTGCCTCTTGCTGGGTATACTTGTGGCCATCCGCCAGTATCATATTGAGCCTTAAGTAAATAATGAATTCCTTTTAAAACAGAATCTTTATAACGAGTATCACCTGTTTCTTTATACATTAGGGCTAAAAAGAGAATCTCGTTTGTTGTTGCATTATTGTCTATTACTCCCAGTTCTCCATCTTCAGGAGTATACATTTCGGATTTAGGTTCTTGGCCATCCCAAGGTCGATTATATTTATCTTCCATGTTTTTGTACCATCCACCATGATCCATTTGCCAAGTTAACAGTGCATCTGCTTGTTTAATATCGTTAGCTCTATCTCCGGTATAGTAGGGAGCATTCAAGTATGGAATGTTATGAGGGTCTTCATTTATTGGCTTATTTATCGTTCCATCCTCGTTAAATGCCTCTTTCGTTTTAATGACCGCTATTGTTTGCTTGTCTTTATTAACTTTTGTGGAGATACTTTCTACTGTCAAATTTGGTTTAAGACCAGGTTCAAGTACTGCCCAATCGTTCATTGCCGACTGCAATTCAATATCGCTAGAATCAAAGTTTTTTAGCTTACTATTAAATGTAACTTCAATGGTGTTTGGACTTGTTGCTTCACTTTTTATGATTTTTATTGGACCGTCTGGTACTGCACTCCCTTTCGGAACAATATTAAAGATGACAGGTTCGGATTCATTTCCTGCTTGATCAATAGCCGTAATTGTCACTTTATTTAATCCAGGTTCAAGGTTTACTTTTGAACTAAATGTAAAATCAGTCGAGGGTTTTACTTCCTCCCCATTAATCTTTACAATCCCTGCTTCGTTCAGCTTGCCTGTAATCGGGAATGGGTTATAAATAACATTGTATTGATTCCCGGCTTTCTCTCCCTCAAGATCATCTACTGTCACAACAGGTTTCACGTGATCATATACAACTTTTAAGACAGCCGGAATCGCCTGATTACCATCTGAGTCAACTGCCTCCACAGTGAAACTATTTAGTCCTGACTCTAACTCAACTGTCATGCTGAAATTAGAATCTTCCTGTAATGGAATTTCCTTTTCATTTACATAAACAGTTGCTTCTTTATCCACTTTACCCGTAATAGTAAAACTTGGTTTATTTACAATTGAGTCTTGCTGATCAAGCGAAATAATCGGTGCTGATACCGCTGATAATGGGATGATCCCAATTCGCGTAGGATCCCATCCGTCAGATCCTTTGAGCACATTTTGAATAGTGTATTGATTCGCTTCCTCTGGTGTTAATTGTTTTGTCCAAGAATCACGTTCTTTCGGGTTTGCGCCTTGTCCCTTGCTATTATATTCTGAATATCTAGCCGTTTTTTCGTTTTCTATATCTCCCCAGTTATCCCATCCATCAGAAGTTATGGATGCATCAATTTCTGAGTTAATAAAGGATACAGCTGAATAAGGACGCCAAGGTCTGCCAAATCGTACCCCTTCTATTCCTTCATCTGAAGTAATTTTTGAATTCAAAAATACATAGCCAAATTCACGATCTTGCGGTGTACTTGCGGCGGTTAACATTCCACCGTCACGTTTACTATGGATTTGACAATCATCAAAAACCGCTGTTGCTGCACCAAAGATAAAATCTACATCACCTTCAATGTAGCATCCTTTATAATACTCTCTTCCAGAGTGTGTATACAATGTATCCTGGTATCCTAAAAACTGGACGTTTTCAAAGTATGCGCGATCTCCTGCCACATAAGCGGCAACCGCTTGTCCTGTCCCTTGACCGGAATCATTTTGGATGGTTAAATTTTTTGCAATAATATCATCTGCATAGATAAAAAGGCTTGAGCTCTTTGATGTCCCTAATGGATTGCCATCAGGTCCTGGTGTGTTTGCATTATCACTATAAACAAGAATTGTACCTTCTTTACTTTCACCTACTAAACTAAGGTTTGTTTTACTCTCCGGTATCGTCAGTTTTTCACGATACTCACCATCTTTAATGTAGATCACATGTCGTTTGGAACTGTTATCCGGGGCGGTATCAATAGCTTCTTGAACCGTTTTAAAGTCTCCTTCCTCTTTTGCTACAACCGTCACTTTTGCAGGTGTAACTGCTACTGGTTCAGAGTTAAAGCTTTCCCCATTCTCGTTTACAGCAGAAATAACATAATCATAGGTTTCACTATTTGTTATGTCTGCATCTTGATAACTAGTAAGATGAACATCGGTTGCGATAACCTCATATTCACCACTATCAAACGAACCACGCTTAATGTTATATGTGTCTGCCCCATTTACAGAAGGCCAAGTTAAGATCACCTGCCCATCACCAGCAGTTGCTTCAATACCAGTTGGAATCGCAGGTGCTCCATTTTCCGGAACAGCAACTGTACTTATTGGATTGGAGTTTGCACTTTGAGATGTTTCGTTCTTGGCAGCTACAACATAATAATACTTATCACCATTTGTTAAGCCAGTATCCGTATATTCCGTTTCCGTTATTTCACTTTTAATCACCTCATAGGCCATTCCCTTTTCTTTACTACGTAGGACTTGGTAAGAGGTTGCCCCATTGACTGGTTCCCAATTGATTGTTACCTCTCCATTACCATTACTTGCGGACAAGCCAATTGGAGCTTGCAATGGAGCTGCAGGTAACGCACTTACTTCTTCTGAATTTTCACTTTCACCCCCCATATTTTCTGCTGAGACAACATAATAATAATTCGTGCCATTTTCTAATCCCGTATCTCGAAATGTTGTTTCCTCAACATTTTCAGCAAGTGTCTCAAAAGGGCCTTCATTTGCTATGCTACGTTTCACATTATAGGTTTCTTTAGGAGCATTATTCTCTTCAATACCAAGCGCCCATTTTACAGATGCATCAACCAATGACCAACCGTCTTCCGTCATAAAATCTTCTTGTCCTGCAAATAAAAACGTGGCTACTTGACGAGCAGGGACTGGGTCACCATTTACATTTTTTGCTCCCTTTTCATAAGCAAAAATTGTTGCTTTGCTATCATCATCTGCTGCTGTGGCAATGGTTATCGCTTCTTCACCAGGTGTACCAAAATTGACTTTGCCAGCCTGATTATAAACTTTAATCGTACCACTTAATCCAGCAGCTAAATGGTGGTTGCTAGTATTAATTTTAAGAGACTCCTGATTCTCGTAGCTTCCAAATGAACCAGAAGCAGCTTCACTTAAATAGACATCATCAAGTGCATAAGGTTCAGCATACACAACAGGAACGGGTGAATTCATGAATTTTTTTCCAATATATGCAGATCCTGAGGATTCGCCGACAAATACTAAATCAAAAGTGAGCGCATCTTCTCCACTTACTGCATTATCCTTTTTAAAAGTTACGGAGAATCCAAATGATTCTAAATGTTTTATTGTTTTTTCGTCAGCTGGAATCCCTGTCCCTACAAATAATATACTTTCACCAAATGAATTCCAACTTAAATCAACCTGACTGTCCCTTGAAAGAACCGTTAATCCTGTTGGTGCAGAGGGCGGGTTTGGAATTTCAGTTGGTGTTACCCTGACTTGTTCCGAATTTTTGCTCTCTCCTAGAGAATTCACAGCAGAAACAACATAATAATACGTAGTATCATTAGTTAATCCGCTATCGACATAACGGGTTTCTGATACATCTGTTGCAATAACTTCATAAGGTCCTCCGTCTACTGTGCTGCGCTTAACAGTATACGTTTCTTTAGGGGCTATATTCCCTTCAATTCCTAATGCCCACATAACTGATTCGTCAATCAACTTCCACCCGTCTTCAGTCAAATATTCTTCTTGTTCCGCAAATAAAAATGTCGATACACGACGTGCAGGGACTGGGTCACCATTCACATTTTTTGCACCTTTTTCATATGCAAAAATTGTTGCTTTGCTATTATCATCTGCTGCTGTGGCAATGATGATCGCCTCTTCACCAGGGGTACCATAATTGATTTTGCCAGCCTTACTGTAAACCTTGACGGTTCCACTTAATCCAGCAGCTAAAGGATGATTACTGGCATTGATTTTAAGAGATTCCTGACTTTCATAGCTTCCAAATGATCCAGAAGTAGATTCACTCAAATGGACATCATCAAGTGCAAATGGTTCAGAATATACAACAGGAACAGAAGAATTCATAAATTTTTTTCCTATATTTGCTGAACTTGAGGATTCGCCGACAAATACCAAATCATAGGAAAGCGCATCTTCTCCAATTACTTCTTTATCTTTCTTGAAAGTTACTAAGAACCCAAGTGATTCAAAATGGTTTATTGTATTTTCATCAGCTAGATTTCCTGTACCAACAAACAATATATGTTTTCCTAGCCCGGCCTTCCAACTTAACTCAACCTGACTGTCCTTTGGAACAACCGTTAATCCTATTGGTTCAGAGGGTGGTTTTTGAATTTCAGTTGGTTCTGCTGCTGTTACTACTGCAAGAGCACTATTCTGAACAAATGACAGCAATAATATCAAGCTTAAAAAAATCTTTAATACTTTTTTCATTCATTTCCTCCTCGTAGTATTCATCAATAAAATTTCTACAAACATATATGTAACTCTAGATGTAAAGCGTTACTTCTTATACAGAATCATTCATCATACTCTTTACCTAAAATCACCTCCTTAAAGGAAAGTAAACTTCTTAAACTTATAAAAGTGATAAATAAAACAAATAAGTCTCAACCAGTAAAGAGACTATAAATCTTCTACTTGGAATTTATAAGACCATTCTTCTATTCCGCAAAAAATAGATTTGTCTGCCCCTTTATGGAAACCCTTTCATTTTGATATAATTTAAAAACTTGTGTATTAGTTAATAAAACAATTTTGCAATTTTTAATACATTTTTAACCATTATCAATCGTTTCCTTTGCAATGCCAAATTTTCTTATAATTGAAATTATAAACAGAAGGCTTTTTAAAATATATAATCAGTTCCTTAGATACAAGAAAAAAGACCTACATTTTGATTGAAAAAGAAAGTAACTGAGCATAACTTGGGATTTAGATTATATCTATAATCCCATTCTATAAGAACTAATCTATAGGTATAATTCATAGTTTCAGCTTCATTAAAATTTTAATCATTTGTTTTAATGTCGATAATCCACATTTTATATGTAGAAAATACCCACAAAAATAAAAATCGAAATGTTTTATAAACCCTATTGAATTAATCTTCCTTGCTTCTACCCCGCTCTACTTTCATTAAGTATGAACACAAGTTAAGTAAGAAATAAAAGAGATAAGAAACTCCTAGTAAATATCAGTAGCTTCTTATCTGTTTAGAAAAAATAACTTATATAATTTATTTTTCATCATAAGAGTATTTTTTCAGATTCTTTAGAATCGTACCTGAAAGCTTTGGTTTTGCTTTATTATGCTTTAAATTAGTAAAAATTCTATTGAATGAATTTGATCTGCTGTACTAGTTTTTCAATTTCTTTAATAATTTTTTAATGTTATTTGATAACACTTTCTTTTCATCAAATATATAGTGGGAATGATGCTACTACACTTCATTCCTCTGCTTAATAACCTTGTACTACTTATTCAAATCTGGTTTCCAACCATCTAGTACATTATCAACTGTGTATTTAGCTCCTTCTTCATCGCTAAGTTGACGGCGGTCCTCATTCACAACAGCACCTGGACCTTCATTTTTGTATTCAAATAATCTAGCGTCCTCTGGTTGACGACCTCCCATTTCTGTCCAACCCTCAGCCTTGATATGTTCACCAAGGTAACTGTTTTTAAATACGACACTACCATTTTCTCGCCAAGGACGGCCAAGATATACTGTACCTGCCGGGGCATCGCTGGTTAATGTACTATTTACGATTAAGAAGCCATATGGCTGAGTAATATGAGTATTCGCTGCTGTAATATAACCATTATTGGTATCTGAACCACGGCTTAAGGAATGAATCGTACAATTTTCAAATACGGCACGTGCACCACCATAGATAAAATCTACATCGCCTTCGATATAGCAATTGTAGTAGTATTGTGTTCCCGAATAAGCAAGAAGCGTATCCTGATTACCAAGGAAACGAACGTTATTGAAAATTACGCGTTCCCCACGAGTATAAACTGCAAGTGCCTGTTCGCCCTCAACATCGACCGCTGCTTCATCAAAGGAGTTTTCAAAGGTCAGATTCTCAGCTTTGAAATCATTTGCTCTCAAAGTGGCTGTAGCACTTCCAAATCCCATGGTCCCACCGAGACCATTATCTTTACCAGCGTAATTATCAAACGAAATAATCGTCTCCTCAGCACTTTCTCCAATTAACGATATATGTGCTTTATCGGCAGGAATATCGATTACCTCTTTATACACACCGATCTTAATGTTTATCTCTACTTCATGACTATTTTTGTCTGGAACAGCATCAATGGCCGCTTGCACATTGTTATAGTCCCCACTTCCATCTTGTGCAACTACAAGCTTGCTAGGTATTTTTTTGAGTTCTGGAGAGTAATCTTCTAGCTTTTCAACTTGGCCTTCTACTAATGTTCTGCTCATGACATCTAGAGATTTATTATTTAGTACTCGGGCATAAACCTTTCCTTCAAAGAACCCGGTTGTTTTTGCTGTTTTAAGTAACTGTGCAGCATAGGATCCTCCCCATGAATACCCATTTCTTCTTTCTTCTTCAATCTCCTTAATTTCATGTTTAATCACACCATCTCGGCCCGAAAAAATTGGTTCATTCGTTTCAATATCATAAAATCTATACCAAGTAACCGCATTTGGATCTTCAACGAAATACTCCCCATTTTCAGTTCCACCACTAACATAACGGATTCCCTCTAGTTTACTTTCATCAAACCACTGTAATGCAGATTGTACAGCGTGTTTAATTTCTTCGGTTTGATTTGGTCTTGACATTAAGAACTGAACAATACCGACAGATTCTTTACCAGATATGGATGGGTGTTCATAAGAACGTGCTAAAACTGGTTCATAGTTGAATGGATCATGCTGTGCACACCATGCAGTAAGCTTTCCATTTACTTCAATTTGCGCTTTTAAAACATACTCAACTGCCTTGTCCATAGACTTTTGGATAATATCATAATATTTTTCATCAATTACACCAGAATTAAATGGATATTCTTTATTTAAAATATCATCAAACATATCCAATACACGTATCATTGCATTATCATTGAAGGTAACCATATCCGAATAATTTCCACGTTTAGGATAAACTTGTGCAAATCCACCTGAATCGTATTGTAGATTCATTAAGAAGTCTATTCCGGCTTCAATACTTTCTTTATATCGTTCATCTTTCGTTACGGAATAGATTTCTGATAAATAACGAATTTCTTTAACAGTTGCATCGTTATCAATCGTACCAAGCTCAACACCATCATTATTAACCCATGAGGATCTATGCTCTTTTCCATCCCAAGCTTTACTGTAGTCAATTCCTTTCGACCAGCCTCCATGTTCCATTTGCCATGTCAACATGTTATCTGCTTGTATGATTAATGCATCTACATCACCTTCAAATTCTTTAGGCTCTTCTTCAAGTATGAAAGAATCACCAGTTAATTCATCGAGGCTCTTTAAAATAACTACCGTATTACCAAACATGTCCGTACCTTTTGCAGCCTTAGCTATACGTAAGTTTCTATCTAATAATGGAGATAGGCTGTCCCAGCTACCCCTTGGAGCAGAAATCACAAGGTCCTTAAAATTAAATTCCTCAAATGTCCCATTAAAGGTCACAGCAATTAAGTTATTTCTTAATGCGTCAACTCGAGCAATATTAACCAAGTTTGTTTCCTTATCGCTAGCATCAACCAATCTTTTTACAAGTTCCCTTGCCTCAAGCCAAGTCATATCATCTTTAATGCCAAAGTTTTTATTACTGTTAGGGTTCATAATCCCTTGTTTAGCAAGTTTACCTAGCATGTTTGAATCCTCTTTATCATCGGTAATCATATCTAGTAAGTCACCGACAATTAAGGCAACATGTTCTTTCTCTAGAGCTTGATTTGGTTTCAATTCCTGCCAGAGAAAATCTGGAACGTAGTTATTGTCCACCGCTACTTCCGCAACATAGTTCCCCCACGCCTCAGCAGGAACATTACCATACTTCTGTTTAGACTCCAGGTTTTTAAAAACTTCATTGTTATCAAAGCCGAAGGCATTGTTGATTAACGCTAAAAAATCTATTAACGTTACAGGTTTGTCTTGCTTTTCCTTTACATTAGCAAGAACACCTAACTGTTTTAACTTTTTCATTGTCAAACCATCAACAAGCTCCGATAAATCGACTATCTCAGTTTCCACAGGTGCTAGTTCATTATCTGTATTTAAAAGATTGTGAACCCGCAAATGGTCAATATTACCGCCACCCTCTGCACCTGTCGCTGTTAGACGAATAATATTCTCCCCTGCTTGTAGGTTCGCACGCAAGGATTGATTGCTCCAGCTAGCCCAATCTCCTGTTGGCGGAAAACGTAACTCCTCTATTTCCGTACCGTTGACCGTAACTTGCGCTGGTCTTTCACTACCACCTGCATGCGCATAACGGAAGTCAAAGTTATATTCGCCAGCTTCAGGAATATTCATCTTCCATTCCAAATATCCCCCGGGTACATTAGGATTAAAGTCTGCAAAACCAGAACCAGTAAATCCACTATGTTTATTGTCAAGGATCACACCTTCACTAACAGCATCTTCCGCTTCATTTGTAATATCCACTAATCGGTATACATATAGGTGATCAATGTTCGCACCACCATTAGGAGCTGTTGCCGTTAGCCTTACCTTATGCTCACCTACAGCAAGTTCCGCTTGACTAGTAACGTATATATAATCATCAAAATCACCGGTTTGAGGGAAATCTAGTTTATCCTCAATAACCTCTCCATCTACACTAAGCTCCGCATGGCGATTATCTGGCTTTCCGTGTGCATAGCGGATTGCCAACACATACTTAGCAGCTTCTTCTACATTCACGGTCCATTCAATATACCCTCCAGGTTCGTTCGGATTATAGTCAACAAATCCATCACCAGTAAATCCCAGATGTTTATTATCAACAATATACCCTTTGCCACTTGCATCTTCTGCCTCATAAATTTGTCCTTGTACCGGTGCATTTTCTTCTGTAGCAAGCACTAGTGTTGAAGGCACCGCAGACGACAAGAAAAACGAACATGCTATAAATACACTTGTGACCAAACGTATTTTTTTCCTTTGCTTTTTCATGTTTTCACCTTTCCTATTTTTAATCGAATACCTTTTACTAGATTACCAAAACCCTTACATTACAATTATAGCAACCTTCCTATTACACATTTTGTATCCATCACATGTTAACGCTTACATTTTTGTACCAATTTAGCTAAAAGATAGATTACTACTTTTGTCATCCTGTTTATGAACCCTATATTGATTAGGAGATACACCTGTTATCTTTTTAAATACGCACCAAAAGTGAACATTATTAGAGTAACCTACCCTTTTCGCTATTTGGGAATTTGGAGAATATGTGGGCCATCTTCAAAAAGTTGCTTCATAATGTAGTTTTCACTAGTATTCAAAAAATTATCTTTAAAATTAATGACAATTCGTTCATACATCTGATTATTCTTAACCATAGTTTTATGGATAACATTCTTAATAAAGACTAGATGGTGTTTTCTTTACCACGTATGCGTTACCATTGATGGATGATATCCATTAAAACAATGTAAAAAGACTGCTCAAGAAGAGAAACACTTACTTTTTGTACTAAATATCCTGCCCCCTATAAAGTAATTAAGATGGCTTTGTGTCCTTTTGTTCTTTTCATAATTCACATACCTTTTACAAGTAGGCTTAAGATTTTGGAACGGTTACATTCTTTAAAACAATCATCTCGTCCTTTGTTTTAGCTTGTTTTGATTTGCACCCACTAAATTCAATATCATGACCATTATTAATGTAAAAAGCTGGCCCTTCGTGATTGCTAACAGTCACATGATGAAATTGAATCCCTGATACATTCCCACAATAGAAGCCCCGCTGTTTCATAGGCTCAAGCCTTGACATCATTGCTGGTATTCCCGGTTCTGCATCATCAGCCATTGCTATAGAGACCTGATAAAATGTAACATCCTCAACATACATTTCAGCCAATCCATAGAGAAAACCAGCTGATGCGCTAACATCTCTAGCAGTAATGTTTGAGAAGTGAATTCGTCTAAATGCAGGTGTATCCTCTGTAACAGGATAAGAATTTTTATCCCAAACATATTTTTCTTTACCACGTGGTCCACAGTAATAATAAAGATTTAATATAAATGGGCAAATAACACCTTTCATGACAATATTACTAACGCGTATATCCTCAACAACACCGCCTCGTCCTCGTCTCGACTTTAACCTAATACCCCGATCCGTTCCTTCGAATACACAGTTACTGACTGTTACGTTGCGAATATCGCCGCTCATCTCACTTCCTAGAACAACACCGCCATGTCCATGGATCATCGTGCAGTTTGTAATCGTAATATTCTCACAAGGGATACGCTCTTTAGTATCCTCTGTCCCTGCTTTAATGGCGATACAATCATCTCCCACATCGATATGGCAATCTGAAATCCGCACATTTCTGCATGATTCAGGATCAATTCCATCAGTATTTGGAGAGTCACTTGGATTCATAATTGAAAGATTATGAATTGTTACATCCTCACAACAAATGGGATTTATTGTCCAGCTTGGTGAATGAACCATTTTCACTCCTGATAATAAAACATGCTTACAAGAATCAAAGCTTACTAGTTTTGGCCGCGGATATTTATTTTCCTTCTTCCGAAAAAGGTCCCACCAAAATTCCCCATTCCCATCCAGTGTTCCATGTCCTGTTACAGAAATGTTTTCGCTATTTTCTGCATATATGCATGATGCATATACATCTTTCTTAACACCTTCCCAGCGAGAATGCACGATAGGGTATTCATTAATATCCGTACTAAATAATAGAGTGGATCCTGCCTCTAAAAATAAATTCACATTACTTTTTAAAATAACCGCACCAGTAAGATAACGGCCTGTCGGGACATAAACCGTCCCTCCACCAGCTTGTACACAGGCTTTAATTGCCTGAGCAATGGCTTTTGTATTAATTGTTTTCCCATCGCCAATTGCCCCATATTGTGTAATGTCATGAAGTTTGGATGTTATTGTTGATACCATATGCTTTCCCACCTTTTTATTAGTCATTTTCCATTTCAGCTGCTGCTAAAATAAATGCTCCGACTCCTTTTAAATCATTCGTTATGATCGGCTCGCTAATATAATATTCAAATGTACCATCCCGCTTATCAGGACCTCCTAATCCAGCTACTTGGCAATTTTTGTTTAGGTTTATTAATCCTTCAGTTGTAACCGTAATAAATTCGTCAATGATGCCTTTATATACTTGATTGGCAACTATAGCCCATTCTTTGTTTAGGTAACCTAACCTAACACCCTTTGCAATGGCATATAAAATCATGCAGGAGGCTGAAG
Organism: Alkalihalobacillus sp. YIM B00296; assembly: GCF_020179385.1. GTDB lineage: Bacteria > Bacillota > Bacilli > Bacillales > Fictibacillaceae > Pseudalkalibacillus. Next base: position 84,311 of record NZ_JAIBLJ010000006.1, on the reverse strand, counting down.
CTTCAAGATAATTCCCTTTAAGGTCGCCCTTATTGAGCACTTGATACCATACTTTAGATTCTTCATCTTGAACATTTTTTAAGGCCTGTAATACTTCTACTAGCAATACTAGTAATGTATCACGGTCTTTATGTGTGTCTGGAAGGAATGATAGAGTATCCACTAATCCCATAACAAACCATCCCATTGATCTTCCCCAGAAATTCTTTGAGTGACCTGTTTCAGGATTACACCATGGCTGTACTTTTTTCTCATCAAATGCGTGATAAAGAAGCCCTGTTTTATGATCTCTTGTGTTCTTTGCACATAACAAAAATTGCTTTGTAATATCATCAAATTCCTTTTCTTGTCCAAACTCCTTTACATACTCAGCATAAAAGGGAGAACCCATATATAATCCATCAAGCCAGATTTGATTTGGATAGACTTTTTTATGCCAAAAAACTCCTTCTGATGTACGCGGATGTAACTGTAATTGCCTTCTTAAGAGATCGATTGCTTTTTTATATTTGATTTCTCCTGTTTCTTTATACAAAGTTAGCAGGACCTTCCCATTGTTAATATGATCAATATTAAAGTGATTGATATCATATTCCCTTATATTTCCATTATCATTTACAAATGCATCCATATTTTTTTTCATATAATCAAAATATTTTTGCTCACCTGTTTTTTTCCAAATAAGCTCTGCTCCTTTTAAAACAACACCATAATCATAAGACCATTTATCATTTTGCACGCCTTTAGACAAAAGCGGCCTTATGAACATAACTGAGTCAATCATTTTTTGCGACAAATTTATCGTTTTTGTTTCCATCTTTGTTCACCCTTTCACATATTTCGTTGCCTTTATAAATAAAGTAATCAAAGTCAGCATGTTTTTTTGTACCTTGCACATCCTGCACATAGATGCCAATTTTTGACAGATAATTTGGGACCTGTTTAAACTAGCTTAATCTTATTTTTAGCCTCCTCCTCTTTTGGAGGGAATTTGCAACGACAAAGGCTATATAATTTTTTGCGAAATGAGCGAAATTTCTAATAAAAATAGTACTACTGTTATTAACACGGGAGATAACCATTTCTAATTCAAGACTTCATCCTCCTTTTATGGCAGTTTAATATATTAATAGCGCTTTCATTTCTGTGTACATAGGTGCTTCTATGTAACTTCTTGTTGTACTATGCAACGCACAATAATGGAGCGTTATTAAAAGTTACAAAAAATAATACTTCAAAGACGCTTTATTCTAAGAAAGTGTTTGGGATATTTGGATACATTCATTATCTTAGCTAAATTATGTGGCAACTACTACAATCAAATAATTAGTTTACGGGAAAACAGAGGCTAACTTGCTTTTATCTAACGGAATGATTATAAAATAATAAAATGAGTATAAGCCTTAAATAATAGACAAAAAATATTGAATGCCAATTAAAAAGTGTAAGTGTCCATATTCTAAGTACTTCTTTTCATAACTTGGATGTTTGTGGACTTTTTATTGATTCAAACGGGCTAGCCTCCAGGCTGAAAAAAGGCTAACCGGCAGCTTGGATGAGGTTAATAAATTAACCGCCATTAATTTTTTCAAATTCCTCTTATTTAATCGATTTATTGAAATTTCTCAATCATGTTTTATTAAGTCCTCCTAATAAAAAAGTTAAACAATGATAGAATAAGTCATTTAGATATTTAATTACTACTTGTTAAACTAATATACAAACTATTAAATGTACCTTCTAAGCGTGTAATTATTATAAAAAACATTAAAGGTGAATAATATGCTCTCTCGATGTTAAGGAGTTATTAACTCTCCTTTCTTCAAATCAACTAGATTCTTCTTTTGTATTATTTACGGCCAAACTCTCTGCTTTTAAAAAAACTTGATTTGCTATCCACATTATAATTAAGGCTAATAAACTAACACTGAAAAAAGGTATAATTCCAGGTATAATTGTTAAAATTGTATATAAAATCAAAAGACTAATCATCATTCCAAACGTTAAATGGGGATAGGAAGCACCTAAGATGAAAGCATATTTCAAATACATATTTATTTTCCATTCATAATGGACATAAACGGGAAATATATAAAGCAATACAATTAGAAATAAAAAGCTTATGACTAAAACCCCAAATCTTACCAGTGTATAGAAAATTCCTTCTGCTGGAATAAATACTAGATCAACATATAAAACGTATCCGAAAATAACAAGGACCACTCCAAGTATATTTGACTTTACAAATTCCTTACGATAAGTGTTCCAAAATAGAGAAAAAACGGTAACATCTTTTTGTCCTAATACCCATTTACGTACAACCGTAAAAAGTGCCACAGTGGACGGCATTAAACCAAAGACTATTAGACCTGCCAAAGTAAATAAAAGCCAAAGAATATTTATATATGCAAGTCTTGATATCCATTCACTGATCTTAAAAATTCTTCCCGAAAGCCCGCTTAATATCATAAACGCTTCCTCCTTACTGTCAGGTTTATTGTTTACCTTACTTTCTTTCTATAATGTTATACTCGCCCAGTATAAAGGAGTTTCGCTTTAAAAATTTTGTTCACCTTTATTATCTCCTCCTTCCATGAACATCTATGGTAATACTAGAGGGGATTACTTGTCACTCATATATCAATGATGACATTATGATTGTTGTAACAAAGTACGATATATTTAAAGTAAACCCCCACTCTCCTTTGTATTCTCTTTACTCAAACCTACCTTATTATTAATATGAAATCTATAATCATCAAAACAGTTACGTGACTTTTAAGTACTAATAAAAATTTTTATTTAAAAAAATGATCTATTGAATGTGATATAAGATAATGATTATACCCAAATCATTATCTTATATTTTTAAAAAACCCCATCATATTCTTTTTAATCTAGTCTGTATGGGATTCTTGTGTAAAATAAATACCTGCTTTCTCTTGAATCAAATTTTTCTTGTTTTTGATTTTTAGATTTGATTAAAACATTGGATTTTTTAATTTTTTATCAAATATTTTCTTCATAAATTTCATAGTTTGAATATACTGCTTGGTCTCAAAATCTGGTATTAACCATTTTCCACTCCCCATTCATTGTGTGTTCCATACAAGAGGCGAGCGTTTCAAAACCCCAATATCTTAACCTTTAATAAAAACAAAGTAAAAGGCTATCTAAAATGTGTTTTTTTAGATAGCCTTTAATTTACAAATTCGTCTCTTAAATAAGCTAGGTTTCAATACTATTAAATCCTAAATATTTAAACCAATTGAAATTTACAAAGGAAGTCAATGTACGTTAAACCAGTCGAATTTTGCATAGCCTGAATTCTCATAACTTCCTTTACTTAAGCAAAAAATCCCAAGTTGTGCACCGGTCCAATGTCCTTTTGATGCAACATACGTCTGTCCAATTTGCTTATAGACTTTTCCATCTATACTATAGCTAAATTGATAATTTGCTCTCTCATCCACATTAACTCGAAAATAGATAGAAGAACCTTTGACATGAGCAAGAATTTCCTCTTCTTCGAATGCAATTTTATCCTTTTTCTCACCATTTACAACGATTATATCAAAGCCAGAGTCAGACTTATTCAACATAATACCTGAATATTTATAGCCTAAAATAGCTAAGCCAACATATTCATCTTCGTTTTGTGGATAAAACGTTAGTTTCGTTGTTGCTGAAAATTTAGGTGCTGGAAATTTTTGCGTTAGTATATTACCAGTATCATAAAGTGTCTCAGTTTCTTTAGGCTGATTGACCGCATTTAATTTTAATTGACCATTTTCTAGGGAGTACCAATTTTTATTTATATTTGCCCTCCATTGCCATTGAAGTCCTAGTAAGTTATCTTTAAATTCATCACTAGTTTGAGGAACAATTATTTTTGATTCGTGATAGCCAACATTGGGCTTTTTCCATTGATTAACAGGTTCACCAATTCCAAGTTCGTTTATATTATTCCCCATAACTGGCCAATCGTTATTCCAACTCATTGGCTGCAGGTGTGTAATTCTTCCATAAGCATCTTTGTCCTGAAAATGGATAAACCAATCCTCATTTGATTCCAATTCTACCCATGCACCTTGATGGGGACCGTTTGTCTTTGTCTTTCCTTGATGAAGAACAACTTTATCTTCATAGGGACCATAGATATTTTTCGATCTTAGTATTGTTTGCCATCCAGTTTCAACTCCTCCAGCAGGTGCAAAGATATAATAATATCCATTTCGTTTATACATCTTTGGACCTTCAATTGTAGGATGGTTTTTATTACCGTCAAAAACAAATGTCCCTTCATCAAACAGTTCTGTTCCATCTGACTTCATTTTGCAGATTTGTAATATACTTTTGAAGCCAATTCTACTTTTAGCAAAAGCATGCATCAAATATGCCTGACCATCCTCATCCCAAAATGGGCAAGGATCTATCCATCCTTTTACCTTCTTGACTCTATGTAAAGGTGACCAGATACCAAAAGGATCCTCAGTTGTACTCATAAAAATCCCTTCGTCAGGGGCTCCGAAAAATACCCAATACTTTCCATTGTGATACCGTATACTAGGTGCCCATACTCCATCCCCATGTCGTGGGATATTATATGTAGCAAAAGGGAAAGTCTCACATACATGATTAATAATTTTCCAGTTGACTAAATCTTTAGAATGTAAAATTGGTAAACAAGGTGTCATATTAAAACTGGATGATACCATAAAGTAATCCTCACCTACACGTATTACATCAGGATCAGAATAATCTGCATATATGATTGGGTTTTGATAATAACCATTTCCAATGTCTGCTGACCATAAAGGTTTTTCTGTATGGATAGTTTTTGTATTTGTTTTATTTTCCATTTTTCACTCCCCCTAAGCTTTTATTATTATTCTGTAAAAGGGTGTTATATAGCCAGTCATATGATTTTTCACCACATATTTCATGCTTTCCATCAAAAAAGTGATAATCTAGACATTCTACTGCATTAAAACTTTCGTAGATACTAGTTATTTTTCTCAAAGCCTCTTTTACGTGATTTATTGGAAACAGAGTATCGTTTAATCCTGACTCTATGAATAATGGCCTTGGTGAAATTAATCCAATAAGTTCAGGCATTTCTCCAAGTTGTAAAAGACCAGGAACATAATTATCTAGGCAATGATTCCGTTCCATGATGCTGCCTTTAAATGTATTTGTATATCCTGAAAGAACTGTGGCTTTTATCCGCTGGTCAACAATGGAAGTAAAGGCTGCGACAAGACCTCCTCCTGAGAAACCGAAACATCCAATTCTTTCGGCATCTACTTCATCCATTTTCTCCATATAATCTATAATTCTTTTACATTCAAAAACTCTCAAACCTGCTAATGTTTTCCCCATTAATAGCAATTGACTTGCAATTGAAAAACACGAGTTTTGGTTTTGATTATCAGATTTATTGTCCCTTGTTAGCTTTCGATCACCAAATCCTATTAACTCTGGGGCAACAACTACCATTCCTTTTCGCACAAGATCTATAGCACAATTTTTATGAATCCCAGGGTCTCCATGATTTTCCATTCCATCTTGATTTAACCCTACAAGTTCTTTATTTCCATAGCCATGACCATGAAGTGCAAGAACTGCAGGAAACTTTGTATTATTATTCTTTTTTGGTATAAGTACATATATTGGAGATTTAAGAATATCAACCGTTGTGATTTCAATTCTTAAGCACAAATAATCGTCTTTTTCTGTTTTCTCTATAATTCTAGGGCTCAGCGAATGCTCTTGAGAGGATGGAAAACGACCAATCAAGTGTTCAAAGAGATCTTTTATATTTGCTTGCCAATACCTATCATATCCTCTTGATACTTTTGGAACTAACTTTTTATAAAAATTTTCCAAAAAATGATCAGGAGCCCACAAACTAGTTCCCCTCCTATATATATCAATAAGTCTTTCCCAGTCCATTTCCTAAACTCTATATTTTTTTGAGATTTATTGGGTATTTTTCCAACAACTAGTAACCTGACTATTCCATGGTTCGATATTGAAAATTCCTGAACTTCGCTATACCATTCCCAGTAGCATCTAAGCCAATACGTAAGCTAAGAAAACCACCGAATGTATTATGATGAAAGCCTGAACAATCAATCACTTTATCATATTTTTTCCATTCTCCCTGAACATCTTTGTAATACATTGAAACTATATTATGGTTATTTCTAATCCTTAGACAAATATTTTTACCTTCAAAAGGTTCTAAACGATAATTTTTAAATGTCCTAAAATGTCTAACCCCGTCTGTGGTTACCCCTAGACCGAAAAAGGCAGAATAATCATAGAAAAGCATAAATCTTGCTTCAGCATCTCCGTCAACCTCCACTTCTATTTCAGTTTCATAACAAGGATGACCAGGCATATAAAGTAGTGGCGAATTAATTCCTTTCTCAACTCCATTAACGATTAATGCTCCATTTCCCAAATAGAAACGGTCTCGTTCTGGTTTACCAAGCCACTGCCAGTGAAGTCCTAATGCTTCCCCTTCAAATGTATCCACCGTCGGGAATCCATGTTTAACTGACTCTCCCTCCGGTTTTTTTATTGGTCGATTAGGCTGAAAGCTATCAGGTATCTTAAACCACCCGTCCTCTGTCCATTCAATTGGTAATAGCATTGTATGACGACCTAATGTATGTAAATTTTTTTCATATGCATGAAAGACCATCCACCATTCTCCAAATGGGGTATCAATTAGTGTACCATGCCCCTGGGACCACCATTTTTCATCCATTGAATACGTGTGTATAATTGGATTATAAGGCGAATGTTCCCAAGGACCCCAAGAAGTCTTTGACCTAGATGCAGCTACCATATGACTTGTTGGAGGTCCCGCAGTTCCCCCAATAGCAATTGTTAAATAATAATATCCATTGTTATATTTTAATTTTGGTCCCTCTGGACTAAAGGCTTCTACTTCCCAATTATCAGGATATCTCCAAGGCTCATAAACTTGGATTGTTTCACCAATAACTGATAATCCATCCTTTGCTAGCTCTACCATATTTCCACCCGATAGATGTAAATATCTTTTACTATCAGGACCCACTACATGTCCGGGATCTATATGTTTCGTTTTGAGATTGATTGGCTGACTCCAAGGTCCTTTTGGATCTTTAGCTGTTACTACCCAGTTTGTTTTGTCTGCTGGAAAGTAAATGTAATATAACCCTTTATAATAAACTAGCTCTGGTGCCCAGACATCACCATTCAATTGCTCCAATGCAACACCAATTGGACTCCAATTTATTAAATCCTTCGAATGCCATATAATTAGACCTGGTACATATTTATAAGAAGTATTAACCATATAGTAGTCATTTCCTACACGAATGATTGATGGGTCAGCATAGTTTCCTCTTAAAATAGGGTTAAGGAATGTGCCATTTTTCAAGTCACCACTTAAAGAATTAGATGTAGATAAATTTGCTGACATTTTTAAAATCACCTTATCTTCCAAATCACAATATATATTAGTTATTCATGACAATGGATTTTTATTTTCGGACTTATCACCCTTAGGTATTAACTCTACGATAAGAATATATTTCCCGTTTTTTTTCGTTTGAAAAGATAGGGTTTCTTCCTCAGCTATAACAGTTTGTACCTTCTGATTATTTTCATCCAATATAGAAATAGGACTTCCTACTCTTAGCCTACATTTATTCCCCTTTAAAGACTTTAGTGTTCCAGAGATGAATTTCCCATGGTCCCATTTTAACGACACTTCAAAACCACCTCTTGCACATAGGCCACGGACATCACCTTTATCCCAAGCCTTTGGTAATGCCGGTAACAAGTGGAGTTCTCCTCCATGGCTTTGCATTAACATTTCGGCAATTCCAGCTGTTCCTCCAAAATTACCATCAATTTGAAAAGGAGGATGGTTATCGAATAAATTAGGAAGTGTAGAATGTTTAATTAATTCTAGAAGATTCATATATGCAAACTCTGCTTTTTCTAATCGAGCCCACATATTGATTATCCATGCTCTACTCCAACCTGTATGGCCCCCACCATGATTCAGTCTTCGTTCTAACGTTATACAGGCAGCTTTTGCTAATTCTGGTGTTTTCCTAACCATGATCTGATTATCCGGGTGTAAACCAAACAAATGTGAAATATGTCGGTGCCCAGGTTCTTTTTCCTCATAATCCTCCAACCACTCCTGGATTTGTCCATGTCTTCCAATCTTCGTCTTCGGGATTCTCTTAAGAATTTCTTCGATTCTGGTTCTAAAGGGCTCATCAATTGAAAGAAGTTTACTTGCCTCTATACAGCATGAAAAAAGTGATTTTAAAATTTGATTATCCATAGTTGGTCCAAAGCATATAGCACCTGATTCCCTATTAGGTAAGATATAAGTATTCTCTGGAGAAACAGATGGTGATGTAACAAGTTGACCATCTGCCATCTCTACTAAGAAGTCAAGGAAAAATTCTACCGATTCTTTAATTGTTTCATATTTCTCCTTTAAGAAATTAATATCACCTGTAAACTGATAATGATCCCACAGATGGAGACACAACCAGGCAGCCCCCATAGGCCATGTTGTTGCAGGTGGGTATATATCTTGTGGTGCGGTATCCGCCCATATATCAGTATTATGGTGTGCTACAAACCCTTTACATCCGTACATGACTTTTGCAGTATGCCTTCCTGTTATCCGCATTCTTTCAATTAAATCAAAAAGTGGTTCATGACATTCCGATAAGCTACATACCTCCGCTGGCCAATAATTCATTTGAGTGTTAATATTTATGGTATATTTACTATCCCAAGGAGGTGTTATTTTATCATTCCAAATCCCCTGTAAATTAGCAGGCAAGCTACCTTTACGACTACTTGAAATAAGTAAATACCTACCAAACTGAAAATAAAGCTCTATAAACCCATTATCTTCTAAACCGTTTTTCACTCGTTCTATTCTTTCTTGAGTCGACAGACATTCTAGATTTTCATTATCTTTTGATAAATTTATCTCTACCCTGTTATATAGTGCATGATAGTCAGCAAGGTGTTCTTCTTTTAAAGAAGTAAAATCTTTATTTAAAGCATCCTTAACTTTATTGAAACAAACTACCTCTGGATTTGTATGCCGAAAAGTTGTTTCTGCAGCAATAAATAACGTTGCCGTATCAGCTTTTGTGATTACCAAATTATCGCCAATTGTTTGAGTCGTACCTCCATCTGTAACTGCAGATAATACTACTCTAAAGTCAGATCCACCTTTTCCACCACAAGACCCTCGCATAACTATACTATTATTATTGAACCCCTGAACCTCATCTAAATAACGACCTTTTTCTCTTGTTAATCGTGCGGAAAAAGAAATCGCTTTACCTTGGTCAGCGCTCATACGAATGACAATTAAATCAGCAGGAAAGCTTGATATAACTTCCCTTTTAAAATTAATTCCATTAGAACAATAAGAAACTGTTATAATTCCATTTTTTAAATCAAGTTCTCTCGTATAATTTGTGACATCTTGGTGGCCCAAATCGAGACTAAGTTCCCCTATGGTCATATAATGCCTTTGTGTTGGCGGGGTTCCAGATAATGCAAATTTGGCTAATTCATGGGCCTCAAATAATCTACCTTCCATTATCATTCTGCGAATCTTTGGTAAATGAGTTAATGCATCTGGATTATTTCGATCACTGGGACCTCCATACCATACGGAATCTTCATTTAATTGAATACGTTCAAGAGTCGTATTCCCATAAACCATTCCACCTAGACGACCGTTTCCTATTGGAAGTGCCTCATTCCATTCATTAGCTGGATTTTTAAACCAGACTCGATTCTCAGCCAATTAATCTCGCCCCTCTCACTATTCAACCTATTTTTCTACTATCTTTTCTTTAAATACCTTGACCTTAACATCACTAGTACTCCCCTTTGCAAGATAAGGTATCAGGAACTGTATAATCATTACAGCTATCATTACAAAAGCCACAGTTGAAGCATTAATTCCTTTTGAGAAAATCATAAAAATTAAAAACCTAAAGCCCTACCTATATTAATGATCGATTCGTAAAACCACAGACTCTACTCTAAAATTCTCCTTCAATGGGAGTATATCTATCCATTTATAATAGTAAGCCGCAAATGCGTTAGCCTGTATCGGTTTAAATATTGCATTAGTTAATAAAAACAAAACCACTGCCAAAATACTTAATCCCGCTAAAAGAAAGAATGCTGAAAAGTAAAATTAACCAAATGCAGCTACCAGAAGATAGGTTCTTGTGGTTTGTATATTGGCAATTCTAGAAATCACATAACTAGAGATAATAGATAAGCTTAAAAATAAGACATTTAAATAACCGTTGACCCCTTCATCTAGAAATATGTTATAAAGTAAAATAGGTGGAATATACATTAAAATTCCTTGTGGAAACCCAATAACAAACCACCCGATAAGTGTTTTCATAAAGTCCGGTTTCTTTTGGACCATTAATTTTAAATACACATATAGTATGTTTTAGGATGAGACTGTCCCTTCTTTATCCGAAAGCTACTAAAAGTTGAAATTAAAAACATAACGAAGGCTAAAGAAAATACAAATAGGTAGCCACTAAAATCATCATACAAACTAATTATTAAGCCTGCTAATGCAGGTCCAAGCAGATTTGAACCGTTCATTACGATTTGATTCCATCCAAGGTAAAGATGTCAGTTACCATTAGTTGAAACCTCATGTACTAAGATAAAATAACCAAGCTAGTATAAGGCTTGAGAAATTCCTTTTAATAACGCAAACAAATAAAAATAATCGATAATCTTTTCTTGTGCTAAAACAATACATAGATAAAAGAAGGATGTTAAAAATATACCGTAACGGTAAACTAGTAAACGGTCCTTCTTTTTAGTTACCTTTCCAATAAAGAAAGTCAATCGTACCCAAAAAGCAAACCCCTATGTCGTAATCAATATCATCACGACAATATAGAAGAATAGTAATTAGTCCATACCCCCACCACTTTTAGATGAGGGCATGAATAGTGTAGGTCCCTTGATTAATTCCGATAGTCCATCAAACGTTTGTTTAATATCTCAGTCGCTGGATAAATATCCTTGTAAATCGCATGTAACTTCTTATACTTTTCAACATTTTCTTCTATAGGATGATATACTTTCTCTTCCTTTAAGAATTCCTTCGCACAATCTTGTAAGGAATCAAACCATCCACAGCCAAATGCAGCTAACATAGCGGCTCCCATTCCCGGACCCTGTTCACTTTCTAATTTCACAATGTTCGCATTAAATATATCAGCTTGGATTTGAAGCCACGTGTCGTTTTTCGCTCCTCCACCAATCGAGATGATCGTATCAATTTTTTTACCGCTCTCACGGAGAATCTCAACCGAATCATTTAAAGAAAATGTAATCCCTTCCAATACGGCACGCGCAAAATGATTCATTTGATGTGAACTATCCATCCCAATGAAGCTTCCACGGATTTCCGCATCAACATGCGGTGAACGCTCACCAACAATATATGGTGTAAACAGTAGGCCACTTGAGCCAATTGGAGTCGTATCGACATTCACTAATAGATTTTCAAGTGTGTCCTTTTTCGCAAAAACATCTTTAAACCAAGTTAAACTGTAGCCAGCTGCAAGGGTTACACCCATTGTATAAAAGGCATCTGGTGAACCGTGGTTAAAATAATGTACTTTTCCTTGAAAATCTTTTGTACCAGTTTCTTCATAAGAAAGAACAACACCAGATGTTCCAATACTACATAATGTTTTTCCTTCTTCTAAAATTCCTGCACCAATTGCTCCACAGGCATTATCTGCTCCACCTGCAAAGATACGAACGGACTCAGAAAAACCGGGTTTCTTTGCGATTTCAGGTAATAAAGTTCCCACTTCAGCGTGTGAATCAACTAATGGCGGACAAAGAGCCGGGTCTAGTTCAAATACATCACAAATATCGTGACTCCACTCTTTTTTACCAACATCTAAAAGTAATGTACCAGCGGCATCAGAGTACTCCATATGAATTTTTCCTGTCAGCTGATAGCGTACATAATCCTTTGGCAGAAGAAATACTTTTGCTTTATCAAATAGTTCGGGTTCATGTTCCTGTACCCATAAAAGCTTTGGTAAAGTAAAGCCTTCCAACACCGGATTTTTCGTTATATCTAGCAATTGTTTTTCGCCAACACGTTCATAAATACGCTTACATTGTTCTGTTGTTCTCGTATCATTCCAAAGAATCGCGTTTCGTAAAACCTGATGATTTTCATCAAGCAAAACAAGCCCATGCATTTGTCCAGAAAAGCTGATTCCCTTAATCTCTTCAGGATTTCCTTTAAAATCCTTTAGAAGATCAGACAGTCCTGAAACTGTCTGATCTACCCAAGCTTGCGGGTCTTGTTCACTATATCCTGTTTTTTCTTGAATTAAGGGATAAGGTTTTGAAACTTCTTGTACAACATCACCATTTTGGTTTACAAGCAAGATCTTTACAGCACTTGTCCCTAAATCAATACCGATTACATATTTCATCTTATCACCCGCCTACGGTTATTCACCTGCATAAAACGTTAATAAATATTGGTTAAAAGTCGTTTTAATTCTTTCTAGTTTACCTGATTCATGCTTAATCTCTGATAGGCTTAAAGCATAATCTTCTAATTTTTTAAGATCCGTATTTCCTTGAACAATATCAAGACCAATTCCTTCTGTATACGTTTTATATCGACCTTCAACCACACCATCTAATACTTTGTCATCTATTAATTTTTGTGCAATTTTTAACCCTACTGCAAAGCTGTCCATTCCAGCGATATGACCATGGAATAAATCTTCTGGCTCAAAAGAACCTCTTCTCACTTTTGCATCAAAGTTTAAACCGCCTTTTCCTAAACCACCGTTTTTGATAATTTCATACATGGCTAGAGTTGTAGAGTATAAGTCTGATGGAAACTCATCTGTATCCCACCCTAATAATGGATGACCTTGGTTTGCATCCACAGAACCTAGCATACCGTTGATACGAGCATAGCGCAGTTCATGTTCAAATGTATGACCAGCTAATGTTGCATGATTTGCTTCAATATTAAATTTAAAATGATCTTGTAGATCATAGTTTTGTAAGAAGGCATATCCACTCGCTACATCAAAATCATATTGGTGTGAAGTTGGCTCTTTCGGTTTTGGTTCAATTAAAAATTGTGCATCGAAACCAATTCCTTTTGCATAATCAACAGCCAGATGGAATAAACGAGCAATATTATCCATCTCTAGTTTCATATCTGTATTTAGAAGTGTTTCATATCCTTCACGGCCGCCCCAGAATACATAATTTTCTGCACCTAGCTCTTTACCAATTTCCAGTCCTTTTTTAATTTTCGCTGCTGAATAAGCAAAAACGTCTGCGTGATTAGAAGATGCAGCACCATGAACAAAACGCGGATGTGAAAAGTTATTCGCTGTATTCCAAAGTAATTTCGTTTTGCTGTCTTTCATGTAATCTTTCATCATCGCAACAATTGCATCTAAATTTTTATATGTTTCTCTTAAATTACTTCCTTCTGGCGTGATATCAACATCATGGAAACAGAAGTAAGGGACACCTAGTTTCTCAAAAAATTCAAATGCCGCTTCAACACGAGCTTTTGCCAGGTCCATACCTGAAAATTTATCCCACGGGCGCTCAGCTGTTCCTGTACCAAAAGGGTCTGATAAATCGGCCGTAAACGTATGCCAGTACGCTACACCAAAGCGTAAGTATTCTTCCATTGTTTTATCGCCAATCTTTTCATTCGGATTATAAAATTTAAATGCAAATGGATTTGTCGATTTTGGGCCTTCATAGTTGATTTTATTAATATTGGTAAAGTAAGTCATTGTTTTTTCCTCCCTAGTAAATATATGTACCTGCACATCAAACAACATCGGTATGTTCCCCATTTGCTGTTGCAACAAGCCCGCCTTTGGCATCGACTAATTCAGCTGTTATTTTAGAAGGAGCCGATCCTTGAAGCTTAAGGTCTGCTTTAAGTGAACCTTTTGAAAAAGTTGAATCCAACTCCGGTTGGACATGTAAATCAAAAACATGAATTTTAGGTACCGTGTAGAGGTAAACATCCCGAAAGATTCCTGAAAATCTCCAAAAATCCTGGTCTTCCAGCCAGCTGCCCGTACTCCTCCTCTGGTAAACCTCTACCGCAAGCTTATTCTCCCCTTCTGTTAAATAAGGAGTAAGCTCAAACTCTGCCGGGGTAAAAGAGTCCTCACTGTAGCCGACAAATTTACCGTTCAACCAGACATAGAAAAGCGGACTCTACACCTTGGAAGGAAATATAAACCGGCTTGTTTTGCATATTGGTTGGAACATTAAAGTATTTGACATAGCTGCCGACTGGATTATGATCTGTCGGGATTTCCGGAGGTCGGATCTCATTGTGACCGTCCCATGGATACATTGTATTAACATATTGCGGCTTTCCATAGCCCTGGAGCTGGATGTGTCCCGGTACTTTTCTGAAATAAGTTTCCCATAAAAATATTTACTCTCTTTTAAAGGTCCAACAGGTAACCCAGCTAACTTATAACACTGTTTTCTTATTAAGGTTGCTTGAGTACTCGCATTCATATCCCCCTCAAAAAGCCCCTTGCTTAGATGTACTGGCTTAGGCATATTGGGATAATATTCTCCTTTTTTCACCTGCGCTATATTAGGAGCTGATGGTGAATTCTCAATCTCTCTAGAAAAACCTCCATCATTTCTCTTTAATTTTTTTATATTTTTAACAGTGATCTCTAATATTTCGTTTAATTCTTGCTTAGGAATGTTGAGATTCATATAAGAAAGAAGATCAATTGGATTTCGAATATAGCACATATCCTTTGCTTCTTCTGTTCGTAGACAGGTTAGAACACTTTTATAGATCCGATCAGTGTTTGGCATTGGAATATTAAAACGACTATAAAAGGTATGAAGCTTAAACGTTCCAGATATTCGAACGTATAAGCTACCTTCACCCCATAAACCAGTTTCTTGGTCTTGAATACTTTCTAAAAACCGTGTAGCTTCTATTAAAAAAGGTGCTTGTTTTTCTTTATCCATTTGTCCAATATAAACACAAGAAGTAGCTAATAAATCACAGCCACGCCAGCTATTACTTAAATCAATGCTCTTCCATTTTTTTAAGTATTCTTCTGGAGAAGTTACATAATTTGGAGCAGCTTTCGCCTCTAATGGAAGCGGGTATAAATATTTACTTCCAAGTTTCTTAAGAGAACCAGCTGAGTAATTTATAGCTCTGTGTACCATCACCTCATCTTTTCTCATTGCAGGGTCCTCATCATAAAAATAGCCTGTATTAGGATCTTGTTTATTTTGAAAAAAATGAATCATCTGCTGTCTCATTTTTTCAGGCATATCGTTAACTAAGTCATTTCTGCTTAATATATTTAAAGCTTGAGCTGTAGACTCAATGTCAGGTGAAAAATTGGGATCATGAATTGAACTTTGTGCATAGTAAAATCCACCAGTTTCATCGTATTGACCAGCTAACCATTCGAAAAAACCCTCAAACACATTTTCTAATTGCTCTAAACTTGGAATCAATTGTTCTCTACTAGAATTCATACCTTCACCTTCTGTAGAATTAAATGTATTAAAAGCCTAGTTATTCCTTCATTGAGCCTAATAGTGCACCCTTTGCAAAATGTTTCTGTAAGAATGGATAGACTAGAAGTACAGGAATCGTTGCTACAACGATGACTGCCATCTTTACTGTCTGTTCCGGTGGTGGAACATCTGTATAATTTGCACCGTCATAGTTCATTCCACCTGCTAATACAACAATTTGTCTTAATAGAACCTGTATTGGCCATTTTGTTGCATCATTCAAATACAGAATGGCATGCATATAAGTATTCCAATACGTTACTGCATAAAATAAAGAGATTGTTGCAATTACTGGCATTGAACATGGAAGTACGATTCGAAATAAAATTCCAAAATCATTACAACCATCAATTTTTGCAGATTCTTCCAAACCATCAGGTAACCCCTGAAAAAAACTCTTAAGAATTATCATGTTAAACGCATTGATAGATACGGGCATAATCAATGAAAGATAAGAATCAAGTAGTCCCGTTTCTTTAACGACTAAGAACGTAGGAATCATTCCACCATTGAATAGCATGGTAAATATGATAAAAAACATAATAAACCTTCTACCAACCAAGTCTTTTCGAGAAAGCCCATAAGCAGTTAATACGGATAGCAGCATACTCCACAAAGTACCAAAAAATGTAACCCCTATTGATACTCCTAAAGCACGGAAGACAGTATCTGTTGAAAAAATATATTGATATGCAGCAATAGACCATTCTGTTGGAATAAGCACAAACCTTTTTGCAGCTAATTCCGCACTTGTTGTAAAAGAGCTCGCTACAACATGAAAAAATGGTAGTATTGTAAGTAAAGAGATTATTGTTAATAGAGTAATATTTGTCCAATTAAATAGTCGACTGCCTATTGACTTGTCTTCAACCATTGCATTCCCTCCAATAGATTTTACTAATATACTCCTTCTTCACCAGACTTTTTAGCCAACCAGTTAGCAAACATGACAAGAATAAGCCCTACAATTCCTTTAAAAAATCCTACTGCTGTACTGTAACTAAATTGTCCTTGCTGCAGACCTGTTGTATACACATAGGTGTCAAAAATCTCTGCAACATTACGGTTTGATGCATTTAAAAGTAGAAAAACATGTTCAAAGCCTAATTCTAGAATGTCACCAATCTTCAAAATTAATAAAACGACAATAACACTTTTAATAGCTGGTAGAGTAATATGAATCATTTGCTGTAAACGATTGGCACCGTCCATTCTTGCAGCTTCATATAACTGGGGATCAACTGCAGCAATAGCTGCCAGAAAGATTATTGTTCCCCAACCAGCCTCTCTCCAAATAACCTGTAAAATATACATTGGTCTAAACCATTCATCACTTAAGAGAAAGTTGATTTTTTGAAACCCTAAGCTTTCCAAAATTCCATTCACAACACCACCATCAAGAGTTAAAATAACATAACAAATGGAAACAATAATAACCCAAGACATAAAATGGGGGATATACACAATAGTTTGAACGGTTTTTTTAAAAGCTTGATTCCTAACTTCATTTAACATTAATGCTAAAAAGATAGGAATAGGAAAGAAAATGACTAACTGTAATACAAATAAAAGAAGTGTATTTCTAAAAATGAACCAGAAATCAGGTTCTGAAAATAATCTTTTAAAATGGTCAAATCCAACCCACTCACTTCCGGAAATACCCAGGTATGGCTTGTAATCCTGGAAAGCAATAATTAATCCATACATTGGAAGGTATTTATAGATAAGAAAATATAAAATACCTGGTAGAATCATTAGATACATGAATTTATTTTTCTTAATGCGCTTCCATAATTCTGTTCTTCGACTTGCTTTAGGAATCACAGTTGAATTTTTTTTCACCACAACTAAATCATTGTCCAATTTAACCCATCCTTTCTCTGATTAATTAATTGATTAGTTAACCTTAAATATATGACACATGAAAAGGCTGTTAAAATGTACAGCCTTTCCACTTATTTAAAATTCAACACTTTACTCTATTAATTATTTTTTAATTTTTTGTAAGATGCATTGTATTCCTCAATAACTTTATCTCCACCTTGTTCTTTCCATTTCTCAACAGCAGTCTCAAAACCTTTTTTATCAATTTGACCTAAGATATATTGATACGTCGCATCTGTAATAATTGTTTTCAGTCTTTCACCATTTTTCGTATATGTTTCTGAATCTAGCGTTACGACTGGGTTGTTAATAAGATAATTTTCATTATCTTTTATTAACTCTTCAGCTTTTGCTTTAATTTCATAAGCTGCAAATCCTTCGTATCTGCCGTTCGTATCAGGTTCACCAACTTCTAATGAAAGGTATGGTCTAACCTCTCGATCAAGCTTCTCTCTTATACTTGCATCTGGTAAAGCGGCACCATCTTTTACTTCATAATGCTCTCCTTCGATTCCCCATAACAATAAGTTTGCCATCTCAGGAGTCATTAACTTATCATAGAATGCTAATGTTTTTTTCAATTCTTCCTCAGATTTAATAGCAGATTTTGGGAACATCATTATACTACCAAATCCAGGAATAGACCATATCCCAAACTCTCCATGTGGACCTTCAACTTTATTTTGTACATCATATTCAAGATCTGGGTTAAGTTTAGTTGCATCATCATATAAGCCTTGTACATCCCCGATAGATCCTACATAAATTCCTGATGTCCCATTCTTAAACATTGATTGTTGATCTTTTTTGCTTGTAACTGGGAAGTCTTTGTTAATATATCCGTTCTTGTGTAAATCTCTAAAAAAGTCTAATGTATCCATGTATTCATCAAACATAAATTCAGGTAACAATTTACCATCCTTTAATCCCCACTCATTTGGCGTACCAAACCAAGATGAAACCGTTTTAAATGCTCCATATAGTAAATCACTTCTATCTGATAATCCAATTGTATCCTCTTTACCATTTCCATCGGGATCGTCCTCTGTAAATGCTCTTGCCATTTCATAAAATTCATCTGTATTCGTTGGAGTAGAAATTTCTAGTTTATCAGCCCAGTCTTTGCGGAAAATAAACCCCTGTCGTGACAATGGTCTCCCTTGGTAGATCCCATAAACTTTACCGTCAACTTTTGTATTCTCAATAACTTTCGGCTTTAATTTATTCAAATTCTTATATTCATCTAAATAAGGACCGATTTCCCAAAATTGGTCATCACGAATTGCTTGTTTAAACTGTGTACCTAGTTCTTGTGCTGATATTGAGACAGCCATCGGTAAAGTTCCGGTAGCAAAAGCTGTGTTTACTTTTTCAATATAGTTTGCATCCGGAACCCATTGAATGTCTAATTCGGTGTTTGTTTTTTCTTCTAGTAACAATTCTAGTCTTTCATCTGGAATTTCAGGTGTGTGAAGAGTCGCCATAATAGACAATTCAAATGGCTTATTACTTTTTTCCCCATCTTCCGTTGAATTTGAAGCGCTTTCATTTGAGCAACCAGCAAGAGCTGATAAACCCAAAGAAAGAGCACAAACTGAACTGAGAAATTTTTTCGTACTAATCATTTTTTTCTACCTCCAATTTGAATTTTTTGTGTTTGTTGCACATTTTCAGATTAATCGACTTGAATCTATTTCGTATATAATCACTTCCTCATATCCCTTGAAAACACTGGGTTTATTGAAACTCATGTTCTAAAAACTAATAAAATGATTATCAATTTACATGATTTTCAGTAATAAAAAATAGACTGCCTGTGATTGGCAGTCCTGCTATTTAATCAACAATATCGTTTTCAATTGGCAAATGAAGATCACGAATTCCGTCTACTACTAAGCTAGCAATCTTATATGCTCCATGCTCACTAAAATGGGTATTATCTTGTAGCCCATCTGGATAATTTGAATACTTACCTTGAGCTAGCCAAAGGAAGATCTCCTTTGATTCCTCGGCCTCTAAAGATTCAAGATACACTTTACTTCTTTCTCCTAAATCGATAATCGCAATATTTCTCTCAGCTCCTAGTTGGATAACTGCTTCAGGGTAGTGTCCATGTGTTTCTACAAACTCCCCAGTTTCATCAAAACTTCTGCGTTGTACAGGTGTAATCAATATCGGAGTAGCATCTTTTTTTAAAGCAACATCAATATACTGATTTAGATAATGCTTAAAGTCTGAAAAAGGCTCTGTATATCTGTCATCCTGTTTGGCGTCATTGTGACCGAACTGAATGAAAAGATAATCCTTCGCTTTTATTTTTTCTTCTATTTTGAGTAATCTTTCCTCTTGAATGAAACTTTTTGAGCTTCTTCCAGATGCTGCTTTATTTACAATTCGAATATCATGTGTAAAAAACTGATGTAATACCTGCCCCCAGCCTGCTTGTGGAGCCCGATTCATCGGATATGAAGAAGCAGTAGAATCTCCTGCAATAAAAATAGTAGTTTTCGTTTGTTTAAACATATTTGATTTCCTTCTACTCTCCTTTGTTTATAGTTACTATTTACATTTTGTTTGACTGGAGAAATGATGTCTATCATCTTATCTATTAGCTTAACACTTATATGCTTTGATACATGATGAAATGATCATTATTAAGCTTATCCACAATAAAGGACGAACCATCCAATCAACAGTTCGTCCCTTACAAGATTATTGTTTTGGATTCCAGCCATTTAATAACATTCTCAACCGTATACTGTTTTGCTTCTTCTTCAGTTAGTTGTGGTCGAGACGTATTCACACCAGGTCCTTCGTTTTGGTACTCATAAAATCTAGCTTCTTTTGCGCTGAAGCCTGACATATCTGTCCAGCCCTCTTGATGGATATGTGCTCCTAATTCACACTTTTTAAATACGACGCTTGCAATAGCATTCGGGTCACCACCAGGATGCCAAGGTCTCCCTAAATAAACCGTTCCATTCGCAGCTTCACTTTTTCAAGCGACTATTAATAAAGAGAAAACCATATGGTTCACTTATGTTTGTACTTGCTGCTGTAATATATCCATTATTCGTCGTTGAACCACGGTCAACAGAGACAATATCACAATCTTCAAATACCGCTCTTGCCCCTCCGAAAATAAAGTCGACATCCCCTTCATTATAACATTGACTAAAATATTGTGTTCCCGCATTTGCATAAAGGGTATCTTGATTCCCGATAAAGCGAACATTATGAAACTTCATTCTGTCGCCACGTGTATAAACGGCAACTGCTTGTGAGCCTCCTTCTACTAGACTTTCATCAAAGGAGTTTTCCATTGTCAAATTTTCAGCTGTAAAATCCCTTGCATAAAGGTAAACACTTGCACTTCCGCTTGTTGTGTTCCGCCTTCTGGTCTTGGTTTTTTTGCATGTTATCATACGTAAGAATCGTTTTTTCTGCACTTTCACCAATCAAGCGAATAAAAGGTTTATCAGCAGGTATTCTCACAACTTCTTTATAAACACCATTTTTTATGAAGATTTCAATCGGCTCCGTATTTGTAATTTGTAACCACCTTTTAAAACCATTCCTACTTTTAATCAATCGCTTCCTTCCTAAGGTGAATTTTCTTACAATTTTGATTATAAATAGGTGACTTGTCTAAAAATATAATCAGTTCCTTAGAGATAAGAAAAAAGCCTTGCATATCGATTAAAAAAGAAAGGAGGTGAGCATAAATCGAGAATAGGATTATGTCTAATATCCTATTTCTTAAGGACTAATCTTAAGCCTTAATTCATTTCCCAATATCATATGAATTTTTAAGGAAGGATATAAAAGGAAAAGAAGTCTTTCACTAACGATATAAAAAATGTGTAAATTTTCTAATTTATTCATTCTCATTTAACACATCCACTGCATTGCATTTTGATACAAACCCTAATTCCTTCCATGCATTTTCAGTAGACCAAGGTTTTCCAGGATTATTAGAAACACCATAGTATGTTCCATACTTAACAGTTGATTGAAGAGCAAGATCAAAAAGATGTACCGCATCTTCATGAGTTAGGATCGTATAATGTAATCGTTTCTTTTCTTTTAATGCCTTTAACTCATTTTTTTGTACACTACCTATTCGTAAATTAATGAGCGAAAAATTTTCATTTTCACGAGCTAAGATATGTCCAATATTTTCTGATGCCAGCTTTAGTACGCCATAAAGACCACGTGAAAACGGATAATCATTCGTTGTAATTTCCCTACTTAAAGTGGAAACACCGTCATATTCATAATAATCCGTTGTATGATTGCTACTAGCATAAACAACCTTAGGGATACCTAATGTAATCGCAGCATGCATAATATAGAAAGATAAGGTAAAATGGATCTCTGTCATTTCCTGAAACTGATTGATATTATATAAGTCATTCTCTGTTTTAATCGTTAATAAATTAATAAGAGCATCTGAATCTTTAGGGATACTTCTTATCAATTGTTCAAAATTTGTTGCGTCCACTTGGATAAAATTCTCTATATCAAAAGGTATGGCTTTATCGAGGATGGTGAGATCGTATTTATCGCTGAGACCTTTCTTCAAAATCGTACCAATCGTCCCGGCTCCACCTATGATGGTAACTTTTTTCTTCATTAGGTTCCTCCATATATGCAATGATTACTTATAGCATACTTCTTTTGCTTCTATACCATTCATTACTTAGTCTTTCTTGGCGGCGTACCAATTATGTTTGGTTCTTTTTCCGGGGAATCCTTTCACTTATTGTCTAAATAAAATACAAAAAAGCTCCAATTCCTTTCCATACCAGGGAATTGAAGCTTTTATCGTTAAGAGATTCTCACAATCCCTTTCATTATTATCATAGTACTCTGACGATTCAGATGTTGCACTAGGACTGAACAACAACGCTCTACTATTGTTATACGGATTAGGCCGGCTATAAGCTTATTTCCTGCAGCTGGTAACCCTTTTACTAACGCAGGGTCTAATACTGCGCCGGCTGTCGTTTCAATACCGAATTGTGTAAGGTTCTGTTTCCAGTTCTGATCGTCTGGATTAAGACCTTCATTTAATCCAATTTCAGCACCTGCCATCGTTCCGGCTGTTATAGCACCTTCTTTAGCAAGTTGACCGACTGAATTAGACTTAGCACCTAGTTTGGTGCCACGTAAAGCTTTAACAATCCCTACACCTGGTGCCAAATAACCGGCTAAGTTATATCCTATGTCTGCCGCAGCACCTATACCTTTTCTCTTATCGAACGTATCTGTATCAATACCGTTTCGTTTCCCAAGGTTCTCCAACGTTCCCAAAGTCGCTTTATTCATCCAATGCCTTTGCGCTCTGTTTGCTTCTTGCATGAATGGGGACTATTCTTTGTTCAATTCCCTATTCCGTTCAGCTGCTTCCTTTGCCGTTACATCATCAAAGGGATTAACAGAGTGCCATAGGTTCTGCATGCGTTCCCCTGGATACTTACCAAAGAAGAATTCACCTATACCCACCATCATCTTTCTTTTTGTTTTTCTTTTTGGAAATGTTTTTAATTGCATTGACTTGTTTATCCAATGCGTTCCCTTTTCCGTTTCTTGAACTTTTCAAAGGAATCTAATTCCCATTGAGTGATATTGTCGTTAATATCTCTACCGAAGAAATCTTGATAGTCACGAACCAAATTTTGGAGGCGCGTTTAGACTCTTTCCGCTTTATTTAAGTCATCCGAATCCCGACCCTTGTGCGTTCGTTCAAACTACCCAAAGTATTTTGACGGGAAGATTGTAATGCAATTTGACCAGAGATATTAGCACTCGTTTGACCTAATGCCGCCATTCTCTCGCGTAAAGAACGTTGACTTTGTATATTAACTACGTCGGCTTGGTTTCGTTTGTTGTAATAGTCTCGGTCTGTTTGTTTCTTTTGTAGATTAATTTCAGATGTGGCCTTTTGTTGACTTTCTCTTAATTTCTGTAATTGCGTTTCCCTTTGTTTGTCATACATTTTATCGATATTTTGCTTAACGTTTACTGGTATTGCAGCCATTTATAAATCCCCCTTACCTTGCTTTACGCCTTTTATAAGATTTTCATGATGTTTACAATGGACTAGTCCTTTAATAGCAAATTTAATGCAGCCTGGTACGTTACAAGGCTTTCTCATGTTGTTCACCCCTTAAATAAAAAAGAGACGGCATTAAACCGTCCCTCTCGCTCTTTTCCATATCATTAACTATCTGGATAGCTTAGAACAGGACGGATACGGAAAGACGGAAAAGAAGGCGGTTTATCTTCATCCAGTATTCAATATCCTTACAGAGTACTACGTGACATTTTTAGTCGTGCTTATGAATGTAAGTTGATTAAGTCGAATCCATTAGAAAGCGTTAAATGCCCTAAGGTGACTCAAAACAAAACAGAGGTATATACAGAGGAAGAAGTCAAAGAACTATTCCAGAAGCTAAAGGATAACCACTACATCAAAGAATAATGATTACACCGCCATTATGACAGGTTTAAGACGTGGGGAGATATTAGGTTTACAATAGGAAGATATTGACTTCGAGAATCGAACCATACAGGTTAACCATTCTCTTCAATACACAAAAGAAGAAGGCTACAAGCTGAAAGAACCTAAAACGGAAAGACTCGTGTTGTCGTTCCTCCTAGATTTTTATTAGGAATTAAAAGCATACAATCTTGTTAAAAAGAAAGAACGTCTACAAGCTGCCGAACTATGGGAAGGTGGATCCAATTTCTTTGTATTCTCTACCTGGAATGGAAAACCGTATTATCTACAGTACCAGGTACTTGGTGGAGAAGGTTTTTCAAACGTACCGGTTATAAGTATATCCGCTTCCATGATCTACACCACACAGCAGCCACACTTTTAATTAATCAAGGTGTCCATGCTAAAGTTATTTCAGAGCGTTTAGGTCATGCTGACATTAAAACCACAATGAATATCTATGGCCACTATATAAAACATGCAGATGAAGAAGTAGCAGACAAATTGAATCAATTATTTATGAAAGGATAGCTATTTTTTAGCTGTCTTTTTCTTTTCATTCAAAACCCCAATTTGCCTGTTATAGTGAAAATATGTATAAACTGTATTAATCTTAGACATAATAAAAACCCTTATATTTCAAAGGGTTCTGGATTATCTGTTATGGTGACCCGTACTGGGCTCGAACCAGTGACCTCCACCCTGTCAAGGTGGCGCTCTCCCAACTGAGCTAACGGATCCTTTTCAGCGGACAAGTATTACTATACTTATAATCAACGAAATTGTCAACGTTATTTTTAAAGAAATTTGGCAGTAGGTCGACCTGATGATCTTCGGCCAACCTACATTGTATATTAACCGATTCTCTCTTCTTCATCACGTTTTCGCATCTCTTCCTCCTTTAGATTTTCTTCACGATCACGAATACGATGGGCTAATCGGCTTGAAGCATTGGCAGCTAAACTTGCAATTAGATCATCTAGAAACGTATGGACACCATTGCCACGTTTCGTATCTAATTTTTGGATGATCCCTACTTTTTGTTTATCAAGATGGCCGAATGTTGTAATCGCGATGCTACCATATCCATAAACAGCACCCATAGCGATCGTTTCATCGATTCCGAACAAACCTTCATCTGTTTCAACAATCGATTGAAGCGGCTCAGACAACTTGTTCTGCTCAGCCAATTTATCCAGTTCAATACCAACCAATAAGGCATGTTGCATTTCTCTCTTATCCAATACTGCTTCCACACTTTCAATACAATCATCCATTTTCAATCCTGGCGCATATGGACTTTGCATGTCGTAAACGATTTCAGCTACATCCATGATACTAACACCGCGTTCCTTCAAAAGGTTCATTGTTGCAGCTTTCACTTCCTTGCTGTGAATACGTTTATTCATTGTCAGTCTCCTCTCTCTGCTAGTTCCATGGCTTATACTTAATTTCATTATAGCATTTATGATAGAATGAATCTCAGATTAAAGTGTCTGCTTTCATTTTGGAGGATGATTTAAAGATGAAACAAAAAGGTATTACTATAGATAAGACAATTCATAGTGAAATATTAAATGAGGAAATCAAAATGCTCGTCTACCTTCCTCCATCCTATACACCTTTATTAAGGTATTCTGTATTGATTGCACAAGATGGGGATGACTATTTCAGGTTAGGAAGGTTAGCCCGTACTTCTGAAGAGTTATTTGAAGAAGGTGAAATCGACGAATTCATCATTATCGGGCTTCCATACAAAAGTGTAAAAGACCGCAGGAGGAAATACCATCCTTCCGGTGAACAGAACGATCAATACGTACGTTTTCTTGTGAATGAACTCGTGCCATACATTGAAGCAGAATTTTCCACCCTCGAACTTGCAAGTGCCAGAGTATTGGTTGGTGATTCCCTTGGTGCTACGGTTTCTTTAAAAATAGCAGCATCCTACCCAAGGACGTTCGGGAAAGTGATTCTTCAATCGCCATACATTGATGAAGGGATTATGAAAGAAGTTTCGGAAATCAAGGATCCTTCGCTTCTTTCCATTTATCATGTTGCAGGAAAGCAAGAGACCGAAGTAGAAACGACTAATGGAGAGGTGTTGAACTTCATTGAACCGAATCGTGAACTGAATAAACTTTTTTTAGAGCGATCTTTTGATTATCATTATGAAGAATTTAATGGAGGCCATAGCTGGAAATATTGGCAACCTGACATTCCAAAAGCCCTAAAATATATGTTTTCAGAGTAATGCCCTCTAATTGGGATGTTGTATATAGTATGAAATAGTGAGAAAATTTGCTATAATAGATTAAGTTCGACAACAACATGCATGTTATTCAGTAAGAGGAGGGTAATTATGAAATACGGTATCGCGATTTTTCCATCGAAAAAACTACAAGACCTTATAAATTCATATCGAAAACGTTATGATCCTCACTATGCATTAATCGCTCCTCACTTGACTTTAAAGGAACCGTTTTATGTCGAGGACGAGGCTGAATTGAAAGAATTAGCACAACAAGTCCATGAAATTTCTGATAACATCCAACCTTTCACCTTGCACGTCTATAAAGTCGCATCATTTCATCCAGTAAACAATGTCATTCATTTCAAAGTAAAAGAAGAAGAAAGATTGATGAAGCTTCATGAACAATTACATCAGGAAGAACTTTACAGTGAACGTCCGTATCGTTTCGTCCCTCATATAACAGTTGCTCAAAACCTCTCAGACGAAGAGCATCATGATGTTCTGGAATCCCTTAAGATGATGGATATCGACCATAAGGAAGAGATCGATCGATTCCAATTGTTATATCAACTTGAAAATGGTTCCTGGACAGTATATGAAACCTTCCATCTAGGAAAGGTCCGCTGAGCAAATTGAAAGTTGAAGTTGTTGACAACGATCGAAAATTAGAGGATGCCTTCCAAGTACGGACGAAAGTATTCGTTGAGGAACAAAATGTGCCTGAAGAAGAAGAAATTGATGAATTCGAGTCAGAATCCATTCATTTCGTCATTTACAGTGATAACCATAAGGCTATTGGAGCAGCACGTTTACGCTTTGTAGAGGATTATGGAAAAGTTGAACGTGTCTGCATTCTCAAGGAATTCAGGGGTACTGGGGCAGGTAAGATGTTGATGCAAAAATTAGAGCATACAGGGTCTGAAAGAGGTTGTAAAAAGTTCGTCCTCTATGCACAGACTCATGCTGAACCATTCTATCAACGCTTAGGTTATCACACATACTCGGATATCTTCATGGATGCTGGTATCCCACATATTGCAATGAAAAAAGAATTTTAAAAACGACCCTTCAAAGGTCGTTTTTTTACTGGATACGAATCTGAAATTAACTTTCAGCAGGCATTTTACTGATGTGGACACCTTCATCTTGTTTCCATTCCAGATAGAATATTTCTTCATAATGGTCGATGTGATGTTTTTGAAGGATTTTCTTCAGCCATGCTTCATCAAATCCCGCCTTCTTAAGGTTTTCCCAGTCGACCTTTCCATCATTAATAAAGGTAAATGGCAAATAAACTGGTTTTTGCGGTAAACCCATATCCGAAAGCGTCGGTGTTTCATATTCCGGCTTTCTCATGACACTAACAGAACCATCTGTCTCGATGATCGCAAAGGCCACCTCTCTGATGGAAAACACGTCCTTTTGCCGCAATAGATTCTGAAGTTGATTCAAATCCATTTTGTTCTTTTTCATTTCCTTTTTATCACAATATCCATCCCGTATGATGATAGAGGGACTACCTTCAAGAAGTTTCCTTGAACCACGGAACTTTTGGGTGAAGAATTCCATGATGAAGATCAAAGTACCCCACAACCCTATTGCAAAAAGGATAGAGCCGACATTTACCTCATCATCATAGATTGCATTTCCGACTAGTTCCCCAAGGACAACAGCTGAAATGAAATCAAAAATCGTAATTTGAGCGAGAGATACTTTACCCAATATTTTTGTCATCAGAAATAGGGCAATAAAACCTACAAATAATTCCGTTGTAGTCGATAGAATATGCATATGTCCTTCCCCCTCATTGCATGTTTTCTTAGTATGTACGGATTGAGGAAGGACTAAACGCGCCTGGATGGTCAAAATAAAATAGCCTGCCGGCTGATTTGCCAACAGGACACCAACTGCTTTTATGAACGGGCTATTCTTCTAATAAAAAGAAATATGGAGAATATTCCTTGATTCGGTAGGTGATCCGTTTATCTTCAATCCCTTTGATGATATAGGCATAGAGGGCTGTCCGGTATAGGGACCAAACCGATAACGATGGTAATGAGACCTCCCACCTCTTACACATTTCTTTCATGAAAACTTCAAAACTACAGCCCTCCTTATATTCCTGAAGGGTTTCGTACATCGTTGTAACGATCGATACGTGATGGTCATAATTTCGAATCAGGGTTTGAGCAGGGTTTTCTTCATATGTACCATGGCCCGGAACCATTCCAACATTGGTCAGTGATAAAAGCTTCTCAATAGTAGCCAATGTAGCATCCGCATCAATAATAAATGGAATCCTGTGTTTCTCGAGTTGTTCAGCTCCAAAATATCCATCCGCTGCATACAGGATGTTTCCGGCTTTGACACCGAGTTGGTTGACACTGTGACCTGGTAAAGCGATCAGCTCAACTTCAATAGAACCAAAGCACATTAATCCCTCTGTAACAATATGATCAATGGCAATTGGCGGTGCCTCTAAAAATTTATTCCGCAACTCATCTAGCGGTCGGTTCCCCTGCAGGAGGTACATCGGTTCCAAAACAGGATTCCGCAGGATTGCTTCTTCAATTTTTGGGGCGATGGTCCTTATGTTTGTTTGGTTCTGGAGAAATTTCGCCCCTCCATAATGATCTGCATGGGCGTGCGTTATGAACAAATGGGTGATTGGCAGCGACTTTTCGTACAATTGCCTGATGATATGCTTCATCACCTGTTTGTCGATGCCGGTATCAATCAGGACCCCATCATCACCTTGATTGATATAACCGACATTGACAGGTCCTTGAAAATAATAGCATCTGTGATCAATTTGGCATAGTTTCATTATAATCGCACCAATCTTTCTTTTAATAAAGGCGTTGCTAAAGGTATCTTTTCCCGCTGGAGTGTCGCGAATTCGCTAATAGCAATTTACAAACTTGTCGAAATCAAGTGTTAGCTCAGATTAAACCTTAGTTACCTTAGCACTAACAAAAGCAAATAAAAAAGGAAAGG
This sequence comes from Alkalihalobacillus sp. YIM B00296, assembly GCF_020179385.1. GTDB lineage: Bacteria > Bacillota > Bacilli > Bacillales > Fictibacillaceae > Pseudalkalibacillus. The sequence continues at coordinate 54,978 of NZ_JAIBLJ010000006.1, read as the reverse complement.
AGAAATGACTCAGTTAGAGTCAAGTCCATTTCCTATATTACTTCGTTGATATTTTGCCCTTTTCCTGTTAACTCAGAGAAAATTTTTTGGAAAGAATCATGAGGAGCATGGATGTGCTTGGATGGTTTTGAGTAATCCTGGCTTTTATCGGTCACATTTTTAAACGGAATCCGCTGAACCGGGTACAACTGTAGCCTGGTTGTAGTATAAGAAGATTCAGCACGACTTCCATATATCAGTTTCTGATCTGGAACGTAAGGTGGTACATAACCCATCTTATCACCTGCTTCACTTTTTCTTTCCTAACTATGGAAAACGTATTTCCAAGTAATCCGTTCACTAAAACACTGTGAAAGATTTTGTACTATTCAAAATTTTTGATGGCTCCTGTAAGTTTATGGGTAGCCGTTCAGAAATTTATGGAAATTTGATTCATTGCTCTTGCCCTATAGTCTTCTTTTTGAAAATAGACGAACGCTTCAACTACTACACTGTCCTCGAATTGCTTTTGAATCGGGATCTGAAAGTCAGTCAAAGATATGGTACGGTTAACAGGTATTTGGAAATCATACATTGAAGCAATCCAAATTTCCCCTCTGGACTTGGCTTCTTCAGCCCAATCATTATCTACATATACCCATTGGATGTTTTCTTTCGTTTCAGGATTAATGCTGCTCTGCTCCAAGGAATTGATCTTCCCTTTCAAATTCGTGTAATCGGCAGGCTGGAACCTGAAACACAATAATGGATTTTCTAATGGTTTCTCTCCGGTATTCGTCATGTGGAAACTTCCATGAATCACATAGGATTCTTCATTCTTACAAATGACACTATAATTGAAATAGGATGAAAGCTGGTAATCCGCTTGTTCCTTTTCTTCTGTTTCCGTCTCGACCTCTTCGGGTGTATATTTTTGTACCTTTACCCGCTTTTCTAAACTTTTGATTTTCGATTTGTAACTTTCAATTTGTTTTTCCTTTTCATTCAGTTCTTTCTCGATCGCTTCCAACAACTCTTCGAATCCTTCAACTTTCTGTTCCATTGCCTGAAGATTAGACAATGATACCTTATTTTTCAATTGATCCAATTCGCTCTGCAATTGATTCACTTTATTTTCTTTAGCCTCTAGTTGGCGTTTCAAATCATCGTTTTCCAACGCTTCTTTTAATTGTAGTTCAAGCTGATCGATCTTGTCTTCCGCAAACAATAGTTTCTTTTCTAATTCCAATGATTTTTCTTGATAAAATTTCGTTCTCGAAGCCAAACGATCATAGCTTAGTTCTTTTTGAGAATTCATTACGACTCCCTCCTGACAGGGCATTTACATCTATCTTATGTATATCAAGGCTGAGACTTTACAAGAACCTGAAATTTAAGGGGCTGGCCCTAAGCCATCCCCTAAATTGGATTTTCCAGTCCATGTATATATCGGATCAGTTGTACGTACTCTTCCTCAATTCCAATATCGAACCGGTCCCCTTCGATCTCATAACCATAACAAGCCCGATTGGTCATTAATTTGCATATGGCATCAGTAAGCTGTATTTCTTCTCCAAATTCTCCGGATTTTACAGTGATGCAATCAAAAATGTCCGGTGTCATTACATATCTACCAACAACAGCTAGGTTCGAAGGTGGTGAATGTTTCGGTTTTTCAATAATGGATTTGAGATGATGCACTTGGCCTTCCTGGTTAGTTATATCCACCACTCCATATTTATGCAGTAGTTCATCTTTCATATACTTAAGCGCAATCACTGGAGATTCAACTGTATTATACAGCTCAATAAGTTGCTTGGTTGCGTTCGCTCCTTGATTGATTATGATATCATCAGGCAATAACACGGCAAATGGATCATTCCCTGCAAAGGACCTCCCTAACAGGATTGCATCCCCTAGGCCGCGCGCATAGGGTTGACGGGTATATTGTATATGAACTTTCGGGAGGACCAATTTATCCAGTAAATAGGCTTTATTCCTTGATTCCAGGAAGGCTTCCAACTCCAGTGAGACATCGAAATAATCAACGATCAGGTTTTTATATTTGGATACGATGATAAGAATTTCTTCAATTCCAGCTTCAGCGGCTTCTTCTACAATGTAATGGATGGAGGGTTTCCCCTTGATTGGAAACATTTCTTTAGGAAGAACCTTTGTTATGGGCAGACTCCTAGTACCATATCCAGCAGCCGGTATGATTGCTTTTTTGATCAAAGTTTACTCCTCCTCAAGATTCATATAATAGCTTATTCAATTGAGAGTATGGAGTGTAAACTTAACTGAAAATAAGGCTTGTCCACCTTGTATATCCCAGTCTGCCTTCATCATCTTAATTATCTATGGCCAATACAATATAAAGTTATTGTAGTTTTTTAGGTTCGGGGTGATATGGAATGAACGTGAATAATGCACAAGTTAACTTGTATATTGGTCTACCAAAAAAAAGAAATGGGGAACCTGAAGGATCATAACATAACAAGTCTGGGGGCCGAATTGAAGTATTTAGCCGCCAGTCGGCATCAAAAATAGATACGCCAACCATTGAATGCAGATGTATTGATGAAAGATATATACTCCATAAATATAATGAAAAATGGAGCGAGGTTACTCGCTCCTATTGTTATACCTTTTTAAACTTGAGATCGTCGAACGTTACACAATCCTCCACTTCGATTTCACCTTCATCAGCACATACTACATCTGAATCAAAAATGGTTTTACCTTTACGGTTGATCAATTGAAGCTGGAACAACGTTTCTGAGTCACTATCAACGACTGCAAAGTTGAAATCCACTGTCTTTCCATCAACTTTACCAGTACCGCTGACAATCAGCTTCAGACCATCTTTCGTCTCTTCGCAGCATAATGTCTCTTGATCAAATGTTTTCGCTGTAAAATTGAAGCTTTGTGTACCATCATCAGAATCAGAATCCCTGAAGCTGGCCCTTAATTCACTGTCAACTAGACTGCAGTCTGGACAGATATTAACAAGGACTGATAAGCGACCCTGTTCCGTTGCCTCAGGTCCAGTATCCCCGCTCGCTTCTCCTTCTGCAGAGCAATCACAGTTCGGCCTAGGGAAGATTCCTGGACATTGTTCTGGAAAACTTACCTTAGGACATCGGTCATCGATCACATCTTCTTCTGCTACAAGGTCATTGTCTCTAGGTGAGCAGAATTTAGCCAGTACTTCGAGTTTTACTTCTGCTTCTACTTGGATATCGAGACAGAATGTAATCTCTAAATTAAAACGATCTGGTGCTGGTGTATTGAGGAGTACCGAACCTGTCGGGATGCGACAGAAAATCTTAGATACTTTGCAGAATAGATCTGTTCCCTCTGGGAAGCAAAGTACAAATGATTCAAAGACTGATGCATTGACGACCGCTTTTGTAACAACACATCCATGTCTATCGACAACAAGTACCTTGACATCAGTACTTATCAGCAGCTCCACTAGTTGCGCATCGATGAAACCGCCATTGGTTGAGATCGTGACGTCACGTGTTTCTCCCACTTGCTCACAAATGAATCCTAAATCGTGATCGTGATCTTCATTTCCACTGCTTAGAGGGAATAATGGAGGTGTTTTCGGCGGTTCACAGACAAGACGCAAAGGGCGGCGACTCGGGTCATCCATCGCTTCTTCTATATCTCTGAGCTGATCTTCTGTAAACAAAACCGTCTTGGTGACGGTAAGTGCATCGGTAACCCAGTCGTACACTTTCTGTACGCGGATACACTCATCCTGTAAGCTGTTGGCAGCTTTAGGTATGTCGTGTTTTTTCTTACTCATAGTTTCCCTTCCTTTCTTCATCATGAACTGAAGATTCAATACATACTATGGGAATACGACGGCTAATGACACAAAGATTATTGCCTATTTTTAAAGGAGGGGAATGCTGTGTACAGCGTTTCATTTAATAGAAAAGAAGTATGTAAGCTTTCTTCGGAGGAACTGCAAATACTTAAGAAAATAGCTGTTTTCTGGGGATTGGTCTGGGTAGATTCCACTAATCAATTGATTGGTAGATTATCAGGAAAAACGATCCGTATCATAGGATTGAATAGGAAAGAATTGAACCGCTTGAACCGTTCACTAGAACATACACAGGCTATCATTACAACTCATCCTTGCCATTCAGATCTGACATTGTCAGTCTTTAAGGAAACAGCAGCAGACCTTACAATAAAAATAGAATCCAATAACCAGGTGTATGAGTTCGAACCTGCCAGTAAACCATCCTTCCAATCGGTGTCAGACATGATCTACAAGCGATTTGAACCGGACATCTCTGCTGAAGCGAAGGTTTACTGGAATCCTGTGAATTGCATCGATATAACTGAATGGCTGACCTATTTGATTTTAAAATCTAATGAATCCACTGAAATTTTGCAGGATGTACCTTCAAAAATCTTTGAAAAGCTTTTGAGAAATGTCTTTGTACCGATCAATCCCTTTTTATCCTCTTATCAGCTTAAACACTACTGGCCGGAAATCCCATCAAGCAAATCCGATGAACAACAGTCCAGTGAACTGATTAGCTCTTTCAAAGGAAAGAATAATTTTCCTTCTACACAGATCAACCCTTTTAAAGAAAAACCGCAAACACCATCAACCACCATCAATCCATTTAAACAAAAAGCTGAAGGGAAGGACAACAACGTTATCAATCCATTTTTCAAAAAATAAAACACCATCCCGTCCCTGTACGAATAAGATGCATTATCAGATGACCGGGGTGAACTGACATGAAAAAAGAGGATGTTATCGAGTTATATCATTATGTCAAGAAGAAGAGAATCAAGAAAAACAAAACGGATCTTTTTACAAAAACCAGAAAGACGACGGGTTGCAAATCTTGCGGTAGAGTAACATGGAAACCAAACCGATGATTACCTTTTAAAAACCAACACCTGTAACAAGGAAGTTGGTTTTTATTTTTTCAAATATCCATTTTTGAATAGATAATTCATGATTTGTTTTACACATACATTGGGAGACATCATTGTGGTATCAACGACTATTTCTGGATCTTCAGGATGTTCATATGGATCCGAGATACCTGTGAAGTTTTTTATTTCCCCCTTTAATGCTTTTTCATAAAGCCCTTTTGGGTCCCTGGCTTTTAAAGTGTCTAGATTGCACTTCACGTAAACTTCGATGAACTCGCCTTTATTCACCAGGTTTCTGACAAAATCCCTGTCTTTTTGAAATGGAGATACAAAGGTTGCTAGCACGATGATACCGGCATCGACAAATAACCGTGCTACTTCTCCAACTCGACGGATATTTTCTTCCCTGTCCTTCTGATCGAAACTGAGGTCATTGTTCAAACCCATTCTTATATTATCCCCATCAAGTATATAAGTGGAAATATTGTGCCGGTATAATGTGCGATCCAGGCGGTTTGCAATAGTTGACTTCCCAGATCCCGATAATCCGGTAAACCAAACTATAAAGCTTTTATGGCCATGCAGCAATTGCCTCGCCTTCTTCGGTACATCCTGTTGATGCCAAAATAAGTTCGATGTCATTCTTTGCACCTCCCTAACTTAATGGCCATACGATCGGAACGATGGTCATCGTCGTTATGAACCCAGTGATATTAAGTGGTAAACCGACTCTGATGAAATCAACAAATCGATATTGGCCTGAACTGTATACTAGTAAATTGGTCTGGTAACCTATAGGAGTCGAAAAACTGGCAGATGCAGCAATGGCCAGAACAACGGCAAATGGGTGGGGATTTAATGATAGCTCGTTTACAAAGGAAAGGACAATCGGGAACATAATCACTGCAGCGGCATTATTCGTAATGATCTCAGTCAATATATTGGTCACAAGATAAACACTCATCAACAGGATGAACGGCGTCATGGCATCCAAATTCAAGAAAACGAGATTGACCACGGAATCTGCAGCCCCTGATTTCGTCATGGCTGTGGCGATCCCAAACGCTCCACCTATGATGAAAAGGATATCCCATTTGATCGCTTCCATGGCTTCATCGAAGGTAGTTACTTTCATAAGAATTAAAATGATGGCAGTCGTCATCGCCGCGTGTGCGATTTGGACCTGGCCAAAAGTGACCAACAACAGCATCAATCCAAATAAACCAATCGGAATCCAGTCTTTGAAGGTTCCTTTTTTATCGTTTGGATACACATTTAGAACAAGTAGGTTTTTTGACGCACGATCGGTTTTCACTGACTCATTGGTCGTAAGGACCACCAACATATCGCCCGACTTCAAACAGATGGAACCGATTTTTTCGTTGATCCGCCTTCCTTTCCGATATACCGCTACCACTATCCCTCCATGTCTTGTACGGAACTTGATATCGCTGATCCTCTCTGATACATAGGATGAATGCTGAGGTACGGTTGCTTCCACTAATTTGAATTCATTATGATGATCAGTGAGATCATACCGTGAATGTTCTATGACAAGCCCCCTCATATGTTCGATTTCTTGGGAACAAGTCTCGTCTCCGACAAATAACAAATGATCACCATCATTGACTTTCTGTGTAGGGGATACAGGGAAAATCCATTCCCCTTGTCTCAAAACCGCCATCACATAACATTTTTTTAGATGACGCAAGCCTGCCTCCGCCAGTGTTTTACCGGTTCCTGAGAATTGTTCATTTACTTTAACTTCGACAATGAACTTGGGACTTCTGATCTTTTGTAGATAATTCGTATCATGCTGCGGAAGCAGCCTATACCCGAAGAACAGCATATATAAGAGAGCGATCATGAAGAAGGGAACACCGATATAAGATAATTCAAATAAAGAAAACCCTTTGTAACCTTCTCGTTGTAATAATGTATGGAGGACTAGGTTTGTCGATGTCCCTATCAACGTACACATTCCCCCGATGATGGCTGCATAAGATAGCGGAATCAACAGTTTTGATGGAAAGATCGATTGCTTTTCCGCCCATCTTTTCACAATTGGCGTAAAGAGTACGACAAGAGGTGTATTGTTCATGAAACTTGATAATCCACCTGTCACGACCATCATACGCGACATTCCGCTTCTCAGTGTCTGTTTATCTCCAAATACAAATTTTGTTATATTAGAAAAGGAGGGATGCTTCTGAATCGAATGCATGACGATGAATAATGAAGCAATCGTAAGGACTGCTTCATTAATGAAACCCCCGAATGCCTCAGTAAGAGTGAGTACCCCGCTCCACACTAAAATCAAAACAGCACTGAGGACAATCACTTCTGCGCTGTATAGGTTTGTCAGCAGGAATAGGAACATGACGCCGATGACAATGTATGTGATCCATATATCAGATATCAATCATGTCAGTCCTTCAGTTTTTGGTAATAGTCAATTAAGATGTCAACAACTTCTTTTCTGCTGAAATGCAACGGGGGAACCTTGCCCTCTTTCAACATTTTCCGTACTTTTGTTCCAGATAAATGGATATGGTTTTCGGAATCATGGGGACAGGTCTTCAATGAAGTCATTTGATCACACCTTATACAATAGAAACTATGTTCAAGACAGACGGGGACGATACCTAGATCATCTTCTTTGAACTGATCCAATAATCGTTGAGCGTCATATGTGCCATAATAATCCCCTACACCTGCATGATCCCTTCCGACAATAAAATGGGTACACCCGAAGTTTTTCCGAACGATTGCATGGAAGACAGCCTCTCTCGGACCCGCATACCGCATTGAACTTGAAAACACACCAAGGAGATAGCGATCTTTCGGATAGTAATTAGCCAATAAGACCTTATAGCACTTCATCCGGACTTCTGCCGGCACATCGTCTGGTTTCGTCTCACCAACCAGAGGGTGAAGAAATAAGCCATCCACATGCTCCAATGCTGTTTTTTGAATATACTCATGTGCTCTATGGATCGGATTCCGTGTTTGGAACCCTACAATCGTATTCCAGCCTTTTTGTTGGAAAATAATCCTTGTTTCTTCCGGAGTATAGGTATGGTTTGGAAATGAGGCTGGGATCCTTTTGAACATCGTTATTAGGCCGCCGATGTTGACAGACGATCGTTCAAATAGTTTTTCCACCCCTGGATGGTCCGGATCCACGGTGCCATAGACGAGTTCCGCCTCCCGTTTTAGATCGACATGATAGATTTCATCAACCTGTAGAACCCCGTAAACATCACTGTCATACACAAGTAAGACCCGCTTTTCGTCCTTCAATTCAGGGATACGTGTTTCATCAATTGGAAGGGTGATCGGGATCGTCCAGATTTCTCCTGTTTTCAACCTCATGTATTCCAGTACATTTTCATAATCTTCCTTCGTCATGAAACCTTCTAAAGGACTGTATACACCTGATGCAATACAGTCCAGGTCATTCAATTGGCCCCCCGTGAGTTCAATTTTCTTCAAGTTTCTGAATTCTTCCGTACAGGTAAAATCGAATCTATTGATGAGTCTTCCACCATGTGGAACACTTGTCATGCTGTTACCTCCTGTTCATGAATCTTTTTATTGCCAGCTCGAAAAGGTTTACACTTCGATCCCAGGTCCATTTTGAGGCTTCTTTTTCTCCCTCGCTGGCAAGCTTTTGACGAAGCTGGGCGTTCTCTATGAGAGTAGAAATGTGTTCAAACAACTTATTTTCATGGCGATAAGATAATAAACAGTTTTCTCCATGACGGCAATAATCCGTGTTTCCACCTGAATAGACGGTTGCTAATGCAGCTCCGCATTTCATCGCTTCAAGTCCAGGTAGTGAAGCTGTATCATAAGTTGAAGAGCTCACAAAGATATCTGTCTTATTCAGGAATTTGTTAAGCTGGACATCGTCACGAGGCTTTAATGATTGGAATAAACGGTTCGAATGGTATGAATGGAGGGCCTGAGAAACTATGACTTCATTTGGGGGAGAAATTAAATTGAAGGTTACTCGCGGGTATTTCTTCTTTAATGCTGTAAAAGTTTCAATTAGATATTCCTGTTCTCTATGCCATGAATATCCACCCTCTTGCATTCTTACGATCCCGCTTACTTCCAACCGTTTTTTTGAGCGTCTTTTACCTAAATTGCGAAAGTTTCTACTTACACCTACAGGTACAATCGACCCTTCGATCCCATGGTTCAATTTAATGAGTTGTTGCTGCCAATTGGAAAGGACGACAAGATTTTTACTGCTGTGATAGCTCTTGAAAGAAGCTTCATGATCAGGCAGGAACCCAGGTTCATAGCAAAGACTGATCCTCACATGTGTCCCTCTGCCAGCACGGCTGGCTTGCTCACATATGGGCGTCAATGTATAAAAATTAGAAACGATGATGTTACTGACCGGTATATCATTTGCAGTTATGTTTGGTCCCTTCGTCCGGATCACACTTACATGTAACGGATATTCGATAACCCCTTGAGGCGGCATTACGACTGCCACGTCATACCCTTTTTGGGAAAGACCATTTGCAAGCTCCACTAGCATTCTTTGTGCTCCTCCCTTACAAAGGGTGAGCGCAGCAAACGTTATCTTCAAATATACCACCACCTTTCTTTATTTTTTGGCTTTGTTAAATAGTAATGTTGATTTTCGCAGGAAATTTTCTAAGCGAAATTCGCGACACTCCAGCGGGAAAAGCGAGCCAGGCGAGACCCCGCAGCGATTTAAGGATCTTCGACTAACAACCATCACGTCCTGTGGTGAACGTCGAAGCCAGAACATCCTGTGCAAGTGAGCGAGGAGGCTTGCGGATCGTCCGCGGAAAGGGAGTGAATTTTGCATATATCAACAATGAACTTTAACAGAGACTATTTTTTATAAGTTTTCAAGCCTTTCAAAGCATTCTAGAAAACGTTGATATTGGCGAAGTGTCCTTAAATTCCGTTTTTCATTAGAGAGGGTACTCTTATCTATTTTTTGTTTAGAGAGATGGGTGATCGGTTCATTCTTACTCCTGAGCCTGCCTATTTTACGTAACATCCCATGGAAACATTGTTTGATAGATTTGTAGGCATCCGGGTATCGATTGCAAAGATCCTGATAGTTGATTAAGATTTGGTTGGTTTATGGAGATTGAATGGTTCAGGTAAAAACGTGAGGCTGATGATCATTTGGTCCACCTCTTTGTAGGTTTCCTGAAATCTGAAATAATTTTCTTTCGATTTATCCCGTATCGTTTTGACTATCGGGTGTTCCTGATGGTAGCTGACTAGACGTTCATCACTGGCGAATACAGCTCCGTTTTTGTAAAGACGGTAGCCCATTTCACAGTCATCCCATCCATATCCTGGGTATTCTGAAAATAGTCCTACCCCCTCGAGCGCTTCTTTAGAGACCGAAACGTGACCTGTTCCGAACATTTGCCATGGAATCCGGGTAACCCTTTAATTCATATCCATAATTTGCAATAATCACCCGGTTATAAAATTTCTCATAGGGTGTAATCGTGGATAATCTTTTGTATTTCCCTGAAAAGATATGATTCTTGTTAATCAATAGAATTTTTTTAGATTTTTTTTCAAAAGTGTCGAATTTCGCCTTCCATTCTGGTAACGCCTTGATCATTCCTCTGCATTCTTGCAGTTGGATTTTGGAAAATTCAGGATACAAAATAGAATATAATCTCTTGATTGTCATGACTCCTGTAACGACCATATTGGAATATTTACTATGATAGTGATGGTGGATGGTTAGAAAATCAGGCTGAACGATAATCTCCGCATCAAGGAAAATGAGGATTTTTCCTTTTGCATTCTTATACCCAGATTTCTTGCTGCTGGTCTGCCGATGTTCTGACCCCTCCGTAATAACTTGAAGTGAAAAGGAAATGTATGCTCTATCAACGTTCTAGTCTGATCTGTAGATCCATCATCAATCATGATGACTTCCACTTTGGATAGATCGAATTGTTAGTTTTCAATAGAATATAGGGTTAGCAGATTTTGGGGGTATTTATTGTACGTCGGTGATGATACTGATTTCAATATCATTTCCAATCGTTTTTTCTCCCCTGTTTTTCATTTCAAAATTTCACTCCAGATTCTCGTCTCGGGAACAATCCTCATCTATTCCAGACTCCTCACAATGAATAAGTCTGGCCAGCATTCCTTTATATTTTTCTTGTACAGCTTTGATTCCTTTCCACTGTCCTTCCACAAACCTTTTAGAACCCATATTGTCATGAACCCGGTAATTCAGCAAAGATTCATTCAAGACTTTCAAGTCGTACTTAGCCGCCATCCTTACCCACATATCGTAATCATGTGTATACTTCAACGTTTCATCGAACCAACCGATCGACGAGAAAATTTCTTTCTTTACTAATACCGTACTTCCATTAACCGGGCAGCTTTTTTGGAGCTGCTTGAATAAATCAACCTTACTCGTAAGAATCAACCCAACATCCTTTTTGAAAACGACACTATGCTCATCGATCAGGTTGTAATTGGTATACACCATGTCCGCCTTCGTTTCCTGCATGAACTTAACCTGCTTAGCCAGCTTCTCCCTTAGAAATATATCATCTGAGCTCAACCATGCGATCAATTCTCCGGTGGAAGATTGGATTCCGGTATTCAAAGCACTAGCTGTTCCACCATTTTCTTTTTTTATATACAATATTTGATTCAAAAATGGATTGATCAATGATGTATGTTGAGTCGATCCATCATCGACCAGGATCACTTCCCTATTTCGATAAGTCTGTCTAAGGGCACTCTTGATCGCTTGATCGACAAAAGGACAATTATAAAAAGGTATGACAATACTTATTTTCGGTATATTTTTCAACGTGGTTTTCCTCATTTCAATCTGTAATGATGTTATTGTTCAATAGACTTATAGAAAGAAAGAATATCGTTCAAAGTTGATTGGAGGGTATATTCTGGCTTCCAGCCAAGTGATCTTACCGGCTGTAAATCCAAGTCAACCGGGTGGGTTGCAAGGGAATGATCCTTAGTGATTCGGATAGGTTGTGTGGTCAGTACCTGGAAATTGTCCATCAAGTTCTCCAGCGTCCTGCTCTGTCCTGAACCGATATCAAAATGATCAAATTCACTTTCACTCATCAAGATCAATAGATATGCCTTGACCGCATCCCGGACATCTACAAAATCGCATTCCGATAGACTATTGTATAGATGGACATGGACAGGTTCATTATTTTTTTCGGCGATGACGATCTGTTTTGCCACTTTAGAACAAATACCTTGGGAATGTCCGGGTCCGATAAGATTGGATGGCTTTGCTACAGCAATGTTCATATCGTAAAAACGCTTCCACTCTTTCGACAGGAGTGTCTGGAGGGTTTTACTGAAACTATAGGGATGAGGTGGTTTTTCCCCAGAGCACAACGAATATTGTAGAGCGGAACCAATGATCAATATTTTAGACTTCGGAATATGAAGCCGGGCAGCTTCTAGGAGATTGAGTGTTCCGAATATGTTATTCTCTAAACAAGAATGCGGTGTTTCCCAAGATCGCCGAGCATCATTGAACCCTGCAAGATGCAGTACAAAATGTGGTTTTACGATCTTAATGATCCTTTCAATCTGAACATAGTCGGTCAAATCACACTGCCTGAAGGTTATCGGTGAAGAAGGTTGAGGGCTCCTACTGGTACAGATGACCTTTAATTCCGATTGACTAGCAAGTCTTACAGCGTGTACCCCTGTAAAACCGGAAGCTCCTGTTATCAGGATCCTCTTTTTAGAGGCTGGCATTTCAGTCTATCCATTCTCTTAATTCCCTCAGCATTGCATCATAAGAGGGAGTCTGGTAACCGACATCTTCTCTAGTATTCATAAGCGTACGATCGCAAATTACCTTTTCGTATGGCTTTATGCTTACATCATCCTTCTCGAAAATGGCCTGGATCTTTGTAAGGAGTGAATATTTGGAAAGTGGTTCTTGAGCGGTGAGATGGTAAAGCCCTGATACATTCTGGATGTTGAGGGCATGCACCACTTTAGCCAATTCAAGGGTAGTGACTCCATTCCAAAAGACATTGATGAATCCATTGATCTCTCCTGTTTGCTTCATGAACCAATTAAATAAACCAATTCCATCTTTCAATTCTGGTCCGATGATCGACGTTCTGATTGTAAGATGCGGTTCCTCCGTCACCTCTCCCAATGCCTTGGTTCTGCCGTATATACTTGTACTGTCCGAGAGATCCGTTTCAGTATGGTTGCCCTTTTGTCCATTGAAAACACAATCTGTACTTATGTGGATTAACTTGGATCCGATTGTAGACAATTCGTCTTTAAGAATGTGCGGCAATAAGCTGTTCACCATTATGGCATCCCTAGTGTGTTTTGCAGCACTTTCATTCAGGATACCTACACAATTGATGACAATATCAGGCTTCACATTTCGGATGACACCTTTAAGTTCTGCCGTATTTCGGACATCCAGGTATATTCCCTCAGAGGTATTTGGATTCCGGTGGGTATAGTAAAGGTCATATTCTTTCAAACTGGTAAAATATTTGACAATCATGTGACCCGCCATCCCATGTCCTCCCAAGACAAGCACCCTCATGACAGAAACCCACCTTTGAGCAGCATCTCTTTGATTTCGGCTTTGGACATCAGCATCTCATGTGAGCTATAACTGTGCAGATCAATCTTTTTGTAATTTTGGTAATGCTCTTTCAGCTCTTTGAGATCGATTGTCGGAAGGATGACAAAATATTCTTCGTCAAAATAGACTGTTGTATTGCTTTCATATTCAGAAAGCAGAATTTCATGCAATTTTTCACCAGGACGGATGCCAGACTCTTTGATGGTGACTCCTTCTTTTCCTGATGCCTCAATCAATACTTCAGCTAAATCGATGATACTGCATGTAGGCATCTTCATTACGAAAATCTCTCCGCCCTTACTTTCGTCAGTAGCTTTGAATAAAAGCTTGATGGCATCCTGTAAGGTCAAAAAGAACCTGGTCATCCGCTTGTCAGTTATCCCGATTTCACCTTTCTGCTGGATCTGACGCTTGAAGACATGGATGACACTTCCATTCGTCCCGAGTACGTTACCACCTCTTACACATACAAATTTGGTTAATGGGCTGAGGACATTCGCATAAATGATAAGTTTTTCTCCGATTGCTTTCGTCATTCCATAAAAATTGGAAGGATTGGCAGCTTTATCTGTTGAGATGTAAATGACTTTTTCGACATTGTTTTGGATAGCTGCCTCAATGACATGCTGTGTTCCCAATACATTCGTTTTGAGCGCCTCGTAAGGTTGATGTTCACAGATCGGTACATGTTTCAATGCAGCAAGATGGTAGATATAGTTCACTCCTTCTGATGCCTTTGCCAAACCTTGGTATTCACGAATATCCCCGATGATGAAATTCAGCTTCGGATTATATTCAAATTCATGTTGCATATGGACTTGACTTGCCTCGTTACGTGAAAATATCCGAATTTCTTTCGGATCTTTTTCAAGCAGCTGTTTGACAAGTTCATGTCCCCACGAACCTGTTCCTCCAGTAATCAAAATCGTTTTATTTTTCAATCAGTCAGCGACCTCCTAATAAAAATTGAACTACTTTATGTGAGACTTGCTTTTCAAGATAACCAGCTGGACATTCCCAATCCGATTCTTGGTTTACCATGATGGTTACAGCATCTAATATGCGCTTCCTGTTCAACCCAGAAACGACATTACTTCCACAATCAACGGTTTCTGGACGTTCGGTACTGTTTCGGATCGTGACGGTAGGAACTTTAAAGATACAACATTCCTCCTGTACTGTCCCGCTGTCAGTCAATACGCAAAGAGCTTGTTTCTCAAGCTGGACAAAGTCGAAGAATCCAAAAGGATCAAAGAATCGTATGTTCGGGTGGTGGGTCAATTGTGTCTGGTTTTCCAACTTGGATTTCGTACGGGGATGGATACTGCATATAACGGGTTTATTGTAGGTTTCAGCGATTGAATTAAGCCCTTCGAAAATTTCAATCAGATGTACGGGATTATCTACATTTTCTGCGCGATGGGTTGTCACAAGGAAATATTCCTTTGGCTTGAGATCCAATTTGGAAAGGATCTTGCTGTTATCAATTGTGTTTTCGTAGTGTTTAAGTACTTCATAAATTGGATTTCCAAACAACAGGATCCGATTGGTCGGGATTCCTTCACGTACCAAGTTATCCCTGCTATTCGGTGTATAAGGGAGATTATAGGTGGAAATCGCATCGATCACTTTCCGGTTTTTCTCCTCTGGGACAGCTAAATCGAAGCATCTGTTTCCAGCTTCCATATGGATGACAGGAATACTCATACGTTCGGCCAGCACCGCACTCAGTGCACTATTCGTATCACCTAGAACGAGAACTTTATCAGGTTTTTCCCGTAATAGGATTTCTTCAATTCTTTCAAACATGGATGCTAATTGGCTTCCTAAAGACTGTTGCTTAGGCTGTAAAATGTAATCAGGCATCCGTATATCCAGTTCTTTAAAGAATATTTCACTTAAGTTGTAAACAAAATTCTGACCAGTATGGACCAATATATGTTGATCAGCCCATTGATCCAACTTTTTCAAAATCAGACTTAAACGTATGATCTCTGGTCGTGTACCTAGAATCGTCAAAACTTTCATACCAAACCCCTTTCATTATCCTCAGGCTTTCTTCTATTAACCTATGAGGCATCCATGAGACGAGCATAGACATGACCCTAGAATTGGTAAAATAAATATAATTGGGTAGACTGATCGATTATCGCCAGCTTTTATTTTTTTCATAGTTCAGATCAATTAATAACTGTCCAGCAATATCCTTGAATAACGTTCGAAGTTCATCATCCAGTTCGTTTTTCCACCCTCCAATTTTCCCCTTCCGAAATGTTGGAGAGGTCTGAGGATTTATATTGTTAATCATTTTACCAACCATCTTCTGTCCTGTTGAAGGAACAGGTTCCTCCCCCCATAGGAATCTGACGATTTTATGGACTTCCTGTACTCTTCTTGTTTTCGATGAAGTTAAATCCTCGAACCTTACAGAGTGGACGTGTTTCTTACCTATCCAATCTGAAAAGCTTTTGTACCACTCGTATACATTAAGTTGATAAGCTCCCCTTGGATCCGTCGGCTGGCCACCTTCAATTAAGAATTTAATCCTGTCGCGATGTGTAAATCCTTTTTGATGGAAGGTGTCATAAAGGGGATGAATTTTGAGTGTCGGGATGAAATATGCATAGGAAACGATGACATCTCGTGGATCCCGGTAGACGAAGATTTGTTTCATATTTAGTTTGTTGAAAAACGTCTCCCAATCTTTGCTGTAAAATAAATGGCCATTGACAAATTCATGTTTTGATAGATCTTTCATCCTACTAAGCTGTAAGGGTGTCTGATAATGGATATGTCCGAACATTCCTTTATCTGGATGATGTTTCATTTCTGGTATGCCAAGTAAAAGCTGTTTTAACAAGTGGGTTCCACTTTTAGGGATGGAATTCAGTATAAATGGCTGTAACCCTTGTGACTCAGTCATGCCCAATCTTTCTCCTTTCTTTCTTACTTTTTTATTCATGAAAATTTTTTACATCATATGCGACAGAAGTAATAGATGATTGGACAACTTCCCTATAATCCTCTTTTTAGACCTGTTATTATTCGAGATGATATTTACATATATATACTTAAAATCAATAACAGATGGGAGAAGAAAAGAATGAAAGTATTATTTACCTACTATATATCCAGTGGCGGGATGGAAACATTGAATCGGCATCGGTGCAAAGCCCTTAGGCAAGCTGGAATCGAATGCCATTTGTTATACAAGGAACAGGGATCAGGTCATCCCAACATTACAGGAATCAAGACATTTCTAATGAAAAAAACATCTGAAATATCAGCATTGGTCAAAAGGGAACAGTATGATCTAATCGTCGTTTGTACAGATCATCAATTACTTCGATCGATAAAAAGATCTGGATATGTTGGAAAACTTGTTTTTGAATTACAAGGTCTTGGTGATTACAGGTTTACCGAACGATTCTTCATCAGGCATAAATCGCTCATCACAAAAGCAGCGGATGCGATCCTCATACCAAAAACAACACACTTAATTCAACTTGCAAAGAAATACTTATCTGCTCTTCCGTTATTTTCGTTTCACAATTGCTTCGATGTTAACAGCTTTCATCATGTTCCTGTAGCAAAAACGATATCTCCAATAGCCGGTTGGGTTGGTCGTATTGAGAAAAATAAGAAATGGGATCTTTTCCTGGAAATCGGTAAAAGATTGATTGAACGGAACGGAAATATTAAACTTTGGATGTTCATCGATGATTCGCTTTATGAACCATCACAGAAGAATCTTTTTACAAAGACGATTGACAAATGGAATCTATCCCATAACCTTACTGTCTATAAAAATATAAGAAATGATTTGATGCCAGGTTATTATTCTCAAATAGCGGATTCAGGAGGATTGTTGTGTTCCACCTCTAAAATTGAGGGATTCGGCTATACACTTGTTGAGGCGATGAGTTGTGGTTGTCCGATCCTCACCACTGATTCAGATGGTATAAGGAGTATTGTAGAAAACAATGTTACAGGTATGATCATACGTCAGAGTTCTATCGAAGATGCCATCTCAAAAGCAGAGCGTATAATGAAGAATGCTAATTTGCGAAAAAGGCTTACAAGGAATGGTTATAACCGTATCAGAAGTATTTTTTCACTTGAAAATTATGCTGATGAATTTATGAAAATGTATTGGAGGCTTTAAAAAATAAAGCTGACTTTATGAAGATAATAGTCTCTTCAAGTCAGCTTTGATTCGCTTTTTTATACATAATTCTTTTTTCTTTTGTAATGACATTGATCAATTTGCGCATTTGTTTACGGTGTTTTCTCTTTACAGTGTTAATTTCATACCCGATGGCTTTTTTATGAATTTTTGACCCCATATTTCCATGAATCCGGTAAAATACTAACGCATCGGGGAAATAATGGAAATCATATTTCGGGATTAGTCTTAACCAAAGTTCATAATCATGCGTATAGAACAATGATTCATCGAACAGTCCAACTGCTTTGAGGGCGTCTATCTTTGCCATGACCGTACATCCATTTATTACACAACCCGAGATCATCCTTCTTAAGAAATGCCACTTATCAGTAAATCCGACTCCAACAGAACTACTCGTAGTCCGATCCCTTTCATCTATTAAATGATAATTTCCATAGGAAATTATTGCATCATGCTTCAATATGAACTGGAGTTGCTGTTTAACCTTTTCAGGGTGGTATAGATCATCAGAACTTAACCAAGAAAAATAATCTCCCGTGGCATGAAGAATTCCCTGGTTCAATGCACTTGCGGTCCCCCCATTTTGTTTGCGTATATAAGTGATTTCCCCCTTATAAGGAGTGATCCGGTCAACATGTTGTGTTGACCCATCGTCAACGACGACAACTTCACAGTTTTTGTATGTTTGATGTAAAGCACTCTCAATAGCCCTATCAATGTACCTGCAATTATAAAACGGAATGATAATCGAAACTTTAGGTGTCATCTCATTCATCCTCCTTTCTTATTTTTAATGATCCTTTCAATATGTCTGAGGAGTTGCCTGGCGCGTATTTCTGTGGTATGCCTTTGGTGAATCAATTTCTTCCCATTCGTTATGATTTGATTACGAAGACCTTCATTTCTCAAATAAAAGTTCACTTTCTTTAAGAAATCCTGTTCATTCACTTCAACAAATGTTTCTCCATTTACGAATCCCAATTCTTGAAGCTCCTTGGAACCAGGCGCAAGTAGTAACGTACCGCATCCTAGAGATTCAAAGTATTTTAAAAGAGGATATTTATATACTGAATCACACGTAAGGAAGATTTTAGAACGGTTCATCAATTTTGCATAGTTTTCACCAATAATAGCCTTTTGGGATTGGATGTTCCGATAACCTGGGTGTTGGAAATAACGGAAGTCAGGTCTCTTTGAGAGCTGGTTGAACATATGGACCCTTAGTGGATAAAAACCTTTAATGAGACTTCCCAGCATCAATAGATTGATATCCTTTTGTAATTTTAAATCTTTGAATATATGACCTGGTACGTGATGAGGCAACCAGATCATCTGCTTTTGAAATTCTGGATACCATTTTAGGAATGCATACCGATATTGGACGAATAAGTGTTCGATTTTGTTTTTCTGATAGAACTTCTTTCTCCAACCTTTACGATAATGGATATCGTGAACAAGTGTTCCTTTAGGAATAAGGACTCTATCGATGTTTCGGATTCGTGGACAATAATCCGGTCTCTGATCGTTGAATAAGATAAAATCCGGGGGTTGTTGCAGTTGATTTATAATGTCCGGTAGTTTTCCATCTTTATACCAATATGTCAGATTGCATAATTTTTTCAGCTCTTCTCCTAAATAGTAAGTACTTTTTTCAATATAAGACTCCATATGACAAGTTATAAATAGAATTTTCAGTCTTTTTTTCATATTCACTCATCCCAAATTAGAATTAAAGATGACTCAGTTGAGGTATTGTTTTTCAAAATCTACTGAATACATAGATGGTTACTTATATGTATGAAGCCAAAGGATGAGATGCTATGGACAATCATACACCTATTAACAAAAAGTTACATGCGGACAAGGCTAACAACCATTTTTGATAGTAGTAGGTCTTGACCCATTCCAAAGGACATCCATTGCAATATAGTATAGTAACCCTTTCTAATATGCATTTTGGGGTGCATACACTTTTTTTAAAAGGAGGAAAAAAAATGAGTTTATTTGATAAAGATTGCGGATGTAAAGACGTTGCTGGAGTTAGAGACGATAAATGCGATGGATGTGTCTGTGATCAATTAAGAAAATTGCGTGCCGGCGAAGAAGTTGACTTAATCATTGATGGAGAAGAGTTTTTTGGATTGACTTTTGCATGCTTTGATAAAAAAACTTGCTGTGCCACTTTCTTAGATAATGATTATCCTTTCATTGTCGATTGTCGTAAAGTCGATGCGATCCGGATCCTAACTTAACTCATATTCCTTGATCAGAAAAACCTGATTTGGCTGACAAATCAGGTTTTTTCTTAAAGTTAATTATCTTTCGTATTATTTACATACGTACGGAAATCCTCTGTTTCAATAATTGGTATACAAAACTTTTTGAGCTTTTTATTTTCTATCTGCCAGGTATGAGCATCCATAGACTTCCGAATGTAAATGTAATTATCTTTAGTACCTGAGTAAATTGGAATACCATGTTCAATACAGTCTTCACAAAACTTCGAATCTTCACCTGTGTTACAAGCCTGGAAAGGTATAATGGCATTTACACTCTTTTCGAACAGAAGAGTTCCTCCCATCAATACCTTTGGATTAAATTGATTTTCTGTCGTTCGATCTTCCTCTCTAGCAAATTTGTATGGGTTGAAAACATGTAATGTTCGATCTTCTTCAAAGTACATATAAATGGTGGTTTTCCCGACAACCCTTGCCTTACTTTTCTCTAATGTTTCCATACTACGAGTCAAGTAATCTTCCGCGTAGTAATCATCATCATCGAATTTTGCAATGAATTCATATCTGGCTTCAACCACTGCTGTATTCAAACATTCTCCAAGTGTAGTATCCTCGTCTATTTGAAAAACTTTAATAGTTGGGTCATCAGCTGTTTGTTTTTTCCATTCTGAAAGGCTGAGTGAATCTTTGTTCAAGACAATAATCAGTTCCTTATCCTTCCATTTTTGTCTCTTATAGTTTTCAAGTATGGTAGGTAAACAATCCTCTTTATTCGTACATGTAATAACGCTGATCAACGAATTATCCCCCCTCTTTTCTAGTGATATAGGGTTTAAAGTCATCCGTGTAGGCAACAATCTTAGAAACATTCAGGATAATGTCGTTCTGGACTTTCCAGGTATGTGTGTCACTGGCTTCTTTACGTAAATAGACGAAATTCTCTCTGCCAGCAGAGTATACCCGGAAACCTTCCCTCACACAATCCTTACAGAATAATCTGTCAACCTCCTGGGTCTGATTCCGAAACAGAACCTTATTCAATACATGACGTTTGAATACTAATGTCGCACCCCCTACATACTGTTTACCTATACTATCCTGATCGTTTACATATTGATGTTCATTATTCGAATTGAATATAGCCAAAACCTTTCTTTCCGGCAGATATAAGTAAATTGTCGTCTTCCCAATGACCTGTGCATTCGTTTCCATCATTGTAGTTAATGATGCCTTCAAGTAATCAGAAGTGTAATAGTCATCATCATCAAAGTTTGCAATTACATCATATTTTGCTTTCTTTACAGCGAAGTTCAGACATTTCCCTAAAGAAGTACCATCGGTCACTTGGAAAACGGAGACGTTTTTATATTTCTTTGCTTCCTTCTCCCATTTCCCCATGTCCATTTCTTTCTTGGTCAATACAATGATCAGTTCTTTTTCATCCAACTGCTGCCTTTCATAATTACTGAATACATTTTCAAGACAGGATTCTCTCATCGTACAAGTAATGACTGATACCATAATTCCCCTTCCTGGCAGTAAAAGTTAATTTATCAGAGAGTCAGGAATTCTTTTGAAATGAAAAACAGCTTGTGAAACAGATTCCTTCGCAACCTTCACCGCCTAAAAGATAAAAATTATAACACACTTTAGAATTAAGATATTAGACTTTATTTTATTTGTGCATATGTATACTTTATTATTTGTAGAGGAGATAGTCATAGAGAGGGACGTCATAACAGGTGTATCCCCTGAAGCGGGACTTAAATGGAAGGGAATGAGTGAGATAGGTAATTCTATATAGGAAGGAAAAGCTGTTACTCTCATTTAGATCAAAAAAGGGTTGATCCTTAAGTGCCCGAATCTCTCCGTTACAAACAACATTTTGAAAAAACATCGTCTGGTAGGTTTTCTGCCACTATTCTTTTAGGTCAACCCTTTAATCTTAATTATCTAGCTAATAGGTGGAACCCGCTATCGATATGCAGGATTTCACCTGTCAGCCCTCTGGATAGATCACTCATCAAGTAAAGAGCCGTATCGCCGACTTCTTCTGTTGTTGTTGTCCGCCGCAGTGGAGCCCTTTCCTCGATTTCTTTCAATATACTGTTGAAATCACCTACTCCTTTAGCAGCAAGGGTACGGATAGGTCCTGCGGAAATCGCGTTGACTCTGATCCCGTCTTTGCCAAGGTCATTGGCAAGATATTTTACACTTGCATCTAGTGAAGCTTTGGCAACGCCCATGACGTTGTAGTTCGATACGACACGCTCTCCGCCAAGATAGGTCATCGTCAAAATCGACCCGCCTTCGGTCATCAGTCCGCGCGCTTCCTTCGCTACAGCTGTAAGTGAGTAGGAACTGATATTATGAGCCAATAGGAACCCGTCTCTCGTCGTATTCAAGTATTCACCCTTTAACTCATCAACATTCGCAAATGCAATACAATGGGCCAGTCCATGGATGACACCGACTTCTTCCTTGATCCGGGCGAAAGCACCTTTGATTTGTTCGTCATCTGTTACATCACAAGGAATGACAAGAGAATCCTTACGGTCAAGAGATTCTGCAAGATCACGTACTCCCTTTTCAAAACGTTCACCGGCATACGTGAATACTAGTCGTGCTCCAGCATTACTCAATGACCGTGCGATTCCCCATGCGATACTCCTCTTGTTGGCTACTCCCATGACCACATATGTACGGTTTTCTAATGATAAATTCATGAATGGGCCTCCTTTACATATTTTCATGATTAACGTTTGTTCTTATGACCTAGTCCTAATTAGAGTATACCAGTCACTCGAAGAAAAGAAAAGTGTCGGACGCCCTGTCATCCGGTGATGATCCATTTAGGGCGTGCCTGACATTCTCATAATTTAAGATTACGATAATGCATTTCTTAATTCTTGTATGCTTTCTTTGCTTCCTGTCACAATCAGATGATCATGCAGTTGAAGCTCTGTATCTCCGTGAGGGACAATGGATTCATTCCCCCTAAAAATCCGGATGATGATCGCATTTCCCATGAATGGGAAGTTCCGGAGCATCGTTCCGACATATTTGTTGTTTTGGACGTTCACTTGGTATAACCGGTTTTCTTGACCGATGATTAGTTTCGCGACATCAGGTGTTTCAATCATCGATCTTAGAATGGTCTTAGCTGATAATAGTGATGAGAACACTTCAATGTCTTTTTCTTTCAGTTTCGTACTTATCTTCGATGATTCAATCCTCGTTATGACGCGCTCGATCCCAGTTTCTTTTGCATAGGATGCGATTTTGGAATTGATCGAATCGTTACCAGTCGTTACGACCAGCACATCTGTATTGAATACATCGTCTTGCAGCAATCTTTCTATTTCATAATCATCCACTTCATTTACTTCAAAATTAGTCCCGATCCCTTCCTCAAGCTTTTCTTGTTTCGTATGGTATAGAGTCGTGTTGAACAGATTCGGATCAAGTTCCAATGGCAGTCTTAATGTTAATTGGTTCGCTCCAACGACGTTCACCTTTTTTGTTTTGGAAGCAACCAGGTTTAAAGGGAATACCTTTTTGAATACGATTGGCGTAACTATACAGGTGATGACAGCAAGCAGGATCAGTGCTGATGACATTTGGTTATCAATGACCCCGATACGTTCCCCGATCTTCGCCGCAGCGACCACTAGAGACAGAGTCGCTGTCAGCAGGAATCCAGAACCGATGATCGTATTCCAGTCATACCATTTTTTCAAATACAGTACAGGAACCAGCTTGGAAATCAATAAGGCAATAAACAATAATGGGATCAGAATGACGATCCTTGGGTCACTGAATAAAGCCCATAGATCGAGCTCTACCCCGACCATTACGAAAAAGATCGGGATCAAGAACCCATATCCGAATGAATCCAATTGTCTTACCATCTCCCGGTTAGGTGCTAACAAGGATACTAGAACTCCGGCAAGGAAAGCGCCGAGAATACTTTCTGCTCCGACTTGTTCAGATAACCCGACCAAAAGGATGATCAACGCGAATACCGCTCTCATTCCAATCTGTACAGTCCCAGTCGACAAGGTTTCAAAAAAGGAGCTCTGTTTAAAGAACTTGCCGATGAAATAGAGAAGGATTCCCGCACAGAATAGCAAGAGCAACAGCCACATGTTTCCGCCGCCTTCATATATAGAAACGAATACCGCCAATAGGATCATCGTCACAAGATCCGCAATGACTGTGACAATCAGGATGATCTGGCCGATTCCTGATTTCATGATCCCGGTTTCTTTCAATGTCGGGACGACAACACCAAGAGATATAGTCGAGATGACGAGACACATAAAATAAGCATTGTTTGTAAAGCCGAAAAAAACGAGCAGCCATGACAATACAAACGACAGGATCAGAATGAAGACGAACACGATGGCTGAAACGAGAAAACGGTTCGGTTCCAATTTCCCTGATGGTAAGGTCATCCGGTTTTTATTATTTGAAAATACGCTGAAATCAATTTCCAAACCACTTAAGAACATAAGAAATATAAATCCAAGGCTTGCGAGGATGGTGATCCAATCATCGAGCTGCACCAAATCGAAACCTGTCTTTCCGATGATCAGACCAGCGATGATTTCAGCAACCACCACAGGAATGATCGACAGTCTTAATTTCTTCAATAAGATCGGTGTGAGAAAAGCGGTTAAAATAACGACGATTAAGGATGTGAATGATACATGCTCTTCCATACTTTCCTCCTGTTCGTTTACGTAAAATAGTTGATGAATGCCGTCGCCAGGCCAAAATAGATTAGAACACTGATGATATCGTTGATTGTTGTAATGAATGGTCCAGATGCTACTGCAGGGTCGATTTTCATTTTGTGCATAAGGAGAGGAATCAGAGCTCCGGCGAGAGTGGCAACGATCAAAGTCATCAAGATCGATGCACCCACGAGCAACCCTAAATAGATCGAATCCTTCCATAAATATACGATGATCATGATGATCAATCCACAAGACGTTCCGGTAATCACACCTGTCCCCGCTTCTCTTAATACCAGGCTCCGGACGTCTTGCTTATCTGTATCCCCTGTCGCAATCCCTCTTACCGCGACTGCTAAAGCTTGGGTGCCTGTATTCCCAGCCATCCCAGCAATCAGCGGGATGAATACGGCTAAAATGGCAACCTGATTCAACGTTTGCTCAAATTGTCCGATCAGGCTTGCGGTTATCATACCGAGAAACAATAATATGATAAGCCAAGGCAATCGTCTTTTGGCTGCCTGGATCGGACTCCGGTCAGCAGAATCCATATCTGAAACGGCAGCTAATTTTGAATAGTCTTCCGAAGCTTCTTCATCGATGACATCGACAATATCATCGACTGTGATGATCCCCAGAAGATGATTTTGAAAATCGACAACTGGCAATGCGAGAAAGTCATAATCTTTCATCATCCGTGCCGCTTCCTCCTGGTCCTCTCCTACAGAAATCGCTACCACACGTTCATTCATTACCTCGGTCACTAATGTGTCTTCTTCAGCGATGATCAAGTCCCTTAAGGAGATGACCCCGACCAGCTTTTTATTTTCATCGACTACGAACACATAGTAAATCGTTTCAGCATCGGGAGCTTCTTTTCTAAGAATTTGCATTGCCTGTGTCACCGTCTGGTTGGCTCGGATGGCTACGAACTCCGTTGTCATGATACTACCAGCCGTTTTTTCTTCATAATGTAAGAGCTCTTTGATTTCCTGAGCCGCTTCATCATCCATGATCGTCAGGTAGCTTGCTAACTGTTCAGCCTCCAGATCATTCAATACGTCTACCGCGTCATCGGCGTACATGTCCCCAAGCATTTTTGCAGCATAAAAGGGCTCCATTTCAAACAGATAGCCTTTTGTATCTTCAATCTCTATTTTTTCAAATATATCAGCCATTTCTTCAGGTGAAAGATAGCTATAAAGACGCATCCTTTCTTCTTCTTCCAACTCTGAGAACAACCGGGTTTGATCATAAGGGTGCATCTCCAAGAAATTTTCCCTGAAAAGATCGATATCTTCTTTTTTCAAAGCTTCGAACACATGCTTGAATTCGTTGTTCAGTTCTTGTTCCATGTCCTTCTCCCCTCTCAGTCAGGGTGATCCAATGTGAGTATAGGCATCGATTCTATTTTCTTTGCCGAATTATTTTCAACGACTCACTAATAGTAAAAAAGCGTTTCAAGATTGTCAATTTTAAAAAGCGATTAAAGACTTATTTTCAAACTATTTATAGTTCGTTATCATAAAAGATGTTATTATTTTCATTGAACTAGTTTTTCAAGGTAGGGAAAGCTTATGACGAACCTAGAAAAAGAAACCCCATTTTCACAAATTGATTATAACTTACTTTTCATCTTATTTCTTTTAATCTGTTCAAGCTGCATTGCGATTTATAGTGCTGTAGGACAGTATGAAGGCAACTTCGTTCTGAAGCAGTTAGTTTGGTATGCGGTAGGATTTGGGGCCATTGCGGTTGTCATGATCCTTGATTTTGATCAGTTCCTGAAGCTTTCATGGTACATTTATGGATTTGGGATCTTATTGTTACTTGGAATTATCCTGATTCCATTAGTCGATCCGAATGCTGGTACAAAAGAAGCGATCGTTCCCTATATCAACGGTGCACAAAGCTGGTATCGCTATGGAGGAATCGCCTTCCAGCCTTCCGAGCTGATGAAAGTAGCGCTTATCATTTCAATTGCCAATGCGATTACACTTCATAATGAGAAATATCTAGATCGATCCATAAGAGAAGACTTTTTATTGCTTGGGAAGATCATCTTGATTTCGATACCACCAATATTTTTAGTCATGCTGCAGCCTGATCTTGGCACATCACTCGTCTTTTTTGCTATTATTGCCAGTCTTTTATTAGTTTCAGGAATCAGATGGCGAATTATCCTCCTTTTACTTTTGATTTCATTGCTTGGCATCGGAGGATTAGTTGCCATCTATATGTATAACCCTGAATTTCTGATCGATTATATTTTACATGATGAATATCAGTTGAATCGGTTTTACGGATGGCTTCAACCTTATGAATTCGAGCAAGGATTCGGATTCCAGCTCGTTAAGTCCTTATTGGCGATCGGGTCCGGCCAATTATACGGAAAAGGGTTCGGGGAAGGGAATGTCTATTTCCCTGAAGCTCAGACAGATTTCATCTTTTCTGTGATCGGTGAGGAGTTTGGGTTCATGGGCACAAGTTTTGTCATTTCCCTTTTCTTCTTATTGGTTTATAGAATCATCCACGCTGCATTGGAAAGCAACGATCCATTTGGAAGCTATTTATGTGCAGGGGTAATCGGTATGATTACATTCCAGGTTTTCCAGAACATCGGAATGGTCATCGGCTTGCTTCCCATCACTGGGATCCCCCTTCCATTCATCAGTTATGGGGGCAGTTCGATCTTAGCAAGTATGATCGCGATCGGACTCGTACTAAATGTTCGTTCAAGGACAAGGAAATATATGTTTGACTAGAAAGCACCTTCCTCAAGGTGCTTTTTTCATTCATTTTTGTTATTTTAAATAATACCAGTACGAAGTAGAACGAATCAGATGGAGTGAAAAAGCATGAAGTATGATGTCATCGGAGATATTCATGGTTGTTATAGGGAATTAATCCAACTTATTGACGAATTGGGCTATAGAAAAGATGAAAATGGGAATCATCTTCCTCCAGATAATCGTAAGCTTGTTTTTCTAGGTGATTTGACTGATCGCGGCCCTGATTCCATAAAAGTGATCCGACTCGTTTATAGACTAGTAAAGCAAGGTATCGCCCTCTATTCACCTGGAAACCACTGCGATAAATTGTATCGTTATTTTCTAGGCAGAGATGTACAGATCCGTCATGGTCTTGAAACGACGGTTGCTGAATTCAAGGCATTGCCACAGAGCGAAAAGGTGGAAATTTCAAGCATGTTCAAAGAATTGTTTGAAGACGCCCCTCTTTATCTTCAGCTTGAGGATACCAAGCTCGTTGTTGCACACGCAGGTATTAAAGAGGATTTTATCGGCCAAAAGCATAAACGGGTCCGGACCTTTGTCCTGTATGGGGATATTACAGGAGAACGACATGATAATGGTATGCCTGTCCGTAGAGACTGGGCTCAAAGGTATAAAGGAAAAAGGATCATCGTTTACGGCCATACCCCAGTTTCAGAACCAAGAAGGGTCGGGAACACGATTAACATCGATACGGGATGTGTTTTCGGCGGATCCCTCACTGCCTATCGCTATCCAGAGGATCAAACGGTTTCCGTGCCTTCCGGAATGCCATATATGGAAGAAAAATTCAGGTCATTTGATGATTAAGCTTTGACGTATACCTTATTGTGCGAGTGAGCAATTTGTTTGATTTTAGTGCAATAAGGTTATTTTTAACGCAATAAGCATAACGATGATGCAATAATATTTGTGCCCGCTCATTCAACTCACGGAATCGTGCAATTATTTTTATTTCCGTGCGATTATTCCTCAAAATCGTGCAATTGATTCTTAAAAACGGTGCAATTAAATAGAACGAGGACGGTTCGAATAGAAAAAGGAAGCTCAGCTGCTTCCTTTAAATACCTTTTCAATCTCAAGGTCGATTTTTCCAACAAAAAAACGTCTTTTACCGTTCATTTCATCAATTTTTCCATATCATGGGGTACCGGCGCCTCTACTTCTATCAACTTTTCCAGGAAAGGATGGACGAATTGCAAGGATTGACTATGAAGAGCCTGCCTCTCTATAAAAATTTCGTCTCCTCCATAAAGATCATCTCCTAATAATGGATGACCGATCGATGACATATGGACCCTGATCTGGTGGGTTCGCCCAGTATCCAGCTTCAACCGGACCATGGCATGTTCCTTAAATGATTTCAATACTTCAAAATGTGTTTTCGCATGTTGACCGTCTTTGCGAACACAGCGTTCGATGATACTTCCCTCTTTTCTTCCGATCGGCAGGTCAACCGTTCCTTTTGTTTTTTCAGGAACACCATGACAAAGTGCAATATACGTCCGTTCGAGTTCACCGCTTTTTTGGAGCCTTGATAACAAAGAATGACCGTAGCGGTGTTTAGCGAACAAAACGATCCCAGACGTATTCCGATCAAGCCGATTGACAGCATGGATCGTCGAAGATATCCTTTTTTGTCTATAATAGAACAGTACCGCTTGTGCGAGTGAGTCTGTATTCCGGAACTTTGACGGGATCGTCGGCATATCGGGAGGTTTGTCCACTGCTAAGAAGTGCTTATCTTCATACAAAATTGAAAGCGGGATATGGACTGGGTCCATAGATTCGCTAACTACTTCGTCAGGGAAACATACAGTTACCCGATCCCTCTCCTTTAGAGGATATCGGACAGTCACAGGCTCATCGTTTACAAAAAGAGCGCCACCGGCAAACTTGATGTCAGTGAGCGCTTGTCTTGATATGAACTTCTCTCCCAGTAGATACTCTCTTAGAAGTTTTCCGCTGGACGCCTTCCCGACAGTCCATGTGAATTGTAATTGTGTCATGATGATACGTCTCCTCTAGTAACCCGTTAAATCATTCTTTGACAAAGGATTCCCTGACACGCTTCCAGAATGGGAACGGACGGAACCTTGCAAACCTTACCTTTTTTTCAGCAACCCGGCATTGGATCGACTTTACTTTTTCATGCAGTAAAAATAGGTGGTCGATCGTAATATGGAAGTCAACATCATTCACCGGTTTTAACATACACGTATGATGTTGTGGCAATACGAGTGGAGATCCGACCGTCCGGAACACACGATTGTTGATTGAAGCCATTTCTGCCAACTGGATGGATGGAAGGGAAGGATGGATGATGGCTCCTCCTAAAGCTTTATTATAAGCTGTGCTTCCCGAAGGTGTAGAGATACATAACCCATCGCCTCTGAATGTTTCAAATTCTTCTCCTTTAATTTCCACATTCATGACGAGGGACCCCTCAACACTCTTGACCGTACACTCATTCATCGCTAAATACCGGCTTTCATTATCTCCATCAAGATAACGTACAGTCACCTCAAGAAGAGGATATTCAACGATTTGAAAAGGTGTCTTCGCAATATGGATGACAAGCTTTTCCACCTCACTTGGTGTCCAATCGGCATAGAATCCAAGATGCCCTGTATGCACTCCGACGAATGCCGCTTG
This sequence comes from Alkalihalobacillus sp. YIM B00296, assembly GCF_020179385.1. Classification (GTDB taxonomy): domain Bacteria; phylum Bacillota; class Bacilli; order Bacillales; family Fictibacillaceae; genus Pseudalkalibacillus. Next base: position 24,817 of record NZ_JAIBLJ010000006.1, on the reverse strand, counting down.
ATCGACGCGTTCGATATAGTGATGGAAAGCGTGAAGGAGTGTTCCATCGCCTCCAATGGAAATGACAATGTCCGGCTCCTTCTCATTCCATACCAGATCAAAGTCTTGTAGATAAGACTTGATTCGCTTTTCAAGTTTAGCTGATTTCTCGTCACCTTTAGAGATTATCGAAAAATTCATTGAACATCGCTTCCTTACCTTCAAAATTCCTACTTATGTATATCACCGTTGTTCCTTTTGCTCGAATAGTTTTTGAGCTTCTTGTATTTCCCCTTTTATTAGGGACATTTCTTCGTCTAATCGGAACGCAGCTTCGGCAGCACGTTGCAATCGTTGTTGGATATTCCTCGGGATCGCCCCAGCGTATTTATAATTTAAAGAATGTTCAATTGTCGCCCAGAAATTCATAGAGAGCGTACGTATTTGTATTTCTACTAGAATTTTTTTCTCGCCGGCAACGGTTTGGACCGGATATGAAATGACGACGTGGAAGGAACGGTATCCGCTTGGTTTTTTATGATTGACATAGTCCCTCTCCTCGATGACTTCCAGGTCTTTGCGTTTCTTAAGCATGTTGATCACAGTACCTATATCATCCACAAACTGGCACATGATCCTGATACCGGCGATATCTTGTATTTCCGATTCAATATCATCGAGTGAAATGTTCTTCCGCTTCATTTTATCTAAAATGCTTGCCACAGGTTTCACCCTACCAGTGACAAACTCGATCGGGGAGTGTTTATTTTCAATGATATACTGTTCGCGGACCCCTTTCAATTTGATCTTCAGTTCTTCAACTGATTGTTTATAAGGATTCAACAATACATCCCATTCCATCTAACCACCACCGAATCTCTTTTTTCGGAAGCTCTTCATGTCATCCGTTTATTGGTTGGAAAATCTCCTCGACGCTAGACATCATTTCGTTTCCGTAATTTGCATTGCCAGAAATGTTTTGAATAAGATAATCCATTTCCCCTTTTATTCCTTTTAAGTGGATTGGTTTATGGTTAGACAATTTCAATATCGCATCTTTCTCATCTGTTATGACGGCTTTCAAACCAGTCCAACGTTCTTTTAGAAAAGATACGTAGATGAAGCTATCAGGGGTTTCTAATATATAGATGAAAGATAAAGAATCAGAATCCACCAATACTTGCTCTGAAGGTTCCAATGCAACCTCACCCGCTATATTTTCACTGTTGCATGCAAACTCTACTTTATCTTCGAAAACTTCGCTTGATGTAACTTCTAATCTTATAGTCATAATGATCCTCCTAAAAAAATGAATCGATATATCCTTAGCTGCTTCAAAGTTCAAGTAGTCAACAAATGAGTACATCCTGTACATCGGAAGTTAAGGCCCAGTGGTTTTGAGGAACTGCATGAGGACCGCTAAAACCGAAAAGCGCTTCGTAAAAACGTCACGTCCTGTGACAACCGCAGTACTAGCAACGAGCAAAACACGCATAACAACTGTTAGTTGTACCGAGGAAGCTGACTTCGAGAGATACACTTGTAGACGCATGTACAGGTTTTACTCTGTTCGTCGGAAAGTCGCCGTCTCGTTTGTTGACTTGGTTGAAGACCCGTTATAAGTGTACCATATTTTAATTGGTATATTAAAATTGTAGCCATATTCCATATATGAGATAATGACACGAAAAACAATGCTCGCATGAGGTGATCGACGTATGAAACAAGAAATCGAAATCGAATTGAAGAACCTAGTCATTGAAGATGAATTTAATGAACTGATCTCAGCCTTTTCCATTACAGATGACACTTTCAAAAAACAAACCAACTATTACTTTGATACAGAAACATTTACTTTGAAAGAAAAGGGGTGTGCCCTCCGTATCCGACATAAAGAGGACCACTATACATTTACACTGAAACGTCCCCATGGAGACGGTTTGATGGAATCCCATGAAAAACTTAGTGATGCAGATGCGGTTCGACTCATTAATGGCGAACCCATCACAACGAGCGATATGATTCGGTACCTTGAAGATACTTTCGAAATAGATCCTGATCAATTAATCTGCTTAGGATCACTCGTCACAACAAGAGCTGAGCAAACATATAAGTCTGGTCTGCTTGTTTTCGATCACTCTGCTTACCTTGGAACTGAAGATTACGAGTTGGAGTATGAGGTTAGTGAACGGAAACAAGGTGAAAAGGAATTCAAACAGCTGCTTGAGACCTATCATATCCCTCAGCGGAAGACTCCCAACAAGATCGAACGCTTTTTTAAACAGAAACAAATCATATGAAAAATATGTCCAAATTTCATTGTTTATCGCATTCCGTTTGCTATGATGAAGGCAGTATACGAAAGTAGGGATGATTTTGAACACCCAATTGATCCGCTCATTGATCGAGCTTCAATCACTCAGCCAATTTCAGATTGGATCAAAGTCTTCATCTATCAATACAGCCTGGAATACTTTGTTTGAAGAAGAACTCCAATCCTTTTTGGCAGCTTCAGCTATTGTTGAGAACAAGCAGAAACCAATCGATTCCTATCCACCAGTCATGTTGCATTCACCGGAGTTAGAACCTGCATCCCAGTCTTCAAGAAACCCATACAGTACATACTTAAATGAAGCGGCAGCAAGGTATAACCTTGATCCTAAATTGATTGAAGCAGTCATCAAACAAGAATGGAACTTCAATGCTTTGAGTACAAGCCCTGCAAGAGCAATGGGGTTAATACAGCTGATGCCTAAAACCGCAGAAGGTCTTGGGGTCAGGAATCCGTATAATCCTGAAGAGAACATCATGGGAGGGGCCAGATATTTGAGGCAGATGTTGGATCGCTATGATGGAAATATCCAATATGCACTAGCAGCTTATAATGCAGGACCAGGGAATGTCGATCGATACGATGGAATTCCCCATTCACCAAAAGAAAAATTTATGTCAGTAAAGTAATGTCCAACTACCAACGGGTTCTGACATAGATGAATATGACAATAAATCGAGTAGGAGGGGGTGACTAACCCCCGACCTCTCACACCACCGTACGTGCGGATCCGTATACGGCGGTTTCATGAAAATCTAACGTGCTTCCAACGTTTTCAATCCTAGCTTCCGCCAATGCTCGGTATTGAGCGGGCGGCTTAGGATCGGGCTACCGGCAACTCGCCAGTAGCCTTTTCTTGTATTTCCCCATTCATAGGCTTTGTCTTGCGGAATCCTCAATGCGATGAGGTTTCGAATACGCGTTTTCGGACGTTTCCACTCTTTCCATCGAATCATGCGTAGCCTTCTTCTCAACCACTTCATCAGTTTATAGAAAACAGATGGCGTTTGAGCGAGTTCAAAGTAATTTCGCCAACCTACAATAAAACGGTTTATTCGTCTGATTCGTTCTTCAATCGAAATGCTCCATTTCCTTGATGTCAAATCCTTTAGTCGCTGTTTTGCTTTCTCAATAGCTTCTTTGTGGATGCGAACTTTTACTCTGTCTTTGTTGGGGCTAGTGAAACTGAACCCGAGGAACTTTCGTTTCCAGGGTCGGTCAATCGCACTTTTCTCTCGATTGACTTTCAGCTTCAGTTTCTTCTCAATGAACCGGGTCATGTTTTGAAGCGTCCGTTCGGCGGCTCGTTTCGAGCCGACGTAGATTTGACAATCATCAGCGTACCGGAATTCTAGTTCCTTATCCAGTTCATCAAGTACGATGTTCGACAGAAGAGAGCTTAGCGGGCTTCCTTGCGGAGTCCCTTCCCGATTTTGCTGGACCAGTCCACCCTCCATAATTCCAGCTTGGAGATACTTGCGGATGATGGACAGTACCCGACCGTCTTTAATGCGGTAACTTAAGGTACGCAACAACCGGTCGTGATAGACCTTATCGAAGAATTTCTCGAGATCGATGTCCACCACCCATGTGTATCCCTGATGGATGTAATCTTGGGCTTTCCGGACAGCGTCATGTGCCCGTTTTCCAGGACGGAATCCATAGCTTTGGTTGGAGAATATCGGGTCATACATTCGTTGGAGATGAAGGTTGAAAGCTTGTTGGATCAGGCGGTCCATCACGGTCGGAATGCCTAACTTCCGTCGGCCTCCGTTCGGTTTCGGGATTTCGACGCGACGGACGGGGGACGGTTGATAGGTTCCTTCCAAGAGTTGGCGTTTGATGTCCTTCCAAGACGACCATAACTGGGATTTCAGTTCGGACGTGGGAATTCCGTCAATGCCAGAACTCCCTTTATTTCGAACCACCTGTTGATAGGCATTCTCCATATTCCCTCGTTGAAGTATCTTTTCCAACATTGCTTTCATCCTCCACGTAGCGGGTTTCCTTCCTTTGTGTGGCACCAGTTCTCCACGCTTCATACACCCTTGGAGACTTCACCCCTACCTTGTATNATGATTCAGCCCTTCCAACCATCCTCCGGAGGGTGGCTGTACTATGGCTTCTGCTGACTTCTGATGGTTCAGCGATTCCTTAAGAATCGGTTACCGCATGTGTACGGCGTTCCCATCAGACCTCCCCGGGAAGTGCATACACTTCCTCTCCATATACCCGCCTCATTTACTGCCATCCCCTTCGGTCGTTGGGACTTTGATGTGTAAAGCCATCTCATCCCAGAATTGACAGCCTTGTATGAGATTCGTGTTCCTCGGGCCGGAGATTTGCCTCTGGCTTCCTTCAGATTCCGGGTCATCCCGGACACCCTTGCCTTCAGCTAACGGCTACAACGACCTTCACCGTTCGGGACTTGAACCCTAAAGTATGTGCACATGCCGGGCGCACTCTTAAGGGAAACTCAATTTATATGAGTTTCTTTTATTTTACCCAGCTCAAGCCTAGTAATGAAGATACAAGTTCAAATGAACTGAAAATCAGATTGTTTGCCGAAACAATCTTGGCATTGCTAAAATAAGTAATAACTTCTTGAAAAGTAGGATGTGTGATTACACTTTCTATTTATCGTACAAAATAAGGTAGGTAACAAAAATGGATTCAAATAATCTAACGCCATTCGAGGCGATCGGCGGCCAGGAGATGGTTGAAAAGCTTGTTGAGGCATTCTACCCTCGTGTACAAGCCCATCCAGAGCTCGCCCCCATTTTTCCTGATGATTTAACTGAAACGAAGCGTAAGCAAAAACAATTCCTCAGTCAATTTTTAGGGGGGCCACCACTATATGCTGAAGAACACGGGCATCCTATGTTACGCGCTAGACATATGCCGTTCCCGATTACAAGACACCGAGCCGAAGCCTGGCTTTCATGTATGAGAGAGGCTATGGATGAGGTCAATCTGGAAAGTCCCTATAAGGAACAAATTTATAGCCGTTTGACGATGACGGCCTATCATATGGTTAACAATCCTGAATAAGAGCTATAGAAAGGAGAATAACCATTGGCTAATCATAAGACTGGATTACCTGACGCTCACACTCCGATGCAATGCGAGTGTGAACTACCAACCTCGTATAAGAACCGACCCATTGAAATATATTCGTTCGTTGATCCTTTATGTCCAGAATGCTGGGGGTTGGAACCTGTTATAAAAAAGCTGCAGATCGAATTCGGTAATCACATCCGCCTGAGGCATTTAATGGGCGGAACACTGGATTACTGGAATACTGCCTTACAAAAACGTAAGGGCATCTGCTCAAAAGAAGATGTCGCTAAGAAATGGGAGATCACCGCTAACCGATCCGGAATGTCTTGTGATGGTGATGTATGGTATGAAGACCCTATCCAAACGCCTTATATCGCTTCGATCGCAGTAAAAGCTGCTGAACTGCAAGGTAAATCGAACGGTGTCCGTTTCTTGAGAAAGTTAAGAGAAGAATTGTTCTTGCAAAAGCAGAACATCACGAAGTTGGACGTATTGATAAATTGTGCGGGAGAAGCTGGTTTGGATGTAGAGGAGTTCAAAAGAGACCTCCATTCAGAAAGTGCAGTCAAAGCCTTCCAATGTGATGTAAAAACAACCCAAGAAATGGAAGTCAATCAATTGCCCTCCCTCGTCTTTTTCAGTGATACCTCAGATGAAGGGATCAAAATAACAGGAATGTACTCATATGAAATCTACGTTCATATTCTAGAAGAACTGCTTGGAGAGTTGCCGAAAAAGTGTCCGCCGCCACCGTTGGAGTATTTTCTGGAGAAATATAGGTTCGTGGCTACGAAAGAAATTTCTGAAGTATACAACCTGGCTGAACGGGATGTGGAAAAACAACTTAAAAAACTTGTATTGCAACAAAAAGTCGAAAGGGTGCCTGTAAAGCACGGTACCTTCTGGAGATATCATTGTGGGGCTGACTCATAAGTCAGGCCCTTTTTTGTTAGCATTTGCATGTTGCTTCTGATTGAATCAGGCAGGAGTGGCAGTTGTTCTAACTCTTTACAATCTATCCACAGTGGAATGTAGATCCCTTTTTCCTCATTTTTGAGGGACATTTCTTCCCCATTGCCTATTCCAAACTCACCACCGATAATTTCAGCTAGAAAATAATAGTGTGTTCCGTTCCACTTTTCTGTATGAACAAGCCTTTCAATCGACACATCTACACCAAGTTCTTCTTTCGCCTCTCTGATTGCTGCTTCTTCAGGAGTTTCGCCTTCCTCTATCCCGCCACCAGGGATGACATAATAGATTACGCCCTTTTTAATACGTTTGATTACTGCAATCTGCTTTGCCTGTAGGATGATAATTCTGCTACTATCTCTCACAAATTCGATCTCCTTTTGATTGCAAAAATAACATGTTTCATTCTTGTCTTCATAAACTGTTAACGAAAGGAGATTGTTATCATGCAAATCGGGATATTGATCGGCGTCATTGCTGTCTTAATCAGTTTCGTCCTGGTCGTTTTCGGCTTCCTCAATATTTTCCCACTATACATTGCAACCCCTATGCTCTTTGTATCCATCCTCTTTATTCTTGGTCGAATAAACAACAAAAACCGTTTTAAAGGATTTAAAATTTGAACGGGCTGACATCTGAGCCAGCCCGAATTTTATTTTATTCAGTTTCGAAGAGTAATTCTTCCATTTCACTCAATACGGATTCGAAAACAAACAGCGCTTCTTCGATCGGTTTGCTGCTCGCCATATCCACGCCCGCCTTCTTCAAGACCTCAATCGGATAATCTGAACTTCCTGCTTTCAAGAACTCCAGGTATCTTTCAACGGCTGGTGCTCCCTCCTCCAGGATCTGTTTAGAAAGTGAAGCCGCTGCACTGAAACCTGTAGCATATTGATAGACATAATAGTTGTAATAGAAGTGAGGGATACGTGCCCACTCCAGGCCAATTTCCTCATCAATGATGATTTCTTCACCAAAATACTTCTGATTAAGCTCATAGTATAACTTCGTAAACAGGTCAGGTGTCAAAGCTTCTCCTGCTGCTGCATGTTCATGGATCATCTGTTCGAATTCAGCAAACATCGTCTGACGGAAAACGGTTCCCCTGAAGCCTTCAAGATGGTGGTTCAATAAATATAACTTCTTCTTTTTGTCTTCTGTATTGTTGAGCATATAATCATTAAGTAAAGCTTCATTACAAGTCGATGCTACTTCAGCCACAAAAATCGAATAGTTCGCATATGGATAAGGCTGTGTTTCACGCGTATAGTAACTATGGACGGAGTGACCGATTTCGTGTGTAAGGGTAAATAGATTGTTTACATTGTCCTGCCAGTTCATCAGGATATAAGGCATCGTTCCATAAGCGCCTGATGAATAGGCTCCACTGCGTTTACCTACATTTTCCCGGACATCAACCCAACGCTTCTCATAACCTTCACGGACGATATTGACATATTCCTCACCCATCGGTGTAAGACTCTTCTGGACAATTTCCTTTGCTTCATTATAAGGAATTTCCATTTTCACATCTTTTACGATTGGTGTATAAAGATCATACATATGAAGTTCATCCAGGCCTAGTGCCTTTTTTCGTAATTTTACATATCGATGCAACAGATGGAGGTTGTCGTTCACCGTCTTTACAAGATTGTCGTAGACCGTTTCAGGTATGTTATTCGCATCCAGCGCAGCTTGACGGGCAGAATCATACTTCCTGACTCTGGCATTGAAATTATCTCTCTTTACTGTTCCACTCAATGTGCTTGCAAAAGTATTTTTAAACTTGCCATAAGTTCCATACATCGCTTTAAATGCATTCTTGCGGACCTCCTGGTCATCACTTTCCAGGAAGCGGATATAACGCCCATGCGTAAGTTCAACGTCTTCTCCATTTTCATCCTTTACAGTCGGGAATTTGAGGTCAGCGTTATTCAGCATACCGAACGTATTACTCGCATTGTTGGTCACTTCACTTACACCTGCAAGAAGCGCCTCCTCTTTTTGAGATAATACATGCGGCCTGCTCCTATTGATCTCATCCAAAAAATGTTCATACAACTTGAGATCATCGTTTTCCTCCACAAATGACTTGATCTCGCTCTCCTCTAAGGATAGGATTTCCGGAACGATATACGATAGGTGGCTGCTCGTTTCAGTTGCTAATGTTCCTATCCTGTCATTCAAGCCCTGATAGAAGGAATTCGTTGTATCCTGATCATTTCTCATATGGGCATATGTATACAACTTTCCTAACCGCTTCGTGATTTCATCTTGAAGCTGCAATGCTTCATAAAGTTTTGCTGAGGATTCCCCGAGTTTTCCTTGATATCGATCGATTTGCGGAATCAATTCTTTTACTTGTTTGAACTCTTGCTCCCATACATCATCCGTTTCGAAAATATCTTCTAAATCCCAAGTATCTTCAACAGGTATTTCATCTCTTTTTGGTAATGAATTTACTGGTTGCTCTGCCATATCAAATCCTCCTTATCTCCTCAAACAGAATTACAGATCAGGGATGGTCTCCATTTTGAAAAAAACATTCCCTACACCTGTATAAAGTTCTAGGGATACCTCTGATTTCCTTTCTTTCTATCCTAGCTTTTTCAGATAATCCCCTATTATTTATATTATAAAATATTCCTTCAGTCTTTGTCTCACTTCAGTCATCGATTGGGGGAAATGGAGTCCCCTCTCTTTTGAAAAATGATGGACATCGATTGCCACTGTAAATAATCCATCAATGCAAAAGATATATGGCTATTCTTATCAGAAAGACTGGAACGTGTTTTGATTTAATAGGATTTGATGAGGGAAATGAATGTCCGGAAGACCTCTCGGAATTGAAAGGATGTACCGATTGGGAGCGGCTGAAGAATCTCCATGAGGAAACATGTTTGCCAGACATAGGCAGGAGAGTGGAACCAGAAGAGATGTTTAGAAGGAATGCCTACTTCAATAGGGAATATGCTGAACTGTCCCCCTTTATTCAGCAGGTGCTTCTTCATCATCACCACTGCAGGATCCCTGTTTACATGCAGATAGAGACGCGTGGTTATGTTCTTTTCAATCCAATCTTTATATTTTTAAAAGCGGCAATTCAAGTTCATTCATGTAAAAGGGAAAATGAGTATGCTTCAATGGAATCGAATGAGTCGCAGCTAGGAATGTTCTTGAGGAGTACGGAATGATGGAATGAAGAAGGGTGAAGGAAGAAGTGAGCGGGCAAAAATAAATAAGATATGGCGAAAAGTCGCAGTCATCGTTGAATCGGAGAGATTGGAATGCGAGTTCATCTAACCGATAAAAATTAGAGTTCCTCGATCGGGATAGCCTTTTAGCCCCCAGAATCCATAGATGGATCGATATTTGCTTTGCGATACGAACGGGTTCTTTTAGTGAAAATCTCAGTCGGGATTGTGGAACATTGAAATTCGAAGGCAGTTGACAGGTTGGGGAGGAATAGATCCGCCCGTTGCTTTAGAAGAGGAAAATACCTTTCCATTTCCGGGGTGAAATTTTGAATGGATAACCAGCGGTATAACTGCTTTTTCCCTAACAAATGGTAGGTTGATTCAGGTTCGGTTTCACCCGCGCATAAGACATCTTTCAGATGACTGAAATGCCATATTCGTTTAGTGCCGAGTTTTAGGGTAACGTTACCATTACATACAGTCATTGAAAAGTGTTCGGGGTTCTGATCCTTTCCAAGTCAGGCTTTTTCCAGTCCTCGGCCAGATTGATGCACTGCCCGCTGCTGGAGGTCGCTAACAGCATTGAATCACCTCAATGTGTGAATTTTTGGTACCTGAATAAATTTCGATATAAAAAAACAGAATCCTTCTCATGGCGAGAAAGATTCTTAAAAATCAAAGCAATGGCGACAGCAGTCTTGAAGTCGATTCGATGATTTTATAGTAAAAGGCACGTTTGTTGAAAGACTCAGGGTGGATCGGTGTCGAATCCTCGATATCTTGAATATAATCATCCACCAGCCTTAATGTACTCTTCGTCCGATAAAGGAAAGCGTTCACTTCAAAATTCAGATGAAAACTCCTCATATCCATATTCGCTGTTCCGATTGAGGCAAGTTCATTATCGACAATGATGATCTTGCTGTGTAAAAATCCTTTCCGGTATTCATAAATCTTCACACCTGCTTCAAGAAGACTTGGAAAATACGATCTGGATGCATGAAATGGCAGCTTCTTATCAGGCTTGGCCGGGAACAACAATCGGACATCAATGCCACTTAATGCAGCGACCCTCAACGCGTTCAAAATATCCTCATCGGGGATGAAGTAAGGCGACGTAATCCAGATCGATTTCTTGGCCGATATGATCATCGAGAAAAAAAGTTTTTTGATGATGTCCCACTGGTGGTCTGGTCCTCCCGCAATCATCTGGACCCCACCATATACCCGGCCGCTAGGGATTTCTGGCGATAAATAATTAGGCTCCAACAAGGTTTCCCCTGTCATTGAATACCAATCCTGCAGAAAAATGATCTGCAAACTTCTCACCGCTTCCCCCTTTACCATCAAATGGGTGTCACGCCAGTATCCATAAGTGGGATTCAAGCCCAAATACTCATCTCCGATGTTGAGACCACCGACGAATCCGACATTTCCGTCAATCACAACGATCTTCCTATGGTTACGATAGTTAATTTTGTTATTGAACAAAGGAAGCTTGACCGGTAAGAAAGGAACTGCTTGAACACCAGCCTCACGGAGCTCATTGATGTAAGCATGGTCTAGCTTCCAGCTACCGACTGAATCATATAAAAAACGGACTTCGAGCCCTTCTCTGGCTTTATCCATAAGGATTGATTGAATCTTTTTTCCGATACTATCATGCCGGACAATGTAATATTCCATATGTATGTGTTCTTTTGCATTCCGCAGAGCTTCAAGAATACAAGTATAGGTTTCTTTTCCGTTAGTGAGGATCCTCGTATCTGTATTGAAAGAAATCGGGCTTTTCCCTAGCCTTTGGGCAAGTTGGAACAAGAGCCGTTGATGATCACCCATCATTTTCATCTGGTCATCATTAATCGGGCGATTTTGTTCAAACCTTGAAAAAGCCTCTTCATCTGTAAGAGCCTTTTGGTCGAACATTTTCTTTTTGCGGTAATTCCTTCCGAACATCATATAGAAAAAGAAGCCTACCAATGGGAATGCAGCAAGGACGACGAACCAGGTCAACGTTTGAGATGGATGGCGGTTCTCCAAAAAAATGACAATACCGATGAATAAAGCTGAAACTGAAAAAAAGATACTCAATGCACCAAGAATCCAATTGGCACCAAGAATCCAATTTTCTAAGTATGGCTTTGTAATGATGAAGGCTATTATTAGGATCGTTATGAACATCATAAGCTGCAATGTCTTTTTGAACATGATTTCATCCCTCTGAATACATAATGACTATTTGAGTTTCAACAATTAGTATTCACTAAGCTGAACGGATGGCCTACCCCATTTATTCAATATATGAAGGTTAAGAAAAGGAAAACGCCGAAATTCATGACGAAAATCGGCGCTCAGCTACTTCTTAGGAAAATACTCGTTCACCTGTTCGAGTGCATTCTCTGAGAGAATCACTTTTCCATATTCTTCAATCCGATGGACTGTAAGATCCGTTTCATCACCGTATTCGAGTAATCTGCTCAACACATCATCCTGTTCAGATTCACTGAACGTATCATAGAAAGTAACGTACAAATAGTACTTATTTTCATAATGATGAAGGGTGTCTTCAAATGACTCTGAATTAATATTATGGCTCAATGAGATGACATCCTCTATGTCGTTAAAACGGATCATGAAGGATAAGAAATCTTCATCATCGTCCTCTTCCGTAGCGTCCTCGTTATCATGCGAATTGAATTGATGGTCAAGCATCTTTTCAATATTATCATCTACTGGCAGATCGATCTGTTTGTCATTCGAAATCGGAAGTTCCAATTTCGAACCGTCTTGTGATAAAGAAGCTCTCGTGACCAGGATTTCAAGGCCTTTATCCAACGCTTGGACTTGAATCCAAAGCGGACCTTCTAGCGAAAATTGTTCCTGTTGATGCGCTTCATCCATCATCTCCCAGAACAGCTCTTCCCCTCGTTCACGGTTTTGCCAAATCTCTTCCTTATCAAATCCTCTTGTCTCTATATCGCTATAAGTTATAAAAAACTTAATGGTATACTCATTTACACGTTCTATTTCCATGGTGTTTCTCTCCCTTCGATCCAGATTGCTCACCTGGAAGAGATTTTGAACCCCTGTACACTGATGATAATTTTCTTTTGTGTAGTGTTCCCATTTTGTGTACTGCTGAATCCCTAATAAAATGTTGGAGTTTCTTGTACTTCTATTCTATGATAAATAGGTGAGGAATGAAATAAAAATGCATGACCATTTTTACTTTTTTGCCATAAATAGGCCGATAACCGCTAGTGCCTCGCTTGACGCTATTGCTGAACTACCTTATAATTTCAAGGTTCAGTTTCACGAACATGACTATTTTGATTGATTGTACGTGGATTATCAGCGAACGTCAAGTGTTTTCATTATAGAAAGGGGTTTACTTTTTTGTTTGAATCAGAATTTATCATTGCACTTTTATCAATCATTGCCATCGATATCGTACTTGGCGGGGATAATGCAATCGTCATTGCGCTTGCCAGCCGTAATCTACCCGTCCACCAGCGGAACAAAGCGATTTTATTAGGTACAGGCTTAGCGATTGCCGTAAGGGTTATACTAACGATTCTTGCCGTATATTTATTAAAAATACCATATCTGATGCTGATCGGTGGAGTCCTGCTTGTTTACATAGCCTATAATTTATTGGCTGAAGACAGTGGCGAGGCGGATATCAAGGCTGGTACGACACTGAGAGAGGCGGTCAAAACAATTGTCATGGCAGATATCGTCATGGGTCTTGATAATGTACTTGCCATTGCAGGGGCAGCTCACGGAAACATTTTATTGGTTATAATCGGATTGCTTGTTTCGGTACCCATCATCATTTGGGGAAGCAAGTTGATTCTTCATTTTATGGAACGGTTTCCGGCCCTTGTTTACATCGGTTCTGGGATACTCGCTTTTACAGCAGCCAAAATGATCACTGAAGAAAAAATGATCCACAATTGGATTGGCCACAACCAATTCATGGCCTACATGCTATACTTGTTCATCATCGGTGGTGTCCTATTTACAGGCTGGTTGACAAAACGGATGAAAACCCGCGAAAGTTTGAATTAAACCTTGAATGACTTACCTGTAATGGCAGGTGGGTCTTTTTTTGTGGGCCAGAGTGAGGTGAGGTCGTATGTGGGATTCCGTTTGTTACCATGGGGTTTAATATTTAACTTTTGTAACAAGTAATTAGCAGTTTTAACAGATTCTATATGGAGGTATTTCCGTAACTGTTGGTTAGTAATAGTGGGCTGAATTAAGAGGAAGTAATCATGCAGGGTATCGACGTGGGTATTTTTCGAAGTTGTTTTGCATTCGAGGACATCCATTTCCCATAAACTCTTTCCATTGGGATTAGGTAACATCGAGGGCACTGCAAACCCGTTATTATCGCATCCCTTGATATTTGAAGCTGCTTAAGCAAATCAGGGTTATGAGGGGTATGGTGTTTAATCAACATGTCTCTTAGTCGGGTAAGATTAATATTTGAGATAAATTCTTTTTTATGGAGTTCTTCTAGGTTTCTAATAGTATTTCTGAGAACATCTTTCCTTATCAATTTTTAAGGAGGCCATTGTTATTTGCAGGTACTATTTTACATTTATCATTCGTTATGACTACATAAGAATAGAGAGGAATGTTACTGGGGCAATCATACCGTTCCATCCATTCTTTGAATTGAAAAAATTGATGGTCCACTTGTTGGATCGGGTTTTGTGCATCACTTCTTTGTTTTCAAATTGCTGGATAAGTTGAGCATGATCGGTATCAAAAATAAGCGTACCTGCTAAATTCTTCACTTCTAATAGAAGAATAAAATTAGGGTTAATTAGGAGTGTATCGATCTGGAAGTAAAAGTTCCCGCTTGATAAACGGATTCCATTAAAAATGATATATTCTTTCCCCTCCACGAAACTTAGGTAGTAGTCTAATGATCGCTCTTCTTTCCCCAGCGTTACTTATTGATAACCAACTTTCCGCTTTCGTTCTTGCCGGATGACTAGAAGGGATTCTCCTTAATATGGCTTCTAACTTTTCGATTCTTTAGATTTAAAATAGATTTTTTGCGCCAAAAAATCACACCTTTCTTATTGGTAATATTTCTTTCTACATTTAAAGTGTGAATACCTTCAAAGAATAGTCTGTTGCTGGTTAAAGAATCCTTTCCTAACTTCAGGTGTTATATTTCCAACTTTCAGTGTGTTATTCTTAACTTTCGATGTTTATTTCCTAACTTCCAACGACCTATTCCCAACTTTCAGTGTCTATTTTGCAACTTAGTAAAATATGCCCACTCCACACACCTGTAAATCCTCTCCAAAAACAAAAAAAGACTGCTGCCCATCCAGCAGTAGTCTTCTTTTATTAGTTCACCATTTTTTGAGCTTCGAGCAGTTGGAATGTACGTACTTTACGTGGTAGGAAGCGGCGGATCTCATCTTCGTTGTATCCTACTTGAAGACGTTTTTCATCAATCAAAATCGGACGACGCAATAATCCAGGATTTTTACTCATCAGCTCGAACAAATCTTGCAGCGGCATTGTCTCAAGGTTGACATTCAACTCTTGGAACGTTTTTGAGCGTTTGGAGATGATTTCGTCAGTACCTTCCTCTGTCATCCGTAAAATCTCTTTAAGCTCATTGATTGACAATGGCTCAGAAAAGATATTACGCTCTTGGAAAGGAATTTCGTGTTCTTCTAACCATGCTCTTGCCTTTCTGCATGATGTACAGCTTGGGGAAGTATATAATGTAACCATAAGGATCGTCTCCTTTCATGATTTGAAAATCATATTTATAAGAAATCTTACTTTAAAAAGATTATTAATCACATTTCTTATTATACAACAATTTCGATGCGTATGATAGGGTATAAATAGATTTCCTTCAGAAACTGTGACCATCTTGTTAAACCTATCCTAAAACCCTGTTCCCTTGTTTATTTTTTCTAAACCTAAACTATAATAAAACATAGATTGCTTCCCAGAAATTTGCTTGTAGATGATAATGGAGTGAGTATTCTTGAAAAAGTCATTAGCCTTCTTAAGTATTTTCATATTCCTTTTAACAGCATGTTCCGAAGATATCATTACAAGCGACTATGCTTCAGATAATGCTATCCCTGTAACAATAGAAACGGTAGAGAAAACCACCTTCAAAAAAACGATCGAGCTTGTCGGGAAAACGGTACCTTCTCAGCAAGTTCCAGTAACCTCATCCCTTCCTTCTCCGGTTAAGGAAATACATATAAAAGAAGGAGAAACTGTACAGTCAGGAGATCTGCTTTTTACATTGGAGGACCAACAACTTCAACAACAGCTCGAACAAGCACAGTCAGCCGTGTCAGCCCTGGAACGGTCCAGGAATCAGCTGAATACAGCAATTGACCAACAAAGAGCAACTCAGACACGTGTAAATACCGTCATTGATGAAACGATTGACCAATTGGAAGAAATTCCATTGCCTGAACAAGCTGAAACAAATGATATTACAGCAACCATCACAGAAACACTTGAACAGCTAAAAGGACTGGCTTCTTCAAGTTCATCACTTACCTCTTCCACCCTTCCGCTCATCAATGGGCAGCTTGAGCAAGCAAGGAGAAGTGTGAAAGAAGCACAACAGGCATTACAGGCAACGAAAGTAACATCACCGATCGATGGGACGATCGACCAGGTGAGTGCGCAAGTCGGAGTGCCTGCTATCCCTTCTTCTCCCCTAGCGGTCGTTTCCAGCAAACAGGACTTGAAAGCCGTGTTCAGTGCAAATAAGTTTCAAGTTCAAGAAGTGACTGAGGGGATGCCTGTAAAACTAAGTTTCGATGAAGTTTCCGATACGATCAACGGAACCATCGGGACAGTATCATCTGAGCCGAATTCAGAAACAAATACGTATACCGTTTCGGTTGAGTTGCCTGAAACCCAAGAAAACATCGAAGCGGGGACGATCGCAACTGCAATGATCGATACTGAAATTAAAGAAAATGCCCTTACGATCCCTAATCAGGCAATCCTTTATGAACAGAACAAACCATTTGTCTTTGTTGTACAGGATAAGCGTGCAATCAAGCGAGAAATCGAACTTTCAGCAGAGGGCAAACGTACGAGCAATGTCATTAAAGGTTTAGCTGTCGGTGACGTTGTAGTCACTGATGGAAAATATCAATTGATAAACCGTTCGAAAATCAGCATAAAAAAGTGAGTGGACCTGATGAAAATTACCGAACTTTCCGTGTTTCGACCGATCGCCATGGGAATGGTCATTTTATTCATGCTTATCATCGGGGCAGTAAGTGTACGGAATACACCCGTCGATCTTTTCCCTGACCTTACCTTCCCCGTTGCTGCAGTTACAGTTACATATGAAGGGGCAAGTCCTGAGGAAGTGGAGAAACTCCTCTCCCAACCCATTGAAAATATCATGGGGACGATCCCTAATGTAGAAAGTGTTTCCTCTGTTTCAAGGACAGGCGGGGCACTTATTATTGTGTCTTACAATTGGGGTACAGACATGGATTTTGCTGCTTTAAAAATGCGCGAGCAGTTGGACGCTTTGCGTGAACAACTGCCTAACGACGTTCCGCAACCAAGTGTCTTACGCTTCAATCCTAACGACCTCCCCATCGTACGATTAGGGATACAGGCTCCGGAAGGAGATCTGGTCGCAGCAAAAAAGCTGGTTGAAAATGAAATCAAACCTGCACTGGACTCCATAGATGGGGTCGCCTCTGTAACCATTGAAGGTGGCACTGAAAAAGTCGTCAATTTAGATGTCGATCCCGAAGATTTGAATGATTTCGGAATCACCATCGATCAGCTCAGACAGATTCTGTCTGGAGAAAATGTGACATTACCGAGTGGGGAAATCAGTGACAATGGATTGAAATACCCGTTACGCGTTGTAGGTGAGTTCGATTCGATCACGGACTTGAAACAACTTCCGATTCCGACCAAAAGCGGTGTCTTTGCACTTGAGCAGCTTGTTGAAATTGAAGAAACGACAGCGGATGCTGATCAGATCAGCTACATGAACGGTGAACCAAGCATCGGGATATCCATCCTTAAGCAATCCGGGGAAAATACAGTCACAGTCGCCAATAGTGTCGAGAAGAAGTTGGACGAGCTTTCGTTGACTGAAGATGTAAAGGTCGAAACAATCTTCAACCAGGCGAAATTCATCAAGCAGTCGATCAAAGCCGTTCTCATCAATATGGTCATCGGTAGTTTACTTGCTGCAGGGATTCTTTATCTTTTCTTAAGGAATATACGCAGTACGTTGATCGTTGGATTCTCCATCCCGATTTCGGTGATGACAGCTTTCATTTTCATGTATTTTTCCGGCCAAACGCTGAACCTTTTGACATTAGGTGGGTTAGCGCTCGGTGTCGGGATGATTGTCGATAACTCCATCGTCATTTTAGAAAGTATATACAGGCTCCGTGAAAAAGGCGTTCCATTAAAAGAAGCCGCCATCACCGGGACAAAAGAAGTTGGGGGTGCTGTCATCGCGTCCACCTTGACGACGGTTGTCGTCTTTCTTCCGATCATTTTTGTGGATGGATTAGCCGCCCAGCTTTTCAAACCATTGGCACTTAGTGTCAGCTATGCCCTAGCTGCTTCTCTGATAACGTCGTTGATCATCGTTCCTTTACTATCATCGAACTTGTTGACAAGGAAGCACAAGCTGCGTCCCCAAAAAGGAAAGTTTCTGAACATCCGAAGGCGTTATGTCTATTTATTGAGAAAAGCCCTTCGATATCCGAAAAGGGTGATTATAGGAACATTTGTCCTGTTATTGATCTCATTATCGGCGATCCCTTTCATAGGAACAGAGTTTTTACCTGCACAAGATCAAAGTTATGTGAACATTGAAGTAGAACTGCCTCCTGGAAGTGCTGCGGATACAACCTATCGGACAACCGAAACCATAAATGAAAGATTAGATGATATTCAAGAAATCGATCTCTACTATGTAACAATCGGAGGCTCGAACGACTTCTCCATCCAGGCAGGATCCAATAGTAATACAGCGATGTACAGCATATTACTGAAGCCTGTTTCAGAACGTGGGCGGTCGGATGTACAAGTAGCGGAAGCAATCCGAACGAAAGTTGGTAAAATTGAAGATGCTGATATTTCGGTACAAGCTAGTGATGCTGGCTTTTCGGAATCACCTGTGTCTCTGGAAGTGTCTGGACCGGATCTAGGAACGCTTGAAACCATTTCTGAAAATATAAAAGAAGAAATCAGTAAAGTAGATGGAATCCGTGAAATCGAGTCCAATTATGAAACCGGTAATCCACAACTCGAGATTGAGGTAGACCGTACGAAAGCGTCTAGTTTCGGCCTGACCAGCGCTCAAGTGTCACAAGCGGTTGAGAATGCAACAAACGGAAGGGTTACGACAGTATTCAATCGCAGTGGGGATCAGGTCGATGTCAGGGTACAGGTCGATCCAGCAAAGCTTGAAGATGTAAAGGACCTTGAACATTTACAAATCGAGTCACCTGCCGGAGAATTGGTAACTTTGAAATCGATTGCTGAAATCAAGCAAGGGACAGGACCTAGCCAGATCAATCGGTCTGACCGCTTACGGGAAATCCGTGTCACTGCTTCTATTCTGGATCGGGATTTAGGAACTGTCATTGATGATGTGAAAAAACAATTAAAAGAAAACGTATCATTGCCATCCGGTTATGAAATTTCTTTCGGTGGCCAAAACCAACAAATGAAGGATGCTTTCTTTAAGCTGACCGGAGCACTAGCTCTTGCTGTTGTCTTGATATATATGGTGATGGCAGGTCAATTCGAATCCTTTTCCTATCCATTCATCATCATGTTTTCCATACCTCTTACTGCAATTGGAATCCTGCTTGGTTTGTTAATAACAAGGCAACCCTTTGGCGTAGGATCATTAGTCGGCATTTTGATCCTGACTGGTATAATCGTGAACAACGCGATTGTCCTTGTAGACTATGTCAATCAATTAAAAAAGAGAGGCCTCTCTACTGCAAGGTCGATCGTAAAAGCCGGGGAGGTTCGTCTTAGACCGATCATGATGACCGCATTGACCACGATTCTCGGGTTGGTCCCGCTTATGATTGGAATCGGCGAAGGAACAGAAATCCAACAACCGATGGCAATCGTTATCGTATTCGGTCTCCTGTTCGGAACAATGATCAGTTTAATATTCATTCCAGTCATATATAACCAATTTGACAGGATAAAAGAAAAAAGGCGTTTAAAGAAGGCTAAATCAGAAGATATGCCTTCAATTTAGGCCAGTAGAAAAGGGGCTTAGTCATAAGTGTTGCACACTCATGACTAAGCCCCCTATTGTCCTTTGTGTAGATAGATACTAAGCTGTGTATCTCTTTGACTGTGCCGCGCCCTTTGTAGGCTTTGGTGCCCAGCCAGGCAGCTTATTTTTAAGAAGATCTTTGATCCATTCACGTTTCTTTTTATTCTTTGTACGGCGTTTCATGTATCTCACCGTCCTTTCATCCACTCACTCTTCAAATGTGAGTACTTCATCTACGTCCTGATAGGCTTTCCCGTATACCTCTACATCCTTGTAGGTATGAATTTTTTCATACATTTTTTTCATGCTTTCATAAACCATTTCTTCTGATTCATTTTCAGGAGCCCAGAAAAGAATTTCCATTTCATTAATTTCATTTGTAGCAAGTGAACGGCGTCGGTACCCGATTGACTTTGCATGGACAAATCCTTCACGTTTATAAAAACGCTGTCTCTTTTCTGTATCTGTATCTTCATAGTCAACAGGTTCCACTTCCAAGATGATCGGTTTCCCCTTCTTCTTCAGCTTTTCTAAGACTTTGTGGCCGATCCCTTGTCCCCGTGCCGCTCCAGATACAAAAATATAATCGATGAAAATAAAATCTTCGAACTCAGCATACATAAGGACGTGATGTTTTCCCTCATCCTTATGATAAACATCGCCTTTCTCCTTCAATAAGAGCTCCATGTGCTTCTTTGACTTCATTTCTTCTACAGGAAAATATTCATTCAGTTTTTCATACCAATTCATTGATCTACCCTTTCCATTTTGATTCTTCAATTCCATTATAACATAACCTCCATTTGACTCTAAATTTGATTTGATTATGAAAAAGCACCGGGCAGCCCATTTGTATGAACTGGAAACGATTTAAGCTATAATAATATGTATGGGGAGTGGTTGTTTTTTTATCGTTAACGTTCTCTTCCATTGCCTCCAAACTTCTTTTACAATAGTAGTATTAGAAAATAGTGGATGTTACATACAAGGAGGTTAAGCAGATGCAGTTTTTTATCGATCTCTTTTTACTTGGAATATTTGTCATCGGACTAACTGCTTTCATGGGAATCATCACACACGGTGCTGCGTCAAAACTATTCGGCAGGGGAAAATCGAAATTTTTCTTGAATAAAAGTAAAGATACCCAAACAGGATGGCGTAAAGTCCAAAGAAGAACCTGAAGAAAAGCGTATGCGCCTTATGGTTAGCCACGAAGGCCAATGGATGTCCGACAAGGAGGCTGTCACCACCCGCTGATGTCAGAAGTGGTCCAAGTGGTTGGATGAAGATGCTAGAAATCACCGTACCCTTATTCGAAAGAAAATACCCAAAAGGATATCAAATGACCTTTTGGGTATTTAGTCTTATGGTGTATAATCCACATTTGGAGTGTAGGTGTTGCCAGCATCCCATAATAAGAACTCATTGATTCCATTTTCATTCAGTGCTCGGATCTGCGCTTCTACTTCAGCTTTACCGTAATTCTTGTAATTTCCTTTGCCTAGATAAGATGCAGTAAAATCTTGTATCCATGGTCTTGAAATTGGCGGATTATCTAGTTCACCCAATTTCTTATTCTCCATCTTCGCATATTCCGTAACGAGACGATATGGCTCCAAATCAGGCTTTCCGATACCAAAATAAGAAGTCCAGTGACTTGGGTAGATCATAGATGAAATAACATCTACATGGCTCGAGATTTTGGTGAAGTTTTGACCGATTCCCGGAGCTTCAGGTAATGTAGCGGTATAGCCGAAAATATCTACAGAAACTTTTACACCGTATGGCTCAAGTTGCTTTTTAGCATATTCGACGAATTCTGTTACAGCTGTTACCCGCTTTTGGACATCGTCAATCTCAAGTTGACCAAAATCCCCCTGGCTGTAAGTCAACGTCTTATCTCGTTTTTCAAAGCCCTCTGGAAAACGGACATAATCGAACTGGATTTCCTGAAAACCCAACTTCGCTGCTTCAATTGCCACTTGAACATTGTAATCCCATACTTCTTTCCTGAAAGGATTCACAAATGCCTCTCCACGGCCATTTTTCCAGACAGCACCCCCATCCTTAAACGATAATTCCGGTTTCTGTTTTGCAAGAACGGAATCCTTGAATACGACTACACGCGCAATCGGATAAATTTGATGCTCTTCAAGTGTTTCCAACATGTTTCTTGGGTCTTTAATAAACGGTTGCCCAGCTGGTCGTAATGGGGAATCCTCTTCTGGTATGTATGTGATATACCCATTGTCATCCTTAATATCGATTACCATTGCATTCAATTCAGTATCATCCAGCATGGAGACCAGATTCTCGAATCTGCTACCTCCAGCAGAATGACCTGTCACATAAATGCCTCTTACTGCATCTGGATATTGGAATGTCAAACCTGCATCGTAAACGAACCTTGGCAGTTGTTCTGGAAGTTCCCTTTTCATTACATGTGTTTCAATTCCTTTATGAAACCCTACTTCGATGTCCTGTGTTTCGTCTGCCATCTCCCAAGATGGAAACGACAAAAGAAAGACTGACATGAATACCTTCAGCATCCCCATCGTTTTGTTCCTCCCCCTTGTTTCGCTTTACAAATACTATTATAGGAAACCAATCATTTCATGAAAAGTAACTTTCGACATAAATTTCATCATTTTCCCAAAAAGGATAACACCTTAAATAAGGAAAATGATTGAACATTTTTTCTCTTGAATCCGAGGTTGAGACATGCTATATTGGAATGCAATATACTAAAAAAGGAGGAATTCCCATGCATCAACCATCATTACTTGAAATATTCCAACATCCTAAAACCCAAAAATACTTACAACGATCTGGAGTTGTGCATGCCATTGCCTCCAGTTTCCATGCCTATAAGCTATCCTCACAATATGGTGTGGATTCCATTCTAGCTTGTAAGGCAGCACTTTTGCACGATATCGGCCATTACACGTGGTATAGAGATGGTAAGTGGGATTATGAACAGTATAAAGCAAATGATATCCACGCGATAAAAGGGGCAGAAAGAGCGCACAAATTGCTTATTGAACTCGGAGAGGACCGTGAGCATGCAAAAGCGATTTCCTTAGCTATCCTCTTGCATACTGATTCATATTTACCTGGAGGGCAGTTGGAACTGAATCCATTGCAGAAAGTTGTCAGGTTAGCTGATGAGGCTGATGAAGAACCAGAAGGTCTCCATCATTATAGGGAAATTTCATATGATAAGGCGATTGGGTTGATAAAAAAGCTGGACTCTATGCTTGAAGGAAAAGAAATGCCCAACACACTACAACAAACAAGCTGAGCATTCAATCAAGAATGCATTCAATCAAGTGTCCATCCGATTCCAATCGAATGCATCCAAGCTCATCCCTCAGCTCCGTCAGCTGAGCCTTGTCATACATACCATCCATATTTAAGACTAAGCGTTTTAATCCTAAATACTTCGCCCTTTTCACCGCAAAGTCCATTAACTTCTTTTGGAAACTTTCAGAATATGAGGGTTCCGCAATATACAGACACGTAACTTCTAGTCGTTCTCCTTGACTGAGCGTCAACCATAAAAAACCTATCTCCACGTCATCATTTGAAAATACAAATGCTTCTTCATTCTCTTTCATTTCGATAGGTGGTTTAACCAAATAATTTGATAAAGAATCTGGGAGTTTTCCACTCTCATGTATAAATTTCAGGATTTCACGATCTGTTTCAGGATCAAACTGATAATAAATCACCGCGTATCCTCCTCGTTCATATATACGAATTCCCATTATGTATTATACGCTGCTCTGCTGATTTCCTTCCTATTGGTATCTTTATATTTCAGTACTGCACGGAACTCGGGAATACTTTTTGTTCAACAAACGAATCAAAGGCACTGAGGGAAAGGAGCCGTCATGTTTTCCATGAAAAACTCTTTTCCAATACAGTGCCTTTGGCGATTAATACTTTATGATCCCGATCGAATTTTCACTGGCATATGTCCCAATGACGCTTCCAAGTTTGATACATCGGATTTTTTTAAAGCTATCCAAGGAGAACTGCTCTTTAAGCGTCTCGATGACAACCTGTTTAGAAGGATAGCTATGGACAATCAATAATTCTTCGTGTTCTTCTCTCCATTCTTGGATCATTTCAGACAATTTTTTGATCCCTTTCTTTTTTCCACGGAAATTCTCTAGTGTCTCAACTGCACCTTCTTTTATTTTAAGAAGTGGTTTGATATTCAAAAAGTTGGCGACTTTTCCTTGTAATGTAGAAATCCTACCGCCTTTTCTCAAATTTTCCAACGTTTCAAGTAAGATGATCCCTGTGATATCTTTCTTTCGTTCTTCAACTTTTTGATACACTTCCTCGACTGTATGTCCATCCTGAATCAGTTGATCTGCGAGTTCCAGCAAATGAATGACTCCGGCAGAAACCGTCTCTGTATCAATTAAATAGAGCCTATCTTGCTCTTCTTCATTGAACATTTCCTTTGCTACATTTGCACTTTGAAACGTACCACTCAAATTACTCGCAATTCCGAGATAAATGACGGAACATCCTTTTGTAAGTAAAATTTTGAATGCTTCGTAAAATTTCTGGGGTGCTGGTTGGCTCGTTTTAGGG
This sequence comes from Alkalihalobacillus sp. YIM B00296, assembly GCF_020179385.1. Taxonomy (GTDB): domain Bacteria; phylum Bacillota; class Bacilli; order Bacillales; family Fictibacillaceae; genus Pseudalkalibacillus. The sequence goes on along the minus strand of NZ_JAIBLJ010000006.1, from coordinate 363 downwards.
AGCTCTATCGAATGACGCATTTTTTCATAGAATTCTTCGTGGGTAATAGTTGTACCATCCAAATAAGTGTCTTCCCCTATGAAATTAACATTCAGCGGAACCACTTCGATAGGTGTAATGATTTCAATCAGTTCTTCTTGGCCTAAATAATCGCTCGCACTGTCGACTACTAAAGCAATATTCATAATCTGTCCTCATTTCCTCTGTTACTACGCAAAGTTTCTCTTTCTATCGTATTTGGTTTTCAAACAAATTACAACTACTTTTTAGTTTAAAAACAATTGGTAGTTTCCATAAACAGAGTTGAGACTCCCACGGCGCCGCAAGCCCTACACCTTACGGTGTGACGGGTGGGATTCTTGA
>NZ_JAIBLJ010000059.1 GCF_020179385.1 Alkalihalobacillus sp. YIM B00296 | reverse complement strand
GGTCAACCAGAAATATTTTCTGGCTGACCTTATAATACGAAGGGCGCTTTTCTTGAATAAGCAACAATAGTTTATTCATTTCCCTAAGTCTATTAAAATGCCAAAAATCCCTGCATTTTGATCGAAAGCAGGGATTCTTTCTATGTTTAATGTTCACAGTTTATTTTTAAATCACTACACTACATTTAAGTGTAATCATTCACAAACGTGATGATTTTTAGCCTGAATGAAGCATGTTATAAGTCCCCATTATTACATATCTAACCTATTAGAATCTGTCATTTGGTATTCCAATAATGTACATTTAAGAAAATAAAAAGAACGTATTTTTGTACAACATATTATTATTGTACAACAAGAAACACCTAATAAAACCCAAGATATTAGGACTTTTGGGTAAAATATAAATTTATGTACACATCCATATATGGAGATACCTTTAATTCAAAAAAAAGTCCGGATCGTTGAATGCTGTTTGGCTTGTTTCCAGCAGCATAGGGTTAATATACATAGTTTCTCACCTAAGTTAAGTGTAGCAGAGGATTCATAAGGGTGTTAGTGAATTGCTATTGGTAATTTAAGGGGATTACTAAATGATTGGCGTATATTAACTAGAATCTGATGCAAAAAGGTTCAGAAAAAGTATCATGATCATTCTCTATTGAATATATAAGTAAATGCCTATATAATGATTTGTGAATACAGATAAGGGGGAGACAACAATGATGTTAAACAGCAATGTTGTACCTGTACTCATTTTCTTTCTTCTTATCTTTGGGTGGAGTGTTTTTATGCTCCGATCAAGCTCAAGATCTTCAAATCTTGTGTCAGGTTATTTACAACGGTTGAAGTTTTGGTGGAGAAAAGAAAAATAATGCATCGTTTTATTTTTTTAGTTCAAAATATTAGCGTATAATTATATAGTGATTTATCCTTGTGTAGGAGGTGTTACCATATGGAAAAGACAGTCATTGAGGTGGAACAGGTGGCAAACGTTTTAAAACTGTTAGGTGATAAAACGAGATTAACGATGGTGGGTTTGTTAGAAAGCAGTGAATGTTGTGTATGTGAATTTGTTGAGGTATTTCAAATGAGTCAGCCTTCTATTAGTCAACATCTCAGAAAATTGAGAGATGCTGGTTTGGTGAGGGAAAAACGAAAAGGACAATGGATCTTTTATTCGATCAATCAACAACATATCGCTTATCCCCTTATCCAAGATTTATTAAAACATATGCCTGATCAAAATGAAAAGTTAGAGGCATTGGAAGCAGAAGGGTTACGCATTAGTTGTGATTAAGGGGGGACGAAATTGACTTCAATTGTATTAGCATCCGTGATTTTTATTCTTACGTTAATTTTGGTTATTTGGCAACCGAAAGGGTTATCCATCGGTTGGTCTGCTTGTGGGGGAGCCATCCTTGCCTTATTAGTAGGAGTTGTAGACTTTAACGATGTCATTACCGTAACGGAAATCGTTTGGAATGCAACCTTTGCGTTTATTGCGATCATTATCATTTCCTTGATTTTAGATGAGATTGGCTTCTTTGAATGGGCTGCATTGCATATGGCTCGAACAGCCAAAGGAAATGGGTACAAAATGTATGTTTATGTTACCTTATTGGGTGCGGTAGTTGCTGCGTTCTTTGCGAATGATGGTGCTGCACTGATCTTAACACCAATTGTATTAGCAATGGTGCGCGCCTTAAACTTTAAGGAAGCCATGGTCTTACCGTTTATTATGGCCAGTGGGTTTATTGCGGATACAACCTCTTTGCCATTAGTGGTTAGTAACTTGGTAAACATCGTTTCAGCTGATTTCTTCGAAATCGGATTTGCGGAGTATTTCTCCCGAATGATCGTGCCGAATTTGTTTGCATTGGGAGCAAGTATTCTTGTTTTATTCTTATTTTTCCGGAAAAACATTCCGGTTAAATATGACTTAACGCAATTGAATAAACCGCACGAGGCGATTAAAGACCATAAAATGTTTCGATTATCGTGGGTTGTTCTTTCCGTACTATTAATCGGGTATTTTGTCAGTGAATTTCTTAACATTCCCGTATCGATCGTCGCAGGTGTGATTGCTTTATTTTTCTTATTCATGGCAAGGAAAAGCCCGGCCGTTCATACAAGAAAGGTCATTAAAGGAGCACCGTGGGCTGTGGTCTTTTTCTCGATCGGGATGTATGTCGTTGTTTACGGACTACGGAATGTAGGATTAACGGATGTATTAGCAAATTTGATTCAAGCGACCGCTAATGAAGGATTATTTGTTGCGACCATTTCAATGGGCTTTATTGCAGCCATTCTTTCGTCGATCATGAACAACATGCCGACGGTGATGATCGATGCTTTAGCCATCGCAAATACAGATACAACGGGTACCATGCGAGAGGCTTTGATTTATGCCAACATCATTGGTTCCGACTTGGGCCCGAAAATTACACCAATTGGGTCGTTGGCAACCTTATTATGGTTACACGTCCTATCACTGAAGGGGGTTAAAATTTCATGGGGCTATTATTTTAAAGTCGGGATCATTTTAACCGTTCCAACACTCTTTATCACGTTGACTGGTTTGTACATCTGGTTGTTAATCATTTAATGAAGGATTTAAGGGGGCGAATATGAAAAATGACCAATTCCAAATAGCCCTTGTTGAAGATGAACCGTCTCATTCTATGTTGGTGGAATATAACCTTAAGAAAAACGGGTACCATCATATCGACCATTACAATAAGGGTCGAATCTTCCTAACGAATTTACCCAGTCATAACTATCAATTAGTAATCATTAATGTTCAGTTATTTGATCTGGATGGTTTTACGCTATGTCACAAAATCAGGGAAATGAATAGAAAAGTACCGATTTTATTTCTTTCAACCGATTCCAATTGTAAATGTAAGGACAACATTGCATTACTTGAAAAACCCTTTTCCATATCTGATCTAATAGGAAAAGTCGAAGAATTACTGAATACCAAACAAACACATTAAAAAGGAGACCGAATATCATGACAAAACCAATTATTTATTTCTTGTGCACAGGAAACTCTTGCCGAAGCCAAATGGCTGAGGGTTTTGGGAAAAAGTACTTAGGAGACAAATATGAGGTTCATTCTGCTGGCATAGAAGCCCACGGTGTGAATCCGAATGCGATTAAAGCGATGAAGGAATCCGGAATTGATATATCTGAACAAGAATCCTCTATTATTGACCCTGAACTATTAAATAAAGCTGATTTTGTTGTCACACTATGTGGAGATGCCAACGACAAATGCCCTATGACTCCTCCTCATGTCAAGCGCGATCATTGGGGATTTGATGACCCTGCCAAAGCGGAAGGAACCGAAGAAGAAAAGTGGGCGTTTTTCCAACGTGTCCGTGATGAAATTGGGGAACGTATCCAAAAGTTTGCAGTGGAAGGAAAATAAGCATCTAAGAGAAATACCTTGCTGATTATCAAGCATAAGGAGGGGAGTAAATTGAAGAGGATTGAAATTTTCGATCCAGCAATGTGCTGTGCAACAGGGGTTTGCGGACCAAGTGTGGACCCTGAATTGACAAGGGTGGCGAATACGGTCTTTCTTCTTGAGAAAAAAGGCATTGATATCCATCGCTACAATTTATCGAATGATACAGAAGCCTTTATCTCAAACGCAATGATCCAAAAATTGTTAGACAAAAAGGGTTCGGATGCTCTGCCTGCAACGATTGTTGACGGAGAGCTTGTTAAAGAAGGTACCTATCCGACAAATGAAGAGTTTGCCCAATGGTCGGATGTTAACAAAAAGGATCTCATTGTTGAGACACCATCTTCTAAGCCAACTGGAATTGATTTAAACTCACTGAAAAAGTAGGGGTGTATATGATGAACTGGTTTCACGAAGAAACAAAACGGATGACCCGTCACCTTTTCTTTACTGGAAAAGGTGGAGTCGGCAAAACATCAACCGCTTGTGCAACAGCGATTTCACTTGCTGATCAAGGGAAGAAGGTCCTCATTGTGAGTACCGATCCAGCTTCGAATCTTCAAGATGTATTTGAAATGGAGATCCCGAATCACCCCATCCAGATTTCGAATGTTCCAAATTTGTATGCCGCTAATCTAGATCCTGAACAAGCTGCTGCTGCCTATCGCGAAAAAGCAGTAGGTCCTTATCGTGGTAAGTTACCAGCTTCTGTGATTGCGGATATGGAAGAACAGCTTTCCGGAGCTTGTACGGTGGAGATCGCTGCATTTGATGAATTTACAAATTTACTTTCAAACCCAGAACATGTGGAGGGTTTTGACCATATTCTATTCGACACTGCCCCGACAGGGCATACGCTGCGGCTTCTTCAATTGCCTACAGCTTGGTCAGGTTTTTTAAGCGAAAGTACGCATGGTGCCTCTTGTCTTGGTCCCCTTTCTGGACTGGGTGAGAAAAAGGAGGCCTATGCGAAAACGGTAGAAGTACTTTCAGACGCCAATGAAACCACCCTAATCCTTGTCACTCGTTTAGATACGTCATCATTGGCAGAGGCTGAAAGAGCTTCACAGGAACTTCATGCGATCGGGATTCAAAACCAACAGCTTTTGATCAACGGTGTGTTGCAAGACCATGTTCAAGATGACGAGATTTCAAGCGCTTTTTACGAGAGACAACAAAAAGAATTGGCGAACATGCCAAAAGCGTTAAAGTCAATGAAAAGGGCACAGTTGCCCCTTGTATCTTACTCCTTGACTGGCATGGACCATTTACGAAAATGGTCAGCAGGTGTCGATGAAGAGGAGAAGGCAAATAAAAAACTGGATACTATGACTATTCCGGGTCTAGGAAGTTTGCTGGATGATCTTAAAGAAAAAGATCATGGTGTCATTTTTACGATGGGAAAAGGCGGAGTTGGTAAAACAACGATGGCTTCTGCGATTGCAGTTGGTTTGGCTGAACAAGGACATAAAGTACACTTAACGACAACGGATCCTGCAGCCCACTTGTCCCATGTGATGAAGGAAGAAGAAATCCAGGGAAAACTAACCGTAAGCCGAATTGATCCGAAAGAAGAAGTGGATGCCTATCGTGAACAAGTATTGCAAGAAGCTGGGGAAGGCCTTGATGCGAATGGTCTAGCTTATTTAGAAGAAGACTTGAATTCGCCTTGTACAGAGGAGATTGCTGTTTTCCGGGCTTTCGCCAGAGTCGTAGATCAAGCAAAAGGCGCGTTTGTCGTCGTGGATACGGCTCCTACCGGGCATACATTACTGTTATTGGATGCTGCCCAGTCTTATCATAAAGAAATAGCCCGTTCCACCGGGAACGTACCGGAGTCAGTAAAAAAGCTTTTACCACGTTTGCGTGACCCTGAAGAAACGACAGTTGTACTGGTGACCCTTGCTGAAGCGACACCCGTGTTGGAGGCGACCCGTCTTCAAGAAGATTTGAAACGTGCCGAAGTTTCTCCACAGTGGTGGATCATTAATCAAAGTTTCGCCACTACCCCAACAAGAGATCCGATTTTAAGGGGCCGTGGGCATGCTGAAATTCTATGGATCGATCGGGTGGAAAATGAATTGGCACAACATTGTGCGATTGTACCCTGGCAAACCAAAGAAACCGTTGGCTACAACAATTTAAAAACACTCTTGAATCGAATAGAATAGATACTTATATCTAAAAAAGGAGTCATGCATCAATGAATATTACTGATACAGCAAAGCCGCATATTGAAGCGATTTTGCAACAAAATAACGCTCGAAGCCTTCGTCTTTATTTTGCAGGTATGGGATGAGGGAGTCCCAATGTGGGATTGGCTCTGGATGAGCCAAGAGAAGACGATAAACTGGAAGTAATCAATGGCATTACGGTGGCCATTGATACAAAAATTTTACCGCAAACGGAAAATCTGACCCTTGATTTTCAAGACACTCCCCAAGGGAAGGGGCTTGTCATGCTAGGGGAGAATAATTGTTGTTAATCGTTTAGTACCAGCGCTAATAAACCTATCATTAAATTTCTTTGCTAACAGGAGGAAAGTATATGTACCGTTCAATTATTCTTGGGACAGGCCCAGCCGGATTAACAGCAGCCATCTATTTAGCACGTGCCAATATGAAACCACTTGTTATAGAAGGACCGGAACCGGGCGGACAACTCACATTAACAACAGAAGTCGAGAATTTCCCTGGTTTTCAAGATGGGATTATGGGTCCTGAATTAATGGACACGATGCGTAAACAAGCGGAGCGTTTCGGCGCGGAATTCAAACGAGGATGGGTCACGAAGGTACAACTGGACAAACCTCCGTTTACTTTATTCCTAGAGGGGTCTGAAGAACTGAAAACAGAATCCCTAATTATCTCAACCGGTGCTTCCGCAAAAATGTTAGGAATCCCTGGTGAGCAAGAAAACATAGGAAAAGGTGTGAGTACATGTGCGACCTGCGATGGTTTCTTCTTTAGAGGGAAAAAAGTGGTCATCATCGGTGGTGGGGATTCAGCGATGGAAGAAGCAACGTTTCTAACAAAATTTGCGAGCGAAGTCCACATTATCCATCGTCGGGATGAACTGCGGGCTTCTAAAATCATGCAAGATCGTGCCAAAAACAATGATAAAATTACTTGGGGATTGGATCGTACACCTGTCGAGGTCATCTCCGGGGATAAAGGTGTCACCGGGTTAAAGGTAAAAAACAACAAAACGGGTGAGGAAGAACTCATAGAAACAGATGGAATTTTTGTTGCGATTGGTCATCGTCCAAATACGAAATTTCTTGAAGGACAACTTAAAACGGATGATACCGGGTATATTTTAGTCGAACCAGGGACCACAAACACAAATGTTCCCGGTGTGTTCGCATGTGGTGATGTGCAAGATCATAAATACCGCCAAGCCATCACAGCAGCAGGGACGGGTTGTATGGCAGCTATGGATAGTGAGAAGTTCTTGGAAGGGAACCGTTTTATTGATTGGAGTTCAAGTTCATAAAAGGATGTGAAACCAGCGGTCATATCGATCGTTGGTTTCATTTTTTAAAATAAATCAAATTTTTTTGATCATAAGAGTTGCAATCTAAGATCTTCGTAGTATAATAACATTAAATCAATAAAATTTGATAAATGATGAGGAGGCGAATAGAATGAAGAACATACCTGATACTTCACTTGAAAAGACATTTCAACTATATGAAGCAAAGTTTAAAGCGCTTTCTGATCAGAAGCGCCTTCAGATCATGCACTTGCTTTGTAAACATGGTTCTACATGTGTATGTGACCTAGTCGATATGGTAGGTATGTCGCAATCAAAGCTTTCCTATCATTTAAAAATTTTATTAGATGTAAATTTGATTACAAGAGAAACAAAAGGAACATGGAGTTATTACGAACTAAACCAAGATGAAGTGAACCATTTGTTATCGAGTGAATTGTGTTGTTTGTTTCGCCCATCATGTTAATTTTTTACATGATATATCAATTAAATTTGATATTAAGTTCATGGACGTCATGAAAAGGATTGTTTCAGCTAAATAATCAAAAATTGTTGATTAATAGGGCTTCTCATTTGCAACTGCTCTTATGTTTCTTTTTGTCATGTTATCTGTATCAATTAATTCTTTACCAGGAGGGCTACTCAATGAATGATTACGTCTACCGTACGATTGCTGAAGAACAAAAACAAAAACTTGAATTTGCTAATCGAGATGCTTGGAAATACGAAAACATTTATAAATATCGTCCTTTGTTTTCACTAAAGTCCATTTTCAAAAGAAAAGAAGTAGAAAAACCTGTGTGTGTTACTTGCTGCAATTGCTGATCTTGTTAATCGGGGTTCCTTGGTAAGTATTCTATCAAGTTTCTGGTTAAAACTCCTTGAACGGGGGTGATTTAAACGATTAATTAAGAGTATGAAATATACTTATTAAAAAACACATTTCTAAAGGAGGAATTTAAATGTTAAACGTTCATGTTGGGTTAAACGTTACAAATTTGGAGAATAGTATAGAGTTCTATAAAAAAGTATTCGGTATTGACCCTGTAAAGGTCAAAACTGACTATGCAAAGTTTTTACTCGAACAACCGGGGTTGAACTTTACCCTAAATCATAGAAACGAAGTAGAAGGAAATCAAGTGGGGCATTTTGGTTTTCAACTAAAAACGGCAGAAGAAGTATTACTGCATAAAGAAAGGCTTGAAAAAGAAGGATTCTTTGCAAGAGATGAAATGGATACGACTTGCTGCTATGCCGTTCAAGATAAATTCTGGGTAACGGATCCGGATGGGAATGAGTGGGAGTTTTTCTATACGAAAGCAGATGCCGAAGTTCACTCTAATGCTGCGGATGAGTCCTGCATTACTATACCAACTACAACAAACACTTGCTGCAATGACTAGTAAGAAGCAATTGTTTATGTAAAGATAAAAGCTCAATTTCATCATGAGAAATTGGGCTTTTCGTTAATCCAGAAAAGCGCCCAATAAATAAAGAAGGACGCTTTCTTATTAAAGAAATGCACCCTTTAAATGAATAAACCTACTCTTCGATACCCTAATTAAATAATAAAGTCCACTTAAAAGGAGTATTCCACTTATAAATAATGGTACGGTACCAATTCTTTTATTGCTGTTCCATATACACCTAATTAGTGTCATACCCCCCTATACCTAGGTCTGTTAGAGAAAGGAACGGCCCGTTATTGTAATACAGTTCTACAAAGCATTATTATTTAAAACTATCTAGAATTTGGTATTTGATAGAAAAGATATTACAAACTTTTAAAAATCATTTAGGTTGGTTATGTTAATTAAATACCGTTGTTAGGTGAGGCTCCTGTACTGGAGATAAGCTACTGCCCAGAAACGTCCAAAGACGCCAATGGGTTAACAGAAACCATCGAATTAAGGTGTTTTTTATTTTAGAGGGGGTGGTTGGATTGGATAGTGATTATGGTTCGTATAGTTTGATTATGGTTTTAAAAAATAAAAATGAATGTCTATTTCAACTCACCCGTAGACAACGATTCTTCGCATAACTTATCACTTGAAAGGAATTGCTTTATGGATTTTTTATTACTTATTTTGAAATACTTATTACTAGGCGGTTTACAAGGATTTACGGAACCTATTCCGATTAGTTCTAGTGGTCATTTGGTAATTGTACAGCACTTGTTTGGCATAAATATAGAAGGTTTCAGTTTTGAAGTTTTTTTTAATACAGCCTCATTAATGGATAAAAACTAGATTTCACCCAACAGTTGGAGGGTTTTCTTTGAGGATTGTCGTCAACACATTCAAAAATATAACTTGTAAACAAATTCTTTTATATACTATGTTGGCACTTTGTTTTGCCATCTCCGTTCTTTTTGTGAATCATAACCATTCTTTCTATGAACGGCCAATAGCCATAGTCATTGAAACGAATCTGAAAGATATGTTGCCATTTCCATTTCATCTCCCATGCGCGAAATATTTCACCATAATCCATTGATTAGCAGGAAAGATTTGTTCACATCTGGACTAAGTATTGGGAGGGATATCTTAGGAACAAATACGAATACGTTATTTTTCGCCTTTTTTGGGGGATATTTGGCATTACTTATATGGTTTAAAGATCTATCGTATACTGTTGGAGAAATCGAAATTCAAAAGTATTTAGTACTGAAATAATAACGATACTTTGTGCCGGAATTGGTGTAGCTTTAGTTATACCAATTACTTCCTGGATTACTGCATATACTTTAGTGAAAACAAGAGAGAAAAACGAGTCATCTGAATAGGCTTTATAACATGATAAACAATTTGAGTAACAGAAGTTACTGGCTTTTGCTTTGTTCATATTCGCCATTACATAATCGGGGTAGTACCAGCAAAGCTTTCACCACCCGGAATAAGGAAATGTCAAGATTACAATAAAGTTGTTTAAGTTTAATACTTTTAACACGCATACCCCCGTCCTGTTTTGGTTGGGGGTAAAATATTAGTTATTAAACAATCGCCCCCTCGTATATTATTTTTTCTGGTTTCTGATACCACCAGCACTTCCCGAGATCGTATTTATAAACTACTTACCAATCTATCAGTTTTTATATAATCTATGTATTTGGAGTAGTGAAGGCATGTACATATACCACGAAAATATCTGAATTTAAATAGCTTGAGAAGGATAAGAGCACAATCTTCTTTTTGATATCTATCATATATTGTTTTAGTAATATAAAAATTGATAAAGTTAAAAGGAAGTGAAAATTTTTGAAACAAAGCGGACAACATATTATCATTGATGCCTTCGAATGTAAGGAAGATGTTATAAATGATGCGGACAAGCTTGAAGAAGAACTGCTTTCTGCGATCGATGCACTAGATATGGAAGTTATATCCAGTCATTTCCATCGATTTGAACCCTATGGAGTAACAGGGACGATCATTATTTCTACGTCACACTTTTCGATCCATACGTGGCCGGAAAACGGCTATGCAGCAATGGACTTATATACATGCGGAACCCAGGATTTATTGCCCCAGGTTGAGATATTATTAAGGAAGCTTGGAGCGGGAAAAGTGAATCTTTATGAAGTAAAACGAGGCAGTGAAAAAGTAAATTACCCTGAGATGAAACAAATCCTTAATCCGGGTGGAAGAAAACTCAAAAGCCAGACTGATGCCAATAAAGCGGCGTTAACACAATTCAGGAAAAACAAAGGGAATAGTTGGGATCGTATCCAATTGAAACAGATCCTGGATGGAAAGTTCCAAAATATCCACCAAACGAAGAGTGAGTTCCAGGACATTTTGTTGATGGAGGCTACCGATATCCGTTTATACCTTGATCAGGAACTACAATTCAGTTCATTGGATGAGAGATGCTATCATGAGGCATTGATCCATCCTGCAATGTCTTTAGCTGAAAAAAGGGAAAATGTACTGATCCTTGGTGGAGGGGATGGATTAGGTTTGCGTGAAGTATTAAGCTATTCAGAGGTGAAATCGGTAGATCTAGTAGATATCGATCCAATCATCATCAAATTTTCTAGTACGATTCCAGAAATGGTTTCCTTGAATAAAGGGGCATTCCAGGATCCACGTGTCACAGTCCATAATCAGGATGCGAAACAATTCCTTTCAGATATTCAAAAAACGTATGATGTTATCATCATCGATTTTCCTGATCCGGTGAATGAATTACTTGCTGAATTGTATACAACTGAAGTTTTTAATGATGTATTGAAATCGTTGAAGAAGGGCGGAATGATCGTTTGTCAATCGAATTCGCCCGAAGATGCACCTGAGGTTTACTGGTCGATAGGTGAAACCTTTAAAAGTGCAGGGTTGAAACCAGTGCCTTATCAAGTCATCGTTCCTTCTTTTGGACTTTGGGGTTTCCACCTTGCATCACATGACGAAATCGACACGTTGAGGTTGGAAATAACTGCTAAACAAACGACTTTACCAGAGGATCTGCAAACCCTTTTTATTTTCAGTGAGGAAGTCTTAAAGAAAAAACAAAGTGCTGTGATCAATTCAATGAAAGAGAATTTGACACTGCATGAACTGTACAAAAAATCATTGACCAATTATGACCGAGCGAATTAACTCGTATCACCGATCTAGCCAATCTCACTCCGGTGTGAAGGGCTATAAGCCTGTTGAAGCTACTTCCGCCGTTTATCTGTGTAAGGGCTTTGCGTGTGATCAACTGACGAAAGATAAGGGAAGTTTTAGCTAAATTGTATTAATTGAATAGGATTCTTTTCACCGCCAAGTACCTTAGTTGCACTATATCCATGGTAGTTCCGTTTTCGGAACTCCAGATATGGTACTTTTGAGTTTCTTGGCTATTCTTTTCGGCTCCTCCGTTCTTAAAATTAGATATTAGATTATAATAACATATTGAAATTCCATGTACCCTTATTCAGATAATGACCCGATTGTTGAGGAAGCTTTGTTAAGATATTGACGAATCCTTCCTATATATCTAGGATTTTTTTTCATACTCCTTAACCAGTTTATAAAAGGTTGTCGACGAACTGCGACAGAAACTGTCTCAATTGATTCAGGCTAATATTGAACCGAGGCTCGATGGGGTCTTGATTCACTTCATCCCGTTGGAAGAGGTAGGGAAGGTCGTGCTGGGGATCGATGTTCCGAAAAGCTGGAACGCCCCTCATGCGCTTCGGGTGAAGCATGGTACATATCGGTATTTCGTTCGGGTGAACGCCGATAACATCACCATGGACACGGTACAGCTGCGGGAACACATTCTAGCGAATCGTCGGATAAGGGATAAGATACAGTCCTTCGTGTCCGGCCGGTATCTTGAATTAGCAGGTGGGCATGCACCTTAACTCCTTCGTCGTTCATCGAAACTGATTATACACCTTGTACCGTTAAGTGCATTTCGAGATAATCAAGAAATGGACATGCAGAAGCTGTATAAAAGTGGTGGAGGGTTTCGTTTAGGAGAAAGACGTCTCAACCTTAACGGGTATCTGCAATACTATGTCGATGATATGTTGAATTCAGGGACGTATGCGCAAATCTATCGAAACGGTATTATTGAATACGTGGATACGAAAATTACACGAGAGCGGGACGAGGTACCGTATCTTCCAAGTATGGTTCTGGTTCGAAATGTGGCGGAGGTCATCGACATTAGCTTCCAGTTTTATCGACAAAACAACATTCAACCACCGATCTATTTATTCATCACATTGCAGGACGTGAAAGGGTACTGTCTTCCGACGCCAAAGGAATTTAATTACATCTGGGAGAAATTCGGGCAACCTTTTGACCAGCATACGATTCAACTTGGAAGTACTCATCGAAGATATAGATACGCCTATCAAGTCCATTCTGAAAACGCCGATGGATGCGCTATGGAATGCAGGCGGGTTCCCATATTGTGACTATACGAAATTAGAACAGCCGTCCTAATAGGCCTAGTGACAGGGTTTGTGTCATAGACCGCAAAGTAAACAGAAAGAAAAGTAAGATTACATTATGGTAAAGATATTTAGTAATACTTTTGGCAATATTTTATGGTAAACCTTAAACCTCATGGTATCAATGAACATTATAGTTTTAAGGTATCATTACAATAACTGTGGTTTTTGGTAATAATCAGTAAAGAAATCTTGTCTGTTTTCTATATACAGTAAACTACTTTGCGGTTCATAGCAGAAACCCTGTCACTAAGCCTTATAGGTGTATGAATGCTAACAGGCTTACAGGAAGCACCTAAGTCCAGTCCATAATAGATATAATTCAACGTTGTAAGCTTATATAAATGTCATCACAAACACAATGGTAAACTGCTCAATTTAATAATAAAATATCAAATTGTATGAAGATTAAGAATAGCAACTTATTCATTATCCTTTAGCATATTTCGGGTCTAATTGTGCTGTCGGAGAAGAAATATCTAATAAAATACCACTTGGGTCTTGTACTAGCATCCTCCGTTGACCATAAGGGAGATCTCTTGGTTCTTCTACAATATTCAATCCCAAATTATTAGCACGTGTGAAATAAACCTCAACATTTTCAACTACAAATGTGATTATTACACCTTGAGCTTTCATTTGGTAGTCTATAGGTATAAATTCACTATCACGTTTAAATGCTGAAAGGCGATTGTTTCCTTTGGCCATGATTACAAACCAATCAGAATCAAATTCTATAATAAAATCTAGTAGCTTTTCCAATGTTTCACTCGTAGCTTTTAAATCCTCCGTTAAAATATTCGTGATTATTCTTTCCATATAATCACCTCCAATATGTGAAAAATTTTTACATAATTATACTATATTCAGATGTGCTCAGTAAACCATGCTCCAGAAGTCATACTAGTATGAATGCGTATAAAGGGGTAAGTCCGAGATAAGTCCCAAAAACACCATACAGGTGTAAAAAAATGTAAAGAGTGCGCAAAAGTGTAACTTTGACCCGATAATTTGCACTTGTTTTAAGTGTTATTATGCACATCCAACTTTAAAAACCCAGCTACCTTCACATGAAGATTAGCTGGGTTTCTTAATAATTTCATGCATTTATAGAATTATTCTAATCCGTTTAGTAAAAAAGTAACTGCTTCTTATTCAACAATCGCGCCCGATCGCTGAAGATTCGTCCTACNTACGTGAGGGAAAATGGAAAGACTTTTGTCGATGTTAAAGCAGATAAAAGTTTTTTACAGGATCCGGATACACAATTCCCAGTTACAATTGATCCTACCATAATATTTGTTAAATTTTATTTTACTGGAAGGAAATTTATTGTAAAGGTATTTGGTAATCTCATCATCTTGTGAAAATATTCTTATGAATCTAATAGCTTTTGTTTTTCAATCTGAAATTCTTCTTCAGTAAGGTATCCCTGTTCTTTTAAGTTTGCTAGTTTTTCTAGTTTCACCACAGGGTCCAACTCATTTGTTGTAGGCTGAGAATTAAGCAACACCAATACTTGATTTGGACCTGTACGCTTCATAACTCTATACCCTTGGTTTGAGGCTGTTGCTGTTCCCTCATCATTTGGCATACAGTACCCATTGACCTCACAGGTACCGTCATCTCTAACTAGAACCTTACCAATCATTCCTACTGGCACCCATTCAGGACGTTTTTTTCTTGGAATGTACTCGCGTTGAGGATCCCATTTCGGATTGAGCATAGGCTGCATTTCTTTTCTTCCTGGAATTAAAACATTTCCTTCTTTGTCTTTTTCAGCTGGTATCGTTACTTCATGATGTTGGATTCTTTCCCATTCATCTGTCACAAATTTTCCTTTCCAGCGCATTTCTCCACTATCACCAATAATGCCCGGAGTGGCACTGGTAACACCTAAGATATACGTATCACGGCCTGTTGCTTTGCGTATTTTATCTCCTTCTGTCGTCACAAAATACCCCACATCAATTGCGTTCCCATCCAAGGTTTCAAACATCTCTGCATAATCGGCACCTCCAGGAACAAATGCCCCGTCTACAAACATATCGCCGCTTGATGCAAGCCATTTTGCCCCTAACCCTCTAGCAAGATCAGAAGTTCCGTTCCCGATAAACCATGAATGTGCTTCCTCTGCATCACCAAAACGTCCCATGATATGAGCGTTTTGAAACCCTGCTGTACTAGTGCTTTGACCTTCAGAATGGGAAGCCAATCCACTGGCGATTGTACTTTCTCCTTCCGCATGGGCCCTAAATCCACTGGCAGTTGTACTTAACCCTTCCGCATGCGATTGATTTCCACTTGCTATGGTTCCAAATCCTTCTGCATGGGAATCCTGGACCATGGCCCTTGTTACACTTCCTTCTGCATGAGAGGCAAGCCCACTTGCAATCGTTCCTTGTCCTTCCGCATGAGAAACATTTCCACTCGCTTCTGTCCTTAACCCTTCCGCATGGGATCTCTCTCCACTGGCGGTTGTTCTCTCTCCTTCTGCATGGGAAAAGTCGCCACTTGCCACACTCCGAAATGGAGGTAAATTGATATCTGGAGTCCCCCCTTCCGCATGAGCAGCAAACCCACTGGCAGTGGTTCCAACTCCCTCGGCATGAGAACTAGGTCCACTCGCTAATGTAGGGGCTGGATTACCTACTTGATCAACTGCGCCTCCTTCTGCGTGGGAGGCTCTTCCAGTGGCTGTGTTTCCTTCCCCTTCGGCATGAGCATTCAGACCTTGGGTGGGATCACCTGCATCTCCCGTTGTCGTATTTTGCCCTTCGGCATGGGAGTTTTCCCCGAATGCTTGAGTGTCTCTTCCCTCTGC
>NZ_JAIBLJ010000058.1 GCF_020179385.1 Alkalihalobacillus sp. YIM B00296 | reverse complement strand
GTACCTTAGAACCCACCGAATTTATTCGTGTGGAGGTTCAGTGGTCTACCTACGCATCAATCAGCAGAGCACCTCATCTTTGATCAAGTACTAAAATAGCTGCAGCAGATGTTTCCGAACAAATGACTCCTATGAGAAGAAAAATAGAAGGTAGATCGAAAAGCCACTTGAAGAAAACATCTACTTCAAGTGGCTGATCGTACCCCAAGAACCTCTACCAGATAGAGATTCTCTTTCACCCTGAATTCAACCTAGTTTTCTGATTGAATCAAACAGCAGGTTGACCGCAGACAGCAATGTATCTTCGTTAATATCAAACTTCTCATTATGATGACCCGCAGGAAGTTCCGTTCCGAAGATACAGTAGGTTGCTTGCCCGCCATTCTGTTTAACCCGTTCCATAAAAAAGGTTGCATCCTCGGAACCGGCCGGTGTATTATCTCCGACCATGCTTGCCTCAATAGCAGGGGACTCTTCTGCACATGCACACAATACCTCTGCCAATTCTTTAGAACCCTGGGTGCTTACTCCTTCACCTACAGTCTTGATCTCGTAATCTACCTGATACATTTGAGCAGATCCCGCGATAATTGCTTCCACCTGGTTTTTCACGAATTGGTTGATTTCGGTGTTTTCCCCCCGTGTCTCAACCTTGAGAGAAGCCTTGTCAGCAATGATATTACGTCCGGAACCAGCATGCAATTCACCAACATTGATTCGTGTCGAGCCTTCTGAATGGCGGGGAACGGCATAAATGTTCAATGCTGCTGAGGCAGCCGCCAGTAGGGCATTTCTTCCCTCTTCAGGCTTTCCACCCGCATGAGAGGCCACCCCTTTGAACGTGACATCAAGCTTCGAGGTTGCAAGGAAGCCGTTATTCGATGCAACAAAATGGCCATCAGGTACGCCTGTCCCAAGATGAGTCGCAATAAAGTAATCAACATCATCGACAACTTTAGCTTCGACCATTGACCGTGCACCGCGAGTGCCCTCCTCGGCAGGCTGAAAAATCAATTTGATTTTACCCTTTAAGCTCGATTTGTTTTCGGAAATCAACGTTGCAAGACCAAGACCGATTGTTGTATGTCCATCGTGTGCACAGGCATGCATTTTGTTTGGAACCGTCGACCTGAACCCTTCCTTTTTCGGGAAGTGGCTGTTTGCTTCCGATTCATGGATATCCAGTGCATCCATATCGATTCGGAAGGCGATCGTCGGGCCTTCTTTTTTTGTATCCATTGTAGCGACAATTCCTGTATAGCCTTCTGAAAAGTGTTCAATATAATCTTTATTCGCCCCATTTTCGAGTGCCCATTGGTAATGTGCTTTCGTCTCTTCGTGATCTGGCTTACCCATACAATACTCAGGGGACATGACTTGTTTTCCCATTTCGAGCTGAAATCCCAGCTTGTCAAGAATGGACGCCACAATGGAAGCTGTACGCATTTCCAGAAAACCTGTTTCCGGATGACGGTGAAAATCACGACGCCATTCGATCAACTTTTTTTCCAAATCACTCATCATCTATTCACTCCTAGTATCCTATTATAAGAATGGATCGATCCCTGGACCAAATGGAATTCCTAAGAAGAAGAAAATCAATATCAGTACGATCCATGTCAACAAGAAACATACAGAGTAAGGGAGCATTAACGAAATGAATGTTCCGATACCCGCTTTCTTATCATACTTCTGCATGAATGATAAAGCGATGACCATGTACGGCATCAAAGGTGTGACGATATTGGTCGATGAATCCGCAACCCGGTATGCCACTTGCGTAAATGCAGGGTGATAGCCAAGCTGCATGAACATCGGTACAAACACAGGTGCTTCAAGCGCCCACTTCGCAGACCCTGAAGTGATAAGGAAATTCAATAATGCCGTAAAAATAATGTAACCTATGATCAGTCCCATACCCGTAAATTCAATATCTTTCAGAACTTCAGCACCATTTACTGCGACCCATGTTGCAATATTAGACCAGCTGAAGTATGCGATAAATTGAGCAATCGCAAAGATCAGAACAATGTAACTTGACATATCTTTCATCGACTCAGCCATAAATTTCCCAACATCTTTACTTGTCTTGATGTTTCCAACGGTAATACCGTACGTAACACCGATTGTGATAAAGAAGAAGAGAATGATAGGCACAATACCATCAAGGAATGGGGATGGGATGATGCCGCCCTCCTCATTACGCAAAGGACTATCTGGTAAAAAGATCGTCACCAGGATAATGGCCCAATATACTCCCCCTGCAATCACTGCATTTCGTAAAGCCTTACCTGCTTTTAAAGGGTCTTCCGCTACAGCTTCCTCGACCTCTTCACCCTTATATTCGCCAAGCCGCGGTTCGATGAATTTGTTTGTAACAAGGCCACCAACAACGGTAAGAACAAACACAGAAACAATATTGAAGTACCAGTTATCGACAGGGGTAACGACCATATCCTCATTGATGATTTGGGCTGCTTCCGTCGAAATACCTGCAAGCAACGCATCTGTACCTGCAATCAAAAGGTTTGCCGTAAAACCAGCACCAGCTGCTGCGTACCCCGCTACCAAACCAGCGATCGGATTACGGCCAACTTTGTAAAATACCATCGCTGCCAACGGCGGCACTAGAACCATCGCTGCATCGGATGCAATGTTACCCATGATACCAACAAAAATTACGGTGTACGTGATTAACGCTGGCGGCGATTTCAAAATCGTTTTCTTGATTGCATAATCGAGCATTCCAACTTTTTCTGCAAGCCCGATACCAAGCATCATTGACAGTACCAGTCCTAGCGGTGCAAATCCGGTAAAGTTGTCGAGCATTGACGTCAAGATGAACTGAAGACCCTCTCCAGATGCTAGACTTTTAACCTGCAGCTCTTCCCCAGTACCTGGGTGTATGACTGTCGCACCAAACATATTGAAGATGGCCGAAACAATAATGACGAGGATAGCCAACGCAGCAAACAAAATAAACGGATCTGGAAGTTTGTTACCGGCTATTTCAATCCCGTTAAGGAATTTCTGCGCGATCCCCTTTTTGTTCTTTGTATTTTCCACTCTTCTTCCCTCACTTTTCGATTATTAAATATCAGCTTTGCGTTAATTTGGAAGGCTTGACATCCTCTGGAATCGGACATGAGTATGGATTTTTTTCTCTGAATGCATTGAATTCCTGTTTAACAGATTCCAGGTCTTCCTTGTTGGTCAGCACTCTAACTGCAGTAAGCGCCATTGCTTCTGCCGCCCGCAACATACCTTTATGTGCATAGCTGCTGATGCCTTGTGTCGTCATCTGCCAAGTGTGCAATGGTGTTCCCAATGCTGAAGTCGATGCTGTCAATTGGGCTGTCGGAACTACCCAGCTTACATCGGATACATCAGTTGATCCCGGAAGAATCTCATTCGTCGGTTCATATGGCGAGATGGTATCAGCCAGGAATTTTCCTTCAAATTCACTTCCGTCCCCTTTGTAACCAAACCCTTTCAAAATATCCAAATAACTGTCCTTTTCGCCTTCTGATAGGGTATACCAAAGTTTTTCAGCAAAAGTGATTTCATCCTCGCTCGGTTTTTCGATACCAGTCTCTAGCAGGTTTTCATACAAAATCTTTTCTAAACTGCGGTTTGGAATATAGTTGGAACATGCTTTGTCGAACTCAATTGCCAGTTCTGTTTCTGTCATCAGTGCGGCACCTTCAGCTATTTTACAAACCCGTTTATAAATTTCATCAACCTGCTTGATCTTTGGTGATCGGATTAAATAAAGTACCTCTGCCTCTGACTGAATAACGTTCGGGGAAATACCCCCAGTATTGGTAATTGCATAGTGCATCCGTGCTTCTGGTATGATATGCTCACGAAGATAGTTGACTCCTACATTCATAAGCTCGACCGCATCCAGTGCACTTCGCCCGAGGTGTGGCGAGTTTGCTGCATGGGAGGATAATCCCTTAAATCTGAAATAAACT
Organism: Alkalihalobacillus sp. YIM B00296; assembly: GCF_020179385.1. Classification (GTDB taxonomy): domain Bacteria; phylum Bacillota; class Bacilli; order Bacillales; family Fictibacillaceae; genus Pseudalkalibacillus. The sequence continues at coordinate 12,024 of NZ_JAIBLJ010000058.1, read as the reverse complement.
TGATAGTTTGCTAGACTGGAAAGGCTCATGATGCTGTTTACCGGGGATGGATGCCAGGTCAGTGCCACGTCCACTCCATCAAAAACACCTTCCCGGACCATGAATGTCTTTCCGGATCCTCCCTCTTCACCAGGACATCCAAAAAACTTGACGGTACCTGGGAGATCGTTTTCTTCTAAGAAATTTTTGGTGGCATATGCTGCCGCAAAGGCGCCAGTTCCCAGTAGGTTGTGCCCACATCCGTGACCGACATTTTTCTCTGTCGGCTCATAGGATGTTTTGTTAGGCTCCTGCCCTAAGCCGGACAGTGCATCGAATTCTCCAAGGAATCCGATTACAGGAGATCCACTACCATAAGATGCGATGAAGGCAGTCTCAATGTTTCCCGTATTTCGTTCAACCTGAAATCCTGCTTTTTCACACTCTGAGGCTAAGAACTCAGTGGAGGAATATTCTTCAAATCTAGTTTCCGGATGATAGTATATGTATTTACTGATTCTCTCGAAAAGTTCTTTGTTTTCTGCTAGATATGTTTTTGTAGAGTTGCTAGCCATTGTACTCCTCCTTAAGCAGAATAATACAGAATATTCAATAAATTTTTACTTTAATTTACCTATAAAGCCTTTAACTATTTAGTCGACTTTTTGGCCACCTTTTTGACATGTCGTAAATAAGTTTAATATAGTAGTTGTTGGAATTGCAACAGTTTTCGGAATATTCTCTTCTCCCTTTATTTGTTAATATAATAAGTGTGGTGCATGAAAGGAGATATCGGCTATGTATAGAATCGGTGTCATAGCTACAAAACAATCGTTGAAATGGATAAAAAAAATCGAACCCTTCGTAAACGATCAATGCGAGCTTTTTTATATGAGTTACGCTCATCCCTCTGAAATCAAACCTCTTTATTTGAAAAACCATCTTTTTTTTGACGGGATGATTTTTAGTGGCCAATTGCCTTATGTTTTAATTGAAAAAGAATGTGGAACCTTTCCTGTCCCTACGGTTTATTTCGATGTGGGCCAAAAGGATTTTTATAAAACGATCTGTAAAGTGATGGTTCAAGAACGTCAGTTTGATTTTTCTAGAACGTTGATTGATTTCATTTTTAAGGATAATCACTACCTAGGATTGAACGATTTCCTGAATGAACAACAATTTCCTTATCATTTTGGTGAATCACTCGAAGATTACAAATCGGTTACGATTTATGAAGAAATGTTCGAAAGGCATCAAATGTTGTGGGATTCGGGAAAAATAGACCTGTCTTTCACCAGGACCTCCGGCCTGACGGAAAAGCTGGCTGACTACGGTATCAACCACATCGTTATGTTCCCCTCAGCGGAGTCCATGCTTGAAAAGATCCATCAACTCATTAAAGAGATCGATCTGATTCGACTGTCAGACAGTCAGATAGTAATGGGGAATATTTCGATTAGAAAAACGGAAGAGTCACCCAACAATAATCACTTGGAATTACAACGGATCAAAATGAACAAAGCACTGTTGGAATACATTGAAAACGGTGAGTATTCCTTCATCATTCAAAAAAACCTGAATCACTTCGATATCATTACATCATATGGGGATTTGAAGGGAGTCACTAATAATTTCACCAGCTGTTCACTTTACGAATTCCTAAAACAAGAACTACCGTTTTCATTCAACATAGGCTGGGGCATCGGAAATACGATTGATGTTGCCAGGACGAACGCATTGCTTGCCAGCCAGTTGTCAGAAGACCGTAAAGAACAAGCTTCATTCATCATTACGGAGGATGAACAAATTATCGGTCCTTTGGGAGAGAGCAATTGTTTAACTGTTTCACACAGCTTGGATCCTGAAGTCGAGAAGTTGAGTCAGCAAACAGGTGTAGCTTCGCTAAAAATCAAAAAAATACTGGCAACAATGCAAAAAAGCAACACGAATGAATTTTCCGCGGATGATTTAGCTGCTTATTTAGGTGTTTCGACACGCAGCACGAATCGGATTTTGAATAAATTGGAGGAAGCCGGTAAAGCCGAGGTTGTATATAAAAAGCAGCAAAAACTACGAGGAAGACCAAAGAAGATATATAGAATAATGTTGTATATCGGAATGACGGATTAGATTTAGGTCGATATAGCGATATTAGATCGGATCGACAAATAGGAATCAAATTTATTTTTAATTGTAATCCATTAATTCCGAACAGTAATCCAGTAATTTGACCATTTATCCCATTCGATAAATTGGCAGAAGTGAAGTTGACCGCATGTATTTTACGATCACATGTACATTATTGTTATCTTCTACAAATTCAATTTATGAACAAAGAAATCAAGTGCAAATCATCCTATATTTTCAATATGTAAAAAGTCCATACCATTTATTTCAGGTAAGAATAACGGTGAGATATAAAACGAAAAAGAAGCCATTCTAAAAGGCTCAATCATTTTCTACCTGTGTTGTTCTACAATCGTGCTCGTTTATGAAAAAATGTGGGACTTCTTCCTCTTCTCTTGGGTTGAAACTCCTCCTAATCCGCATATTTTTGAACCGTCCGATAGTCTTTTCTTGTTCTTCTTGCCACCTCAGCGTATGTATGTCCTTTTTTGTTTACCTCTTGTCTGATAACTGAATATCGGTCACCTGTAACATCTCCTTAAAACACCTCCTGCCAGTTTCGGGTCCAACAGGAAGTGTTTTAATTTTAGGGAATGTTCGCAAGTGGCCTTTTTTCATGTAGGCCCCCGCGGGGGCTTACATGAAAGGATTGCCATCACCTACATTTTTAGTGTTCAATGATGTAAGAATTGTAGGATTTCTATATAACAATAGACCAGCTTATATCGAATTCTATAAAAATAATATAGGTAATTATAAATGGAGAAGCATTGAAGTTAGACACGATGAAACATTAAATTCTTTTTTCCTATCCTACCTAATAACATAAGACCTAAACTTATGTATGGTGTCTAGCCACGAAAATAAAATTACTAAAACACAAGTGGATGTAATGGACAAATAGTAGAACAAAAATTTTCCCCAAACAAGGCTTAGATTACTTGGGTAGATTTTCCACGAACAGTAAAAGTGATTATACATTTCAAAATTATAAATTTTATGATGCAGAAGGGAATCTGATTCAAGATATGAGTGATTAGGTTTTTGAACTCCCTCAGTTAGATGTTGATTGTGGGATTGTAGAGAAAATCTAGGTTACACTCTGACAATTACAGAAGCCTCTTTATCCTATTATCAAGGGAACAGGCGCTGTCCTCCTTTTCTAAAAATAGATTAGCTTCCCACTTTATATTTCCGTTTTATTCCATTTTAGAAGTGTATTTTCAGGATATTAGAATTAAAGTGTTTGCTGGTAGTTACATTTGACAATATTCCTCTCCGTAAATTGTCCAAACCATAAGTTTGTTCTTTGCATATTCTGTTATATGACAATATAGAAAGGAGAAATGACGTGAAATTATTAGATAATTGTCTATGTAAATTAATTAGCAGAATAGAAAAAGGAACTTCTATTACTGTTTCATTAACTAGCTCTAATACTATTACGTTAACTTTGATAAAATTTAATCCTATCAATGCTTCCATCCAAGGAATTGATTCCAATGGACATATGATAATAATCGACTGCAAAAAGGTTAAATCCATTATTGTTTCACATAATAGGAACACAAATAGGGAAGAGATTGCGAACCAATTACAGATCCCCTGGTCGATCACGAAACAGAGAAATTCATTTTACATTACCGAACGTGCAGGAACAATCGTTCAAATTAACGTTCAAATTAAAAGGAAAACAATGAACAGGAAAAAACTGATACTGACTAGACAAGTGCATCATGAAGGAGAAGGCGGTTTGCTGGGGATGGTGTTAGCTCCTGATTTTCAAAGAACAAGGAATGCCTATGTTTACCATACCTATCAGGAAAATGGGAATACCTTGAACAGGGTGGTTCAAATCACCGAAACCCGTCAGGGCTGGGTGGAAAAGACAGTGTTGCTTGACAAAATTCCCGGATCCATTATTCATAATGGCGGACGCATCAAGATCGGCCCGGATCGACATTTATACGTTACAACCGGGGATGCAGGGGAAGCGGAAAAGGCGCAAGATGTTCAGACTCTACACGGTAAAATTCTTCGTATGACTCTCGAAGGAAGTATCCCTTCCGACAATCCGTTTCCAAATTCGTATGTTTACAGTTATGGACACCGCAACCCCCAGGGACTGGGCTGGGCAGAAAACGGCAATCTGTACAGTTCGGAGCATGGACCTGTAGGCCATGATGAAATCAATCAAATCGAAAAGGGAAAAAATTACGGGTGGCCGGTAATCATCGGAGATGAAACCAGGCCAAACATGGTGTCTCCACTTTATCATTCCGGTAACGATACCTGGGCTCCTTCAGGTTTATCCATCTACCGTGACGCAATCTATGTAGCTGGATTAAGAGGACAGCAAATCTTGAAATTTTCGCTTTCAATGAAAAAAATTGAAACATTTTTTGAAGGGGAAGGACGTTTGCGTGATATTCTTATTGAGGATAATAACCTTTATGTGATTACCAATAACACAGGCCGTGGAAGCCCGCGCCCAGGAGACGACCGCCTGCTTAAGATTAAATTAAAATAAATGATCAATATAGCTTGAACTTGCTGGGGGATTAATAATTGAAACGATATTTTATTGAAAATGGGGTCTCGCCACATGCCCATCAAGATAACACCGAAGATTGGTTAGAGTAGGACCCTTTCTACAAAACAATTGTCTATACACCTGAAGAAAGACATGCCAAATAAACCTATAACAGTTTATTTTTTTACGCTATGTGGCTTTCTTGTGACACAAGGTATACTGATAGACAACACCCAATATATCAAAGACTGTTTTTTTCTCATATCGGTGGGATTTCCGCCCGTTTTTCTGTAGGAGGATAAACAGACGAAGCAATACCTTTGATAGTTCTTGGGTGCTTTTTTGTATCGCTTGAAACAGGAGTAAAAAATAATCCTTAATGATATAAATGGCTTTATATTCGCTGAGTTCGCGTTTCTTCTTATTGAGGAGTACCTTCCGCATTTGAAACATAGTGGAGGAACAAAGGAGAATGCCAATCAGTTGACCATAGAGATGACATTCTAATCGCTCTTTTTTGATCTCTTTACAATGATCCATTTCAAAGAAAGATTTCCATGTTTTAAAGAGTAATCCAATTTGCCAACGTAAAGAATAAAGGTCGTGAACGTGTCCCATTGGGACATCTTTCATTGGCGCATTGGTTATGTATACATTAATAGCACTCAATCGTTTACTACGTTCTTTCATAACAATACCTTTTTTTTCTCTTTTAATGCTTGGTTTTCCCACCGTTTTCGGGTTTGTTCTTCCGTAAGTCGGTGGATAATGACTCTAGTTGGCAACTTTTGATACTGACCAATGTAAGCATCAGAGATCTCATAGGTTTCTCCTGGTTTTAATTGATGCATGATCTCTTCCATATCTAATTGAATTTACTCGGTATGCTTTTTAACTGTTTCCGATATCGTTAAAATAAGCCATCATTATACCTCCTGAATATGATCACTCTATCAATCTTTTATTTTTTATATGACAGATCTTGATGTGCTCGGCTTTCGTAACCGCAATGTTTTAAAAGAAAATGAGCTACCTCTCGATATTCAACTGCAGAAAAGTTCTGATATCCATATACCTGTCGAATTTCTTCCATATGTTCATACTTTGATGGGTCACGTTGGGCATATAAAGAAAAAGATTCAGGATTGGCATCTATTTGTCTCGCTATGTACTGAATGACGTAACCTGGAATAGGTTCAACGTCTGAAAAGGACCACCCCTGATAGCGCCAAACACACAATATTATGATCTCTTCTATGGCGTTTAATAATTTCCAAGTCATATTGTGAAAAAGTATAATAGATTTCTAGTTCCCGTTCGGTCAAATCAGCTGGTATTTGTACAAATTCTGCTCTTTGATCTGCTGTATGTAATTCTTTCCCTTTTGATGCCATTTCCTCCCCTCCCCTTCGTTAACAAAGAAGACTTATTTCTTTTCAAGATACCGATAAACAGTTGTTCGGGGAACACCCCACCTTGGTTCCGTCATTCCCATCCTCCGTTGTAAAGTTGAAGCCTAATCTATTAAACTCCCTGTATTTTCACGCAGTAATGCGCTTATAACAGAACTTGTCGCGCGCCCCCGATTGCTGAATAACTGTACCTCTTTTTATCTCAAAGATCTTTTAATACTATCAATGACCCCTTGGTGAACCCCTTCATGCCAGAGGCTGCCTACGAACAAATCACATAATGTTTTTAACTTTCTATGTTTTCCCAAATCAAAGGTATTGGCAGCCGGTTCCCCTAACCTTCCGGAAAAAGTTGATTTTACTCGTTCCTTTTGATCTTGTAATTGCTGCCTTATTTCACTTAAAGTAAGTGGTGTATCAGACCAATCTTTAGGACTTGATCCCCTTTTAAACGCATCCTGTGTTTTCTTGGAAATCTCTCCGGATTGATTCATACCAAGGTTAAACATTGACTGCTCCTGTGAAACAAGAATATGACCAAAATTCCAACGTAAAGAATTACTAAAACCATCTGGAATAACATCTGCTTGTTCTTCCATAATAAAACTAATTAGGTCTATCGTCTGTTCCCTGTAAATATCATATAGATCAATAATAGCGCTTTCTTGCATCGCTTTTCACACTTCCTTTTTCTCTTCTATTCTGTTTCTTAGTTACGTAGTAACGAAGCATCTTCACTATGAGTACGGTCAGTAGACTATTTCTGGATTTAGGATAATTTTCCTTCCATGAATCATACTATTTATCAAAAGTCTATAAAAGAAACCGTAAAAGCTTTTCAAACTAGGATGGGTTCCTACTAACTAAGTCTATGAGGTTTAAAACTCTTCTACACAATCAGTACTCATTAACAAAACATAAATATCCAAATTTTTTATATAGGGTAATTTTTGTACACGCCCAAAAAGGTAGATAAGGTTATCTCTTGAATTACAACTACCTAAATTACTGGGGGATGAATCCATGTTCGGTTTTGGGGTGAAAAAAAGAAGTTTCCCCTTCCACCATCAATCCGTTTTTTTAAGGCTCTGTATGCCTAGCTTCAAATCACTTTTTGACATTACTTTTTCGATGGTTCCCTCTCTCAGTGCGTTCGCCAAATCTAAAATATCGGTTACAAATTGTTCCCACTGTCGCACTTGTTTTTCCAGTCGTTTAATTTCACTTTGCTGAATCAGTGTTAAACGTGCTTCCTTTTGCCACTTTTCAAGCTGCTTTTTGTATATTGGCACAAATTCAAGCTGCTCGGTGTACACTTGGATGACGCGATGTACCGTGTAGTTATCTAACACATACGGTTTTTGCCGAGCTTCCAATAGATTAGTGTATTGTTCTTTCCTTCTTAATACTAATAATTTTAGATTACGACTATTTTTAATACTGTTCACCGTAATAATTTCTAATATATATCTAAATATTTATTTACAAGAGTTTTTGCATTTGGTAAACTTTTTAAAACAAAGGAAACATTTTTATTTTGAATTATAGGAGGAAAACCATGATTATTGATGCTCTAAGGAAAAATAAAACTATTTCGACAATTTTAGTTGTGTTACGTGGATATCTAGGATATACGTGGTTCATGGCTGGTTGGGGAAAGATAGCAGGTGGACAGTTTGATGCTTCTGGCTTTTTACAGGGTGCATTGGCAAAAGCAACAGGAGAAAACCCGGCTGTTCAAGATTGGTGGATGGTATTTTTAAAAAACACAGCTCTTCCTAATGTAGAGGTATTTAACTTCTTAGTACCTTGGGGAGAACTATTTGTAGGTCTAGGTCTACTTATTGGTTGTTTTACAAAAACAGCCGTGTTTTTTGGTATGGCTATGAACTTTTCTTATATGTTTAGTGGTACGACAAGTACAAACCCAGAACTTGTTTTATTATCAATGTTTATCCTAATTTCTGGTATGAATGCAGGGAGATATGGGGTTGATGGCATAATTATGCCATTTCTTAAAGATATGCTATTTTCAAACAAAACAAGTGAAGTAACAGATGCTTCTTAGCTTTTATCCATACTGAGGTTTATACTCAGCCATGTTTAGTTTTATCTTCTGAGGCTCGCTTCAAACTGTTTTCTTAAAATCCCTTAACTAGGCTACTAATACTCTATTTTGATTTAAGAATTGGCTTAGTATAGGTTGTTACTTTTCAATTGTTTTGTCGTTTTTTTGTCATCGAAAATGACGCATAGAAGGGGTACTGCAAACATTATCCGGAAATTTTCTATATTAAGAGCATTTCAAACTAAAAAAGCCGATTCCCTAAATATTTAAGGAATTGGCTTTTTTGATTTGTCCGCCCGATTGCGGAAGATTCGTCTTACTGGATATGGCAGTACTTTTATTCCTGAAAAGCCCCTGATTATCGAACAAAAGAGTATTAGGATTGACATGTGGAATAAATGACTTTCTTGTTAAACTTGTACTTGGAATTTTAAACAGGCTATAAATTATAAAACGATATATTAATTGTGTACCTTTGACAGATAATCCGCTAATTGATCGAAGGTTCCTTCAAACCCCTTTTGTACCATCTCTTGTGATTCTTCGAAGGTCTTGACTTCTTCCTCAGTAGGGGAGACCGGAACTCCAATCATGTTAAGTATTGTTTTGCCATCATGCTCGATGAACGTCAATGTATTCTGAATTTCTAAAGGCCAGTTGGCGTTAAAGGGAGCGCGTACAATATTACCTTCCTCGTCAGAAAATGAATTGGTATAAACAAGTTTCTCTGGAGATTCAATTTTATTAAATACAAATTTTCCCCACATAACGTTACCATCTTGGGACTTCTGGCTATAATGGAAGACGCCATCCGGGCGGAGTTCTAATTTAGTAACATCAAGTGTCCATCCTTTTGGACCCCACCAGTTTAAAAGATGTTCCTTTTCGGTAAAAGCTTTAAACACCAGCTCACGTGGAGCATCAAAAGTACGAGTGATTTCAATTTTAGCAGACATTTTAATACCTCCAAAAAATTATTTTTTCCTTAGACCAAATTGATCAATAAAATTATTCTGTTGCTGTCACTCATGTTTCACTTCTCTTTTTCTTTTGCAACTCCTGCAAATAACGTTCTAAATTCTCGAATTGTTCTTCCCATAGTTTACGGTATTGGTCCAACCAAGAATCTAATTCTTTGAAAGGCTCCGGGCGTAGCTTGTATATGCGGCGATTGGTTTCAGCAAAAAATTCCACAATTCCTGCTTCATATAGCACGCGCAGATGTTTTGACGCTTGTGGCTGTCGTATGTGAAGCCGATCCGCAATTTCCCCTACAGTAAGAGAACCGTCACGAAGTAATTGAACAATGCGTAACCTACTCGGTTCGGCCAGAGCGCTTAGAATTTTAGTATTCATTTTCTCATTTTAACACCAACCTTTATTTTGTATTTATTCGTTGAGTACAATATACCATTATAGGAATATTCCTGTAAAGGAATATTTAAAAGTTATTAGTAATTTTCCATACCGATATAAAAGATCAGAGGACACTCACCTTTAAATCATGGTGTTTTACGTCCTCTTAATATGGTTGTAGATCAAAGATGATAATGGCGGCATTCCTCTCTCATCCTCATACTTTATCACCCAATACTGAATAGGCATTTTTTTCAAAAAAATTGAACAGGCCGACAACAAGTTTCTTTATCTTCCATTTAACATAAGCGTACTTATCAAAAATATAAAAGGCTACAAAAGCAGCCTTTTATTTTCAATTTATCTTCTTATTGTCTTTGCTATTTACAATTATTTCATAAGGTTCATTCTCTAATATTGAAGAAATTTCCTCTGATGTCACAAATTCAGTAATCATTGATTCGATTTCGGTTCCAAGAGTTTCAGCTGTTGGATCGGAACTTAAAATGGAGGTCTTTATGATAAAGGTCAATGGTTTACTTGTATAACCTACCTCTGTAACCTTATATTCCTTTTTCGACATAAGCCCTTCGGTGATCGTAGATATAATTTGTGTTCCTTTATCGGCTTTGGTTGCATTCACTGTTACTCTTGTTACATTAGTTGTATAAATTTTAGATACATTCGTATTAGCAACTTTTAGGACATAATCTTTTTTTGCAACAAATTTATTTACGTTTAAGGAATATGCATCATAGCCTCTTGATTTTAGAATACCTTTTACAATCTTTTCGACATCATCTTTTATTTCTTTGTAATAATCATCTGAACCCTCGATACTTACTTCAATTACTTTTTTCGGCTGATACCTCATTCCTATAGTACCAATATTATAGCCTTTCTCCTTTAGTTCATCATTAATCAAGCCCAATATTGGTTTCGATTGAAAAATTTGGCCCAAATATGGAATGTTGGAAACAACGTTTGCCATCGCAGGAGATACAAATGCAGAACCAACAAATAAACCAAATAAAATTATGAAAGCAAGAACTGAGTAAGTTAACTTTCTAACCAAGCTTATTTGTTTGATACTAACTAACATGTTAGGGATCTTTTTTTCTTGTGATTCAAATTTTTCCACATCAATAAAAATTCGGTCCTTTAGTTCTCTTTGTTGTGTTTTATTCCACATAATATCATCTTCCAACTTTTCTAGAGATTGATCATCAAAACCGTCCTCATAATATTTTTTCATCTAAGAACCCCTCCTTTATTAATTTTTTTTCAGAATGGGAATTGCCCTAAAAAGCGTTGATTTAACCTTACTTTCAGACCAACTTAAAATCTTCGCGGTATCCTCAATGGAAAAACCCTTGATTTTCCTTAATACGATTACTTTTCTATAAGTATCTTTGATTTCACCTAACGCTGAATAAAGTTCATATGAGTTTTCTTTTATTTTGATTATTTCTTCAGGCAATAGATTATTATCTTTTTGCGAAAGAAAAGCTTCTTTCAAGAATATGCTTGGCTTACGCTTTCTTAAAAAATCAACCGTTAGATTATGAGCAATACTGAATAACCATGTTTTTTCACTTGAGTTATGTTTAAATGAATTATAATTTAAATATGCTTTTACAAATGTATCGTGGGTTAAATCTTCTGCTTGTTGATAATCTTTTACCATCAATAAAATAAAAGTTAAAACGGATTTACTATGTTGGTCATACCAATCTGCAATTTCTTCTTCTCTAAAATCCGACAAATTATCATCCCCCCTTATATCGATGTTCAATACTTAGACGTATTGATAAAATAAAAGTTGTAATTTTGAATGTTTTTTCAAAAAAAGAAGCTGAAGAAATTGTTGTTGCTATCTCCTTAGCTTATAATTTCAATGGGGATTATCTCTATCATAAAAGAAGGACAGCAAATCGAGTTTGCTGCCCTTTGGCTTTTATTCTTTAAAGTCAATAAGGGGTATTCTATCTCCTATTGGGTAACTCGCACGTCGAAAGCATCGATGTCCTTCAATATTCGATCATAGGCATACCATGCACCCAGCCATGCCCCACCTGCTTGGTTGGAATCCTTATCGATGTAACGAACGGAAACATTATATTCGCTTCCAGTATATGAACCTTGATTCGTAGAGGCAAAGGGAAACTCGTCACACTCGCTGTTGTCCGGTTTTGGTATCGTCCATGCTTCAGCCAACCTCTTGCACCANTTAATCTGGTTAGAGTGCTTGGGATAGTCTTCCCCATTCCTGGATATGGATAAGTTTTCTCTGGCTGTTCCAGGGCATCTTTGATGTGTTGTGCTTGTTCTTTCATAACGCTTGGATTGCTGAGAGAGAAATGAATGACTGGTTTGACATTGCTAAAAATCCCGGCATTGTAGAATCTTTGATTGGGATCAATAACAATCATGTAGTCTGCAGAATCCCAACGAACCTTCTGTTTCGGAGAATCCAGTGTTCGGGTGGGAAATCTAGGTGGATTCATGACTTGGTGGGTGAAAAACTCCATGTAGCCAATCTGTTCAGG
>NZ_JAIBLJ010000057.1 GCF_020179385.1 Alkalihalobacillus sp. YIM B00296 | reverse complement strand
TGAGCATTTGAGAGATAATCGTATCAAACTGAGGGAGTTGAAGATAGGACATTAACAGTTACTGAACCTAATCGTTTTGGATTAGTATAGAAACAGATCTTTCTGGTAATGCGTATATAACTGGTAATACAACTTCCTTAATGGGATTTCCTACTTCTAATGCCTTTCAACCGACTTTTGGAGGAGATACAGATGTGTTTATCACTAAAGTTGACCCCAAGGGAGCTCTTATTTATTCCTCTTACCTAGGTGGAACAGGATTAGATGAGAGTAGCAGTTTAACTGTGGATATTCTAGGTAATGCCTATATTACCGGCTATACACAATCACCCAACGGCACGTTTCCCACGTTAAACGCATTTCAACCAACACTTGGCCTCTTTCAAAGTGCTTTTATAACCAAGGTAGACCTGACTGGAATGCTAGTCTAAGGGGTAATGCTCATATTGCAGGAGTCACTACATCCCCCACGGGCACTTTCCCTATAATAAACGCATTTCAACCAACTTATGGTGGGAATCAGGATATATTTATAACTAAAATCGACTCAACAGGAGGGCTTATATATTCTTCTTATCTTGGGGGAACAGGGTTCGAAGAGCACTTTGGGAGTAAAGTTATGGTGATAGATAGTGCTGGTTACACTTATGTGACAGGGCTCACTGAATCTCCAACGGGCACATTTCCAATCCTAAATGCCTTTCAACCTGTTTTTGGGGGAATTGCGGATGCCTTTGTGACTAAGATTGGCCCTATTGGTGAACTAATTTATTCCTCTTATCTTGGGGGTATAGATGATGATAGAGGAAATACTATTGCGGTGGACCCATTTGGGAATGCGTCAACAAGGGGAGATTTTCCCACTGAGAACGCATTTCAACCTGATTTTGGCGGTGGAATTGACGCCTTTGTCACCAAAATCAATACTTTGTCTGCACCGACGATAACATGTTCGGACGATTTATCGGTAGCCAATGACCCTGGAGTTGCTGGAGCTATCATTAACTATCCTCCCCCAACAATCAATGATGATTTGTAAGGCTTTACAGTTGCATGCAATCCTCCATCCGGTTCTTTTTTTCCTATCGGGGATACTATTGTTACCTGTACGGTCACCGATCCTTGTGGTAGATTTACAGATTGTTCTTTTACGGTCACCGTCATTGATACAGAAGCAATCACTTTACAATTGGATTTACTGATTAGCCAAGAAATTCAGGTTGTCTATGAAACGACAATAGAAGTAGAAGCTCGTTTATGTCCGCCTCGAAATAATATTCCTTCCCCTAAAACCTTTCAAAGTGAAAACGAGTTGCTATGTATCAAGGCCGAAAAAGTGTATGACTGGGTAGCCTTTTGTAGGGACGTACAGCGCGAGGTACCCATACCAGCAGAGTGCAATGCTGCTATCTTGGAATGCATAAATGCTGATGGTAACGGAACCGTCCAATGTGAAGTCATTCCAAATTCCAGTGGTATTATGGTCTTAGATAGAGTTCGTAATTATCCTGGCATCTCTGGGGCCAGCATTGTTCCAATACGGTTTACAATTCTCCTTCAAATTTAATACATCTGTGATGATATACTTGTTTGTGAATTTGAGGCACCGATCTGTTACGTGGAAGAAGTAATCCTCTGTTATCCGGAAGGGACTTCTATCCTAGCGAAAGTTACTGATGTCCAGTGTATAGCTCAACAGTGTCAACTTGGTTAAAAAGGGAAAATGGAAATGCTCAAGTCTCAATCTTAGTTTTCTTCACCCCCTCCTTTTCTTTTAAGGGCTTTTCCATGTTTCACCCGGTCTTCCGTAATCGCTTCATTGAGTTCGTCAATATAGTCTACCGTCTCTATATGTACTTCCTGCTTGGAGAATTTTTTCTTATTAGCATTCGCTTTCAAATGGGTGGAGTCGGTGAAGAGAACCCTTCCTCCCACATACGGTGGTTCATCGCCTGGAGAACCATTTCATCGAATACTTCTTGGAAGATATCCGTATCTTTGAATCGCTTACGTCGGTTCCAGCTGATAGTCGAATGATACAGGATCGGTCAGGTTCAATCCCAAAAACCAGCGATACGCTTGACGTTCCAACTCACGTTCCGAACGTATACCGAAGAAATAACCGATGAACATCATTTTGAATAAAACAAGCGGGTCCAGGGAAGGACGTCCATTGTCTTCCGAGTAATAGGAACGTACTTTTTCAGGAATAAACGAAAAGTCTATGTATTGTTCAATCTTACGAAGTAAGTGGTCTTCGGGCACCAGTTCTTCAATGGTCACCATTTCAATTTCATTTTGACGATCTTTTCTAGAATGAAACAAAGCATTCACCGCCTTTAGAAAGTTATTAATTATAGTATAACAAATTAACGCGGTGAAAAATTAAAGTATAAAAAGACTGTCGATACTTTTTCGACAGTCTGGAAAAGCAGGCTTACGCCTGCTTTTTTTGTGGTGATTTTTCCTTTAGGTGGATGCCCGTTGTTTGAGTTCCAAAGGAAAAAGACACCATTAAGGAAGAGAAATTCAATGGGTCAAAAAATCTATGAAATGATTACAAACCAAATCATCGAAAAGCTAGAACAAGGGTGGTTCCTTGTGTCGGTGAGAGATCCGAGGTTGGTCATCCATTTTTGGTTGTTTTTTTATACTGAACTGAAAATGACAGTTTAAAATAGTTGTCTTTTTTTAAAAAAAATTTTGTAAGACATACATACTTGACTATTTAGAAAATTCGTGATAATTTGAATAATGAAAACGGATACAAAACTAAGTTTAATATAATAAACCAAAGAGGGATAATATGGGAAATAAATATTGGGTACCTGCAATTGAAAGAGCTGACAACATCATGACAATAATTGCAAAAGAGCCAGGGAAGTTAAAATTAATTGAAATTTCAAGAAGAAGCAATATTAATAAAAGTTCACTTTTTTCAATATTGAACACGTTAGAGGAATTAGGCTGGGTTTATAAAGAAAGTGATCAAACATACTCATTAGGAACTAGATTAGGATTTTTCAGTGCTCAATATTTTCAACAGTTTGATTTAGTAGGTTTTTTTAATCGAGAAGCAGAAAAGACAATGAAAAAAATAGAAGAAACTATTCAACTTTCAATTTTAGAGGGGAGCGAAATTATATATATAGCAAAAAAAGAGGGGCCATCGAGAGTAAGAATTGCATCGGAGCCTGGAATGAGTTTACCAGCGCATGCTACCGCAATGGGAAAAGCAATGCTGTCGAAACTTTCAAAAGACGATCTAGCCGAAATGTATAAGGTAAGTGGTTTCGAAAAATTAACGAATAAGACCGTAGATAATTTACATGATTTACAGAATCAAATTAACGGTATGAAGGAAAAAGGTTATTTTATTGAGAGCCAAGAGTCTGTGAAAGGTTTTACCTGTATTGCGGCACCAGTGTGGAACGAGAGAAATGAAATTATAGCTGCTGTAAGTTTTACAATGCCGCTTGATAATTGGGAGGAAAAAAGTGAGGTTTGTAAAAAGGAGATAATTGTCTTAGCAAAAATACTTTCGATTAATAGTCATGTATGAATTGTACTTGTCATCATCATTTGAAATAAATATATGTACTTGGGATGCCAACATTCCTTTTATAATTTGAAAAAATTAAGGGGGTGATTTTATAAAATTGAATGAAAGGTTTTATTTTAGAGACAATTCTTAGGATTTTATGGGAAGTGTTAGTTTTTGGCAGTCAATTAAATCAATTAATAATTAAGGATAAGTATATCTATAAGATTCAGAATTTTATGATTAGAAAAAAATAATAAGATTAAGGGGAGATTATGGTGAGAGAATTTCTCAAGTTGAAACTTAGCTTTTTTGCAATTGTGTTACTAATATTTACTGCTGCATGTTCTTCAGAGACAGGTTCAGACAATACGGAAGCTCAATCAGATGGAGACAAAACTTATACAATCAATGTTGCTTATGGAAATCAACCTGACGAGCCCATAGGTAAACTGGCTTCAAAATGGAAAGAACTTGCTGAAGAGAAAAGTAATGGCCGATTGGAATTAAATCTTTATCCAAGTTCACAATTAGGCGCAGAGAAAGACGTTGTTGAACAAGCCGTGGCGGGTAACAACGTCATTGTTATGGCTGGATATGATTTCTTAATGGATTATGTCCCAGATACAGGTATCTTAACAGCACCTTACTTAGTTGAAGATTTTGATCAGTTGCTGTACTTAACAGAAACTGACTGGTTTGAAGGAATTAGAGATGATTTACGCCAACAGAATATTGAAATTGTTAATGCTAAGACAGTTTACGGGGAACGTCATCTTTTGACAAATGAAAAGGTAACCTCACCAGAAGACCTAGAGGGAATGAAGATTCGCGTTCCAGATAATCAAATGTCAATCAAAACCTTCAATGCTATGGGAGCTGCTGCGACTCCATATCCACTGGGAGAATTATATACTGCACTTCAACAAGGTCTTGTAAATGGGGCTGAAAACCCACTTCCAGTTCTACAGGGGGTTAAAGCACATGAGGTTTCTAAACACCTCTCTTTAACAGGTCACCAAAAGTTTATTACCTCTTGGATTGCAGGGACTGAATTTATCAATACGCTCCCTGATGACCTAGTTCAAATTTTAAGAGAAACGGGAGAAGAAGCTTCCAAATATGGACGAGATGTCTTGGAGGAAGAGACTGCAGCTGTAATAGAAGAATTTAAATCTGCCGGTGTAAAAGTACACGAAGTTGATCAAGAGCCATTTAAGGAAAAAGTACAAAGTGTTTATGACGAATTTCCTGAATGGACACCAGGACTATATGATGAAATTCAAGAATTGTTAAAGGACAGTTAGTAGTTAATTGGTTAATAGAGTTTTGGGGCATGTATGCTATATAGATGGTCATTTAGCTGCTTGCCCTATAAGCTCTGAATAAAACAAGGAGATTTGCCGTGAGGAAAGGAGTGAAACATGGTGGTCAAAAGTGGACTTAATGCAATAGATGATATAGTGTCATCAATCGCTCTTGTTGGCGTAATTCTGCTAACGGGCATAAATGTTCTGTTACGGTATATATTTAATGCGCCGATTGCATGGACGATGGAGGTCGCACTTGGATTATTCATATGGTTTGTATTTATAGGTATAAGTTCAACAATGAAGCGTAATGGCCACATAGGTGTGGATTTCTTTGTGAAAAAACTACCTAGACCTCTTCGGATTTTAAGTGAAATTATTCGGGCAGCAGCCGTTTATTTTGTGCTCATTTATGTTTTTATTTATCTTGGATCCAAATTTACCATGATGGCAACAGGTAAATTAACACCTATTCTGGGCTTGAGTTATCAACTAATTGATATAGCCGTTCCAATCGGTGGTGCAATAACTGCTATTCACTTTACGAAGAATTTTATTTCGTCTTTACGAACCGAGTTTAGAAACGAAGGAGGGGAAGGTTAGAATGGCTTTAGCTATCGCACTAGTTCTCTTACTAGGATTATTCTTACTAAATGTTCCTATCGCCTTCGGTTTAATTATAAGTTCGGTTGTTTACGTTTTATTTAATGCTGGTTATTCATCCGAAATTTTAGTCCAAAGAATGATTGGTGGACTGGAGTCAGTTCCTTTGCTTGCTATAATTTTCTTTATTACAGCAGGTATTTTAATGAACTATACAGGAATAACTAGCAGAATGCTTCGATTTGCACAAATGATTACAAAACACCTCCCAGGGTCACTAGCGCAAGTCAACGTGGTCCTTAGTACGCTAATGGGAGGACTTTCTGGTTCGAATATCGCAGATGCAGCTATGCAATCAAAAGTTTTAGTTCCTGAAATGGAAAAGAGAGGCTACAGTCGTGCCTTTTCGACAGCCTTAACGGCCGGTACATCTTTAATTACACCAATTATCCCACCAGGAATTGCTTTAATATTATATGGGTTTATTGGAAATGTTTCGATAGGAAGTATGTTCTTAGCAGGAGTTATTCCTGGAGCCATACTCTGTTTAAGCTTCATGATTTACGTTCATTTTTATGCGAGAAAACATAAAATAGAAACGGAAAAACAAGAAAAAACAACACTGAAACAATTTCTTTTAGTATCAAAAGATGCCTTTCTCGCAATATTATTGCCGGTGATTATTATTGGTGGCATACGTTTTGGGGTTTTTAGTGCCACTGAAGCCGGTGCAATTGCTGTTTTTTATGCACTATTTTTAGGATTAATTGTCTATCGAGAAATGAAACTCTCACAGCTCATTAAAGCTCTCATAGAAACAGTACATACTGCTGCTTCGATATTAATTATAATCGCAGCAGGGTCGGCATTTGCTTGGGTGCTAACGTTGGAACGAGTACCACAGAGAATGACTATGTTTATGACTGAATATGTATCTACACCAATGACGTTTTTACTTGTTGTTCTTGTATTCTTACTGATTATTGGAATGTTTATCGAAGGGAATGTAAGCATTATTATATTAACCCCTTTGTTTATGCCAATGCTCCACCAATTTGGAATAGACCCAGTCCATTTCGGAATTTTCTTTATTATTTGTATAAGTATTGGTACTTTGACACCGCCACTTGGAACGGTTATGTATACAACATGCTCAATAACCAATACAAACGTCGAAAAATTTGTAGTTGCTAGTCTACCATTTCTAATTTTGCTAGTTTTAGTTGCATTGTTGATAGCATTTATCCCAGGCTTAACCATGTGGTTGCCAAATACTTTCTAATAAGGAGAAATCATGAGATTAAAAGATAAAGTTGTAATTATAACTGGGGCAGGATCTGGAATTGGAAAAAAAACAGCCATGTTGTTCGCAAATGAAGGTGCCACCATTGTCGTAAATGATCTGAATGAAAAGTCTGGTCAACAAACAATAGATGAAATTTATTCAAATAATGGGAAAGGGCTTTTTGTACAAGGGAATGTCACGAGAACTGAAGATGTAAAGTATTTAGTTGACGAGGTAATAAGAAGGTTTAGAAGAATTGACATACTTTTCAATAACGCTGGAATTAGTGGAGTTGGTCAGCTTCATGAAATAGAACCGGAAACATGGGAACAAGTATTTAAGGTAAATGTATATGGGGTATTCCTAGTTTCAAAATACGTCATTCCCCATATGATAAAACAGCACTCAGGAGCAATTATAAATATGTCATCTTGTATTGCTGAAATAGGATTGGCTGATCGTGCTTCCTATGCAGCAACAAAAGGTGCAGTCTTATCATTAACAAAATCTATGCAAGTTGATTACGCTAAATATAATTTGCGTATAAATGCCTTAATGCCAGGAACGATTTACACTCCTTTTGTGGAGGAGTATATATCAAAATCCCCGGATCCCGAAGCAACAATATCCTCTATTAAAAAACGTCAGTTAGGCGATGAGCTTGGAAAACCAATAGACGTGGCTTATGCAGCATTATATTTAGCATCAGATGAATCAAAGTTCATGATGGGGTCCCCAATGTATATCGATGGAGGTGTAGTAAATGGAAAAATAGGGGGTTGATAAATATTTGACTTGCGATTTATGATGCCTTAGTTTTTTGACAGTTAATTAAGGATTTTTGGTGTTAAATTGCTAGATTTATTATTTTGAAAAAAACTAGGAGGAATATTAAATGGCTACAACTGATGTCAAATTAAAAACGTACTTAAATTACATTAACGGAGAATGGATTGCATCTGAAACTGAGGAAACGAGTGCAAGTAATAATCCAGCAAATAAGGATGAGGTTGTAGGATACTTTCAACTTTCCTCAAGCAATGACTTTAATCAAGCGGCTACTTCAGCTAGAGCTGCTCAAAGGGAGTGGCAAAAGCTTCCAGGTAATGTGAGAGGAGAGTATTTACTTAAAGCTGCTTCCATACTAGAGGAACGGATAGATGATGTAGCTACCACAATGACGAAAGAGATGGGAAAGACATTTCCTGAAGCAAAAGGAGAAACTGCAAGAGGTGTGGCTATTTTAAGGTACTATGCTGGTGAAGGAATGAGATCAAGTGGAGATGTGATACCTTCTACTGATTCTGGTGCACTTATGTTAACGTCAAGAGCTCCGTTAGGTGTAGTTGGTATCGTGACTCCTTGGAATTTCCCGGTAGCAATTCCACTTTGGAAGATGGCACCTGCTCTTATTTATGGAAATACAGTTGTAATTAAACCCGCAAGTGAAACTGCTATTACGTGTGCAAAAGTGATTGAATGTTTGCATGAAGCAGGTATTCCATCAGGGGTAGTTAATATGGTTACAGGTAAGGGCTCAGTTATAGGACAAAATATTGTGGAGCATTCGGAAATAAACGGAGTTTCTTTTACCGGATCAAATGCTGTTGGGAAACAACTAGCCCACACTGCAGTATCAAGAGGCATTAAGTACCAGCTTGAAATGGGGGGGAAAAACCCAGTAATCGTTTGTAATGATGCTGACATTGATTTAGCAGTTGAAGCTACAATTAGTGGAGGTTTAAAATCAACAGGGCAAAAATGTACAGCTACGAGTCGCGTAATTGTACAAAATGATGTTTATGATGAGTTTAAAGAGAAGCTCTTGGAGAAAGTAGAAGAAATCACAGTTGGAGATGGGCTGGAAGAAGGCACTTGGATGGGTCCACTAGTAAGTGAAAAACAGTTAAATACAGTTCTTGACTACATTGAAATAGGGAAAGAAGAAGGTGCAAAATTATTGTTTGGCGGAAATAAGCCATCTTCTCCAAATACCTCTAAGGGGTATTATGTAGAGCCAACTGTATTTGAAAATGTATCCCCCAATATGCGTATTGCACGGGAAGAAATATTTGGACCAGTTCTTGCTCTGATGAAGGTAGATACGTTAGAGGATGCACTTAATATGGCAAATGATTCAGAGTTTGGATTAAGTGCATCCATATTCACAACAAATATAAGTAATATGCTTTCATTTATTGAAGATATGGATGCGGGAATGGTTCGTATAAACGCTGAGAGTGCTGGTGTAGAACTACAAGCACCGTTTGGTGGAATGAAACAATCGAGTTCACACTCCAGAGAGCAAGGTAGAGCAGCGATTGAATTTTACACGTCTATCAAAACAGTATTTGTAAAGGGATAAGCACATATAGACTTAGTTATTTTTTTTAATAAGGTGATAGTAATAAATTACTGTCACCTTATGTTAAAAAATAATGTTTTTTTATGGAAGCAACTACCATTAGTAATAGCCTTGATTAATGGTTAATTAAAACTGGAGGCGCTTACAAAATGAATTATTCTTATGAGGGATTTAAAAGGGACGATGGAACAGCGGGAACAAGAAACTATGTTGGTATTGTTTCATCCGTTATATGTTCTAGTGCTGTGGTACGTGAAATTTCTGAAAAGGTAAGTGGGAGTATTCCAGTTGTGCATGCAAATGGCTGTGCCCAACTTGGTGATGATTTAAAGTTAACAAAAAATATGCTTGTGGGTATGGCCTCAAATCCAAATATTTACTCTGCATTGCTTGTGGGGTTAGGGTGTGAAACAAACCAAGTAAGTGGATTATTGAAGCAAATCCCAAAAACAAAACCAATAAAAGGAATTGGAATTCAACAACTTGCAGGAGGTACAAATACAGTCCAAAAAGGGATATCGATTGCCGAAGTGTGGGCTGAAGAAGCAATGGAGCAAGAAAGAACAAAACTGCCCTTATCATCGTTGACGGTTGGGATTCTAAATGTTGATGCGGATCACGATACATTAACAAAAACTGGCCCGGTAATAGGGGAGGTTGTTAATAGATTAGTTGAAAACGATGCAAACGTGATTATAGGTCTTTCTAAAACACTAGAACCTGCTGGGCATTTATTATCGGAACGAATTATTGATGTAACTGAAAAGGAAAAAATAATTAGTTCTAGCAAGAGGTTATATCGTCTGCGTTGGAAAGATCCAACTAGAGAAACAACTAATGACAATGAATATACTGAAAGGCAAACAAATCAGGCTGTACTTGAATCAGAGATGACAGGATCAGTTCCGATTAACAGTATCTTAGATTATGGTGAGACTCCAAAAGAGAATGGCCTTCATTTGATGAACATTTCTAGTAACCTTGTAGAATCGCTATCAAAAATGGCTTCAAGTGGTTGTAATATTGTGTTGGTCGTAAGTAAAAGGGGAGTATTGACAGGATCGATTGCTTTGCCTTGTATGACAGTAACACCCCAAAGTAACAAAGGCTCATTTGACGAACTCATTGATTATACAATTAAAGGAAGTAATGTTCACCAAGAGAGTGAAAGAATTGTAGAGGGATTATTAGAGGTATGTTCAGGAAAACAAACACAAGTTGAAAAGTTAGAGTTAGGAGAGTTTTCCATTCCCCACTTAGGAACTACCTATTAAGGAGCGATACTGATGGGTCAAAAAGTCAATGCTATTAAGTTAGATGAAAAAGATAATGTTGCGGTTGCGCTTGAAACTTTAAAAGTTGGAGAACCTTTATCTATTAAAGGTGGGATAAAAGAAATCAACGTGTTGAAAAAGATACCTTATGGGCACAAAGTTGCGATTGCCCCAATTCCTAAAGCTGGTAAAGTTATCAAGTATGGGGAGTGCATGGGTATTGCAACGATGGATATAGCAATTGGCGATCATGTCCATGTACTTAATGTTCGCGGATTAACCGAGGAAGATAAAAGTTTTCAAAAGGAGGTTTATTAACGTTGAGAACATTTGAGGGTTACCGTAGGGCAAATGGAAGTATCGGGGTTAGAAATCATATTATTGTTATAAATACAGTTGGTGAATTGGCGGGGTTTACCAACAAGTTGGCTGGTCTTGTTCCAGGTGTTATTCCAGTTGTTCACCAAGCTGGGCAAGCCCAATACTCAGAAGACAGTGATCAAACAATTAAAACGTTGGTAGGAACAGCAGGACACGCAAATGTTAGTGCTGCGTTATTTTTAGGAATGGGATCAAAAGACCCTGCTGAAGGAATTGTAGAAACGTTAAAAAAGGATGGCCATCATGTTCACTCCATTATATTTGATAAGGATAAGTCTATAACTGAATGTTTGAAAGAAGGGAAAGCCTGGCTTGAAAGTGCATTGGAGAGAAGTAAGCGAGAAAAAACAGAGAAGGCTGATATTTCTGAATTAATAATTGGACTTGAGTGTGGTGGTTCGGATGCATGGTCGGGAATAACTGCCAACCCTTCGATTGGAGCCCTTTCAGATTTAATTGTAGAGGATGGTGGCACCAGTATTTTGGCTGAAACTACTGAAGCAGTGGGTGCGGAACATATCTTGGCAAATCGAGCAGTTAATCAAGAAGTAGGTAACAGATTTTTGGAAATTGTGAAAAGGTATGAACAAAGGGCAAAAGCTGTGGGAGAAGATATTAAAGCTGCAAACCCTTCACCCGGTAACAAAACAGGTGGTTTAACTACACTGGAGGAAAAGTCTCTTGGATGTATTAAAAAGGGAGGTAATTCTACATTAATGGAAGTAATTGATTATGCCCATAAGCCAAGAGAAAAAGGATTTGTATTTATGGATACACCAGGCTATGATGTTGAATCTGTAGTGGGATTGGTGGCCGGTGGAGCACAAATTGTTTTGTTTTCCACTGGTAAAGGTTCCCCCACAGGTTCTCCTATTGCTCCAGTTATAAAAATTGGGACGAATCCCAAATTATATGAAAACATGCCCGAACATATCGATGTCAACGCTGGAAAGATAATTGATCAAAATTATACGATTGACCAAATTGGTGAAGAAATCTATACAAAAATTATACAAGTTGCCAATGGTGAAATTACGGCTTCCGAAAAGTATAAAAACCACGAATTTAGTATATGGCGGTTAGCTGAAACGCAGTAATGCTAGGAATTATCAAATAGAATTTTATAGGAGGATTTTAATTGAAGATTATTCGTTTCTTAAATAATAAAAAGCCTACTCTAGGTGTTTTTACCAGTCAACAGCACGTTTCCCCTTTACCTTACTCTGATTTTATGGAGTTAGTAAATGATGCGGAAAACAAGAAGTGTACACCTTCACTGTTAGTTCAGCAATTAATCGATGATTCTGCAATCACAGAGGAATTTATATATGATGAATTAAATCTATTAACTCCAGTTGCAGCGCCTGAAGTATGGGCTTCAGGAGTAACCTATGTCAAGAGTCGCCAAGCGAGAAACTATGAAGCCTCAAATGGTGAAAATAATAGTCTGGAAACATTTTATGACAAAGTTTATGATGCTGAACGTCCAGAAATTTTCTTGAAGTCAACTGAGGCAAGAACCATAGAACCAAATAAATATTTGAATATCAGAAGTGATTCAGATTGGCAGATTCCAGAGCCAGAAGTTGGAGTTGTAATAAATAAAGATGGGAAGATTTTAGGTTATACGGTAGGTAATGATATGAGTTCTAGGGATATTGAAGGGGAAAATCCTTTATATCTACCTCAGGCAAAGATTTGGAAAAGATCATGCTCATTTGGACCAGCAATAGTATTGGCTGAATCCTTACCAGATCCTTATAATTTAGAAATTAGATTGTCTATCTATCGTGAAGGAATAAAAATCGTTGAGGAATGTGCAAATACAAACCAATTGAAGCGGAAGTATGAAGAACTTATTTCCTTCTTAACGAGAGACAACCTCATTTTTGACGGAACAGTTTTATTAACGGGTACGCCTATTGTACCGCCTAATGATTTCACACTCCAAGATGGAGATCATATCGAAATTGAAATTCCGGAAATCGGCGTGTTAGCTAACCCTGTTAAAGAATTAATTTCAAAGGAAAGTCGTGTGATCAATTAATCGTCGCAATAATTAATAGAGTAAAAAATAGTATAGTTTTTGGAGGTGAATCGCTATGAAATTAGTTACATTTATGAAAAATGATAGTCCCTCACTAGGTGTTAAAGTTGAAGAAGGAGTAATAGATATTGCGGTAGCATTATCTATTACTCCTATGCAAAACATACCCACAGAAATAATGGATTTAATTAATGGAGGAGATGAAACTTTATCTCTGTTAAATAGTTATATTAGTAACCTTGATACTAGCTTGGATTCTCCTTATGTGCTTAATGATAAAGAAGTGGATTGGGGGCCTTCTGTCACAGGTCCAAGTAAGATAATTTGTGTTGGCTTAAATTACCGAAAGCATGCTGAGGAAACAAATGCAGATTATCCTGAAACGCCAATACTATTTAGCAAATTCAGCAACACATTGACTGGAAATTTATGTGATATTGCAGTGCCTAAAGCAACAGACCAGTTAGATTATGAAGTGGAATTAGGAATTGTTATTGGAAAATCTGCAAAAAATATTTCAAAAAAAGAGGCCTTGGATTACGTCTTTGGATATTGTACGGCAAACGATCTATCAGCAAGAGATTTACAATTTAAAACAAATCAGTGGTTACTAGGTAAGACGTGTGATGGTTTTAGTCCGATAGGTCCATATTTAGTCACAGCAGATGAAGTAAGCAACCCAAATAACCTATCGTTAAAAACAACAGTTAATGGAAAAGTACGCCAAAACTCAAATACATCAGATATGATATTCTACTGTGATGAAATTATCAGTTATATTTCCCAATATATGACTCTTAATCCTGGGGATGTTATTTTAACTGGTACACCAGAAGGGGTTGTTCTTGGATGGCCTGAGAAAGAACGTGTGTATTTGCAACCGGGTGACCAGGTTACAGTTGAGATAGAGAAGTTGGGTAAATTAACAAATACATTTGTGTCAGAATAAAATGATATCTACCTAAAAAAATATCCGTGAAGAGACCTGTAGTTTAAATAAACGAACGGAAGCAATTAATGAAATTACTTGTTTCCGTTTCATTAATTTAATATATCCAAATATGTGGTTGTAACAAATGGCGAAAAACTCATCATACTTGAATATGCAAAAGTATAAAAAGCTAGCTCAAGCAAATGCTGATTATCCAGAAAGAGTAATTCAAATTGGTGATGGTAATTTCATTAGAGGTTTTATTGACTGGATGATTTACGAGATGAATCAAAAGAGTAATTTTGGGGGTAAGGTGGCTTCAATTCAAGCAACTCCAAGAGAAAAAACCGTTCCAAAGCTTAACCGTCAAAATGAACTTTTCACATTAATATTACGTGGTATAGCGGAATTGAAACTGTTCGTGAGAGTTTGGAAGATTCGTTAATTTTCCCTTTTATTAGTAATACTGTAGAGGAAGAGATAATTACTACGCTACCTTCTAGCGAGAAAGAAAAAGCAAAAAACCTACATTAAAGAAACATTCGATCGATTTGCTAATCCTTTTTTAAATCATAGATTGATTGATATAAGTTTAAATGGTTATACAAAATTTAAAATGCGAATATGGCCAAGCATATATGAATATCGGATAAAATTTGGGGAGAATCCCAAACGATTAACGTTTTGTCTTTGCATCATTACTTTATTTTTTCAAAGAAGGGCAAAAAAATTACTCACACAAAATGAAAGATGATACAAACGTGATTAACAAGTTCAACCAGTTTTATAGTGAATTTGACAATTCAAAAGAGACTCTAGTTGCGTTTATCAGGGATTTGATTCAAGTTGACTTCTTAGAAAATGTTAATGACTTAGGTAATCTGTATGAAGACGTGGCAGAGGACTTTATACGTATTGACAGAGAGGGAATTACATCTGCACTTTTAAGTTAGAAAGGGATGGTGACCTATGAAATCAATAGTCTGTACAGAACCAGGGGATATGAGTGTAGTGAATAAAAGAACCCCCATTGAAATTGAAGTGGATGATGTTTTAATAGCGATAAAAAGGATAGGTGTTTGTGGAACTGACATACATGCATTCAAAGGAAATCAACCATTTTTTACATATCCGCGAATACTTGGACATGAAATTTCCGGTATCGTTGATACGGTAGGTGAAGGAGTTGGAGATACTAATATTGGCGATACAGTAGTTGTTATACCTTATTTACATTGCGGTGAATGTAATGCATGTAGATATGGGAAAACAAATTGTTGTACAAATATGAAAGTGTTAGGTGTACACACTGACGGTGGAATGGGGAAGTATGTAACAGTTCCTTCCAGTCATGTGATACCGGTAAATGAATTAACATTGGATGACGCTGCTATTGTAGAACCACTTAGTATTGGAGCGCATGCTATACGCCGAGCACAAATTCAGAGTGATGATACGGTTTTAGTTATTGGGACAGGACCTATTGGATTAGGTATTGCCCGCTTTGCAAAGCTACAAGGGGCAAAAACAATCGTAATGGATTTAAATGAAGAACGTTTAAATTTTTGTCAAAAGTGGGCTGAAAGTGATGTAGCTATTAATGGCTCTGATAATGTCTTACAACATTTGTTAGATACTGGTGATGGCTCATTACCAACAGTTGTTTTAGATGCAACTGGTAATAAACATTCAATGATGGAATCCTTTAATTATGTAGGTCATGGTGGGAAGCTCGTTTTTGTAGGTTTGGTAAAAGATGATATCAGTTTCTTTAACCCCGATTTTCATTCTAAGGAAATGACGCTAATTGGAAGTCGGAACGCAACGAAACAGGACTTTAATTACGTAATTAATTGCTTGTCTAATGATATGATTAATTCATCTTATATTACGAATAAAGTTAAGTTTGATGATACCGTTTCATATTTTAAGCAAAGTAACTTCCAAACAAATAAAACTGTAATATTGCTAGATTAGGTGATACTCGAAAAGTTATATTTACTGATAATAATGAAACGCCTGTGTTTTTATGGAGACAAAAGTGGTAGTGAACCGAAAATCCATTATTGAAGGAATAATTTAGCAGTAAGTTTTATGAAAGCGACAGACCTTGATGAGGAATATATCTAAAAGGCTAAGTATATACTAGACTTAGTAGTGTTCGACAAGTAACATCTTATCTTGCAACTAATTAAATGCTTTGGGTTAAATGGAAAAAAATGATGGTGCCAAATTGTTGCCGAGTTGTAGCCCAAATTGTTTAAAAAACATACAAGACAATCCTATTCAAACCTATCTCTATTGGAAAAAGAACTGATAAAGAAGGTTTTTATCCAAGCTTCTCACAACCCTTCCTATTCAGTTGTCCACCTTGACAGGGTGAAGGTCGTACCTTTAAGTTGAAAAACGTGCCAAGTTTGTGCCAAGTGAGATTGAAAAATGATAAAACACTTTAAAAAGGGAAAACTGAAACACCTTGATATATCAACATTTTCATAAGAATTAAAAAGCGTTTGAAAGTGCTTTTTAATTATTGATAAAATGGGTTATATGAAGTCAGACATAGGTGATGCCTATTTCTTATTTCAAGTCATCGCAAGGCGTTACGAATAAGGCTCTATTATCCCTACTTCTAATAAGTCATTTGGTGAATGGGGAGATATCATTGGAGATCCAGTAATCGCAACAGCAATGTTGGATCGAACCTTCATCATTCGCGTATATTCAACTTGAATGGCAAAAGCTATCGTCTCTAAGATAAAAGGAACAGAGATAAAAAAACAGGCGGTTAAGAATCCACCTGGGGCATTTTAAACCGGGCATTCCGGGGAAGTTATAACCGACCTGACACGTGAAGATTGGGATAACGCTTTTTTAGGTATTCCACCTGGGCTTTAAGGTAGTTTCTTTCTTCTACACTCTTAGTTTTTACGTTGGGATCCTTTTAGTGGGTTTTGTCCAGACCTACCGTCCTTCGTTAAGGATTCTCCATTACTACCTTTTTCACCCAAACCTTAACTTGGGAACAGTTACAATCCCTAACTGTTTGGTAACATCCTTATAACTTAAATAACCCTCCTCATACAATGAAACAGCTCGCTGTTCGATTTCTAAGGTATATTTCTTAAATACTTGTGCTTTTTTAGCTATATAAAATCCCCTTCAAGTAGAAGTGTAAAGTGGTGCTTTTTCACTGTCTACTTAGAGGGGATAATCTCACAATAAAGCAATAGACCCGAAACTAGGATTGAAGATTTTTAGTAGAATAATCCTGTCTCTTTGAGAATACGATGTCGGAACAAAAAATACTGATCT
Organism: Alkalihalobacillus sp. YIM B00296; assembly: GCF_020179385.1. Taxonomy (GTDB): domain Bacteria; phylum Bacillota; class Bacilli; order Bacillales; family Fictibacillaceae; genus Pseudalkalibacillus. Next base: position 839 of record NZ_JAIBLJ010000057.1, on the reverse strand, counting down.
CATACAAAAGAATCAAAGGTGTTGTAACCAGTACATGTGATACGATATCAGGCGGTGTGATCATCGCTGCTAGAATCAATAGGAAAATATACGCATATTTCCTGGCCTTTTTTAATTTGAAAGGTGTTAATAGATTCAGGTGGGTTAAAAACATGACGATCAGGGGTAATTCAAAGACAATCCCGATCGGAAGGATCAGGCGAAACATGAATGAAAAATACTGGTTGATTCCATAGACTTCCTGGGCTCCGATTCGCTCTGAAAAGGAGGTCATAAATTGAAAGACAGCAGGAAAAATGAAAAAATAACTGAAGAGAATCCCTGTTAAGAAAAAGAAAGAAACAAAGGGTATATAAAGGAGCGTCACCCTTTGTTCTATTCTGCTTAATCCTGGAGATATGAACCTCCAGACCTGATACATGGCAAAAGGAGTCGCAACGGTTAAAGCGATTACAAAAGAGATCTTCAAATAGACATGGAACGCATCGCCGATGGCAAAAACATTCCATTCAATACTCCGCGCGAGTTGCGCACTTTTCATATATTGCAAAACGGGTTCTGCCATGAGAAAACCAGATAGTAGTGATAGAACAAACACCAGCAGGATCCATAGTAGGCGCTTTCTTAATTCTTTTAAATGATCGATCGTAGTATTGTTATCACTCATACGTAGTTTACCCTTTCTCATGGTCTCCATTTTCGCTTTTCTCCGATTGTGATGCATGTTCAGTTTCAGAGATGAGATCTCTGGTCGATTTTTTAAACTCTTTCATGGTAAGACCAATAGAACGGCCGAGCTCTGGCAATTTATTGGGTCCAAAAAGGATTAAGAACAACAC
>NZ_JAIBLJ010000056.1 GCF_020179385.1 Alkalihalobacillus sp. YIM B00296 | reverse complement strand
GCATTCGAGGCGAAACAAGATGCTTGGATTGCAGCGATCCTAGGTGTGAGAATGAATTGCCTACTCAAGGTGAAAGCTATAGCGTGAGGTACAGAGGATTATTCAGGATTAATTCTAACTTGAGGATGGGAATGATGGAACCACCACGTTTCCTGAAACCATCCCGTCAATACTCCTGCATGCTCATGACTGACAGGTTATGGGGTTTGAAGTACAGGTAGATTCGGCAGAACGAAGGCTGAAGCCATTCGGAAAAGAAAAGGTATGCCAACGGATATGCCGCACGGCTGAAAAACTAGATAGGGTGAGAATCGTTCTTTGGGAAAGAAACTGACGAACTTCCGAAAGCTGAAATACGCTATACCGAACAAAGGCGGTATCCACCTAATTCTAGAATGGATAGCTACGTTGTAAGGGACTTGGAAAGCAAGGAACGGTGAAATAAGGACTGTCATCTGAAAGGGTTGCCATAAAGATCATACTGAAAGGCATTTATTCTTGTGAGGGTAGGGGAATGACTGAAGAAACTCCTGTAATGGGAGTGGAGGAACAGCCCCAAGTCTAACGGAAAAGAACGATTGTTTTCCAATGCGTGCGTTGCCCGGTCGGGTAGGAACGTGGGAACATCACTTCTGTATGGAGGGATGCCACAGAGACAGAAAGGCTTGAGACGCTTTCCTGTCTAAGAATAACGAGGAACTTATGATCTATTACATTTCGTTAGATGGAGCGCGGAGTGCTGGACCCAACTATCATGCTTCGCGGAGCAGGGGAAAAGCCGAAGATCACATCAAAACGCTTTATTGCTAACGAAAGTGCAATTACACAAAGAAGCCCATATCTAAAAGTATTAGATTGGGCTTCCTTGCTTCTTATAACTTCGATTATATAAAGTTTAAATAATTATACATACGACAATTAAGAAACGTTCTTCAATTCCTCTGTTAATCTTAGGAATTCTTTTTTGTTTCTATCTCGTAAGGACTGGTCGATTTTCTGTTGGATTTTCTCTTTTCGGAAATCAAGAAGAGCCTTGTCTAACACCATTTCAGCAAATAGGGAGTCTGTAACATTTCCTTCAGGTTGAGGTGAATAAAGTAAATTCTTTTCCATAAAAAATCAACTCCTTGACCTTTTTTCTATTATACTAACAATTTTCATACTATTCAAATATTTAAATTGGTAATTCATTATAGTAACAAAAATATTTCTATTTATTCTTTATTTTTATACATAGGAAATGTTCAGCAAAATACTCTTCTGGAAATTATATTGGACAATGGTAAAATTAAAACAACCATCGTTGCTTGAGGGGAGCATATCAGAACAAGGATAAGCGCTCATTTAAAATTATTTTGGAGTAAGGAAGGAAAGTAATCAGATCACCTGGAAATTGAAAGTTATGTCGTTAAAGAACAGGATTCCTAAATTTTTCTTTTTTAAACCTAACCACACCACAGTAGTCCTTATATTTAAATATTACACCATTCTTCTCTTTTTGATATTCCTTAACCCATTCTTTTTCACTTAATCGAAGTTTAGTTAAAACATTGGTCCCATCTTCTTTTTTATATAATAAAAATCCAAAGATTCCATCTTTACCATATAAATATAGTCTTCTCTCTCCATTACTACCTCCCGCAAAATAATTAAACAATGAGTTTAAATGAGGATCTTCTTTACCTACAGCTAAATAAGCTTTCTGTAAATCCTCATCAGTATACTCAACTTCATGTACTTCTTCTAATACTTGTAATTCATTCTTAAAACTTTCTTTTACATCTTTAATCACTGCATTACTAAGTTTGTTGTGAAAACATTTTTTATCAAAGGGAACCTTCGTTTTAGAATCTGCTGAATTTAACGAAAAAATTAGAACAAACATATTTAAAGTAAAAAATAAAAAAATCATTTGGAATATTTTCATCTTATACCATCCCTTTCAGATCTCTTACTAACCTAATATGTGTAAAAATAAAATTTATATTATGTAATGGTATACAATCTTTTAGAAGAAGGGGAAATATTTATTCCGTAAAAAAGGGGCTTTTCAGGAGTAACTGTGAAGCCTACCCCTCAAGGTGCGGTCGGCATTATCTCCTGTCACGATCATATTCCGTCCGGAATATCAATCGATTCAAATTCTTGAATGAACTTCGCTATACAATCGTTATGATGACGTGTATAAAGCTTTATTTCACCATTAAACTTGGACAAGATCGATCTCATCCCAGAAAAATAATTACAAAGTTGGTATGATTTGTTATGATGAATGCGAAAGATGCTGTCGTCACTGAATGAAGAACATTTGGGAGGGGATTAACAATGAATGAGACCAAACCGTTAAAAGAGTTTCTTCAGGAAAGGAAAGAAAGTAGCATTGACGCGATCGCTCAGTACATTAAGGACCATATCGCGGAAAACTGGCAAAGCCTCTTCGAGAACAACCGGGATAAGTTGATGCAAGCATATAATGAGGCAGGCGATAGGGCGTACGGAACGTATTTGCATCTGCTGTTTTTATCTGTTCATAAAGAGCTTAATGAGGCAGGATTGCGTGCGGAACCTAGATTGCCAGGCGATTTCGGTATTTCAAGAGAGTGGGGCAACATGGAAGACAGACAACGTTGGATGTGGAGTACCATTTTTTCTATGAATGAAGAGCCTTTAGGTACCATAGTCACTATTGTGTTTCATGATCACACGCAGTTTCGGGTTCCCCGTCAGCCTGAAATCATCGCTTTACTCGAAACGCACAAGGAGGATGTCGTTGAGGCCCTCTCTTTCCGTTCTATTGACTTCAAGCAGGCGCGTGAATTCAAGATTGAATACGAAGAATACGTGCAGAATCAGCATAACAAAGGCTGAAGAACCAAAGGGTTAAGGCTTATAGAGTCCTCAGTCTATAAAAATAGAAGCCTCAAGGTTAACCCTATGAGCCTAAACCGAACAATAAGGGTGATTTCCTCTGGCTTTTCGGATGATGTATTCTTTATTGGCTAAAGATGAAAGAACGGAATAGATGTCTTTTGGCTAAATCCGCGATTGAAGGAGTTTTTCGATGAAAAGAGCAATTGACCATAAATTCTATGTATTTTTCTCTCAATATCAGAGTTTCCTATCAAAAAACATACAATCACCTCAATTATAAAAAGAGCCACCTAAAAAGGGTAGAGGGAGTTAGCTACTTTGCGGTATATCGTAGCTTAGCTCCCTCTACCCCTTATATAACGATCTTCCATTAAAGGGCGCTTTTCCAGAATTGAACTGCACCTCCAATTATTAGTTGTGTCTAACAATTGGGGTGCAGTTCATTTTTCTTGTATCGGGTCATATTCCGGAATAACTTATTGTGAAAATATTTGCAACCATCTTACGTAGGGGTGATCATAATTTTAGCCAGATATTTCAAAGTAAAGTAAGTCTTGTAACACTTGGATTATTAATGGGGGTTTTATCTAGTTATCTCGGTATAGGCGGAGGATGGCTACTTGTTCCTCTTTTGATTTACTTGTTTCGAATTGCTATCCATTCTGCAACAGCAACATCAATATTCTCTCTTTGTATTTATTCATCGGTAGGGGTTATATCCCAAATATTTTTTGGAAGTATTGATTGGATGATTGTGCTTTTAGGTGGTTCCGGGGTTATAATTGGTTCTCAATTAGGCGTCCTATTGGCACAAAACGTTCCTGGGCAGAGGATCATCCAAATGTTGTCCGTATTATTAATAATGATAGGAGTTCGTATGTACTTTTAATATATGAATCAGGACAATAGAACAAGGATGAAGTTTTGTTATGATTTCAGAAAATTTCGTTCTTTTTTAAATAATAATTAGGGGAAGGATACAGTAAAAAAGCAGGGATAATTTCGTATTAAGCAGCATTTTTACTAAAAAATAGAAAGCCTCTTCAGGGGTATACAGTATGTAAAGTATTAGTCTAAGAAAAGCGAAGGAGAGAATCCATTTGAAAAGTAAAAATATAATGTCTTCATGTTGTGCTGTAAGTAGACACAAGGTTGCGGATCAAAAAAAAATGGAATCGAGAAACAGTATACAGAAAAAACACCATGATCTCATAGATAAGGACAAAATGATCTTATTAAATGGTGGAGAATTTCTATTGGGAACAGATGACAAAGAGGGCTTTAAACATGATGGAGAAGGTCCGATAAAACGGGGAAAAGTAGATCCTTTTTACATTGACAGCCATACGGTTAGTAATAAGGAATTTGAGAGGTTTGTGAAGGAAACCGGGTATAAGACTGAAGCAGAACAATTTGGATGGTCTTTCGTGTTTTATCAATTTATCCCGTCTCATATAATGAAGAGGGCACAACAGGTTCCACAAACAAATTGGTGGTTTGCAGTACAAGAAGCATATTGGTTTCAGCCTGAAGGACCTGGTTCCTCTATTAAAGACAGATTGGATCACCCGGTTATTCATGTTTCATGGAATGATGCAATCGCCTTTTGTAAATGGGCGGGAAAGAGGTTGCCCACAGAGGCTGAATGGGAATACGCTGCACGGGGTGGTTTAGAGCAAAAAAGGTATCCATGGGGGGATGAATTAATACCAGATGGAAAGTACTATTGTAATATTTGGCAAGGAGACTTTCCTAGAGAAAACACTATGGAGGATGGTTATATTGGAACAGCCCCTGCTGTATCATTCCCTCCCAACAACTATGGGTTATACAATATGTCCGGGAACGTATGGGAGTGGTGTTCAAATACGTTTACCAGAGATCGCAACGGAATAGTAAATAATGATTCCGTGGATGGCCAGACTCCAAAAGTGATGAGAGGGGGATCTTATCTATGCCACAAATCATACTGTAATCGTTATCGGGTAGCTGCAAGAACTTCTAACACGGCCAATAGTTCAGCTGGAAATATAGGTTTCAGGTGTGTGAAAGATGTTTAAGAGGTGAGAAAAAATTCGTTCTTTACATACCAAACTATTAACTGATAAATATACTACGTAATTAATTAAAAGCTTGTATTCTTTTATAAATAAAAGATACAAGCTTTTTTATGGAGCGGAAACGAAACCCCCATAACATCAACTAAATTCAAAATGTGTAGTTAGTCTTATTTTAAATAATCTAATTTTGTTTCCCATCAAAATTACGCTCCACACGTAACGAGTCCCATTCAAAGTTTGAAAACTGCAATTTTAATCACCTCATAGTTATGGATATTGTATTCTAATTATAAGAACAAATGTTCGTTTTATGCAACGATAACTGTAACAAAAAGAGTATATGGTCTAATTGAATTTTTAAGTAATTCTAGAAAAGGACCATATTGTGGAATAACTTAAAAAATTAATATTAAGTTAAACCAGTTTAGGAATACAACGTATAAAATTTCGTAAAATAGATTAATAAACGGAAAGGGGGAAAAAGATGAACACATTTCTTATCTTCGTAAACGTCTTGGTATTATTATTGCTTATGTTTGGTTTGTTCTTAATGCAAAAGAAGCATGTATCTTTTTCGAAACGCGTATTCACAGGCTTAGGTTTAGGTATTATTTTCGGTTATATTATTCACGTAATCTATGGAACTGGGCATGAAGTTACAGTCGGAACAATTGATTGGTTTAGCATTGTTGGCAGTGGTTATGTAAAACTATTACAAATGGTTGTAATGCCGCTGGTATTCATTTCAATTGTCGGAGCGTTTACGAAATTAAGATTGACTAAAAATATCGGGAAAATTAGTTTCCTTGTCATTGGAATACTACTTGTAACGACTGCTATTTCAGCAGCAATTGGAATTGGTTCCGCATTAGGATTTGGACTTGATGGCATAGAGTTAACTGCTGGTGATGCAGAGAACGCTCGAAATGAGCAATTACAGGAACGTGCTGTGACTGTAGAAAATATGACGATTCCTCAGCAAATCCTTGAGTTAATTCCAAGCAATCCATTTCTAGATTTAACAGGTGCTCGTGCAACCTCTACAATTGCAGTTGTAGTTTTTGCTGTATTTGTCGGGATTGGCTACCTTGGAGTAAAACGAAAAGATCCTGAGCATGCTGAATTTTTTGCGAAAATTATCGATAGTTTATACACTGTTATCATAAGAGTTGTAACGTTAATTCTCCGTCTAACACCATATGGTATCCTAGCAATTATTACAAAAGTTGCTGCTACAAGTGATTATGATGCGATCATGAAATTAGGCAAGTTTGTTGTGGCTTCTTATGTGGCATTAATTTTGGTGTTTATTGTGCATTTACTGTTGTTATCATTTGCAAAACTAAACCCTGTAAATTATGTAAAAAAAGGGCTGCCAACTTTAACATTTGCCTTTACGTCACGTACAAGTGCTGGAACACTACCGATGACAATTAAGACACAAACAAAGGATTTTGGTGTTTCGGAAGGGATTGCAAACTTTGCTGGTTCCTTTGGACTTTCAATTGGACAAAATGGATGTGCAGGTGTTTATCCGGCAATGTTAGCCGTTATGGTAGCTCCAGCCGCTGGTGTTGACCCTACAAGTCCATCATTTATTATCTCTCTAATTTTAGTAGTGGCAATCAGTTCATTCGGTGTCGCAGGTGTCGGGGGAGGAGCAACCTTTGCAGCTCTCATCGTACTATCAGTCATGAATCTTCCAATTGCGATTGTTGGTCTGCTAATCTCAGTTGAACCTCTAATTGACATGGGCCGTACAGCCGTAAACGTCAGTGGAGCTATGACATCTGGTATCCTAACAAGCAGAGCCACAGGAGAATTCGAAAACGAAGTCTACCAGCAGCAAAATGTTGTAGAAGTGTAAATTAAATTGGTGACAGGCACCATTCATGTATAAATAATACATTTTGTACGTACTAGGTCGACCGTGCTCAAACGTTAGTACCTGCCCCCATACATTTTAGTCTGAATATCATGTTTGGCTATCCAAATTTTATCTAAAATAAATCATAGGAAATTACTTTATTATTAATTATAATTTTTTTGTTTTTCTTATTAAGCAATCGGGCCAATAATAAAAAAATTAGTGGACAGCAATTCATCTTCTAATTCCTTTGAAGATAAAGTTGCTAATTATGTAAAAGACCTTATTTGGATTAAACCAGATAAGGTCTCATTTAGTACTTTTCAGTATTAAAACAGGAGATATTCTGGATTGATAACCTTAGAATAATAATAACAGTCAAAGCAATAAACATCGTGAATTTAATGTGTCATCATCTCATAAGCAATATCATGTCCTCCATTTTTGATGGTTAGTAGGCTGGCCAGTTTATGACTTCATCCAATAAAGCTTCTGGTCGTCACCCCAATACAGGATCAGATTCATTCGGATAGATACTAATGCATAATTCCAATGTATATGAAGCTAAGAAGGACAATGTTAAAAATGGATTAAAGTCCATTAGTGCTTCGTCAATCAGTAGTTCCCATTGTACGTGGTAGCGATACTGTTATTTCATAAAAAAACTAAAACCGCCCTTGAGTTTTAGCTGGCTCTGGCGGTTTTAGTGTCCGTTATACCTGCTGATCCCCCTTTGAGGGAACCTGCTATTGCATGACCGTTTGGTGTTATCACCACCGACGGTCTTTTTTAATATATGTCAACTACCTTTATTATACCGATACAACTAAAAAAGAAAACAATATTGATTATATTAACCTTTTTTTCATTATTTTTAAACAGTATAATTATTACATATTTTATAGTAGTATTAAAAGAAATAAATAAAAAATCTGTATAATTACAATTTTTCTAATACGTAAGTTTACATAAGTGTAAAGGGAGGATTTTGGTTTGCTAGAATTATCAATTAAAGAAGCAGATAAATTACGCAAGGTTGCTCATGCTTTGTCTTCAGATGTTCGCTTGAAGATCATTAACCTCTTAAATGTCGGAAATATGAATATCCACCAATTGGCGGAGACTCTAGAAATACCTGTATCGACAGCAGCTTCTCATGTTAAGGTTTTGGAACAGTCTGCACTAATACAGACAGAACTGAGACCTGCAAGGAGAGGTGCCATGAAGGTATGCACCAGAAACTTTGATGATATCCACATTCAATTAAATAATAAAGATAGCTTTTTTAATGAAAGTAAAAGCTATGAATTAGAAATGCCAATTGGACAGTATACTGATTTTCAAGTTGCCCCTACTTGTGGAATGGCAAACCAAGATAAAATTCTCATACCTGAGGATGAACCAGTTCATTTTTATAGTCCTGAACGCTCCAAAGCTCAACTAATATGGACTAGAAAAGGATATTTTGAGTATAAGTTCCCTATTGTTATCCCTTATAAAGCAGATGTGAATGCACTGCAAATTTCCATGGAGATTTGTTCTGAAGCACCAAATCATGATCACAATTGGCCTTCAGATATTACAGTTTGGCTCAATGGAGTAGACATCGGGACATGGACAAGTCCTGGAGATTATGGGGACCGCCCCGGGAAGCTGAATCCTAGTTACTGGACTGAAACAACAGGTACACAGTATGGTACGTTAAAGACGTGGAAGGTAACCAAAAAACATACGATGATTGATGATTTTCAGCTTTCTAATTGTACAATTAATAATCTAAAACTGTTAGAAAATGAGTTTTTGTCAATGAAAGTAGGTATAAAAGAAGATGCCGTTCATAAGGGTGGAATCAATTTGTTTGGTAAGGAGTTTGGAGATTATTCGCAGGATATAAAATTGAAGATTGATTTCACATAACAATGTTGTTTTAATTTGAGAGTATTTTATTTAATAGAAGGTTCGACTCTAGGGAGTACGAGCCTTTTTTATTTGGGAATAGAGTTCAGCAAAAAATTTCTCTCCTGATTTTATTGACTTTTCAGAAAATTAAGTGTAATATTTGTTCAAAACATACAATAAAACAGTATTAAAACATAAAATGTGTATTAAATAAAAAAGGGAGGGATGCTTGATGAAAGGTAGGTTAAGTATATTTTTAAGTCTCTTTTTAATTGTTATTCTCTTAACTGCGTGTTCCGGTTTAGGGAAGCTTGTGAGTGGAAGTAGCGCAAATGTTCCAGAAGGGGCCACTGAAATTGAAATGTGGAACTTATTTGCAGGTGGAGATGCCGAATACATGCAAACGATTGTTGATGAATTCAACGAAAGTCAAGATGAATTCTATGTGAATAATATCCAGCAAGAGTTCGATGAATATTACACAAAGCTAATAACCAGTCTTGGCGCAGGTAAAGGACCAGATATTGCTATATCTCATTCGCATACACTGCCAGAATTAGTCCATCTTGGGATTTTGCAAGATTTGGATAGCTATGCAGATCAAGTAGGTGTTCAATGGGATGAATTTAATACAAATATTTTAGAACAAACCGTCTTTGACAATCAACACTATGCGATTCCAATCGATACCCATCCACATATTATGTATTTCAATAACGATCTGATCGATGATGCTGGTTTATTAAATGATGATGGAACATTAAAGATGGAGAAGACACCAGAGGGCTTTAGAGTATTTTTTCAAACATTAAAAAAGGAATTGCCTGAGGAGAATTTTCCATTAGCCTTCCCAACGGTTGGAATGGATGGCTTTAGACAATGGTGGGCTTTTTATTCACAGCTTGGCGGGGAACATATTGTTACTGATGACTTGGAGAATCCAACCTATGCCTTAGATACAGAAAAAGCAATTAAAGCAGCGGAATACATGCAATCATTTTGGCACGAAGATAAAGTAATCCCATTAAATCTAGCAGATTTCTATACGGATTTCCAATCTGGTAAAGCAGCAACCATTGCTACTGGGGTTTGGTCTACAGGAATCTGGGAAAGCACCGAAGACTTAAACTTCACAGCGATTCCTCTCCCGAATATCTTCGGGCAAAAAGGAGCATGGGGTGGTTCGCATACATTTGTATTACCTGCCTATGAAGATGCAGACCCAGAAGTTCAACGAGGTGCGGTCACATTTATGGACTTTGCCACAGACCATGGAGCTAAATGGGCCCAAGCAGGCCATATCCCGGCTAAGGATACCGTAGTAGAATCAAAGGAATTTAAAGAAATGCCATATCGTGAAGATTATGCTCAAGTTGCCGATTATGTCAATTTTTCTGATCGGACCATTTATTATCGTGGCATAAACGAAATTATGGTTCGTAATCTAGATCGGATCTGGACAAATGAAGCTACACCAGAAGAAGCCTTTCAAAGGATTGAAAAAGAAGTAAAAGAGCTCATTAATAATTAAGTGCACTACAAATTAGATAAGAAAGGAGTTTAAGAGATGAATAAGAAAGTTTGGATCAAGGATGTGAAAGCGATACCATTCTTATTACCTTTCTTTTTTGCTTATTTGTTATTTACGATCCTTCCAATTTTTAAAGGATTGCAAATGAGTTTATATGATTGGAATCTCGTAAGAAAAATGGATTTCGTCGGGTTGGAGAATTATGTGGAAATGTTCAACGACCCTTATTTCTGGCAGACCTTATGGAACACCACCCTATTTGTTATCCTTACCACACCAACGATGGTACTTCTGGCATTGGGTCTAGCCCTGCTCGCTAATTTAAATACCAAACTGAAAACATTTTTTCGTGGCTCTTACTTTCTTCCAAGTATCTTGTCTGTTGCGGTGATTTCCTTTTTAGCAATCTTTATGTTACAGCCGTATAGTGGTTTGGTAAACACGATGATTCAGGCGTTAGGGATAAACGCAGAACCATTTTGGCTGGCTGATAAGACATTAGCTTGGGTGAGTATCGTTGGCGTAACGTTATGGTGGTCGGTTGGCTTTAATATGATTCTCTTTCTTACTAGTTTGCAAGAAATTCCCGATACATATTATGAAGCGAGTGAAATTGACGGAGCTTCAAGATGGGAGCAATTTCGTTATATTACATTACCGCAGCTGATTCCAATTGGGCGTGTGATTATCTTATTACAAATACTAGCCTCTTATAAAGTATTTGGCCAAATACTTTTAATTACAGGGGGGGGGCCAGGTGGAGCGACAAGACCGCTTATCCAATACATTTATGAAACAGGCTTCACGCAAAATAATTTAGGTTACGCAGCGACGATGTCCTATGCCTTATTCTTCATCCTACTTATCCTATCGATTATTCAATTGAAAAACCAACGATTGGAGGAAAGCTAGATGGGTACCATTAGTTCATCGAAAAGTAGAAAAGCTTTGGATCGCAATCGGGATCCGCTATTAAAGGTAAAAGTAACTGTCGGCATTATTATCGCTGTATTGTTTATCGTCCCGATAATCTGGATGTTATTCGTGTCTATAAAGCCAAATGGTTTCTCAACTTCAAACCCGATTGAGTGGTTTCTACCACCATATACTTTTTCAAATTATGTCAATATTATCATGGATAGTTTAATCCTTCGCTGGTTGTTTAATAGTTTCTTTGTTGCTTTTATCACGACAATATTGACATTACTTATTACTTCTTTGGCGGCCTTTGCAATCTCGCAAATGAAGTTTCGCTTCAAGAATTTAATATATATCTTTTTTTTGTTAGGGCTGATGATCCCGGGAGAGGCAACGATTATCCCTCTGTATGAAATTGTAAAGAGCATGAATCTTATTGATAGTTACACTGGTTTAATTTTGCCTATGATTGCTTCACCACTTGGGGTAATTATTTTAAAGAGTTTCTTTGACGGTGTACCGAAAGAAGTCATCGAAAGCGCCATTATCGATGGATGTTCTTATTTTAAGCTGTTTTACAAGATTGTCTTGCCTTTGGCTAAACCAGCGATTGCGGCGATTGGAATCTTTACATTTATTGGTTCATGGAATAATTTCTTATGGCCATACCTATCCATTTTATCGGAAACATTGTATACGTTGCCAGTAGGCTTGCCAGTGTTTAATTCAACCTATTCGCAGGCGTATGTATTACCAATGACGGCAAATGCAATTGCATCCATTCCAGTTATTATTGCATTTCTTATTTTTGAAAAACAAATAGTGAAAGGAATAAGTTTCACAGGAATTAAAGGTTAATAGAGGAGTGAATAACTATGAAAGAGACAATGACACATGAAACTAAAACGTATCAACGAACCGAGTACCCTCGTCCGCAGTTCCAACGAGAGGCATGGCTCAACTTAAATGGAACATGGGGGTTCGCTTTTGATGATGCAAATGTCGGGGAGAGGGAACAGTGGCAGGAGCAACCTAAATTCACAGAACAAATTGAAGTTCCATTTACGTATGAAACAAAAGCAAGTGGGATTGATGATGAGACATTCCATCCCAATATATGGTATCACCGTTTCTTTCGTATTCCAAAAGAAGAAGTAGCTAAACGTACGATCTTAAGATTTCAGGCTTCTGATTATCTTACCAAAGTATGGGTGAATGGAGTTTATATTGGCTCGCATGCTGGAGGTTATGCTGCATTCTCTTTTGATATTACGCATGCGATTGACGTTCATAAGGAGAATAAATTAGTTGTAAAGGTCGAGGATAGCCAAAGCTGTTATCAACCTCGTGGGAAGCAGCGTTGGATTAATGAGAATTTTGGTTGTTGGTATGTCCAGCAAACAGGTATATGGCAAATGGTTTGGCTTGAATTCTTACCAGAAACAACAATCGATCATGTGAAGATTACACCACAAATTGATACCAACTCGGTCGAATTGGAGTATCAATTGAATCAATTACCAGGTCAAACTTGTCATATTGTGACAACAATTAGTTTTAAAGGAAAACAGGTAAAACAATTTTCCATCATGCCAAACAGCATCAATGAACAAATGGAGGTAGTGTTGACCTCAGATATCCATGAATGGAAGATCATGCATTGGACACCAGAACATCCGCATTTGTATGATGTGACCTTTCGTTTATATGTGGATGATGCATTGATAGATGAAGTCAAATCTTATTTTGGTATGCGAAAGATATCCATTAAAAATGGAAAGGTATTATTGAACAATGTGCCGATTTACCAAAAGCTACTTCTTGATCAAGGCTATTGGCCAGATACTATGCTCACCCCACCATCGGATGAAGCGATGATAGAAGATATTGATAAAACGTTGGCAATGGGATATAACGGCGTTCGGAAACACCAGAAAATCGAGGATGATCGCTTCCTGTACTGGTGTGACAGGAAAGGACTCCTTGTCTGGTCGGAAATGGCTGCTACGTATGAGTTTTCCGATGAGGCAGTTGAAAATTTTACAAAAGAGTGGATGGAAATCATACAGCAGCATTATAATCATCCATCGATCATCACCTGGGTTCCATTTAATGAATCCTGGGGAGTTCCGCATATTTTTAAGGATAAAAAGCAGCAGACGTTTACAGAGACGATTTACTACTTGACGAAAACGCTAGATGCCACTCGTCCGGTTATCGTAAATGATGGGTGGGAGCATACCATTTCTGATATTATAGCGCTGCATGATTATGAAGAATCTGGAGCAGTATTTTATGACCGATATAAGGAGAAGGAACAAATTTTAAACAATAAAATCCCTCATAACAATCATAAGTATGCTTTTGCGGAAGGCTATCAATATAATGGTCAGCCTGTTATTTTGACGGAATATGGAGGAATAGCCTTTAAGGATGATACTGGCTGGGGATACGGAAAACAAGTATCGACAAAAAAAGAGTTCTTAGAACGTTATCGCGGAATTACGGATGCGGTCAAGGCTATTCCATATATTTGCGGTTACTGTTACACCCAAATATCGGATGTGCAACAGGAGATCAATGGATTGTTAAAGGAAAACAGAGAACCTAAGATCGCGATGGAAAAGTTAAAAGAAATTAATGACGCGACATAACACCCATACTGGTTTGGAGGGGAATATCGTGAACTATAAACCTAATATTATTTTGATTTTGGCGGATGATTTAGGCTTCTCCGATCTTGGTTCATTCGGGAGTGAGATCAATACTCCGAACCTGGATCAGCTTGCAAAAGAAGGCTTACGTTTTACCCAGTTTTATAATTCGGCCCGCTGCTGTCCGAGCAGAGCTTCCTTGCTAAGCGGACTCTATCCGCATCAGGCAGGTGTTGGAGAAATGACAGAGGATCTTGAAACACCTGGTTATCGTGGATACTTAAAAAATCATTGTGTAACACTAGCAGAAGTTGTAAAAGAGGCTGGGTATCACACGTATTTATCAGGAAAATGGCATGTAGGAGAAATTGGACCAACCGAACGGGGATTTGATGATTTCTATGGCCTGCTAGGTGGGTTTACAAGTTTCTGGGATAAGCGGGATTATACCCGCTTACCTGAAGGTCGGCCAGAGCGAAGTTATTCGGACGGTGAATTTTATGCTACCGATGCAATTACTGATCATGCATTGGATTTTATCGAAGACTCACAGCAGGATAAGCAGCCGTACTTTCTTTATCTCTCTTATAATGCGCCCCATTTTCCATTACAGGCACCAAAAAAGGAAATTGCTAAATACGAAAAGGTATACGAAAAAGGATGGGACAGAATTCGGGAAGAAAGGCTAGAAAAGATGAAGGAACTGGATATTGTTCCGGAAGATACACTACTGACACCGCGTTCGGAATACTGGAATAGGGACAGAAATATCCAAGGCGTTAATCCGGCCTGGGACTCCATTGATCCGGACCGGCAAAAGGATCTAGTAAAGAGAATGGCTATTTATGCCGCAATGATAGATCGTATGGATCAGAATATTGGCAGAGTGATTGACAATTTACGAGAAAAAAGTGAGCTGGAAAACACGTTAATTCTATTTTGTTCAGATAATGGTGCCTGTGCGGAGTGGGATCCATGGGGATTCGATGACTGGATTACAACCTCTAATTTTCTGCACCGAAAAGAGGATTTAGAACGGATGGGAGGCCCTGTTTCCTATCATAGCTATGGTTCTGGCTGGGCAAATGCATGCAGTACACCACTCAGGCTGTATAAGCATTACGGGCATGAAGGTGGGATTAGTACTCCTTTGATCGTCCATTGGCCTGAAAAAGTGGTGCGTAAGGGAGAAATTGATCATCGACCAGGGCATTTTATAGACTTTATGGCAACATTTGTGGAGATTACTGGTGCTTCCTATCCGGAAACCTATAACGGACATCGCATCCTGCCAATGGAAGGGGAAAGTATGCTGCCTGCCTTTCAAGGAAATGCAGCTAAAGAACGTATCTTTTGCTTTGAACATGAACAGCATTGCGGTTTGCGCCGAGGGAAATGGAAGCTCTCAAAAGTAAAAGAAATGGATTGGGAGCTGTATGATATGGAAAATGATCGGACAGAATTGCATAACCTGAAGGATATATACCCAGAACTTGTTGAGGAAATGAAGCAAACTTGGGAAGCTTGGGCCAAGCGAACAGATGTTTATCCTCGCAGGAAATCGAATTGAATTCTATATCCAAATAGCCGACAATCACGCTGTCGGCTATTTTTTATATCGGGAGAGATACACTACAATATATAGATTTTCTATATAGAAAAATGCCTAAGAAGATATTTACTAGGAGGAGAAAACAGGAGTTCGAAATTTTGATGATGTATTATTGGATACATGATCTAGAAGGTGATGAAAACTACTGGGAGGAATACTTAGAGAAAACATTACCTTTTCTTGAATCAAAATGATAACATAAAAATTAATATACGACGTATTTATTACAACTCTCCATGATATAATGATGATGCAATAGAATAGGATTTCTCAAGGGTGGTCGGCACACTCCCAGCAGAAAGGGGGTGGTGCTGCATGACGGTATTCGAAGCGTTGATGTTCGCATGTGCGTTTGCAACGTTAATTGTTGTAGTACTGTCGTTTAACCATAAAAAATAATCCACCCTTGAGTTAGAGGCTCTGGTGGATTATTCTACCCTTAGCCGATCCCCCTTGACGGGAACCGTCTATTGCATGACCGTTGGTGTTAGCAGCACCGACGGTCTTTTTTAATATATGCGAACTTTCTAATTTTATTATAACCGATGTAACCAAAAGAAAACAACTGTCACCTTGAGAGACCTGTTTCCTTGTTAATAAATTGATGATATATCTGATATTTAGAGTACATTCCTTTAGGCAAGTGGTCAAGCCATAGTCGCATACCATTTTAAAGAGGTGATGCGAGGTGCATGTCGAAATCATTGAAGGAAGTTCTACTGACCGGATTCGATATTCTTGTTACTCTTACCTGAAGGAAAAATATAGGAAGGAGAAACTCAATGATTGCGATTTATGCAAGAGTGAGTACGGAAGAACAGGCGAAAAAAGGATTCAGTCTCGAGGACCAACTAAAGGAGTGCCGGAAAAAAGCTGATTCAGATGAAGTTATCGAATACGTAGACCGAGGTATATCAGGAGAAATCCTAGACCGTCATGCATTGACTAAATTGAGGAAAGATGTTCGAGAAGGTCTGATCACAAAAGTTATATGTTTAGACCCTGATAGACTTTCACGTAAATTGATGAACCAGTTGATTATTACTGACGAAATTGAAAAACGTGGTGTAGAGCTTGTTTTTGTTAATGGGGAGTATACCAAGACTCCTGAAGGCAACCTTTTCTATAGCATGCGTGGAGCTATTGCTGAATTTGAAAAAGCAAAAATTAACGAAAGGATGAGTCGGGGTAGAAGAGAAAAAGCACGACAAGGAAAAGTAATTAAAAACTTTCGAATTTACGGCTACGATTATGACAAGGAAAAAGCTGAAATTATCATCAATCCAGAGGAAGCAAAGGTTGTAAAAATGATGTTTGATCTGTTTACTAAGCCAAACGAAATGATTGAGGGAGTAAATGGGATTGCAAAACATCTTACAAAAAAGGGTATACCCACCAAAACAGGGCGAAAAGTATGGCATCGCCAAGTCGTTCGCCAGATTTTAATGAACAGGGTATATATAGGGGAATTTTATCAGAACCGTTGGAATACTGAAGGAATGTTTGGTAATAAATACAAACCAGAAGACGAGAGAGTCCATATAAAAGAACGGCCAAGAGAAGAATGGATTTTAGTAGACTGTCCACCTATCATTGATGTTGAGACATTTGAGCATGCGCAAAACATGATTAAAGAGTCTAGACGCCGATGGGCTAAGCGGCCAAAACATAATTACTTATTGAGTGGTTTAATTCGTTGTGGTAATTGCAATAACACGATGGTAGGGACACGAACAACAAATTGGGGTCAAAAAATTTTATATTATACTGATGAGAAAAATTATTCTGGGGCTAAGCATCCTGGATGTGGACGCAGAATAAGAGTATCAAAATTGGATCAAGAAGTATGGGATACTATACTTGGATGGTTGAATGCTCCGGATGAAATCGCAGCAGCTACAGAAAAGGATGAGGAAGAAGATGACTTTCCAGGTGAAGAAGTTGAAATCCAAAGGATACAATCTGAAATTAATAAAGTGAAGACAGGCAGGAAAAGATTGATTAATCTCTTTTCAGAAGGTTTAGATATATCAGAAGATGAAATAAGGCAATCCTTAAAGGAATTAAAGGAAAAAGAAGAACGGTTAACAAATGAGTTAAAATCAATAGAGGAAAATAGACAGAATTTGAATCAACAGGTTTATGGAAAAAAACTATTAAAAGAAGCAGCCGAATATTTTTTTTCAAAAGGTCAGGAGGAATTGACTTTTGAAGATAAAAAATTACTCATTCGGAATGTAGTAAAGGAAATCAGGGTGTTTAAGGATAGTATAAAAATATACACCTATTGATACCAATATTTACCGCACCCCTAATGTCATCGATAATGAAATTCTCATGCATTTGAGGGCAATCAAAAAAACGAAGAAGGATGTTTCCTTACACGACCCGATCGGAACAGATAAAGAGGGGAATGAAATCACCCTTATCGATGTCCTGAAAGCCGATCTCGATGACATTGTAGATACGATTCAGTTGAAGATGGAAAAGAAGCAGATCTACGAACATATCCATATTCTCGATGAGCGTGAAAAAGAAGTCATCGTCGGGCGTTTTGGACTCGATATGGAAAAAGAACGGACCCAACGAGAGATTGCAAAAGACCTGGGAATCTCAAGAAGCTATGTCTCTCGGATCGAAAAACGAGCCCTGATGAAATTGTTCCATGAATTCTACAGACAGAGAAATGACAAAGAAAAA
>NZ_JAIBLJ010000055.1 GCF_020179385.1 Alkalihalobacillus sp. YIM B00296 | reverse complement strand
ACGGCTACAACGACCTTCACCGTTCGGGACTTGAACCCTAATGTATGTGCACATGCCGGGCGCACACGCAAAAACAAGCACCCATTGAAGGATGCTTGTTTCCCGTTATTGAAGGGTGTTCGGTTTTGAAGGAGTAGAAATGCTTGATAGAGCCTGCCCTGCGTTGTTCGGAACATGATCTTTCGTAGCAAGGTCCCCAAGTGAAACCATACCTACGACCTGATTGTTTTCCACAACAGGCAAACGACGGATTTGATTTGTTGACATCAATTGAGCAGCCTCTTGGGCACTCATATTCGGATCTCCCGAAATGATGTTGTCGGACATACATTGAGATACTTGTGTATTTCCATCCATTCCTTGAGCTGTTGAACGCAACGTGATGTCACGGTCTGTGATGATCCCTCGAAGTTGACCATTTTCTACGACCGGTATAGCACCCACGTTATATTGGCTCATTAAAGCTGCTGCTTCTTTAATCGATTGTTGTGGAGAAACAGAAGCGACACTAGTTGACATAAGTGAACGAATTTGATTATCCATTTAAGCACATCCTCCTTTCGTCCTTAGTTTAGCCGGTAAAAATGAAGATTATTTTGCCTATATTTACAACCAATTTTATATTTCATTTTCATTACAATTCAACTACACTTATAAAAGATCATATTTTACATCATGAGGTGGAACAATGGCAAAAGATTATTACAATGTCCTCGAAGAAATCGTCCCGACAGTCGTAACTGTATTATTGAACAGCCCTGATTACCAAACGCTGTCACAAATGTACCGTTGATATCATTGCATTGAGTTTGAACAGCATTCCGCCAAGATATGTGACTTCACCCGAAAACCGCGAGCTCATCTATCAGCTGTTCTACAAATCATTCATGCGTACAATGCTCAATAAACATATTATCAGCGCAATTCATGTTGTCCGTAAGAACCCAAATCATGTCTGAGGGAACTCAGTAAAAAAACGGACTGACTTTCCATCACTTTTCATAATGATCGTACCCAGTTTGTCAGTCCGAAACACTTGAATATTGTGGGATTTCAACCGTTTTAGCACTTCTTTGGAAGGATACCCATATTTGTTTTTCCGACCAACCGAAATTACCGCATAGTCTGGATTTGCCCTTTTCAACAATCCGTTACTTGTCCCTGTATTGGCTCCATGGTGTGCCACTTTCAGTACATCAATTTTTTCGTCATCCAACCTTTTCACCAATTCATTCTCTGAAGCCATACCGGCATCAGCCATCAAAAGAATCGAGTTTTTTCCATGATCGATTTTCAACACTGCTGAATGATCATTGAGTGATTTGTATTTTTTCTTTAAAGGCGCAATGAACTCCATCTTAATATTACGGGCCAGTTTTTCCTTTACGCCGGTTTTTGCGTCGATTTTCTCCACTCCGGATTCATCAACCAATCTCATCAACCGCTTATAATATGTTGTATGATACTTGACGGAAGGCATATAGATCCTCCCGATTTCAAAGGATTCGAAAATGGCGTCCATGCTTCCGATATGATCATGATGAGGATGGCTCGCAATCAAATAATCGATTTTTTCAATTCCTCGCTTCTGAAGATAAGAAACGACTTTGGGACCATCGTGTTCATCACCTGAATCAATCATAATATTCTTCCCATTGGATAATTCAATGTAAATACTGTCCGCTTGTCCGACATCAATCACATGCATTTCGAGGTTCGTCTTCCATAAAGCTTCGGCCGGTTGTGGAAATAGTACGATCAGCATCAGAATTACAATAAGTAGTCTCATTCGATTTTTGAAAAACCTCCCCTTAAAATTTAGTCTTAGTTTATGTAGGAAAGGGGAGATTATTTTTCCATAAAAATCCCTTCATCGATTAACGTTGATGAAGGGTCAGCTGGCTTATGCCAAATTCTGTTCGCCTTTCTTGAAGAAACTTTTCATCGAATGATATACATCTCGTTTTTCTTTTAAAATATAGTAATTGAATTTTGGATCATTGATATTTTTGTATACGCTCATAAGGGTTGAGTGGCGATTATACGGATTCACTTCTCCATATCCGAAAATATTCGATACTTCCATGATCTGTTGGACCAACTTAATACATCGGGCATTGTCACTTGTCAGGTTGTCACCATCTGAAAAGTGAAATGGATAAATATTATAACGACTCGGTGAATATTTACCTTCTATGAGTTCCAGCGCCTTTCTGTATGCAGATGAACAAATCGTCCCTCCACTTTCACCTTTAGAGAAAAAGTCTTCTTCTGAAACAACTTTTGCTTCGGTATGATGTGCGATGAATTCAATTTCCACTTTTTCGTATTTAGACCTAAGGAAGCGTGTCATCCAGAAGAAAAAGCTTCGAGCCATATATTTTTCCCAAATACCCATACTTCCTGACGTATCCATCATCGCAAGAACGACAGCTTTAGATTCAGGCTTTTCTTTTTCATTCCATGTTTTGAAACGAAGATCTTCTGGAAATATTGGTATGATCGACGGATCTCCTTTCAAAGCATTCCGTTTATAGGCGGTTAGGATCGTTTTTTTCTTGTCGATATTACCCATTAATCCTGTCTTCCGGATATCGTTGAACTCAATTTTTTCAAGTATGATGTTTTCCTGTTCTTTCTGCTGTAAATTCGGAAGCTCAAGTTCTTTGAATAACAACTCTTCAAGTTCTAACAGGGATACCTCTGCTTCATAATAATCTTTTCCTGCCTGGTCGCCAGCACCTTTCCCTTTGCCAGCACCTTTATTACCATTAGGCTTTCCATCACGCGCAATGACATCACCGACTTGGCTTTCTCCGTCTCCCTGCCCGACATGTTTTGATTTATCATAATTGTAACGGATTTTATATTCATCCAGGGAACGGATCGGAATTTTAATGACATCGTGACCATTGGATAGAATGATGCTTTCCTCACTGATCAAGTCTGGTAGATTGTTCTTTAAGGCATCTTGAACTTTCTCCATATGACGCTGTTGGTCTTGATAGCCTTTACGGTGGAGGGACCAGTTCTCCTGTGACACGACGAAATTTCCTTTTTTATTGACGGTCATTTGATTCCCCTCCTTATTTGATTTCCCCCGAAAAATAAGAGCACGTTTACTTTCGGGGGATTACTCTATCCTATGCATTAAATGTTCAGAATTGCTAATAAATTCAAACAAAAAAGATGCATGTCTTATAAAAGATTTTCATCTTGACTTGTTATTATTGATTTTTTACGGACAGGTTTTCAGTAACAAAAAAACGACCGAACATTTCGGTCGTTTTTTCATCCTTTATTCAACTTCAATTATGATTTCTTTTATATGCTTCCCTTCTGTTGTAACGTCTAATTTCCATATGCCGTCTTCAGGAAACGTTATGGCAATCGGAAACCTATACGGAAGGTTTTCTCCCTTTGGGTCTGATACATTCATTTCAATCGGCTCTGTTCCACCCCATTTACGGGACAATTCGATGGACAATTCACCATAAGGATTCCATATGGCCAATTCACTTTCAAATAGGACATCTTTTTGCGGCTTTTGATTCAATACTAAGCCAATTTCCGATTCTGACCCGGCATAGACCACTGGTTTGTCATCCAGGGTCGTTTCATATAGCCAGCTTGTTCGCCATCTGGCTTCATGCAGACCATTGAAGTGGGCACCTACTAAATATAGTCCGACACTGGTCAGTACAAATATGGTGATTACAAAACTGCGTGTGTTTTGGAAAGCATGCATCATTTCAGAATGTGGCGCGAAGTAATAAAGTATGACGAATATGACGATCAAAATAAATATGATTCCACCCAGAAAAAGAAACACAAGTCGTCATCCTTTCCATTTTACCCTTTTTTATTAATACGTTGTATATACTATTGGGTTTCATGGTTTTAAATGCAAAGGTCTCGTTTTCTTCATTGTTGATTTATGAAAATTCACTCCCTTTCCGCTGGCGAAAGAAAAGCGGAAGCGGCCCGCATAGTCACGTAGGTCACTGGAAGACTGACGAGGAGGCTGTCGCCGCCGCAGAAAGTCTGAAGTGATCCAAGTGACGGGCGCTGAGCTGGACATAAAGAAAAGCGGAAGCGGCCCGCATAGTCACGTTAGGTCACTGGAAGACTGACGAGGAGGCTGCCGCCGCCGCAGAAATTCTGAAGTAATCCAAGTGACTGGGCGCTGAGCTGGACATTACTTCTCTGCACATAAACCGGGGTCTCGCCTGGCTCGCTTTTCCCGCTGGAGTATCGCGAATTTTCTACTAAAGAACTTCACTATCGATAATTAATAACGGACGTTGACCTCGCCAACGTAAAAAAAAGATTGACCCTTTTATCAGGTCAATCCTTTTATGGCGTTATTTATCATCTTTATCGGTTTTTGTTTCATGTTGCTCTGGGTCTGGTATTTTACCGCTTTTCTTGACATTTTCATTCGAGGATACGTGTTCCATTACCTTGCTGTGTTCTTTCAGTTCTTTTTCATTTCTTACCATGAAGCTGTTCATCGACTCTTTTTCTTTATCATTTTTCTTAGTCATAGGTAACCACCTCTTGAACTATCGTTACCCATATTTTTCATAAATTAAACCTAATGGATGACTTGGAATTCAGACATCGGCCAGTACCTGAGGTTGACTTCCCCGACGATATTTTCGAGGGGTACGAATCCGATATGACGGCTGTCGATACTGTGAAGACGGTTGTCACCTAGTACGAAAACCATCCCTTCCGGCACCCGTTTCTTGCCGGTGATGTCTTTCAATGTAAAGTCACCAGTCAATTGTGAACCTTCCTGAAGATCCTTTCTGAACCTTTCTAAGTACTCTTCTTCCACAGGTTGATCATTAATATACAATTTATCATTACGATATTCAACTTTGTCACCTGGGAGTCCGATGATCCTTTTTATATAATCTTCTTGCTCATTCGCCTTGAAGACAATCAAGTCAAACCGCTGGGGCTTGGTGATATCATAATTGATTTTATTAACAATCAAACGATTACCTTCCTGAATGGTAGGCATCATAGATTCTCCGTATACGACATAATTCGTGAAAAGAAAATGACGAACTATAAACGCAATCAGAAGTGCTATTCCAATCGCCTTGATCCATTCCCAAAAACTATCCTTGGTTTTGGTCATGTAAACTTACACACCCTTTTTCGTTATTATATTAAATTTACCATTTTATACAATTTAATAGCAAGTACACAACGTGTTAAATTTTTGTAAACAGTATAACAGACAAATGTAAGTAAACACAAAAAGAGTGCCAGGCACCGTTTCAAAGTCCTTCTCCCACAAGGGTTTTCAATCAGTGTCCGGCACTGTTTCAAAGTCCTTCTCCCACAAGAGTTTTCGTTCGGTGCCTGGCACTGAGGATGCATCGAGGAAGTATTACAAAAAAGGCGTGCCGCTTGGGTACGCCTTTTCATTCTTTTTATAGCCTTTCATTGTTATCTGTTGAGGAGGCTTCCGACATATCGAAGGAGGTCATTTGCAGAGATCGAGTTATAGCCATGTTCATCAATCAAACGTGCAATGACTTCATTGACTTTCTTGAGCTGTGACTCATCTGGCGTTTTTGTCGAAGTCGTGATCTTCACGACATCTTTAAGATCAGCGAACAATTTCTTCTGGATTGCTTCACGTAAACGCTCATGTGAATTGTAGTCAAATTTCTTCCCTTTACGTGCATAAGCGGAAATCCGGATCAAAATCTCTTCACGGAACGCTTTCTTCGCATTCTCAGAAATACCGATCTGTTCTTCGATCGATCGCATCAACTTCTCATCTGGATTCATTTCATCACCAGTCAATGGATCACGCAGCTTATTCTTATTGCAATAGGCCTCGACATTATCAAGGTAATTGTCCATAAGCGTCTTCGCTGACTCTTCATAGGAATAGACAAATGCTTTCTGTACTTCCTTCTTAGCAATGTCATCATACTCTTTACGTGCAACAGAAATGAAGTTAATATATTTTTCCCGGTCCTCTTTCGAAATCGAGGCATGCTGGTCCAGGCCATCCTTCAAGGATCTGAGGACATCGAGCGGACTGATGGCGGGAACATCTTTACGTATGATAGCGGAAGATATCCGGTTGATGACATACCGTGGATCGATTCCGTTCATTCCTTCATCAGGAAACTCTTTTTTCAACTCTTCAACATCTGCATGATTGAAGCCTTCAACATTTTCACCATCATAAAGGCGCATCTTTTTCACAAAATCGACGCCCTGTTTGGTGGATTCCTTCATTCGGGTCAATACAGAGAAAATCGCTGCGACTCTCAAAGCGTGCGGAGCAATATGGAAATCTGCAATATCACTATCGTCGATCATTTTTTCATAAATCTTCTCTTCTTCAGATACCTTCAAATTGTACGGAATCGGCATCACGATGATACGGGAATGCAATGCCTCATTTTTCTTATTGGATATGAACGACTTATACTCTGCTTCATTCGTGTGAGCCACGATCAGTTCATCCGCCGAGATAAGCGCGAACCTTCCAGCCTTGAAATTCCCTTCCTGTGTCAACGACAGCAAATGCCATAAGAATTTTTCATCACACTTCAGCATCTCCTGGAACTCCATCATCCCACGGTTAGCTTTGTTCAGCTCCCCATCAAACCGGTAGGCCCGTGGATCTGATTCTGAACCGAACTCGGCAATCGTAGAAAAGTCGATGCTTCCTGTCAAATCTGCGATATCCTGAGATTTAGGGTCTGAAGGACTAAACGTTCCAATACCCGTCCGTTTGTCCTCGCTAAAAAAGATCCTCTCGATGATGACATCTTCAATGCGCCCATCATATTCCTGCTCAAGCCGCATCATATTAAGCGGCGACAGTGATCCTTCCACACGGATTCCATACTGCTTCTGAAAGTCGTCGCGCATCGACTGTGGGATCAAGTGCAACGGGTCTTCATGCATCGGACAGCCCTTGATGGCATAAACGGCTCCTTCATCTGTTTTCGAGTATGCTTCCAATCCTCTTTTCAACATCGTCACAATCGTTGATTTACCGCCACTGACAGGTCCCATCAAAAGCAAGATACGCTTACGGACATCCAATCTTTTTGCAGATGGGTGAAAATACTCCTCCACTAGCCGCTCAACTGCATCCTCCAGGCCGAATATTTGGTTAGAAAAGAAATTATATCGTTTCTTCCCATTCACCTCTTCGATTCCGTGGCTTTTGATCATATTATAAACACGAGAATGGGCAGATTGAGCAACTTCAGGACGCTCTCGTAAAATTTCAAGATATTCAGCGAAGGTACCTTCCCAAACCAATCTCTTTTCTTCTTCCCGGTATTGCTGTAATTTTCCTAAAATATCCATGAGTACCCCCTCCAAGGAATAATCGTACATGTAATACCATCGTATGCCCCGTCTTGCCTTATCATTCGATGTTCTTTTCCGACCAAATCCTCACATACATGGTAAAATGAAGGAATGACACACATATAGAAGGACATGATGTAAAATTGAAACTTTTAGCTGGATATATCGGAATCATCATCTGTTGCTCAGCTCCTTTATGCTGACCACGCATGCTTGGCGAGAAATTAAGAGTGTGGAACCTCCCTCAAAAATGATCCAAAGTGAACTGCCGATCGACTCAGTCCAATTGGCAAAGAGTTCAACCATCCTTGCTGATGATGGTTCAATCATTGATACCATCCATGGAACTGAGCACCGGATATACATACCATATGAACAGCTGCCCAGCTCGGTGATTCATGCTTTCATAGCTGCTGAAGATAATCATTTCTTCAAGCACCGTGGAGTTGATGGAACTGCAATTGTCCGGGCCATCGTTATCAATTCAAAATCCAATTCGATCGACCAGGGCGGGAGTACGATTACCCAACAGCTAATTCCCAAATTTAGCCCATCATTTCCTGACTTCTCCGAATAATTTCCCAACTCAGTAAATAAGACCGAATCGAGTAGGAGGGGGTGACTAACCCCCGACCTCTCACACCACCGTACGTACGGATCCGTATACGGCGGTTTCATGAACGGCTACAACGACCTTCACCGTTCGGGACTTGAACCCTAAAGTATGTGCACATGCCGGGCGCACTTTTAAAAAGGGCTTTCCAAACGGATAGCCCTTCCCTATGCTGACATCACTCCAGACATCAGCGCTTTATAGACTTTTAAAACAGAGTAAGTGACACCTGTGGAAAAACTGATCCAAAACAATACGTGCACGAATACTAAGCCGAACATCCCTGCAATCGATAATGTGGTACTGGCTTTATAAACGAAATAAAAGAAATAGGCCAAGCAAGACAGCAAGAATATGACTGGAAGTAAAAAAAAGATTGTACGACGACTATGGAACAGAGACTGCCAATCAGGAAGATCGAACTTCCTCCCCGAATCCTCCTGTTTAAAGTGTCCCCTTCACTTTCTTTGGAGAAGAAAAAAAGTGATAATTCAACGAATAACATGAAGAACAACAGCGTACAAACGAACCATAGAGCAACCTGGACCCTACCGATTGAAAACAACTCGGTCATCCCCCGGTAAATCCCAAGTATTTCAAGCTGCTCCACCAAATAAACCTGCGAGTAAAATCCGAAAGATGCACTGAACAAAACGATTGCAAATAACGGAAAGTACCCGGTCAAATATGTATTTTTCCCAAACATGACATTCCCCTACTATTTTCTGGTATCTCACTCTATTATTACATTTTCGTCACAGTTTTTCATACACTTTTCTGTTATATTTGCTATAATGGGATGTATGAATGGATATACTATGCTCTAAAGGAGGATGTCATATGAGCTTTGTCCTCATTTTAGGTGTTATCTTAGCCTTTTTGGTTTCGATCTTTACAGCTGGATACAACGATCGTCCAGGTACAAGAAAATAATGTGGTGATACATACCACTGTGCTCTGATCGCACACAAAAAACGACTGAACAAATCAGTCGTTTTTTATTACCTCAAATGCAGATAATCCTGTTGTCTCAATGCTTCATATACAAGGATCGCAGCTGCATTGGAAAGGTTCAATGAGCGTACGTTTTCATTCATCGGTATTCTTAAACAGCGCTCTTTATTGTTATCGATGATTTCGTCCGGAAGACCATTCGTCTCACGGCCGAATACAAAGTAATAGTTCACTTCAGGATTGCTGTAATCAAATGAAGTATGCGGTTTCTCACCGTATTTCGTAAGGAAGAAATACTCTCCATCCGTTTTTTTGAAAAATTCATCTACCGAATCATGATATACGATATTCACATACTGCCAGTAATCCAATCCAGCTCTCTTCAGCATTTTATCGTCAGTGGAAAATCCGAGCGGGCGGATCAGATGGAGTGTCGTATCTGTGGCAGCACAGGTCCTTGCAATATTCCCTGTGTTTGCTGGAATTTCCGGTTGGAAAAGCACGATATGTACAGCCAAATCATTTCACCTCTATATCAAAAACTACAACCTCATCTATTATAGCATGTCCAACCCGCTACGGAAATTGACAATGAAAGGAACGTTTATCACGAAAAATAAAAAGACGGGCTGTTTTTACCCGTCTATGATTCTGAAGAATTTGTATCTTATTTCTGGTGTATAGGCAGTGGAATCCGTATAGTCCCAATAGCGCATCCGGCTATTGTGTGTATGAGCGTTCACCAGCGGCATGCCTTGTTCATCCCTTGCTACGACAATCGTATTATGCTGCCATCTCCCATCCCCATTGAAATCATAACAGATGACATCCCCTGGTACCAGCTGCTCGGGTGAGGCCATTTCCTGCCCCCGTAATCCTTGCTTGGAGCCGCTCAAATGCCACCTTAGCGTATTCGCGACGGCCCAGCTGTAGCTCCAATTATTATTTCTATACCACCAACCCTTCGACCGGTTCGGGTATCCTCTCATTGGAGCACCGCCTGCATGCAGGCACTGTGAAATGAAGTTTGTACAATCATTTTCAAATAGTTTATAGGCAGTGTTATGCGAATTCCACCATCGCTCTGCATATTTTACCGCTTCAAGCCGGTTGTACCTATACCGTGGCATCGGCATCACATCTTCATCACGTTCGACCGTCTCCAGTTTGGATGGAAAAACGCCCTCCTGCTCTAATGATTGATCGAGCTCGATTTCATTGTTTTCGACCAAGGCTTTCCGTCTTTCAAGAGATTCTTCCACATAAAAGTTGGACGGCTGTTTAATGAGATATGATCGTTTGATCAAGTACGTAACCGCTTCTGTATTTGACACTGTAGAATCATGGTGTAGAATCTTCGCTTTCACCTGGGCATTGACGATCACAGCATTCCTCGCTTTTAAGCTTTTTGCCCTGCGGATCAAAGCTTCACGTTCCAAGGTACTGATACGACTATCCCTTATCCGATCCGTTGTGAAGGAGGCGTTTTGTTCTTCAATAAATTCCTGTAATGAAACAAGCCAATCCATTTATACAACCCCCTCTGTCATTCTCCTTTCATGTCTATGGTTCGACCAATAAAAAAAGAACTCTATTATCAGAGTTCTTGTCAATTCGAACCAAGCCGGTCATTTATCATTTTTTTAAGAACAAACCTGTCTCGGTTGTTTTTCTAAGTTCAACAATACTTCCTTCTTTTCCAATCCGCCGCCATATCCAACAAGTTCACCATTACTCCCGATGACTCGGTGACATGGAATCACGATAGGAAGCGGGTTTTTATTGTTGGCACTGCCCACAGCTCTTACAGACTTAGGAGAGCCGATCATTATCGCTACATCCTTATAGGAGTATGTTTCTCCATATGGTATGTTTCTCAGCCCTTCCCATACCTTCCGCTGAAAAGGTGTACCAAAAAGAGTGATCGGGAAATCAAAATGCTGGCGCCGATGAAGGAAATATTCCTCGATCTGCTCAATATATGGGTGAAGAGCATCCTGGTCAAATAAAAGCTCAGCCTTCAAACCTTGCTTTTTCAACCATGCGTTGATGATAGGAAGATTTTCCTCGATCGACCCAAAGTCGATCCGGCATAAACCTTCTTCGGTTCTTAATAATGTAAGCAGACCGATCGCGCTGTCCATTTCCCCATATTGCACACTGATAATTGTCGCCATTTTATCCCTTCTTTTTACCCTTTTGCCTTATCATACTGAACGAAAAATAATATAACCATCACGTTCTCACGCGATTATCCATCATATTCAGGCTTCTATCAATCTCAGCTAGTACATCCTCGTCTTTTTCTCTGTCTTTCGCAGATTTGAGCGCAATTTCGGCTTCCTCTCCTCCGATCTTCCCGAGAGACCATGCCGATGTCCCTCGAATCACAGGGCGAGGATCTTCCCTAAGTACATGCAGCAATTCCGGGAGCGCTGTTGCGTCTTTAAAATTCCCCAAGGCGATGATCGCATTTCTCTGGATAGGCTTCTTGCCTCTCCAAGAACCTGCTACTGGACCGAACTTCTCTCTGAATTCACGATTGCTGATTGTCAAAAGCGGCTTCAATTTCGGTTTTGCTATTTCGGGATCGGGTTCCATTTCCGGATGGTGATGAAAATCTTTCCCTTTATTCTCAGGACAAACTTGCTGACAAGTATCACATCCATAAAGCCTGTTGCCGAGTTTCTCACGATAACGCTCTGGTAGAAATCCTTTTGTCTGTGTCAAAAAGGCGATACATTTATTAGAATCCAACTGGCCACCAGTCACCAGGGCCCCAGTCGGACAAGCATCCACACATTTATTGCAGGTACCACATTGGTCTGTCATCGGTCGGTCTGGTTCAAAGGGGATTGTCGTGATCAATTCGCCCAAGTAGACGTAGGAGCCGAACTCAGGTGTAATGGTGGCGCAATTCTTTCCGCTCCAGCCAATCCCAGCACGCTCGGCAACTGCCCGATCCGATAGTTCACCTGTATCGACCATCGATGCTACTTTCGCTTCAGGATGCAGTTCCAGGATATATTGCTCTAGCTGGTTCATTTTACTACGTAATACATCATGGTAGTCTTTGCCCCAAGAAGCTCTGCAAAAGATCCCTCTGCGATCATCTCTTGTGCTTCTCGGTCCATCCTTCATTTTTGAAGGGTACGCAAGCGCAATCGATATGATCGACCTCGCTTTCGGAAGCAATAATTCTGGATGTGTACGTTTTTCTATGTCCGGCTCTTCGAATCCAGATTGAAATTCATTCTCCTGCTGTGTCCGAAGCCGTTCCTTCAATTCTATGAATGGCTCAGCTGACGTAAATCCGATCTTATCGATACCGATTGATTTACTATATGCAATTACTTTTTCTTTTAACTGGGCACCTGTCATGGTTCGATCCCCCTTTCTTTAAAATTTTGCTTTGTTATTTCTCATTGTTGATTTCTACGGCTCTCCCTGTCCCCCGTGCTGGAGCAAAGCGGAAGTGACCCGCTTCGTCACGTAGGTCACTGGAAAACTGACGAGGATGCTCGAACCAAACAAAGGCTTGGTTCTACGTGGGCTCACAATAAGATGTAAATCAATGTGTCGACCGCCGCAGGAGTGTCGCGAATTTTGAAACAACAGAATCTAACTACGCCTAAAATTTCATTAGAGTGAGCTACTTATGAATAGCGAGTGTTCTTAATCTATTCAATGCTGAAGCTAATTCTAACATACGCGGCCGCGCCAAGTCACCAGGGTGCTGAGTGGGAAAGTCTGTAAACGAAGCAAGGCCTTCTTCACTGATCTGCCTTTCCACTTTTTGCAATATTTCTGCTATCGAGAGCCTGCCGAACCACCTCTTCTTTTCCAGATAAAAAAGGATTTCTGCAAGCGCTCTTGTCTGGCTAGGATCCGTCAGCTGCTCAACAAAGTCGATTTTGATATCCACCTTGCCATATTGGATCGTATGGAGCCCTCTAGCCGTGACTTTTGAACGTTTCCCTTTCCGGCTATCCAAGCTTGCAGGTTGAGGTATCCTTTTTTGGATTTCTCCAAAGTGCGCCCCACCCTCTTTCTTCCGGTCCACAATGGACTCTTCGGCGATTTTTCTAGCATCTGTGGTCACATCATATGGGCGATATTGGTCCATCAATAGGACCGTATCCGCTACTTCAAAATAATCACCGGAACCCCCCATCACCAAAATGGTGGAAATCCGGTGGTCTTCATATAGCTGCCTCACTTTATCAATAAACGGGGTAATCGGTTCTTTATCCTTTGAGACGAGTTGCTGCATACGTTGATCACGGATCATGAAATTGGTTGCACTCGTATCTTCATCGATCAAAAGAGCGGTTGCGCCTGCTTCAAGGGATTCGATGATGGTAGCAGCCTGTGATGTACTACCACTCGCGTCTTCTGAAGTAAAGCTTGTCGTCGTTTTTCCAAAGGGCAAGTTTTGGATGAATGGTGAAATATTGACATCGGTAATTTTCCGCCCATCCTCAGCACGTACCTTCATTGCTTCCGGATCGGTGAGGACAAATTCCCTGCCATCCCCTTTAATATGATTATAAACGCCTCTTTCCAATGCCTCTAGAAGGGTGCTTTTGCCGTGATAACCTCCACCTACGATCAGTGTAATCCCTTCTTTAATGCCCATTCCTAGGATTGGCTCCTCCTTGTGAGGGATTGGGATTGCAACCTGTAAAGACTCAGGCGCTTCAAAGGGTATTACTTCTGTTGTTTTTAATGGACAGTTGCTGATCCCGCTCTCTCTTGGAAGGATGGCCCCATTCGCAACAAATGCTACGAACTGATTGGCTTTCATATATTCCCGAATCGCTTTCTGCTGATCAGATAGCACCACCGCATTCCAGATCGTCTCTTCAGAAATGGAGAAAATTGAATCCTTCAAAATCTCTGGAAGGATCGAGAGAAGCATTTTCTGGGCCTGACGACCGAGTACACTGCGTCCCTTCGCAGGAAGCCCAATGGAAAGACAGATGGTGACCGTGTCAGGAGTCAGCTGTACAGCCGTCCGTAGTAACACCTCCTGTCCAGGTTGGTCAATCGAAATCAATCCACTCTTTCCAGTCCCGCCAGCCCTTTGATTTGTATTGTTGATTGCTTTAGCCACAATTCTTGCAATCGTATCCTCCACACTTATTTTCCGGGTCGATGTCGACTCCCAATCTTGCTTCAAAATGGTTTTCGCCCTAGGAATCGCCACTCTTATTTTAGAAGGGGATGCAAAAGGGTCCCCTTGGACGTAATCGATATGCAATGTAAAGTCGTTAAAATGATAACTGCCACGAATATCTTTATATGCTTTATATCCTTTTCCATCTATTCTTTGAAGTAATTGTTGGAGGTGTTGCATTGATCTTAAGCACTCCTTTTCATACTCGAATTTCTTGTATGGTACACTAGTGAAAAATACATAAAACAATGAGGTGAAGCATGATGAACATATCCATCTCAGATAAGCTGAAAGAACTTCTTCCAGAGTTTAAAATAGGCATCATCCATTACAATGATATCACGGTTGATGAATCACCTAAAATGTTAGCTGGACGGTTGCAACTTTTCCAGGAATCTCTGATGCTTGAAGCAGAATCCAAGCCAATTTCAACAATCGAACCGATTCAGGAATGGCGCAGGATTTTCAAAAAGATCGGTACTGATCCATCTCGGTACCGTCCCTCCTCAGAAGCACTACTTCGGCGTATTTATAAAGGATCTCAATCAGGTTCCATTCACTCAGCAGTCGATACCAACAATTTTTTCTCTTTGCAATATCAAATTCCGCTTGGTATCTATGATCAAGCAAAGATTGATGGAAATGTCCTCATCGATATAGGAGCTGACGGTGATGAATACGAAGGGATCAATGGCCGTGTAGTCGATATGAAAGATAAAATCCTTACAAGGGATGACACCGGCCCATTCGGAAGTCCCATCGTTGATTCAAAAAGGACGATGGTCACAGAACAGACGAAGAAAGCACTTCATGTCGTCTATTTTCAGCCTTCCCTTCCTGATTCAAATGTAACGGAAATGCTCCAAGCCATTGAAAAAATGTTTGTCCAAATCCATGGCGGAGATGCTCAATCTGAGATCATTGAATGAATACTGAGCCCAAATAACGCAAAAAACGCAACACTCCGTAGCAACCGAAGCACTGCGTTAAACATGTTTTAATCATTATAAGTAAAGATGAACAAAAATATGTACAAAACCTCCAAATAACGGAGGTTTTTTCAATTAAGCTCTGTTAAGATCACTGTTGATATAGGCAAAATTCACTCCTTTTCCGCGGGCGAAAGAAAAGTGGAAGCGACCTGATTAGTCACGTAGGTCACTGAAAACTGACGAGGAGGCTATCGCCGTCGCAGGAAGTTTGAAGTGATCCAATGGTCGCTGAACTAGACATCACTTCTCTGAATTAGCCTAATTCCGCAAGCCTCCTCGCTTGCACAGGGATGTGCTGGCTTCGACGTTCACCACAGGACATGGTGGTGGTTTTTAGTCGAAGATCCTTAAATTATAGGTCGCTGCGGGTTTGAGCCTGGCTCACTTTTTCCACTGGTGTGTCGTGGATTAGCATTAATCAACATTTTTTAAATAGCCTTCCATTAAATAAAACGCTAAGCTAAACTTTCTGTACTGCTTCCCTTGTGAACGACAAAGAAAGCATGAACTGCTCCAGGTAACCATGCAATGATTGTCAAGATGACATTTAGCAAGGTTTGTGATTTGCTGCCATATAGAAATACAGCTAGAGGCGGAAGCAAAACAGCAAGAATATAACGGAACATTAATTTCTACCTCCTTATCTGTTGTACTTCTAGGCATTCCCCCGCTTATACAGAACTAAACAAGTCAAAACTTTACAGGACAACAATCAAAAAAACATTCCTTACAATTTGTAAGGAATGTTGATTATGTAATGGTACCGGTGGTCGGGGTCGAACCGACACTCCGTGAGGAACACGATTTTGAGTCGTGCGCGTCTGCCAATTCCGCCACACCGGCATGTTTCTAATATATCATATTTAGTTTATGGTGCCGAGGGCCGGACTTGAACCGGCACGGTAGTCACCTACCGCAGGATTTTAAGTCCTGTGTGTCTGCCAATTCCACCACCCCGGCTGGGTAGTATAGATGGAGGCGGCACCCGGATTCGAACCGGGGGATAAGGGTTTTGCAGACCCGTGCCTTACCACTTGGCTATGCCGCCACACTTCATTTTATGCTTCATGCTAAAATGGAGTACCGCTTTCGGCAATTCTTTTAAAATTGAATGGAGCGGAAGACGGGATTCGAACCCGCGACCCCCACCTTGGCAAGGTGGTGTTCTACCACTGAACTACTTCCGCGAAATGGCTGGGCTAGCTGGATTCGCACCAACGCATGACGGAGTCAAAGTCCGTTGCCTTACCGCTTAGCTATAGCCCAACGCATATGGGGCGACTGATGGGAATGGAACCCACGAATGCCGGAACCACAATCCGGTGCGTTAACCACTTCGCCACAATCGCCATAATTGAAATTAAAAATATAAATTGGCAGGGGTAGTAGGAATCGAACCCACACTGGAGGTTTTGGAGACCTCTGTTCTACCGTTAAACTATACCCCTAAATGGTGGAGGGGGACGGATTCGAACCGCCGAACCCGGAGGGAGCGGATTTACAGTCCGCCGCGTTTAGCCACTTCGCTACCCCTCCAAAAGAGACAATTTATATTTTAGTATAGATCGCAAAGTGATTCAAGACCTAATTTCAGGAATTAGAACCAAACTCTGCCTAAAGGAAAATGGTGCTGGCCAGAGGACTTGAACCCCCAACCTACTGATTACAAGTCAGTTGCTCTACCAATTGAGCTAGGCCAGCAACATGGTGGCTCGAGACGGAATCGAACCGCCGACACGAGGATTTTCAGTCCTCTGCTCTACCGACTGAGCTATCGAGCCATGAAGTATAAATACAACAAAGTCCATCGGTTCCCTGTCCCTTTCTCTACAAGCAAATGCTGACGCTGTTTGCTGCGTCGGGACAACTCGCTGATTTTTCAACGCTGAACCGCTCGTGAACTGAGCTATCGAGCTAAGATGTGTATAAATATAAATTTGTTTTATGTTTTAAATGGCGGACCCGACCGGATTCGAACCGGCGATCTCCTGCGTGACAGGCAGGCATGTTAACCCCTACACCACGGGTCCATTTAACATTTTAAATTGGTTACACCACAGGCACCACGATTTAAAACGAACATCGATGATTTACTCGACGTAGTAAGTCTTATATTGGTTGCACCACTTCAGGTACTCCTATGTTCATTGAAAGCTTGAATGTTCGACGTAGTACAATGAACTTAAATTGGTTGCGGGGATAGGATTTGAACCTATGACCTTCGGGTTATGAGCCCGACGAGCTACCAGACTGCTCCACCCCGCGACGATAATAGTAAACGGATAATTTTCATTTCAAGCAATGTCTTGAATGGTGGAGGATGACGGGATCGAACCGCCGACCCCCTGCTTGTAAGGCAGGTGCTCTCCCAGCTGAGCTAATCCTCCATATGAATGGTGACCCCTACGGGATTCGAACCCGTGTTACCGCCGTGAAAGGGCGGTGTCTTAACCACTTGACCAAGGGGCCAATAAAAATTCAGAAGTTCTTATGGCGGAGAGCGAGGGATTCGAACCCTCGGTACGGGTTTAAACCGCACACACGATTTCCAATCGTGCTCCTTCGACCTCTCGGACAGCTCTCCGTGGCTCCACAGGCAGGACTCGAACCTGCGACCGATCGGTTAACAGCCGATAGCTCTACCACTGAGCTACTGTGGATCGAATGATCAGCCCGGCGACGTCCTACTCTCACAGGGGGAAACCCCCAATTACCATTGGCGCTGAAGAGCTTAACTTCCGTGTTCGGCATGGGAACGGGTGTGACCTCTTCGCCATCGTCACCAGACTGTATGAAATTCAAGGGATCTGTTCCCTCAAAACTAGATAATGGTTCTTGAAAACATCTTCGATGTGTTGTCTAGCTGCGACTCCTTGAAATCGGGGTCACTTCATCATTCCTGCGGCGGCAACAGCCTCCTCGTCATGACTCCAGTGCCTGTCGTTTCAGGACAGTCGTCTCGCTTTTCTTGTGTGGTTAAGTCCTCGATCGATTAGTATCTGTCAGCTTCACGTG
>NZ_JAIBLJ010000054.1 GCF_020179385.1 Alkalihalobacillus sp. YIM B00296 | reverse complement strand
AATACCGTGGTTTATTAGGGATGAAAATACAAACCTATCTCGAGGGAGTATTTTTTATGTCAAAAAGAGATTTCACTCCAGAATATTTTCATTCTTTTCCTGAAGACAGAGCATTTGTTTCTTCATCTTAGCCATTTCATCAGCTGTGACTGTTGACCCATCCTCCTTTTAATCGGTGAGAATTTCCTAATCTACGTATAAATTGTTACTTCAGAAACATCATATTCTCTTTTTGAAATCTTCGTTATATTTTTTGCCTGTATTTATCGAAAACTTAACTAAATTATGTCCATGAAACTATGCTACCATCACTCCAGGATGCTGTTTTATTCATCAGAAAGGCAAGTTTCTATCAATTTGAATCATCATATTCAATTCTAATGTTGAAGTGGTTTTTATATTTTGGGGACAAATCAATTACTGTCTCAAGCGCAATATCATACAAGAAAAGTTTTATAATAAATGATATTTTTAGAATTGTCATTACAGTATAGGAGGATAGCTGGATGTTAAATGAAATCCGAACGGTTTATCTTGATTCTGATTTAAACATCGAAGCCTATCGATTTAAGGGAATCATGCAGAAGTTTCCTGCTCACTTTCATGAATATTATGTGATCGGCTTTATTGAAGAAGGGCAGCGTTATATGGTTTGCAAAGGTAAAGAATACATTATTAATCCAGGGGATTTAATATTGTTTAACCCTTATGATACTCACAGTTGCGAGCAGATAGACGGCAAAACGCTGGATTATCGCTGCATCAATGTGAAACCAGGAGTCATGAAAAAGGCAGTCCTAGAAATTAATGGTAATGAAAACCTTCCATGCTTCAAACAAAGCGTATTATACCATAGCGAGATTGTATCCAATTTAAGAGAGCTACATTTAAAAATTTCGCAGGATGAGAGTGAGTTTAAGAAAGAGGAGTTATTTTTATACTTATTGGAAGAGCTCATACAGACGCATTCGGACCTTACAATCCTTCCACCAGTTTCCGAAACCTCTTATGAAATCAAAACAGTGTGTAACTATTTGGAGGAAAATTATACAAAAACGATTACGCTTAATGATTTAAGTGTCCTAACGGGATGGAGCAAATATCACTTACTAAGATCTTTCACAAAACAAAAGGGAATCTCCCCTTACAGCTACTTGGAAACGATTCGAGTAAATCATGCAAAAAAGCTTTTGGAAAAAGGTATAAAGCCCATCGAAGTGACTTTTTTAACAGGATTTAGTGATCAAAGTCACTTAACTAAATTTTTTAAAAGACTGGTTGGATTAACACCAAAGCAATACATGAGGATTTTTGAAAGTAAAGGAGAAACGTAATGAATAATCCTGAAACAATATGTGTGCTAATCATTGATGAGAATTTACCTTTAGGCTTGATCGCCAACACAGCAGCTATCCTGGGTGTAACACTTGGAAAGTATGCTCCCGAGATGGTTGGCAACAGTGTAGAAGACCGTTCAGGTATCGAACATTTGGGAATTGTGAAAACACCGGTTCCAATCTTAAAAGGGAGCACTGACCTTCTCCACGACCTAAGAGATACGACCATGACAGAACCGTTTGCAGATCTGCTTGTCGTAGATTTTTCAGATACTGCGCAAAGCTGTAAAACGTATGATGAGTACATAGCGAAACTGCAGAAAATATCAAAAGCCGGCTATAGTTACTTTGGACTTGGTATCTATGGAGAAAAGAAAAAAGTAAACCGTTTAACTGGAAGTTTTTCTCTGCTGAGGTAAATAGGGTACAGATAATAGAATCGAATTTTTATCTTAACCAGCTAGTTTTCTTGTTTTGATAAGAGTGGAGATTACAACTTATTACTTGGCAGCCGATTTGAACAAAGGATTAACAAGGAGGAGTAAGATGGATAACTTACTTGCATATATTATAATGGCCCTAATGATGTCTATGTTGCCCGGTACAGATACGGTACTTATTATGAAAAATACACTTAACCATGGAGCAAAGGCCGGGCGTTATACGATTCTTGGTATGGCGACAGGGCTTACTTTCTGGACTATTACTGCCGTTCTCGGTTTGTCAGTTGTCATTACCCAGTCAGTATTTCTTTTCAATATAATCAAGTATTTGGGAGCTGCATACTTGTTTTACTTAGGTGTAAGAGCGTTTCTTACTAAAAGTACACTTTCATTAGAGGCTGTTCAAGCTGATAGTCCCTGTTCTATTGTCCAGCCATCGCACCGCCATTATAAAGAGTCCTATTTACAAGGAGCAATCAGTAATATTCTTAACCCTAAGACCGTTTTGGTTTATATAACTTTTATGCCTCAATTCATTGATCTTAATGGAAATACAAATCAACAACTGATTGAATTAGGATTAATCCTTACTTTAATAGCAGTTGGATGGTTTTTGATCTTGGTTTATCTATTAGATCATGTGAGAAATTGGCTGAAAAAACCTAAATTTCAAAAAGCCTTTCAAAAATCTACTGGAGTAATGTTAATAGGGTTTGGAGTAAAAACGGTCATTTAAATTCATTTAATGTTAATGTACAATCCAAGATAGTTCAGGATTGGTGAAAAGAGATGCCTATATTAAGCATTTTCCTATCTAAGGTAACGAGGAACTTATAGTCTAGTACATATCGTTAGATGAGGCACGGAACGATAGGAAACTATCGTATTCCGTGTGAAGCAGGGGAAAAGCTGGAGATAACTTCAAACACTTACCTCTTGCTGACATTATTGTAATAACGGAACCCTCATTACTAACAACAAGTATTACGAAAATAATGAAAGGTAAGATAATATTTATTAGGATGTGATATTCAATGTTGAGATGTGCCTGGTGTATGAAAAAAATTAAAGATGATAAACCAGTATTTGGATTAAGTGTTAAGTTTGCTGAAGGCGTAGATTTCTCGAATAGTGATGGTACGATCACTCAAATAAAGCTACGTACTCGCAATACTAGTGTTCCTATGATTGTAACAGCTAGTGACTCAGAAGCTAAGAATCAAGGAACTGATGGTATATTTACTTTATGTAGTGAGAGATGTGGAGAGAAAATGAAAGATACCGTTACAAAGGAATTAACAACATTCAAAGAGTTCAAAGATATTTCTCTAAATTAAGAGAAGTTAAAGTAAACAAACAGTGTTGGTCTAGTATGTTGTTATTGAAGTAATGGGGGCATTTTCTTTTGTAGCTCTTTTTTCCGCAATCGGGCGCTTTTCCAGAACAAAGTGGTAAAGACCATATGGTTGGATTTAGAAAGGTAAGATTAAAAGATGCTCAAGGAATTATTGATCATTGACATACACACCCAGAATTGGCTTTAGTGAACGTCCGCTGCCCTCAGGAGAAAGATAAATCACTTAGATATAAACGAAAATTAGTTTGAACACTAAGTTTGCAATGAGTCATTATTTAAGATTTCTGTGCTTTTATACTTGAAAGGATGTATTCATTGGAAATAAATAGAAACTTAATTAATAGTCATTGGGCTTTGTTTAATAAAAGTGCACATTTCCCTGATTTAGAAGAACCGAATAAGTTTGTTGGATCTGTATTAAAGTTTTTAGAGTGATTTATTCAAGATAAGGGGCTTAACCGTAATAGATAAGCATTATTTTATGAAGTATGAAAAATCAGGGAGATCTTGGTGAAACAAAGCAACTATATTTGTTTCTTATTTCGTATCCCATAACAATACTCCACTTTATTTTAGGTAATTACACAGACGTCGGGTATAGTGTTTTATTCAATTGCATTTATTATCTATGTAGGATTAGTTTCCCTATTTAATGTAAGTAAAGTAGGCAAGATAATAGTTTTGTGGATATTGACTTTTATTTCATTTATTTTGATAATAGGTTGTTTCACAATCAAATAAGTGAAAAAACTTTACTCAAGAAAAGGGGCTTTTCTACAATAACAAAGCAGTCCAGCTTCAAAATTATGATCTTCTACTACGCTTTTCTGAAATAAGGAAAAGCGTCTTTCTTTATAAAAAGGGCCAGGTTGTAGAATAAGACTTGCAATATGTGATCCTTTTAATTTATTGCTATACTTTAATTGAGGAGTGATTACATGATATTGGAAGCTGTTATGCTACAAGTTAAACAAGGGATGGAAGAGGAATACGAAGATGCCTTTTTTAATGCTTCTAAGATTATTTCATCAATGAAAGGTTACATATCTCACGAATTACAACGATGTATGGAGGTAAAAGGGAAGTATTTACTTTTAGTTAAATGGGAGAGTTTAGAAGATCATACAGTAGGTTTTAGACAATCAATTGAATACCTTGCGTGGAAAGAACAGCTTCATCATTTTTATGATCCTTTCCCAATAGTAGAACATTTTGAATCAGTTAATCTTTCGTAAGGATATTATTATTTTATCTTCAACAATTAGGCGCGAAT
Organism: Alkalihalobacillus sp. YIM B00296; assembly: GCF_020179385.1. GTDB lineage: Bacteria > Bacillota > Bacilli > Bacillales > Fictibacillaceae > Pseudalkalibacillus. Next base: position 13,980 of record NZ_JAIBLJ010000054.1, on the reverse strand, counting down.
AATGAAGTAGTGAATTGCGCTCTTTCTTCATGTATAGGGCCAGATTGATGAACATCGAAAAAAAGATGTTAGGTATAATTTTGTTAGAATGTGAAGAACTACACTTAAACGGAGAGAATAGTTTAAGAAATTATTGTTGTGTTTCATTTAGATTAAGGTTATACCACGAATACGAACATATGTTTTCAGGTGGGAAGAAGAAGCCCTTTCCAATCTGTAAACAGGTGAACAATAAATGTCTATAAAAGAAAGGAAAAAAATAAAAAATATGGTTTTTAGTGAAATATCCGGAATAGGATATGCTGTAGATTTGAAAGAAAGATGTACCATTTTGAAGAAAGTTATACTGTTTATAAAAAGTTGCACTGTTTTACCCCTTTGGATAATTGTCTAAAGGGGTGTTTTTATGTCAAAAAGAAAGTATTTCATTTTTATATCGGTCTGAGTAAAAATCACCAGCGAGTGCCGAGTAAATCATCAATCGCCTTGAAAAGTGCTTTGTGTTCAAGACCTCTAGCAAGTTTCTGTCCTCCAAAATCAGCGAATAGAGGATGCCGATCAAGAGCGGACAAAAGCAGACCGGGAAAGGTTTGATCGTATAGAAGAGCATTTAAAGCAGCGGGAGTAAGTAAAAAAGTTTTCTCTGGGTGTGCGGAAATAGGTGGCAATTGGCCAAGCTCAAAATTATTTGGGTTTTAACTGGACACTGCTTATGGGCAGTATAAGCATAATCTCTCTTGTATCCCTTCTAAGACTTCTTCTGGGACTTCCCTGACCTTGATATCCCCACCTAGGAAAAGTAGCCAATTTGTTATTTCGGTCAATTCTTCGGGCTTATTGACATTGATAAAAGTCTTTAGAATGGCTGTGGTTTGGTAAGGATTCGTATAAGAAATTGAAACTTTTAAAGGATGGTATTTTTTGAACTGGGCAATCGCTTTTGGACCAAGTTCAAGGACAAGGTTGATTACTTTTTCCTGCTTACTTAGCTTTTCTAAAATCTTTTTCTTACTTAATCTTTTTTTCGTCGGGTAAGGTTCGACATCGATGATATGGTCGACAGGAAAAATCTGCTTCTTTTCTTCCTTTAAGTCAAAGCCTTCAATCAGCCAAAGGCTTTTTTCACGATAAAGGTGCAAGAGATAAATTGGATAAGACTTTATTACCTTCTCTTCTTTGAGGGTAATCAATAAATAGCTATCCGAAAGAAGGATTTGGATGAGCTTTTCTAACATGGGATGGGGGAGGTCTGTAAGATCAAGTAGGTCGGGATTATTGGGGTTGGTCCCTTCAAAAAGCAAGATTTGATTTAAAAGAACAAGGTCATCTTGCTGGTTTTCTGAGATAAGGCCTAGTAATTTTTCAGCTAAAGACTGACGACTCTTTAGATAGGGGAGTTGTTGATTTCTCGTGGCCATAAAAGCAATAAAAAGAGCTTTGACCTCATTATCGGTAAAGTGAACATCGGGCAGGACAGAGTTTTGCATGACAAAAAAACCTCCATCCCTACCAACTTCTGCGACAAGTGGCATCCCCATGGACTCAATTTCTCTTATATCTCTAATAGCTGTCGAACGGGAGATGTTAAATTCTCGCATGATTTCAGAAATTGTAAAGTGGGCACGGTTGTTGATATAGCGCATAATGATATTAATCCGTTCAACTTTTTTCATCGGGGGGCCCCCCTAAACAGTATCATTTTTTGACACGATTTAAGGCTATCATATACCTATCAAGTGAAGAAGACAATTCATTTGAAAAATTTTAAAAGAGGAAGGTTTTGAATATGGCAAATTATACCCTGAAAGAAAAAGAAAGCTTTACCGTTATAGGTCTTGGAACTGAGCTTAAGAGCGATTACACAGACTTTGCAGGTGTAAATAAGGAAAAGTCAGACTTTTGGCAAGCCGTCAGTCAAGATGGAAGGCTTGACACTTTAAAATCCATAGCCACAAATGACTACATTTTTGCTGTGAACGAAGCGGTGAATAACAAGATGATGCATTATGCTGGCGTCATGACAGAGGCATCGGCACCAGAAGAAGCCAGAGTGATCCAATTTCCCAAGGGGGAATACCTAGTTGTTAAAGGGGAAGGGAAGACGGCTGATGAATTGAATAATAAGCTTACTGGCATTGCCTTTGGTCAAGTCTTACCGGAAGCAAAGAATTTTGCCTATGTTGGTGGGCCAAATGCAACGGTCGAGATGGGGCAGCGAAACGGCTTAGTTTTTGGTGAGATGTGGATTCCTGTTGTTAGGAAATAAAGAGATAAAAGGAGGGATGGAAATGTCCTATATCGTTGACTTTATGTATCTACGGTTGGTTTAGAGTCTTCACCTGTAGTAGAAGCGCTTGCTGGTTTACGTGCTAATGAAGCCCGCTACTTTATGAACAAATACAAGCATGAATTTACGGTTGTACCAGCTAGTGAAAGCCAGGAGACCCTTGATTATGTGAACCGAATTTTGAAAGAAGAACGTGATATTGAGTTTGCGGCCATACCTTTAGAAACGTCCCGTTTTCAAGTGGAAAATATCCAATTTGCCTACGTCTTTTATGAGGATGGTCTTGGGGTCAACGTCATGTATACGGTCGATGATCCTAAAAAGCGGGCCGTTGGTTTTAAGCTTTCTGAGGGGATGGACGTACCAAAAGAATTAGAAGGGAAGTTTAAGTTTGCTAGGCAGAAGTCTAAACTAGCTGGAACAATTCGGGGCTCGTTTTTTGTAATTAAAGGAGAATATTAAAGTAAGCAAAAGCTCAAGTGGAGGAATCCAGCCATTTAAGTTACATTTTCTCCTCCATAATAAACTGCAAAATATTTAGTGGTTTATTCAATTAAAGAGCGCAATTCAAGAATATTGGATTACGCTCTTTGTTCCGTTAAAGGGGGCTTTAATGGAGTAAGCCCTTCGTCCGTTTAGTGTAAAAAAGAGCTCAAATCCGAGCTCTTTTTCTTGTGAATTCATATGCGAAACTGTCTGTGAATAATGTGTGATTTACCTTGCGATTTTGGCTTCGAATTCCGAGTGTGTACCTCAAAATAGAAACCGTTAGTAATAGGGAGGCCCTCTATTTATGTCGAAAAGGCTATTAGGCTAGTGGACCCGAGCACGTTAATTCCTCATTTAGACGCAGGATCATTTTCCTGTTTTTAGGAATTTGGGAAATAGAAAGAGGAAATCTGCCATTTATCGAAAATTAGACATTAAAGACGAATCAGGTTCGGACACTTTATTAATTAATTTAAAAAAGTAATGCGTGTCCATCCCAATCAAACTACTTTTAAAGGAGGATGTAAGCTTGAGGAGCTTAAAGAGGTATAGATGGTCGGTGTCGATCAGGAAATGAAGGGCAGGACCTGGGGAACCGTCACTTTCGAGGTTTACCTGGATGGCGGAAAAGGCATATGACAGCGGTTTGATGAAAATCGATACGCCTACCAAACCGGTAAAAGTCGATCTTGAAGGTGGAAAAGAGCTGAAACTGGTCGTAACCGACTCTGGTGATAACAACTATGAGGATCATGCCGACTAGGCAGACGCCAAATTCACCACCGACTGATAGGAAAGAGGGCTGACTAATGACGGTCACTCCTTTTTCTGTTCCAGCAGGGCTGCATTTTGGTGGAGTGTCGCGATTGATCCTCGGCATTCTGTCCCCAAATCTTCAACCATGACAAAATAATGAAGATGATAGCAAGATAGTGCAGGGATTTCCTGCACTTCCTCTTCATATTAGGTGATAAGCTTGAATTGTTAGCGTTTACATTTTAATTCAAATAAGGGGGAACTGTTGGAATGAAAGCGAGAAAACTGAAATTCATGTCCTTATTGCTTGTCCTTGCGATGGTTTTGGCAGCATGTAATTCAGATTCCAGTTCAGGAGATGGAAAAAAAGACAAGGATGCCAAACTTGATATCTTCAGCTGGTGGACTGGAGCTGGTGAAGAAGATGGCCTGAACGCGTTGATCGACCTTTTTAAAGAGAAACACCCTGATGTGAAAGTGGAAAATGCAGCCGTAGCAGGCGGAGCTGGCACAAATGCAAAAGCAGTGCTTGCGAGTCGTATGCAGGGGGATGATCCTCCAGCAACCTTCCAGGTCCATGGCGGAGCGGAGCTGAATGAAGGCTGGGTAGCTGCTGGAAAAATGGAACCGTTGAACGACCTTTATGAAGAAGAGGGCTGGAACGATAAGTTTCCGCAAGATTTGATCGATATGGTAAGTAAAGACGGGAATATCTACTCTGTTCCAGTGAATATCCACCGTGGAAATGTGCTTTGGTATAACACAAAAGTTTTTGAGGAAAATGGTATTGAGGTTCCGACGACATTTGATGAGTGGTTTGCAGCTGCTGACAAGCTGAAGGAAGCAGGTGTCACCCCACTAGCGCTTGGAGACAAAGAACCGTGGACGGCTACTCAGCTTTTTGAATCAACCTTATTAGGTATACTCGGTCCAGATGACTATAATAAATTGTTCACCGGCGAACTGTCTTTTAAAGACGATAAAGTAAAAGAAGCAGCAGAAACATTCAAGAAGATGCTTTCTTATATCAACGAAGACCACAGCTCCCGTAACTGGCAGGATGCTTCCCAAATGGTTGCAAACGGCGAAGCGGCCATGAATGTAATGGGTGACTGGGCCAAAGGTTATTTTGTCAACGACCTGAACCTTAAAGTGAAAGAAGACTTCGGATGGACTGAAACACCTGGAACAGAAGGTGAATTCATGGTCATTACAGATACATTCGGACTTCCAAAAGGCGTTTCGAATCCTGATGATGTGAAAAAATTCTTGTCTGTACTTGGTTCTGTTGAAGGTCAGGACGTTTTCAATCCGTTGAAAGGATCGATTCCTGCCCGTACGGATTCGGATGTATCCAAATATGATGCATACGGACAAGAAACAATCGAAGATTTCAAACAAGCTTCTCTAGTACCAAGTCTCGCTCACGGATCTGCAGCTCCTGAAGGTTTCTTGACGAAAGTAAACCAGGCCGTAAACATTTTTGTTACACAACAAGATGTTGATCAGTTCATTGATTCGCTTGATCAAGCTTCAGGTGAATTGAAATAGCATTGAAATCGGAAGGGGGAAGGAGGTTATTCTCTTCCCCTTTTTTCTAAGGATAAGGAAGTATAAAAATTTTGGTTGCGGTGAAGAAATGTCTAGCTCTAACGCCCACCCACTTGGATCACTTCAGACCTCCTGCGGCGGCGACAGCCTCCTCGTCGGACTTCCAGTGACCTTCGTGGCTGAACAGGGCGCTTGCGCTTTTCTTGACTTTAAGGCTTCTTGAAAAAATCAATATCAGCATTAATTCAGGATTCATTCAGAAGGAGGTTCAGTCATGGATCCGGTTCGTTCATCAGTGAAACATACACCACCAGAATTGAAAGTTGCAACAAAAAGAACAAAAAAAGCCCTGACGAAAGATCATCTCATGGCGATCGGGTTTCTAACACCTTCCCTGATCTTGATCGCCGTTTTCGTTTATGGATTCATCGGATGGACAGGTTATGTATCATTAAGTAATTGGAATAGTCTCGTACCTGATTTTTCTTTTGCCGGACTGCAAAATTACATCTATCTGTTCAAGGATTTCCGATTCCAGGCTGACTTGAGGAACACGCTGTTTTTTACGATTCTATTTATCTTGACGGTCATCGTTATTGGTATCGTCCTGGCGATCTTGCTGGATCAGAAAATCAGACAAGAATCTTTATTCCGGAACATTTTCTTTTTTCCAATGGCGTTATCATTTGTCGTTACGGGTGTCGTCTGGCAATGGCTTCTGAATCCATCTACGGGCGTAAACCTTTTTTTAAGTAAAATCGGTCTGGATTCCAAATGGTACACGGATACGACCATTATTCCAGGGGTATCATGGGGGAAAATCGAATTCGGTATCCCCGTTGCCATCATTGCGATTGTCATCGCGGCTGTCTGGCAAATGACAGGATTTTCAGTAGCGATGTATCTTGCAGGATTGCGGGGAATTCCGGAAGAAGTGAGAGAAGCTGCCCGTATAGACGGGGCATCAGAGTTCCAAGTATATTGGAAAGTCATTTTACCTTTACTTCGTCCGATCACAATCAGTGTGGTGATCATTATGGCCCATATCTCACTGAAGATTTTCGATCTGATTTATGCCATGACAGGTTCGGGAGCAAATTATGTAACAGACGTTCCCGGCGTTTATATGTATGAAACAACTTTTAGAGGAAATTATTACGCAAACGGGGCAGCAATTGCAATCATCATGTTATTGTCTGTTGCGATCTTTATTGTCCCGTATCTGATCTCAAGCAGAAAGGGTGAGTCCTGATGGTGATTCGTACAATTACGCGGCCCCTTTTGTACCTGCTATTGATTGCATTCAGTCTGTTTTATTTGATGCCGGTTTATGTCATGTTGGTCACAAGCTTGAAGCCCCTTGACCAAATCACGTTGGCACAAATGTGGCAGCTCCCGACTGCCATTGACTTCAGCAGTTATTCTGTGGCATTTACAAAGCTTGCCCCTAATCTGATGAATAGTTTCTATCTTGTCATACCAGCGACGATCATTTCCGCTTTGCTGGGTGCTTTGAATGGCTATGTGCTTTCGAAATGGCAGTTTAAAGGCTCGAATACACTTTTTACAGCGATTTTATTCGGTATGTTCATTCCTTATCAAAGTATTCTGATCCCGTTGATTCAATTTTTAAGGGAGATCGGTCTTTATAACTCGATTGCAGGGTTGGTTTTTGTGCATGTCGTCTATGGCCTTCCGATCACCACCTTGATGTTCCGGAACTTTTATGCAAGTATACCGGTTTCGATGATCGAGTCGGCTAAAATTGATGGGGCAGGATTCATGAGGATCTTCACACATATCATGATGCCGTTGTCGATTACCGGGTTTGTCGTAGTAGGAATATGGCAGTTTACGAATATTTGGAACGAGTTCTTATTTGCAGTAACCATCACGACCTCTGACCAACAACCGGTCATGGTGGCCTTGCAGAATCTATCAGGAAGTCAGATCGTCCAGTGGAATGTCCAAATGGCAGGTGCCTTGCTGGCTGCATTGCCGACACTGCTCGTATACATCCTGCTCGGAAAGTTCTTTGTAAAAGGATTACTCGCAGGCTCTGTGAAGGGGTAACTTCGGTGCCAGGCACCATTTCAGAAGCCTTGCGTAGCAAGGGGTTTCGAATGGTGCCTGGTACCGATTTTTAAAATGGAGCGGCGCCAAAAAATCTATCGGTGTGATTCTGAAATCTATCGGTGCAGATTCAAAATTTATCGGTGCGATTCTGAAATATAACGGTGCAAATCAAAAATATATCGGTGCAAATTTGAAATTTATCGGTGATTCCCCAAAATAGGCAAAGAACTTGGTTAATGGCGTTCGAAGATTTCTTCAAGTAAGAGGACGCATGATCCGAATGCTGAGGCATTTTCGCCTAGTTTTGATAGGACGATCGGGGTTTCTTTCGCTTTTTTTGTCAATCCTCTTGAATGGATGGTTTCTTTTATGCCATCCATCAAGAAATCCCCGGCCCTGGAGACCCCTCCACCAATGATGATTCTTTCAGGGTTCAAGGTATGGATGAGGTTAATCAAACCGATCCCCAAGTATCTTCCTGTCTGGTTCAATAGTTCAATGCTGAATTCATCCCCTGTACAGGCTGCTTCGTATACCACTTTACCGTCCACGTTTTCAAGATCGTTATCCACGATATTAAGGATTCGGGAAGATTTTCCTGTCTTCAATTCTTTGATGGCACGAGCTGCAATAGCTGGCCCGCCGGCAAGCGCTTGAAGGCACCCATAATTTCCACAGGTACATTTCGGACCTGATAAATCGATGGTTACATGCCCGATCTCTCCAGCAATATCACTGTCTCCATGAAAGAGTCGGCCATTGATCATGATTCCAGCCCCGATGCCATGCCCAACATTCACCCCTACGATATGATCCTCGTTATTCCCGTGCCCGAACCATGATTCTCCTAAAGTCATCGTACGCGCATCATTTTCAACTTTGATAAGTATCTCGAATTCCTTTTCCAACTCTAATTTGATAGGGATATCGTAAAGCTGGAAGGATGGTGCGAAAAGGGAAATGCCCTTTTCGACATCGACGATCCCATGCATACCCACTCCGATACCAAGAAACTTTTGGCCATTTTTTTCTCGTTCCAGCAGGGTATGGATTCCCTTTTTCATGGTGTTGAGGATATCCTCTTTGGTCGGATGTTCCTTGATCCTCAAAACAGTCGAGTCTTTCAGGTCTCCAAAAAGGTTCGACACGACGAAGTTCATCTTGTATCTCCCTACATCTATTCCGATTATATAAAACTGATCAGCATTGATCTCGAGCAAAGTGGGTTTTCTTCCTCCCTGGGAAGTCCCTTGTGTTGTCTCGATGACGAACTTACTCTCGATCAATTCCTTTACGATATTACTGACCGTTGGTGGGGTAAGGCTCGTTTGCTTGGCAATTTCTGCTCTGGAAATCGGGCCTTTTTCCCGGATCATATTCAATATCGAACTGCGGTTGATCGATTTCATCAGCTGGAAGGTCCCTCTAGTATATTTCAACGACATCGTTTTTCCTCCAAGAATTCTAATTTAAATAATCATATCATACTGATTTTACATAACTTAAGTAAATTAATTAAAAAACTTGTGACGCTTTACCTGATAACCTTCCCAAAACGGTTCTTCTCTAAATCCAACGTGAAAATCCGAGTATTTTTTACAAAGACATGTGGAGGAATTTGTGGTAGTATTAAGTAAATTAATTTAATTAATAAAGTTTCTCGGACCAGTTTAATCAATGATAGAAGCAGAGGTGGTCAGAATGGATGAATTGAAAGAATCTTTTATAGAACAATTCGGTGATCAAGGCGGTTTGGCGTCATACTTCGCCCCAGCCCGTGTGAACCTTATCGGGGAACACACGGACTATAATGGAGGCCATGTCTTCCCGTGCGCCCTTACGTTAGGTACATATGCCACAGCAAGAAAAAGGGAGGACAGGACCATCCGATTGTATTCGATGAACTTTGAGGAATCAGGCATCATCGAAGTTCAACTCGATGATCTGCGTTTTATCGAAAACGACGATTGGGCGAACTATCCGAAAGGGGTAGCCGCTATATTCCGACAGGGTGGTTATGAGATCGATTCAGGCTTTGATGTCGTGTTTTACGGAAATATCCCTAATGGATCAGGATTATCATCATCGGCTTCGATAGAAATGCTCACATCGGTCATTCTGAAAGATCTTTTTCACTTGCAAATCGACCAGATCGAAATGGTGAAACTGGCCCAAAAAGCTGAAAATGAATTCATCGGTGTCAATTGTGGCATCATGGATCAATTCTCGATCGGAATGGGGAAGAAAAACCATGCCATCCTGCTTGATTGTGACACGTTAGCCTACCAGTATACACCGATCAATTTGAAAAATGAAAAGCTGATCCTGGCCAATACGAACAAACGCAGAGGATTGGCAAATTCCAAATACAACGAAAGAAGACAGCAATGTGAGGCTGCTTTAAGCTCACTCCAAGAGAAGCTCAATATCAAAACGCTTGGTGACCTGACAAGGGAAGAATTTGAAGCACACAAGCACCTGATAAAAGATGACTTGATTCGAAAAAGAGCTAAACATGCCGTCTACGAGAATAATAGAACAATAGAGGCTGTTGAAAAGTTGAATGCAGGCGATGTCAGAGGGTTCGGAAAGCTGATGAATGAATCTCACATCTCTCTGCGTGATGACTATGAAGTTACCGGAAAAGAATTGGATGTATTAGTGGAAGCTGCATGGAATGAAGGGGCGATTGGTTCGAGAATGACGGGTGCAGGGTTTGGAGGCTGTACGATAAGCATCGTGCCAGATGATCGAGTAGATTCTTTTATAGAAGCGGTTGGAAAAACGTACAAAGCTGAGACAGGTCTTGATGCTGAATTTTATGTAGCTGATATCGGGGATCAAGCGAAAAAATTATAAGAGGAGGGAATAGGAATGGCAGTATTAGTATGTGGTGGTGCAGGATATATCGGAAGCCATGCAGTCGCTCAACTGTTGGATCGGAATCAAGAGGTGATTGTGATCGATAACCTGCAAAAAGGACATCGGCCAGCCATATTGGAAGGAGCCGCCTTTTATAAAGGTGATCTGCGGGATCACTCATTTTTAGATGGTGTGTTCAATGAAAACGTGATTGATTCTGTGATCCACTTTGCTGCTGATTCATTAGTGGGAGAAAGTGTGAACGATCCGCTGAAGTATTATGACAACAATGTATCCGGGACCACCTGCCTATTGCGTACGATGGTGAAGTACGGAGTGAAGAACATTGTGTTTTCCTCAACGGCAGCTGTCTATGGAGAGCCTGAGCAGATTCCGATCTATGAGACGGATGCTACCGTACCTACAAACCCTTATGGCGAAACGAAATTAGCCATCGAGAAAATGCTGAAATGGGCCGAGCGAGCGCATGGAATCCAGTACATCATTCTCCGTTACTTCAATGTAGCTGGTGCAGATCCCCAGGGAAGGTTAGGGGAAGATCATAACCCGGAAACCCATCTCATCCCTATCATCCTTCAGGTAGCCCTCGGTAAAAGGGACAACATCCTTATTTTTGGAAATGACTACGAGACGGAAGACGGAACATGTGTGAGGGATTATATCCACGTGACAGACTTGGTGGAAGCGCATTTGCTCGCTATTGAAAGATTAAAAGACGGCCATGCCAGTTCGATTTACAACCTTGGAAATGGCAAAGGATTTTCGGTTAAAGAAGTCATTGAAGCTGCAAGGAAGGTGACGGGGCATGAAATTCCTGCAGAAGTTGTGGCAAGGAGGGCGGGAGACCCTGCCAAATTGGTCGCATCTTCGGAAAAAGCCTATCGGGACCTCGGTTGGGAGCCGCAGTATGCGGATCTTGAGGGAATGATCGGGACTGCCTGGAATTGGTTCAAAGATAATCCGGAAGGTTATAGCAACCAGAAAAAATCCTACGTATGATGGGGGGATATAGGCGTGAACATCTACAAAGAAATCGAACAGTTAATCCAATATGGGTTGCAAAAGAACATGATCTCTTTATGGGACGTCGATTATATACGAAATGCACTATTGGAGGTTTTTGACCTTGGTGCAGCCGATCCAGTGACCATAGAAGCAGAAAAACTTGAAACTCCGATCGATATTCTCGACAAGATGCTTGATTATGCAGTAGAAAAGCGGTTGATCCCTGATGATACAGTTACCCAAAGGGATTTGTTCGATACAAAAATCATGGGGCGACTGGTGCCGCGGCCAGGAGAAGTCATCCGTAAATTTTATGACCTCTACAAGAAAGCAGGTCCGGAAGAGGCGACTGATTATTTTTATGAGCTTTCAAAATCATCCCATTATATCCGGACGGACAGAATCGCCAAAAATGTCAGTTGGTCCAGTGCGACATCTTATGGGGATTTGGAAATCACCATCAACCTTTCGAAACCGGAGAAGGACCCAAAAGCGATTGCGGCTGCAAAAGAGAATGCTTCAGTTTCCTATCCGAAATGTCTGCTCTGTAAAGAGAACGTCGGCTATGCAGGACGACTCGACCACCCCGCCCGCCAGAACCATCGGATCATCCCGATCGAGCTATCTGGTCAAAGGTGGTTTTTACAATATTCCCCCTACGTCTATTATAATGAGCATGCGATCGTCTTTTCAGAAGAACACAGTCCTATGAAAATATCAAAAGAAGGGTTTGAGCGGTTGCTGCATTTCGTTAAGCAATTTCCTCATTACTTCGTGGGTTCCAATGCAGATTTGCCGATCGTCGGGGGATCGATTTTAAGCCATGACCATTTTCAGGCTGGACGCCATCCTTTTCCGATGGAGAAGGCCCCGATTGAGGAGTCCATGGATTTTGGAGATTATCCTGGTATCAAGGTCAGGAAGGTCAAATGGCCGATGTCCGTCATACGCCTGCAAGGTGAGGACAAAGAGGAAATCGCAGATCTTGCTGATAAAATCCTTCATAGCTGGAAGGCTTATGATGATGATCGTTTAGATATTGTCTCAGAAACAGATGGCACACCACATAATACGATTACCCCAATCGCCCGTGTAAGGGAAGGGTTGTTCGAACTGGATCTGGTTCTACGGAATAATCAGACGAGTGCAGCCCATCCGATGGGCATCTTCCATCCTCATGAAGAAGTGCATCATATCAAAAAGGAAAACATTGGTCTCATTGAAGTTATGGGCTTGGCTGTGCTTCCTGGTCGTTTAGTAGAAGAGATGGAGATCCTTGCCGGTTACATGCTTGAAAATGAACTGGAAACGAAAGCGGTTAAAGATCCACGAACAAGCAAACACGTCGATTGGGCAAAACAGATCATCGCTGCTCATCAACGATTGGGCGAATACAACATCAAGGAAGTTTTAAAACAGGAAATCGGACGGACCTTTTCAAAAGTGTTGGAGCATGCCGGTGTCTTCAAACGTACGCCAGAGGGTCAGGAAGGATTCAGGCGATTCTTGAAAACGGTGGAGCATGGTAAGCAGGAGGAACTTAGATGATCAGGCATTCGACATTCAAGGGAATCGATTCGATCATTCTAGAAAATAACCAGATCCGATGTACGATCCTTCCGGCTTACGGCGGGAAAATGACAAGCTTATTTGATAAACAGGCAGGATATGAGTGGCTGTATCAATCGAAGGGTGTTCAATTGGAAATACCACCGTATGGAGCTGATTATGCCGCTTTTGATTCCAGCGGGTTTGATGAAATCTTCCCTGGCATCGATCAGGGACCACATCCGAATGAGTTAAAGGTGATCCCGGATCATGGGGAAGTATGGACATTACCCTGGAATGTAAAAGAACGCACTTATGGCTTCGATCTTGAAGTGAAAAGCCCGATATTTCCCTATAGCCTTTTGAAACAAATCCACTTGAAACCTGATGGGATCGAACTGAACTATGAAGCATTGAACGAATCCGATGAGGAGTTTCCGTTCATCTGGACAGCTCATTCCCTATTGAATGTGAATCAGGCGACAAGCATTGCTCTTCCAAAGGATCTATGTGAAGTCATGACGGTGGAGCATGGGTCGAAACATCTTGGTGAGTGGGGGACGATCCACCCTTACCCCTTGACGACATCCAAAAGCACCAAACAACCGATCGATTTGTCCCGGTTTGTTCCTCTGGAAACCGATAGCAAGGAAAAATTCTATTTTACCGACCGTTTGAAAGAAGGATGGTGCCAGGTTGTCCAGGAGGACATCAGCCGGACGCTTACCTACCGTTACCCTCCAGAAAAGGTCCCATACCTGGGCATCTGGAAAACGGAAGGCGGCTACCGCGGAGAGCATAACTTCGCACTTGAGCCGTGCACAGGGGTTTATGATGACGTCTATGTCGCCAATAAAATGGATAAAGTCTCAAAGATTCCAGCCAAGGGATCCTACACCTGGACGTTTACGATGGAGATAGGTGGTTTGTGATGAAACAAGGACCTTTCATTTATGATCGGTCCTTTTTTTACACGTTAAGAAAGTATAACTTTTCAGCGATGTTNTTGGATGCGGTGAAGTGATGCCTAGCTCCACCGCCCAACCACTTGGATCACTTCAGTCCTCCTGCAGCGGTCGACACATTGATTAAGGTCGAAGTGTTTACCCACGTAGAACCGAACTTTGTTTGGTTTGAGCCTCCTCGTCGATTTCCAGTGACCTTCATGGTTAACCAGGGCGTTTTCGCTTTTCTTAATGTCGAAAAAGAAAAGAGGACTATAGTCGTTCTCCCACCGATTTGTGTCAGCTTATTGTTGTAAAACGATTGTCGTTTTCCTCAATAGATGCGATTTGAATGAGAGTTTTGAAACATTTTCAGTCCATCTAGGGAATAAGGGGTAGTACCACATGCCCATCAAGCTAAGGCAAATTAATACCCCCAAT
>NZ_JAIBLJ010000053.1 GCF_020179385.1 Alkalihalobacillus sp. YIM B00296 | reverse complement strand
AGCGAGCATTTACGAGTAAACCGAATCTACCTGAGGGAGTTTAAGTACAATTCTTCACGATCTCATTTATATCTAGTTGGGTCCTTTAAATTTTCCTGGATCATGAACTCTGGGGTCAATCCCTGAAAAAGCAACTAACTTCTTTGGGGGACAGTGCATTTTAATACGTTCTCCTAATGTCACGCTATCCTCAGCCAACCCTACCATTGAAAACTCATTTCCATGAACTCACCACCATCATAAATTGAAATATCTTTTTGTATTATTATATGAGATATCCTCAACATACCTTCCTAATAGTGATATGTCTGGCGGAATGGTGCCATTTTCCACCCATTTCCCAAGTAAATTGCAGAGAACTCTTCGAAAATATTCATGTCTAGAAAAAGATAAAAAAGAGCGAGAATCAGTTAACATACCGATAAAATGTTTAATTAATCCAACATTGGATAGGATGCTCATTTGATTTTTCATTCCATCAATATGGTCGTTATACCACCATGCTGTCCCAAATTGCACTTTACCTGGAATACTAGAATCCTGAAAATTCCCGGCTATTGTCGCCAATATATAGTTATCACGCGGATTCAAGGAATAAAGGATGGTTTTTGGTAGTCTATTCTTTATTTCTAAAGAATCTAGAAATTTAGAGAGCGGATCAGCTAATAATTGATCTCCAATGGAATCAAAACCACTATCCGGACCGATTTGCTTATACATTTTGGTGTTATTATTACGCAGAGGTCCAAGATGAAATTGCATCGCCCAGTTCATTTCATAGTATTTTTCCGCGAGAAACTGTAAGGTATAAGTTTTAAATTGTTGCACCTCTTTTTCGGTAAGAACGCATCCTCTACGACTTTTTTCATAAATATCAGCTACTTCTTTTTCTGAACCCTCTTCATAAAACATTACATTTATCCCATGATCGGAGGCTCGACATCCATGGTCATTAAAATATTCTATTCTCTTAGAAAGAGCCTCTAAGAAACTATAGAATTTATCTACATTGATCCCTGTGACTTCCTCTAATTTAACTAACCAATCATTGAAAGTTTCTGATTGTATATCCAAGGCATTATCTGGTCGAAAAGATGGGGCGACCATAATCGGAAAATCAGATTTTTTAATAGAGGCATGAAATGAGAGATCATGAGTAGGATCATCCGTTGTACCGACGAATTCAACCTTGCTTTTTATAAGTAGATTTTGCGCATACATACTTTCATCTTTTAGTCTCTCATTAGCAGTGTCCCATATCTTTTTTGCACTTTCTTCATTTAATAGTTCATCTATTTCAAAGTAACGAAGTAATTCAATATGGGTCCAATGATACAACGGATTCCCGATAGTGTTGGGGACAGTTTGTGCCCACTTCATAAACTTTTCTTTAGCCGTTGCTTCTCCAGTAATGAATTTTTCTTCAATGCCATTAGCCCGTAAAAGCCTCCATTTGTAATGGTCACCTTCCAACCAAATTTCTGAAATGTTTTTAAATTTTCTATTACTATTAATTTCACTAGGAGGAAGGTGGTTGTGATAATCTATAATTGGTAGGTCTTTTGCATATTGATGATATAATTCTCTGGCATAATCATTACTTAAAAGAAAATCCTCGTTTATAAATGTCTGCATTTGTTAGTCCCGCCTTTCTGATAAAACTAAATTTGCAATCGATAGCACTTGTTTGTTCCTATATCGTTATTGTTTATAATGATTGTTCGATACTCAGTCTTTGGGAAATATAGATTTATATATTTATATGGTAGTTGGTAATCACCGTTAATACTGATGTTTATTTCTACAACTTTCTTCGTCGACTCAATTTCTACAATCATCCAGGAATTTATGCCCTTTTTGTAATCTAGAGAAACTCCATCATCCTCATAAATTTTCTTAATGCTCTTACCTTCTTTTGGTGGTGGATAAATTAATAATCCTGGCGTTTCATCTTTTTTATTCTTAAAAGTGATTTTTCCATCACGAATAGGCATCACTGCTCCAGCCTGAGCAAATTTTGGAATTATATTAAGAGGGGCATCTACCTGTATCGTATTCCCGCCTTCATACCATATCCCTGTGTTCATGTCATACCATCCATGCAGATTTTCTGGTAGGTAAACATCTCTTTTTCTTTGACCCCGCTCCATGACGGAAGCAATCAATAAATCCTCACCAACCATGAAATCGTCATTTTCCTCAAAAGTATTTTTATCATCCTGAAAATGATAGAACGTTGGAGTCAAAACTGGTTGGTGATACGCATGTGCTTTGTACAATAAATGATATAAATAAGGGATCCATTTAACCCTTTCTTTCATCAAATTTCCAATTGTCTCTCTATACTCTGGATACATCCATGGAACATTCACTGTTTTATCTTCATTCCAAGAATGAATGGTAAAACGAGGATGAAATATCCCGTTTTGAATCCACCTGATAAACAATTCAGGTTCAGGTGCCTTTCCTGCAAAACCACCTATATCATGCCCAAAATTATAAATGCCTGAAATACTTAGACTTAAACCCATTTTCAAATTGTATCTTATAGTTTTCCATTCTGTATAATTATCACCAGACCAAGTTTGAACATATCGATGCATACCAGGTCCACCCGATCGTGAAATAGAATAGGGACGCAATTTAGGTTGATGTTCTTGTTGCGCTTCTAAGGAAGCCTTCATCATTAACAAAGTTTGTATCGGTTTTAGGTATTGGACTGACAATTTATTACCAAAATTGTGAACCCAGGCTTTCTCGTCCCAAATTTCATATTCGTTGTTATCATTCCAAGTTGCGTCTATGCCATAGTGAAGCAATGTCTTTTTAATTTGCTTTTTCCACCATTTAATTGTTTCTAAATTGGTGAAATCCAGATATGAACCTAGCGCATCCCAGAATTGAGAAAGCTCAGGAGAATCTCCATACTTATTTTTTACAAACAATCCTTTTTTACTAAGCCAGTCATACTGGGGATGGTCATCTAATAAACAAGGCTTAATATTAGCACAGACATTGATTCCATTTATATGGAAATAGTCATTCATTTGTTTCGGATCTGGAATTTTAGAATGGTTCCAGTTGAATACATATCGTTTGTCACCAATCGAAGTATAACCAGATGAAAGCTGAAATGAATCACAGGGAATATCATTATTACGACATTCATCAACAAATTTCTTTAATTGCTTCTGGGCATGGGGAGCATCAGTATAGGTCATTGTTGAACCCGAAAAACCTAAACTCCACTTCGGAGGTAAAGCTGTTTTTCCAGTCATCCAAGTATAACTTTGGACAACCTTTTTGATACGTGGTCCAAGAATGAAGTAATAATCTAAATCTCCTTTTTTTGCTTGGAAATAGCGATACAACCCATGGTAATTATCAAGCTCTGCCCCCATATCAAAGACACTATCTGAATAGTTATCATAGAAGATCCCATAAGAAATTGATAAATTAGGCTTATACACCAGGTAAAAAGGAATATGCTTATACAATGGGTCTGTTGTTTCAGCATCATATCCCATTGCATCAATGGTTCTCATTTGATAGCGTTTGTGATGACGATTCATTAACCCACTTTTTTCACCTAAACCGTAATATTTCTCATTACGCTCCCGTTCCATATAGTGATAGACATAATCACCTAAGCTTTGTCCAAAATTATAGCTTTGGGTCTTTCGATCTCCAGCTATTTTCACCCAGTTTTCTCCTACTTTTGTAAGCCAGTCAAGATAAAAACCATCCAGCCAGACAATCACCTTTAAATGCTTTGTATACACTTCCACCTTGTCTTCAAGTTCTACAACCTGATATGAAGGTAAGCTGAATGGAGTAAGATCAAATCGATTTCTACCTTCGTATGGTACATCTTCCATTCCAGGTGCAACTGTCCAAGTTCGCTCTAGTCTTATATCTTCATCATTAGGTATAAAAACTCGAAAAATACCTTCTTCCAATATATATAAATCTACTTTTTCATTATTAGAAATGAATGTAAGATGATTCTTTTGATCACTGACTAGTTTAAAATTAGGTTTTGTAATCAATACAATAGCCTCCCTCGTTACAATAGACCAATCAATCGTGGAATAGTTAAACTAATGGATGGAATGAATGTAACCAGCAATAAAGCCACAATTAGGGCTACGAATATTTTCGTAAGTGGACGTAGTACAGATTCAATTGAAACATCAGCTACGCTACACCCTACAAATAAACAGCTGCCTACAGGTGGAGTCATAATACCTATACATAAGTTGAATACAAGCACGATTCCGAAATGAACAGGATCCATTCCTATTTCTGTAGCAATTGGCAAGAAAATTGGCGTGAAAATAAGAACCGCAGGTGTTAGATCCATAAATGTTCCAATTATTAATAGTATTAGATTCATAATCAATAAAATAATAATTGGGTTATCTGATGAAGCTAACAATAACTCACTAATCGCACTTGGAATCCCAGTAAAAGCCATTACCCAAGACATAATGGAAGAAGCTCCCACTAAAAAGAGTACAATCCCGGTCATAACAACGGATTCCTTTAAAATCTGTGGAATATCTGTCAACTTGATTTCACGATAGATGGCTGAGAGTATGATTGAATATAAAACAGCCACAGCAGCACCTTCAGTAGCGGTAAAAATCCCCCCCACAATTCCTCCAATAACGACAACAATCATTAAAAGACTTGGAATGGCATCTAATACAATTTTAATTCCTGTAGTTAATGAAGGACGTTCAGCTACTGGGTATTTTTGTTTTTTAGCCAGAATAAATGCGATACTCATGACCGCTAATCCCATAAGAATTCCTGGAAGATAACCTGCCATGAATAATGCTGAAATTGATGTACCTCCACTCACAAGTGAATATAGAATTAAAGCACCACTGGGGGGGATCAATAACCCTGCAGGTGATGAAGCGATATTTACAGCAGCAGAATAGGATTTATCATAACCTTCTTTCGCTTGAAGAGGTGTCATGACTTTACCGATAGCGGCAGCTGAGGCTACTGCTGAACCAGAAATCGAACCAAATAACATATTACCTACAACATTTGTATGGGCTAGAGAACCAGGTAAACGTCCCCCTACAAGCTTAGCCAGATTGATCAATCTTATGGCTATACCACCATTATTCATAATACTTCCAGAAAGGATGAAGAAAATAACTGCAAGCAAGGTAAAGCTATTAATACCCTGTACCATTTTCTGGGCTGCAGTAAATATGGCAATATCCATAGGAACAATGGTCAATGCTGTAACGAAAGAAGCAACTCCAATACCGACTGAAATCGGTACACCAAGTGCTAATAATAAAAAGAAGACCCCAAATAGGATTAAAGCGGCTTGGAAAGAAATGTCCATTTTAATTTTCCTCCCGGAACGGCATTTTTCCCCTATACTCTGTAAGTAGCAGTAGTTTATAAATAAGGATTATAACCCCACTAATCGGAAGAATGGAATATACAATCCCCATCGGAATGCTTAAAATTGGAGTTTTTTGGAGCATGGTGGTTCCTACTAATTCCATTCCGCCTCGAATCATGATGAGATAAGCAAACCCTAATATGACTAGGTCATTAATGATTCTGATTACTAATTTATTTTTTCCTTTTAACTTATCCTTAAGGAATGTAATCGCTAGGTGCTGATTAGAACCAAACGCATAACTTGCTCCAAGGATGGATGTCCAAATTAGTAAAAAACGGAGCAGCTCCTCAGTGAATGTACTAGGTGCATTTAATAAATACCGGCTAGTAACTTGCCAAATAGCTCCTAGGAATAACAATAAGGAAAAGAATCCCGTGATAAAAAGAATTAACCGATCTAAGATAAGTTTGATTTTTATAACCACATTTTTTCTCCTTTCACTTCCCAAAAAAGATCCTTTAATACCTTTTTTAGTTACCTTTCTTTTGTATTAATTCTCTATATCTACTTAGGTATGGCTCTTAACAGATACATAAAATCCCAGTAATTTGAATAAACATGAGAAGGCACTCCTAGAATGAGCACCTTCTATATAAATCATTTCATCCCTTTAATTTTCTCTATAATCTCGGCTAAGTCCTTATTTTTCATAAATTCTTCATGTAGTGGTTTAACTGCTTCAATGAATGGCTCTTTATCAACCTTATGGAATTCTACTCCCATATTCTTTGCTTCACTTACAGCTTCATTTGTTGCTTCTTCCCAAAGCTTTGTATGATATTTTGTTGCCTCATGAGCTGCATCTTCAAAGGCGGTTTTTTGATCATCAGATAAGTTATCCCAAGTATTTTGATTTATAACTACAATATCTGGAATGATCGTGTGTTCATTAAAAGAGAAATGCTTAGCCACTTCCCCGTGTTTACCGGTGGTAAGTGCAGTTGGATTACTTTCAGCCCCGTCTATTACTCCTTGTTGTAGACCAGTATAAATTTCACCATATGGCATTGGGGTTGGTGTACCACCTAGCAATTTAACCATTTCGATAGCTGTAGGACTGTCCATTACACGAATTTTCATACCCTTTAGATCTTCTGGAGATTTTATCGGAGTATTCTTGGTATAGAAGCTTCTTGCGCCTGAATCAAAATAGGTCAACCCTATAAACCCCTTATCTTTAGTAGATTGATAGATATCTTTTGTAACATTTGACTCCATAACTTTTCTGTAATGGGACTCACTTTCAAAAATATACGGTAATGAGAAAACTTTATATTGGTCAGAAAAGCTTTCTAAAGCTCCTGCACTAACCTTTGTCATGTCTACCGAACCATTTTGCAATTGCTCAAGTACTTCCTTTTCATCTCCCAAAACACCATTAGCGAAAATCTTAATGGTAATTTCACCATTTGTTTTTTCCTCTACATTTTTAGCGAACCTTTCCAATCCCTTATGTACAGGATGGTCTTCGCCAAGGTTGTGAGCTAAACGTAATTCTTTATCATCACCCGTCTGTGACCCCGAATTCCCGCAAGCCATCAAAAATAATAAGCTTACTATTACCATTGTTATCGATAACCATTTTTTCATTACTTCCATTCCCCTCTCATATAAATGTATGCGCTTCCAATAAACTTTGTTTGTTTGAACAACAAACTATTGGTATTATAGTAAATGAAACCGCTTTAATTTTCAAGTGTTATTTGAAAGGAGATATTAGATGACTACAGGTGATGCTACTTATATAAAGGCTTTAAACCGCAGGATTTTAATTGAAAAAATTATTAAACACCGTTCAATTTCTAGAAGTGACCTTGCCCGCATGACAGGATTAAACAAATCTACTGTATCGGCCCAAGTACAACAGATGATGAAAGAAAATTTAATTATTGAAAAACAGTCGGATGTTTCAAGTGGAGGCCGAAAGCCAATTCTTCTTGAAATTAGTGGAGAGAGTGGTTATGCCATAGGAGTTGATATAGACGAAAATTTAATACAGATACAAGTCACTAATCTTTTAGGGAGTTCTATTTATACACAACGGGTAAACCACAGAAATGATAATCCTGAAAATATCATAAGGTTAGTTACATCTGCATTAACAAGTGTTATTAATATTTTTGATAACAAACACACACCAATTGGACTTATTGGAATAGGGATAGGAATTCACGGAATTGTAGCTAACAATGATAAAATAATTTATACACCGAAAATGCACTTAGCTAAGCTTCCGATCAAGTTTGAATTGGAAAATGAATTTAATGTCCCTGTTTTCATTGATAATAATTCTAACCTTTGTGCATATGCAGAGCAGGTGTATACATCATCAATATCCGATTTGTTTTGTATTACAATGTACTCTGGAATAGGATTAGGAATTATTCATAATAGTAAAATATATCGTGGATTTCATGGATTTGCTGGGGAAATTGGTCATATGACCATCGAGCGGAACGGAAGATCATGTACATGTGGTAATGAAGGCTGCTGGGAATTATATGCTTCCGAAAAAGCTTTATTGAAGGAACTTGAAGCCCAGGGGTTGGATCTAAATGAAATTGAAGACGTAAAAATTGATGATATTTTTAACAGTTATCCAAAATTAATGGAAGATTTTCTTGATAATGTTGCCATTGGGTTGAACAATATAATTAACATCTTTAACCCAGAAACAGTTATTCTAAATGGTCATATACTTAATAATAATGAATATTTAATTAACCAGGTCAAAGAACGCTTGATCTCACGAATGAACAACTATGACAAAATTCTTTCTTCAAAACTTGGTAAGAGCGCATGTTCGCTTGGTGGAGCTATGGTTGCTTTAAAAAATTATTATGGCGTTCAAAACCTTGATTTCACAGCATACAGTTATTATTCTAAAAACAGCTGGTAAAATAATTCTCTTAACAAGGGGCTGTCCCAAAACAATAGTGTCAGACACCACCACACAACATTTTGTTTCAAAAACACACTTTTTCTCAAAATGTTGCTAGGGACGGTGAGAGTCAGACACTAATGGGACAGCCCCTTGTTCTCTTTAATACTCCACTCCTCCATTGGGAGAAAACCAGGAATGTCAAGGCTTTATGCTTAAACATTATATGAGCCGTCTTCTCCACCACTTTCAGTCGGAGCCGCAATTTCTTCTGGGGCATTCACCAAATTACAATATGGAAATATCCAAGGTTTCCTGTTATTGTTTAAATTTCATCCAGATCGATATATTATGTTATGCTCACATTAATTAAAAGCAGGAATATTTATGTATGTCACTTTAAAATTATTTTGTTTTTTGTGTATATTTGGTTATAATATAATTAGAAAATGCATAATCTAAAAACCAGCTATACTATTATTGGCTGGGCGGAACAACCGTATAGACCGTTAGAGGACGGTCAAGACTCAGTGAAAGTAATCCACACAGGCTTGCCGGCAGGGTGGATTACTTTTTTCGTTCAATTAAAGTAATCACCAGTGTTATCAGCAGAATCATGAACGTAGCTGTAGCTAGGTCAAAATTACTGTGATTCACGGCCACCACCCCCTTTCCTAGGGGATAACTGACCGTCCACCCTGCCTATACGATTGTTCCTATAAACATTATATACAAAAAATAGGTAAATAAATACAAGTCTCCATCTTGATTGGAAAAGTAATGTTTTCTCTAAATATTCTGCCTGTGGATTTCATCCCTTTCTAAATCATGAGTAATAATACATCATCAAAATTTCAAACTCCTGTTTTCTCCCCCTAATTGACTTTAAGGGGGGTTAGGAGCATTTAAACAGTTTTTTACGCCTTTTTAATTAAATGGTTAGGGTGTTAGACTTATGGGACAGCCTCTTTTTATTCCTTAATTAAGCTTTTATAAATCTTCTTGTACTGCTCAGATGAGGCATTCCAACTAAAATCTTTACTCATCGCTTTACAAACAAGATCTGACCAAGCATCTTTATCTTGATAATAAAGTTCGACCGCCTGCTCAATCGTATAAAGCATGTCATGTGCATTATAATTTGTGAAACTAAAGCCAACACCCTCATTTGTAAATTTGTTATATGGCTGTACCGTATCTTTTAACCCGCCAGTTTCACGAACGATTGGCAAACTTCCATAACGGAGTGCCAATAGTTGACTAATACCACAGGGTTCAAATTGAGATGGCATTAAAAACAAATCAGATGCTGCATAAATTTGCCGCGCTAAGCTTTCATCAAAATAAATTTGAGCTGAGCATTTATCAGGACGCTGCCATGCAGCTTCTTTTAAGCTGTTTTCATACTCTCTATCTCCAGTACCAAGCACGATTAATTGTAAGTCTATATTTAAGATGTCATGAAGAACATGGAGAATTAAATCAATTCCTTTTTGATCAGTTAATCGTGTAATTACAGCAAGCAATGGTTTCATCTCGTCTACAGGAAGACCAATGCTTTCTTGCAACGCAAGTTTATTAACTCGTTTTTCTTCGTACGAGTACTTTGTATAGTTTGAAAATAAATTTGGATCAGTCTCCGGATTATAAAGATCATAATCGACTCCATTTACAATCCCATATAGTTCGTGACTTCGTTTTCGTAAAACACCATCAAGCTTTTCACCATAATAAGGCATTTGAATTTCTTGTGCATACGTCGGACTAACCGTAGTAACCATTTCTGAATATACTAGCCCAGCCTTCATAAAGCTTACATTCCCATAAAATTCTAGACCATCAGCATGATAGTAAAGCTCGCTTAAATCTAACAAATCATGAAGAATTCCCTTTGGAAAAACCCCTTGATAGCGCAAATTATGTATCGTAAACATCGTTTTAATCCCTTGATAATAGGGAGATTTTCGGTAATGGGCTTTCATTAACACACTAATCATTCCGGTTTGCCAGTCATGGCAGTGAATAATATCTGGCTTTTCATTTAAATACGGTAATGCCTCCAGTACAGCCCGGCAAAAATATGCATAACGCTCTCCATCATCATAGAATCCGTAGACAACATCACCGCGTTTAAAGTAATACTCGTTATCAATAAAATAAAATGTAATGCCATCATGCTCTAAATACTCGATCCCGCAAAACTGGTTTCGCCAACCAACTGGAATAGTAATACTCGTTTTATGAACCATTTTTTCTTTAAATTGTTTTGGAATATTCTCATATTTCGGTAAGATCACTTGTACATTTACGCCTTGTTTTTTTAACTCTTTTGGTAATGCACCAATGACATCAGCAAGACCTCCCGTTTTTAGAAATGGAACTGCTTCAGATGCTGCAAATAATATATTCATTTTAAACACTCCTCTAATCTAAAGATGACTTGATTTTGCAAAAACAGTTGGTATTTCTTCCCCTTTTAAAATACGGTCCTTTGATACTTTTACATCTTTATCAAGAATAACGTTTTCTAAAAAGGCTTCTTCACCAATTTCTCCTTTTTGCATAATAATGCTGTTTCGTATAACGGCCCCTTTGTGTACTTTAACACCTCTGAATAAAATACTGTTTTCAACTTTTCCTTCAATCGTACAACCATTTGCAATAAGGGAGTTTACTACATGTGAACCTTGTAAGTATTTAGCAGGTGGGCCATGTTTTACTTTTGTATAAATAAAACCGTGGTCATAAAATAACTGTTGGAGGACATTCGGGTCTAATAAATTCATACTATGATTATAGAAGCTTTCAATGGAATGAATAAACGGCATATAGCCTTTAAAATGAAATCCTTGGACATGATAACGATTTAAATTAGCTCTAATCACATCTGTAACAAAATCATATTTTCCTTGTTCATATGTTTCTTTCATTAAATCAATAAACAGCGATTTCTTCATTAAATACGTATTAAGAAACACATTGTCCCCTTGATTGATTGTTTTCTCAAGATGAACAGCTTGAACACGCTCATTATCATCAACATCAAGGGTATGATAAACAGCTTTCTCTTCTTGAGAATAATCTTTATATATTAAAGTGATATCTGCACCTTGATTTTTATGTTCTTCCAATACATGTCTAAAATTAATATTCCACACAATACTTCCTTGTGTGACAAGAATATATTCTTCTTTACTACGCTCAAAATATGGAAGATGTTCATAAAAATGCTGAATATCTCCTTTATAAGATTCAGTTGAATCATGGGGTGGCAGAATAAACAATCCATCTTTTTGGCGATCTAAATCCCACTCTTTTCCTGATCCTAAATGGTCAAGAAGTGCACGATATTTTTTTCTAGCAAACACTCCAACATTATGCACTCCTGATTTCACAAAGTTTGATAGGATAAAATCAACTAATCGATAGCGTCCGCCAAATGGTACAGAAGCCTGACATCGGTGCTTTGTTAAGTCTTCCAGTAAATCTTTCTCATTTCCTAAATTAATAACTCCCATTATCTGCTCCATCAAACAATCTCCTTTCCATCCTGTAAATATTCTCTAAGTTAACTGTTTATTTATGTTTGAATCTGGTGCAATACCAAGGTCTTCAACAATTAATGTAATTTCACCAGAGTCATCTCCTATTACTGCTCCGTCTTTAATTACTGTGCCGCTTGCGATAATAGCTTTCTTAATCGTTACATTGGCTCCAATTTTAACGTCCGGCATAATAATAGATTCCTTAATTGTTGAACCTAATCCAACATATACCCCGTAAAAAAGGACAGAATTTTCTACATTTCCGTAAACAAGACACCCTTCATTAACAAGAGAACGTTTAATACTTGCCTTTGATGCAATATATTGAGGTGGTTGATTTGGATTTACAGAGTAAATCTTCCAAGTTGGATCATTAATGTCTAACTCCGGATCATCACTTAAAAGATCCATATGTGCTTCCCATAAGCTTTTAACCGTGCCGACATCTTTCCAATATCCTTGGAATTCATAAGCATACAGCTCTTTGTCTTTTTTAAGCATCGCAGGAATAATATCTTTTCCAAAGTCATTTGAAGAAAGCTTATTTTGTTCATCTTCTAATAAAAATTGATTTAACACTTTCCAATTAAAAATATAAACTCCCATTGATGCGAGATTGGACTTAGGATTTGTTGGTTTCTCTTCAAAATTTACTATTTTATTCGTATCATTTGTATTCATTAAACCAAAACGACTTGCTTCTTCCCAAGGTACCTCTAATACTGCAATCGTGGCGTCGGCTCCTTTTTCTTTATGATGATCAATCATTTTAGAGTAATCCATTTTATAAATATGGTCGCCTGAAATAACAAGAACATACTCAGGATCATATTGATTGATATAATAGGCATTTTGATAAATCGCATTAGCTGTCCCTTTATACCACTCGCCGCCTTTTTGCCCTTGATAGGGTGGTAATACTGAAATACCTCTATACTTACGGTCTAAATCCCATGCACTGCCGATACCGATATAAGAATTTAAAATATGAGGTTGATATTGTGTAAGAACACCAACAGTATCAATTCCAGAATTACTGCAATTACTTAATGTAAAGTCAATAATACGGTACTTTCCTCCAAATGGAACGGCTGGCTTCGCTAGTTTTTTTGTTAAACCTTTCAACCTCGTACCTTGTCCCCCAGCTAACAGCATAGCAATCGTTTCTTTTTTAAACATGATGTCGACTCCTTTTTTATACGTTTCTTAGAAAGTTCTCGTAACTTTTCTCAATATTGTGACAGCAAGTGGAGGCACTTTTATAGAAGCGCTGTATGGTTGATTATTATACGGCTCTTGTTCCACTTTAATTTTATATTCGTTTAATTGACCAGATCCTCCAAATCTCTCAGCATCACTATTAAATACTTCTTTATAAAATCCTTGTGAAGGAACTCCAATGCGATAATCATAGTAAACATCTGGAGAGAAGTTGCAAACAATAATACAATAATCACCTTTTCGTTTTCCTTTTCTCATAAAGGTCAGAACGCTTTGTGACTGATCATCAGCATTAATCCATTCAAATCCTTCCGGCTCATGATCAAGCCGCCATAAACTTCTTGTTTCTTTATAAAAATGATTTAATTCTTTCACATAATTGAACATTTTCTTATGCATGTCATAATCAAACAGCATCCAATCTAACTCAGTAAGGTCTTTCCACTCATCAAACTGACCAAACTCTCCACCCATAAAAAGAAGTTTTTTTCCGGGATGTGCTATCATATAACCGTATAGCGCCCGTAAATTAGCAAACTTTCGCCAATAATCGCCAGGAAATTTATTTAACAAAGAGCGTTTGCTGTGAACAACTTCATCATGTGAAAAAGGCAAAATATAATTTTCAGAAAAAGCGTACATAAATGAAAAAGTTACCAAGTTATGATGAGAAGAACGATGGCTCGTATCTGTTTCCATATAACGAAGCATGTCATTCATCCAACCCATATTCCATTTGTAATTAAACCCCAGCCCTCCAATATCAGTGGGAGCACTTACATTTGGTCGTGCTGTTGATTCTTCAGCAATCATTAATGCATCAGGATATTGAGAAAAAACTGCTTTATTTAAATTTTTGATAAATTCAATTGCTTCTAGGTTTTCAAAACCGCCAAACTGATTTTTTCCAACAAACTGATTATTTTCTTCATGATTTAAATAAATCATTGAAGACACAGCATCAACACGTAAACCATCAATATGATAAACATCCATCCAAAAGAGGGCATTTGAAATTAAAAAGCTAACCACCTCTGGTTTACTGTAATCAAAGCTGTATGTTCCCCAGTTTAGTCGTTCAGCCATTCGTTCATCAGTCGGCTCGTATAGCGGTGTACCATTAAACTTCCCTAATCCATGGGCATCCTTACAAAAATGCGCCGGTACCCAATCTAAAATAACACCAATTTCTTTTTCATGACATTTATCTACGAAATACATAAAATCTTGTGGTGTCCCGTACCGACTTGTAACAGAATAAAAACCTGTTACTTGATATCCCCATGAACGATCAAAAGGATGTTCAAGAATTGGTAATATCTCAATGTGGGTGTATCCTAATTCTCCCACATAATCGACAAGCTCATCAGCTAGTTCACGATATGTATAAAATGCGCCATCGGGTTTCTTTTTCCAAGAACCTAAATGCACCTCATATACGAGCATTGGCTGATGGTAACTATCTTTCTTTTTCTTTTTTGTAAACCACTTTGAATCATTCCACTCATAACCTTCTAAACTGCAAACAACGGAAGCTGTGTTTGGTCGTAATTCAGAATAAAAAGCGTATGGATCTGCTTTTAATAGTATCTGTCCATGTGGGGTATGAATTTCATACTTATAAATTTCCCCGTCTTGAAGATTTGGAATAAATAATGTCCAAATACCAGACTGTTCAATCGGCTTCATTGGATGGCTATTTCCATTCCAATGGTTGAAATTTCCTACAACAGACACTCGTTTTGCATGTGATACCCAAACAGAAAACCTTACACCTTTTTGCCCATCTTCTTCTACTATATGGGCACCCATCATTTTGTAGCTGTGAAAGAGGTTTCCCTCATGAAAAAGATAAACATCATGATCACTAGGAAGTGATATTTGCATTATACGACCACCCTTCTATCTATTTTTTATATTTTTGAATATCAAAGAAATACATATTTCTATAGACTTCTTCCACAAAAATTTAACTAATCCCTTTATTTTATTAATTTTCGGAATATTATTTCATATTATCCTTAGGGTAGAGGGAGCTAACGCAACGCAGTATTAAAGGGGATTTCTTTACCAAAAGAATTATTTACACCAGCATTCACTTTAGTAGTTGGTTGGGCTTATGTACTGGAACAGACACAAGTTAATCGTATTTTTTTAACCACAATCTCTTATGTGGGAAAAAACCTGATGAATTAGCTCATTATAGCTTACTAATATATCTCTTTTCATTAAAACTCTTGATTCTTTATGTAAAATTAATAATTAAAACCATTTGCCCAAAGTTGTTCAGTACATTCAAATAGCCTTGGGAATATTGTATATTTACTTACTTAATAGTTGTAACGTCATAATGTTGGGATCAGAATGAAAGTTAATTACAGCTCCCTATTAAATCATCTCCCGATTCCATTTTTTTCATTAAAATATTTTTGTACAATTAACCCTGTAGCAACCTTTGCAGCATCTTCTGGAGAACGGATGACATATGGTTATCGTCCTTCCGCCTCTGAAATCACCTGTCTAATCCGTTGAATTTATTCATTGTTTCCATCTTGAGCCAGCTCCTTTCTTTGTTTGAAAAGAAAGGAATTTTTGTAAAAACGAGTGTAGAAGGATGTGAAAACATCGTAAGCATCAAGTAGGCGTTACGGACATGGGTAGAACCCAATGACTTAGCCAGTATGTACAGGTATTATTTTACCTTAGTTACGCTGGCTTTGCCGTCTTGGTTTTGTCCATGAACGTTCGGATACGCAGACCCTTTACCTAGTAATGAGCAAAGAATTACAATGAGGGGAACAAAGAAAGGATAGGTTTTAGCTCCCAATCATAGATCAAAGAAAAAAATGCTCCTAATTTTAGGAAGCATTTTACTATGATGTAACCATTTTAAAACGCCATCTTATGAAAGGAGCCCTATAATGGAAGATCGTAATTAAAACTATTACGTTAGACTAATTTATTACATTTTACTGTTTGTACAAGTTACCGTTTGTACACGTAATGACGCTCTTCTAACTAATCCAAAATAAGAAAGCAGAGCTAATAAACTTGTTGATAAAATGACAACACCCATTGGAATCGCTGTAAATTCTCCTGCTGCCCCTACAAGTGGAGCAGTTACTGAGCCAAGTAAAAATGGTAATAGCCCTAATAATGCAGAAGCACTTCCAGCAATATGTCCTTGTGTTTCAATTGCTAATGCAAATGAAGTTGTTGCAATAATACCAATGGAAGCTACTAAAAAGAAGATTGGAATGGCAACTACTAATAGTGGTGCTTTTAACAGAAGAGCCGTTAGTAAGACACTACCTGCTGTGGCAGAAAGAAATAAACCGATCTTCAAGAAGGTTCTCTCTGAAATGACATCTGTTAATCGCCCAACCGACTGGGTTCCAATAATTAAAGCAATCCCATTTACTCCAAATAGTAGACTGAATATTTGAGGCGACACACCATAAATATTTTGATAAACAAAAGGAATACCAGATACGTAGGCAAAGATGCCTGCAATGATAAATCCTTGTGTCAGTGCATACCCTAAAAACTCTCGATCTCTGAATAAAGACCTAAAATTCTTCAATATTTGAGTAAGGTTACTCGGTACTCGATTTTCCTCCGGTAATGTTTCTTCAAGCTTTGATGAAACTGTTAGAAATAGTATCAAGCCCACTATGGCTAATACAATAAAAACACCATTCCAATCAGTAAAAGCAAGGACGCCACCACCAACAATTGGTGCAACTATAGGGCCAAGATTACCAACCAGCATTAATAAAGAAAAAAATTTCGTCAGTTCCCTTCCACTATACACATCACGAACAATCGCTCTCGAAATAACAAGTCCACCTGCTGCAGCAAACCCTTGCATTAGACGAGCAATAATAAAGATATAAATGGATGGTGAAATCGCACAAATAACGGAAGCTACTAAATACATTATAAGAAAAATAAGTAATGGTTTACGACGACCTTGAACATCACTCATTGGACCAATAATCAATTGGCCCAATCCTAGTCCTATTAGACATGTCGTTAAACTAATTTGTACCAAAGAAGCATTGGTCTGATAATCCTCTACAATCGTAGGGAATGAAGGCAAATACATATCTATGGTAAACGGACCTAAAAGCCCAAGGGACCCTAATAGTAATGCTAGCTGTAATCGTTTCTTTCCTGTAAAGTTATTCAAGTTGTTCTCGCCCTTCTGTTTAAATGCATGCACATGCATACAAGTTAGCATATTAAAAAAAACACCGTCAAGCTAAAGAACTCAATAAAAAGATCGTTGCCAGTGACTTAACTTGTCCCTTCATTCATTTATTTGATGAATTATACGTTCTAGCTCTTCTTGAACCAGTTCTTTAGAAAATGCCTTTTTAAGAGTCTCATTAAACGTAACAAACGCCTTCTTCAACTTTTCTTCTCCTTCCTCTGTTAAGGAAGTATAGATCGCTCTGCGATCGTCTCCGCAAATGTGTCTTCTTAAGGTTCCACAGCCCTTTGCTTCAAACCGGCTAACAAGTCTCGACATTGCACTTTGACTTAAACCGACCATATTCTGTAGCTGCTGTAATTTTAATTTCTTTTCAGGAGCTTGGGATAAATATAACAGTACGTAAAATTCATTTAAAGCCAATTGATGATGCTGTTGGAGTACGCATTCTAACTCATTTGAAATATTCATTTGTATATTAGATAAAGTTAACCAATTCGTTATCAGTTGTCTATTTTGATTTAATTCCATGTTCCACCTACTCTAGTTCTTCCTGTCTTTACTAATCCGTAACAGGCAGCACCTATTATAATTGCACCTAACGTAACAAGTAAATGAATTTTTCGTCAAATTTTATAATACTCTTTTCACTCAAAAATAACTCATCGCGGTTCTCCTCCCTCTACCTCCCAATATCACCTGTTTAATCCGTTGAATTTCATAAATTGTTTCCATCTTAAAACAGCTCCTTTCTTGGTTTGAAAAGAAAGGAATTTTTACGAATACGAGTGTAGAAGGATACAAAAGTATGCGTAAGCAAATTGCCCTCGATTCTTATCCTTCCTTTATTCTCATCATTATAATTATTTGCTCATCACTAGGTAAAGGATCTGCGTGGTCGAACGACCACATCCAAATCGGCTAAGCCAGCGTAACAAGTGGGAAGTTAGGGACATCTGCAAAACCCAATGACTTAGCTACGTTCAAACAAGTACCATTACTGAATCTTCTTCCTCTTTGGCGAAAGGATTAATTTTAACTTTTCTTTACTATTGAATCAGTAGAATTAATTCAAATAAGATTAATAATAAACCTATTAAAAGCCCTTGATTATTAGAAATTCACGGACTTTTTGTTAGTTTGGGTCTTTTTTATGATTCCTATTGTAAAACTATAATTCTTCCTTCCTTTTCTATATGGACCACACCCAAATCCTTTGCATATTCGATTAAAACTTCAGCATCTGTTCTAGCATTTGATGCATTAACGATTAGTTTACTTTGATCAAACATGGTATATCCATCTCCGCCATTAAATATATAACTTGGCATTGCAACCTCGTATGTTGTTTCGGGATTTAGGGGTTCCTGATCTACAAAAATTTCTCTTACTCGCTCTCCAACAGGTTCATTGGGGTTATAGGAATATTGCATACCCGATACTTGTAAAAATCCACCACCGAGATTTTCTATTCTTGACACTCCATTCTCAAGAGCAGCACGAATGGTTTCTCCTTTTACATTCGCAAGGATGACTTTATTTCGAAAAGGAAGAATAGAAAAGGCATCACGAAGGGTAAAGTCCCCTGCCGGAATGCTGGATCGGATCCCACCACCCTGCATAAAACCGATATCAGCATTGTAATTAAAACGATAGCTGTCCGCGATAAAGTTCCCGATATTTGTTTCCTGATATCTCGATTCATGGTTATTCCCATAAATAAGGGGGTTTTCTAATTGGGCGATCGTTTTTCCTAGTTCCTCCTCTAACTTAGCCTGATAATCATTGGCAAGTTCTTTTAGTTGAGGATCTTCTGGTACAGTATGATCAACCTCTATTATTTCTGGTTCCAACCGGATAGCTTTTCCCTTTTTCAAAATATCCAGCCGAATTACTGACCCTATGTTTCCTTTTGGAGCAAATATGTAGCGGTTCTTATATTGATAAATAAAGGATCGATCCTCAGCTTTTTCTTCTGTAAAAATGGCATCAATTTCGGGAATAGCATCAAGTAATTGCTCATCCTTTTCAATGGTTTCTTGGGTTAAGGCAATAATGAGGTCTGTATTTTTAGATTCCTTTATCCTTTCAACCGCATTCCTTGCCGACTCGATTAGATCCCGCTGGATAACCTCTCCATCTTGTAATGTCGTATCCATTTTATCCGTAAGACCGATCAATCCTATCTTGATTCCATTCCTATTTAAAATCTTGTAAGTTGGAACATTAGCAAAAGGGGTTCCATTAGAATCAGTCAGATTTGAAGAAATCCATTGGAAATGAGACTTCTCGACGAGTCTTTCTGTTACATCTGAACCAAAATCAAAATCATGCTGTCCAAAGTTAGCGAGTTCCACTTCAATTATATTGAAAGCTTCTACGATTGGAAATCCTTGAAACACACCTCCGAATAATGTTC
The DNA here is from genome assembly GCF_020179385.1 of Alkalihalobacillus sp. YIM B00296. Lineage (GTDB taxonomy): Bacteria > Bacillota > Bacilli > Bacillales > Fictibacillaceae > Pseudalkalibacillus. The sequence goes on along the minus strand of NZ_JAIBLJ010000053.1, from coordinate 696 downwards.
CACCACCAAGATCTCCACCAAATGTCACGATTGTCTTTTTGTTTTCTTGTCGAACACGATCCACAATCGTTTTCAGTCTAGCTACACCACCGCGATCTCCGTATTGGTCGACAACTGGACTCACTTCATGTGCATCATTAAAATACAATACTGTTGCTTTTCGAGGGTTTTCTTTTGCTCCAACATTAAGCTCACCTACCATCAGAGAACTAATAACAATGACAAAACCTAATAAGACAAGAAAAAGTCGATTCATAAATATTCTCCTTGGTTTTTATTCCATAATACAAAATGAATGTTAAGGATACGTTAAAATTGTTCAAAATGTGGCAAAAACGGAAACTATACCCTTTCCTAAAAAAGCCGATATTATGCGTTGATGAAGACGAACAATATAGCATAGAAACCAAAGGAAAAAAAGCGTTCCAAAAAGAGAGCACTTGATTTTCTTTCAGCCTCGGGTTCGGGAGCATCTTTATGGTTACTTTAATCAATAGATTAAGTAATGAAGATTTCGCAAAATAATATTTATTCAGACTTTATCGTTTTATAAATCAGGTATGAAAAGCTGCCCCAAAATCCCCCGAGAATAACAATCATCATGACAATCGTAGAAAATTCCACTTACATTCCCTCCTTCATATCGTTTGATGGTGAATTTTCAAAAGTTTCGAATTCCTGTAGTCCTTCGTCTTT
>NZ_JAIBLJ010000052.1 GCF_020179385.1 Alkalihalobacillus sp. YIM B00296 | reverse complement strand
TTTCTAATCAAGATTTTTTCGCCCTATTTTGCAGGGCTCTCATTATAGAAAGATTTTTCTGTCTACTATGAGGGGAGCATATCATGGTCGGATAGCGTCCTATTATACTTTGAATAAGGTCAGTCCCTATGGACTGTAACAGTTTCCGCAACAAGTTCTTCAGTCCATCCTTTACACACATCAACCCACTCTTTGGCAAGCGAATACTCGAATAGCTCTTCTGGGGTCAGTTTGATGGCAGAGTTGGTGCTTCCACATGCAGGGAAAAGAGTCTCGAAGCGTTTCATGGAAATATCGAGGTACACATGCATTTCGTTTGCCAATCCGAACGGGCAGACACCACCGACGACATGGCCGGTTTGCTCCAATACTTCATCAGGCTTGAGCATGCGTGCCTTGATCCCTACCAACTCGCGGAATTTTTTGTTATCGATTTTTGCATCCCCCGCCGCAACGATCAAGATATCTTTATCGTCCGGCCCCCTGAAAGAAAGCGTCTTTGCAATTTGCGCCGGCATGACACCAATCGTTTCAGCTGCTTCTTCCACCGTGGCACTTGATGTTTCGAACTCCATTACATCATTTTCTCGGTTCCACTGTTTAAAATGTTTTTTTACACTTTCCAACGACATATGTATACATCCTTCCTTCCGATATTAAGTTAGATGATAACATCCTTTAATACAGGAGAACAATGATCAACGCCTCTTAAAGGGTCAGTCCAGTCCAACGCCAATACGTGAAATAGAATACAAGCATTAACGCAATGTAGATGACGGAAAGCACTTTGCTCAATTTTTGTAATTCAGCTGCTTCAAATCCGCCCTTTTCTTCTGAAAAGATGAGGAGTGCTTTAGAACTTACAGGAAAAGTGATGCAATAATTCATTCCGACTACCAACAGAAAAACGAATGGAACGGCGTTGATGTTTTCTGTCAATGCTAATGATAAAAGCGGAGGCATAAGGATGACTACTCTCATTGTATGAGAGGTAATGTATAAATGGGAGGTAAGGCTGATGACCGACAGTAGGAGCAGTGTGATGAATTCTCCTCGAAACAAGATCCCTTCTGTCATTATCAGCAAAGAATCCATAACCCATTCCGCGGTTCCCGTTTTGACCAATGCTTCACCAAGCGAGACAGCCGCACCCACAAAAAGGATCAGGCTCCACGATACCGATTCCATTCCCTTCCTCCAATCAAGCACTCCTAACCTAGGTAGAACCAGAATCAATGCACCTGCCATGATGACTGTTGCAATCTCTATGCCATGTAGTTTTTCTGTCATCCAAAGGGCCACCATCAAGCTGAATACAGATAAAACCACTTTCTCCTTATCGGACAGTTTTGCCTTTCTACCATCTCGATCCGCCATCTTGGGAGTCACCTTACCTCGTGTGTCAGGATCCAGAAATATGTACAGGATGACGCTGCAAGCTAGGAAGCTTGCTATCAGTACGAATGGAACACCCCACACCATCCATGTAAGAAACGATATCTTATCATGACCGAACTTCTCTAGATAATCATTCGCAATAAGATGGGAACTAGCCCCGATCAATGTAGCACTAGTAGCAATCAAAATAATGACAGGTATCAGAATGGACAAGCCTTTTTCAACTTTCCTGTTCCCCACCACGTTCGCAAGATGCCGATAGATCGGCAGCATGACCGATGCACGGCCCGATGTTGATGGGATGAAAAACGTAAGCAACTGAATCAAAATGGTCAGCAAAAAGAACAGTCCTGAAACAGTATTCGCTTTTGAAAGCAACAAGGTGACAAGCCGGGTCGCGAGCCCTGTGCTTTGCATCGCCGCTCCAACAATGAAAGCGCCGATCATCAGCCAGATCACGTCTGATGACAAGGAAGAATAGAACAATTCCTGATCTACAGCCCCTGTTACGGTCAAAAACAAGACCGCTCCAATAGCTACAATGGCAGGCGGGACGGATGTTGCAACCCAACAATACGTCGCCACCATGAACGTGATGATCGCCAGTTTTCCATCGAACACCAATTCAGTAGGAAGGATTAAAAAGAATATACTTAAGACGACTAATATTATCCAGGAAAGGGGGATATTATTGATATTATTCAGCCATCCAATTTTCACTTCTTTCCTTTTTGCTCTTCTATCTGATCGGGTAATAGCGGGATTCATGATATCCCCTTCCTATTCAATACGAATGATGGCACGCTGGCTGCAAGTTCAAAGCCTACCGAAAGCATCCTCATCGTGGTTTCTGTACAGTCGATTACCCATTCCTCAGTTTTCTCCATCACTTGTTCAAGGCTCGATGGCGATTGGAGGATGCTTGTGAACACATCGATACCATGATAATAGTTCACTTGTGCGTCCTTACCGATTGTGCCTGCTATTGCGATTACAGGTTTACCGAATGCTTTTGCTTTATCCGCCACTAATGCTGGTATTTTCCCACGCGGTGTTTGAAAATCAATGCTGCCTTCTGCCGTCAAAACCAAGTCTGCCTTCTGAAGGTGATCATTGATATCCATATAATCCATGATCAGATCGAATCGGGGATGGAGGACCGCACCGAGCAAAGCTTGCAGACCTGTTCCGAGGCCACCGGATGCTCCCCCTCCCGGCATTTCGCGGACACAATACCCTGCCGTTTCTTTGATTTTAGCTGCATAGTGTTCGAGCCCTTCTTCAAGTAAAGCGATCTGCTGATCTTTTGCTCCTTTTTGGGGTCCAAAGATTCTCGCCACTCCGTTCACTCCACAAAGGATATTGTGCCAGTTGCATGCAACATCAAGTTCAGTTCTGTCCAAGCGGGGATCACGACGGGACAAATCGATCGAATCGATTTCCTGAAGGCTGGCAGCCCCCTTTTTTACATCAATCTGGTTCATGTTTTGATCGAAGAAACGAATTCCAAGAGCCTCTGCCATGCCGATCCCCCCATCGTTTATCCCAGAGTCGCCACATCCTATCAAAATCCGCTCCGCCCCAAGATCCAGAGCAGCTTGGATAAGTTCTCCGACACCATATGAAGTCGTAAGCAACGGATTCCTTCGATATCTAGGTACCAGTTTCAATCAAGCTGCAGAAGCCATTTCGATGACTGCAGTCCTGTTTTGTGTATCACCGAGAAAGCCGATCAATGCTTCCACTTTTTTGCGGAGAGGACCCGTGACCACGACTGTATGAAATTCTCCGTTCGTCCAATTGACCATCTTCTCCGTAAAGCCTTCTCCTCCATCTACTAGAGGTAGGGTGGTAACCTTGGCCTCAGGGATGACATTCAAGATTCCTTTTTTCATACATGTTGCAATTTGATCCGCTCCCAAGCTTTCTTTAAAACCGGATGGTGCCACTAATATATTCATTTCCTTTTCCTCCCTCATTGTTCTATAAAAAGATTAACCCGCCGACTTTAAGGAACCATGAAAGGAAGATTAGAAAATCATTAGAAAGCTTTTTAAAACAAAAAAAGACAGGGCCATATTCTTCATACTCGAACATGTCTTTCGCTGTGTCGCCGGTTTCACTGTTTTCCAAAACCTCAGGACCCATTTTATATCGCCCACAAGGAATAGTGGATGTTTTTCTAGAAAAAGAAAAGCAGGTACTTTTTAAAAAAAGGAGCAGATGACATGATTACAATCCAGGATATACGAAATGCACGTGAGAACATTCAGGACACGATCAACGCCACCCCCATCCTTCAATCCGGACAGCTTTCTCAGCTTTGCGGCAACCAGGTTTTCTTCAAATGCGAACATCTTCAAAAGACAGGCTCATTCAAAATCCGTGGTGCGACGAATAAAGTAAAACAGGTCATGAAAGAAGGTGCGGAGCTAGTCACGGCTGCCTCGTCAGGAAACCATGGACAGGCGGTTTCCTTCATCGCCAATAAGCTCGGTGTCCCAGCGACAATCGTGGTTCCGACAGATGTGAATCCATGTAAAATGAATGCAATCGAGGCGTACGACGGAAATATCGTAAAATGTGGTACCACCTCTGCTGAACGTATTCCGAGGGCGATCGAGATTGCTGCGGAACAAAATGGTGTCTTCATCCCTCCCTATGACGATCCTTATATCATGGCTGGCCAGGGGACAACCGGTCTTGAAATCCTGGAACAAGTACAGGACGTGGATGCGGTCGTGGTCCCGATCGGCGGCGGCGGGCTGATTTCGGGTATTTTGACTGCCATCAAGGAAACCAACCCGACCATCAAGGTATATGGTGTTGAACCTGAAACCGCAAATGATACGTTTTTATCGTTGCAAAACGGGCAGATCACCTCGATTCCTCCGACTTCCACGATTGCAGACGGACTCCGTGCAACCCAACCGGGAGACATGACGTTCCCAGTCATTCAGAAATATTTGGATGATCTTGTCTTAGTGACGGATGAGGAAATCCGCCTTGCATTCAGCTTTGTGATGGAACGGATGAAACAGGTCATCGAACCATCGAGCGCGGTGACGGTTACAGCTTTAATGAACAAAAAGCTCCCACTCGAAGGAAAAAAGGTCGTGACGGTGATCTCAGGCGGGAACGTCGATCTTACTAGGATCAATGAACTGGTGATCGGAACAGAAAGGATTTGCTGAACACGATTTCGATGAATAGTCCCATCCTTTTTCAACAACACTAAAACAGCTTAGAAAACTATTGTTCATTCAGGGGAGATTTTTATGTATAAACTGTTGACTCATAATGATTTGGATGGAGTTGCCTGCGGTATCGTTGCCAAAATCGCATTCGGTGATCGTGTGGATGTCCGATATAACTCAGTGACTGGGCTGGATTTCCAGGTGGAGCGGTTCCTTGAACGGAAAGATGAGAAACAAAATAAAGACACGACGTTATTCATCACAGATTTATCCGTCAACGAAGAGAATGAAAAAGCGCTTGATGCTTATGCAAAAGAGGGCGGGCTCGTACAGTTGATCGACCATCATAAGACCGCGGTCCACTTCAATGATTATGATTGGGGACATGTGAAAGTGGAAAATGATGATGGCCGGCTGGCTTGTGCTACTTCCCTTTTATATGAGTATCTTGTCCATCATCAACTTTTGGAACCATCCGCTGTTCTCGAAGAATTCGTCGAGCTTGTCCGTCAATATGATACATGGGAATGGGAACAGAATGATAACATCAAGGCAAAACAGCTGAACGACCTGTTCTTCATGGTATCGATCGAGGAGTTCATCGAGAAGATGATACCGAGGTTTGAAGATAAGGACCATTTTGAATACGATGATTTCGAGCAAAAGCTCCTCGAAATGGAAGAGGATAAGATTGAACGCTATATCAGAAGGAAGAAACGGGAACTTGTCCAGACGTTCGTCGGAGATTATTGTACAGGCATTGTCCATGCTGAATCTTATCATTCAGAACTCGGCAACGAACTAGGTACGGCGAATCGCCATTTGGATTACATCACAATCCTGAACATGGGCGGAAAGAAAATCAGTTTTCGCACAATCCATGACGATGTGGATGTGTCCGCAGTTGCGGGCTATTTCGGAGGTGGAGGACATGCGAAAGCGGCAGGCTGCTCAATGAATAAAGAATCCTATGAACTGTACGCCAAAGCAGCTTTTCTCATCGAACCGATGCGACAGGACGCATTCCGGAATCATTATAATTTGAAAGAGACACCTCAAGGCATCCTTTATGAAAGTCGGGATGAAGATCGCCTCTGGATCTATGAAGAGGAACCGGAAAGCTGGGTGGTCGAACTTAATGGGGAAAGGATTAAGCATCGTTTTTCAGATTTTGAAGCTGCAGAACGATATGTCAAACGCCACCATTCCGCATGGCTCGCCCGTGACGAGCATTATGTCGACTATTTGAGAAAATTTATGATGAACAAAAAGATTGAAGGAACTGACTAAAGAATTGTCAGTTCCTTCAATCTTTTAATTTCAAGTTTGTATATCCATTTCGAGAAGAAAAGAACTTAAGCTTTTTCCATGGCGATCAAGAGATAGGGAACGTGTCACACCGCCACCTAATGCGTTTGTCATTACAAAGTTCAATGCTCCTAAGCTCGGTATTTCATAACGGATCACCTCACCTTTGACGGCATTCTGAAACCATTCTTTTACTTTTATAGCGGTGATTTGTTCTTTCACTAACTCATAATCGTCCATATTATAAACAATCAAGGAGATATTTGATATATTCCCTTTATCACCTGTTCGCGAATGGGCAATCTCACGTAATTTCATCGCTTATACCTCCTCAAAAATCACATGGGTTTCTATATCCTCTACTGGTATAAGAATAGAAGCAATCGATACGATTTCATTTACATTTATTCTGACGCCACCCCCGCCAGCAGGACCATTCGTATATAAAGCTTCTACTTCATTTCCAATCATAATTCCATCTTCTTTTAACGTTGTTCTTCCAGCTACTCGCAGCCGAACTTCATTACAACCGGACCCCTTTTCAGATAAGTCCGAGGCACTAGTCTGGAATAACGAATTTACACCAATGTAATCTATTTTCAATTCTTGAAAAGATAAGTCGGTATGTTGAATTCTCTTTTCAACAATATCGCCTGCTAATTTAGCTTTTTCAAGTGCTCCAGGCCCTCCATAACTTATTTCTGCTTCAACGATATAACAATCCTTATACCCAATACTTATTTTATAGTAGCCACTTTTTTCTCTACCTGTTGCTCCAGTGACCAAAACCCTGTCATGCCCGATTTCTTTTACAGTTATTTGTGAAAAGTCTGCATTGACGTCAGGCGTCATATAATTTGACGGATCATGTATTTCATACAGAATTTGTTCTTTAACAGTCCCTGTGGTAACTTTGCCACCGGTTTCTGCAAGCTTTGTAATCGTGATGTCGCCATTTTCATAAACTTCCCCAATCGGGAATCCAACGTTCCATAATTCTGGAACATCTTTGTACCCAGGTTCTGCAAAATATCCACCAGTTAATTGAGCTCCACATTCGAGTAAATGGCCTGCTAATGTGCCTTTTCCAAGCATGTTATAATCGTCTATACTCCATCCGAACTCATATAGTAAAGGTCCAATAACTAAAGAGGGATCTGTCACTCTTCCTGTAATGACGATATCAGCACCACCTTGAAGTGCTTCTTGGATCCCCTCCGCTCCTAAATAAGCATTGGCAGAAATGAACTCTCCTTTTAATTCCGATAGATTATTTCCATACTCCAATGTTTTGAAATCTCTATAGTCATCAATAACTGAATAAATATCGTCTCCTAAAACTGCCGCGATTTTTAAACCCGTTATTCCAAGTCGTACAGCAATATCTTTGACTGATCTAGCTGCTGATACTGGATTTGCTGCCCCCATATTTGTGATTACTTTGATCTTTTTTTCAGTACAGATAGGTAAAACTTTTTCCATGCGATACTCTAGTAAATCGTTGAATCCTTTATCAGGGTCAGCTAACTTTTGTTGTTGCGCTAGTGCAATAGTCCTTTCAGCCAGACATTCGAAAATGATGTAATCGATATCTCCCTTTTTCATAATTTCTACAGCTGGTTCAATTCGATCTCCACTATAACCAGCTCCTCCACCAATTCTTATCTTTTTCATCCTATCCACGCCCTTTAAGTCAGATAACTCTTATGATCAAAGCAACAACTGTCATGATAATAGTAGTTCCAAACGCCCATTTGAAGATAAACTTCTGATGATCACCTAGTTCAACGTTGGCTAGACCGACCAATAAGAATGTAGATGCTGTTAACGGACTTAGTGGAAATCCTGTAGTCATTTGTCCAAGTATCCCCGCTCTAGCAATTTCTACTGATTCAATACCATACGAGCTTGCGGTTTCGGTTAGGACTGGTAATACACCGAAATAAAATGCATCTGGAGTAAAGAGCAAACTAAATGGCATACTTGTGATTGCAACAATTACGGACATGATATTGCCCATATTTTGAGGGATAAGCGCTACAAGTGCCTTGGCCATTTCTTCAATCATCCCGGTACCATTTAAAATCCCAGTAAATATTCCAGCTGCAAATATAATCGAGACAACGGTTATCATACCGAATGCTTGCGTTTTTATTTGATGTTGCTGGTCATCAGGTTTGGGATAATTGACCAAAAGAGCAATTGCGAATGATACCATAAAAACGACTGGCAATGGAAGCCACACTTTAATCAGGGCAATGATTGAAATGATGGTCAGCAGCAAGTTAAACCAGAATAACTTAGGCCTTCTCATATCCTTTTCTTCATTAGTCAGTTCCTGGTGAAAATCATATTGGATATCTTTTATACCTACACGTTTCCTCTCCTTTATCCCTATCATATAAGCGGCGAAAAGGACCCAAAGCAAACCGGCGATCATTACTGGTAAAAGAGGGTTGAAAATTTCTTCTGGGGTCAGTTCTAAGGCAGTTGCTGCTCGTGCAGTCGGACCTCCCCATGGAACCATATTCATCGTACCTGCTCCTAATGCAACGATACCCGCTAAAACTAAACGACTCATACCCATTTTTTCATATAAAGGTAATAAAGCTGGAATCGTGATCAAAAAGGTGGAAGCCCCCGATCCATCTAAATGCGTCATCATGGCAATGACTGCTGTCCCTAGAACTATTTTCAATGGATCACCTTTGACAAGCTTAAGGACATTACGGATCATCGGGTCAAATAATCCAGCATTGTTCATCACACCAAAGTAGAGTATGGCAAATCCCAGCATGATCCCAGTTGGCGCAACATCGGTTATTCCTTCTAGCATTAAAGTTCCCAACTCTGTGCCAAACCCGCCGATTAACGCGAATATCATAGGAACAAGAATCAGTGCAACGATGACTGAGACTCTTTTAGTTAAAATCAGCGCTAGAAAAATAAAAATCGTTAAAAACCCAAGTAACGCAATCATATATCTTCCTCCTAACCAGGTTTTTTATTGATAACGCTTACAATTTTCACCGTTTGAATACTAATCCTCCCTCTTTTGTATATTGCCTCCCTATACTATAATGCAAGAAATATGCCAATTTAAAAACCCTCAATGATGAGGGTTTGAACTGAATTATCGAATTATTTTTCTAAAAAGTTAGAACTTTCAAAACGCATATCGGTCATGATGAACTCTTCTCCAATGCTAGTTATTAGGATTTCTCATAATTTAGAATGATTTCTAACATATTAGAATCAAACAGGAATACCGAGTCTGGAAATTTTGTTATACAAGGTTGCTAAAGAGATGTTCAGCTTTTTTGCTGCAAGCTTTTTTCCTTTTAAGTCAGTTCCTGTTTTGTTAAGTACATCCAAAATTGCATCTCTTTCAGTCTCTTCAATGATCTGTTCTAAGGTTTTTTCATCCGACCCCTGTTCATTTCTGTTTATCGCATCAGGAAGATCTCCAGCTTTTAGCCGTGTAGACTCTGTCATATTCATTGCAAAATGGATTGTGTTTTTCAGTTCTCTAATATTACCTGGCCAATCATAACTCATCAACAAGTCAATAAATGATTCATCAGGAGAAAGGGAATGGGGGTTAGCATTCTGCAAAAAATAATCTACCAAAAGAGGGATATCATCCTTCCGAGATTTTAAAGAAGGTATCTTGATTTGGAAAGTGTTCAACCTGTAGTAAAGATCTACCCGAAACCGCTCCTTTGAAATCATTTTTTCTAGGTCTTTATTCGTAGCAGCAATCACTCGTACATTCACTTTTCTTTCATGAAGACTGCCAACCTTTCGTATTACCCCATCCTGCATTACCCTTAATAACTTTGCTTGCATTTCAAGTGGCATATCCGCTATTTCATCTAAAAATAGCGTTCCATTGTCTGCTAGGTCAATCAAACCTGATTTTCCACCTTTTTTTGAGCTGGTAAAGGCACCTTCTTCGTAGCCAAATAATTCGCTCTCTAATAATGTAGAAGGTATTGCGGCACAATTAACCGGCACAAATGGGTGGCTATTACGACTGCTAGTCTGGTGGATAGCCTGGGCAAACAATTCTTTCCCAGTACCGCTTTCACCTAAAATAAGGATGTTAAAATCAGTTCCTGCTGCCTTTTTGGCAGAATGGATGGCATAGAGCAATCCTTTATTTTGGCCCATAATATCTTCAAAGGAGAATGTGGTTCGATGAAAACTCTCCACCATTTCCTCAAGCTGTTTTAAACGTTTTTTACTCCTATTAAGCTCTTGTGTAAGATGGTGAACTTCTCTTAAGCTTTTACAAACAGAAACTGCACCTATTATTTTATTTCCATTATAGATTGGAGCCATGTCAACAATATAATTGTTCTTTCCTTCTTTACGGAATACTCCAGATCTAATCTTTCCATCAAGTAAAACTTCAGGCAGTTCAGCACCAGGCCTTACATCTCTTAGAAGCTCCCCAACAATTTCACTTTCTGTAACTCCAGTGATGTTTGTGTATTCTTTATTAATTATTTGGACCACTCCATAAGAGTCGATTACAAGTATTCCATCATTTACTGCTTGGATAATGCTTTTAAACCAATTAGCATCATTATCATCTATTAAAAATGACATCTTATACCCGCCCTCCTTTTTAGTAAACATTCTCTTCTTCATAAAAGTGTTGATTCTTCCGTAATTCTAGATAAGTACTTTTAGTTCCTTTAGCATTTTTTAGTAAAAAACTTAAGGGAATTTAAAATGGACACTTTCTTATATAAAAGAAAATGTCCATATACGATACAGAAATATTTATAATTACAAATTTATTATAAATGTAAAAAGAATTTTCATTTCAATTCTTCATCCACTTTTGTCAGCAATACCTCATCAGGATCCTGGCTCAGCTCCCATATCATTGCGCCGCCAAGTCCCTTCGCTTTTATATAATCGGTTTTGTGACCGATTGATTCAGTGTCATCATAGCTGATGATTGTGTCTCCGTTCCAAAGCAATGGCACTTGGGATTCGTCATCCCAAATTCGAGTAAACCCATTTTTATCAATATATTGAGCCTCAAGTGCGGCAAAACTGACCGATTTTCCGCCACCGGAGAAAGGTTGGTATAGACCATTCCCAGAATCATTGACCTGCTTGAACATCCTTCCGTAGAAAGGGAGACCCATAACAAGCTTTTGAGCTGGAACTCCTTGCCCGATGAACGTTCGGACAGAATCATGTACACTCCAGTCTTTAAAAAATCCGCTCTCCGGATCCTGATACAAAGGTGCATTGATTCCCGTGAGCTCATCCCATTCACCATGGATATCATATGTCATCAGTTGGATATAATCGACATATTCATGGAGCTTGTCCAATTCCAAATTTCGTGCATGATGTTTACTAGGGCCTGCTGTAATCGCCAGAATATACTTTTCTCCATCTTTTTTGGTTTGGGCATTGAATGTCTCTCTGATCTCTTTTAATAACAGTGTGTAATTACGTGCATCTTCAGGACGGTTGATATTGTCAGGCTGTCCCCCTCTCACTGGATATTCCCAATCCAGATCGACCCCATCGAAACCATATTTCTGTACAAATTCAAGAACACTTTTCGCAAAGTTGGTACGTGATTCCTCTGTAAGCGCAACATCTGAAAAATTCTCAGACCAAGTCCAGCCGCCAACAGAGACCAGGGTCTTCAGATGAGGGTTTTGTTCCTTCAGCTTTTTCAACTGATTGAAGTTCCCTTTGATCGCTTGATTTTCCGTATCACCTGGGTATGGATTCTCTATATCTACCCAAGGATCTCCTACTGCTATTCTTCCGTCCTCCGAAATGTTGGCAAAAGCATAGTTGATATGTGTCAGCTTACTGGCATCAATGTCTTCCACATTAAACCCTGAATAAGCAGACCAACCTGCGTAATAGCCAATTCGTCTGTATTCATTCTCTGTGACTTCTGCACGCTTCTCGTATTGAACAGGTTTTGGGACAAGACTTGTCTGTTTGTCACTTAAACCCTCTGTTACCCATGGTTCTTCTGCTTCGTCGGATGCCGGCAAGCTATTGCCTGTGTATGTATAAATCCCTATGAATAGTAAAAAAATCATCGAAATGAAAAATGGCTTATGATCAAGATGATTCCTTGCTTGGTGCCCCATTACTGACTTAATCCCCCTATCAATTTCCCTGTCTTCCATTCTAATAGGAAGGAGGAGCAGAAGATAGAGGTAATTTCTAGAACAAAAAAAAGATGGCTACCCGCATCTGATCGCTGCACCAATCAATCTGCGAATAGCCTCAAGATATAGAACAAAGTTCCAAATATTTAGGCGGAGGTTAAGCGCCTGATTTAAGTATACGAACAAATGTTCCTATTGTCAATAATTTTTTTATAAAATATTTTATGATGTGCAATTTCGTCTTATTACGTTTTGCATACGCGTAACACCACTAAAATTGAAATCGATGATCTCTGTCCTGATCGTAAGCGAAATCATGATGTCACCATTTGAATTCTCAACCAAAAGCAAATTATAGTCGGCAGCCCTGTCAGCAACATACCCTTGTCCATAGGCATCTATAAAATTGGACTGGCATGTTATCCCTTTAAGCTGCTCCCCAACATAATTGTAAGCAAAATCTCCGTGAACCCGTGCATTGAATTTGCTTCCTGTACTTTTGCATGCCGGACAAAGCGTTCCAGTAAGGGTTAGATAACCTGAACCCAGGCTTTTTCCAGATGCTTCGATTTGAACAGGGGCATTCATGATCTTCAGCTGAAGTTCGCACGGACATGCTGGATTAAAAGGAGAATTTACCGGTCGGTTAGCATGTATGCTATTCTTTTTCAAAGTATCAACTCCTTGCTGATAGATTATGCTCTACCAGCAGGGAATGTTTGTGCGGTTGAACTACTAGTTTAATAGATTATCTTCTGGAATGAATATCTTCCCATAAGGCAGAACATTTTCCGTCATAAGGTGAAAAGTCTGGTCGTTGTTGATCTCTTCGCTTAGTTTCTCCAACAGTGTAACAGTTGCTCTGAATGGTGCGGATCCGGTACTGACCCTCTCAATGCCTATTTTGGAAAGCTCTTCAAGCGCTGGCAAATCAGGACTGACCAACAGGTTGATTGGGCAAGAAATTTCAGCTCTCAGATTATGGATCGTTTCTTTATCATAAAGGCCAGGTATGAAGATGCAATCAGCCCCTGCTTCTTCATAAGCTCTTACACGCTCTAGCGTTTTTTGGAAACGGCTTGAAGGATCTCCGATACCCAACCAATAGATATCGGTCCTTGCATTGATGAACAATCCTGATTCAGAAGTAATTGAACGTTCTTTGATGGCAGCGATTTTCTCGGTTTGTGATGATATATCACCGATAGGTTCATCAGCATCCCCTGTCCCATCTTCAATATTGATGCCGACTGCTCCTGTTTCGATAATTCTCTGGACATTTGTTACAACCTCTTCCACGGTTATTCCGTATCCTGCTTCGATATCAGCACTAATAGGGACGTTCACAGCATTGACGATTCGTTCTAGTACAGTCAGCATCTGGTCAAAAGGAATTTGTTCCCCATCCTGATACCCTAACGATGCTGCGATGCCTGCGCTGGTTGTCCCGATCGCCTTGAATCCATTTTTTTCGAACATTTTGGCGCTCATCACATCCCAGGCATTCGGCAATACGAATGTAGATGACAGCTTGTGCAATTTACGAAAGTCCTCTAATTTTGTATGATACGTATCCATTCATTACTCCTCCTCTTTTTTGTCATTATAACCGAGGGACACTTCGGCTTTCATCGAAATATGGAATGCAGAGGATGGATCAGTAGTCCATTGTTTGTACGATATAAAAAGAACTGGCCTAAAGAAAAGTTTCTTTTCAACCAGCTCCTCGCTTTTATTTGCTCCTATTTATAAACAGCCGTTCAGCTTTGCCCTTGTTTCACCCAGGAAGCAATGGTGACCGTGCGTTTCGCCTGATGCTTGACAGCTTCCTGAACATCTTCTTGCATATTGCCATCCTGGTCGACAGTGACACTCGTTCCATAAGGATTGCCACCTGAGGTAAATGTTACAGGATCAGTATACCCAGGAGCAGCGATGATTGCGCCCCAATGCATCATGGTCGTATATAGGGCTTTGACCGTCGCTTCCTGTCCACCATGCGGGTTGTTCGCCGACGACATACCGCTCACCACTTTGTTGACGAGTTTTCCATTAAACCACAGCCCGCCCGTCGTATCAAGAAATTGTTTCAGCTGTGCCGGCAAGTTGCCAAACCGAGTCGGCATACTGAAAATCATTGCATCCGCCCAATCAAGATCATCCAGTCGTACTTCTGGTACATCCTTCGTTTCCTCCAGATGAGCTTGCCAGGCCGGATTGGATTCAACAGCTTCTCTTGGGGCCAGTTCAGTTACTTTCAACACTTTCACTTCCGCACCTGCTGCTTTTCCACCTTCTTCAGCCCATCTTGCCAGTTGATAATTCGTCCCTGTGGAACTGTAATAGATGATTGCCAATTTTACGTTATCCATCAATGAATCGCTCCTCTGTGTATTTTGCACACAATTAGAATGAGCCATTGGCAATCGCATTATTCCATGTTCATCGGAAAACGCTTATGAATTCCTTTCCGATATATAACGCAACGATCCAAATGATGATGGCAGATATTTTGTTGAGACGGTTCATCCAAGTCCCTTTCCTATCAACCCGGCCAACCATCCTGCCCGCAACCGCCAATCCGAAAAACCAAAGCCAGGATACAATGATGCACGTTAGAGCGAAGGCAAGTTTCTCCTGCCCTGAATAACGAATCGCATTTGTGCCTATTACCCCGACGGTATCGAGGATTGCATGTGGATTCAACAAGGAAACGGAAATCGCGAAGGTAATTTGTTTTTTGACAGACATCTTGTCTAATGAATTCTCCCTGGACAATCGGCTGTTCCATATCGACCACCCCATGTATATTAGAAAAATGAAGCCGATCCCCAAAATGGTCAATTGTAACCATTGGAAAGTCAACACGATAAGAGAAACACCCAAAACAGCAATGGCGATCAGGATCGTGTCACAGATCGAGGCTGTCAGAATGACTGGAAGTGCCCGTATGATAGTAGGCTGCAATGCTCCCTGGTTGAATACGAAAATATTTTGTGCCCCGAGAGCGATGATAAGACCGATAGCTAACACGAATCCGTGAATAATCGCTTCACTCATTTTCTCCTCCACTCTATCGCAAATGTCAGTCATTGTCTTGTTTCATCTGAATGCTTCTTGAGTTTGGTCCGGCTTGTGCATTTGTTTGAACTGAATTACTTAGAAGGCGCTTCCATCCCCATTTTTGCCCATTCCTCCTTCAAAGGGCCATAGATCCCTGGGACAGCCAACCCTGCTTGCCGCATAAGAACGGTCATTTGACCACGATGGTGGCACTGATGCTGAAGCAGGAACATCAACAGGGAACCATTCGGTATTTCACGCCCAAAGAAATCGATCCGTTCGTCTAAAGTCTGATCATTCCATTGGGCTTTTAGAGCCTTGATGAATGCATCTGCCGTCTGTTGATAACACGCTGATATGAACTGTGCTGATTTTGGGACTGGATGACCTTCAGCCGGTGATTCAAATTTCAAATCCGTATTCGAAGTAATGATCGATATCGATTCGATGATGTGCCAGGCAATCCGTCCTAAATTCCAGTTCTCAGAAGTGATTTTCTGGTCAAGAGCTTCGTCCGTCAAATGATCGAGCAACCTCTGTGTACCTTCAGTTTCGAATTCCCAGGACCGTGGAAAATGGTTCATGGATTGAAACATGAAAACCCTCTTAATTATTGATCAATCATACATTCTCTGAATCCTTCATTATTCCTTCCCAATGATTTTCCCCATTTCGATAAATTAGTGAATATTTCCCATATTAAGGTGAAAAATACGGGCATACATATTGTATTTCGGGAGGATTATCAAAATATGCCAGACATGCAGAACATCAAATTGACCTCAGCAGAACTTTCACAACTTTGGGCTTCATATCAGAATGACAGTGGTTCCATATGTGTATTGAAGCATATGTTGCAAATCGTTGAAGATGAGGATATTCGCCCGTTATTGACTCGTTCCTTAGAGTTGGCCCAGCTTCATATCAAGAAGCTGAATACGATCTTCAACCAGGAAAACTTTCCACTCCCTAAAGGTTTTACAGAGAGTGAAGACTTGAATTTGAATGCACCAAGATTATTTTCCGACAATTATATGCTTCAATTTCTGAAGCAGATGACCCAAATTTCGCTTAATGCTTATGCGCTATCAAAATCACTTGCCGTACGGAGTGATATTGACGAGTTTTATGTCCAGTGCCTCAGTGAAACGAGTCAGCTGGAGACCAATATCAAAAACGTGCTTCTCTCCAAAGGACTGTTTATCCGATCTCCTTATATCGCTTATCCTGATAAAGTCGATTTTGTCAAAAAGCAAAACTTCCTTAAGGGATGGTTCGGGGAACGCAGGCCGCTCCTGTCTCTTGAAATGACCAATCTATTTGCAAACATCCAACGCAATGCATTAGGAGCAGCGACTCTCGTTGGATTCAGCCAGGTTGCAAGTTCAAAACAGGTTGCCCAGTTCCTAGTCCGAGGTAAAAAGATCGCTCAAAAACATAATGAAATCTTGAGTGCGATCCTACGGGAGGATGATCTCCCAGTTCCGATGACATCGGACACATATGTAACCGACTCAGAGGTTTCTCCTTTTT
Source organism: Alkalihalobacillus sp. YIM B00296 (assembly GCF_020179385.1). Lineage (GTDB taxonomy): Bacteria > Bacillota > Bacilli > Bacillales > Fictibacillaceae > Pseudalkalibacillus. The sequence goes on along the minus strand of NZ_JAIBLJ010000052.1, from coordinate 3,862 downwards.
CCGAAAAACTCATCATGTTCGTCGTAACGGGGTTGATCGCATTAAGTGTCGGTTTCTATGGAACGAGTATATCGACATGTATCAGACGAGACTTGACGTTACATTATGATCGGCTGACGCAAGAAATCCTGAAGTATTCAGAGGATGGAGCGAACATCCTGATTTCAAATGGCTGGATGGAAGAACCTCCACGAGCCATTGACAGGGACGAATTAGCGAATACTTGAATTTTCCAATGCGGATAAACTATATAAAATAGAGGTGCCTGGAATGACGATCAAACATAATGCAAAATTGACTTCATCCGAAATAGCGAATCTATGGACGACTTATCAATTCAGCACAATGATCATTTGCGGAGTTGAGTATTTCTTAACAACCGTGGAAGATGAAGATATTCTTGAAATCTTACACTATATTTTGGAATTCTCGAATAACCGTGTCCAATCGATTACCGAGATTATGAACGAAGAAAATTATCCGCTCCCGGTTGGTTTTACGAAAAGTGATGTGAATCCTGGTGCACCCAGGTTATTCTCAGATACCATGATTCTTTTGTATGTTTTGAATATGGGTAGGCTAAGTCTGTCAGGGGAAAGCATGATGTTTTCTTTATCAGCAAGGGATGATGTAGCTGGATTCTATTCACAAGCTTTGAATGAATCGAAAGAGCTTACAACCATGAGCAGAAAACTTGCCCAACAAAAAGGCATTTACACTCGTACACCTCACATCCCAATACCCGAAAAGGTCGATTTTGTTAAAAAACAACAGTTCTTATTCGGTTGGTTCGGTGATCGACGCCCTCTGGTCGGCACTGAAATATTGAATCTTGTTTTCAATGCGGAAAGGAATGCACTTGGCGAGGCTTTGATCACAGGATTCAGCCAGGTTGCCCAATCTAAGGAAGTAAGAAAATTCATGGAGAGAGGTAGAGAAATTTCATCGAAACATTATGGAGTTTTCAGCTCAATCTTAAATGAGGAACAGCTCTCATCTGCACAGAAAATAACATCGGAAGTCAGTGGATCCACAACGGCACCTTTTTCTGATAAATTGATGATGTTTCATATTGCGGGGTTGATTGCGTCAGGGATCGGACAATACGGTGTAAGTGTTTCTGTAAGTCCCAGACGCGATCTAGAGGTACATTATGCACGACTTGTAGGGGAACTCGCAAAATTTGCTGAAGATGGGGCGAATATCATGATTGAGAACGGCTGGATGGAGGAACCGCCAAAAGCGGCAGACCGTGACGAATTAATGAAGAGAAAAGGGAATTAAGATGGAAAAACTCCTTTGGAGCATTGCCCTTCCTGGCTTTGGCCAGTTATTGAATGGCCAATATCTAAAAGGGATCGTGTTCATCGCTCTAGAATTCATCATCAATGTGCAATCGAATTTTAATGAAGTCATCCTATTAAGCTTCAATGGTGAAATTGAAACAGCGATTCAACACACAAATTTTGGCTGGCTGATGTTTTACCCGTGTCTCTATTTCTTTGCGATGTGGGATGCTTATAGAAATGCTGGTGGAGGTAGAAAGCCTTATTCATTTCTGCCTTTTGTCTTTATGGCCTATTGGGTCACCGTCGGCTTGATGTTTTCAGCGAAGGCCTCTTTATTCGGTGTGGTGTTAGGTCCCGTTTGGCTGCCTATGCTGTTTGTCATTCCAGGATTACTTACTGGGTTACTGATCCAATTTCTATTATTGAAGTTTATAACCCGCTAAAAGTACGAAAGGCCCTCTCATTCATTGAGTGGACCTTTTTTCCTTTTAATCTGTATAGGGGGGATGCTTTGTTGGAAACGGAAAACATTCCTTGGATCCACCTTCGTTTTCACTTTCCTCAAACGATTGAAATTTTCTCTGTAATACGACTCAGGCCAATTTTTTATCGATAAATCGGGCCAGTTGACGTAGTCACCTTTCGTGTATGGTTCCATATGCTTTCGTAACGCGAGGACCCACTCGATGTTTTTACGTGCTTCATCGCCGTCTTTCCATGTCGTGTTATATTCTTGTGCGATCAGTGCGTTCCGATGATAATAGGCCGTGTCAATCGGACGGACTTTTTGGACAGCGCCTGAAAGTGCCTGTTGCCAGATCTGTGCATCTTCGTTCGGGGCTAGTTCGAGGAACCTTTTCATGATTTTGATTCCTTTTTCGGGGATTGGTTCATACACGAATGAACCAGAACGTTTGAAATAAGAAGGAATGTTTCCGGCTGGGTAATTGAAATAGTCGAATGCTTTGTTGAATGGCAGCTCGGCGACTTGTACTTTCCGGGGTTCGGTCACTTTGATCAATGGCCGGATCAATTCGATCAGTTCTTCCTTCGGGCCAACGTATTGTCCTTCTGCAAGGATCAGGTTCTGACTTTTTGCTTTCAGCTCAATTGATGAAGTCAATTTGTTATCTGTAAACGGTGCCCAATTCTGCCATACATCATAGACGGGTTCCAATTGGTCGAAGTCCCATTCCACTCGGAAGAGCGTTACATCCTTGATCCGATGGACACGGAACTTGAACAGGGTGACAATTCCGAAGTTGCCCCCGCCACCTCCACAGCACGCCCAGAAAAGTTCTCTGTTTTTATATTTCGTTGCTTCGATAATTTCAGCGTCAGACTCTCCTTTCGGGACGATCATACAGACACCGAGGAGGTTATCGCAGGTAAGACCGTGCAACCTTGATAAGTATCCGATCCCTCCCCCTAAGGTCAAGCCGGCTACTCCTACACTGTACTCTGTACCAGCTGGTAATGCGAAACCATACTCCCATAAGCTGTTATATACATTTCCTAAATCAGCCCCAGCCTCAATGAGAGCCGTTCTTTGAAATCCATTCACCGAAACAGAGTTCATTTCGCTGATATCAATGACAATCCCCTTGTTCAGAATCGAGAAATTTTGATAACTATGCCTGCCGCTCCTTACTCGGAAAGGGATATCATTTTCCCGTGCAAACTTCAATGCATTCAAGACATCTTTTTCCTCCTGACAAAATACGATTGCCCCAGGAAATTTCGACTTGAACAGGTTAAGATTCTTTCGGGCTTTTCTGTACTCCGGATCATCCGGCAATACGATCCGCCCAGTCAATTCATTCTCCATCCTCTCTCTCCTTTTAACTTGTCTTACAGCAGTATATGAAATCGGATTAGATGGTGAAACGGCAGTGAAGATCGAGCTTGAAAATGGGCACGTTGTATGGGAAATGTTGTTAATTCATTAAAGAAATTTTATGATGGATATAAAGGAGGGATGTATATTATTGATAATGAAACCATGTGAGGAATCATTAGAATTAAGGATTATGAGCTCTTTACATATCCGTATGGGTTTGCCAGGCCCAGATGAACTCTACTATTTGAACCTCAAACAAGGATATGAGGGCGAGTCGGAGTTCGATCAGAGGATCATACCACTTTTGGACGGACGGCTGGTTATCAATGATTTATTGTTGGAGCACCACAACACCTTGTTCCAAATTGATTCGTTGATGATGTCTACAAAAAGCATTTACCTTTTCGAAGTGAAAAATTATTGTGGTGATTTTTATGTCGATGGCGAGAGATGGTACTCTAAAAGAATCCGTTGCTGCAATTTCAACGGAATGAATCGCAATTGCGACGGCTGCTTCAGGATCTAGGATTTGAGACTCCCACGGCTAAAGCCGCAAGCCCTACACCTTACGGTGTAACGGGTGGGATTCTTGAATGACTAAGCGTTCGCAGTCCATTTCTGTTTTGAACAGCCTCCAAGATGAGGGCATCTCATTACCCCGTCCCATGCAGTTAAAATGTACCCGCATGGGTGGCATACCTGTTACCAGTATGCTAGGCTACTAAACCCGAAA
>NZ_JAIBLJ010000051.1 GCF_020179385.1 Alkalihalobacillus sp. YIM B00296 | reverse complement strand
AATAACTTCAAGTTACCTTGATTGAAGTTTATTTAGCGTGTCTATTTTTATTGTAACATGACTTTTTCAACTTTTTTAGTCCTACCTCTTGACCTTCTATTAGCTGGTATATTGTGGAATATTTCTGAATGTACCTTTAAATATCTTTACTAATTCACACATTTTTGAAAGAGTTTTAATACCTTGTTGCTAATAAATATACTGCCAAAACATACAAAGGTTAATTGCCATAAACACTCAATTGGTCTTGATTCTTGTATTTATAAATTTGTTCTACATTATTAACTTTATTTTCCTCAAAATTTACCCCTTCGTGTTTTCCTCTGATAAACAATAAACGTAAACTTTGTGTAGGAGTAAGAAAAGTTCCAATAACTGTATAGGGCATACTAAAATTGTAGCAGGCTCAGGGGTAATCCAAAGTTTTTAACCAACTGTTCTTGAAACACAAAAACATAATCCAAAAGATTTAGAGAATTATAAACTAAAATCTTTAATGAAAGGTACTCTTCAATCAGCTGATACAGTAATATGATTTTCGAACGAATAAATATACATGGGATTGTATAACTCCATGTGTCTTTGTATTTGATTTTAAATTTGAATCGGCACAAAATCGGCACGCCATAAAATCCATAAAAATAAACCTTGGCATAATCGTTGTTATGCCAGGGTTTATTACGTGTTATCCGATTGAACCTTCCATCTCGAACTTGGTAAGGGGGTTCATCTAATAACGAAGGTGAGTATAAACATTTACCATTAATACACGATCATCAATTTCCAAACTTGACTTCAATATTAGCAAATCTTACTTAGCTGAGCAAGTCTCTGGTAATTTGATTTCAACTTCTCTTCCTTGAACTGCCGATCTCAGAACACCATCGACAATGGCTTGATTATAGAGAATTTGTTCACCAGGAATTGGAGCCGGTTTGTCTTCTTTGATTGCCACAACAAAATCACGGACTTTTTCATAGAAAATGTCTATATTATGAGATTTTACAGGGATATTCGTTTCTGCATGCTGTTCATTTACATCATGGAACAAGCTGATCGATCCGATACCTCCATCCCATACTCCGCTCCAAGGTCCACTCCCTGCTGGGGTAAGCTTTAACCCAGCATCCGTTCCTAGGAAAATGGTTGGTCCTAAGGAGTCCATGTGCATTGCCCAAGAGATCTTGAAGTTGAGGACCTTGCCACCTTCTAATCTGACTAGTGCAACACCAAAGTCTTCTACTTCAAACTTATCTGCTTGACCAAAATACTTTGGATTTGTTCCAAACAGGTTGGAAGTATAGGCAGAAACTGTTAACGGCTTAGGATACCCTAGTGTATTTAACGCAAGATCCAAGGAGTAACATCCAATATCCGCCATGGAACCAGCACCTGCAAGTTTCTTATTTATAAATGTCCCACCTGGGATTCCTCTACGACGTCCACCACCAGTTTGCACGTAATATACATCCCCAAGGGTACCAGATTGAACAAGATCTTTAACTACTTTCATATTTGGATCATATCTAGGCTGAAAGCCAACAGAAAGAAGTCGGTCATTTTTTTGGGACGCTTGCACCATTTCAATAGATTGATCCAGTGTTACTGACATCGGTTTTTCAACTAGTACATGTTTCCCAGCATTTAGTGAATCAACACTTATTTCATGATGGGAAAGATTCGGTGTACAAATACTTACACCATCCAAATCTAATTTTAAAAGCTCTTTGTGACTATCAAAAGGTTTTGCACTTTCTAAACCTGACTTTCCAATAAATTCCTTCGCCTTACCTGGTATGATGTCGGATACAGCGACTATCTCAACATCGTCCATTTTCAGGTATGCTCTAGCATGGGCACCTGCAATTCCACCACTGCCTATAATTCCAATCTTAATTTTATGTGACATAATAATCTCCCTTTAAGTTAGTATTAGCCGAAAATTGCATTTAAAATTTGTGTTACGACAAATGCTTGTTAACGTTTTACCACTGATCCTGTTTCATTTAGGATTCTTTCAACCCAAAGTCTCGCTTCCACCAGTGGATCTGTTTCAACATCCCCGTCATAGAAAGCACCACCAGCGTTACCAAGCTCAATATCATTTGTATAAGCAATGCTGAATATTCAACAGTAAACTTCTCTTGGATCCCAAGTACCCCATGCATTCACTTCATTTTCCTTCTCCAAGCGCGATGATATGTAATACCTAAAAAGTTTTGGATTGTAGTTGTTCAACATCCGTAATGTTAAATCTAATGCATGTGTTCCGATACGATTAATGGACCACTACCTTGCTTCTTTTCATCAACTTCCAAAGCTATTTAAAAAATTTTTCTAAGTGTTCTTTCGCTTTCATGATTCCTTTCGATTCTGCTTCAACAGATCCCCAGAAACGATAGTCTTCTAATTCAATACTTACTGGTCCGTTATAATTAAGCTGTTCAAGACGTGTAGCTACTTTACCCCAATCTACTTGTCCATACCCAGGAATTGTGTATCGCCAAGGGCCATCAGAGAAGTTATATTTCACTTCAAATGTTGCAGGAAGAACCCCAAAATCATATTGCTCATCTAGAAGGATTTCCGTATCCTTACCGTGACAATAAGTAATTCTTTCTCCAAATTCATTTAAAACACGTAAGTAGTCAATGCCAAGTCGAACCATATGTGATGGATCAAAGTTTAATCCAAGATGTTTTGAAGGAATTGCGTTAAACATTGCTCGCCACATTTCTGGTGTACAGCCGATGGTTGGATATTGTGGTGCAGGTCCTGGCCATCCCTCAATCGCAAAGTAGACATCTTCTTTTTCAGCTTGCTTGATAATTTCAGGGAATGTTTCTTTCCAAATTGCGAAACTATCTGCTCTTGATTGATTAAGATCTTCTGGAGCTAGACAAACAAAGAAAACCTTTCCTCCCAAGCCTGCCACATCCGTAATTTGTTGTTTTAACTTCTCTGCTGCTGCTGATCTTATGTTGTCATCTTTATTTAGCAGTTTTGTTAGGCCAACTGCACCAACACCATCGATTGAGCCAACCTCAATACCGGTTTCTTCAAAAATATGTTTGATTTCTGAAGTGTATTCTGGAATATCAAGCACATCTAATCCAACACTTTTTGCAAATTCTGTAACACCTCTAATTCCCTTAGAACCAATTCTTGGCGGTATTCTCATTCCTATTTTACGATTCATTAAACGAAGACCTCCTAATAGATGATATTGTATGTTTACCTATCTAGCTATCTACGAAATTATTTAATTCCACTAAATTTAATACCTTTAATAAACGTTTTTTGTAAAAAGAAGAACAATATGATGATTGGTACTGTCATCATCGTTGATACAGCCATCATTAAGCCCCACTCAGTACCCATTTGAGTTTGGAATTGCTGGAGCCCTAATGACAATGTATATTGAGTTTCGTCTGTTAAATAGAGTAATGGGCCAATAAAATCTGTCCAGCTAGCCATGAACTGGAATAATCCAACTGCAAGAACGGCCGGTTTCGCTAACGGAAGCATAATTTGCCAATAAATCCGAAACTCGCTTGCTCCGTCTATTTTGGCCGCATCCCTTAACGTATCTGGTAATCCTAAGAAAAACTGACGTAATAAAAATATGTAAAAAGGTACACCAAAGAACGCAGGTACAATTAAAGGTAAATTTGTTCCTACCCATCCAATCTCGTTAAATATTAAAAATAATGGAATCATCGTTACCTGACCTGGAATCATCATGACCGCAATGGTGATGAAAAAGATAACGTTACGACCTTTCCATTCCAATTTCGCAAAACTGTATGCTACAAGAGGACAAGAAAGGACAACACCAAATGTACTTAAAAGAGTAATAACAACTGTATTATCTAGATAGGTAAAGAACGGTATATAATCCATTGCATCTAGATAACTCGACCACTGAAATGGTTTTGGAATCCATTCCGGCGGATTGGAAAACACTTGTGTTATAGGTTTTAACGATGTTGATACCATCCATATAAATGGAACAATGAAGAATGCGGATGCGATAATTAAACCTACGTGTGAAAAGCCTTTCTGTACTTTGATTTTAACTTTCGGATCCATTTAAGCATCACTCCTTTCTACTTCCCTTGGTAGTGAACCCAACGATTTGAAGTCATAAAGATTACTGCAGTTAGGGACATAATAATGATAAAGAGAATCCAAGCCATTGCTGAAGCGTAACCCATTTTGAAAAACTTAAACGCATTATCGTATAAGTGCATTACGTAAAACGTTAACGAGTTTGCTGGAGTCCCCTGACCTTGGGTCATAGTGTACGGTAATGTAAATTGTTGAAATGCCCCGATAGCTCCCATTACCAGGTTAAAGAAAATAACCGGCGTAAGTAACGGCAATGTGACATGGCGTGTTTTTTGCCACCAATTGGCACCATCGACTTCAGCTGCTTCATAAAATTCCTCTGGAATATCATTAAGTCCAGCAAGATATATGATTACTGATTGACCAATTCCCCAAAGAGACATCAAAATAAGTGACGGTTTAGACCACGTTTCACTTCCGAGCCAGTTCGGTACCTGTAATCCAATCATATCAAGTATCCCATTTATGAGACCAAAACCAGGATTTAGTAGCCACATCCATAGAACTGCTAAAGCAACATGTGGTACAAGCGTTGGTAAAAAGAAAATCGTACGATAAATTCCCATTCCTTTTACCTTCATATTCAACATCATTGCTAGAGCAACACCGAATATAATACTTAAGGGGACAAAAAAGATTGTAAAATAAATTGTATTGTAAATTGATTTCCAGAATAAGTCGTCTTTAAAAAGTTCGTGGTAATTTTGAAAACCAACGAATTCCCCTGGTTGTAGAATACTATATGATGTGAAACTAAAATAAATCGAAGCTATAAGCGGAAAAGCAAAAAACACTAACAATCCTATAATCCAAGGTGAAGCAAAAAGCCATCCATGAAGATTTGATTTTGTAGATAACTTCTTTTGCTTCACACCTACTGATGGTTGAATACGAGTACCTTTAGTAACTTCCGCCATATAGATTCCCCCTTTCAATTTTTAAAGTGAAGGCAAGGAGAAGTAGATTCCCCTTGCCCTAAGAGTTATTTATACTTCTCGAGTGCCTTGGTGACAGCTTCTGTAGCTTTATCTAAGTTTTCTTGCGCTGTACCTTTACCCCTTACGGTGTTTTCTCTTGCATCTACTAATTCATTCCACATCAATTGCCCTTCAGGTATAACCGGTCTGCTATGAGAATTCGGTAGTATATCGATAAATTGCTTTAGCATTGGATTATCACCACGACCTAGCTTCTCGTTAACAGTAGGTATTACAGAAAGATCACCAGGAAGCTCTGCGAAGTATACCTCTTGTCCTTCTTCAGTACCGAAAAACTTTACGAATTCCCAAGCTGCTTCTACATTTTTTGCACCTTTTGGTATGATTACAGCGTGACCACCAGACCAGGTAGTGAAGTCAGTACCAGTTGGAGTAGGAATAGGTGTTACTCCATAATTCAAGTCTGGCTTGTATTTCTCTATAGCACTTATTGTCCAGTTTCCATCTACTTTCATACTGATTTGTCCTGAAATGAATGGGTCCATAGCCCCGGAACCTGCAGAACTTTCAAATCCAGCTATATCCTCTACACCGAATTTTTGAGCGACATCCGCCATCCATGTAAGTGCTTCAACAATTTTAGGATCATTTGCTGTTACTTCACCAGTTTCTTTATTGTAGAATTCTCCACCAAAGCTCCATCCCCAACCATAAAGCCAACCTTGACCATACCATGGGATAAAACCAATTTGTTTAAAACGACTTCCATCTTTTTTCGTTAACTTTTCTGCAGCAGCTTCCAATTCTTGAACTGTTTTAGGTGGATTTTCTGGATCTAATCCAGCTTCCTCAAAGTGGTCTTTATTATAATAAAGCATGCGTGAATCTGTTGTATAAGGAAGTCCATATAATTTCCCTTGGTAGTTCGCTTCCTCCCAAGCATATGGGTAATAAATGTCCTCAGTTATATCGTCTGCAGCAGCCATATCTGTTAAATCTGTAAGTGCATCTTGAGCTGCCCATGTACCAACCTTAAATCGGTCAAAAAGCGCAACGTCGGGTGGATTACCACCAGCTACAGCAGTTAAAAGTTTTTGGTCTGCTCCTTCACTAGCTTCGGTATATACCATTTTCACTTTAATATCAGGATTTTTTTCTTCAAAGGCTGCTACCATTTTTTTTAATGCCTGTAAACTGATATCAGTTGCACCATGCCAGAAAGTTATTTCTGTCGTGCCTTCTGCATTTCCACCACCACTTGATTCTTCTGGCGAACACGCAGTTAAAACTAAACTAAAAATAAGAAAAAGTGTCAGGTTGAAAATACTAACTTTTTTACCTCGAATTTTCACAAGAACTTACCTCCTCTTAGTTTGTTAATTCTTTTTAAAATTATAAACGTATGCAATCCCCCTTATATATAAAATCTAGTTTGACGTTACACAATAAAAATGATCCCTACCACCAAAATGAATGCGCTTACATTTAGTTAAAAAATCGAGTCTTTTAAACCTATTGCACGACCTTCATGCTTGGACATAATAATTAAAAATGTCAGATTAAATCATGTTTTATATTTATGCAAATTAATATGTATATATGGATATATCAAACTACTAATTTTATTAGTTGTTATAATAACTTTGTTTATCACACTGTAAATATAACAACTAAAAGATAAACATGTCAACACTTTTTTGCAACATTCAGAAAATTTCAACTTTATTTTACAAAAAGTCCCATGCTGAGGGTGAATTATATAAGAGAATTTGTACTTTATAACAATTATGACAAACTTACCTCACACCCGTTCTTTCGATTATTATTGAATCTCCATTTTCAAGACCAAAGCCAAAAAATTAGCAAAAAATAAAAAGCTACATTCACATGAATATAGCTTCTATTATTGAATTGCTTTCATTGATCTAGATTGTGTAGATCTTCCTTTTATTACTTTAAATCCAACCTCAGAGTGAATAGGAGGCGTATCACTTTCTTTTATGTGTTTAATTAATATATCAACTGCATTAAAACCCATTTTTTCTTCATCTTGCAATATATGAGTGAAAAGTGGTTCGTCTATTATATCTGTTGGCGTATCAAAGCATGCAATAGAATAATCTTCTGGTACCTTTTTACCTAATGAGACTAATACCTCATATAGTAAAACAGCAACCAAATACTCACTTGTTATGAAAGCAGTGACTTCTGGGTTATTCTGAATTAATTTTCTTATTTCGTTCCTATCATTTTCATCAATTCTTAGCTTTCTAAGATTAATATTTGAATATCCTTGTAGTGTACTCCTCATATTCTGTAAAATCGTATCAGGTTTAATTCTTACGCCTTTTTCCGCCATTGCCATATGAAATCCCATTATTCTATCTTCGAGAGAAGATGTTCCCCCTGTTGGAGGTGAAAGATAAGCGATATGCTTATGTCCAATTTCTAACATATAGTTTGTTAACTCAATTGCTGCCATTTTATTATTAATGCAAACTGCACTTGAAGGTATTCCTGTTAAATATCTATCTACTAAAACAAGTGGGTAATTCTCTATAACTAACCTTAGTAACGCATTATTATAATGCTTTCCTGGAGAAGGCCAAAAGATTAATCCCCTAACACCAAGGTCTACTAATGAATTTATTGCTTTTTCTTCTAATTCAGAATTACCTAATGTTTGTTTCATGACCATAGCTAGATTATGTTTAGAACATCTTTTCTCAACCGAATCGAGAAGCTTTCCGCCGTAATCATTCCCAAATCCCGGAAATATAAACCCGACTAATTCTTGTTTGGAATTCGAATCAGATAGAAAAAGGTTATTCTCTTTCTCTACCGTTGAATTAATCGTAGCGGTGTTAATATCCGAAACATAGGATCCTTTTCCCCGATATCGTTCTATTATATTTCTTTGAGCTAACATATCTAACGCTCTTTTTGTTGTAATACGACTTACATTGAACTTTTCGGCAAGCTCATTTTCAGATGGGATTCGATCTCCAGTTTTCAATGTTCCATTTTTTATTTCTTCTAAAATATCAAGGTAAATTTTCTTATATAATTTGCTCATTGTAACTCCTTGCAATCTTTTGATTGGTATATTAAATATAACAACCAAAACATACTTTGACAACTATTGTATCTTAAAATAAATATTTTTAAAGCGAACCACATTTCGTATTTTCAGAATAATCATCTCCTAATCTATTTTATAAAGCGTTTTCAATACCATATCAATCACTCTCTCATTTTTGCCCTTCGATGTTACAACTTTTCTATTCTAACAATTGAAATACTAGATTAGAGTCCAGGGAGTGTTCCAGAAAATAAGAATAGGATGTAAACCATTGCTAAAGCTGTCAATCCAGCAACAAAACCACCAATTGTCCATGCTTTTAATGTTTGAACAATGGTTAACTTACTAAATTTATTAACAACCCAAAAGCCTGAATCATTAGGTAATGATAAACCAATGGCACCCGCACAAATCGCAAGTCCAAGCAGGATTGGTGCTACGCCTAAATCAACTGTAAGCGGCCCAAGAATACTTGATGTTGTTACCAAGGCAACAGTTGCAGAACCTAATGATGCTCGTAAAATTTGTGAGAAGATAAATGCTAATAGTAGAACTGGAATACTCCAGCTTTGCATCGTTTCAATTAGGTGATTACCGACACCACTTTGGTTAATAACTGCACCGAACGCACCTCCAGCACCTGTAACTAGAATAATGATACCAGCTGAATTAATGGCCTCTGCATAAAGCGTTTGCTTTGTTTGCGAAATATAAGGTGACAAGACAATAATGCCAATGATTACACTAATAAATAAAGCGACGTTTTTCTCACCAATAAAGCCGAAGAATGTAGCGATCGATGTTTTAGGAAATAATAACGTTGAGAAAGTGTTTGTTAAAATTAAAATAATTGGTAGTGCTAACATTCCTAAAGATAGAGCCGTACTGATTTGTTTTTTGGGTTCCACCTTGTCAGCTTTCGTCTGCACTTCTTCAATTTCGCCACCAGGTTGTACACGTTTCCCAATGAACATTCCGTATAAATAACCACCGACGAGTGTCGCAGGAATTGCACAGATTAAACCGTATAAAATAAAGAGTCCTAGATCAGAACCCGTATTTTCTGCTACAATTAATGGTCCTGGAGTTGGGGCAATCATACTGTGTGAAACAATTAAACCAACACCAAGAGCGCTTACAAATGAGATAATTGGAATACCTGTTTTCTTCGATAAGCTTTTAATTAATCCACTTAAAATAACAAACGCTGCATCAAAGAATACTGGAATCGAAACAGTTGTTCCTGTAAGAGCTAAACCAGCCGCTGAACGTTTAATACCAAACACTCGCAAAACCGATTGTGCAATTTTTTCAACCGCACCAGATGCAGCAAGAAATTGACCAAATATAACCCCTAAACCAATGAGGATCCCGACACCCGTTAACGTGTTACCAAAACCGGAAGCGACAATACCTGGTATATCAGCAAGTGGGATCCCCACCACAACTGCCGTCCCCAAAGAAATACCAATTAAAGCCAAATATGGCTCGAGCTTTATTTTTAAAATTAGAAAAAATAAGACAGCTAAGGCTAAAACAAATACAACCAGTAACATATTTCCTGTAATCATCGTACATTCCTCCCTATTATTTAATTATATTTAATGTTTTCCTTCTAGCTCTAAAACAACATTTTTTAATGTTGTCACTGTCCCAACATTCCCCGGGAAGATGACATATGGAATATGAGGGAATACGCTGTCACTACCGGTTTTCCATACCGGAATTCCAGGAGCAATTTGCCCCACGACCGTTGCCTTTTTCACCTGTAAGCCCTTGGTTCCAACATCACTAGAGGTAATACCACCTTTTGCAATGATGTATTTGGGTCTGATTTCAAAGTCCCTCACAATGCTTGTGACAGCAGCTGAAATTTCCACTGATAATTTTAATTCTTCTTCTTTCTTTCCCTCACCTAAATCCAATCGCTCGCGCTTCGTATAAATCACTGTGGTTTCGCCTTTTGCTACTGATGTTTGAGCTTCTGATTTGACACGCTCAACCTCACGTATAAATTCCTCTCTATTTAGTACGAGATGACAATCAAGTTCGATAAATGTAAGCGATGATAACGTTTGGAGCTCTTGTAATTGCTCTGTTGTTTTTTGTACATGGGAACCAACTACAATGAGTCCACCACCATTCTCTTCAGACTTTTCAATGAGGTCATCATGCTTTAAAAGTGGTTTTGATGAAATGTTTCCGATAATTTTCGTAAACGTTGCAGCTGTTCTAAACAAAAAGCGCTTCCCTTTTTGCATCGCTAGAATTAGTGCTATCGAAAACACACGCACGTCTTCTTCATCTAATGCATTGACAACAACTTTGTTAAAGTTGGAAACGTTTATTAGTTGGTTAACGATATCCTCGATAGCTAATTGGCGAATTGATGTTAACGAAATATAGGTCGTATCCCCCGCTCTGTAAGCACCTTCTGTTTTTTCTTCAATCCACTCACCGAGATGACTAGACGTAAACCCAAATGTTCGATCTTTGGCGAACTCGGTTTCACCTGCAGGAACAAGTGCATCAGTATATTGAACATAATGAATGTTATTGACTGTTAGACGACCACCTTCTTTAAAGAACGGCAAAAGAATCTCTCCATCGATTTCTTGTTTTTTTTGCTGTTCAATCGTTTCTTTCATGACCTTCGTTTCAAGCGGATAATGCCCTCTTAACGTTGAATCTCCACGACTGATGATCATGTAAGGCTGATTCAGCTTTTGAGATAAACGTTCCACTCGTTCTGCAATATCGCGGTGGACCTGCTCTGTTTCCTGGGCAGTAAATGCTCTGGAATTTGTCAAAATAAAGAAGATTTGAGTTTCATCTAGAAAACCCTGTTCAATCGTCTCTTCTGTCCAATCTGTATAGACAAATACACCATGAACTGTTTGCACACCGGTTGGGTCATCATCAAGAACAACAATTTTGTGATTAAAGCTTGGTCGTACCTCAGCCCATAACTTGTTTATTGCCTCTTTCTTTACAGACGAAAATTGAATTAATTCTTCAACTACCTCTCTTTTCTCTATCATTGCTTATCACCTTCGCTTCTATATTTGCCAATTTTTCATAGTATTGTATAAGTCCACCATGATCGTCAGCAGCTTTCCCCTCTTTAATTAACTCCTGATACATCTCTAAAACTTGACTTGAAAGTGGATAAGGAACACCAAGTGCTTCAGCAGTCTCCATTACATTACTTAAATCTTTTGCATTAATATCGATGCGTCCACCAGCAACAAAATTTCGCTCTAAAATCAAAGGAACCTTCGCATCTAGAACCGCACTTCCTGCAAGTCCTCCCCTAATGGCTTGATACATCTTTTTGATATCAATACCTGCTTTTGAAGCTAACACTAATGCTTCAGACACTGCAGCAATATTAACATTTACGATAATTTGATTAGCGAGCTTTGCCATTGATCCACAACCATGATCTCCAACAATTGTAATATCTTTTCCCATTGCTTCTAAAACAGGCTTTACTTTTTCAAAAACCTCCTCTTTTCCCCCAACCATAATTGCTAGAGTTCCATCAATAGCCTTCGGTTCTCCACCACTAACAGGCGCATCCAACATGTCGACCCCATGTTCTTTTAATTCAGCTGCTAACTGCTTTGAAACAACTGGTGTAATGGAACTCATATCGATCACAATGGAACCTGCCTTCGCCCCAAATATGATACCGCTTTCGCCGGTGACCACAGTTTGTACATGCTCAGATTTTGGAAGCATTGTAACGACCACTTCACTCTTCTCAGCTACTTCTTTGGGAGACTTAGCTCCATTTGCGCCTTCATTTTTTAATTGCTTTACGATCGTTTCATTAATATCAAACACCGTTACATCAAAGCCTTGCTTTATTAAATTTTGCGCCATTGGTTTCCCCATGATGCCTAAACCGATAAATCCAATCTTCATTATTTTCCTCCTTGAATGTGACAGCGCTTTCATTCTTTAATAAAATTGTACACAAATAAATATATTTTGTATACAATTTTATTGAAAATGTATGCGATTTAATTTTTGTTTACTCTTCCAAATCGCTTCAATTCCTTCTATACTTTGTAGTAGACCGATAATATTTTGTAGAAAGGAGGATGACTGTTACGTTTTTAAGTTTAGTAGCAGTCAGTATACTGCGTGACAAAACAAACATCAGCCTATTTACAGTCTTATGAATATATACGAGATAAAATATTAAATGGAGAACTGCCACGAGGGACGAAACTTGTCGAAGAGCGTTTAGCTAAAGAACTAGGTGTAAGTCGAACACCTATTAGGGAATCCATCAGAAAATTAGAACAAGAAGGGCTTATTAAGGACAAACAAGTTGTAAATCCAACAGAATCGGATTTGCGTAATATTTTTCAAGTCCGTATTCTACTCGAAGGTTTTGCTACGAGATGTGCAGCTGCATATATGAATGAAGCAACTTTACAGAGGGTTTATGAATGTGTAAGGATTGGACGAAGCGGAACAAATGATGAAGTTATGAAAGCAAATAAAGAGTTTCATGATTTGATCATCCAGGCAAGCAATAATCCTGTGATGATCGATATAATTGACCGAATGCAATCAATCATTTATCTTTTTCGAAAAACTGTTGTTTATCACAAACGCCCATTCCTTATTGATGAACATGAAGAGATTTACAATGCGATTCTTTTACATGATGCTGACCGCGCCGAGGGTTTAATGAAACATCATTTAAAAGCAGACTTAGAGTTTTGTTTGCATTTGTTGAAATCAGTAAAGTGATGGAAAACCTTACAATGGGAGGCTCAAAGTAAGCCTAACGTGTGAGCTAACACAGGTGACAAAAAAAAATGAATTGAAGTGCTTAGTTGACAATATTGTAAGTTCAATTTAAAGAGAAGGCATTTTACATTAAAACTGAACTGTACCCTTGAAAATAGACAGTTTAATAAAAAGTCTCATGCAGTTAAGAGGTGACCTCGGAATTGTGGTATTATCCCCTTCTAGTAGACAGTAGAAAGAAAGTTACTATATGTTTATTCTGGAGGGGATTTTTTATGGGGAAAAAGAGAAGAACCTAACGTATGGATCCAGTCATTGGCCTGGATATCGCAAAAGGTGAAAGCCAAGGACAAGCTTTTCTACTAAAATCCCCCATTAAAACGAGGCCAACCGCCGCGGCCTCCCCTTTTGTTTTTACTGCACCCAAATTTGAAACAGCCCCTGAGTAAATCCTAGATCATACATATAGTACAATCCAAATACTATACTAACGATACCAGTAAATTCGGCGAAGGATTTATTAACTTGAAGATTATTTTTAGTAAATATAAACGGAAGACCGATTATTGTAGTAAATAGGATCATTCCTATAATCGTCCCTGCTCCAAAAATTAAAATAAAAGAAGCACCTTCCCAAACAGTCTCTACAGTACCCATGGTAAGCAAAATAAGTGCAGCACTACCTGCAAGACCATGAATACAGCCCATAAAAATAGAGCGCAAATTTTGTTTCTTTTCTTGCGGGCGGGAATTTCGAGATTCACTTCTAAATTTATTAAAGGAGCTTATAGCCGATATTCCAAAATACACAAGCATAACCCCGACTCCAAATTCTAAAGACATAGCCCAAGCTTGAGGTATTTCCCCTTTCATAAGAATAATAAGTATCCCTATTAAAAATAGCGTTATTGTATGGCCCACTCCCCAAAACAGTCCGGCCAGTGAAGAGTTTATTAATCTTTTGCTTCTGCTGGCGATCGTAGATACCGCGATCACATGATCTGGTTCAATCGCATGTTTTATCCCTAATAAAAATCCTACTCCTAATACGGAAAATAGTTCCAATACCTCCACTTATCTTTCCTCCTGTTGTATATACT
Source organism: Alkalihalobacillus sp. YIM B00296 (assembly GCF_020179385.1). GTDB lineage: Bacteria > Bacillota > Bacilli > Bacillales > Fictibacillaceae > Pseudalkalibacillus. Next base: position 7,122 of record NZ_JAIBLJ010000051.1, on the reverse strand, counting down.
ATTTTCTCCAATACACTTGCTCTTTTCCTAATAAAGTATTCCGCGCAAATCTATGGGCCTGAGAAATTAGTTCTTCAATCTTTCTACTGCCATTGGCTAAAATTCGAATAACTACTCCACCTGCTGTAAGAGTTGATATACCAAAACGTGTTTCACCAGAAAAAGGTACTAATTCCTCATATAATTGATCTGTAAAGGTTTTATCAGCTTTGCCATGAATGATGATAAATGTTCCTAAATGAGTATATCCTTCTAATTGCATAATCCCTTGAATTTCACCGTCTGGTTCCACCCAAAGGTGATCAAATAAAACGAGCTTATTATTTTTCTTTACTTTTAGTTTAGAGCGTATCCAGTCATATTGGAATCCCTTCCCATTTTCTGCCCATCCAGGAGTAATAATATCACTGTAAAAAAGACTCGCTCCTTCTCCCATGTTCACACTTGTTTTTTGAATAAACCGAGCTCCTTTATACATAATTAATGGATCCATTATGTATTCAAGGGTACTGTTTTTCGCAAGCTCGATTTCGGTATGCTGCTCTACAGGTACCTTTGGTGTTTGGTAGACTTTTGTGGACGCTTGGCTTGTAACCAATAATTCAGCCCCTTCTTCTACCTTTAACTTTGAATAATATGTATCTCCATCGACATACCCTCCACCTATATGGATTAAATAAATCGAAGGAGTCTTTTCCTCTAAATATATAGGACGGGTAATCTTCAAAGCCCCTTCGTAGTAACTGTTGACAATCGATCGATGATCACTTTTTTTCGCATTAAGTTCTAATAATCCTGTAAAGTTCATGATTCTAAACCAACAAAGAAAGCTTCTTCTTTAATCCAAGATACTATTTCAGTAAGTCCTTCTTGAGTTTTTAAATTTGAAAAGACGAAAGGTTTATTTTTTCTCGCTACGACTGTATCTTGCCTCATAACTTCTAAGTCAGCTCCTACATGTGGAGCTAAATCTGTCTTGTTTATTACGAACAAGTCAGATTTAATCATTCCCTGTCCATTTTTCCGTGGAATTTTTTCTCCTTGAGCTACGTCAATGATATATATAGAAAAATCAACTAGTTCAGGGCTAAAAGTGGCAGCTAAATTATCTCCTCCACTTTCCACGAAGATTAAATCTAAATCAGGATGGCGATCCTTTAATTCATCAATGGCTACAAAATTCATAGTGGCGTCTTCTCGTATGGCGGTGTGCGGACACCCTCCTGTTTCAACCCCAATTACCCGGTCTTTCTCTAAAACCCCGTTTTTCATAAGGAATAACGCGTCTTCTTTTGTATAAATATCATTCGTAACTACGGCCATACTAAATTCTTCTTGTAACTCACGAGTTACCCTCTCCACAAGCATAGTTTTTCCTGCTCCAACAGGACCTCCTATTCCGATCCGAACTGGTTTCATTGATTTCCCTCCTTTTTAATTTTGCTTTCTTTTAAGCGGATGATCAGCCAAGCCTTCTCACTTGTACCTTTCTGCAGAAGACTGGTAGTTAAGACATAAACAAACGAACGTGAAGCCTCTCATGGTGCATCTGAGCAATTTCTAAACCAGGTATTCCCGCTCCTAAATCCTCTTTAGAAAGCCTTATAATTTTTTCAATAGAACTTTTTAAATATGGTTGAATACTTACTAATATTTTCTGCCCCTCCGATTGGCCAATAGGTATACCTCGCACACCATTTTGAACCATGGAAGAAATAGTAGAAAATAAGTAAGTCTCTAAAGCTATGGTCTTTGAAATTTGAAGATGGTGAAAAACGGCAGCAAACACCACAGCCGTGTGTCCATAGCCCTCCTTGTTCTGAATACATTCCAGATATCTTTCCAAGACAGGAGATGGATAAAGAGATATAGCCAGCTTAGCCATCTGCTCTCCAATTCTTCGGTTCCCTTCCCTGGTTTCTTTTGCCACACCATTGGTGTATAAAATATGATCTAGTTCTAATACTTCTGAGAACATAACCTCTTCTATGGCTTCGTAAGCTAGTTTAAAAGCTAAACCATCTGTAAAAACTAACTGCTTTTGAAGAAAGACAATTAATGCCTGAGCAAAACTGTCTTTATCACTAATCACATTCTCTTGGATATATGTTTCAAACCCAAAAGAATGAGAAAAAGCACCAGAAGGAAAATTGGAATCACTTAACTGTAGTAACGGAACTAACGGATTAGTCATAGATGCTATGCCCAATATGACGAAATGCTTGTTTGACTTTGCGGTTCTCTCTTCTAAACGGAATCAATAATTCCTGCAATAATTCTTCAATTAAGTAATCGTATTGTACAAGCATATCCCCCCCTTCAAACTTTGCTGGCGTATGACGATTACCAAGCTGGTGGGCAATCTCCCCCATCTGTTGAATAGAATTAGGGGTGATCACTAATAAGTTATCTTTATTCACAGATATAACGATCATATTGTTTTCATCCATATATAAAATATCTCCATCAGATAAATCCTGACTCTCTGTTAAACGAATACCAATTTCATTGCCATGGTCTGTAACGGAACGATGGATTCTTTTAACCAATTGATCACTGTCCATATATACACGTTCTACATGCGGGGCAGGCTTATCGATCGTTTCTATATTTCCAATAATTTTTTCTATAATCATTTTTTCTTCACCTCAAAATAAGAAATAACGCTGGGCCATTGGAACTGTCTCAGCTGGTTCACAAGTGATAACCTCTCCATTCACCTTTACTTCATAAGTTTGTGGATTCACTTCAATCTTCGGTGTTTCTCCGTTTAAAATCATTGATTTCTTTGTTAGATTTCTTATATTAGAAACAGGCTTTACTATTTTTTGTAATCCAAGCTTTGATTGAATATTATTTTCGTAAGCCGTTTTCGATACAAAAGTGATGGAAGTTTTATGTTTTGCTTTTCCATCAGAACCGAACATCGGACGGTAAAAAACAGGCTGTGGAGTAGGAATGCTGGCATTAGGATCTCCCATAAGGCTGTGTGCAATCATCCCGCCTTTTAAAATCAACTCTGGTTTAACTCCAAAAAATCCCGGATCCCATAGAACCACATCCGCTAGCTTCCCTGCTTCAATTGAGCCGACTTGATCAGAAATCCCATGAGCTATGGCTGGGTTTATCGTATATTTAGCTACATATCGTTTGGCTCTAAAATTATCGCTGTCCATATCTTTTTCAAGCGGCCCTCTTTGCTTCTTCATCTTATCAGCTGTTTGCCACGTCCGATTAATAACCTCTCCAACGCGTCCCATTGCTTGGGAATCAGAAGAGATAATACTGAAAATCCCCATATCATGTAGAATGTCTTCAGCTGCTATCGTCTCTTTTCTTATACGAGAATCTGCAAATGCTATGTCTTCAGGTACACCCGCATCCAAATGATGGCAAACCATCAGCATATCGATATGTTCTTCTAGTGTATTTATCGTATAAGGACGAGTTGGATTCGTAGAAGATGGTAAAATATTCGAATGGCTGGCCGCTTCTATTATATCTGGAGCGTGACCTCCGCCTGCTCCCTCGGTATGATACGTATGAATCACTCTTCCATCAATGGCATTTAATGTGTGTTCAACGAATCCTCCTTCATTTAATGTGTCTGTATGAATAGCGACTTGAACATCATACGTATCGGCAACTTTTAAGCTTGTATCTATTGTGGATGCCGTAGTCCCCCAGTCCTCATGGAGTTTCAAGCCAATAGCACCCGCCTCTATTTGTTCTATTAATGCATTTTCATCGGAACTATTGCCTTTTCCTAAAAACCCAAGATTCATAGGATATTGTTCAGCTGCTTCGAGCATTCGCTCTATATTCCATGGTCCCGGTGTACAAGTTGTAGCTTTTGATCCAGTTGCCGGTCCTGTGCCGCCCCCAAGCATTGTCGTAATTCCTGAGGATAAAGCGGTTTCTATTTGTTGAGCAGCGATAAAATGAATATGAGCGTCAATCCCCCCGGCTGTAACAATCATTCCTTCTGCCGCAATTACTTCTGTAGACGCGCCAATGACAATATCGATATTATCCATTAATAGTGGGTTGCCGGCCTTACCAATACTGTCAATCCTTCCATTCTTCACTCCAATATCCGCTTTATAAATTCCTGTATAGTCTAGAATCACTGCATTCGTGATTACGAGATCAACAGCATCCTTACTTGTAGCCGTAGGATGCTGTCCCATCCCATCTCGTATCACCTTACCACCGCCGAATTTCACTTCATCCCCATAGGTAGTATGATCTTCTTCAATTTCGATAAAAAGTTCCGTATCCGCTAAACGTATTGCATCTCCAACTGTAGGCCCGAACATATCAGCATATTGTTTTCGAGACATCTTAAAGCTCATTCTTTTACACTTCCATTAACTAAATTATTAAGTCCATAGACTCTCTTCTCACCTGAAAACTCGACTAACTCAACTTCTTTTTCATCCCCGGGCTCAAATCTAACAGCCGTACCAGCTGGAATATTTAAATGTTTTCCTCGGGCTTCTTTCCTCCTAAAATGCAGATAAGGATTTACTTCAAAAAAATGAAAATGCGAGCCTATCTGAACAGGACGATCTCCACGATTAAGCACCGTAATTTTTATTATTTGCTTGTTAGCATTACAGATAATGGGCTTATTTTTTAATAAATACTCTCCGGGAATCATTTTCCCCCTCCTTCTATCGTATTGGATCATGAATGGTTACAAGCTTAGTTCCATCAGGAAACGTAGCTTCCACTTGTATGTCGGGAATCATCTCAGGGATCCCTTCCATAACATCCTCTCTCGCAAGTATAGTTGTCCCAAATTGCATCAGCTGTGTCACACTTCTCCCATCCCTAGCACCTTCTATTACTTCATATGTAATTATCGCTACAGCCTCTGGATAATTTAATTTTAAACCCCTGTGCTGTCGGCGCCTTGCCAGATCAGCAGCTGTTACGATCATTAACTTATCTATCTCTCTTGAAGTTAATTTCATAAAAGGTTCACCTCCTTTATTAAGAAAAAAATTTTACTTGTTTTCTTTTATAAATTCTACAATCGGACGAAAGGTAATAAACAGGCCTGCGATAATCAGCCATCCAAACGATAAGTAGGTCCACCCCTTAAAAAACTCCAAGCTATACGTGTAACCTGTGATAAACATAACCCCCGGGAATACGATGATTAATATGAAGGTCAGCCCGAGCGCCCATCTCGAGCATAACTTCGCATCTCTATTGAGCTGCTTTTCTTCCATAAACTTCTTCCTCCTCTGAATACTCTTCTTCATCAAAGCTCTTAAATTTATTTTTTAAGGATTCAAAATCAAATTCTTGATTGGCTATTAAACTATGGCCAACTGAGATTATTCCACTAACGATAAATACTGTGATATTTCCAAAGAACATCGATTGTAATTGTCCGAGGGAATCAATAGAAATTTCACCAAACATTATTTTTGCGGAAATGATCCACACCGTAACTCCACAAATCAGACCAGATAACGCGCCATAGAAAGCACCTTCATTTGTCGCCCTTTTCCATAAAAGGCCGAGGGTGACTGGAATGACGGCACCACTTACGAAGATTCCCATCGCCATATACACAAAGCTAAGGCTTATACCAACGTAGAATAAAAGTATGGATATAAGTCCCATCATTAACCCAAAAGTTAAGGTCACTCCCCTAGATACTTTAAGTAACTTTTGACTACTTGCATTTGGATTAATAGAGTGGCGGTAAATATCGGTTACAATAATATTTGTAATGGCCGTTAACTCTGCTGCTCCAGTTGACATGACTGCCATAAACAACATCGCTAAGAACAAGATAGACCCAACATTTCCTAGCAAGTGGGCGGCCATTTCAGGGGCCACTGAATCAGGCGAGCCAACATTAAGCCCTAGTCCCGCTGCACTCACGCCAAGAAACGTTGCAATCGCAAAGGGAATGGAAAACCAGGAAATCCCACCATAAATGTAAGCTTTAGAAGCTGCCCGATCTTTACTTGCAATCGCTCGTTGCCAATAAGCCTGATCGACAAATACCGCGCCGAAATTACCTATAATATTAATCATGCCGAAGAATAAACCAGAGACAGAAGTCATCGTTAGCATAGAATTAGATTCCGGTAGACTTTGTAAACCCTCGTAAATAGGGGTAATACCGAATTTAAAGTAAATAGTGGCTGCAAAAATCGCTAAGATAAAAAAGATCATTACAGTATTAAAGTAATCCGCCACGAAGGAGGCTTTTAACCCCCCCATGACTGTGTATAAGGTAAAAGTTAAAGGAATTAAAAACGCCGCAACAAATAGATTCATCCCCGTGAGTGAATTTAAAGCAATTGCTCCACCTAAAATGACCATGGCTGTTACGAGAATATTCGTCATTAAGGCAAAAAACATAATCAAACGGTGGTTTTTCCTATCAAAACGCTGGCCAATGAATTCTAGAAATGTATGCGCATTGGGGGCACGGCGTTTTAAATGAATTGCTACAATGGCAAACAGTAACACTTGTACACAAGCTCCTGCAGCATACCAATAAGGACCGCTAATTCCATACTGGTATCCTGTAGCAGAAGACATCATTAACGTAGCCGCCCATGTCCAAGCCGCAATGATAGAAGCACTAGCTAATCCAACCCCTACACTTCTTCCAGCTGTACTATATTCTTCAGCAGTCATAGCTTTTTTTCTTTTTCGCTGCATGAAAAAGGTTAATAATGTAAAAAATATTCCGAATATTAATAGCAATAAATAACCAACACTCGATGGTAACATAATAAATTTCCTCCCAAAATTCATTGATGGTAAGAAATATAACATACGGCATTATACAATTATCCCATTATGTAAGATTATCTGACATATTTTTTGGTAATTAGTCCTTCCCTTTAATTTATTTGATGAAATATAAGACGGAAAGGAAATATACAATAACAAAAAGCCATCCAGTAGGATTTTGAACTAACGGATGGCTTTCATAACCTGACAAGTGGATCCATGGAGGTAAACCTCCCATGTATCACAGAGTACTTTTTGTAATTCCTTCGAACGCTCTTTAAACACGCCTTCACCACCCTTCAATTATTTCTCAACTCCCTCAGTTTGATACGATTATCTCTCAAATGCTCA
>NZ_JAIBLJ010000050.1 GCF_020179385.1 Alkalihalobacillus sp. YIM B00296 | reverse complement strand
TCACCCCAGAACTGACAGCCTTGTATGAGATTCGTGTTCCTCGGGTCGGAGATTTGCCTCTGGCTTCCTTCAGATTCCGGGTCATCCCGGACACCCTTGCCTTCAGCTAACGGCTACAACGACCTTCACCGTTCGGGACTTGAACCCTAAAGTATGTACACATGCCGGGCGCACACAAAAAAACTCCATGATTTTCTCTTCATGGAGTTTTACTATTGCTTTATTTTGTTTGTTCATGATAAAAGGGGCTATCCTGGACCTCTAGATTTCTTGCTCCTTGGAGAACATATGGATCATTCTCAGTAATAATCATCGCTTCTTCCAGTGAGGGAGCCATAAATATAACCAAGCCATCCTTCCCGTCTAAAAAACGCCCTTTTGCGAACAGCCTTCCTTTTTCCTGTTGTTCATCAGGATATTCCTAATATTGAGGACGATACGACTACCTTTTTCCTGATCTTTCATAGGTAAGAATGCGGCTAGATATATCATAGTCCCCCTCATCTTTAACTGGTATGAATATTGGAAAACGGTCTTATTATCTTTTCATATGTTTATTTCATTTTGTCTTTTCACTACTAGTTTTGTTGAATGGTAGATACCAGATGTAAAAATGTTTCTTATCAACTCCGCTGGATTCTGATACAAACAATTCTCCTTCTTCATATAAGTCATCCCTTATTCCTTATTTTTGCTCTCTTGGTTCCATTGATTGTTAAGGAAGAGGCTGCTGTTGAGTGATACAGTGTATATTTCCCCCGCCAACTGAAATTTCCCGTGTGTTGATAGGAATAATTTCTCGGTCTGGAAACATGTTCTTAAAAGCTTCAATTGCATATTCGTCCTGTGGGTCATTGAAGGTCGGTAAAATGACTCCCCCATTACATAGGTAACAGTTAATATAGGTTGAAATGAAGGTTACCTCAGGCGAACGTTCAAAACTGTAACAAGAGTAATCAATTTCTAGACTTTCTGTTTCACTCAAGGTAATTTGATTGGGTAAGTGAATTTTATTGATCTTCAACTTCCTCCCCTTGGCATCCGTAACTTTCTCCAATCGTTGGTAGGCATCCTGAAGCACAGCATATTGTGGATGGCCAGGGTCATCTGTCCAGCTCATTGCTACCTCACCCGGTCGAACGAAAAACACGACCTCATCCACATGACCATCGGTTTCATCACCCACCAAGCCATCCTTTAACCAGATAACCTTTTGGATATTTAAATATTGGAGGAGTATATCTTCAACTTCTTCCTTTGTTATGTTGTTATTTCGATTGGGATTCAATAGGCATTGCTCTGTAGTTATGAGTGTGCCTTCACCGTCTACCGTTATTGCCCCGCCTTCTGTAATAAAGTCAGTAGCATCATAGCGACTGATTCGTTCGATTTCCAGTACCTTTTGTTTGACCAGTAGATCGAGATCCCAAGGGAAATACAGCCCTTCTTTTATTCCTCCCCAAGCATTGAAACCCCAATCGATCCCTCGAACTTCACCTTTATCGTTTTTAACGAAGGTTGGACCAATATCACGCATCCAAGCATCATTGGATGAAATTTCAACGATTCGTATATGATGCGGCAAAAGTGCACGGGCATTTTCGAATTGTTCCGCCCGTACGCACATGGTTACAGGCTCAAATTTTGATATCGCCTTAGCAACCTCCACATAAACTCTTTGGGCTGGCTTAGCACCAGCTCTCCACGTATCGGTTCTCGTCGGCCAAAGCATCCATGTACCTTTGTGTTTTTCAAATTCTCCAGGCATTCTGAAACCGTCTTTTCTCGGTGTACTATTTATGGTTAAAACCATTTCTCATCCCCCCAAACACATAAAAACTCATATCGACAACATAGTGATAAGATTCCAGTATAATAGAGTTCTTTTATGAAAAATCCCTCCCTAATGTGTAGTTGCTAACTAGTAATGCAAATTTCATGCCATCTTTTATTTTTCTGAAATCAAAATTTGATTTTCTTAGGGGTTTTCAGGCTTTACCATCGTTCTGATTCTCATTTAAAAGAATAGTAATACCAAATTTATTTTAAAAACATCATTTCTGTTTTATTGTTTGAACCGAAATCGATTCAGCAAAAATTTTAAGTTCAGCATCCGTATCGTACTATATTAGAGATTGTATTTTTTCAACCTTCTCATGAATGACGATTGGGTTAATCCTAACGATTCAGCTGCTTTTCTTGTTGATGGATGGTTATTTTTCGCTTCAGTAATCATTTTTTTTTCGATTTGCTCTAAATATTCTGGAAGGCTTTGATCATTTAGACTGGAAAATGAAACCTCTATCTGTTGTATTTCCTGCAATACTTTATCTGGAAGATCTGACTTCTCAATTACATTTGCTTTCGTCGTAACAATCAAACGTTCAACCATGTTTTCTAACTCACGGATATTACCAGGCCAGCTATAGTTTTGAAGGTAGTCAAGCAGTTCCTTGCTCAACGTCGAATTCTTTCTATACTTGGCCTTATATAACTCAAAGTAATGGTATATCAGAGGAAGGATATCATCTTTTCTTTCTCTCAAAGCAGGGATTTGGATAGAAACAACATTGAGTCTGTAGTACAAATCCTCCCGAAATCGTTTTTCCTTCACCATCTGTAGAAGGTCTTGATTAGTTGCGGTTATGATCCGGATATCCACCTTCTTTAGATCGGTAGCACCTATCGGGATAAATGACTTGTTTTGTACCAATTGGAGAAGTTTCGGTTGAAGGGAAATAGGTAATTCTCCGATTTCATCTAAGAAAAGTGTGCCTCCATTCGCTCTTTCAACCAATCCTATTTTTCCCCTGTTGTTCGCTCCCGTGAATGCCCCTCTCTTATAACCGAACAGCTCCGATTCGAGGAGCGTTTCTGGTATTGCACCACAGTTTATCTGAACAAAAGGCTTATCAGGTCTTTCACTGTTTTTATGGATTTCCTCTGCAATCATACTTTTTCCGACACCGGTCTCACCATTTAACAAAATGGTCGCATCTACTGTAGCAACTCTGCTTATAAGATCCATCATTTCTTCATGTTTCTTGCTCTTGCCGATTACGGCCTGCCTATGGCCTTTTTCCGTTTCCTTCATCTTCAACTGCTGAAGTTCATTCCAATACTTCTTAAGAAGTGATTCAGCCTTCTCAAGTTTAAATGAGGCTCTAACCGTTTCTGTAATGTCCTTTACCTGGACCAATACATATTCAGTGTCATCCTTTTGAACTTCAACTAAATGTCCAGTAGCCAGATACTGCCGTCCTTTTGATGTCTGGACCTTCGTAACCGTCTCCCGTTTTTCTAATACGATCTTTGTTACTGATGGAGTAAATAGTCCATTATTTTCTAACTCCGTAACGCTTTTACCGATTACTTTGGACCGAGGTGCCCCCAATTGTTTTGTACTTGTATCATTGATCCAAAGGGCAACCCCGTTATTATCAGCTATAAAAATTCCATCCTTCAAATGGTTGAAAATCGTATTAAAATGCTTGTCCTTAAAAAATCCTTTATTCATTGAGTCGAACCTCCCTAGAATAATTATACAAACGCGAATTTGAGTCGCAATCGAATCAGACCGATTCGATTGCGACTCAAATTTTCATTATATATTACCAATTTTCAGAATAAAAGGCTACTTTTTAGTAAATTTACAGAATTTATTTTTTGGCATGGAACTTGCATTTATAAGATTACGAGGAGGAGACATATGAAATCATTACTACTAGGAGTAAATAAAAAGCGTCTACTAGAAACGATTAAAGTGAGCTCTTCTATTGGCTCTTCTGAAAAAGGAGGTCTAAATCGCCTAGCCCTGACGGAAGAAGACAAAATGATGAGAGATGTATTTGTTCAATGGCTGCATGAAGAAGGGCTGGATGTCAGGTTTGATGATTTTGGAAACATATATGGAAGGAGGAAAGGTAAGATAATCGATGGCCCTGCCGTTGCTGTTGGCTCTCACTTAGATACTCAACCATGTGGCGGACGCTATGATGGTATTCTAGGCGTTCTTACAGCATTAGAAGTGATCCGGGTATTAAATGAAAATAATATAGAAACCGACTACCCGATCGAAATCATTAATTTTACGAATGAAGAAGGAGCTCGTTTTGCTCCACCGATGCTTGGTTCCGGGGGGGTTGCTGAGGAATTTACAAAAGACTTCATCTACAGCACGATGGACGATAATGAAATATCCTTCCAAGAGGCTTTAAGAGAAATCGGATATTTAGGAGATAGAAGTCATCGATTAAAGAATGTCAGAAGTTTCATTGAACTCCATATCGAACAAGGACCTATTTTAGTAAATGAAAATAAATCAATTGGGATTGTCGAAGGCATCCAAGGTATGAGCTGGCTCAGCGTTAAGGTAACAGGCGAGACAAACCATGCCGGTCCTACACCGATGGAAAATCGGAAAGATGCCCTCGTTCCATCTGCGAAGATGATTTCAAAGGTGAACGAAATCACGAAAAAGATTGATGGCTTGAAAACAACGGTAGGTAAAGTGAATGTCAAACCGAATGTGGCGAATGTGATTCCAGGTGAAGTGGATTTCATGATTGATATCCGACATAAGGACGATGAGGTCCGTTCATATGCCATTGAAAGACTGAAGGAACAGTTGAGTACCATTGCGTTGATGAATGACATGGAGGTAACGATCACGACAGATTGGCACTCTGATGCTGTCAGATTTTCACCTGTATTGACGGATGCTATCAAGGAAGCAGCTGACAAATGGGGCTATTCTTCAATAAAGCTTTTCAGTGGTCCTGGCCATGATGCAAAATATATGAACAAAATGGCTGGGAGCGGCATGATTTTTCTGCCAAGCATCAACGGTATCAGCCATAACGAAGATGAACTTACGTTAGATGATGACATCGAAAAAGGAGCCAACATCCTTCTTTATGTAATCCGAAAACTAGCAAATAACTAAATGATCAATTGACCGTTTTATTATTATTAAAATTTTTGATCAGGAGTGATGAATATGAGTCAAATGAAACTAGTCGATCATGCGAATGGCGAATCATTGGCAGCTGAATTATCTGTGTCAGACCGTAAACACCTTCTTCACCCATCTACGAATCCTAAAGCCCAGGTAGAATTCGGCCCGAAGATCATTTTTAAAGGCGGAAAAGGCATCCACCTGAAAGATCTCAAAGGCAATACGTATATTGACGGTGTTTCGATGCTATGGAATGTCAACCTTGGGCACGGGAACAAGGAATTGGCAGATGCTTCGTATCAACAAATGACAGAACTCGCCTATGCATCAACTTTCTACGGATATGCCAATGAGCCGACCGTCCGTCTGGCTGAAAAGATTGCATCTTTGACCCCAGGAGATTTGAATACCGTTTTCTTCACGTCTGGCGGCTCAGAGTCCAATGATACGGCATTCAAGTTGTCAAGATTTTATTGGCAGCTGCAAGGTTACAAGGAAAAAAGGAAGATCATTTCTTTACGTAGAGGCTACCATGGTGTAACCGTAGCGGCACAAAGAGCGACAGGAATCGATGTTTACCGTGAGTTTTCTGGTTCGACGGACCCTGACATTGTCAATGCAAAGGCTCACGTTACCGACTGTGAGTTAGGTGATAAAAGCCATCCAGACTATGAGGGCAGTATTAGAAGCATCATAGAAAAAGAAGGAAAAGATAAGATTGCTGCCGTCATTGTGGAACCGATCCAAGGGGCTGGTGGGGTTCATATTCCTCCAGAAGGGTACCTGCACGCTATCCGAAACCTTTGTAATGAATTTGATATCCACTTGATTGCCGACGAAGTGATCTGCGGCTTTGGGCGGACTGGAAAAATGTTCGGTGTTGATCACTGGGGGATTGTCCCCGACTTCATGTCGGTCGCAAAAGGGATCACAAGCGGGTATGCTCAGCTTGGCGGTGTAGTCATGAGAGAACATATCAGGGATGCTATTAATGAGTATGATGCTATGCTGGCTCATGGATTCACCTATAGTGGTCATCCTACAGCTTGTGCGGTCGGATTGAAAAATATTGAAATCATGGAACGGGACGGTCTTGTCGAAAATGCAAGACTACTAGGAAACGTGTTAGAAAAAGGACTCCATGATTTAGAAGACAAATACCCCTTTTTTACAAAAGGTAGAGCCAAAGGGTTGCTAGCTGGATTCGATTTAATGAAGGATCCCGAGGAAAATGTTCCTTTTGATGACTCTGTAAAAGCAGCCGTGTCCATTGTTGAGGAATGTTATCAACGAGGGTTACTGATCAGACCGTTCGATTTTGAACCAGGAATGAATATCGTAGCCATTGCCCCTCCTCTTATCATCAATAAAGATGAAATGGAAAGGATCATTACGATTTTAGATGATTCCGTAGCCGCCTTTTCTAAAAGAATTTAGGGATGACTACCGGTATATACAAATATCACCACTTAGTCCAAATATACGGACCTTATTATGGCCAGGCAGAAGGACTTTGGACGGAAAATCTGAAACATGTTCATCCTATATTACGAACCGGCTATAACCTCACGGATGGCGCATCATCTTTTGAAGGATTAAGGAATCTGGCTACGTCCGAAAAATAAGATCTTACTCTTTAGATAATTAAATAGTTTGTAAATAAACCAAGATTAATAATTCATACCTGACAATCTTCTAAATATAAAGAGGATTGTTAGGTAAGATTTACTATTATTCCATTCAAATCTTATATCCCCTTTTCTCTTCAGATGGTAACACATGACCCCTAATTGTAAGCGGATACATCAGAATGGTAATAAAAGATGTCTAATCATTTTCCTCAAGTAAAAAAAGATTGGAAGGAATGGTTCTATGAATCAATCAAATCAATTGAAACGAAGGTTAAAGTTGTTTCATGTAGTAGCAATAGGAATTGCGTATATGTCACCCTTTGCTGTTTTTGATACTTTCGGAATCGCATCGGATGTATCTTCAGGACATGTGCCTGCAGCATATATTGTAGTTTTTCTCGCAATTCTTTTCACCGCTTTAAGTTATGGAAAATTGGTAAAAAGATATCCTGCTGCTGGCTCTGTCTACACATATACTAAAAACATTTTGAATCCATATGTCGGTATTCTGGTGGGATGGGTTACTTTTATAGCCTACTTAGCCCTTCCCATGATCAACGCCTTACTTGCTGAAATTTACCTTTCAGCAGCATTACCTGGCGTTCCTAGCTGGGTCTGGGTTGTTGGTCTGATTGTTATTATTAGCTTTTTGAATATCTTTGGTGTCAAACTCGCAGCTTCGGTGAATTTGTTGCTTGTCGTATTTCAATTTTTGGTTGGAACAGTCTTCATTTACCTTAATGTTCGTTCCATTACAAAAGGACCTGAGCATTTTAATTCGTTGAACGAACTATTTCCTTCCAACATGGAGTTTTCAGGGCTGTTTGGGGCAGCAGCTTTATTAGCTTTATCCTTTATAGGGTTTGATGCAATAACAACCCTTTCTGAAGAAACCGTTGAACCTAAAAAAAATATTCCCTTAGCTATCTTACTAGTTGCATCAATAGGGGGGATCTTTTTCTTCACTGTCACCTACTTTATGCAGTCCCTATTCCCTGATGTATCTGTGCTTAATGATATTGAAGGTGCCTCACCTGAAATTGCTTATATCATAGGTGGAAACTTATTCCTCTCTATTTTCACCGCCGGAGCCTTATTTTCCGTATTTGCTTCAGGTTTGGCAGCACAAGTTAGTGCTTCTCGCTTGTTATATGCCATGGGAAGAGATGAAGTATTGCCTAAGCGTTTCTTTGGGTATTTACATCCTAAACATAATTCACCTGTTCCAAATATTCTCTTAATCGGTGTATTAGCATCATCCGCACTTTTGTTAGATTTACGCGGAGCAACATCTCTCATTAATGTTGGTGCATACACTGCTTTTTCATTTGTTAATATATGTGTGATTGTAACCTACTTAAAGACTAAGGAGTCACGCTCTCTATTATATACCTTAGGTCATTTGATTGCCCCTCTTATTGGTCTGCTCTTTATTGTGTATCTATGGAGTAACCTTGATTTGTTTTCGATTACGATTGGTTTAATATGGGCCTTCATCGGTTTCCTGTATTTAACAATATCTACAAACTTTTTCAAAAAAGAACCACCTCAAATTGATTTTGATGAACTTGATGTGTCGTAAAAATTGAAATCTATAAAGAGCTTTAAATTTAAAAGGAACTTAATTAAGGGAGTGAATGTTATGAATAGTAGATTACCTTTTCCTAAGCTATCATTTTTGGTAGTAATCTTTTTGCCAGTTTTACTGCTGTTAACTGCCTGCACCCAACAAACAATAGAAAAGGATACGGAGGTACCTAAAGAACCCACCCAGAAGTCTGAAGGAAAAGCCACCCTAGTTCTTAAAAACGGAAGTGTATATACCATGGAAGAAGATCAGCACACTGCTGAAGCGATAGCTATCAATGATGACCAAATCATCTTTGTTGGCAGCAATACTGGTGTGGAAAAGTATATAAGTGATGACACTCAAGTGATTGATCTGAAAGGGAAGATGGTCTCCACAGGCTTTATGGATGGACATACCCATCCACCGGGCCAATGGACTACTAAGCTTTTTCAAGTAGACCTTACGAATGTTAAAAGTCATGAAGAATACATCCAGGCTATTGCCGATTTTAGGAAGGACCATCCTGATGTGAAAATAATCACTGGCCGTGGTTGGAAAAATGGATCGTATGAACAAGAAGATGGTACAAACCCAGGTCCTAAGAAAGAGGATATAGATGTGGTGGTTTCCGATATTCCAGTAATTCTTAACTCCATTGATGGCCACTCTGTATGGGTAAACTCCAAAGCACTTGCAATGGCCGGGATATCCAAGGAAACAAAGGCTCCGAAAGCCGGTATGATTGAACGTAACCCTGACGGTTAGCCCTCGCGGTGTTCTCCGTGAAGGTGCAGCCGATTTACTAACAGATGTACAAGCTTTGTTTGATCTAACTGGGGAGCAGTATAAAAAGGCTTTCTTGAAATATCAAGATGAAGCAAACAGCTTTGGTATAACCGGAATTCTGAACATGTCTGGCAGTACTGAAAACATGAGTTTACTGCATGAGTTGGAAAAGGAAGGGAAGTTGACGATGCGAGTTGCCAACGCCTTCAAATTTGACCCAGGCACCAATCCAGACGAAGCGGTTAAAACGGTGCTTGATGCTCGTGAAAAGTATAGTTCAGATTATCTTCAAATTAATACTGCTAAACTATTTGCTGATGGAGTAACTGAAGGCAAAACCGCCGTTTTCCTTGAGCCCTACACTGAGAATGCCGGAATGGGTGAGCACTACCATGGTGACGCAAATTGGAAAGTTGAGGATTTCAATAAAATGGTTACCTTTCTGGATAAGGACAGTGTTCAGTTGCATATTCATGCTATCGGTGATGGAGCTGTCCACGCAAGTCTTAATGAGTTTGAAAAAGCACGTAAAGCTAACGGAGAACGTGATTCCCGTCATACCATAACCCACATTTCTGCTATTAATGATAATGATATCACACGAATGGCTAAAATGAACGTCATTGCAAGTTTGCAACAATACTGGTTTTACAAGGATCAGTACTATGAATTGGAAAAGGCAATGATTGGAGAGGGCCGTGCGCTGGACATGTACCCTGCCCGCAAGATGTGGGATGAGGGAGTGACTATTGCTAGTAGCAGCGACTATCCTCCAACCCCTGACTACCGACCCCTTAACAGTATAGAGATTGGAGTTACTCGAAATAGTCCTTATCCGGATGAACAGGAAACGAATATGATCCGTAATGATACTTACGCGCTAACTGTAAAGGAAATGCTCCAGTCATTCACAAAGAACGTTGCTTATCAATTATTCCGGGAAGATGATTTAGGCTCCCTGAAGGTTGGTAAGAAGGCAGACATGGTAGTTCTTGATTTAGATATCATCAATTCCGACCCTAAAGACATCTCAGAAACAAAGGTGGTCTACACAATTGTTGGCGGGAAGATTGTTTACGAGGGAAAATAAAAAAATGAACTTTAACAAAACTGATAACAAAATGACGTTTCTCTGACTGAATTGTCAAGAACAGGTATTACTCTTCCAAAATGTCACGTTTAAAAATAAACCAGGCGGATTCTACGAATCCGTCTGGTGTTTGTCTTTATACCTTTTCTTTTTGAACGATAGCTTCATCTTTCAAGTTAGAATATGTTGATGACAATAATAAAACCTACATTCCGCACTCGGTACTTTTTCCTTTAATTTGACAACAGGGTATTTTTCTCTTCGAAGACAACATCTCCGTTCATAATTGTCATCAACACCTTCGTTTCCCTTATCTTTTCCGCAGGTATCGAAAATAAGTCTTTATCTAAAACAACGATATCAGCCAGCTTCCCAGGTTCTAATGTCCCAAGCTCATGATCTCTAAAGACACTATGGGCAGCACCTGAAGTATACGCTTTTAAAGCTGCAGCAACTGGAATCCGTTCTTGTTCATTCCAAATTCTTGCGCCACTATAATCCATCCTGTTTACTGCATAATAGATTTCCTTGATTGGATCCAATGGAGATATTGGAAAATCAGTTCCAAATGCTAGATTTCCAGCCGCTTCGTATAATGATTTACACGTATAAGCGTTTTTGTCTTTTTCTTCACCAATCCTTGACGTATGATTTTCACTTGGCATAAGAGCTAAATGAGACGGCTGGATGGAGGGGATCACTCCCAAAGTTTCAAACCGTTTTATATCCTCTGGATGTATGACTTCAATATGTTCCAGGGCGTGCCTTGAATCCCTATTCCCATTAATGTTATGAGCTTCTTCAAACGCATCTAGACCTAACCGGACCGCCCCGTCACCAATTGCATGGAAACGAATCTGAAACCCTTCTTTATCAGCTTCAACAACCCATTTTTTAATTTGTTCCGGTGAAAAAGCTGTCTCCCCTTTGGTTTCTGGGCGGTCTTTATATGGGTCCAACATAAAGGCTGTGTAGCCCGTAACGACTCCATCTATAAATTGCTTCAATCCTGTAAACTTCAATTTTTGTGAATTGTATCTCTTTCTAAGATTTTTCACACGTTCAAAATCCCCATCCAGTGCCGGGTATAGGTGAACACGTACAGTCAAATTCTCTTGATCCTCAAACTCCTTATAAAACTCATAATCTTCTATACCAGCTAGCGCCCTACTGGCGTATAAGTCATTGACAGATGTTACCCCACATTTTGCTGCGTGTTTTAGAAAACTTTCCATCAATTCATATTGCCGTTCTCTCGGAAACAACAATGCTTTATCCGATACTAATGATACAGCTGTTTCAAGCAGTACGCCTGTCAACTCTCCATTGTCATCCTTCTGAATATCTCCATAGGGCGGGTTTGAAGTTTCTCGGGTAATATTTGCAATTTCCAACGCCTTGCTGTTCACCCATGCATAGTGTCCTTCAGCATGAAATAAAATTACTGGAGAATCAGGAACATGCCGATCAAGGATCTTCCGATTTGGAGGGACACTCACGTCCTCCCAGCTTCCTTCATCCCATCCATTTCCAATGATCCATTCGCCATCATCTTTACTACGTGAAAATTCTTTTACCTTCTGTACAACTTCCTCAGAGGAAGTGGCAGTCGATAAATCGATCGAAAAATCAGTGAATAAACTTCCGAGCATCAAATGTAGATGTGCATCATGAAAACCAGGCATGATCAATTGATTTTTAAAGTCATAAACTTTGGTCGATGTCCCTATATATTGATTTCCATTACCGCCCTTTTCTACCGCTGTAATTTGATTATCCTTTATCGCAATGAACCCTGACATCGGCTCATCTTCCACCCCTGTGAATATCACATTACCCCGGAGTAAAATATCAGCTGTATTCATCATATCTCTCCTCATAAATAAATTTTTATTTTCTAAAAACATTTTAAAAGCAGCTGTTTAAGGTAGGTCATGAAATGTTTTCTTCATATTGAATTTCTGGGAGTCTGTTCCGGAATCCTTTCGTCAAAAACAACAGATATACAACACCTAACACGAACCAAACGCTTCCTAGAATCAAAGAATACTTGTCAAGATTAATAAGGAGCCACAAGTCAAGTAATGCACCGATTAAAGGAACGACGACATATAATGCAATTCCTTTAAAGGACCTCTCTTTCTTCCTTCGGAAGAACAAAAAGATGACTGAAATATTTACAAAAATAAACGCTAGAAATGCTCCAAAGTTAATGAATGATGCCACCAAAGTGAGACTTAAAAATAGCGCTGACAAGGATAAACAAGATATCAAAAGGATGTTGTTGACGGGGGTCTTATATTTCTTATGCAGCTTCCCAAAAAATTTCTCAGGAAGCTGCCCATCCCTTCCCATTGCAAACAACACACGGGAAGCACTTGCTAATGATGCTGTTGCGGAACCAAAAACTACAAAAGCGGTTACTACTAAAAAGGTCGTGCTCAGGACATTTCCTCCGACTAGTCCAATGATTTCATATGCGGCTGAGTCAGGGTTACTAAAACTCATGTAATCCGGCCATAGATTGTGTGATAAATAGGAAACTACAATAAAAATAAAGCCGCCGATCAGCGTTACCAAAATAAGACTGCGGGGAATATTCTTTTTGGGGTTGACGGTCTCCTCGGCAAATGCCGTTACTGAATCAAATCCTAAAAATGAAAAACAAAGCAACGCAGCTCCGGCAACGATCAGAGAAAATGTTTCATCAGGATTAAAAAACGGTTCGATATTGAATAGGGTCCCTGTACCTGTCCCTTGTAGAATTGATTTAATAGATAGAATACAGAAGATCAGTAAAAACAATACCGAGAACACAATAACAATCATATTTGCTCCTGCTGCGAGTTTAACTCCCCTTATGTTTACAAGGGTGACCAGGATTAATAATCCAGTGATCCAAACCTGAGGCGGAACCCCTGGTATTGCTGCAGAGAAGAAAATACCAAATAACAAATAGTTGACCATCGGTATGAAAAGATAGTCCATTAAAATTGACCACCCGACCAAAAATCCGACAAAAGGATTGATCGCTTTCTGTGCGTAAGTATATGCTGATCCGGCAATGGGATATTCTTTCGCCATTTGTCCATAACTATATGCAGTAAAGAGCATTACGATCAGAGCAAGGATATACGACCCTGCTACCATGCCATGTGATAGCTGCGAAGCAATACCATATGTACTAAAGACAGTGGTTAAAGCCATAAAAGCCAAGCCGAATACAACAACAGAAGGTAATGATAGAGACCTTGAAAGTTGTGTGTCATTTTTCAAATTTAATTCCCTCCTTAAATTTTAGTTATTATTTTATATTGCAATTTCTATGCCAATTAGGAATTTTTAGATTATTAACAATATTCCCCTCCGCTATCCTATTGCATGAAACAGCTCTCTTCAACTCCCCTAGAGATGCCATGCAATATCGCATAGTCTATGAATCTATGCATAATCTATTTGTTAACACGACCCCTGCTTTAATGCGAATGAGAGTCAGCTTGCTCTTCTGTAAAGGGTGCCCATATAAATAAATGGATTCATTACCCAATTGGAAGTTATCGTTGACAGCTGTTTAGCCAATGTTTCAGAAAATTCAATACTATTTTATTATGTTTTTAGTATACGATTAAAGATAGATTGTTAAATACCGGTACAAACATGCTATTTACGTTTATCATGTAAAAGAAGCGATATAATTCCAATTATTTGGAGAATCAGATCGCTTCAAGTAAAAGTTTTCGTTTATTTTACGGTACCTGTATACTCTTCCTTACGTGTTTTCAATAATGTGCCGGCTGCTTTCACTCGGATTTTTGTTACGTTACCAGGTACGTAAGACAATGGTACATCTTCAAGATCCACTATTGTTAGGTCGGAAGGATCGGCGCCGGCTTTGATTGCCTCCTCACGTGCCATATCCTTCGCCTGCTCAAGAGTTTTCTCCCTGCCAAGCTCATCCATGGAAAAGATTCTTTCCACTTGTCCGCTTACTTGGGAGATCGCTGCCCCCATTGCGTTCGCAACTCCGAAATGATTCGGTTTCAACACTTCTGATGCTCCTTTTAGATCGTTCGGGAACAGGATGCTTCCTCCGCCTACTAGAACGACAGGAACCGGCTCTAAACTTGTTTTCATTTTATCGATTGCTTCTTCCAGCATTTCAACCATTTTTGCGTACACTCTGTGTAATAAATCCTGATCCAAATGAGTGATATCAGCGATGCCTAATGCAACGGCTACATCCGTTGTCGTAAGAGTCTCACACCCCGAAGATCAAGCTCTTCTCAGGCAATCGATGGCCAACACTCTCTGGCCCGATCTTTATTCCCCCATCGTCCAATACCTCGATGATCGTCCCTCCGCCTAAACCGATTGAAACGATATCAGGCATGCGGAAATTGGTCCTAACTCCGCCGACTTCTACAGCGAGTGAGGATTGACGTGGGAACTTGCTTACCAGGACACCGATGTCGGTTGTCGTTCCACCGACGTCTACCACCAATGCATCCGACTGGTCCGTCAGATAGGAAGCACCTCTCAGACTGTTTGTAGGTCCGCACGCAATTGTCAGAATCGGATATCTTACCGTGTATTCAATAGACATTAAGGTTCCGTCATTTTGCCCAAAGAATACCTTTGCGTGAATCCATTCGCTGTCGCCCTTGCCACATCAACAACCGATGCATTCAAGGTCGTCGTATTTTCACGTTCGATCAGTCCAACACTGCCGATTTCACTCGATAACGATAGTAAAGATAATAATCGTCTTGTCACGCAGCGTGCCATATTTTTCAACAGCGTTCATTAAAGCAGCTTCTTCTTTATCCGTCATTTGTTTCGGGCTTGTTTTTTCTGCTGGAACAAACTTAATGGACTTGGAGTAATTCGTTTGGATTAATCCTTGCTGCTTCGCCCAGTCAAAATAACGCTTAATAGAGTTGATTCTCCGTTGATTGTAGATGATTTTAAAGATCTGATAATTTGCATGTGCTCTTGGTATCGGGCAATTGTTCGAGCAGTAACTTAAAGCAGGAAGAAAGGCTGCTGGTGGTAATATCCCTTTTTTCGGATGGTTCCAGCGACTGAGTGCTTCGATTCCGTACGGCTTACCTTTATCATCATCGACTTGAAGCTGATAATAGACTTGAAATTGTTGTTCTTGTATAGTGCTCCTTAGCTCCCTCTCTAGCTGTAATCTCTCTCTTGTCCCTTCATTTATCGAATAATTATATTCTTGAAATTGTCTCTAACCAATAGATTTGTTACCTGGACCAAATTTTTCCCCATAAAAAAGGTAGTAAAGTCAGGTAAGCTATTTGTCCACATACTGTTACTCTGCTCCCGATTCTAGCTTCAGGTTTTGTGGGCCTTAAATCTATATTATGAATCGATCTACCATCAAGCAGTGCTTGGTTGTTATCCAAAGAAAATTCCCCCTAGGATATCTTTAGCAAAAAAAGATTTATATACGAAAAAAATTAAACAAATTAAGCTTGAAATGGCAAAACTCACCCAAATGGCCATAAGGTTTTAATCCCGCATACGAATCGCATCCACAATCATTCACCAAATATTCAGTAAATTAATTTGCGAGATATTTGGTAATATTTTAAATATTTCTACTATTTAAATTTATTAAGAGCCGTTTCGGTTAGAGACCCCTATTACTATCCAACAGATTGATCTTAAGATATACTAAAAATTTTGGAGGATTTTCATACATCAAACGTCGAATAGTTAATTACCTTGAATGCTAAATTTAATTGGACTCTGGAAATCATTGCTTCGTACATCAAACGCGAATTTGGACATCAATACTCACTCCGTGGTGTATTGAAAATGATGCATCGATTGGGTTGAGCTACACCAAACCGACATATACTTTGGCAGCAGCTGATGAAAAAAGCAAAAAGATTTTGTCGAAAATACATATATAGAGGTAAAAAAATACGAAAACGGCGAAATTGATCATATTTTGTTTGAAGACGAAAGTATAATTCGCGATTATCAGGCGTTGCAGTACATATGGTTCGGAATAACATTGCATAGTATCACTTACCTGTTTGACACTTTCAAAAATTTGCACTAAGATGAAATCAGTGATTAGTCATTAGAAAAGATAAATTCAAATAGTGAGTTGTAGATAATGTCATTGAATAAGGAACATCGCATCGGGCGTCATGCTGCTTTATTAGTACTAGCTGACGACAAAAGTGAACAGCAAGAGGTAACGAATAAACTCAATTGGAAAAGTTGTTATGGCAAAGTCGGTTCAATGGAATCACAAAAGGTAGTTGCAGCAATCGAAACGGCTGCAAAACAGCAAGGAATCATCAAAAATGATGTTTACCGGGAAACCCATTCTTTATATCACGCCATTATGGAAGCGCTTCAAGGCATCACCCGCGGTCAGATGCAATTAGGTTCCATCATGCGTACCGTCGGTTTACGTTTTGCCGTTGTACGCGGTAATCCATATACGGATGACAAAGAGGGCGAGTGGTTGGCCGTTGCGATTTACGGGACGATCGGGGCACCGGTCAAAGGATTGGAACACGAAACGTTAGGTCTTGGCATCAATCATATTTAAATAGCTTACTAGTTTTTAGCCCAGAGCATTTAGTCAATAGGGGGCTGTACTGAAGAATTCACGTGATTTCTTCAGTATGGTCCCCTATTTTCTTTTTTGCTTCATCAAATTAAAGTACAAAGGAAGAAGGTGGCGTCATGGTCGTTTTGACAGGCCAATCATTAAAGTTGGAAGAGATGAAGAACGTTCTTTATGATTTTGAAAAAGTAATCGCTTCTAAGGAAAGCTGGAAAAGTGTTGAAGAAAGCCGTGAAGCGGTTGAACAAATCGTCAAAGAAAACCGGGTCGTTTATGGAATCACGACCGGGTTCGGAAAATTCAGTGATGTGCTGATCAACCCCGATGACGTTAGTACATTGCAATGGAATTTGATTCAATCACATGCATGCGGGGTTGGCGAGCCGTTTCCGGAACTTGTTTCAAGAGCAATGTTAGTGCTAAGGGCAAATGCATTGTTGAAGGGTTTTTCAGGAGTTAGGAAAGTTGTGATCGAGCGGCTGCTTCAGTTTGTCAATGCAAGGATTCACCCTGTCGTTCCACAGCAAGGCTCTCTCGGAGCAAGTGGTGATTTAGCCCCATTATCGCATCTTGTTCTCCCGCTGCTTGGCGAAGGTGAGGTCTTTTATAAAGGGGAACGTATGAATGCTCTTGAAGCGATGACGAAAGAGGGTATATTCCCGATTTCGTTGACCGCTAAAGAAGGGCTTGCATTGATCAATGGAACGCAAGCGATGACGGCAATGGGAGCTTTGAACTATTTGGAGGCTGAGAAGCTCGCTTATCAGTCGGAAGCGATTGCAGCGATGACGATCGAGGGACTGAAAGGAATCATCGATGCTTATGATGAGGAAGTCCATGTTGTACGTGGTTATCCTGAACAGATCGCAGTCGCCCAACGATTGCGGCGATTTTTGAAAGACAGCAAGCTGACGACAAAACAAGGTGAAATCCGTGTTCAAGATGCCTATTCACTTCGTTGTATTCCACAAGTTCACGGTGCTACGTGGCAGACGCTGAACTACGTAAAAGAGAAGCTTGAGATCGAAATGAATGCAGCAACCGATAATCCACTGATTTTTGACGGTGGTAAAAAAGTGATCTCTGGCGGGAACTTCCATGGGCAGCCGATTGCACTTGCAATGGATTTTCTTGGTATTGCAATCGCGGAATTGGCGAATATTTCCGAGCGTCGGATCGAACGGCTTGTGAACCCGCAGCTGAATGACTTGCCTGCTTTCTTAAGCGCCGATCCGGGACTTCAATCAGGAGCGATGATCATGCAATACTGTGCAGCTTCACTTGTATCAGAAAATAAAACGCTCGCCCATCCAGCAAGCGTCGATTCAATCCCGTCTTCAGCAAACCAGGAAGACCATGTCAGTATGGGAACGATCGGTTCACGGCATGCCTATCAAATTGTCTCCAACACGAGACGGGTGCTTGCGATTGAATCGATTTGCGCGATGCAGGCAGTTGAGATCAGAGGGACAGATAAGATGTCACCTGCGACGAAAAACATACTGGACGAAGGACGAAAGAGAATTCCATTCATTGAGAAAGACCGAGTATTCTCAAAGGATATTACGGAAGCCGAGAATTGGCTGAAGTATGGATTTTCCATCGAAGAGATGAAAACACCTGCCACTTTTTAATAAAAGCTGAAAGGAATTAAAGGTAAATATTTAATTATGGGAACAGCAAATTTGAGGTTTTATCGATCCCCTCTGCGTACTGTTCCCATTGTATCTAAAATTTACTGAAAGTTTCATATTTTTAAATTAAAGGCAGAAAGGAAGATCTTATGTTCAATGCAGTAGTAGTATCAGTTATCGTCCTGGCAGTATTGAGCCTTTTACGGGTCAATGTCATTCTAGCAATTTTACTTGCAGCAGGTGTTGCAGGGTTGATGGAGGGCATGTCACTGACCGAAACGACGAATATGCTCATTTCCGGGATGGGTGGACAAGCAAATACGGCGCTAAGTTATATCCTGCTTGGTATATTCGCTGTCATGATTGGTTACTCAGGCATTACAGGATTTCTTGTAAAAAGACTCGTGAAGGTTTTAAAAGGAAAACGGTCAATCATGTTATTGACGATTGCGGGTGTTGCTTGTTTATCGCAAAACGCCGTTCCTATCCATATTGCGTTCATTCCGATCCTGATTCCACCTTTACTTAATTTGTTCGATAAAATGAAGGTAGACCGGAGAGGCGTCGCCACAGCACTTACGTTTGGATTAAAAGCACCTTATATCATGATTCCAGCAGGGTTCGGGTTGATATTCCACGGAATCATCGCTGAAGAAATGAAAGCGAACGGAATGGAAATCACTCTTTCTTCCATCCCATATGCAATGTTACTGCCAGGGCTTGGAATGATTGTCGGGTTGTTATTTGCCATTTTCATTTCTTATCGTAAAGATCGGAACCTA
Source organism: Alkalihalobacillus sp. YIM B00296 (assembly GCF_020179385.1). GTDB lineage: Bacteria > Bacillota > Bacilli > Bacillales > Fictibacillaceae > Pseudalkalibacillus. The sequence continues at coordinate 3,521 of NZ_JAIBLJ010000050.1, read as the reverse complement.
TCCGTTCTTAATCAGGATGCCGGTCATGAGGTAGCAGCATCAGAAGAGGTCGAATTGTCTTTTACAAAGCGCCACCTGTTCACGATCATTGCGATCATAGGGGCACTTATCGTACAACTTACCACTGGTACTCTTGTTTTGGGAGCGCTTACAGGAGTCATTCTCATGTTCTTGTTCACGATCGTGCCGTTTAAACAAGGAGAAAAGGTTGTTCATGATGGAATTACAATGATGGGTATGATTGCATTCGTCATGTTGATCGCTTCCGGTTATGCAACGATTTTGAAAGAAACTGGCGCCGTTGAAAGTCTCGTACAATCAGCAACGGGGATCTTAAGTGATAGTAAGCCGGTCATTGCAGTTGTATTGCTTCTAGTTGGTCTTCTGATCACAATGGGGATCGGCTCCTCATTCGGTACGATTCCGATTCTTGCAGCATTGTTCGTTCCACTCTGTGCAGCAGCCGGTTTTTCCCCCTTAGCGACCGCTTCATTGATCGGCACAGCTGGAGCACTTGGGGATGCAGGCTCACCGGCATCAGACAGTACACTTGGCCCGACATCAGGGTTGAATGCTGATGGAAAGCACCATCATATTTGGGACACATGTGTACCGACGTTTTTGCATTATAATATTCCTCTTATTGTCTTCGGCGTCATTGCAGCCCTTGTTTTGTAATTAAAAACACACTGAAGCGCAGCTTCCTGTATAAGGGAGCCATTCTATTCCTATTAAACTATTTTGCCAATGTGTTCTTAAAATTAAAAGAAAAGGATTGATAATACGTGTCAAGATCTGTTAAATTATACCAACTAAGCCGAAAGGTCCACAAATGGACCGGTTTAATTTTATCTGTCGTTTTTATGTTCATGGCTGTGACTGGCCTCTTACTTGTTTATATGATTCCACTCGGATTGGCCGATGAGTTGAGGATGGGAAAGGAGGCGAGTCCAAGTGAATCGATATCCATGAAAAAAGTGGTATCCATTGCGACTTCTCAAGATCTACCTGGTGCAACATCGGTAGAAGATATCTTTAGAATTGAATTAAGGCCAAGCGCGAATGTTTACCAAGTTCGCTTTAACAACAGTCAAGATGTTCAAATCGATGCAAGTACAGGGGAAGTTCTATCTACAGATCCAGATTACTCAACCTATCTAATTACTTTACATGATGGATCCTTTCTTGGAAATTGGTATCGATACAGTGTGTTGACAATGGCAGGTTTATCCTTAATCCTCCTATCATTCTCAGGATACTATATGTTTGGGTTTTCCCTTTATAAGCGACTAATGGCAAGAAAAAAGACAAAAGGGAATTTGCAAATTTAAGAAGATAAATCTGCAACATTTAGTACCAAATATCCCGTTCAAATCAATGTGATTTTATTCGCATATATGATATCGAATAAAACTAAATTCCTTGAGAGTTATTTTTCACAGGTAGCGGACTACGATTGGTGATGGACTAGGCATTGTGTTTACTTGACTTTCACCTAAATCCACAACATATTGATTTACTGGTATTTCTAAGTAAAAAGCCAAGATTGCAACTAATGCAATTACAGAGATGATAGTCTTGAAGAATGACTCCTGCAGAATAGACATCCACCGAAAATTTTTAATATTTTCACAAAAAAGGATGTGGAAAATAATGAAAAATAGTAATGACGACAATAAGAGCCGTAACTCTCTTTCACAAGCAATTTGGCGGTGGCATTTTTATGCAGGCATGATTTTCGCCCCTTTCCTGCTTATATTGGCTATTACTGGAGGTATTTATCTGTTTAAGCCTCAGATTGAGTCATTCATATACAAGGAATACTACTCCATACAAGATGAAGGACAGAAGATGTTACCTTCCGAACAACTTGAAGAGGTAAAGAATACCTACCCGCAAAGTGAGATCACACGATTTAGGCCAGGGGTTGAAACCAATCGTTCATCGAGGTAGGGGTTCTTGTCGATGACCAATCCTCAACCGTTTATGTAAATCCCTACAATGGGGATATCGTTGGAAAACTGGCTGACGAAGATCGATTTATGGTTCAGGTTGAGAGGTTACATGGTGAATTGATGGCAGGTATATTTGGGGATTTATTGGTGGAACTCGCAGTGTGTTGGGGTTTAATTCTTCTTGTCACCGGTATGTATATCTGGTGGCCCCGACATCGAAAAGGTGTAATACGTAGAATAAGACTTCGACTGAATCTAGGTAAGCGTTCCTTCTGGCGGGATATACATTCGGTGACTGCCTTTTGCATGTCAATAGGTATCGCTTTTTTGATTTTAACTGGTTTACCTTGGACTGGGTTTTGGGGCCAGCAACTACAAAAAATAGGAGTAATCACCGACACGGGAATTCCGGCGGCCGTATGGGGTGAAAAACCAACCTCAATTGTACCTGACGAGCCGACAGATGACAAAGTTTCGACGATTTCCATCGATGAGGTAGTACAGATCGCTGATTCCCGTGATGTAAATCCTGGATACGATGTATATTTCCCTGAAGGTCCTAAGGGAGTCTACACAGTACAGGTTTTCCTTCCTAAATCCGTAAATGAAACCACACTTCACATCGATCAATACAATGGGGAAGTTCTAGACGATTATCGATACCAAGAGTATGGTCTTTTAGGAAAGGGTATTAGCACTGGATATACCCTTCACATAGGATCTGAGTTTGGCTTGATAAATCAAGTCCTAGGGCTTATTGTCTGTATCGGCATAGTGGTTATCGTTATTACAGGATTAATCATGTGGTGGAAACGAAAACCTAGCAATACATTGGGGGCACCTCCTCAACCTAAGAATGTCAAGATGGTAAAGGGAGTAATCGTTATAGTTGTTATATTAAGCATTCTCTTCCCGTTGGTTGGTGCCTCTTTACTCCTTGTTTTACTTTTGGATTGGTTAGTGATGCGAAGGATTCCCCGAGTAAAGCATTGGGTTGGGTAAAGGATTTCTCCTGAACCGAAGAAAAGTCGTGGTTAGAAAGGGGGTAAGTTCGAAAAATGTCAGGAAATGAACCTCCCCTCCCTATCGCTTCGCGCTTGAGGAAGGGGTTTCCTGTTTGAAGTTCACAAGACCAAAAGCCGCCCCGAATGGAACAGGTGTCCGCAATACCGCCTTTGTTCTTGGAACCAAACATCCCTTTCAGGATAGTGGTCTTCACGTTTCGTGTCTCTCGACACCCTATCTATTTGTCTTGTGTAAAAGATGGGAGGACAAGACGAGAAATTTTAGTCTACTCATTACCAACATCCTTAGGGATAATACCCCTGCAGAATCATTCTTTAGCCATATGAAGGATAAGATGCATCCAGTTATAAGACAAAAGAGGATATACAAAAGAAAGTAGAAGATATCATAGACTACTACAATTCCTCAAGGTATCAATGGGGATTAAAAAAGGTGACACCGGAACAATTCCGAGGTCACCTCTTAGCTGAGAGCCCTGCAAAACGAATACAGTAACTGGAAAAACGCCCTTCGGGGCGTTTTTTGATATGATGAAAGAAA